>NZ_BMRP01000009.1:234931-257728 GCF_014648695.1 Streptomyces albospinus
CGCCGCGCGCTCAGCCGCCCAGCAGCTTCCGCACCCGGTCGGCGCCCACCGCGAGCAGCAGCGTGGGCAGCCGCGGCCCGGTGTCGCGGCCGACCAGGAGGTTGTAGAGCAGGGCGAAGAACGCGCGCTGGGCGGCCTTCAGCTCCGGGGTCGGCTTGGCGTCCGGCGTGAGGCCCGCCTGGACCTTCGGGACGCCGTAGACGAGGGTGGTCAGACCGTCCAGCGACCAGTGGTCGTCCAGCCCGTCGAGCAGCAGCCGCAGCGAGCCGCGGGCCTGCTCGTCCAGGGTGGCGAGCAGTTCCTCGTCGGGCTCGTCGCGGACGATGGTGCGCTGGTCGGCCGGGACCTGGGTGGTGATCCAGTTCTCGGCCTTGTCGAGCCGCGGCCGGGTCTCGTCCAGGGACGTGACCGGGTTCTCCGGGTCGAGTTCGCTCAGGATGCGCAGGGTCTGCTCGTCATGGCCCGCGGTGATGTCCATGACGGACGCCAGCGTGCGGTACGGCAGCGGGCGCGGCGTGCGGGGCAGTTCGCCGGCGGCGGTGCCGACGGCCCGGGTGTAGGCCGCGGCGTCCGCGGGCTGCGCGGTGCCCTCCGCGACCTTGGCCGCCAGCTTGTCCCACTCGTCGTAGAGCCGCTGGATCTCCTGGTCGAAGGCGATCTTGAAGGACTGGTTGGGCTTGCGGCGGGCGTACAGCCAGCGCAGCAGCGGCGCCTCCATGATCTTCAGCGCGTCGCCCGGGGTGGGCACCCCGCCCTTGGACGACGACATCTTGGCCATGCCGCTGATGCCGACGAAGGCGTACATCGGGCCGATCGGCTGGTCGGCGCCGAACACCTCGCGGACGATCTGACCGCCGACGACGAACGACGAGCCGGGCGAGGAGTGGTCGACACCGGACGGCTCGAAGACCACGCCCTCATAGGCCCAGCGCATCGGCCAGTCGACCTTCCACACCAGCTTGCCGTGGTCGAACTCGCGCAGCACCACGGTCTCGGAGTGGTCGCAGGCGGTGCACTCGTAGGCCAGCTCGGTGGTCTCGTCGTCGTACGAGGTGACCGTGGTCAGGTCCTTCTCGCAGACCGTGCAGTACGGCTTGTACGGGTAGTAGCCCGCGCCGCCCGCGCTGCCGTCGTCCTCGCCGGCCGCACCGGAGCCCTCGGCGGCCTCCAGCTCGGCCGCGTCCATGGCGGCGTCCGGCTTCTGCTGCTGCTTCTTCGGCTTGCCGGTGGCCTTGTCCTTGGTGCGGTAGCGGCCCAGGACGGCGTCGATCTCGGCGCGGTGCCTCATCGCGTGCAGCACCTGCTCGCGGTAGGCGCCGGAGGTGTACATCTCGGTCTGGCTGATGCCGCGGTACTCGATCCCCAGCTCCGCCAGGGCCTCCTCCATGGCCGCCTTGAAGTGCTCGGCCCAGCTGCCGTACGGGCTGCCGGGCGGGGCCGGCACGGAGGTCAGCGGCTTGCCGATGTGCTCCGCCCAGGACGGGTCGATGCCGGCCGGGACCTTGCGGTAGCGGTCGAAGTCGTCCCAGCTGAGGACGTGGACGCACTCCCGGCCGCGGCGGCGGATCTCGTCCGCGACCAGGTGCGGGGTCATGACCTCGCGGAGGTTGCCCAGGTGGATCGGGCCGGAGGGGCTCAGGCCGGAGGCGACGACGACCGGTTTGCCGGGGGCGCGGCGCTCCGCCTCGGCAATGACGTCGTCCGCGAACCTGGAGACCCAGTCGGTCTCGGTGCTCTGCTGAGCCACGATCGGCCCTTCCTCTTCCTGGTGCTCTTCCGCTGCGCTCTGGTGCGCCGTCCGGCCCCGCGGTGCCAGAGGCCTGTCCGGTGGGTCACGGCCGGGTCCGCCCCTGGCCCACCGGACGGGCCCTGGGCCGCGACACGGCGTCCATGAGCCCGGACGGACACAAGCCTGACAGAGCCATTGTCCCAGACACCCGCCGGACGGAAATTCAGTGGTAGTGCCGTGGGATACTCGGTGGCAAACCCTTTCCCCGACAACGACTCCTCCTAGAAGAGAGCGCTCTCTCCATGGCCTCGGTCCCTTCCCTCGCAGCTACGGTCAACCAACGCGTCGCCAACGCCCTCTCGGCAGCCCTGCCGGAGGCCGGCGCCGCGGACCCGCTCCTGCGACGCAGCGACCGGGCCGACTTCCAGGCCAACGGCATGCTCGCCCTGGCCAAGAAGCTGAAGGGCAACCCGCGGGAGCTGGCCGGCAAGGTCGTCGACGCGATCGGCGCCGACGGCCTCCTCAAGGAGATCGAGGTCTCCGGCCCCGGTTTCCTCAACATCACCGTCGCCGACGAGGCGATCGTCAAGACCCTCGCCGCGCGCGCCGCCGACGACCGGCTGGGCGTGCCGCGCAAGGACGCCCCCGGCACGACCGTCGTCGACTACGCACAGCCGAACGTCGCCAAGGAGATGCACGTCGGCCACCTGCGGTCGGCGGTGATCGGCGACGCGCTGCGCAACATGCTGGACTTCACCGGCGAGAAGACGATCGGCCGCCACCACATCGGCGACTGGGGCACGCAGTTCGGCATGCTCATCCAGTACCTGATCGAGAACCCGGACCAGCTGGCCCCGGCCGCCGACACCGACGGCGAGCAGGCGATGAGCAATCTGAACCGGGTCTACAAGGCGTCGCGCGCGGTCTTCGACTCCGACGAGGAGTTCAAGGAGCGGGCCCGCAAGCGGGTCGTCGCGCTCCAGTCCGGCGACCGGGAGACGCTCGACCTGTGGCAGCGGTTCGTGGACGAGTCGAAGGTCTACTTCTACTCGGTCTTCGAGAAGCTGGACATGGAGATCCGCGACGAGGAGATCGTCGGCGAGTCCGCGTACAACGACATGATGGCCGAGACGGCGCGGATGCTGGAGGAGTCGGGCGTCGCCGTCCGCTCCGAGGGCGCGCTCGTCGTCTTCTTCGACGACATCAAGGGCAAGGACGACCAGCCGGTCCCGCTGATCGTGCAGAAGGCGGACGGCGGATTCGGGTACGCGGCGAGCGACCTGTCGGCGATCCGCGACCGCGTCGTCGAGCTGGACGCGACGACGCTGCTGTACGTCGTGGACGTACGCCAGTCGCTGCACTTCCGGATGGTCTTCGAGACGGCCCGCCGGGCAGGCTGGCTGAACGACCGGGTCACCGCCCACAACATGGGCTACGGCACGGTCCTCGGCGCGGACGGCAAGCCGTTCAAGACGCGTGCCGGCGAGACGGTGCGGCTGGAGGACCTGCTCGACGAGGCGGTGCAGCGCGCCGCCGAGGTGGTGCGCGAGAAGGCGCAGGACCTCACCGAGGACGAGATCCAGGAGCGGGCCGCGCAGGTCGGCATCGGCGCGGTGAAGTACGCGGACCTGTCGACGTCGCCGAGCCGGGACTACAAGTTCGACCTGGACCAGATGGTCTCGCTCAACGGCGACACGTCCGTCTACCTCCAGTACGCGTACGCCCGTATCCAGTCGATCCTGCGCAAGGCCGGCGAGACCGCGCCGGCCGCGCACCCGGAGCTCGCACTCGCCCCGGCGGAGCGGGCGCTGGGCCTGCACGTGGACGCGTTCGGCGACACGGTCGCCGAGGCCGCGGCGGAGTACGCGCCGCACAAGCTGGCCGCGTACCTCTACCAGCTCGCGTCGCTGTACACGACGTTCTACGACCAGTGCCCGGTCCTGAAGGCGGACACCCCGGAGCAGGTGGAGAACCGCCTCTTCCTGTGCGACCTGACGGCCCGCACGCTGCACCGGGGCATGGCCCTGCTGGGGATCCGCACCCCCGAGCGGCTGTAAGGACGCGGCCCAGGAGCCCTGGGCCCGCACGCACGAGTCCCTCGCACCCCGGGTGCGAGGGACTCGTCCTTTTCCGCCGTGCTCCGTCGTGCCGGGCCAGGTCAGGCGTAACGGGCCAGGCTTCCCGTCGCGATCTTCACCCCGAGCCCGGAGACTTCGGCGTCCTCTCCGTACAGGCCGTGCCTGCCGCGTGACGGCGAGTCGCAGGCCACTGGCTTCCTCAGCGGCCTCGGCGGCCTTGCGCAGCGGTGCCATCGCGCGCTCCTGGCTCATGAGAGTCATGACGGGCTCCCTTCCGATACTCGTCGAGTCCGACTACGCCGCTCCCGGCAGGTCCCGCTGACCGCGCGCGGACACCGGTGGCCCGGGCAGCGTTCACCACGTACGCCCCCGCCCGCCGAACACTCCGGAACACCCTCCCGACCAGGCCGTTTAAACTTGCACGTCGGCCCGGGGCGGGCATGGGGAATCACGGAACCAAGAGGGCTGCACGTGCGGGGGCGTAACACGACGAGTCGCAGGCTGCCTGCCTTCTTGGTGACGGCTGTGGTCACACCCGCCCTGCTGATGGCGACTGCCGGGCCCGCCGACGCCTTCGGCACGGTCAACGCGTTCGGGCAGCACGCGGAGCACGAGCGGATCACCCGGGCGGCGCTGGCCTGCGCTCCGGGGGTGCCTTCGGACGGCTCCTGCTTCGAGCCGCGCTCCATCGATCAACTCGCGGGGCACAGAGGGACGTTCGGCGCGGTCGGCGCGCCGGACTCGGACGAGTTCCTCGATTCCTCCGCGCACTGCGACAACGCGGACTATCTGGCCGCGACGGGCTATCCGCGGAGCCGGCAGCAGGCCACCGAGGCGCTGCGCAGCTGTATCGCCCACCTGCAAGCGCGCTTCGGGCAAGGCATCACCGCGGCCGACGGCACGCTCGACGCCCGGGGCCGCGTCATGGCCTCGCAGACGCAGTT
The DNA here is from genome assembly GCF_014648695.1 of Streptomyces albospinus. Classification (GTDB taxonomy): domain Bacteria; phylum Actinomycetota; class Actinomycetes; order Streptomycetales; family Streptomycetaceae; genus Streptomyces; species Streptomyces albospinus. The sequence continues at coordinate 239,683 of NZ_BMRP01000009.1, forward strand.
GCGGAGCGACTGCACCTTCGCACTCGGTCTGAGCGGCCGGGCCAAGTGCGAGGCCGTGGAGGGGTTCGGCCGCGCCCTGCACGGAGTCCAGGACTTCTACGCGCACAGCAACTGGACGGATCGCACCGACCCGTCCCGCCCTGTCAGCCCGGCCGATCCCCCGGGCCTGGGCCGCTCCGCGCCCTCACCGCTGCTGGATCTCGCCGCGCCGCGGCCTCCGCAGCCGTGGGCGATTCCGCGGAATCTGACGACGGGCTGCTTCTCGCTCCTGGTCGGCGCCTGTTCCCGGCGCATCACGCACGCCGACCTCAACAAGGACGAAGGGTCCATCGACCCGGTCTCCGGCACTGCCGGTGCTCCGGCCACCGCACGCGGCCGGGTGGCGGGGAACTTCGGCAGGGCGGTGCAGGGTGCCGTCACGGAGTCCCGCCGCCAGTGGAAGCAGTTCCGCACCGCGCTCCTCCAGCGGTACGGCGGGCAGCGCGTGGAACGCATCGTCTGCGTCCTCACGCACGACAACCCGGTCCGCGACTGCGCCTGACACCCCCTGCGGAGCGTGCGGGCGCAGTCGCGGAACCGTCGTCGGCCGCGGCCTGCTAGCGCAGCTTCTGCGCGACCTCCGTCGCCCAGTACGTGAGGATCATGTTGGCGCCGGCCCGCTTGATGCCGGTCAGGGCCTCCAGGATCGCCTTGTCGCGGTCGATCCAGCCCTTCTCCGCCGCGGCCTCGATCATCGCGTACTCACCGGAGATCTGGTACGCCGCGACCGGCACGTCCACCTCGTCCGCGATCTTCGCCAGCACGTCCAGGTAGGGCAGCGCCGGCTTGACCATCACCATGTCGGCGCCCTCCTCCAGGTCGAGCGCCAGCTCGCGCAGCGACTCGCGGAGGTTGGCCGGGTCCTGCTGGTAGGTCTTGCGATCGCCGTTGAGCGAGGAGCCGACCGCCTCGCGGAACGGGCCGTAGAACGCCGAGGAGTACTTCACCGTGTAGGCGAGGATCGAGACGTCCTCGTGGCCGGTCTGGTCCAGCGCGTCCCGGATGACGCCGACCTGACCGTCCATCATGCCGCTGGGACCCACGACATGGACGCCCGCGTCGGCCTGGACCTGGGCCATCTCGGCGTACCGGTCCAGCGTCGCGTCGTTGTCGACCCGCCCGTCGGCGTCCAGCACCCCGCAGTGCCCGTGATCGGTGTACTCGTCCAGGCACAGGTCCGACATGATGACGAGGTCGTCGCCGACCTCCGCCCGCACGTCCCGGATGGCGAGCTGGAGGATGCCGTCGGGGTCCGTGCCCGCCGTACCGGCCGCGTCCTTGTGCGCGTCCTCCGGCACGCCGAACAGCATGATTCCGGCGACCCCGGCCTCGACCGCCTCGACGGCGGCCTTGCGCAGGGTGTCGCGGGTGTGCTGGACGACGCCCGGCATCGCGGCGAGGGGCACCGGCTCGGCGATGCCCTCCCGTACGAACGCCGGGAGGATGAGGTCGGCCGGATGCAGGCGGTACTCCGCGACCATCCGCCGCATGGCGGGGGTGGTGCGCAGCCGTCGTGGCCGCGCTCCCGGGAAGCTTCCGTACTTCGTCATACCGCCCACGCTACGCCCGCCCCGCACCCGCCTTTGCCGACTCGACGTCGGCCGGCCGGGCCGCGGAACACTCGGGGCCGGGCACCGCGGACAAGCGGAAGGGCGCCCCGGAAAGGGGCGCCCTTCAGAGCCGTACGTGCTGCCGCTCAGCTACGGGCCCGCCGGCGCGAGCCGGGCCGCCGCTCGCTGGGGCGGGTGACCGGGTCCCCGGCCTCCATCGCGGCATCGCGGCGCGCCGCCCCGAAGTCCGCGAGCGCCTCGGCCAGCTTGTGCACCGACGGCTCGGGCGACATCACGTCGACGCGCAGCCCGTGCTCCTCGGCGGTCTTGGCGGTGGCCGGGCCGATACAGGCGATCACGGTCACGTTGTGCGGCTTGCCGGCGATGCCGACGAGGTTCCGCACGGTCGAGGACGAGGTGAACAGGACCGCGTCGAAGCCGCCGCCCTTGATCGCCTCACGGGTCTCGGCCGGCGGCGGCGAGGCGCGCACGGTCCGGTAGGCGGTGACGTCGTCGACCTCCCAGCCCAGCTCGATCAGCCCGGCCACCAGGGTCTCGGTGGCGATGTCGGCGCGCGGCAGGAACACCCGGTCGATCGGGTCGAAGACCGGGTCGTACGGCGGCCAGTCCTCCAGCAGCCCGGCCGCGGACTGCTCGCCGCTGGGCACCAGGTCCGGCTTCACACCGAAGGCGACCAGCGCCTTGGCGGTCTGCTCGCCGACCGCGGCGACCTTGATCCCGGCGAACGCGCGGGCGTCCAGGCCGTACTCCTCGAACTTCTCCCGGACGGCCTTGACGGCGTTGACCGAGGTGAAGGCGATCCATTCGTAGCGGCCGGTGACCAGGCCCTTGACCGCGCGCTCCATCTGCTGCGGGGTGCGCGGCGGTTCGACGGCGATGGTCGGCACCTCGTGCGGCACCGCGCCGTACGCGACGAGCTGGTCGGAGAGCGACGCGGCCTGCTCCTTGGTCCGCGGTACGAGCACCCGCCAGCCGAACAGCGGCTTGTTCTCGAACCACGAGAGCTGGTCCCGCTGCGCTGCGGCGCTGCGCTCACCGACCACGGCTATGACCGGCTGGCCGCCGTCCGGCGACGGCAGCACCTTGGCGGCCTTCAGCACCTGGGCGACGGACCCGAGGGTCGCCGTCCAGGTGCGCTGCCGGGTGGTGGTGCCGGCGACCGTGACGGTCAGCGGGGTGTCCGGCTTGCGTCCGGCGGCCACCAGCTCGCCGGCGGCAGCGGCCACCGAGTCGAGGGTGGTGGAGACCACCGCGGTGGCGTCGCTGGTGCCCAGCTCGGCCCAGCAGCGGTCGTCGGCGCTGCGGGCGTCGATGAAGCGCACGTCGGTGCCCTGGGCGTCGCGCAGCGGCACACCGGCGTACGCGGGTACGCCGACCGCGGCGGCCACGCCGGGCACCACCTCGAAGACGATCCCCTCGGCGGCGCAGGCCAGCATCTCCTCGGCGACATAGCCGTCGAGCCCGGGGTCCCCGGTCACCGCGCGCACGACCCGCTTGCCCGCGCGGGCAGCCGTCATGACAAGATTGGCGGTGTCCCTAAGGGTGGGGACGTCGGCGGGGATTGACGCCTCGTCAGCTGACGCCTGGAGTGGTGTGTCCACCTGTGCGCGTGCGTGCACGCGCACGACGTCCAAGACCTGCGGGTCGGCGATGAGTACGTCCGCGGAGGCCAGCGCCTCCACAGCACGCAACGTCAGCAGTCCCGGGTCTCCCGGCCCGGCACCCAGGAAGGTGACCTGACCGGAGGCGGAGTGGTTTGGGGCGGTGGGGTTCAAAGTGCTCGCTCCCCCATAAGACCGGCCGCACCCTTTGCGAGCATCTCGGCGGCGAGTTCCCGGCCCATGGTGAGCGGGACCGATTCGTCGTCAAGAGAGGCAGGTACGTGCCCGGTGGTGGACAGCTGCACCGTCGCGCTGCCGTCGGCCGTGCCGACGACACCGCGCAGGTGCATTTCGTTGACAGCCTGCTCGTCAGCCTTGGGGCCTCCCCTGCTCGAACACAGCCGAGAGCTTGGGGAAAGGTCGGCCAGCGCCGCCACGGGAGCGGAACAGCCGGCCTCCAGGGCGGCGAGCAGGGAACGCTCGGCGGTCACGGCGGCCCGGGTGACCGGGTCGTCGAGCTCGGCGAGCTGGGCGATGAGGTCCGCACGGTCGGCGGCGCACTCGATCGCCAGTGCCCCCTGGCCGGGGGCGGGCAAAACCACGTCGGGCGACAGCAGCTGCGTCGCCTCGTCGATCCGGCCGATCCGGGTGAGTCCGGCGGCGGCGAGTACGACCGCGTCCAGCTCCCCCTTCTCGACGAAGCCGATCCGGGTGTCGATGTTCCCGCGTATCGGGACGGTCTCGATCCGCTTGCCCAGCGCCCTGGCCCACGCGTTGAGCTGCGACATCCTCCGGGGGGACCCGGTCCCCACGCGGGCACCGTCGGGCAGCTCCTCGAAGGTGAGCCCGTCCCGGGCGATCAGCGCGTCCCGGGGGTCCTCGCGTACGGGTATGGCCGCCAGGACCAGGTCCGCGGGCTGCGCGGTCGGCAGGTCCTTGAGCGAGTGGACCGCGAAGTCGATCTCCCCGGTGAGCAGCGCGTCGCGCAGCGCGGACACGAACACGCCGGTACCGCCGATCTGCGCGAGGTGCTCACGGGAGGTGTCGCCGTAGGTGGTGATCTCCACGAGCTCGACGGGACGGCCCGTCAGCCCGCGCACCGCCTCGGCAACCTGACCGGACTGGGCCATGGCGAGCTTGCTCCGCCGTGTCCCCAGTCTCAGGGCCGTCATCGTGCTGTCAGTCATGCCCGCTCCCGTGCTGCGTCGTGCCGGTCGGCACGTGTGTCGGCCCTGCTGACGGCAGCGACCGTCTGGGGGTCGAGGTCGAAGAGTTCCCGCAGCGCGTCGGCGTATCCGGCGCCGCCGGGCTCGCTGGCGAGCTGCTTGACCCGCACGGTGGGCGCGTGCAGGAGCTTGTCGACGACCCGGCGGACGGTCTGGGTGATCTCCGCGCGCTGCTTGTCGTCCAGGTCGGGAAGCCGGCCGTCGAGCCGGGCGATCTCGCTGCTGACGACGTCCGCCGCCATGGTGCGCAGGGCGACCACGGTGGGGGTGATGTGCGCGGCGCGCTGCGCGGCGCCGAAGGCGGCGACCTCGTCGGAGACGATGCCGCGCACCTTGTCCACGTCGGCCGCCATGGGGGCGTCCGCGGACGCGTCGGCCAGCGTCTCGATGTCGACGAGGTGCACGCCCTCGATCCGGTGCGCCGCGGCGTCGATGTCGCGCGGCATCGCAAGGTCGAGCAGCCGGATCCCGTCCGTACGCCCGCCGGCCGCGGCGGCGATCTGCCCGCCGGTCAGCACGAGCCCGGACGCGCCGGTACAGGAGATGACGATCTCGGCGCGGGCCAGCTCCGCCTCGACGGCGTCCATGGCGATGGCGCGGGCGCTCAGCCCGCTGACGGCGCCCGGCCCGCCCGGCTCGGTGAGACCGGTGCCGTAGTGCTCTGCGAGCGTGGCGACCAGCCGCTCGGCGCGCGCCACCGTCCGGTTGGCCACGGCCAGCTCGCCGATGCCGTTCCGTACGAGGGTGGTGGCGGCCAGCGAGGACATCGAGCCGGCGCCGATCACCAGCGCCCGCCGGCCGCGCGCCCACCGCGCGACATCGGCGTCGCCGACCAGCTGCTCCAGGCCGAACGTGACCAGCGACTGGCCGGCCTTGTCGATCCCGGTCTCGCTGTGCGCGCGCTTGCCGACCCGCAGAGCCTGCTGGAAGAGGTCGTTGAGCAGCCGCCCGGCGGTGTGCTGCTCCTGGGCGACGGCCAGCGCGTCCTTGATCTGCCCGAGGATCTGGCCCTCGCCGACGACCATCGAGTCCAGGCCGCAGGCCACCGAGAAGAGGTGGTGGACGGCGCGGTCCTCGTAGTGGACGTAGAGATAAGGGGTCAGCTCCTCCAGGCCGACGCCGCTGTGGCGGGCCAGGAGGGTGGACAGCTCGGCGACACCGGCGTGGAACTTGTCCACGTCGGCGTAGAGCTCGATGCGGTTGCAGGTGGAGAGCACCGCGGACTCGGTGGCCGGCTCGGCCGACACCACGTCCTGGAGCAGCTTGCCGCGCGCCTCAGGGGCGAGCGCCGCCCGCTCCAGCACGCTCACCGGCGCACTGCGGTGGCTCAGCCCGACGACGAGAAGGCTCATGCGCGCACCTCGCTCCGCGAGGTGCGGCGGGCGCCCGTGGTGCGCCGTCCGGTGATGCGCTCGTTCATGCCGGCATCACGGCGGGGACGTCCCCGTCAGGTCCCTTGCGGCCGGCCTCGACGGCACCGGCGTCGGCCACCGGGGCCGGCGCCGCGCTCTCGTGGCCGGTCTCCTCGCCCGCCTTGCGCTGCTCGTGGAAGGCGAGGATCTGGAGCTCTATCGACAGGTCGACCTTGCGGACGTCCACCCCGTCCGGGACGGACAGCACGGTCGGCGCGAAGTTGAGGATCGAGGTGACCCCGGCGGCGACGAGCCGTTCGCAGACCTGCTGGGCCGCGCCCGCCGGCGTCGCGATGACACCGATCGAGACGCCGTTGTCCTCGATGATGTGCTCCAGCTCATCGGTGTGCTGGACCGCGATACCCGCGACCGGCTTGCCGGCCATGGCCGGGTCGGCGTCGATCAGCGCGGCGACCCGGAAGCCGCGGGAGGCGAAGCCGCCGTAGTTGGCGAGCGCGGCGCCGAGGTTACCGATACCGACGATGACCACGGGCCAGTCCTGGGTCAGGCCGAGCTCCCGCGAGATCTGGTAGACGAGGTACTCCACGTCGTAACCGACACCCCGGGTCCCGTAGGAGCCGAGGTAGGAGAAGTCCTTGCGCAGCTTCGCGGAGTTGACCCCCGCCGCAGCCGCGAGCTCCTCGGAGGAAACCGTGGGGACCGAGCGCTCGGAGAGCGCGGTCAGTGCGCGCAGATACAGCGGTAGCCGGGCGACGGTGGCCTCGGGGATGCCTCGGCTTCGGGTCGCCGGTCGGTGAGTTCGGCCAGTTGCCACGGTGCTCCTGCGGGTAGAGCGGGGCTGCGGGCGGCCGTGAGGAACCCGACCGCCCCGTCTTTTGCAGGCTATGTCTTTGTGAACGCGTGCACAAAGATAGTGTCCGCTTTGTCCGGCCAAAGTGATAGGGGTCACGCGGCTTTTACGGGCATTCGCGGAACCAACTCCCACGCCACGCCGTTCACTCGCGCCACCGGTGATCCGCGGCAGCACCGACGGCAGCACGCGCCCTCACTCCTCACCGCCATCCCCCCGGAAACCTACAAATCGCCCATCGATGGTAAGCGACCGGCCGCCCCGGCAGCACCGCTGCGAACCGGCACAATGGCCCCATGGCTCCCCTGTTCGGCCAGCTAGGCCGCGCCCCCCGCAAGAACCCCGCCGACCGGATGGTCACTCTCATCGGAAAGCCGGGCTGCCATCTGTGCGACGACGCGCAGGCGGTGATCGAGAAGGTCTGCGCGGAGACCGGCGCGTCCTGGGAGAAGAAGGACATCACCGAGGACGCCGAGCTGCACCACAAGTACTGGGAGCAGATTCCGGTCGTCCTCGTCGACGGCGCCCAGCACGACTTCTGGCGGGTCGACCCCAAGCGGCTCCGCACCGCACTGGGCGCCTGAGCCCTGCGACACCCCCCACAAAGCCCCATACGGGCCGCGTACGGCCCATAGCGAACCGCCCCGCGGGTTGGCCGTAACGCAACCGTCGGCAGGCCCGGGGTCGCCTGACACGCGCCCGTAACCGGCTGCACCGAACAAACTGGCTACGCTAGCCGCATGGCCCGCCCGTCGCCCGCTCACCGCCCCGCCAAAAGTCCCTTCGGAGCGCACTTCTCGGCGGGATGGTTCGCCCGCCGCAGACGACCCGCCACCGCACGCAGCGTGCTGGCCGGCGAGGCCGCGGCCGAGGCCGCCCGGAAGTCCTCCCAGGAGGCCCCCCCGGAGGAGGCCCCGGTCGAGCCGGAATTCCCGGTGGCCGGGGACGAGGCGGCAGCCGCCTTCTTCGACCTCGACAACACCGTCATGCAGGGCGCCGCCCTCTTCCACTTCGGTCGCGGCCTGTACAAACGGCACTTCTTCCACAAGCGCGACCTGGCCCGCTTCGCCTGGCAGCAGATCTACTTCCGGCTGGCCGGCGAGAACTCCGAGCACATGGCGGACGTCCGCAACAGCGCGCTGTCCATCGTCCAGGGCCACCGCGTCGCCGAGCTGATGTCCATCGGCGAGGAGATCTACGACGAGTACATGGCCGAGCGCGTCTGGCCCGGCACCCGCGCGCTCGCCCAGGCCCACCTCGACGCCGGCCAGAAGGTCTGGCTGGTGACCGCGGCCCCCGTGGAGACCGCGACGATCATCGCCCGCCGGCTGGGCCTGACCGGCGCCCTCGGCACCGTCGCCGAGTCCGTCGGCGGCGTCTATACAGGAAAGTTGGTGGGCGAGCCGCTGCACGGCCCGGCCAAGGCCGAGGCGGTCCGCGCGCTCGCCTCCGCCGAGGGCCTGGAGCTGTCCCACTGCGCCGCCTACAGCGACTCCGCCAACGACATCCCGATGCTGTCGCTGGTCGGCCACCCCTACGCGATCAATCCCGACACCCGGCTGCGCAAGCACGCCCGCGAGCACGGGTGGCGGCTGCGCGACTACCGGACCGGCCGCAAGGCCGTCAGGATCGGCATCCCGGCAGCCGCCGGTGTGGGTGCCGTCGCGGGCGGCGCGGCAGCCGCGGTCGCGCTCCAGCGCCGCCGCCGCTGACCAGCACTGATCACCGGGCGACGCGGCGGGCCAACCGCACTCCCTACCCCCGCCGCCGCCCCGCCAGTCCCTTTCCTGCCGGTTAGCCACAACACGCCTTCCAACCAGGCAGATTGCACTCCCTTCCGATCAATAGTTGCTCAATATTCGATACTTGATTCGCCACCAACCGGACACGGACCGTAAGTAATCGATGATTTGAGCAACTGGGTGTAGCGCTGCCTGTACGAAGCGTTATTCTCCTCAGACGCAATCCGGAACCCACACGTCCCTACGACGAGTGAACGGTCCCGCACTGCACGTGATGGAAGCTCTGCCTCTGGGAGTCCCGTGTACCCACACGTCGGGGTTGACGCCTCGGGCCTGGCTACGCTGCGTACGACGCTCGTCGACCACCTGCGCAGTTTTGTCCCCACCGCGTACGCCGTCCCCGCATTCGCCTCAGCCATCCCCGCCGGCCCCTGCTACGCCCTGGCCGACGGGAGCGCTGCGGTCGGCAAGGCCGCTACCGCCGGCAGAAGCCGCCGCACCGGCACCGGCACGACCACCGCCCGGCGCCCCGCCGACAGCGACAGCCGTCGCATGATGGACCTCGTCGAACGCGCCCAGGCCGGCGAGGCCGACGCCTTCGGCCGCCTCTACGACCAGTACGCCGACACGGTCTACCGCTACATCTACTACCGGGTCGGGGGCCGCGCCACGGCCGAGGACCTCACCAGCGAGACCTTCCTGCGCGCGCTGCGCCGCATCGGCACCTTCACCTGGCAGGGCCGCGACTTCGGCGCCTGGCTGGTGACCATCGCCCGCAACCTCGTCGCCGACCACTTCAAGTCCTCCCGCTTCCGCCTGGAAGTCACCACCGGAGAGATGCTCGACGCCAACGAGGTCGAGCGCAGCCCCGAGGACTCGGTCCTCGAATCCCTCTCCAACGCCGCCCTGTTGGAGGCGGTACGCAAGCTCAACCCCCAGCAGCAGGAATGCGTCACCCTTCGCTTCCTCCAGGGCCTCTCGGTCGCCGAGACCGCCCGCGTCATGGGCAAGAACGAGGGCGCCATCAAGACCCTCCAGTACCGGGCCGTCCGCACCCTGGCGCGGCTCCTCCCCGAAGACGCCCGCTGACGCCCGGCACCCCTCCGCCACCCCCAACACCCCGTCAGCCACTCACCGTTGGTGACCGACCATGTCCGGTCGGTCAGATCATCGTGAGTGCGTAACCCGAGTGCCGAGCCGCTCGTTGTCCGGAATGCAGGCTCCAAGCGGTCACGCCATGCCCGCTGCCTCTCACTCGATCGAGTGGCCACGGACAACGGCGTGCAACCATCCGGCCCGTCTGGATATCCAAGCCAGTCCGGGGAGCCGAGCGGGATGACGAGAGGAGGTGCCGCCCGTGATCGCGAATGTCTCGATGCACCGGCGGGCCAACGCCTTCGCCCAGGCCCTGGAGGAGCAGGAGCTCAAGGGCGCGGCGGCCGAGGACCAGGTCGACAATCCGGCGCAGGCGCCGGGGGAAGCACGGCTGTTGGCGGTCGCCGACGGCCTCGGGGAGCTCCCGAGGCCGGAAATGGCCGCCGAGGTCAAGACTGTCCAGCGCGCCCAGCTCGTCGCTGCGATGGAGGCCGCCTTCGCCGAAGGCGCCACGTCCGGCGACGCCCGGGTGCCCGAGCAACGCGAAGCGAGGGGCGCGCACGGCGCCGGCAAGACGATCGGCCGGCTGCGCCCGCGCTCCCGCCTGTCCAAGGGGCTGGCCGCGGGCGGACTGACGGTCAGCGTGGCCGCCGGGGCCTTCAGCGGCGTCGCCGCGGCCAGCACCGACGCCCTCCCCGGCGACTCGCTCTACGGCCTCAAGCGCGGCATGGAGGATCTCCGGCTCACCATGGCCGAGGACGACTCCGACCGCGGGCAGCTCTATCTCGACCAGGCGTCCACCCGCATGCTGGAGGCCCGTCGCCTGATGGAGCGCGGACGGGCGGCAAGCCTCGACCACGAAGCGCTCGCCGAGGTCCGCAAGGCCCTCTCCGGCGTCCGCCACGACGCCGGCGAAGGCCACCGCCTGCTGCACGCCGCGTACGAGCGCGACGGGTCGCTCGGCCCCATCCAGGCGCTGAACTCCTTCACCAGGTCGCACCGCAACACCTGGTCGCAGCTGCGCAAAAAGCTCCCGGTGCAGTTCGACGAGTTGCGCGACCAGGTCAGTTCGGTCTTCGACGCCATAGACGACGAGGTCACCCCGCTGCTGCCGTCGGGCCCCGACAGCAGGAGCCGCCACCGCGGCACGCCCGCCGGCGGGGGCACCGCGGCCGGCGGGGACAGCCGCCCGTCGCCGCAGAACGGCGCTTCCGGCGCCGCGGCCCAGGGCAGCGGCTCGCCGCCGCACCGCCCGTCGGCGTCGCCCTCCCAGCAGCACGAGGGCCTGCTCGGCGGCAGTACGGGCGGTCTGCTCAACCCGTCCGGCAAGGGCGGCAGCCCGTCCCCGCACGACGGCAGCCATGGCAAGGACGCCATCGGCCGGCCGGACGTCACCCTCCCGCCGCTGCTGCCAGGGCTGCTTCCCGGCCTGGGCATCGACGGCGAGGAGTCGCCCAAGTAACAGCCTGTACGGCCCGTACGGGCGGCAGCCGCGCGCTCGGTGTTCTTCCGGTCCTTCCCTCAGAAGAACACCGAGCGCCGCTGCACCAGCAGCTTGTAGAGGGTGTGCTGGATCGTCTCCCGGACCTGGTCGGTCAGGTTGAACATCAGCATCGGATCGTCCGCCGCCTCCGGCGGAAACCCGTCCGTCGGGATGGGCTCGCCGAACTGGATCGTCCACTTCGTCGGCAGCGGCACCGCTCCCAGCGGCCCCAGCCACGGGAACGTCGGCGTGACGGGGAAATACGGCAGCCCCAGCACCCGCGCCAGCGTCTTGGCGTTCCCGATCATCGGGTAGATCTCCTCCGCGCCCACGATCGAGCACGGCACGATCGGCACCCCGGCCTTCAGCGCCGTCGAGACGAAGCCGCCCCGCCCGAAGCGCTGGAGCTTGTAGCGGTCCGCGAAGGGCTTGCCGATGCCCTTGAAACCCTCCGGCATCACCCCGACGATCTCGCCGCGCTCCAGCAGCCGCTGGGCGTCCTCGGCGCAGGCGAGGGTGTGCCCGGCCTTGCGCGCCAGCTCGTTTATCACCGGCAGGACGAACACCAAGTCGGCGGCCAGCAGCCGCAGATGGCGCTCCGCCGGGTGGTTGTCGTGCACCGCGACCTGGAGCATCAGGCCGTCCAGCGGCAGCGTCCCGGAGTGGTTGGCGACGACCAGTGCACCGCCCTCGGACGGGATGTTCTCCAGGCCCTTCACCTCGACCCGGAAGTACTTCTCGTAGATCGGCCGGAGCAGCGACATCAGGACCTGGTCGGTCAGCTCCTTGTCGTAGCCGAAGTCGTCGACCTCGTAGTCGCCGGTGATCCGCCGGCGCAGGAAGTTCAGCCCGCCCGCGATCCGTTCGTCCAGGGTGCGGCCGGCGGTCGGCTGCGGGGGTGCCGCCGGCTCCGGAACGGTGCGCGCCTCCGGTACGGGCGCCAGCGCCGTACCGCGCCCGACCCGCCTGGCCTTCCGGCGCGCCCGGGGTTCCTCGCCGAAGGGAATGACCTTGGCGTCCGCCATCGTGGGTGAACTCCTCACTGGGTCGGGCCGCCGCGTGCGGACAGCACGCCGGCGAGCCGGTCGACGGTGCGGGCGAGGGACTCGGGCGGCAGCAGCCCGGATCCACGGCTGCGGGCGAATTCCGCGAAGGTCTCCGCCGTCGTGTACTGCGGGTGGAACCCCAGTGTCTCGCGCATCTGCGTGGTCTCGACGACCCGTCCGTGCGTGAGCATCCGGATCTGTTCCGGGGAGAAGTCCGTGATGCCGATGGACCGCAGCGCCGTACCGGCCCAGGTCACCGTCGGCAGGAACAGCGGCAGCGTGGGCCGTCCCAGCCGCCGGGAGGTCTGTGAGAGCAGCAGGACGCCGTCGCCGGCGATGTTGAACGTGCCGCTGTTGAGCGTGCCCCGGCGCGGCGCGGCGGCGGCGATCCGCAGCACCTCGATCGCGTCGTCCTCGTGGACGAACTGGAGCCGCGGGTCGTAGCCGAGGACGGTCGGGAGCACGGGCAGCGAGAAGTACTCGGCGAGCGGGGAGTCCGCGCACGGGCCGAGGACGTTGGCGAAACGCAGCACGCACACCGCCACGTCGGGCCGGCGCCGGGCGAAGCCGCGTACGTATCCCTCGACTTCGACGGTGTCCTTGGCGAAGCCGCCGCTGGGCAGCGACTTGGGCGGGGTGTTCTCGGTGAAGACGGCCGGGTCGCGGGGCGCGGAGCCGTAGACGCTGGTGCTGGACTTGATGACCACGCGCTGGACGTTCGGGGACTTCTGGCAGGCGCCGAGCAGCTGCATGGTCCCGATGACGTTGGTTTCCTTCACGGACGCCCGGCCGCCGCGGCTGCCCAAGGGCGTGCCGTTGATGTCCATATGGACGACGGTGTCGACGCCGGTCTCCGCCAGAACTCTGGCAATCGCCGGATGCCGGATATCGGCCTTGAGGAATTCGGCACCGCCCAGATGGTGCTCCGGTGGCACGGCGTCGACCCCGATCACCCGGTCGACGTCGGGATCGCGTTGGATCCTGCGGACGAACCGGCCCCCCAGCTGCCGTGCGGCTCCCGTGACGAGCACGACGTTGCCCAAGATCAGCCCTCCTTCCCACAGCGGCTGCCACCCGAGCCGAGCTGTGCGGCTCACGCTAGCCGGTCGGTGTTGCGCGGTGATGACCGCACGATGCTCGTAACGACATTTGCGTACGACCACCGTCCATACGGCCCACAGAAGCGCCACGGCCCCTTATCGCCCAGAGGCGATAAGGGGCCGCGAAATCGCGATCAGCGTCGCTTACTTCTTGTTACGACGCTGAACACGGGTGCGCTTGAGCAGCTTGCGGTGCTTCTTCTTGGCCATCCGCTTGCGCCGCTTCTTGATAACAGAGCCCACGACTACCCTCGCTCACTTCGAATCACTCGGTGCGGGGCGTCCGAGCCCACACTACCTACATCGGGCCAGCCTACCCGGCACCGCGCGTACCGCGTAATCCGAGGGTCCCCAAAGGCCCGTCAGGCCGATTCCACCCCCACAAACGACTCACGGAGATAGTCGTGGACCGCCTGCTCCGGCACCCGGAAGGACCGCCCCACGCGGATCGCGGGCAGATGACCGCTGTGCACCAAGCGGTACACGGTCATCTTCGACACTCGCATCACCGTGGCGACTTCCGCCACTGTCAAAAACACAACCTCGTTCAGAGGCCTCTGGTCCGCAGCCATCACACACCTGCACCTTCCGCATAAGACGGTCACCGGCTTCCCCTCCGGTGACTCTTCGTCGCCATGCGTTCACTCCCCAGATTAGGGGCGGGTGATGCGAGTGGGGAAGAGGAGCAGCGAACAGCCGCCTACCGGGACAGACCTGCCCTATTCAGTACATACAGCGTCAGCGGACGATAGTGAACAGCCCCTACCCCGTCATCGAGCGGCACCACCGCCGACACCCGCCCCTCCGCCCGCCCGACGAACAGCGCCGGGTCGTCGGTGTCCGCCAGACCGATCGCCTCGATGCCCAGCTGACCTGCCCCGCAGACCCAGCCGTGGTCCCCGATGACCAGGCCCGGAAGCGGTCCCGCGGTCGCCGCCGCGGCATCGAGAGCGGTCCGTACGGGGAGCGGGGAATGGGTGTGCACACCCCCCGTACCGGCCGCGCCCCGCACGCCGGTTTCGCGCATCAGCGCGACTCCCCGTACGTAATCGAGGACCCGGGTGCGTACGCCGAACCGGGTCGCTATGTCGACACGGTGGCCATACGCCGGGGTGAGGACAGGGCAGCCCGCCGACGAGAGAGCGTCTGCAAGCGTGGCGTAGAACTCCAGCAGCCGGTGCGGATGGCCGGTGCCGAGCAGCACCGGAACCCGGCGGCGGGCCGCCGCGCCGACCCGGTCGGCGAAACGGTCCAGGGCGGCGATCGTACGGTCCGGATCGATCACATCAGGGCCGGAAGTGTGCGCGGGATCGACCGAAACCCCGCACTCCTGTCCCATCAGCCCCAGAACTTCATCGAACGCCCAGTCCCCTTCCGGATCGAGCCCCAGCAGTACCCGGGGATCGCGCGCCGAGAAGAGCCGATAGCGCCGCAGACTCTTCTCGCGCATGGTCGCGATCGTCCCCGCGAGCCGTGCCTCGATGAGGTGCGCCCGCAGCGCCCCGGTGCCCAACACGGGCCCCATGCTGACCCGTTGACCAGGGAGCCGATGCCCTAACCGACGGGTAGTCACACATCTGGGGGCACCGGCGCCGGACGGCACCGGGAACCCGTTACGGCGGGCCGCCGCCCGTTCCGCAGCGCCTTACGGCAGCAGCCCGTGCGCCGGGAACACCGCCCGGCGGGTGGCCAGCACCGCCTGGTCGAGCCGGTCGGCCGGGTCGTAGCCGCCCTCGGCGAAGTCCCGCCAGACCGGCGTCCGCCCGTCCGTCATCCGCTGCGGCGCCAACTGCCGCGTCCTGCGGAACACTTCGTGCCGCCACGACGACGGCACCATCGAGGCCGGGTCGATCGGCCGGCCCGCCGCGATCGCCGTCAGATGCGTCCAACTGCGCGGCACCACGTCCACCACCTCATAGCCCCCGCCACCGAGCGCGACCCAGCGGCCCTCCGCATGCTCGTGGGCCAGCGCATGGCAGGACTCGGCCACCACGCGCTGCGCGTCCAGGCTCACCGCGAGATGCGCGAGCGGGTCCTCGAAGTGGGTGTCCGCACCGTGCTGGGTGACCAGGGCCTGCGGCCGGAACGCCGCCAGCAGCTCGGGCACCACCGAGTGGAAGGCCCGCAGCCAGCCCCCGTCACCGGTCCCGGCCGGCAGCGCCACGTTCACCGCGCTGCCCTCCGCGCCCTCCCCGCCGGTCTCCTCCGGCCAGCCGGTCTGCGGGAACAGCGTCCGCGGATGCTCGTGCAGCGAGATCGTCAGCACCCGCGGGTCCTCCCAGAACGCCGCCTGCACGCCGTCCCCGTGGTGCACGTCCACATCCACGTACGCCACCCGTTCGGCGCCCAGCTCCAGCAGCCGGGCGACCGCCAGCGCCGCGTCGTTGTAGATGCAGAAGCCGGACGCGCCGCCGGGCATCGCGTGGTGCAGCCCGCCGGCGAAGTTCACCGCGTGCAGCACATCACCGTGCCAGACGGCCTCCGCGGCACCGACCGACTGCCCGGCGATCAGCGCCGATGCCTCGTGCATCCCCGCGAACGCCGGGTCGTCCGGTGTCCCCAGCCCGTACGCACCATCCGCGGAATCCGGGTCGGCGGAGACCCGGCGGACCGCCTCGATGTAGTCCTCGCGGTGCACCAGCCGCAGCGTGGAATCACCGGCCGGCTTGGCCGCGACCACCTTCAGCGGCCCCCGGTCGAGTTCGTACGCCTCCACCAGACGCATGGTCAGGGCGAGCCGGACCGGGTCCATCGGATGCCCCGGCCCGAAGTCATAGCCCGTTACTGCCTCGTCCCACATCAGCTGTGCGCGACCGCTCATGGTCGTCACCGTATCGGGCCGGAGCTGACCCGAACGAGCGGGCATGGACCAACGTCACCAGGACCAGCGCCATCGGCACCAGCATCGCCCCGCGGTAGCTCCACGCGTCGCCGAGCGCGCCCACCAACGGGGAGCCGATCAGAAAGCCCACATAGTTGAAGATGTTCAGCCGCGCGACGGTCGTGTCCGAAGCCCCCGGGCCGTGCTCCTCGAAGGCCTGCCGCCCCGCCGCCGCGAACGTCTGCGGCACGATCACACACAGCCCGAGCCCCAGCAGCGTGAACCCCGCCATTCCCACCCACGCCCCGGGCGCCGCCGCCACCACCGCGAAGCCGGCCGCCGCCACCACCGTCCCGGTCCGCACCACGGCGACCGGCCCGAAGCGCCGTACCCCCAGGTCACCGACGGTCCGCCCCAGCAGCGTCGTCACCATGTAGACGTTGTACGGCAGGGTCGCCAACTGCTCCGAACCCCCCAGCACGTCCTGGAGATACTTCGCGCTCCAGTTGGAGACCGTCGAGTCCCCGATGTACGCGAAGGCCATCACCAGGCACAGCGGCAGCAACAGCCGCATGGCGACCGGTGTGCCGGCCTTCGCCCCGTCCGCGCCACCGGCGGCGGCCCGCTCGTCCCCGTCCACGAACCACCGGCCCACGACCAGCGCCAGCGGTATCAGGAGGGCCACCACCGGCCCGTACAGCAGCCCCAGCGGCAGCTTCCAGTGCGCGCCCGCCCACGCCAGCGAGGCGCCCACGATCCCGCCCAGGCTGTACGCGGCATGGAAGCCGAGCATGATGCTCCGCCCGTACGCCCGCTGGAGGCTCACCCCGAGCATGTTCATCGACGCGTCCAGGGCGCCCACCGACAGCCCGAACACCCCCAGCGCAACGGCCACTTGCGCCACCGAACCGACCGAGCCGACGGCCAGCAGCGCCAGACACACCACCGGTTGCACACACCGCAGCACCACGCTGGGCCGCACCCGCCTGACCAGGTGCTCGGTGCCGACGCTGCCGGCCCCGGCGAGGACCGGCACCGCCGCCAGGAAGACCGGCAGCAGCCCGTCCGAGATCCCGTACCGCACCTGGATCGCCGGTATCCGGGTCACGAGCAGGGCGAACACCACACCCTGGACGAAGAAGCTGAGGGAAAGCGAGACCCGGCCGTGCCGCAGCGGCGCGCCTGGTGCCTGAGAGGCTGGTGCCTGAGGGGCCGTCATGGCCGGTCAGCCTAGAACTCCCGCCTACCACTGGGTAGATGGATCACCTGACCAATTCCGACCGGCAACCAATTCCGACTGGCATACGAAGAGCCAGAACCCGATCGTCCGGTCGACATCCGTACGGTCGCCATCCCCTACTGGAGCAACTGGGGCAGTTCCGCCATATCGGTGAACAACGCGGTGGCACCGGCACCCACCAGCTTCTCCGCCGGTGTCATCGCCGTGAACCCGTACACATCCATCCCCGCGGCCACCGCCGCCCGCACCCCCAGCGGACTGTCCTCGACCACCGCACACCGGCCCGGCTCGACGCCCATCTCCCGTGCCGCGTGCAGAAACAGATCGGGCGCCGGCTTCCCGCGCCCCACATCCTGCGACGAGAAGATCCGGTCCGCCCCGAACCGCTCGAACAGCCCCGTCTTCGTCAGCGCCACCCGGATCCGCTCATGGCTCCCGGACGACCCGACGCAGTACGGCACACCGTCCGCCGCGAGCTTTTCCAGCACCGTCTCCACACCCGGCACCGCCACCAGCCGCCGCCGGAACTCCTCGAACACCCGCGCATGAAAGCTGACTTCGAAGTCCTCCGGCAGCGGCCGGCCGCTCTTCTCCCGCACCACATCGCGAATACGCTGCACGGAGCCCCCCATGAAGTCCCGCAACGATTCCTCGTACGTGGTCGGGTGGCCCAACTCCGTCAGATAGGCAGCAAGGATTTGATTGGAGATCGGCTCGCTGTCCACAAGAACACCGTCATTATCGAAAATGACCAGGTCATAGCGCATGCCTTCGAGCGTACCTACCCGCAACCCGCCCATAACGCAAAAAAGCCTCGTTCCCCGAGTCGAAACTCGGGGAACGAGGCTTTTTCAAAAAT
>NZ_BMRP01000010.1:0-168228 GCF_014648695.1 Streptomyces albospinus
ACTTCCCCGACAAGCGTGAGCTGCTGGTGGCCGGACAGGAGACGCTGAGTCGGCTGCTGACCGAGGGGATCGCCGAGGCTCCCGGCTGCGCAACCCCGCTAGAGGCGGTCGCCGCCGGTCTTGAGCGCGCGTCAAGCGCGATGGGCCCCATGAACCGCGAGCTCGCCCCGCGCCTGAAGGCGGCCGTCGCCGCCAGCGCCGAGCTGCAAGAGCGTGACGCCCTCAAGACCGTCAGCCTCGCCGCCGCGATGACAACCGCTCTGGTCGCCCGCGGCGTACCCGATCCGACTGCGGCTCTCGCGGGCGAGCTGGGCGTCCTCGCTTTCAAACGGGGGTACGCCGAATGGGCCGAGGACGACCGTGGCGCCGAGGACGAGCTCGCCGGGTACACCCTGGCGGCCCTGGACGAACTGCGTGCGGCGAGCGCATCGCTGGGCTGACCGGACGAGCATCGTCCAGCGCTGGTGCGGTGGACGAGAAGCAGACCTCACAGGTTTTCGAGCTCGCTGGCCTGATCTTGGCTGTGGGCCGCCATATCCAGGCGTCCAAGGAGGCCGCAGCCGAGTCCGGAACGCCTCTGCAAGGAGCCGTGATGCGTTTCATCGGCCGGCACCCGGGCGCTACGGGGCCTACGAAGGCCGTGTACAGGGACGCCCCGCGACCGCACCGTGACTATGGAGGTGCGCAGGTCGTTGGTGGTGCCGAGACCCCCTGGTACCGCGTGCTGAGGCATGAGAGGGGTCTCCGGCCGGGCCGTTGCTCCCTCGTTGCAGGCGGAGGACGTCCGGGCGACAACGTCGGTGGCGGGCCTGGGAACTTCAGAAGTCGACCTGAAGGCCGGGCCCGTCGTTGTTGGAGGGCGAAACCGGCAGCCTGCGGAAACGGGGCTCCGAAGCGATGGGACTCGGGGCGGCGGTGACCGGGCGGCGGTGCTAGCCGCTGACAGGACACCGGAGGCCGGCCAAGGCGAGGGCCCGCAAGCTTTTCACCGCCCTGATCGGCCACGACTAGTCCGGCCCGTCCCCGTCCCCGTCGTCATCCTCGTCCAGCTCCGGCACGTCCGGGTCGCGCAACGGGCGCAGGGCGCCGGCGGCCGGGACGCTGGCGGTGAAGCTGTAGCGGCCGAGCAGGTTCAGGTTGCGGTGCTTGAGCGGGGACAGCCGGGCGATGTCCTCGTCCAGTACCTGGTGCTCGCGCTCCTCGGTGGGCAGCGCGCGCAGCTGATCGACGGCGGCGTCCAGGCAGCGGGTCGTCCACAGCACGGCGGCGTTGAGCACCAGGCCGAGTGCGCCGAGCTGGTCCTCCTGCCCCGTCCGGTACGCCTGCATGATCTGCCCGCGCTTGCCGTGGCAGATGTCCCGGGCGAGCTTGTGCCTCGACTCCTGCACGGTGAGCTGACGGTTCATCTGCCGCCGGTAGGTGTCGTCCACCGGATCGACCACCCGCAACAGGTGCAGCGTCTTGGCGATCCGCCCGTACTCGGCGAACGCGGTGCCCAACGGGGTGGGACGGCCCTCGCGGCCGAACATCCGCAGCAGGTCGTCGGCGCGCACCTGACCGGTCACCAGGGAGCCGGCCACCCGCAGCATGTCCGGCCAGTGCGTGACCACCTTGCCCAGGTTGACCCGGTTACGGGCCAGCGGCTCAAGCACCCCGTAGTCGCCGCCCGCCATCCCGGGAAGCTCGGCCCGCCGGAACCGCTGGTCGGCCAGGTCCCGGAAGCGCGGCGAGCAGTTGTAGCCGAGCATCGAGAACAGCTCGAACACCATGTCGGAGTAGGAGGCGTTGTCGGTCGCCACCATCTCCTGCCGCACGCCGGCGTCCAGGTTCAGCAGGGCGTCCAGGATGTGCAGCGAGTCGCGCGGGGTGCCCGGCACCACCATCTGCCCGATCCCGGCAACCTGGTCATCTACGGCATTCAGCCGTCTTCCATGGCAGGCCCGGGCAGCTCTACCAGCGCTACCAGGACGGCATGGAGGACCAGATCGGGGCGCTGGGGCTGGTCCTCAACGCCCTCGTGCTGTTCAACACGCGGTACATGGACGCTGCGGTGAAGCAGCTGCGGATGGACGTTTTCGACGTCCGTGAAGAGGACGTGGCTCGCCTCTCCCCGTTCGTGCGGCACCACATCAACATGCTCGGCCGGTACTCCTTCCAGCTCCCTGACCTGCCCGGCGGCCTGCGACCACTGCGTGATCCGGACGCCGCCGAGGCGTGAAGCCGCAGGCACCGTCGCGGGGGCCCGGACGCTGTGCTCCGCACTACCGGGCCCAGCGGTCGGGGGCTGGGGTGCGCGATCGTAGGCGCTCCCCCTGCGGCCCGAACATGATCAGGTATTCGACCGGCCCGCCGGGTCCGGCGTTCGCGACTCCGTGGGCGGTGCGGGTGTCGAACTCGGCCACGTCCCCGGCGCTCAGCACGAGGTCCTGCTCGCCGAGCGCCAGCCACAGCCGCCCGTACAGGACGCACAGCCATTCGTACCCGTCATGGGAGACCTGCCGCGGCCGCGCCGGCGGCGCGTCGATGGCGGGCAGGACGTGCTTGTGGGCGTGCAGGCCCCCGACGTACCGGGTCAGCGGTAGCACCGCCTTGTCGCTGCCGGAACGCTGCGGCACCGGGGTGCGCGGTCCGGCCGCCGCGGCGGGTGCGGTGCCGGCCAGCTCGTCCAGGGAGACGTCGTACGCCTTCGCGAGCTGCAGCAGCACCTCCAGGGTCGGCTTGCGCCGGCCGGTCTCGATCCGCGACAGCGTGCTCGGCGAGATGCCGGTCGCGCGGCTGACGCCGGTGAGTGTGGCGCCGTGCTGCTCGCGCGCGGTCCGCAGCCGGGGGCCCATGGCCGCCAGCG
Source organism: Streptomyces albospinus (assembly GCF_014648695.1). Classification (GTDB taxonomy): domain Bacteria; phylum Actinomycetota; class Actinomycetes; order Streptomycetales; family Streptomycetaceae; genus Streptomyces; species Streptomyces albospinus. The sequence goes on from NZ_BMRP01000010.1 coordinate 2,846, forward strand.
TGTCGGCTATGCCGTCGTCCGTCACCGTCGCCCCGCTCCCTCCGGCCGTGCCGCCTCCACCGCCCTGTCCTGCCAGTTTGCCAGGATGGCAAGAGTGCTCGCGTCGCGCGGCCGCCGCGCCGCATGATCGGTGGGTAGCCGCGGCCGCCCGTGAACCGAGGAGAAGCGATGCACCAGCCCGCGCCGTCCGCCGACCTGCGCCACCGCACCATCGAGGCACCCGCTGGGCGCCTGCACCTAGTTGAGCAGGGCACCGGACCGCTGGTCCTGCTCGTCCACGGCTTCCCCGAGTCCTGGTACTCCTGGCGCCGCCAACTCCCGGCCCTCGCGGCGGCGGGGTACCGGGCCGTGGCGCTCGATGTGCGCGGCTACGGCCGCTCCTCCAAGCCGGCCGCGACGGACGCCTACCGGATGCTCGACCTAGTGGAGGACAACGTCGCCCTGGTGCGCGCCCTGGGCGAGGAGAGGGCGGTGGTCGTCGGGCACGACTGGGGCTCCAGCATCGCGGCGGCCTCCGCCCTGCTCCACCCCGAGGTCTTCCGCGCCGTCGGACTGCTGAGCGTCCCCTACGCGCCGCCCGGCGGCCCCCGCCCCACCGACGTCTTCGCGCAGATGGGCGGCGACCAGGAGTTCTACGTCTCGTACTTCCAGGAGCCCGGCCGGGCCGAAGCAGAGATGGAGCCCGACCTCCGGGGCTGGCTCGCGGGCTTCTACGCGGCCATGTCCGCCGACACCATGCCCGCCCAGGGCGAGCCCGACCCGCACTTTGTGGCCCGCACCGGCGGCCGGCTGCGCGACCGCTTCCCCGGCGGCAAGCTGCCCGCCTGGCTGACCGAGGACGACCTCGACGTGTACGCCGGGGAGTTCGAGCGTACCGGCATGACCGGGGCCCTCAACCGCTACCGCAACATGGACCGCGACTGGGAGGACCTCGCCCAGTACGGCGGAGCCCCGATCAAGCAGCCGTCCCTGTTCATCGGCGGCGCCCTGGACGCTTCCACGACCTGGATGGCCGACGCGATCGACGCCTACCCAGCTACCCTCCCCGCCCTGGCCTCCACCCACATCCTGGACGGCTGCGGGCACTGGATCCAGCAGGAGCGTCCCGAGGAGGTCAACCGCCTGCTGACCGCCTGGCTCGCTTCCCTCCAGGGCTGAATCGGCGGGTGTGCCGGCCGGCCTCCGTCGCAAGAGAACCCCGGTCGGCACACCCGAGGGCAGCGCCCGAACCTCACGCCCGCTCAGCGCCGCGCGTCCCCCGGCGCGAGCAGGCTGGTCACCTCGGCGATGGCCTCCGCCGACGGCTTGAAGCACCGTCGGACGTTCTCCGCCTTCTTGTGCCTCGACTTGGCCATCAGCATCAGGAGGGACGCACCCCGCTCCCCGAGGTGGGTCAGTGAAGAGTGCCGCCACTCGTGCAGGTCCCAGCCGGTGCCCGGCCCGGCCAGCGCGGTGTGCTGGTCGAGCAGCGCGCGGGCCTGGCCGTAGGACAGGCGGGCCAGGCCAGTGTCGGGGCAGACGCCCCGGGCGGAGAGCACCTTGCCGGGGCCGGGGCGGCGGTGGGTGACGAAGACCGGCCCGCGCGTGCGGCCCTTGAGTAGACGGGGCAGGAGCCGGGCGGCGCCAGCGTCCCAGAACACCGTCTCCAGCACGAAGTCGGCGCGGGTGACGCCGCGGCGGCGCACCTTCGGCTGCGCGCCCTTGGCCTTCACCGGGCAGCGGCGGCCGGCCAGGTCCAGGTCCTCGATGTTGACGTCCAGAACCTCCTCCGAGCGGGCGCACGTCTCGTAGAGCATCCGCCACAGCGTCTTCTCCCGCAGGTGGACGTCGCGGCGGGCGATCAACCGGTCGATCGCCATCTTCGAGCGCACCGGGGTGTCCGAGTCCGGCGCCGCCAACCGCTTCGCCCACACCGGCACGCTCGGCCCGTCGTAGCCGCGCTCGGAGCACCAGCCGGTCCAGGACAGCACCGCGCCCCGACGGGCGTTCCAGGTGTTCACCGCCGAGCCGCCCCACAGCAGCTCCAGCGCCTCGCCGATCTCGTCGTCCGCCACCGAGACGAGCGGCCGGCCCTCGCCGATCCGCTCGGCGGTCTTCCCGACGGCGATGCCGTAGTTCCGGACGGTGTTCGGGTTGGCGAGCGAGTCGAGGAAGGCGTCGGCCGCCGTTCGGACCGTCAGCGCCTTCCCAGTCGGCAGTAGCACGACGGCGGACACGGGATCTCCCGTGCCACAGATAACAGGGCCGCTTCACGCAGCGTGCGGAAGACGTTCCCGCAGGTCGCGCTCAGTGATACCGCAGTTCATAGGGCGTTATCTGCGGGAAGACTTCAGGCCGCGCCGCTGCTGGCGCCCCGTCAGCCGCCCACCAGGGCCGACGGAGGCTTAGCGCCAGTTTCCGTTCCGATGTTCCTCAAGCCCCAGTTCCTGGGCGCGCAGCCATCGGCTGGGCACGCGTGACGGAGGGTCACAGCTCTCGCCGATGCCTGAGTGGAGGGGAGGTTGGGGCGGCCGATCCAGCTCAAGGCGAGCCCAACCCAACCAACCCAACCAACCCAACCAACCCAACCAACCCAACCAACCCAACCAACCCAACCAACCCAACCAACCCAACCCGTTCGGTGAAGACCGTGCCGCGCCGATGAAACGGGAGTGTGTGAACAGATTGTTTACAACGATTGGTTGACATCATGTTGTGTGCACTGCATCCTCATCTCATGTCGTCGACTCCTGAACAGCACATCGACCCCTTCACGCCGCCGCAGCCGGAGCAGGCACGAGCGCACCGCGTCTACGCGTCCCTGCTGCGTATCGCCGAGCGGCACGCGGCCACCGATGAGCAACGCCAACGGCAGGTTCACCCTTCGGTCATCGGGCCGCACGAGGCCGTCAGGCTCGTGTCGTTCCTGCTGAGCGGCGCAGCGAAGTTGGGCGACGGCGAACCGGGCGTGGACCACGCCGATGTCACTGCTGCGTTGAGCCTCGTCCCGCTGGTTCGCGGAGAGATGGACGAACTGGAGACCGGGCTCCTCCAGATGGCGCGGGGCCGTGGCATGACCTGGCAGGAGATCGCCTTCGGACTCGGGCTCGGCACTCCGCAAGCCGCCAGGCAGCGATACGAACGACTGGCCAGCCGCGCCACGGCCGGCACGGAAGGCTCGGAGTAGGAGAGCCTTTGCCGGATTCGCCTGCCGGTTGGGTGCCGGACTTCCTCTCGGGTGATTCCGGGCTGCGGCGCTCCCAGCGCAAGCCGACGCGCTACGCGTGCGGTGCGAAGACGGGCATGCGTGGGGAGCACGCAAGGGGAGCGCGCGGTCGCCCAACCACCGGTCGTTTAGGCCGGCCGGTTGATTCCCCTGGCCGCTTCGTGGAGTGCAGTGATGGGCACCCTTCCATCAGGCGTGTGGAGGGGGGAGGGCGTTGATTGACTGAATTCAAGGACCGGCGTTGCGGACCCGCGGAGCGGGTCGGGAGTGGCCAGGTCAACGGCGTTCGCTGAGATGCGGGCGAATCGCAGCGCACGCCACGCGGCGGATGCGGGCTCCATGCGCCCTCGTGGTCGAAGCCGCTGCCTTCCTCATGGATTTCTGGTGCGCGCGACGCTACCCAAGGCGCGCTGACCGTGATCGTGCCACTTCACGCTACCGTGGCCTGTTCGCGCCCAACTGCCCGAAGTTTCGAGGAATCTTGAGTCCGGGTAATTAGTGGTGGAGCTCAGGCTGCGTGGCTTAATTGCGCCCTGCGGCGGGGGAGCGGTGCCGAGACGGGTCCGACCGGTGCGGCAACTACACAGGGTGAGACGGGCAGTTGGGCGGTGAATGGGAATGCCGTTCTCCGCTTCTTGAGGTCCCGCAGGAGGGGCTCTTCCCTGCGGGCCCACCGTTTCAGGCCACTCAAGATCAAGTGCTTCTCACTTTACGGCGTCGACTGTCGCCGTGAATCCGTGAAAGTGTCTCTAGCGCACTACAGGGACCTTCGAGAGTGAAGGGCAGGGGAAGGCTGGGACAGGCCGTAGGTGTTGCAGGGATTCAATGCGCGGCCTGACGCGACTTTCCTGGTGGGGTGACCGGGCGCAGAGCGCCGCGCTGTACGTCATGGCTGGCGTGCGCGCGACGGAATTCTGGCCTTTGCCCCGAGGGTTGAATTGCCTTCGTCCCCTGTGTGGTTGCCGAAATTATCTCATGAGGTTCTGACTCCTCGTTCGTTCGAGGGGGACGCCCTTCGTGTGCGGGGGCGTCCCCGGGCAGAATCTCGTCGCTTCGCTGGCAAAGGAGCACGTCATGAAGATGAAAAAGATCATTGCTGCTGCGGGTGTCGTTGTGGCCGGTGCCGCAGTCGCCATCTCCACCCAGGGCATCGCGCAGGCTGCGACAACTCCTCAGGTCGCGTCCCTGAAGACGCATGTCCAGACTGCGGTACCGGCGAGCGAAGCAGCCGCTCCCCGCTCGCCTCAGGCGGACTGGACCCCGCCGGCCGGATACACCTTGGAGCGCTCGTTCATGGGCGACGCTGCCTCCTGTCGAAAGATAGGTGACCAGGGAGTGACTGCCGGAAATTGGCACCAGTATGTGTGCCACGAGGAGCTGGTGCAGGTCACCGATCTCCCGATGCTCGTCCAGTACCTGTACGTCAAGAAGTAACCGTGACGGGTGCTGGGTTGAGCCATGTGTGACGTCCGATGCCTTCCGCGCCGTCACTGACCTGTCGGCGGTGGCTGATGTTCAGCCGCCGCCGACAGGGGCGCGCATCATCTCCGGCGAGCGGGGGCGAGGCGTCCACGGAGCACCGCCGACACCGGCGTGTGCGTCCGACTTCCGCCAGCTCCCTGCCTCCCAACGGACAGGCTGCCCAGCCGCCGACAACGACGCCGGCTCAGCTCATCGGGCGGCGGCAGTGGCCTGTCGACGGGCAAAAAGGCCTGGGTGCACCGGAGATCGCTCACGGGCTCGGCGCCGGGCAGGTGGCCGGGAAGACCATGGCAGGGGCGGCCGGGCCCAGTCGGTCCTGTCGGGTATGCAGGAAAAGGATGAAGGGCCTGCTCGCCCCGCCTTGTATGGTGGGCGTATGTCTACGCCCCGAGTTTCCTAGCGAGGACCCGCTTCCACGTCAGAAGTGTGTCCTTTTGCTATCTCGGAGCGTAATTCCATGATTACCGTTCGCGGTGTTGGGCTGCGCGCGGGCGCCCGCCTGCTGCTGTCCGACGTTTCGTTCACCGTCTCTCCCGGCGACCGTATCGGCCTGGTGGGCCGCAACGGGGCGGGTAAGACGACATTGATGACGGCTCTTGCCGGCCGCTCGAAGCCGGCCGGCGGCGTGATCACGCATACAGGTCCGGTGGGGTTCCTCGCGCAGGATTCCCGGGCCGCCGACCCGGCGGTGACCGTCATCGACCGGATCCTGTCCGCCCGTGGCCTGGATGCCGCACTGCGTCGCCTGCGGGCGGCCGAGGTGGCGATGGCCGAGGCCGACGGACACGGCGCGCTGGAACGGGCGATGGCCGGCTATGCACGCGCCGAGGCCGCGTTCCAGGCCGGCGGCGGCTATGCGGCCGAGGCCGAGGCGGCCCGGGTGGCGGCCGGACTGGGGCTGCCGGACCGGGTCATGCGCGAACCGGTCGGCGCGCTGTCCGGCGGGCAGCGGCGCCGGGTGGAGCTGGCGCGCATCCTGTTCGCCGGGCACGGTGGCACGCTGCTGCTGGACGAGCCGACCAACCACCTGGACGCCGACTCGGTCGCCTGGTTGCGGACGTTCCTGCAAAGCTATCAGGGCGGCCTGGTGATGATCAGTCACGAGAGTCGCCTCCTCGCCGACATCGTCAACCGGGTCTTCCATCTGGATGCCACACGCGCCACGATCGACATCCACAACACCGGCTGGGACACGTACTTGGCCCAGCGGAAGGCGGACGAGCGGCGCCGCACCCGCGAGCGGGCGAACGGCGAGCGCAAGGCGGCGTCGCTGCACGCCCAGGCGGAGAAGATGAAGGCGCGCTCGTCGACCGCGGTGATGGCCAAGAGCATGGCGCGCCGCGCCGACCGTATGCTCGCCGAACTGGAGCCGGCCCGCCGGGCGGAGAAGGTCGCGAGGATTCGGCTGCCGGAGCCGCAGCCGTGCGGGCGGGTGCCGTTGGGCGCGGTCAGCCTGGCCAAGTCCTACGGCGATCACCGGGTGCTGTCGGGCGTGGATCTGGCGATGGACCGCGGCAGCCGCCTGGTGATCCTCGGCCTCAACGGCGCAGGGAAGACCACGTTGTTGCGCCTTCTGGCAGGCGTGGAGCAGCCGGACGCCGGGCGAGTGGTGCACGGGCACGGGCTGCGGCTGGGCTACTTCGCCCAGGAGCACGACACCCTCGACGCCGCCCGCACGGTGCGGCAGAACCTGGCAGCCGCGGCGCCGCACCTGACCGAAGGGGAGGCCAGGCGAGTGCTGGGCGCGTTCCTGTTCACCGGGGACGACGCCGACAAGCCCACCAGGGTGCTCTCCGGCGGCGAGAAGACCCGCCTGGCCCTGGCCGGCCTGGTCCACTCAGGGGCGAACGTGCTGCTGCTGGACGAGCCGACCAACAACCTCGACCCCGCCTCCCGCGGCGAGGTCCTGGCCGCGGTCGGCGCCTACCCCGGCGCGATCGTGATGGTCACCCACGACGAGGGCGCCATCGACGCGCTGCGCCCGGACCGCGTCCTGCTGCTGCCGGACGCGGACGAGGACCTGTGGAGCGAGGACTACCGAGACTTGGTCGCCCTCGCCTGACCCACGGCCCACGATCCACGACCCACGAGGCACGACCCACGGCCCCGTCCCCATGCCGTGACGGGCGCCGGGGGTCCGCAGCAGCACTCCGGAGACGGTGGCCGGCCCTGGCCCGCAGCCGGTCACCGGCGCCGTGGATTCGGCCATCCGGATCGGGGTGGCAACTGTGCTGCGCAAGAGCGGCGGCGCCGTCGTCCTCCAGGTGACCGGCCTCGACGAGCAACCGGCCGGCGCCGCCGCTCTGGTGGCCGCGGACGGGAGCACGGTGCCGCTGCGTTCATAGGGATGCTCGACATGGCCTACACACCACCCACCATCCGGACATCGACGGGAGCGTGGACCGGCGGGGCAGGTGGTGCCGCGGACCGGCAAGGTCCGGTGCGGGCAGATCGGAGAATGGCCGACTCACGGAAGGCGCCCTCCCGGTGGCCGCGCGCGTGACCTACCGTGACGTCCATGCCGTACGGGAATTCCAGCAACGACCCGGCGCCGGCGCAGTCGCGCCGCCACATTTTCGGCAACGACGCCGAGCAGTACGACACAGCCAGGCCCGGCTACCCCCGGCAACTCCTCGACGACGTCCTGGAGTTCTCCGCTCTCGCCGCGGGCGAACCGGCACTGGAAGTAGGGGCCGGCACCGGCAAGGCGACGCTGGCCTTCGCACGGTCCGGCGTACCGGTGACATGCGTCGAACCGGACGTCCGCATGGCCCGGGTACTACGCCGCCGCTGTGCGGAACTGCCCGATGGCAGTGTCGGTATCGAGGTCGCCGACTTCGAAGCCTGGCATCCCACGCGGCAGTACGGGTTGCTGTACTGCGCGCAGGCATGGCACTGGGTCGACCCGGACGTGCGATGGGCGAGGGCACAGGCCGCGCTCTCTCCCGGCGGAGCGATCGCCCTCTTCTGGAACCACTGGGTTCTCCAGTGCGGCGAGCTGGCGGACCGGCTGACCGCCGCCCACACCCGGCTCGGCATCGAGATTCCGCAGGACACCCTCCTCGACCCCCGCCCCCGTCCCGCGCGCCGGGGCCCCGAGTCCCGCCAGTGGCGCGAGATGACGGCGACCGGCTTCGTCGACCCGGACCACCGCCTCTACACCTCCGTACACGAACGGTCCACGTCCGCACTCATCGGCCTGCTCACCTCCTACAGCGGCTACCGGGCGCTCCCGCCCGAGCCCCGGGAGCGGGTCTTCGACAGAATGGCCCGCATCGTGGACGAACACGGCGGACGCGCCCACGTGAAGGTGGTCACAAGCCTCTTCCTGGGACGGACGAGAGCCGCTACTGCCTAGTCAGGCTGTCTTTCCTCGGGGAGGCGATGACGAGCAGGGCGACGGGGATCGCGACGCCTACGCCGAGCAGGCCGAGCAGGAGGCCCAGTGCTGGCACGGCGGTGTGACGGGCGAACCGGCGCGGCCACGCCGTAGACGGCGTCGCGAAGGTGCCTCGTGTGCATCGATTCTTGCCCTCAGGACGGGACGGCACGGCGAAGCGTGACATGCGCCCGGCTGAGGGGCCGATGGGCCGACGGGCCGTCGGATCGCAGGGCGCGTCTCTTTCGGCCCCTTGTGCTCCCGGGCGGGGCCACCGCGGTGGTGCCGGCCGTGCACTGCGTGCCGGCGAGGAGTGGGACATGCGGAGGCTGTCCAGCAGTTCAGGAATGATCACGACGCAACTCCGGCCCTGCGGGCGGGAGTCGCGCGTCTGTGGTCCAAGGAAAGACGTCCACCAGCCGGTGGGAGATGCAGGTGCAAGGCCGGCCAGGCGCTCCAGGAGAGAGGTTCCTTCCCGAACGGGGAGGAACCTCTTCTCGTTGGTGTGTCGCCGCGCCTGGGCGAGCGCGTCGGCTCCAGGTGCCGCGACATGAGCGTCGCGATGTCCGGGCGGTGGCGTCCGCGAGCCCCTGATGGAATCGTCACGCTGTGGCTGTGGCTGTGGCTGTGGCTGTGGCTGTGGCTGTGGCTGTGGCTGTGGCAGTGACTGCTGTGCCGCGGTTCACTGCTGTGGGGTGGTTGCCGGGCGTGACAGGCGGCGGCGTGTCGCCCAGACCAAGGCGCTGAGTGCGAATCCATCCACGGAAACCAGCCCGTGGCCGTTCTCCTGGAGAATCCACATCAGCAGGCCGAGCGCCGGCACGCTGATCGCGAGGATCCGCTCCTTGGTGGTTCGCGTGTGTGCGAGGAGGGCCAGCGCCAGGGCGGCGCCGAGGAAGTAGGTGGCGCCGGAACTGCCCGCGAAATTCCGGGGGTCGGTGCTGGGACCCCCACCCAGGCCGAGCAGGGTGTCGATCCACTCCGGCAGGAGGATGCCGGCGAGGAAGAAGGCCACCGTCAGCCGGCCGCCCCAGAGCCACTGCGCGAGTGCGGCCACCGCGGCGAGGGTGGCGATGTTCCAGGCCGCGCCGGCGATGCCGCCGTTCTGCATGAAGACCGAGGTGAACACCCGCCACCAACCGGTCTTGGCGGGGTCGTGGTCGAGTGCGGCCATCGCGCCCGACCAGCACAGCTGGAGCGCTACGCCGCCGACCGTCAGCACGGTCAAACCGACCGCGACCCACGGGATCGGGCGCCCGCGCAGCGAGTCGCGCCCGACCGCCCCGAGGCCGCTGTTGACCATCAGCACCATCAGCGCGGCCGTGGTCACGTTGAACAGTACTTCCCCCATGTCCGCCCCCCTTTTTCCAACACTGTTCGAAAATGACAGGGGGAGGCTAGCACAGGTTTTGAACGGTGTTGGAAAGCCGTTGTACGGTGGTGGGCATGAAGCTCACCAAAGAGCGGATCGTCGACGCGGGCATGGCCACCTTCGCCAGGGTCGGCTACCACGGCCTGTCCATGCGTCAGGTGGCCCAGCGGCTCGGCACGCATGCGGGCAGCCTCTACTACCACGTGCGCGGCAAGGACGAGTTGCTGGCGCTGATGGCCGACCGCGTCTGCCGGCAGGCATACGACGCCGGTACCACCGCATTGGCCGCCCTGCCGCCCGAGGCGACCTGGCAGGACGAGATCGAAGCGCAGGCCGAGGCGCTACGCCGCAGCATCCAACAGCACCCAGGCGGCGCCATGTTGTTGGCGGAGAGTCCCAGAACGCTGAGTTCCGGCGCGCTGTCCCTGATGGAGCGCCTCCTTCAGACCCTCCTCGGCGCCGGTGTGCCCACTGCGCACTGCGGTATCGCGGCCGACACCCTGCTCAGCCACGTCACCGGCTTCGTACTCCAGGAGGAGGGCGACTCCCCGGCCCCGGCTGTGACCGCCGAAGTCTACGCCGACCTGCGGGCACGCTTCCCGCTGGTCATCGAGCGGATGCCCCGGCTGAGCCAGGGCGAGAAGTTCCGGCGAAGCATCCGCCTGATGTGTGCGGCGTTCGCCACCCTCGTCGAGGAGTGAACCCGGCCCCCATCCCGCGGCATCCGACGTCGCTGGTTCTGCGGCCGATGGCCTCCTGTGCCCGCTGCGGATTGCCGCCGTCGATGGGGAGCGCCGCGCCGTGAGCGGCCGAAGCGGCGGAACCGTCACCCGTGGCGAAGGCCGCCGGCCCTCGGAGACCCGCCGGGCGGGTGGCCGCTGCCCGGCGAACTAGAATGCGCTTCATGACCGACCCGGCCTCCTCGACACGTCCCGCTGCGGCCCGCCGGGATCCGGAACTGGGCTTTCCCTCCCCGGGTGAAGTGCTGCACAGGCTTCGTACGCAACGGGGTATGTCGCTGCGCCAGGTGGCCGCCGAGTGCGGGCTCTCGGTCTCGTTCCTGGCGGCGCTGGAGCGGGGCGAGACGGACATCGCACTGGAGCGACTGGCGCGGTTGGCAAGGGTCTTCGGCCATGACGTCGGCTCGTTCCTGGGGTTCACGCAGGGCCGGGCCGCGCCGTCGGTCTTCCCGTTCCGGGACCAGGCGGTCATCGAGCGGGCGCCAGGCGTCACCTACCGCGTGCTGCGCGCGCCCGAACTGGGATACCAGGTGGTCCAGGGCGACTTCGCGCCGCACTCGGCGCTGGGCGAGGACCTCCAGCACGAGGGCACGGACCTGATCATCGTGACCCAGGGGACGCTGGTGGCCCGGTACAACGGGCTGGACCACACCCTGCACAGAGGGGACTGCGTCCGGTGGTCCGCGGGGCATCCGCACACCTTCCGCAATGACACCGACGAACCGGCGCGCATGGTCGCGATGCTCTTCAGCAGCCTGTACTGACCTGCGGCCCGTAGCCGCCTCGGGCCTTTCCTGAACCGCGCCTCTTCCACCCGCCGTTGTGACCGGTCGGGCTGCCTCCTGCCGCCGGAAACCCGGCGATTTCCCGCTCGTGAGCTGACGACGGTGAGCGTGTGCGGTATTTTGCACTCACGTACTTTTTAGTGCACGCGCGCTGTCTCAAGCGCACGTTCAACGGAACGGGGAAGTGCCATGCAGTCACATGCCATCGTGCGAACCGCGGGAGTCGGAACCGCCCTCCGGTCCGGCAACGACCCGGGAAGCGGCAAGGGCCGCGGCCACGGAGCCCGCGACCTCCTGCTCCGCACCGTCCTGGTGATCGTGTGGAGCTCCGGATTCATCTCCGGCAAGCTCGGCCTGCGTCACTCCGCCCCCTACACCTTTGCGACACTGCGGTTCGCCGTCGCCGGGGCCCTGCTGCTGGCCGTCGCACTGGTACGCCGCGACGCCTGGCCGGGATGGCGCCGGCTGGGCCACCTCGCGGTTGCCGGGGTCCTGGTCCAGGCCGTGCAGTTCTCCAGCATCTACGTGGGCATGGATCTCGGTGTGCCGTCCGGCCTGGCGGCCCTGATCATCGCGCTCTACCCGCTCACCGCCTCCCTGCTGGCCGTGCCGGTACTCCATGAGCGCGTCACCCGCGGTCAATACGTGGGGCTTGTGCTCGGACTGGGCGGGGTGGCGCTCGCGGTGAGCGAGAACCTCCACCTCGACGGCGGCTATGTGGCCGGGCTCGGTTTTCTCCTGCTCGCCCTGGCAGGCATCTCCGCAGGCACCGTCTACCAGAAGCGGTTCTGTCGCGGGATGGAGCCGGTGACCGGCAACGCCGTGCAACTGCTGGCCGCTGCGGTCGCCACACTGCTGCCCGCGCTGTTCGCCGAGGGTTTCGAGGTGACCTTCACCGCCGGCTACTGGCCGGCCCTGATATGGGCCGCGGCCATCAACTCCATCGTCGGCGTAGGTCTGTTGTATGCGCTGCTGCAACGGCACGGCACCAGCCAGATCAGCAGTCTCTTCTATCTGGTACCCATGGTCACCGCGGTGTTCGCGGCCCTCCTGCTCCACCAGCGGCTGGGCCCGCTCATGCTCGCCGGGCTCGTCATGGCCACAGCGGGCACGATGCTCGCCCATCGCATACGGAACTGAGCCGGGCCCGCAGCCCTGCGCACGATGCGGCCCGCACAGCTCCCAGCCGCCGGCTGCGCCCCCGCCACGAACGGAACGATCGGCAGCGCCGGGCACTCCGGACCATCGGCCTCAACTGCCTCGTCAACTCCCTTAGCCGGGACGGTCTTCCGCGTACGGCGCGCATTGCGCGCGCCACACCGGGAGAAGCGGGGAACCTGAGGGCTCGCACATGCCGTAGGAGTCACGGCCGTTGCGCCTCGCAGTCCCGCGATCGGTGTGCGCGGCAGGCGCAATGACGGTTCGCAGGGGAGCAGTTCAAGGACGACATGTACATCCATGCAGAAAGCCGAGGTCAGACCAGGTGAAAGAAGTGGATTCGGCGCCCATGGTTTCCGCGTCAGTGGGTCCCGCATCAGTAGTTCCCGCATCAGTGGTTCCCGCATCAGTGGTTCCCGCACCCTCTGAAGCTGAAGATTCCCTCGCCGGTGCGGCCCGGAGAGGAACGGACCGCGACATGGCTTCCGGTCGGCACCGCCCCTCCGGCACATCGCTGCCCGTCGCCCGGTTGCGCTGGGCCCTCAGCCTCTTCTTCGGGCTCGACGGTTTTGTCTTTGCCGGGTGGGTCGTACGCATCCCCGCGATCAAGGAGCAGATCCATGCATCGGCCGGCATGCTCGGGCTCGCCCTGCTGGGCGTCTCGGTGGGCTCGGTCACGACGATGCTGCTGGCCGGGCGGCTGTGTCGGCGATACGGCAATCACCAGGTGACGGTGGTGACGGCGGCCATGCTGTCGTTATCCGTAGCCCTGCCCCCGCTGACCCGATCGGCCCTCCAACTCGGCCTGGTGCTCCTCGTCTTCGGGGTTGCCTACGGCGGCTTGAACGTCGCCTTCAACGCTGCCGCTGTGGACCTGGCCGAGGTGATCGGGCGCCCGATCCTCCCGTCGTTCCATGCGGCCTTCAGCGCGGGCGGACTGGCGGGCGCGGGAATCGGCGGTGTCCTCGCCCCACACCTGGCCCCGCTGCCCCATCTGCTGCTCCTCACCGGGTCCGGACTCCTGACCACCGCGCTCGCAGGACGGGTGCTGTTGCGCGCCCCGACACCCGGTACCGGCGGGGGTGCGGCAGCCGCCCTCCGCAACAGCCGGGCGACGACGGGCCGGACCCGCCTGCTCATCACGGTGTACGGGCTGATCACCCTGTGCACCGCGTACGGTGAAGGCGCGCTGGCCGACTGGGGATCCCTGCACCTCGCACAAGATCTCGGCACCGGACCAGGCGTGGCGGCCTCCGGTTACGCGGGGTTCGCGCTCACCATGACACTCTCCCGGATGTCCGGCACCCGGCTCCTGGAGCGGCTGGGCAATACTCCCGTCCTGGTCACCGGTGCTGTCGTCGCTGCGGTGGGGATGCTGTGCGGAGCCCTGTCACCGCAGACCTGGCTGGTGTTCACGGGTTATGCCCTGACCGGGCTCGGTCTCGCCAACGTCTTCCCCATCGCGATCAGCAGCGCCGGGGCGCTGGGGGGCGCCGGCGGTGTGGCCACCGCGTCGGCCCTGGGCTACTCCGGAATCCTGCTCGGACCGCCGTCGATCGGGTTCCTCGCCGAGGAGTTCGGGCTGCCGGCCGCGCTGACCACGATCGCCGGACTCGCCGCCCTGGCAGCGCTTCTCGGCTGTGCAGTGCACCGCGCCCGGCGGCGAGGCGCCGGGTCGGACACACTCGGCACCATGCCTCCGCTCGACTGACGGCCCTTCACCGGGAGAGTCGGTCTCGACGACTCATCAGGACGCGTCACGCCGGGTGCCCGGTCCGCCGCAGGTCTCGGCGTGTTCCGTCCGCACAGGCCATCCGCTGCGCTCTCCACATGATCTTCCGGCCGGCGGCGGCGCGTTACCCATGCCGTCCGCCGGGCCGCCGCGCCCTGGGAGCGAGACCGACCGGGACGCCGGCGGGGGCGGGAGACGGGGCTCAGGGGTGCATGCGGGCGCCCTTGAGCACCCTGTCGACCGCGTTGCGGGGTCCGTGGACGGCGAGCCCCACCAGATCCAGCTGGTCCTTCGGCACGGCCCGTACAGCCGCGCGGTTGTCATGGTCGTTGCCGGTGGCGAAGAGGTCGGAGGTGAACACCGACCGGGGAAGCGAGCGGGACAGGGCGCGGCCGTGGGCGGCGGTCAGTGTCTCCTTCGTGCCCTCGAAGGCCAGGACGGGCTGGCGGAACATCGGCAGGTACGCGGTGCCGTCGGCGTCGGCATACGGTTCGCCGATCACTTCAGGAAGCTCCGTGCCGAGCCCGCTGACCAGGAACGCGGTCACGTTCAGCCGCTGCCAGGGCGCCAGGTCCTCACGCAGCAGAACGGCGATCTTGGTGTCGAAACGTACGGGAGTGGTCTCGGTCGTCATGACTCCGAGCCTGCCGAACGCGCCGCCGGACCGTCTTGTACCTTCCTTGCATGGACTGCCGGCAGGAGATTTCCGCGTGGCGCCCGCAGGTACCGGGTGTCGTCGAGGTCTTCCATGCCCACTTCACCGACCACGCATACCCGATGCACGTGCACGACGTGTGGACGTTGCTGATCGTCGACGACGGTGCGGTGCGCTACGACCTGAACCGCCGCGAGCGCTGCACCCCGCACGACACGGTCTCCCTTCTTCCGCCGCAGGTACCGCACAACGGCTCACCCGCCACCTCGCAGGGCTTCCGCAAGCGGGTGCTCTACCTCGACCTGACGCAGCTGGACGAGAGCTTCATCGGCCCGGCAGTGGACGGCCCCGACCTGGTCGACCCGCTTCTGCGCCGGCGCGTCGGGCAGCTGCACTCGGCCCTGGCGCACCGGGGCGACGAGCTGGAAGCGGAGAGCCGCCTCGCCCTGATCGGCGAACGGCTGCGCGGTCATCTGCGGCCCCGGCTCGTCACCCAGGCACCACGGACCCGCCGCGGCCTGGCCCACAGTCTGCGGGAACTCCTCGACGAACGGCTGCTCCAGGGCATCACGCTGGAGGAGGCGGCGCAGCTGGTGCACGCCCACCCTGCGCACCTCGTGCGGACTTTCAGCGGTGCGTTCGGTATCGCTCCCCATCAGTACCTGATGGCCCGCCGTATCGACCGGGCCCGACGGCTGCTCCTCGACGGCCGGCCGCCCGCGGAGGTGGCGACCGCGGTGGGCTTCCACGATCAGTCGCACCTCACCCGGCATTTCAAGCGGCATGTGGGCATCACCCCCGGGCGCTACGCCCGTAAGGCCCCTGCCCTGGGACGAAGCCCCGCGCGAGGACCTCAGTCACAGCCCGGAATGGCATGAACGAGATGACGGGCGCGACGGCATGATGGGCATGTCCGTGTGAGGCAGGGGGTGCCGGACAGAGCGGGGCAGCCGTGTGCGGTGGGTCGGTGCTACCGCCGGTCGGTGGTCAGTCCGGCTGAGAGCGCTGTGGCCGCGGCGATCGTGGGGATCGTCAACTTCGAAGGCGCCATTGCGTGTTCCCCGTTTCTCGTTGCATGTGCCGTCGGATGAACAGGCACTGGCCGACTGTCTGGCAGCGGGGAGGACGGGTGCCGCGTGGCTTCACGATGCCTCGACAAGCGGAGCTGATGGTGCTTCCCCCGGGGCGACCGGGGCTATGCGCCGTTCCAGAGCGCGGTCACCGTCCGGGCGAGCGCGCGGCCCTGGGCGAAACCGGCGTGACCGGACGGTGTTCGCGTGGTCGGGACCAGCGGGTCCGTGCCGAAGGCGGCGCGAGCGGCCTCGTCGGGGGTGATGACCTCGATACGGCCGTGCTCGGCGATGGCCGCGGCGTCGGCCTCCAGCACCGGGTCGGGCATCGGGGCGATGACCAGGACGCGGGAGTGGCCGGCCGCGAGGTCGAGGTTGGTGAGCGAGCGGATGCCTCCGTCGATGTACCGGGCGTCGCCGATCGTCACCGGGGGCCAGACGCCGGGGACCGCACAGCTCGCGGCCACCGCGCTGACCAGGGAGACGCCCGAGGCGCGGTCGAAGCGTCGGGTCTCACCCGTGGAAGCGTCCAACGCGATGATGTCGAGGGGGCGTTCCGGCCAGGAGTGGGACGGCAACCGGGCCTCGATGACGGCCAGGCGGTCGGGCTCCGGGACGGTGTCGGCGGCCAGCGCCATCTCGCCCATGCGCCGGCGTCGTTCCCTGGGGTCGAAGACCTCCGTGTCGAGCTTTTCGCCGAACTCGAAGAGTTCTGTGAGCGCTCCCTCCCGGGGCTGCAACTCGCGGCTCTGGAGGGCCGGTTCGACCTGGGTGCGGTAGAGCGCGGCCAGCGGGGCGCCGCTGGCTATCTGCGCGGCGACCACCGAACCCGCCGAGGTGCCGAGCAGGTATTCCGCGTCGCCGACCTGGGCCCCGGCGTCGGCGAGGCCGGCCAGTACGCCCGTCATCCAGGCGATTCCGGCCACGCCGCCGCCTCCGAGTACCAGTGCGCGTTCGTTCGCCATGTGTGCCTCCAGGTCTGTTGATCAACGGTCCGACTCCGTCTCAAATTCCCTGGTGGGCGGGGATATTCCCGAGGGATTCGGGGAGGGGTCGGGGTAGCCGGTGCCGGGTGATGCCCACGCTGAGTCGTGCCGGGTGACGTATGACGGGTGGCGGGAAAGCGGTGTGGGCCGCACCGGCGAAGCCGCCCTCTCCTCTCAGAGCGACGGCTGTGCCGCGTCCGGATGCCGTTGCCGCCAGCGCGCGTATGCGGGGCTGGCGGCGCAGACCTTGAGGTAGCCGTCGCGGACGCGCCGGAGCAGCGCCTCGCTGTGCCCGGCGAGTGGGCCGTCGCGGTGCCAGGCAAGAACGTGGCGATACCACAGAGGGTTGCCGGCCAGCGGGCGTACGGCGATGCCCGGCACGTCGATGAAGGTGGCCTGGCACAGGCTCACGGCCAGGCCCGCGCGGACGATCTCGATCAGCTGCCGCCCCTCGGCCTCGTAGGGAATTCGGGGGTGACGGATGGTCAGGGAGAGGACGGATGACCAGTACTCGCGGGTGCGGTCGCTGTCCGGGCGGGGCGCGGCCCAGTCCTCCTCGGCGAGCCGGGCCAGACTCACCTCCTCCAGGGCGGCCAGGGGATGGCCGGCGGGCAGCAGCGCGAAGACGGGCTCCGTGACGAGTGGGTGCAGGACCACGCCGTGGCGGGGCGCCGGATCCTGGCCGGGGTGGTTGCCGAGGACCGCGGCCTCCAGGCGGCCGGCGCAGAGATCGTCCAGGAGGGGGCCGGGGGCGTACTGGCAGCGTGCGGTCACTTCGCTCGATGCGGGGAGCAACTCCCGTATGGCGAGCAGGAGATGGCCGAGGAGTGGGGCTCCTACCGAGCCGACGCGTACGCGGGTGGGTGCCGCGGTGGGACGCGTGGCGCGATCGGTGTCGACGAGGAGTTGGTCGACTCCCGGAAGGATGGCGCGGGCGCGGGACAGTACCAGCTCACCGAGCGGCGTCGGTGAGGTGCCCGCCCGTCTGCGGTCGAACAGCGCGCCGCCCAGGAGGGTTTCGATCCGCCGTAGTTGGGCGCTCAGGCCGGGCTGGGTCGTCCTCAGCGCTGCGGCGGCCCGGGTGAGGCTGCCGGCCTCGGCGATGGCGCACACCACCCGCAGGTGCCGAATCTCCAGATCCATGGCGCGGATGTTATGGACCGGCGGGAGGTTCCTTACAGGGCCGGCGCCCCTCAGTCTTATGTGACATGTCACACGTCGTTCAGATGGAGGTTCACGCCCTATGAAGCTCTTGCGGTTTGTCGCCGGCGGTAGGCGTGCGGCGCTGATATCGGGGGTGCTCGCCGTCCTGCTGCCGGCTCTTGTCGGGATCCCGTCCGCCCAGGCATCCCTCGCATCCAGGGCGGCGGGAGGTCCCGACGCAGCAGGGAGTTCCCACACGGCCGACGGTCGCAAGGCGGCGGACAGGCCGAAGGCGGGAGACCGTGCGGACGCCTGTGCGCTGCCGGGGCGCACCGGTTGGACGGACGAGGGCCACCGCACCGACTACTCCGTCTTCCAGCGACCCGCCGGGACCATCAGGGTCGGCATGATCTTCGTGGACTTCCCGGACGCCCCCGCAACCGAGTCCCCGGCCGACGACGCGGCTCAGATCACGCCCGGCGCGGACTGGGTGTGGCGGTCGTCGTACGGCAAGGCATGGCTGGCCATCACCCAGCATCGGCGCTGGGTGCGGATGCCCCACAAGTCCACGGACTACCACTTCCAGCGCGGCTTCAGCCACGAGACGCACGAGGCGTACATCAAGGACGCGGTGGCCGCCGCGGATCCGGAGGTGGACTTCTCCCGGTACGACATGGTGTACGTGGTGGCGACCAGGAACGCTCCGGCCATCTCCTTCACGCCGACGTATGTGTACGAGCCGGGTACGAAGGGTGTTGTCGCCGACGGCAAGCGCATCAAGTGGGCCGTCACCTTCGGTCAGGACATGTGGCACTGGGGGCCCAAACTGGTCGGCCACGAGACCGCGCACACCTTCGGGTTGCCCGACCTGTACGCCTTCGACGCGGGCAGCGACACCCACCGCTTCGTCGGCGGCTGGGATGTGATGGGCCTGATCAGCGGGGCCGGGCCGCAGTACTTCGGCTGGGAGTCGTGGAAGCTCGGCTGGACCGGCGACAGCCAGGTCGTCTGCCGGGCGTCGGCGGGCAGTGACACCGTCCGGCTCTCCGCCGTCGAGTACGGCGGCGGCACGAAACTGGCCGTGGTCCGCACCGGTCCGACGACGGCGTATGTGGTCGAGTCCAGGCGGGCGGCGCTCGCGGACACCGGGCTGTGTGCGACCGGGGCACTCGTCTACAAGGTCGACTCGTCCGTCGAGACCGGCAAGGGCCCGATCCGGGTCATGGACGCCCACCCCGGCACCACCCCGCCGAGCGGATGCCGGCCCCTGGACGATGCGCCCTACAAGGCCGGCCAGTCGTTCACCGACGCGGGCGCGGGGGTGCGGATCGACGTGCTGAGCGCGGACGGCCACTCGGACACCGTACGCATCACCAAGACGTAACCCGCCCGGTACGTCACGTGGTGGTGCCCTGGAGCGGCTTGCGGCTCCAGGGCACCACCACGTCCGCCGGCTTCGGCGGGTCAGGCCGGCTCGGGGAAGTGGCAGGCGACGCGGCGTCCGGTCGCGGGCACCGTGTCCGTCAGGACCGGGGCCTCGGTCCGGCAGCGGGCCTGGGCCTTGGGACAGCGCGGATGGAAGGTGCAGCCGGGCGGGGGTGCGGCAGGACGACCGGGGTCTCCCCTGCTCGAACGAAGCTGAGAGCTGGGGGAAGGTTCGCCGAGCAGCGTGATGCGCTCCCGGGTCCGTTCGGCGACCGGGTCGGGCAGCGGTACGGCGGACAGCAGCGCCCGGGTGTAGGGATGCGCGGGGGCCGTGTACACCTGGTGCTTCGGCCCGATCTCGACGATGCGGCCCAGGTACATCACGGCGACCCGGTCGCAGACCCGCTTGACCACCGACAGGTCGTGCGCGATGAAGAGATAGGCGAGGCCGAGTTCGTTCCGCAGGCGTTCCATGAGGTTGACGATCTGTGCCTGTACGGAGACGTCGAGTGCGGAGACCGGTTCGTCCGCGATGATCAGGCGGGGGCGGGTGGCCAGGGCGCGGGCGATGCCGATGCGCTGGGCCTGCCCACCGGAGAACTCGTGCGGATAGCGGTCGAGGTGCTCGGGGATGAGCCCGACCAGTTCCATGAGTTCGGCGGCCCGGCAGCGCGCGTCGGCCGCCGAACTGCCCTGCACCAGCAGGGGGTCGGAGATGATCCTGGCCACGGTCTGGCGGGGGTTGAGGGACGAGTACGGATCCTGGAAGACCATCTGGAGGTGGCGGCGCAGCGGGCGCAGCTCCCGAGGGCCGAGGTGGCTGATGTCCCGTCCGCCGAAGGTGATCGAGCCGCTTGTCGGCTCCAGGAGGCGCACGATCATGCGGCCGGTGGTGGTCTTGCCGCAGCCCGACTCCCCGACCAGACCGAGGGTTTCGCCCGCCGCGACCTCGAAGCGCACGCCGTCGACGGCCCGGACCGGAGCCGTCCGGCCGCGCTTGCCGGGGAAGGTCTTGGTCACGTCGTGGACGGCGAGCAGCGGTGCCGCGTCCTGGCGTGGTGAGCCGGCGGCCGCGGGAGGGGAGGTGCTGGTCGACGTCATGGGGAAGTGGCCTTTCGGATCTGGTCCGGGTGCTCGGGACGTGGGCGCCCGGGTGCGGTGGCCGGGCCGAGGGGCAGGTGGCAGGCGACCGTGTGGCTGCCGGAGGTGGTGGCCATGCGGGGTCTGAGGTGTGCGCAGCGCTCCCGGTCCTCCTCGACGGCGGCTGCCGCACGTGGGCAGCGGGGCGCGAAGGCGCAGCCCGGGGCGGGGGTGAGCAGCGAGGGCGGGCTGCCGGGAACCGCGCGCAGCGGGGTGTCCTCGGGGTCGTCGAGCCGGGGGAGCGAGTCGAGCAGACCACGTGTGTAGGGGTGGGCCGGAGAGGCGAACACGGCGTCCACCGGGGCCTGTTCGGCAGCCCGGCCGCCGTACATGACCAGGACGTCGTGGGCGACCCGGGCCACCACGCCGAGGTCATGGGTGATCATGGCGACGGCGAGGGAGCGTTCCTCCTGGAGCCGGGCGATCAGCTCCAGTATCTGGGCCTGGACGGTGACGTCCAGGGCGGTCGTCGGCTCGTCGGCGATGAGGAGATCGGGCTCGCAGACCAGGGCCATGGCGATCATCACCCGCTGCCGCATACCGCCGGAGAACTGGTGCGGGTATGCGCCGGCCCGGCGCCGCGGCTCCGGGATCCCGACCTCGGCGAGCATGTCGATGGCCCGGCTCCGGGCGGCGGAGCGGCGCGAGCCGAAGTGCACCCGGTGGTGTTCGGCTATCTGCTCGCCGACCGTGTAGTAGGGGTGGAGGCTGGAGAGCGGGTCCTGGAAGACCATCGCCATCCGGCGGCCACGCAGCCGGCTCAGGTCGCGCTCGGCGAGCCCGACCAGCTGCCGGCCGTCCAGGACGACCGAGCCGGTGACCTCGGCCCCGTTGTGCAGCCCCATCACGGCCAGCGATGTGACGGACTTGCCGGAGCCGGACTCCCCGACGATGCCGAGGGTCCGGCCGCGGTGGATGTCGAAGGAGAGCGCGTCGACGGCCCGCACGGGGCCGTCCTTGGTGGCGAACGTCACCGTCAAGTCCCTTACGGACAACAGGGGTTCGGTGTCTGCGGGCATCACAGTCTCACTCGGGGGTCGACGACGGCGTAGAGGAGGTCGACGGCCAGGTTGGCGACGACGATGAAGGTGGCGGCGAGGAGGGTGACGCCGAGGATCACCGGTTGGTCACCGGTGGAGAGGGCGCCGTAGAAGAGTCGCCCGATGCCGGGGAGCCCGAAGATGGATTCGGTGATCACCGCGCCCGCGAGCAGTCCGCCCAGGTCCATGCCGAACAGGGTGAGGATCGGTGTCATGCCGGAGCGCAGGCCGTGCTTGACGACGACGGTGCGGCGGGGCAGGCCCTTGGCGCGGGCGGTGCGGATGTAGGGCTCCGCCATCGTCTCGATCATCGAACTGCGGCTCTGGCGGGCGTACATGGCCGCGTACAGGATGGCGAGTGCCAGCCACGGCAGCAGCAGGTTCGAGGCCCAGCGTGCGGGATCGTCGGTGAAGGGCACATAACTGGGGTACGGGAGCAGGCCCGCCACCCGGATGAGGCCGTAGATCAGCATCATCGAGGTGAAGTAGACGGGCAGTGAGGCGGCGCCGACCGCGCCGACCATCAGGACCCGGTCGGTGAGGGTGTCCTTGCGCAGCGCCGCGGCCACCCCGGCGCTCAGGCCGAGGGCCAGCCACAGCACCGCGGCCCCCAGGGCGAGCGAGGCGGAGACCGGCAGGCGGTCCATGAGGAGGTCCCAGACGGCCTCGCTGTTCTCGTACGAGTAGCCCAGGCACGGAAATCCGCAGTGCAGGGCGTAGTGGCCGCTGCCCATCGTGCGGCCGGTGAAGATGCCGGAGAGGAAGTCCCAGAACTGCCGCCACAGGGGCTCGTCGAGCCCCATGTGCGAGCGGATCGCGGCCAGGCGGTCGGCGCTGCACGCCTTGCCGCAGGCCGCGGCGGCCGGGTCGGAGGGCAGGACGTAGAAAATGGTGAAGGTGACCGCGGCGACGGCGATCAGCACACCGATGACGCCGGCCAGTCGGCGCAGGGTGTAGAGGATCATGTCCGGCTTCCCCTCGGGTCGAGGATGTCCCGCAGGGCGTCGCCGAGCAGCGTGAACGCGAGCACGGTCAGGAACAGACAGGCACTCGGGATGACGAAGTACATGGGGTCCGTGTCGTAGAAGGAGACGCTCTCGGCGATCATCTGGCCCCAGGACGGAGTGGGCGGGCGGACGCCGACGCCCAGATAGCTCAGGGCGGCCTCGGTGGCGATCATTCCGGGAACGATCAGGGTGGTGTAGGCGATGACGGGTCCCGCGACGCCGGGCAGGACGTCGCGGGTGAGGATCCGCCAGGAGCCGGCGCCGCCGACCCGGGCCGCGTCGACGTATTCGCGGTGTCTGAGCGAGAGTGTCTGGCCACGGACGACGCGGGCGACGCCGGGCCAGCCGAACAGGCCGATGACCGCGGTCATCAGCACGATCCGGTTGACGTCCTTGGCCACCGACATCATGGCGATCATGAAGATGAGGGAGGGGAAGGACATGGTGAGGTCCATGACCCTGCTCAGGACCGCGTCGGTACGGCCGCCGAAGTAGCCGGCCGCGATCCCGGCCGCCGTCCCGGCGATCACGACGATCGCGGTGGCCGTGAGGGCGATGAGCAGGGAGACCTGGGCGCCGTGCACGACGCGGGCGAACAGATCGCGCCCGGTGACCGGTTCGACGCCCAGCCAGTGCTGTGCGGAGATCCCGCCGAGCGGCCCGACGGGGGTGCCGCCCAGGTAGGGATCGACGGCGGTTCTGTCGAAGTCGTCGGGCGACCAGCCGGCGAGCGCACTCAGCAGCGGGGCGGCGGCTGCCATGAACAGGAACAGCCCGACGACGGCGAGGGAGATCTTGACGGAGGTGCGCCGGCTCAGTTCACGGCGGGCCAGTCGCCACGGGCTGCTGGGCACGGCGGAGGTGGGGACCGCCGCCGCCGTCGCGGCGGGCGGTGCGGGTGCGGACGGGTGCATGGGACCGAACTCCCCTCAGTTCGCTGATTTGGACGGGTCCTTGAGGCCCACGGAGGCGTAGTCCAGCTGCCCGCCGAAGGAGGTCTGGCCGTATGCGCCCGCGATGTTGCTGCCGAGTACCAGGGGCCAGCGGCGCACCAGGACCGGGACGGCGGGGGCCTTCTTGAGGATCTCGCCGTCGAGCTGCCGCCAGGCGTCGTTGGCCTGCCGGGTGTCGGTCATCGCGGCGATCTCGTCCATCCGCCGCATGGTCGGACGGTCGCGGAAGAGGGAGTGGTTTCCGGAGTTGCCCTTCTCCTTGATGTAGCGGCCGTCGAAGACGAAGGGGAGGAAGGTCGATCCGGAGGGGTAGTCGGGGCACCACCCCGTATAGACGAGATCGGTGCGGTTGGTGGTGTCGCCGATGGTGGCGTAGAACGCCGACGGGTCGACGGTGTTGATGGTGACCTTGATGCCGGCCCTGGCCAGGGACTGCTGGATGGCCTCGGCACGGCCCTTGTCACCGGTCGAGACGGTGATCTCGGTGGCGAAGCCGCCCGGCTTGCCCGCCTCCTTGAGCAGTTGCCTGGCCTTGGCGGTGTCTCCGGTCGCGGGGATACCGAGGGTGTCCGGCTGCTTGCCGCCGAAGAGCGTGGCGGGCATGTAGGCGGTGGACAGGTCGTTGAAGGCCGGGCCGCCGGATGCGGTCAGTACGGAGTCCTTGTCGAGGGCGTACTGCACCGCCTGACGGACCTTCACGTCGTTGAACGGGGCCCGCCCGGTGTGCATCTGGAGCATGTCCGTGCAGTTCTGGGACTCCGCCAGCAGGCGGTTGCGGACCTCGGGGTGCGGCAGCACCTTGGCCGCGCTCTCCGGCCGCAGCGCGGACCAGGGGACAGCGGAGGCGTCCGCGCCCTGGCCGGCGATGAGCCGGTCGTCGATCTGGTTGGCCTTCAGTCCCATCACCACGACCAGCTTGTCCGGGTATGCCTTGCGGACCGGGTCGGTCTTCGGATCCCAGTACGGATTGCGGACCAGCACGAGCCGCTTGCCCCGCCCGTACGACTCGATCTTGTACGGGCCCGAGGAGAACGGCCGGTTGTCGTAGCGCGGTCCGCTGTCCCGGGACGTGGGCACGGGGGCGAAGGTCGGCAGCACCGTGGCGTCGGGGAACTCGGCGAAGGGCTTGCGGAGTTCGAAGACGATCGTGTGGTCGTCCGGTGTCCTGACGGAGTCGAGGTGACCGCCCTGTGCGGGCCCCTTGTACCCCTCGGCGCCGACCAGGTAGCGGGCCGCGTAGTCGGCGCCGCCGGGCAGGTCGGGTGAGAAGGACCGCTCCACGTTGTACTTGACGTCCTGGGCGGTGACGGGCGTCCCGTCCTCGTATCTGACGCCCTTCTTCAGATGGAAGGTCCAGGTCCGGGCGCCGTTGGAGGAGGTGCCGAGGTCGGTGGCGAGATCGGGGACGAGTGTGCCGCCCGCGGTGCCGGGGGACGCTCGGTAGGTCACCAGGGTGCGGTAGAGCAGCCTGGTGCCGAAGTCCATGGTGCTGACGACCCAGTTGCGGGCCGGGTCGAGGTGGTCGAAGTCCTGGTCGGACAGGACGGTGAGGGTGCCGCCCCGCTTCGGGGTGCCGCCGACGACCGCGCCCTGGTTGGCGAGAGCGGGGTTCTTGCCGTCCGCGGAGCGCTTGCCGCCGGAGCAGCCGGCGGTGCCGAGGACGAGGACGGCCGTCAGTGGGACGGCGAGGGCGGTGCAGGTGCGCTTGTTCATGAGCAAGTCCACTCCGTGAGCAGTCGAACAGCCGCGCAGGCCGGAAGCCCGTAAAATAGTAATGTGAAATTGCACTGACAAGATGTCGACCGCTCCCGTTACCCAGCTGTGCTCAAGGGTCAAATCGGCTCGGACGCAAGGGGATTGGCGCCGCGAGGTCCCTTGGCAACGGCAGTGCAATGTGAAATATTACTGACGTGCCCATGAGAAACCCCCCGGATCTCATCGTCGTCGGTGCCGGCGTGGTCGGCGCCGCCTGTGCGTACTACGCGGCCCGCGCCGGCCTGACCGTCACCGTGATCGACCGCGGCTCCGTCGCCGGTGGAACCACCGGTGCCGGCGAGGGCAACCTGCTGGTGTCCGACAAGGAGCCCGGCCCCGAACTCGAACTCGCCCTGTTCTCAGCGGAGTTGTGGCGCGAACTGGCCGAGGTCCTGCCGCCGCGGATCGAGTACGAGGCCAAAGGCGGCCTCGTCGTCGCCTCCGACGGACAGGCCATGGCCGCCCTGCGGGACTTCGCCGCACGCCAGGCGCAGCACGGGGTCTCGACCGAAACGGTGCCCGGCGAACGGCTCCGCGAACTGGAACCCCACCTGGCGCCGGACCTCATGGGCGGTGTGCACTATCCGCAGGACGCGCAGGTGCAGCCCGCTCTCGCCGCCGCCCACCTGCTCCGCGCGGCCGGCGACCGGCTGCAACTGCGGCTCGGCGAGGAAGTGACCGCGATCCTCACCGGGCCCTCCGGAGAGGTCCGGGGAGTGCGGACATCCACCGGTGAACTGCACGCCCCGTACGTCGTGAACGCGGCCGGGAGCTGGGGCGGCGAACTGGCCCGGCTCGCCGGCGTGGAACTGCCGGTGCTTCCCCGGCGCGGCTTCGTGCTCGTCACCGAGCCGCTGCCCCGCGTGGTGCGGCGCAAGGTGTACGCCGCGGACTATGTCGCCGACGTCGCCAGCGACTCCGCGGCCCTCCAGACCTCGGCCGTCGTCGAAGGCACCCCGGCCGGCCCCGTCCTGATCGGTGCCAGTCGCGAACGCGTCGGCTTCGACCGCTCCCTGTCGGTGGAGGCGCTGCGCCGCCTCGCCGGGCAGGCGGTACGGCTCTTCCCGGTCCTCGCCACCGTGCGGGCCCTGCGCACGTACGCGGGCTTCCGCCCCTATCTGCCCGACCACCTGCCCGCGATCGGTCCCGACCCGCGCAGACCGGGGCTGCTGCACGCCTGCGGCCACGAAGGAGCGGGCATCGGTCTCGCCCCGGCCACCGGCCGGATCATCGCGGAGAGTCTGACGGACGGACAACTCCCGTTGGATATCGCACCGTTCCGTCCCGACCGGTTCGGCGGGGGAGAGGCCCGATGACCTCTGCCCCCGGCCCTCGCCCCGACGTCCCGCGAAAGGAGCCGCGCCATGGCGCGTGACCGCAGCCCCGCCGAGCTCGTGGGTGCGGCGCCCGACACCGCATTCGAGATCACCTTCGACGGGCGGCCGATCACCGCACTGCCCGGCCAGTCCGTGGCCGCCGCACTGTGGGCCGCAGGCATTCTCGCCTGGCGCACCACCCGCGCCGGTGGCCGGCCGCGCGGCGCCTTCTGCGGCATCGGGCACTGCTTCGACTGCCTCGCCACCGTCAACGGGCAACCCAACCGCCGGGCCTGCCTGGTCCCGGCGCATCCCGGCGACACCGTCACCACCCAGGAAGGACACGGCCATGACGAGCTCGCCGTCTGACGAACCGGAGTACGACCTCGCGGTGATCGGTGCCGGCGCCGCGGGCCTCGCCGGTGCCGTCACCGCCGCTGAACTCGGCCTGTCCGTCGCCCTGTTGGACACCGCAGCACACCCGGGCGGGCAGTTCTACCGGCATCCCGCCCCAGCACTCGGCGCCACCCGTCCCGAGGCCCTGCACCACGACTGGTCCACCTTCGACGAGCTGCGCCGCCGCCTGGCGGACAGTGACGCGAGGTATCTGGCCGGACACCATGTCTGGACGGTCGTCCGGACGGAGCCGAGGAGGGACCGGTGGGAGGTGCACGCCGCCACCGGAGCGGACGGCAACGGGGAGCGCCCGGTCCGGGTGCGGGCCCGCGCGGTCCTGCTCGCCACCGGCGCGTACGAGCGTCAACTGCCCTTCCCCGGCTGGACGTTGCCAGGAGTGGTGGGTGCCGGGGGAGCGCAGGCGATGCTGAAGTCCGGTCTGGTGCTGCCCGGACGGCGGGTGGTGGTGGCGGGCAGCGGTCCGCTGCTGCTGGCCGTCGCCGCGTCGCTCGCCACGGCGGGGGCCCGCGTCCCGGCGGTGGTCGAGGCGTCCGGCTACCTCGGCTACGCCCGCCACCCCCGCGCCCTCGCCGCCGACGTGCACAAGTTGGCTGAGGCCGCGGTGCACGGCACGGCGCTGCTGCGGCACCGGGTGCGGCTGCGCACCCGCAGCGCGGTGACCCAGGTGCACGGGGCCGACCGTGTGGAGGCCGTCACGGTCTCCCGGCTCGACCGTGACTGGCGGCCCGTACCGGGGACCGGCCGGCGGATCGCCTGCGACGCCCTGGCGGTGGGGCACGGCCTGGTCCCGCAGCTCGAACTCGCCACCGGCCTGGGCTGTGCCACCCGGCGTACCCAGGACGGCACATCCGCCCTCGACCTCGACGCGGACCAGCAGACTTCCGTCCCCGGCATCTGGGCGGCAGGCGAGACGGGCGGCGTCGGTGGCGTCCGACTCGCCTGCGTGGAGGGTGAGTTGGCGGGTGTCGCGATTGCGGCCCGGTTGCGCGAGCGGCCTGCGCTCACCGCCGGCGGGCGCGTCCGTGCGCTGCGCCGCCGCCGCGACCGGATGCGCGCCTTCGCGGCCGTGATGGCCGCCGCACACGCACCCGGCCCCGGATGGAGCCGGTGGCTGGACGATGCGACGGACGTGTGCCGTTGCGAGGAAGTCACCGCGGGCCGCATCCGCGAGGCGGTGACCGACTACGGCGCCCGGGACGCCCGCACCGTCAAACTCCTCACCCGCGCCGGCATGGGCTGGTGCCAGGGCCGGATGTGCGGGACGGCCGTGGCCTGCCTGGTGGGGGAGGGGCAGGGCGCGCAGCTGCCGCCGTCACCGGAGCGTCGGCCGCTGGCCGTACCGGTCCGGTTGGAGATGCTCGCCGCCCTCGCCGAAACGGCCGCCCGGGAAAACCCGCCCTCGAAGGCACCACAGCCTCCTGGATGAGCTGCCACACACCACAGAACAACTGCCACCCACCACAGGAACCGCCCCGCCCCACCGCATCCGCCTCATAAGAAGGGCTCCCTCCATGACCACCACCTCCGCCGTCACCGACTGGAGCGCAGAGCGCCCCTGGCGCGGCATCATGGTCGCCACCGCCCTCCCCCTGCGGGAGGACCTGTCCGTCGACTACGACGCGTATGCCGCACACGTCCGCCGCCTCGTCGACGACGGCTGCGACGGGGTCGTGCCCAACGGCTCCCTCGGCGAGTACCAGACGCTGACCGACGAGGAACGTGCCCGTGTGGTGCGCACCGCCGTCGAGGCGGCCGGCGACGGTGCGCGTGTGATGCCCGGCGTGGCCGCGTACGGCAGTGCCGAGGCGCGCCGCTGGGCCGAGCAGGCCGCCGAAGCGGGCTGCGGCAGCGTCCTGCTGCTGCCGCCCAACGCCTACCGCGCCGACGAGTCCGCCGTGCGCGGCCACTACGCCGAGGTCGCGAAGGCCGGCCTGCCCGTCGTGGCCTACAACAACCCCATCGACACCAAGGTCGACCTGACCCCCGGGCACCTCGCCCACCTCCACGGCGAGGGCAGCATCGTCGCGGTCAAGGAGTTCACCGGAGACGTCCGCCGGGCATACGAACTGGCCGAACTCGCCCCTGGACTCGACCTGTTGATCGGCGCGGACGACGTACTGGTGGAGCTCGCACTGGCCGGTGCCGTCGGCTGGATCGCCGGATACCCCAATGCCTTCCCCGCCGCCTGCGCCGAGCTCTACCGCGCCGCCGTGGCCCACGACCTGCACACCGCCCTGCCGTTGTACAAGTCCCTGCACCCCCTGCTGCGCTGGGACTCCAGGACCGAGTTCGTGCAGGCCATCAAGTGCTCCATGGACATCGTCGGCCGCCACGGGGGTCCCACCCGGCCGCCGCGTCTGCCGCTGCCCGCGGGGATCGCGGCCGAGGTACGGGCCATCACCGAGAAGGCCGTCGCGGCCGGCCACCACTGACCCGGAGGGAGACCCATGCGCACCCGCCACGTCTTCCACGCGGTCGACTCGCACACCGAGGGCATGCCCACGCGCGTGATCACCGGCGGTGTCGGGGTGATCCCCGGCACCACCATGGCCGAACGCAGGCTGCACTTCATCGAGCATCTGGACCACCTGCGCACCCTGCTCATGTACGAGCCGCGGGGCCATGCCTCGATGAGCGGCGCCATCCTCCAGCCCCCGACCCGCCCCGACGCCGACTACGGCGTCCTGTTCATCGAGGTCTCCGGTCTCCTGCCGATGTGCGGACACGGCACCATCGGCGTGGCCACCGTCCTCGTCGAGACCGGCATGGTCCCGGTCACCGAGCCCGTCACCACCGTCCGCCTCGACACACCCGCCGGCCTGGTCGGCGTCGAGGTGCAGGTCGAGGACGGACAGGCCACGGCGGTCACGCTCACCAACGTGCCGGCCTTCTGCCTCGGCCTCGACCGCAAGGTGAAGGTACCGGGCCATGGCACGGTCACCTACGACCTCGCCTTCGGCGGCAACTTCTACGCCTTCGTCGAACTCGATGCGCTGGGGCTGCCGTTCGACCGCGCCCGCAAGGACGACCTGCTCGCCGCGGGACTCGCCATCATGGACGCGGTCAACGCCTCGCCCGACCGGCCCGTGCATCCCACCCAGCCGGAGATCGCCGGCGTCAAACACGTCTACCTCGCCGCTCCCGGCTCCGACGCCCAGCGCTCACGCCACGCCATGGCCATCCACCCGGGCTGGTTCGACCGCTCCCCGTGCGGCACCGGCACCAGCGCGCGGATGGCCCAGCTGCACGCCCGCGGCGAGCTGCCGCTGGAACGGGACTTCATCAACGAGTCGTTCATCGGTACCCGGTTCACCGGCCGCCTCGTCGCCGAGACGCAGACCGGCGGCATCCCCGCCGTCGTGCCCCGCATCACCGGACGCGCCTGGATCACCGGCACCGCCCAGTACTTCCTCGACCCCGACGACCCCTTCCCCGGAGGCTTCCTCCTGTGACCACCGACCTGGCCCCGGTCGTCTCCCGCAACCCGGCCGACCCCTCCGACCTCCTCGTACAGACCCCCGCGACCGGCGTGTCCGGCGTAGCCATCGCCGTCGCGCGCGCCCGCACCGCCCAGTCCGGCTGGCTGCGCGGCGGCGCCGCGGCCCGCTCGGCCGCGCTCGCCGCGATCGCCACCGCCGTCGAGGCAGCGGCGGACGAACTGGCCGCCCTCGCCGTCCGCGAGGTGGGCAAGCCCGTCACCGAAGCCCGCGCCGAGGTCGCCCGCACCGCCGCGATCTGGCGCTACTACGCCGCCGCTCCCTACGACTCCACCGGCACCGTCCACGAGCCGGCCGCCGGCCCCGGACTGCTGCTCACCCGCCGCCGTCCGCACGGCGTCGCCGGCCTGATCACCCCGTGGAACTTCCCGTTCGCGATCCCCAGCTGGAAGGCCGCCCCAGCGCTCGCGACCGGCAACACCGTCGTCCTCAAACCCGCACCCGAAGCCACCGCCTGTGCCCAGCGCCTCGCCGAGATCGTCCAACAGGCCCTCCCGGAGGGGGTGTTCACGGTGCTGCCCGGCGGCGCCATCGAGGGCGACGCCGTCGCCTCGGCCGCCGACGCCGTCTCGTTCACCGGCTCCACCGTGGTCGGCCAGACCGTCGCACGGACCGCCACCGCACGCGGTATCCCCGTACAGGCCGAGATGGGCGGGCTGAACGCGGCGATCGTCCTGCCGGACGCCGACATGGACACCGCCGCCGCCCACCTCTCCGCCGCGATCGCCGGATACGCCGGTCAGAAGTGCACCGCAACCAGCCGCGTGATCGCGGTGGGCGCCGCCCGCGGCCCGCTGCGCGAGGCACTGGCCGAGCATCTGCGGGCGCTGCCGGTGGGCGACCCCGCCGACCCCGCCACCGTCTGCGGCCCCCTCATCGGCGAACCGGCCCGCAGCCGGGTGGTCGAGGTGGCCCAGGGACTCCCGGAAGTCGCGGTCGCCCGCGTGCCCGGCGAGAGCGGCGGCTGGTTCGCGGCGCCGACCCTGGTGGAGGACGTGCCCCCAGGCCACCGGCTGCTGCGCGAGGAAGTCTTCGGCCCGCTCGCCGTGCTGCTCGCCGCCGACGACCTCGCCCAGGCGGTACGGATCGCCAATTCCGTCCCGTACGGCCTGGTCACCTCGGTGCACACGGCATCGTTCGACGCGGTCCTGAACGGGCTCGACCAGCTCGACACCGGCATGATCCGCCTCAACGCACCCTCCACCGGCGTGGACTTCCATCTGCCGTTCGGCGGCACCAAGGCATCCAGCCGCGGACCGCGCGAACAGGGCCGCGCCGCCCTGGACTTCTACACCTCGACCCGGACCTACGCTCTCGTCCCCGCACACCCATAGCCACCTGCGAAAACAACGTGACATTGTACGCTGGTCATCCGCTCGGCCACGGGCGACCGGCACGAAGGGAACACCGCGACCATGGGCCATCTGGAGCAGCGCAACCTCAACACCACCAGGGAGCGCCTGCGCGACCAGGTGGCCCACGCCCTGCGGGCGGCTCTGATCTCGGGTGAACTCCGGCCCGGCGAGGTGTACTCGGCGCCCGTCCTGGCCGAGGACTTCGGGATCTCCGCCACCCCCGTGCGCGAGGCGATGCTCGACCTGACCCGGGAGGGACTGGTCGAGCCGGTCCGCAACAAGGGGTTCCGGGTCACCGAGGTCAACGAACGCGACCTCGACCAGTACACGGAGATCCGCACCCTCATAGAGGTCCCGATGGTCGGCCGGATCACGCGTACCGACTCCCGCGCGGAGTTGGAGGAGCTGCGCCCGGTCGCCGAGGAGATCGTGCGCGCCGCCCGCGACCACGACCTCATCGGCTACCTGGAAGCCGACCGCCGGTTCCACCTCTCCCTGCTCGCCCTGGCCGGAAACGACCGGCTCGTCGAGACCGTCGGCGACCTGCGCAAACGCTCCCGCCTCTACGGCCTGACCGCCCTGGACGAACGCGACCAGTTGCTCCCCTCGGCCGAGGAGCACCTCGAACTCCTCGACCTGATGGTGGCCGGGGACGTCGAGGCCGCCGAGGCGTGCATGACCCGCCACCTCGGCCACGTCCGCTCCCTGTGGGCCGAGAGTGCCCAGGAACAGAAGCCCGCCCGGCGCGGCCTGCACGCCCGCCTGAAGCCCCGCTGACCGAATGCGAGAGCCATGAACCCCGCATACGCCACCGTCGACCACGTCTTCACCGTCCCGCTGGACCACACCGACCCCGGCGGCGACACCCTCCAGGTCTTCGCCCGCGAGATCGCCGACCCGTCCCGCGCCGGCGAGCAACTGCCCTGGCTGCTCTTTCTTCAGGGCGGCCCGGGCGGCAAGTCCCCCCGCCCATCGGGAAAGTCGCCCGGCTGGCTGGCCCACGCTCTGAAGACACACCGCGTCCTCCTCCTCGACCAGCGCGGCACCGGCCGCTCCACCCCGCTCACCGCACGAGCCGCCGCACGCTTCCCCGATCCCGACCGACTCGCCGCACATCTCGGCCACTTCAGGGCCGACTCCATCGTGGCCGACGCCGAACTGATACGCCGCGAGTTGTCCGACGGACAACCCTGGGAAACCCTCGGTCAGAGCTACGGCGGCTTCCTCACCCTCACCTACCTCTCCCAGGCACCCGAAGGGCTCAGGGCGTGCTACGTCGCCGGCGGCCTGCCGGGCCTGACCGCCACCGCCGACGACGTCTACGCACGCACCTTCCCCCGGGTACGGGACCGGGTCCGCGACCACTACGCCCGATACCCCGACGACGCCCCGCGCCTGCGCCACATAGCCGACCTGCTCGCGTCCCAGGACATACGGCTGCCCGACGGCGACCGCCTCACCGTCCGCCGCCTGCGCACCCTCGGCATGGTCCTCGGCATGGGCGACGGGTTCGAGCGCCTGCACTGGCTCCTCGACGAAGCCCTCGACGGCAACGGTGAGTTGACCGACACCTTCCTGTACCAGGCGATGGCCCTGACCGGCTTCACCGACAACCCGCTCTACGCCGTCCTCCAGGAAACCCTCTACGGACAGGGCGCCGGCCCCACCGGCTGGTCGGCCTCCCGCACCCACGCCGCCCTCCCCGAGTTCGCCGAGGACGCCGATCCCCTGCTGCTCACCGGCGAGATGATCTACCCCTGGATGTTCGAGGACATCCGCGGCCTGCGCCCCTTCGCGGACGCCGCCGACAGGCTCGCGCGCCGCACCGACTGGCCGCCCCTGTACGACCCGGCCCGCCTCGCCGCCAACACCGTCCCGCTCGCCGCAGTCGTCTACCACGACGACATCTATGTGGACGCCGGCCTGTCCCTCGACACCGCCCGCACCATCGGCACCGCGCGCGCCTGGGTCACCAACGAATGGGAACACGACGGGCTCGCCGCCTCCGGCGACCGGGTCCTCGCCCGCCTGATGGACCTGGCCGCGGGCCGCGTCTGACATCCCCGGACCGGCTGCCGCCGACCCGGCCCGGCGTGGTTGTCAGTGCGCGAAGGGCGGTTCGAAACAGCCGGTTTCCAGGTACGGACCGTTGACCTGGACCTGGTAGTTGGTCTTCTGGATGAATGCGGTGACGCAGGCGTCGTTGTGCACGCGGAGACCGATTCGGGCACCTGGAGCCGTGACGTAGTGGTCGCTTTCGAAGCGCGGTTCCATGCTCCGCACGTCGAGTTGTCCGCCGAGGTGCTCGCCTTCGGGACCGGTCCGCTGTTGCTGGTATCCGAGTGCGAGCATCGCCGAGCGGACGCTGTCGGGGTCCCATTTCCCCTGATTCCAGAGGTTTTTGAGGACGGGTTCCATGCGGTCGGCTTCCCGTTGGGCGTCCCTTTTGCTGCCGGGGGACATGTCGCGGGGTTGGCGGCCGGCGTTGTTCTCGCGGTAGTGGGGGGCTCCGTCGTGCGCTCCGGGTTCCCTGTAGGGGGAGGCGCCGGGGCCGGCGGGGCCGGCGCTGTGGGGTGCGCTGGGGGCGCCGGCGGCGACGCGCTGCTGACCGCAGGCGGTCAGGGGTATGACGGCGCCGAGGAGGAGCAGAGCGGCGAGATGTCTTCGCTGTCGAACGGTGGAGAGAGACATGCGGGCAACTCTGCCACGGCGGGGCGATTCGGTGCCGAACCGTGCTGACGCGGTCAGCGGCGAAGGGCCTCGAAGGCGTGTCGTGCGCTTGTGCCGATGGCGAGGTCGATGTCGGGCGCCAGGTTGGCCCGGCGGTCGGAGCGGGTGAGGGCCGCCATCGCCACCCGGTCGCCGCCGGCGGCCTCGACCACGCCGATCTCGTGTCGCAGGTGCAGGAAGGTTCCGGTCTTGCCGTGCAACCGGAGTGTGTCCGCGCGCAGTTCGCTCGCCAGGCGCTGTGTGAAGACCTGCCGTCCCATCAACCGTCGTAGTTCCGCGGTCGCTTCGGGATGGGCGATGTCGTCCTGCCACACGCGCCGGAGGAGGTCGACCAGAGCCGCTGCGCTGCCGAGGTTGGCGTGTTCCGGGTCCAGGGTCTCGATGGTGTGCCGCCCCGAGTGGTCGTCGCGGATGGCCAGTTCCAGGGCGAGCGAGAAGTCCTTGCCCGCGGCGCCGGCGGCGCACTCGTACATGCGGTTGAGCCGGTGCCGCATCCGGATGCCGGAGCACCCCCAGGCGCGCAGACGGGCGTCGACGTCCACCACCGGGACCAGGTCGAGCAACGCGTCGGCGGCGGCGTTGTCGCTCACCGAGAGCATCAGATGGAGGAGGTCGCCGACGGCCACGGTGGCCGGGTGGCGGAACGCCGCAAGCCCGGTGGGTCCGACACTGCTCGTGGACGGGTCGACGAACACGGGCTGCGCCGCGTCGAGCTTCCCGGCCGCGATCCGGTCCAGCGCGACGAGGGCGAGCGGGACCTTGACCACCGACGCGAGCGGTACCGGTTCGTCGACGGCGAAGCCGAGTTGCTCGCCGGTGTCGATGTGGCGGGCGAGGAACGATCCGCGGACACCGAGGGCGGCCCAGTCGGCGGCGATGGCCTCGGCCACGTCGAGAAGGTCCACGTCGTCGGCGACACAGACCGGGCGGTTTGCCGGGGCGGCGCTCATCCGCGCGCCGCCAGTCGGGACGGGGCGTCCTCGCCCGCGGCATCGGGTGCCGTGGTGGGCGCGGTCGCCGCGGCGCCGACCGCGGCGGCCAGCAGTGCGGCCAGCCAGTCCGGTACGTTCGCCTCGTCCCCGCGGCGGCGTGCCGCGCCGGCGTCGTACCCCCGGTGCAGCGAGGCGTCTCCCAGCGGCGCCCAGTTCGCCCCGTGCCGCCGCGCGAACGGCTCGGTGCACAGCAGCGTCACCTGTCCCGCGAGCATCTCGGCGAGGGCGGTCGCCATCGGTCCGGCCGGCCGGACCGTACCTTCCGGCAGCCCGGCCCGCGCGACCGCGCGACGCAACCGGTCCTGCGCGAAGGGGACTTGGTCCTCGATCATGGTGAGGAGCGGCACCGCAGCCGGCCGCCCGCGGGTCGCACCGCTACCGCGCGGGGGCCGCAGATCCTCCAGATGGATCGCGCGGCGACGAGTCCGCTGCCGGACCTCGGGCCGGTCGGCACAGGCACCTTCCGGTGCGGGCGGCGGTGCGGACGCCAGGCCGAGCGGTACCCGAAGCGCGGCGTGCTCCGGGGGGACGCGTACCAGCGCATACGCCAGCGAGGTGTCGGCCAGGCCCGCCTCGCGTTCGTCCGGCGGGAGCTCCTGCACACCGAACGTGATGCCGCGCTCGGCCCCGGCGCGGATGACCCGTGCCAGGGCGGCAGGCCCGCAGTCCGCAGGCACCCCGACGCCATGTACCGCCGACTGCCGTGCCGACCGTGCGACATGGCCCAACCGCTGTGCCCGGTCCAGCACGTCCTGGGCGTAGGGCAGGAGGAGGTGACCCAGTTCGGTGGTCGTGACCTGGCGCCGCGAACGGTCGAAGAGCTGGCCGTCGAAGTGCTCCTCCAGCGTCTTGATGCGCCGGCTGAGGAGCGGCTGGGCTATTCCGAGCCGCTCGGCCGCGCGCGAGAAGCTCGCCTCGTCGACGGCCGCGACGTAGGCCTCAAGGTGCGCGAGTAGGTCCACGCAGCAGTCATATCAAGAAGTTATGAGTCCTTCAAAGTTCACTCTTGGACATGGGTGGAGTCCGGCTGTTTCGCTGTCCTCGTCGAACTCCGCGGAGGCGGAGCTTCGGGGAACCGACGACGAGTACGGGAGACCTCTGCACATGACCAGTGCCACCCCCCTGCCGCGACGCGGCCTGTTGAAGGCCGGCCTCGTGGTGTCCACCGCCCTGCTCACGACCGCCGCGACATCGCCGGCCGCCTCGGCGACCGCAGCCTCCCAACGGCGGGGCGCCGAGGGCGAGTTGCGCGAACTGGAGCAGCGGTACGGGCTGCGCCTCGGCGTGTACGCCCGCAACGTCCGCACCGGGCAGGTCGTCGCCCACCGCGCGCAGGAGCGGTTCGCGATGTGCTCGACGTTCAAGACGGTCGCCGCCGCAGCGGTCCTGCGGGATCAGGCGCGCTGCGCGCCACTGGACAAGGTGATCCACTACCCGCCCGCGGACATCCTGCCGCACTCTCCGAAGACCGCACAGCACGTGGACACCGGCATGGCGGTGGGCGACCTGTGCGCGGCGGCGATCCAGTACAGCGACAATGCGGCGGGGAACCTCCTGCTGCGCCAGATCGGGGGCCCGGCCGGCCTCACGCGGTTCTTCCGTTCGATCGGCGACCACGTCAGCCGACTGGACCGTTGGGAGACC
Organism: Streptomyces albospinus; assembly: GCF_014648695.1. Taxonomy (GTDB): domain Bacteria; phylum Actinomycetota; class Actinomycetes; order Streptomycetales; family Streptomycetaceae; genus Streptomyces; species Streptomyces albospinus. The sequence goes on from NZ_BMRP01000010.1 coordinate 39,824, forward strand.
GACCTGAACCTCGCCGTCCCCGGCGACCTGCGCGACACCACCACCCCCGAGGCGATCGGCGGGAGCTACGAGCGGCTGACGGTGGGGCGGGCACTGGCAGATGCCGATCGCGCGCAACTCGTCACCTGGCTCAAGGGCAACACCACCAGCGGAGAACGGTTCCGCGCCGGGCTGCCGAAGGGCTGGACGGTCGGGGACAAGACGGGCACCGGCGACTACGCGAGCGCCAACGACGTCGGCGTTGCCTGGACGACCAGGAAGACACCGATCGTGCTGGCCGTACTGACGTCGAAGCCCACCCGGGACGCTCCGGTCGACAACGCGCCGATCGCCGCCGCAGCGCGCATCGTCGCGCGCACTCTCGCCCCGGGCGAGTGACGTCCGGCCCCTTCACGCTGCTCCACCTTCAAGCCCCTCGCCGCCGTGGCGGTCCTGCACCGCACCCCACTCGGCGGCCGGGACCGGTGCGTCACCTACACCGCAGTCGACGTCGACTCCCTCTCATCCCGGGACGACCTGATCGCCGAAACGACAAGGCAGCTCGTCCCTGCACTCACCTGACGCGCTCCTGCTTCCGGCGACTTTCCAGGCGGTAGGCGAAGCGACCGGCCGCCGCGGCGTTCCGGGAGTCGCCGCGCCCGACCCACGACGCTGCGCCCGTGCCGGCCGGCCCTGCCGGCGCACCCAGCATTTCCACAGACAACCCACAAGATGTCTGGTTATGTTCTCCCCACGATGGTGCGGAAGGCGCGGGGAGGCCGTCCGTTCCACAGGAAACGGGAGGTACCGTGCGTGATCTGCTCCCGGCCCATGAGGCCGGCAAGGGCAGACGTCGCGACGGCGGTGCCGCGACGCACAGGGGAAAGGCAGGAAGCGATCGTGTTCGGGCGCGTGGGGGGTAACCGGCGGCGAGTGGTCTGGGGCCTGGTCGGCGTGGCGGTGGCGCTGGCCGTCTGGATGGTGTTCCTTGGACTGACCCTGAAAAGCCATGCCAGGGTTCGCCACTGGGACACCGCCTGGATCGGGCTGGACGCCATGGAAGTGGTCGGCTTGCTGCTCACCGGCCTCCTGATATGGCACCGGCGCGCCGCAGCAGGTCCCATCGCTGCGGTGACCGCCACGCTCTTCGCCGTGGATGCCTGGTTCGATGTGACCACCGCCGCCAAGGGCACCGACCATCTCGAAGCAGTGGCCATGGCCGCCGTGTGCGAACTTCCTCTTGCGATCGGTCTCGCCACCATCACCGTCCTGGCCCCTCGATGGCAGGACGGTCACCGCCCGTCATCGATGTCTCCGGAGGCGTCCACCGGGAAGGGCCTGAACCGGTGGGCGGAGGGGACGGAGACGACGGCGCCCAGGACCACCGCCCCGTCGAAGTAGCGGCGGTCGCGTACCGGTACGGCAACAGCACGGCGTCCGCCCCGGGTTCGGGGGTGGACACCGTAGCGTTGACGTTTACTCGTCGGCGTCGTACTCCCACACCTCACGCATGAACGAGTACGGCCATCCGGTACAGCCAGGTGCGCACCGAGGCGCGCGCCGGGCCGTACCGGTCGCGGGCCGTCCAGGCACGGTGCAGCCTCTCCTCCTCGATCGCCTGCCGGTGGTCCCACCACCGGCCATCCCGCTCGGGCGTCCGGTCCGGGAACCACGGCTCGCTCCGCGCCCACCGCACACCGGTCAACGGCGCACCCGGATGACGGCCTGCCGATCCAAACGAAACTGCCTAGGCGACGGGGCGCCGGTCGATCGGGGTGCGCGGGGTCCGGATGCTCACGGGGGTGCGGCGCGGCCCGGACCACGGGGCCGGAACCGCGTCGATGTCCTGAGCCAGCCGGTAGGCGATCGACTCGTAGTTGACCCGCCAGCCGCGGAAGTGCGGCCACGCCTCCTCGGGGGTGCGCTCCATCGGGTAGTCACGCTCCCGCAGTCGCTCGACCCCCATCAGGAAGTCCTGGTAGGTGAGTTGGACAGGGTCGTCGGGACGCGGATCGGGATCGTACGGGATGCCGCGTATGTCTGCGATGTCGCGTAGGCAGACGAAGCCCGCCCGCAGCGCCAGCCGGATCTGCGACTTCGGCTGGGACGGGTTGAAGGCCATCCGCAGCGCCGCGGCGTCCATGACGGCGAGCAGCGCGATCAGCCAGTTGCGGGTGGCCTTGGGTGACCGGAAGTGGATCAGGACCGGGTAGGTGGTGTGGCTCTCGCTCACCGCGGCGCTCCACCGCTCCCAGTTGCGGAACAGCTCGATGAGGCTGTCCAGTAGCTCGACCTGCGCGTATCGCACCAGGATCTCCGGCCCCCAGGGCGGCGAGCCCGCACGGGCCTGGAGCAGGGTGACCTCGGTCTCGCGGCTCTGGTAGGCGCTGTAGAGGGTGGGCAGGTACCCGACCTGGAGGCCGATGACGATGGGGCCGGTGGCGGCGGCGCAGAAGTCGATGACGGTCAACGTGGCCCGGTTGCCGCTGGCGAAGCCGAGCGTGAGCAGCGACGAACCGGACTCGGTCAGTGCCTCCCGTGCGCCGAGCTGGCTGACGGCGGCCTCCAGCAGGGCGAAGCCGACCAGGAACGACGCCAGCCAGCTGATCAGAGTCACCACGATGGCCAGCGGCGCCACCGGCGCGAGCACCCGGTCCTTGGTCTCCGCGTTCGTCGACCGGTCGGCGACCAGTTGGAACGCGTGGTGGACCAGGCGCTGCACGACCTGGGTGAAGCCGGAACGCGTCGGCCGGGGGATCACCAGGGTGCGCAGTACCGAGGAGAAGATCCCGAGCACGACGACGGCACCGGCGATACCCAGCAATACCCGCACCACAGTCACCTTGCTCTCCGACCGAGGGTCCGCGTGAACGAGCGTGCCGCCACGGGCGGACGGCTCGTCAGCGGCCTCGGCGAATCCTCGACGGCCGGGGCCGGTCGGCATCCCGGCCGAGGCGCTCCCGGCCGACCTGGCCGGCCGACGGTGCACGGCAAGATCCACCGACCCGCGCCGAGACGGAATGGTAGCGGGGGGCGCGGGCGATGATGTCCAGCGGCTCGGCGAACGGTCGAGGACAAAAACGAGCGGCTACTCCCGGACCGGATGCCCAAGCGGAGCGGTCGGTGGCGGGACCCTCGTGAGGTTGCGGACCGTCACCGCCGGCAAAGGTGAACGCACCGGCGGTTCCCCTCCGGCGCCCGCCGCCGGGCCACCCGCCGGACACTCAGTGGGGAGGCGCGCCCCGCCCCTCGCCGTCGTGGACCAGAGCAGCGCCCTCGACGCCTGCTACATCATCGTGTCCCAGGGCGAAGGCGCCCCGGACGAGCAGGAGGACTCCCACTACGAGAAGTTCACACGCATCCGCGACCACGTCGACGGCATCGGTGTGGTGTGCGACGCCTCCGGACAGGAGAAGTACACCATCGACAGCTCGGAGGCCGTCTGGCCGGTGATGACGGACCCGAAGGCGAGCGACTTCACCGGATCGCTCGGGAAGCCGGCTCAACTCTCCGACGCGGCCTGCTGCTACGTGCTGGCGCTGCTGGACGCGCTCTACCAGGCCCCGGCGGACGACCCCGACCCCTCGCAGCATCTGCCGAAACCGACGTCCGAGCGGTACGGCCTCGAACGCGGTTTCATCGCCGCCATGCAGGGAGTCCTCTCTCCCGTCGCCAAGATCCTGGTCAGCGCGCCCATCAAGAGCGGCCCGAACGCCGGCAGGAACGCCGGGCCCACGTTCGGCTACTACGACTTCAACGGCGCGCCGCCCAAGCAGGTGCTCATGGAACTGTGCACCGACAAGGAGCTGACAAAGGACTTCCCTCAACTGGGCGGCGGCGACGGCATTCTGCACCAGATCTCACTGCTCCCCGACTTCACGATCCAGGTGATCGCGGAGGACCGCCGGGCAGCCGCCGAACGGCAGTGGGCCCAACTCGACAGCACGACGGGCAGGTCGGTACGGCCTGGTGCGAACGGGCGGACAGGACACCAGGCACGACCACGGGCCGCGGAGGGGCAATGCGCCGGGGGATGGCCTACGGCAGGCAGCCTCGGCGCCTTCGGCCACGTGTACGGCGTTGGCAGCGCCGGCAGCCCACGCCGACGGTTCGGGATGTCCGTCCGTGCTCAGCAGGTCGAGAGGTCCATGATGCGCTGAATCAGGTCGGGGTAGGTCCAGCCGGCTCCGGTCGCCGCGAGCGGCAGCGGACTCGTCGCCGTCAGGCCGGGGAGCGCGTTGACTTCGATGCACATCGGCTCGCCGCCGGTGTCGCAACGGAAGTCGGTGCGTGAGTACGCGTCCTCGCCGAACCCGAGTGCCTGGTGCGCGCGCAGGGACAACTCCTGGAGTCGGGAGGCGAAGTCGGCCGGCACCCGCGCCGGGCACACTTCGCCGACCGCCCCGGGCTGATACTTGGCCGTGTAGTCGAACACCGCAGTCGTCAGCTCGATCTCGACCACCGGGAGCACGTGGCCGCCGACCACGCCCACGGTGAACTCCCGCCCGGGAAGGAACGGTTCCACCAGTAGCTCCACGTCCCGGGAGCGCGCCCCGGCAGTCACCTTCGCCAGTTGTGAGAGCGAGTCGACACGGTGGACCGCGACGCTCGAACCGTCCGCAACCGGCTTGACCACCACCGGCCCGTCCGCAACCAGCCGCTCGACGTCCGGCGGCACCTCACAAGCCCTAGGCCGCCACAGCACCCGCTCGACGACCGGTACACCGGCCGCACCCACCGACGCTCGCGCCCGTCCCTAGTGCCAGGCCGCCGCACAGGCCCCGCTGCCCGCACCGGTGAACCGCACGCCCGCCATTTCGAGCAGTGCCTGTACATGCCCGTCCTCGCCCCAGCCGCCGTGCAACGCCAGGAACACCAACTCGGCGCCGCGTAGCAGCTTCAGGACCGTACCGCCGGTCAGGGCGGCGTGCATGCGCCGCCTCAACCGATGCCGGTCCGAGCGGGGCGGTGGTTCCCTCCCCACCGTGAGCCCGTCGACCACATCACCGGGATACAGCGGCCCGGCCAGGTCCGGGACCGCAGCAGCCGGGTCGACGAGCACCACCTCATGCCGCCGATCGAGCAGAGCCCGGGTTACGGACCGGCCCGAGGCCAGGGAGACGTCCCGCTCGGAGCTCCCCCCACCACACAGGATCACCACTCGCATACCTGACTCCTCGCCCCTCTTCGCACCGTTTCGCACCCGAACCCGAACCCGAACCCGAACCCGAACCCGAACCCGAACCCGAACCCGAACCCGAACCCGAACCCGAACCCGAGCCGGCCGACTGAGTGCCTTTGCGCAGCCATCAGTTGGCCCTGTGTCCGGTCGGTTCACGGCGCCGATTCAAGATCATCAAGTCTTCGGGGTTCGGGACGGGCGCGAAGCCCGCCTTCGCGTAGACCTCGTGAGCGTCGCGGGTGGAGAGCAGGACGCGCTTGAGCTGGTAGGGGGCGAGGTGGTCGCGAACCGCGCCGGCTATCCAGGTGCCGAGGCCCTTGCCGCGGTGCGCAGGAGCGACATAGACGTCGCAGTGCCAGGCGAAAGTGGCCCGGTCGGTGACGACGCGTGCGTAAGCGACCTGGGATCCGGCGGCGTCATGGACGGCGAAGTTCACGGAGCCGCGTACCGACTGCTCGACCGTTTCCCGGCTGCGGCCCAACGCCCAGAACGCGTCCGTCGAGAGCCAGCGATGCACCAGGTCGACATCGAGGCGGTCCGGGTCCGTGGACAGCTCGTATCCGTCTTCCCTGCTGATGGTCATGAAGAAGTAGCGTACCCATCGCGCTTGGGTTTTCCAAGTAACTACTTGGAAAACCCAAGTTGCTGTTCGGTGTCCGATGAAAGGGGAGTGGCCGTAGGCCGCCCGCTGGTCAGGCGGTGACGCAGCAGAACTCGTTGCCTTCCGGATCGAGCATGGCCTGGACCGGTGCGCCCCAACCGCAATCGCCTGGCCACTCGTAGGCACCTGAAAGTCAGGGGACGAGCACCGGTGTGCCTCCCCCCGACCGGTCAGGTAGCGGCGGTGAGTCCGGTAGGTACCTGCCATTCGTGGCGGCGGCCCTTGTTGGTGAGCCGGAGGCCCGACTTGAAGATCACCGTGCCCAACTCGCCGGCCGCGTTCGCGACTACCGGCACCGCGTCGCTTCCCTTGCTGTAGCCGAGGTTCAACGCGGACTGCGCCTGCAACAGCGCCTTGGTGGCGTCGGCTGCCGGGACCTGTACGAGGTCGGCCGCCTCGTCGCCGATCAGATGGCGGATCAGTGTCGGGCCGACACCCGCGAACGCCGGGCCGGGCAGCACGTCGCGGATGAAGTCCAGCACGGCCTTGGTGAGTGCGGTCCCCGCCTCGGTCGGGCGCTGCTGCCGCGCCAGGATGGTGTCGAACATCTGGGTGCCGTCGTCGAAGGTCGCCGGATTGACCTCCCCCGTGACGCCCAGCACGTGCCCGATGACCCGCCAGGTGTGGAAGAGGGCGTCCCGGTCCTGGCGCGGCAGCTCGACCCCCAGCCGTGCCAGGCCGCGCGGGATCTCCACCGAGAAGCTCATCAGCGTTCCGGCGAGGTCCTCCTGATTGACCGGGAGGCCCCACGTGTCGGCGTCCCAGTCGCCCAACTGACTGGTGTGGTACCGCATGGTGGCGTGGAGCAGGCGGATCTTCTGCGCCGAGCGCAGCCCCCGGCCGTCCGGGCCCAGTCCGCCCTTGTCGAGCACATCGACGACGAACTGCGCGGTTTCCATCAGCCGCCGGTACACCCCCGAGGTCAACCGCTGTGAACGCGCCAGCACCTGGGCCCCGTTGCCACACCCGTAGCACAGCGGGAGCGAGCCGCACAGCAGCGTGGAGACGATCTGCGACTGGTAGCGGCCCAGCAGCACATGACTGCGGTCCAGCAGTGCCGCATCGGCCCAGCCCGGGAGCACGGCGCTCTCCTCGAAGTACCGCTGCAACTGCGGGGGCAGGCCGTCGGGGATCGCGTCGCTGTTGCGCCCGAAGCCGAGCAGCGTCTGACGCACCTGCTCCTGCCGCCCCAGCGCGTAGGTCTCGCTGATCGCGGCGTCAGCCAACGGGTCTCCCGTACGCCGCAACGCGTTGAGCTGTTCGTCCGTCCACCGGCCTGCGGCCATGTCAGCCTCCCTTGAAGTGTTCTGTCGGCGACACCCCTATCAGCCACCTGCCACCGCGAGCGGCACTCTCACTCGGACGAGGGCATGGCGAACGGGAGTTCTGGCCGCCGTGGTGCTGCATGCCCGGCTCTGGTCGCCCGCGGGTGTATGCCGGACGCACGAGGGCAACTAGGGGGCGTGACGCAACAGGCCTCGGCGGTCGAGTCGGCCTGCCTGCGTTGCCGCCCGATCGTCCGCACGGAGCTGCCCGATCGGCCGCCCGCACGGCCGTTTCCGGCAGCGCCCGCCAGGTCGATGCTGTTGGGGCATGGCTGAGGGGCGGCCGTAGCGGGAGCGACTGCGGCGCGCGCTGATGCCCTGCCCCGACTGCCGTCCCTCTCCCCCGAGGGGGACGGCGGTTTCTGCCCGGTTGTGGTGGTGGGGCGAACGGGCAAGTCTTCTCAAGGCTGCCCCGGGCGTCTTCCCTCTCCGTACGGACGGAGAGGGACGGGGCGGTCACCATCAGGTGGGCCGATCAGAGGAGCCGATCAGGGTGAGCCGAACCGTTCGCAGGGAACTCCGGGTACGCACCGCGGTCGTGGCGTTAGCAGTCGGGGCGCTTGTTGCGGGGTGTGCCGGTGCCGGGGGTGCCGGTGGTTCGTCGGGGGACCACGTCATCAACGTGCTGATGGTGAACAATCCGCAGATGCTGGAGGTGCAGAAGCTCACCGCGGAGCACTTCACCAAAGAGACCGGTATCAAGGTCAATTTCACCGTGCTGCCGGAGAACGATGTCCGGGACAAGGTCGGTCAGGATTTCTCCAGTCCGGCCGGGAGGTACGACGTCGCCACCATCAGCAATTACGAGGTGCCGTTCTACGCCAAGAACCAGTGGCTGCTGCCGCTCGACGGGCGGGCGTCGAAGGATGCGGCGTTCGACCAGGCAGACATTCTCGTGCCGATGCGGGAGTCGCTGACGGCGGACGACGGCAAGCTGTACGCGGAACCGTTCTACGGCGAGTCGTCCTTCCTGATGTACCGCAAGGACGTGTTCGCCGCCAAGGGGCTGACCATGCCGGCCCATCCCACATGGCGACAGGTCGCCGATCTGGCGGCTCAGGCCGACGGCGCCCGGCCTGGTATGAAAGGCATCTGCCTGCGTGGCCAGCCGGGTTGGGGCGAGCTGGTCGCTCCGTTCACCACCGTCGTCAACACCTTCGGCGGAACGTGGTTCACCAAGGACTGGGAGGCGCAACTCAGCGCCCCCGCCTTCGAATCCGCCACCGACTTCTACGTCGACCTGGTCCGCAAGCACGGTGAGGCCGGTGCTGCCGAGGCCGGGTACGCCGAGTGCCTGAAGGACTTCACGCACGGTGGGACCGCCATGTGGTACGACTCCACGGCCGCGGCCGGCTCGCTGGAGGCCGCGGACTCGCAGGTGCAGGGCAAGATCGGCTACGCTCCCGCCCCGGTCGAGAAGACCACCAGTTCGGGCTGGCTCTACACCTGGGCCTGGGGTGTGCGGAAGACGTCCGCACACCCCGACGACGCCTGGCAGTTCCTCTCCTGGGCCTCGGGCAAGCAGTACCAGCAGCTCGTAGGGCGGACCAGCGGATGGGCCGATGTGCCCGCCGGTACCCGCGCCTCCATGTACGTCAACCCGCACTACCGTGCCGCGGCATCCGCGTTCGCCGATGTCACCCGCAGTGCGATCAAGGGCACCGATCCCCGCAACCCCGGTCGCCAGCCGCGGCCCACGATCGGCGTTCAGTTCGTCGACATCCCGGAGTTCGCCGATCTCGGCACCAAGGTCTCCTATGAGATCAGCAACGCCATCGCCGGAGCCGAAACCGTCGACGAGGCCCTGCACAACTCACAGGAATGGGCCGAGAACGTCGCCCAGAAGTACCGGAAGCAATGAGCGCTCCGCGGACCCCCGCCCCCGCAGCCCGCAACGCACCGCGTCTGAGGGGGCGTCACCGGCCCGCAGACGAGGCGGTGTTCCTGACCGGGTTCGTCACCGGTCAAGGTCTGTTCCTCGCCAAGGTCTGCGCGGCTTCTACCGTCATCCCCCTCCCGGTGCTCGCCGCCGGGTTCGCCCCCAGGACAAGCGCGTCCAGGGTCTGTCACTCGGCGCCGTCAAATGAGGACCGCGGGGCGTCGTCGCCGGTGGCCTCGGTGAGCTTCAACAGGTCGTGGACGGCCGCCGCGAGACACGCGGTGTGCCAGACGCGGTGCTCGGGGCCGGCCTGGGTGGCACTGGTCGCGCCGACGATGATGCGCACGATCACGGAGTCGGGGCGTTCCTGGGTTGCCCGGCGATCCAGGGGGCTCTGCCGGTCGCCGTACGCCGGTATGCGCAGATCCGGGACACCGGCCCGGGTCATGAGGTGGCGGGCGATGCCGATGAGTTGGGCGAGGTAGTGCTCCAGCGTGGTGGGATGCGGGGAGAGGCGGGCTTTCCACCAGGACTGGGCCACGCGGACGACCTCGCGGATGCGGGTGTCGCTCGGATCCACCGGCCCGCCGGGGCCCGGCAGTTGAGCGAACGCGCGGGCGAAGGCGGTTACCTTTGTCCCCGCGTGGGGGTGCCCCGGTCGCACGATGGGTCGCTGTCCCGGGTAGCAGATCAGGGTTCCGTCGTCGATGAGGAGGCGGATCGCGGCGGAGATCGGTGGTTCGGCGGAGACCAGATTGCGGGCGAGTACCGACCGGATCGGCAGCTGTGTCCCGGGGGGATAGGCGCCCACGGCGATCAGTTCCCGCAGCCAGTCCGCGATCTGCTGCGGGCGGTCGGTACGGCCGGACCCGGCCAGGCGGGCGCGGCCGGTCGCGCTCAGCTCGACGACGTTCTGCTCGGCCATGTCGGTCAGCGCGAGTTTCACACTGCCGACGGGGAGATGCAGGTCCGCCGCGATCGTGGCCGGGCTGAGCGATGCACCGGCCAGGTAGTGGCCGTCCTCGATGGCCTCGGTGATCCGTGCCGCGACGTCCACGACCGGAACGTAGGGCGGTTCGGTGTCGCGCAGGCTGCGCAGCAGGTCGCGGGCGTTCCCTGCCAGTTCCACGAGGCCGAGGAACGAGGGGCGCCCCGCCGGCCGGACGGGCCGGGCAGTGGCCGTGATGAGTCGCTCCCACCGCGCCTGATCCGCCGTCGAGCCCGACGCGGCCAGGCGGCGTTGCCCGGCCAGCGGCAGCCACCGCTCCGTGATGCGCCACGCCTTCTCGTAGCCCCTGGCGACCGCAGCGGGCGAGACGCCGGCCCGGGGGCCGTCGATTCTGCCCAGACGCATGAGGTCGCTGGTGAGAGCACGGCGCGCCGAGTCCGGTACGGGCGGACGGTCGCTGCCGCCGGGTGTCTGCTCGCAGGTGTTCGTGTCCGTCATGCGGTTCTCCCGGGCAGGTCCGTCGGAAGGGCATCACCGCGTTGCGCGGTCCGTCACATGCTCACGTCCGGTGCTGCTCCGCGCACCCGCCTTGGGGGCGGTTCTTCGGGCAGCCGCGATGCGCGAAAGTGCTCCCTCCCGCAGGCTGGCCGCGGGGCGGGCGTGCTCCTAGAGTCCCGGAATCATGGAGTGCGGCATTCTCCACGATTTGTCGACATGCTTCCCGCCCAGGACCCGATGAGAGTTCGGCGCGCACCGGCCAGGACCGGTCTCCGCCGACGGAGAAAAGATGAAACTTGAGCTCACGCAGATGGTGCCGGTCATGCTCGTCTTCGGGACCTTCTTCCTCGTGATGATCGTCTTCGGTATCGCGGTATACGAGGAGACCCAGACCTTCACCGACTTCGCCCTCGGCGGTCGGCGGCTCAGTGCCTTCATAGCCGCGCTTTCCGCCGAAGCCAGCGATATGTCCGGCTGGTTGTTCATCGGCCTGCCCGGTGCCGTGTACGCGGCAGGGATCGGTGCCACGTGGATCGCGGTGGGACTGGCCATCGGTACGTACCTCAACTGGCGCCTCGTCGCGCCCCGTTTGCGTGTCTATACGCAGCTGGCGAACAACTCCGTGACGCTCTCCGCATACCTGGGAGAACGGTTCGAGGACGACAGCAGGGTGCTGCGCACCGTCTCGGCGGCGGTCACCGTCGTGTTCTTCACCGTCTACGTGGCGAGCGGCTTCATCGCGGGCGGCCTGCTCGTCGGCCAACTCTTCGGCACCGGCTTCGCGTTCGGGCTGACGGTCTTCGCCGTGGTGATGGTCACCTATTCCGTCCTGGGCGGCTTCCGCGCCGTGAGTACCTCGCACTCGGTGCAAGGCACCCTCATGGTCCTCGCGGCCGTCGCCCTCCCCCTGATCGGGATCTGGCAGCTCGGGGGCTTCGGCCCGCTGTTCCACGCGCTCGCCGCCAAGACCCCGTCGCTGCTCGACATGGGCGCACAGGCAAGCTACGCCCACGGCCAGTGGGGCGCCGGCCAGCCCCTCGGCGCCATCGCGGTGATCTCCATGCTTGCCTGGGGTCTGGGCTACTTCGGGCAGCCCCACATCCTGGCCCGCTTCATGGGCATCAGCAGCACCAACGACATCCCCTTGGCCCGGCGTATCGGTGTGGGCTGGGTGATCGTTGCCCTGACCGGTGCCAGTCTCACGGGACTCATCGGGATCGCGCAGGTCCAACCAGCGCTCAAAGAGCCGGAGTTGGTCTCCATCGCCCTGTCCGTTCAGCTGTCCAACCCATGGGTCACCGGTGTTCTCCTCGTGGCCGTACTCGCCGCGATCAAGTCCACTGCGGACAGTCAACTGCTGGTCTCGGCGACGTCCCTCTCCGAAGGCTTCTTCCACGCGTTCCGCAAGCGGCGGGCCTCGGACACGGCGCTCGTGTGGGTGGCCCGCGGGACCGTGGTCGTCGTCGCACTGGTCGCCTATGTGATCGCGCTCAGCAGCCGCAGCGCCGTACAGGACATCGTCGCCTACGCCTGGGCGGGGTTCGGATCCTCCTTCGGCCCGGTGCTCCTGCTGTCGCTGTACTGGCCGCGGATGACGAAGGCCGGAGCCATGGCCGGCATCGTGGCGGGTGCGCTCACCGTGGCGCTCTGGAAGTTCATCGACCCGCTGCTCGGCCCGTTCCGGACCGGCCTCTACGAGATGGTGCCGGGGGTGATCGCCGCCACGGCCTCCGCGCTGCTTTTCGGCGCCTTCGTCGGCCGACCTCCGCTGCGTACCTGGGGCAGCCCGAACCGGAAAGCCGTCAGACAGGGCATGGGCGCCTTCGCCACCGCTCATCGGCTGCCGAGGGCGAGCGGAGTCCACAGAAAGCGCTGAGCGCGCTGCGGGCAGGCGCGCCGGCAGCACCTGCCCGATGCCGGGCGGGTGGCACTGCTCGTCGGCGGGCGGTGCCGTATCCCCTTCGATGCGCCGGAGCCGAGCAACCGCGTACCGTCCCGTCCCGCTTCCCCTGTGGAGGCGGGGGAAGCGGGACGGGACGGCCTTCCGGTCCGCCCGCCCGGATTCGGGCAGACCAGCCGTCCCCGGGGGTTGGGACGGCGCTCGGGGCGCTCCGGGCGCCTCGGGCGGCGAGACGCGCGGAGCCGGCGGGGGAGCGGTCAGCGGGCAGCGTGCCGGGAGTGGCCGGGTTGCCCGATCACACCCTCGACGGCCGCTCGCAGTGCCCGCACATCAGTGATCAGCCGTCCCTCCAGGGGACGGATCCGCCAGTGCAGCCCAGGCCCTGCGACCCGGTGCAGCGGCGGGACCACCAGGTACTGGGTCATGCCGAGCGGACGGGTCTGGGCGACATCCCAACCAGCGGACGCGCCCGCGGCGATGAACCAATAGAGGGCCGCCTCGCGGGGATCCTCGACCACGGCGGCGCAGCTCCCGCCGAGGAGGTCCAGGCAGCACTCGCCCACGCTGCGGGGCACGCGGACGGCGTCCCAGTCGATGCCGGCCGCCAGTAACGAGCAGTCCACCGCATTCGGCAGGGCGGAGCGCCGGGAGGTTGCAAGAAGCACAGCGGATCGTCCTCTCACCCACGCGGCCCGCGCTGGACCGACGTCTGGTACGGCTTGGTCGAAGTCGTCCGCGCCCGGTCATCGCGCCTCCGCGGTCACCGGACCACGCCGACCGAGCGTCTGTCGATATCTTCGGCGACCGGGCGGTGCTTCCACAGCGGTCATCCGAACGGTCCAAGGGGTGGCGGGGGCCGCCCGAAAGTGCGCCCGCCCGTCGGCTGTCGGCGACCGGGCCCGCTTCTAAGGTGGGTATCCGATCGACGTGGCGCCGCAGGGCGCCGGCGCCGATTACCCGGCGCCGAAAAAAATCTTGGAGTTCTGCCGTCATAGGGCGGCGCTTCGCGCCACTGATAGGCGTGGATACGAACTGTCACGCACTCCAGCCCGCAGAGATGAGTGCCGCCGCGCCCCAGCCCGCCGCGGACGGACCCGGACACCACCTGGTCGGCAAGGGGGCCGATCACCGCACCACCGGACCTGAGCCGGCCGACATGCCCACGATCGATGTCGGGCTGTGGCTGCTCGGGATCGCCTTGCACCTGATCCAGGGGACCGAGGGGGCAGAGAGGGCCGACGGCGATGAACCCGGTGCCGGTGCCCTCGGCGCGGCGGTCCGACGCCTCCTCGCCCAGTGCGACGCCGCCGACCAGCCGACGGCCGTTGAATCCGGCGCCCGCCGGTATCAGCACCGTGCGGTCACGCCGACCGCTCCCGCATCCTCCGCCGACGCGCGACGGTCGCAGACGCCGGCCGCCACGCACCGTGCGGAGCGCGCTCCCCGCGTGGCGATCTGGTGTTTCGGCGGATTCCGTATGGCCATCGGGGACCGGATCGTCGACTGGATGAAGATCCGTCCCCGCGCCCGCGCCGCGATGCGTCTGCTCGCCATGCGGGCAGGTCGGCCGGTGCACAGGGAGGCGCTGATCGAGGCACTGTGGCCGGACGCCCCACCTTCGTCGGCCACCGCCAACTTGCAGGTGGCCATCTCCAGTTTGCGAGGCCTGGTGGAACCGGACCGGGAACGCCGCAAGGCGCAACTGGTGGTCCGCAGCGGCGATGCCTACCTGCTCAATCTGCCTGCCGACGCCTACCTCGACACCCTCGCGTTCCAGACCGCGCTGACCCGGAGCAGACGAGCGAGGGCGGTCGGGGACACCGACACGGCCGTGGGGGACCTGCGGGACGCGCTCGCCTCGTACAACGGTGAGCTGCTGCCCGAGGACGGCCCCGCCGAATGGCTCCAGCACGACCGGGAGATGTACCGCCGGCAGGCGGCCAACGCCGCCGCGGAGCTGGCCGCCGCGGAACTCACCGCCGGCAATCCTCGGGAAGCGGTGGCCGCCGCAGAGAAGTGCCTGGTCATCGATGCCTTCCACGACACGGGGTGGCAGTTGCTGGTCGGTGCCTACCGGCGCCTCGGCGCACCCGCCGCCGCGGAGCGGGCGCGCCGCCGGTACGCCGCGATGCTCGCGTCGCTCGGCATCGAGACCGACGGCCCCGGCCTTGCCAACGGCTGCTGACCGGACGGTGTGCCGTGGCGTCCTGTTATCTATGCCCTGACGACCTTGACACTGTCGATCTCCGGTCCGCACTGGCTACTGGGATCGGTGGTGCTCGTGAACCGCAGCGTGGTCCGGTCGCTCTTCGCGGTGAACCGCACCGTCTCCACCCGCCACCCCATGTTCGTTGCCGAATGCCCCGTGATGTCGAAGGAGAAGTCCCGTGTCACCGTGTCGACTTGGACTCGCAGTGTCTTGACGACCGGCGCGCAGGTGACGTTGCCCGCGAGGTAGAAGCTGACCGTGTACGGCCGGCCGGCCGTGGTGGTGAAGGTCTGGGCGATCGCTCCGTTGATGGGGCCGGGCGCATCGCCGTTCAGGTCGATCGACTGCTGGCCGTCCGCCGCCCGCAGGGCATCCGAGCGTTCCACATTCACGGTGTTCTGGACGACCTGCCACGGCCCGATGGCTTGGCCCGCGCGGTACAGGACCACCGGGGATTTCGCGGCCGGCGACTCGAAGTCTCCGTCGGCCACCAGCGAACCGGGCGTCGGCTGGGGCGAGTTGGTGGGAGGGGCCGGGGCTGACGGGGGTGACGGGGATGCCGGGGGTGACGGGGATGCCGAGGGGGTGGTCGCTCCGCCGTCTCCGGGACCGGAGGCGCCTCCGGGGGTCTTCTTCACCGGGCCGGGCCCCGGCCCGAACGACCTGCTGCTCGACGGGGGCCCTGTCGGCGGGGCCGGTGCCGGACCGGACGTCATCGGCTGTTCCGACGAGGGGGCAGGCGTCGCGACGGGCGCCCCGCCATGCGTACGGGGACGTGCAGGGTCTTCGGGCGCCAGGGTCAGCGCGGCGCCCAGGGTCACGACGGTGAGACCGCCCACCACGGCAAGGGTGACGACGACGGCACCAGGAGCCGAGCTCCACGCGCCTCCGCCGTGTCGTAGCAGCCCTTGTTCGCCATCGTCGTCCACGAGGTGCCCGCTGTCCGGCCGTTGCCCCTCCGGACTCTGCGGTCCGTCCGCCTGCTCATGTGCCGGTCCGTTCTCCGCTCCCTCCGCCGTCCCGTCCGGTGAAGCCTCGACCAGCGAGGCGAAGTACCCGCCGAACGCCGGCCCCAGGAGCAAAGGGGCCACAAAGGCGCGCAGCCGGCCGGAGACCTCGCGCAGCTCCAGCAGCAGCCGGGGACAGCGTTCGCACGTGTCCAGGTGCTCCTCGACCCGGCGCCGGTCCCGCGGCCCCAGGGAACCGCGCAGATAGGCGGCCAGCTTCCTGGCGCACTTGCGGCACTCCCGTGCCATCTCCTGCTCGGACAGGTGTGCCTGGAGATACTCCTTGCGCAGTCCCTCGCGCGCGCGACAGGCCAGTGCGGCAACCGCGTTGGCGGACAACCCCAGCAGTGGCGCCACCTGCGCCGGGCTCTCCCCCTCCACCTCGGTGTGCCACAGCACGGTCTGCCACCGCTCGGGCAGCGCGGCGAAGGCGCGCCCGATCAGCGACGCCTCCAGCTCGGCCAGCACCGGGTCCTCGAAGGGGAGCAACGGCGCGTAGAGCTCCACCTCCGGCGTGGGCGTGGCGCGTTTCTCCCGTGCCATGTCGCCGGCGGCGAGCCGGCGGACCACGGTCAGTACATATGGCCGAAAGGCCCGCTGCGGGCCACCGCCGGCCCGGATCGCGCCGAGCACCTGGGCGAAACCCTCGGACGCGAGGTCCTCCGCATCCGCCGGACTGGTCGCATAGAGTCCGGCCAGGCGGCGGGCCGACGCGAAGTGCCGCTCGTAGAGCACCACGAACGACGCGTCGTCCCCGCCCCGGGCGCGCACGACGAGTTCGGCGTCGGACCGTTCGGTCGATGCGTCGTGTCCGTTGTCCGGCCCCTCAAAGCCCCCGGTTCCCTGCCGTGGATCCCTTGTCATCGCCGTTCACCCCTCAACCGCGCCACCTTCGCTCGCACCGGCGCACACTCCGGCCTCAGCCGCCTCATCGCCACCGGGGGCAGCCACCTTAGTCACCGGGCGCAGCGGTGTTCCCCGGATCCGGGGATTTCCACTGCCGGGTCAACTTTCTTTCTGCACAAGGAAGTTGAGAGGTGTTCCGGTTTCCGGAATGCGCGGTGGTGATCCGCGCGGCCGTCATCAGATCAGGCCGTGCCGCATCGCGTAGGCGACGGCATGGCAGCGGTTGCGGAGTTGGAAGCGGATCTGGATGTCGTGGAGGACCTGCTTCACCGTTCGTGGCGAATACGCGAGCCTGGTGGCGACCTCGGCGGTGTCCAACCCCTCGGCGACCAGCCGCAACACCTCCGACTCCCGCGCCGTGAGGTTGTTGAAGGTCAGCCCCCGGGGCCCCAGCACCTGACGTTGCGCCCGGCCGACCTGGCCGAGCAGCCGGCCCAGCAGGTCCGGTGGTACGGCGCCCTCTCCCGCAGCGGCCGAACGGACCACCGTGACCAGCCGCTCGGGGGTGGCCTCGCCACGCCGGACCACCCCTACCACCCCCACCTCCGCGGCGGTCACCAGCTCGGACTCGTCGATCTCCGTGGTGACCAGCACCAACCGCGCCGTGCTCTCCTGGCCGACCGACCGCAGGACCTTCAGGCTGTGTTCGCTCACCCCGGCCGTGACGACCAGAACCACCTTCGCCTCGTCCAGGTCCGCTTCGGCGACCACCTGCACCTCTGGCCGTGGTCTGAGCGCGCCCACCACACCGACCTGCGAAATCGGGTCATCCGCCCGGACACACACCGGTATCCGATCCATCCGTGCTCCTCATTGCGCCCCTCGACGCCGGCGATGTGCGGCGTCCCGTGAGACAAGGGTGCAGAGCGCGCTGACCCACCACTCAACGTGGACTTAACACGCGGTCGACGCTGCCGGAGCCGCCCGAACGCCGCGCGGCGTCGCCCTTCTTGGCGGTTCAGGCACTGCGAGGGCGGCTCCGGCGCACAGCAGCGTCCAGGCGAGCCGCCTCGCGTCGCCGGCCGCCGTCAGCCACTTCGACGACGACGGCTTCGAGTACCCGACGGTGAAGCCGAAGAACTTCGACGAGTACGCGGCAGGGCAGGCCATCGGCCCGTGGAAGGTCAGCAGCGGGACCGTCGACCTGATCGGTGCCGGGTTTCGGGACGCGGCCGAAGGAGACCAGTCCCACCAGCCGGCCGTGAAGACGGGCAAGGTCCTCATCAACGGGCAGGACGTCCAGGACTTCTGGTGTCAGGGGAACGCGTAGCCGAGCACGGACTCCCTGGTGTGGCCCTCGCAGCCGGCGGCGCTGGATACGAAGTGGTCTCCGCTGGAGGGGATGTAGCAGCGGTAGAGGGGTACGGTACCGCTCACCTGGCCGGTGTGGATGTAGCCGACGGGCCCCATGGGGAACTGGCCTTCGCAGCCGGGGTCTTGGGTGAGCAGTGTGTGTCCGGCCGTTTTGCACTCGTAGAGCATGGTGGTGCCGGGTGCCTGGTGGCGCAGCAGCTTCCAGGTCTGCTCCTGGGTGAAGCCGGGCGGCAGCAGCCGGGAGGAGGCGACGTGCCCCCGGTCGGGACGGTAGCCGCGGCGCAGCAGGGTGTACGGCAGGTGCTCGAAGCCGCAGGACAGCTGGGGCGAGGGCAGGTCGTTGCGGTTGGCCAGAGCCCACGTGGACCATGCGGGCTTGGCGGAGCCGTCCTGCCTGCGGAGGCCGAGCCTGAGGCCGCCCTCGGCGGGGTTGTCCTGCATCCGGTGGTAGATGTAGCTCTCGATGTCCGGCGTGCCGAGCACATTGCGGAAGGCGTCGCAGACGGCTGCGGCCTGCTGCGACTCGCTGGAGCCGTCGCCGGAGTTGATGCCGCTCTCGGTGAGCTGGATCGTCCAGGCCGAGGGGGTGTGGGGGAACTGCTGGCGAAGCCAGCCCACCACTACGCCGATGTTGCCGTAGGTGACCTTGGGGAAGTCATCGGCGGAGAAGGCGGGCTTGAACAGGTCCGGGGCGTAGGGGTGGTAGGCGACCCGCCACTGGCGTGATCCCGTCCGGGCGGCCAGTCCCTTGAGCACGGTCATCCCGGACAGCATCGCGTTGTTGTCGGACGGCAGGTCATAGGCCGTGCCGAAGTGGTGGTCCAGCGAGGTCAGTACCTTGGCGGTGGGCTGCTGGGCGGTGACGCGGTCATAGGCGGCGTTGTAGTTGGCTGCGATCTGGTCGAGCCATTGCGCGGTGTCGCAGGGCTTGCCCCGGCCGCAGCCGATGTTGAACCAGGTGTTGGTGTTGACCTCGTTGTCGACCACGAAGTCGGCGATCCGGCCGTGTCCGTGGAGTCCGTCGTAACGCTGGGCCAGCATCCCCGCGAACCGTCCGAAGTCTGCGGGGTTGCCGGGTGCGCAGAACAGCTCGTAGCCGGGCGCGGGATCGCAGGGTCGGCCCTGGCGGGCCCAGCCGGGGGTGCCGAAGACGATGGCGGTGACCACCACTCCCCGGTCGGTCCACTCCTTGATGGCCGAGTCCACCTCCGGCCGGATCGTGAAGCAGCGACCGTCGAACTCCTGGTCACCGGTGGAACACGGGGCCGCCTTGGCGCTCCGCTCCCAGTCCGCCCAGACGAGGTTCATGGACACGCCGCCGGTGTTGTTGCCGGCGATCTCGTCCTTGCTGGACCAGAAGTCCGGCTGGATGCCCTTGATGCGGTAGTCGGACCGTGTCGGGTACGGCAGCGGAGCCGTCTCGGCACCGGCAGTGGCCTGGAGGGCCTCGGGAACGACGAGGGCCAAGATGAGGAGCACGAGGGCGGCGAGATGCCGGGCTGGTCTGGCCATGACTCTCCTTTCACGCTCGCCTTGCGCACCGGGCGTCGTGGTGAACCGTCACTGCCGCATCAACTCACCCTAGAAGAACGGGGGTCAACGCATCCCGTGCAGCGTGGAGCGCGGATCCGCGACGTACCGTCGCGCCGGGGCGGCGGTACGTCAGCGGACCTCCGGGCGGTTCAGCGCACGAAGGCGACCTCGGGGTAATGGTGCGAGGGGCCGTCGAGCAGATGGCTGTGGTGGTGGCGCAGTTCCTTGTCGAAGAAGGCCGCGAGGTAGGTGCGTTGGATTTCGATGGCGCGGTCGGGGGCGATGGTGCCCAGTATCTGCACCAGCTGGGGAGGGGTCAGATGGAAGGCACCCGGCGCCTGGGGAAGCAGGACCTCGCTGTCGGTGAAGGAGTTGTGCTCGGCACCGCGCAGCTTCAGGTCGAACCGCTCTCCGTGCAGGTGCCGCCAGAACCTCGCCCAGCTCTTGTCGTCGTTGCGGTTGTGGTGTTGGGAACTGAACATCAGGAAGGGGCGGTCGAGCGGCTTGTTGATCTCCGACCCGAAGAGTTGGCCGTCCAGGTTCGCTCCGGCGCGGATCCGGGAGTCCGCGTGCATGGCCGCGGGCACCGTCCCTCCGCCAAGGGAAGCGCCGAACATCCCGATGCGGTGCATGTCCACGGCTTTCAACAGCCCGTGGGGGAGGGTCTTGTGGTCCACGTCCGGGTTGTGGCCCCGGGCGATCGCGGCCAGCTGGTTGATGACGAAGTGGGTGTCCGCCGCCCGGACGGCGATGGTGTGGGATGCGTGGGAACCCTGCGGCATGGTGTTCACCTCGACCCGCCCGCCGGGGAACTCCACCTCGCTGGCGTCGTGGGTGTGGTCGATGGTGACGACCAAGTAGCCGCGGCTGGCCAGGTCCTGGGCCAGTGCGGTGCCCATCGAGCGGTCCCCGTGCAGGCCGGTTGAGTACAGCAGCACCGGCAACTTGCCGGCCTTGTGGTCGACCGGGGCGCCGGTGTGGCCGGCAGTGGTGGGCAGGGTCACCGCGCCCGGCGGTATCTGACGGCCGGCCAGGAAGTGGGCGGCGGCGGCGGACTGCATCCAGGGCGCAGCGGGATAGCGGCTGGTGTGCGTGGCCGGGTACCACAACGACACCATCAGCTCGCGAGGTTGGTTTCCCGGTACCCACGGATCCGCGCGCGACGTGTCGCGCAGGTGGAGGTCGACCGTTCCGACGCGATGGGGCCCGGTCGGGGCGGGGAGAGTCAGCTGGCCCGGGGCTTGCGGCGTGCCCTCGGGCGCCGTCGTGGCCACGGCTGTCCCGGTGGTCTTTCCCGCGGCGCTCGCGGTCCCGACCCCGGCGCTCAGGATGACGGCCAGTGCTCCTGTGGTGCCGGCGACCCGGGCGCGCAACCGGCTCTGGCGCTTTCGCGCATGCTTCATGGGCAGCCTCGTATCCGTGGGGGCAATCGCCGGATGAGCGGCGATCGGCTGGCGCACATCGTATAGGTAGTTTGCCATGGCCAAGCCAACGCCCTTGATTGTGCGGAGAGTTCTCACTCCTGGACGGTTGGTGACGATGGCCCGTGCCGCGCTTCCGGACGTGGAATGTGCGCCGAGTGGCGCTTGTCGAGTGCCCATATGGGATACGTGCGGGGGAAATGTCCGAGCGTGACGGTGGCCGGCTATCGATGTCCCGTGTTTGGCGCCCTCGTGAGGTCGGTAGCAGTAGCAAAGCCCTGGGGTGGGGTGTGGCGCTCGGCTCCGCGGGGGCCTCGATGGGGCGTGCGTGGGGGATTGTTGGCGATTTCGCTCACTGCTCGATGAGGTCGGAGATGTGTGAACGGCCTTTTTCTCGACCGAGTTGAGGGGACAGGTCCCGTTTGGACTCGTATGTGGGAGCGCAGAGGGAACGGACTTGTGATTATCGTGTGAACGCAGTACCGATACTGGTCGGGTTGCTGCATGGCCATCCCCCACGTGCCGAGAGGACCGCTGCCCTGCACACGGTTGCCCACTCGCCCCGTCCCCATCGCGCCCGTCGCCGCGCCGACATGCCTCTGCTCGGAGGGGTCCGTCCGCCGATCGCCGCGCTGCTCTGCACGCTGCTGGCAGTTGCCGTGTTTCCCACACTCGGTCTCGGCACCGTGCATGAACAGGACGTTCCCCAGGCCGTTTCCGACGCGGAACGCCGGATCGCCGAGGACGCCGCTTCCTCGGTCAGGGCTTCCCTCGACGCCAGAGCCACCGCGGTGCGCCGCGCTGCGGCGTCGGTCACGCCCGCCGACGGCAGCCCGCCGGCGGCCGTCCTGCGGTCCCTCCTCCCGGCCGGGCCCCCTGCGCTGGGCGGATCGCTGCTCGACCCGCACACCGGCAAACCCCTGGCCGCCAGTGGTGAAACGGTTCCGCTGACCGGGGCGGATGCGGTGGCCCTGGCGCGGTCCGGCACCGCGAACATCGCGCCCCGGCTGGTCCCTTCAGCGGGTGCCGAGCCGCGGCTGTTGCTCTTCGCCCGGGTCGCCGTCCCCGCTCCCGGCGCCAAGCAGGACGAGAACCACGATCAGACACCGGACGGGGCGGGGGACCAGGGCGCCGGCGAACGTGAACTCCTGCTGGTCGTATCGGAAAAGGCCGCGGCCCCCGTGGTGTACGGAGGCGGGCGCACCGGTCAACTGGTGGGCCGCGACGGAAAGGTGCTCGCCTCCGCCTCCGCCACCGGCACTGCGCCGGCACCCGACACCGGGGACGACACCGGGCCCGCCGCTGCGGCGGACGCCGCCAACGCCGGTCGGCACGCCGGGAATCGCTCGGGCAGCATGCTCGGTGACGGCCACGACGGGCTGCGCAGGGTCGCGGGGTGGGCATCGGTCTCCGCGGTGGACGGCAAGGACGACAGCTCCGGCCTGGGCCTGACGATGCTGACGTTCAGGGATGTGGCTCCGGCGCAGGGCGGAGCCGATCACACATGGTTCGCCCTCGTGGCCGCGGGCATCCTGGTGGTGATCGCCGCGCTGGTCACCGTGGCGCTGTGGGGCACCGTGCAGCTTCCGCTGCTGCGACTGCACCTGTCCGCAGCCCGACTGGCCAGAGGTGTCTGCGACACGTCCGAGGCGAAGAAGGAACTGGCGCGGCCGGTGCCGGTTGCCGCGTTCGGCGAACCCGGCAGGGTCGGCCGGGCGCTGGAGTCGATACGCCGCCAACTGCTCGGCGAGACGGGGCCGGAGACGGTGCGGCCGGTGCGACGCCGGCCCGGCCTCCGGTCTCTGGTCGTTGTCTGCGCACTGGTGATCGCCGTGTGGGCAGTGCCGCTGCTGTTCGTGCTCAACCGCGCACCTGCCGACAAGGCCGTACCGGCAACCGCCGTCGCCGACCAGCAGGCACGCACCGAGGCCGCCGCCGACCGGGTGCGGCAGTCCCTGAGTCAGAGCTGCGCCGACCTGGAGGCGGTGGCATCCGCCATCTCCCATGCGTCGCCGGAGCGGGCGACGGAGGTTCTGCGGCGCGAACACGCCGGCCATCCCACCTACCGGTCGCTGTACGTGCTGGACCGCACCGGCGCCGTCGTGCTGCGCGCGGGCAAGCAGCCGCTGCACACCCTCGGCCGTGCGCCGACCGGCCGCGGGATCACCCAGGTCACCACGTCCGGCAAGATCCCCGCGATCGTCGCCTACGCACAGATACCGGCGGCCGGGAACGCCCAGCGCGCAGCGGGCACCACCCCGGCCGCTGTCGTCGCAGAGATCGGGGTGAACGCGCTGAACGACCTGGTTGCGCGGCCGGGGCTCGGCAAGGTGTGGCTGACCGACGAGCACCACAGGGTGCTCGCGGCGAGTACCGGCTTTCGGGCCTTCCAGTCTCTTCCCAGCCGGGCCCTCACCCGCCTTGTGGCCAGGACCGACGCCGCGCCCGGCAGCGCGGGCAGCCCGGCATCGGGCGTCCTGGACGCGGGGACCGCGCCGGGCGAGGGCCTGTCGGTCGCAGCCGCCGCGCCACTGGCACAGGCGGGGCCTGCCGCCGGACTCGGCTGGCAGGTGGTCTCCGCCGAGCCCGCCGCCGCGCTCAGACTGGCGGCATACGAGATCCAGGCACGCACCATGCTGGCCGGCCTGCTCGCCCTGTCGGTGGGCGTCGCCTGCCTGAGCTGGCTGCACATCGTGGTGGTCAGGCCGCTGCGTGCCCTCACCGGATGCGCCGAGCGGCTGGCCGACGGCGACCGTCGCACCGTTCTGTACCCGGTCCACCACGACGAGTGCGGCTCGGTCACGCGCAACCTGGAACTGCTCCGGCAGGCACTGGTGGAGCGGGACCGTGGCGTACAAGCCGACCTGACCCCAGGCATCGCCCCATCGTCCCAGCGCGACAGCGCGCCGTAGCAGTGAAGGATCAACTGACGTGCTTTTCCTCTACGTTGTGCTGCTGCTGAGTTGTACCGTGCTGCTGGTCGCCGGCGTGCTGGAGCAGCGTCGCCACTACGCCGCGCTGGCGCACATCCCCACTCGGGTGCTGGTCAACGGCATCCGCGGCAAGAGCTCGATCACCCGGCTGTGCGCGGGCGCGCTGCGCGGCGGGGGACTGGTCACCGTGGCCAAGACCACCGGCACCGCCGCCCGCTTCATCCACCCGGATGCCACCGAGGAGCCGGTGTACCGGAAGTTGGGCATCGCGAACGTCGTCGAGCAGATCGGCATCGTCCGGCGCGCGGCGGCGTACCGGCCGGACGCCCTGGTGATCGAGTGCATGGCGGTGATGCCCGCGCTTCAGGAGATCAACCAGGAGAAGCTGATCCGTTCCACCATCGGGGTGCTGTGCAACGTCCGCGAGGACCACCTCGACGAGATGGGTCCGACGCTGGACGACGTGGCCCGCTCGCTGTCCCGGTCGATGCCGGTCGGCGGGGTCTGTGTCACCGCCGAGCAGGAGCGGCTGCACATCCTCAAGGAGGAGGCGGACAAACGGAGATGCCGCCTGATCACCGTCGATCCGGAGTCGGTCACCGACGAGGAGCTCCGCGGGTTCAGCTGGTTCACCTTCAAGGAGAACGTCGCCATCGCGCTGGCGGTGGCCGAACTGCTCGGTGTGGACCGGGCCACCGCACTGCGCGGTATGTGGGACGCGCCGCCGGACCCCGGCGTGCTCTCCGTCGAGCGCTACCGCACACCGGACGGCAAGCGGCTGCGCTTCGCCAACGTCTTCGCCGCCAACGACCCCGAGTCGACGCTGATGAACGTCCGTCAGCTGGAGGAACTCGGTGCGATCCGCCGCCCGCTGAACATGGTCATCAACTGCCGCCCCGACCGGGTCGAACGCAATGGGCAGATGGGAGCGATCGTCCCCGACCTGGCCCCGGAGACGGTCTTCCTCATAGGGCATCCGACCAAGAGCGCCCGCGACGCCATCCCGTCGGACTGGTCGTCGGGCCGGGTGGTGGACCTGGGCGGCGACCGGCGCGACGCACAGGAGTTGACCCGCGCCCTCCTCGCCGAACTGGGCCCGGATTCCTCGCTGGTGGCCGTCGGCAACATCCACGGCCAGGGCGAACTGTTCCTGGAACACCTCGGCAGGCTGCCCGCGGACCCCACCGACGAGCCGCTTCCGGTGGCACACGCGCCCGAGCTGGAGCCGTACCGCTGGGTGGCGCCGCTGAACGCCCCGACCCCGACCCCGACCCCGGGCCCGCCCGTACCAAGCACCTCATCTGCCCTTGCCGAAGTTCGGCACGAGCCCACAAGGACGCCGCTGTGATCCCCGTCAACGTCACTCCGCAGACCGCAGCACTGGGGATCGCCCTCGGACTGGTCTTCGCGCTGGTCTGCTATCTGACCACCAACCTCTCTCCCGGCGGCATGATCACCCCCGGCTGGCTGGCGCTGACCCTTGTCACCGACGTGGTCCGGGCCGCGATGGTGATCGGCGTCACGGCACTCACCCTCGTCGCGACCAAGTTCCTCCAGCGGCATGTGATCCTTTACGGCAAGCGGCTGTTCGCCGCCGTGGTGCTGTCCGCGGTGGTGCTCCAGACCACGGTGATGCTCGCGCTCCAGCACGAGTTCCCGCTCCTCTACACCGCTCAGACCCTGGGCTTCATCGTGCCCGGCCTGATCGCCTATCAGCTGGTTCGCCAACCGCTGGCGGCCACCGTGATCTCCACCACCGCGGTGACCCTCGGCACGTATGTGGTGCTCGTTGCCGGGCTGCTGATGGGGGCGCTGCCCGTCGGCTGACCGAGGCGCCCGCGTCCGCCCCACCCGTCCGCACGTAGAGGAGGTCACCATGGGCACTGTCCCCGACCAGCCCCGCCGGCCCAGTCGCCGTCAGATCCTGGGCTCCGCCGCCGGTCTGGCCGCCGCCGCAGCGATCGGCGGCTACGCATGGCAGCACTCCCGAAGCGACAGACCGGACGGTGACGTCCCGATACCGACCGGTGGCTTCCACTTCGAGCGCCTTGCCGCGCCCGCCCGCACGGTGGCGCGCGCCGCCGACGGCCGGGTGCTGGCCACCTTCACCGACGGCGCGCGCACCGCACTGCTGACGGGCCCGACCCGCACCTGGAGCGAGCCGCGCACCACCGGCGCGGTGGTGCACAGCGATGCCTGGGTACGGCTGATGGGCGCCGGATGGAGCAAGGGCGCGGAGGGAACCCGCTGGTTCCGGGAGTGGTTCCCCAAGGCTCTCGCCGACCGCAGTCCGGACGCCCTCGCCGTGGCCTTCCAATACGGCGACGGGGCAGACGACCAGCACACCGCATCGGGCCTGCGCTACGCCGGCAAGGCCCACTTCGGGCCGCAGGTTCCCGGGAACTCGCCGGAGTCGTTCCATTACCGCGACGAGAAGTCCGACTTCTACGACTACCTCGGCGTTCCCTGGACCTTCCCGGACGGCACCCGCAAGCACCCGGAGAAGGAGCGCTACGGCGACGTGGACTGCTCCGGCTTCATGCGCCTGGTCTGGGGCTACCGCATGGGATACCCCATGCACGCCACCAACAGCCAGGGCATCGGCCTGCCCCGCCGGGCCTACGCCATCGCCACCCGGGCGCCCGGCGTGCTGCTGATCCCGAACACCGGCGAACGGCCTGCCGACATCGGTCTGCTGCTCCCCGGCGACCTCGTCTTCTTCGCCATCGACATCGGCAGGCCGCACGGCATCGACCACTGCGGCATGTACCTGGGGCCGGACGACGACGGGCATCCGCGCTTCTACTCCAGCCGCTCGAAGGCCAACGGGCCCACCATGGGCGACCTGGCGGGCCGGGCGACGCTTGACGGCCATGGCTTCTACGCCAAAGGGTTGCGCATGGCCCGCCGTCTGTGAAGCCGACGCAGCCCGCACCGCATCCCATCCCGTCCCGCGCGAGAGACCCCGCCATGGCCACCGCTCCCCTCACCCGAGCCACCTCCGACCGCTGCCGGCGCATCAGGCGCGCCGTCCACGCCAAACGCCGGCAACGGACCACCATCAGCCGGGAGTCGTGGGCCCTGCTGCTGATCCTGGCAGCTGCCACGGTGCTCTACACCTGGGGCATCGACCGTGCCGGCGTGCACCCGTACTACAGCGCGGCCGTGCGGTCCATGGCGGCGAACTGGCATGCCTTCGTCTTCGGCGGACTCGACCCGAGCGGATCGATCACCGTGGACAAGATCCCCGGTGCGCTGTGGCCGCAGGCCCTCTCCGTCATGCTCCTCGGACCGCACAACTGGGTGGTGGTACTGCCGCAGGTCCTGGAGGGCGTACTGGCCGTCTGGGCGCTGCACCGGGTCGTCCGTGCCTGGGCCGGCCCCACGGCAGGGCTGCTCGCCGCGTTGGTCCTCACCCTCACCCCGATCACCGTCGCGCTCAACCGGCACACCATCCCCGACACCCTGCTCGTCCTGCTGCTGGTCCTCGCGGCGGGATCGCTGCACAAGGCCGTCGCCACCGGCAGACTGCTGCCGCTGCTCATCTGCGGAACATGGGTGGGGCTGGCCTTCCAGGCCAAGATGCTCCAGGCATGGCTCGTCCTGCCGGTCTTCGCCGCGGTGTACCAACTGGCGGCGCCCGGTTCCCGGTTGGAGCGTGCCCGGCGGATGTTGCTCGCCGGAATCACCACCCTCGTCGTCTCCTGCTCATGGCTGCTGCTGATGTGGGTGACCCCTGCCGAGAACCGCCCCTACCTCGACGGGACCACCAACAACAACCCCTTCACCCTGGCCTTCGGCTACAACGGGCTCAGCCGCTTCGGCCACGACCCGCATGCGCTGGGCGCCGTCGCCGGCACCGCCGCCAGCCGCACCACCGGCAACACCGGTTGGACCATGCTGGTCAACCAGAGCGTGGGTCCGCAGATCGCCTGGCTCCTGCCGCTCGCCGTACTGGTATTGGCGTTGGGCGTGTGGTGGCGCACCGGACTGCCGCGCACCGATGCGCTGCGGACGGGGTTCCTGCTCTGGGGCGGCTGGCTGGTGGTGCACGTCGTGGTCTTCAGCAACTCCAACGGCAACCACGGCTACTACACCGCCGTACTGGCCCCGTCCCTCGCCGCGCTGACCGGTGGCGGAGGCGCCGTGCTCCTGTCGGAGTACCGTGCCGGTGGCCGACGTCGAGCGGCGCTGCCCGTCGCGATCGGGCTCACCGCACTGTGGGCCGCGGCTATCGACGGCTCGCACAGCGAATTCGCGCCCTGGCTGCTGCCGGTGGTGCTGATGCTCGGCCTGTGCGGGACCGTCGGACTGTGGACCAGCGGGCCGGACACCACGCGAGGCGCGGTGCAGAGCGCCATGGCAGCGTCCCTGGTGGCCGTACTGCTCGCCCCGGCTGTCTGGGCCGCCTCCTGCCTGGACCCGCGGTACCCCGGATCCCCCATCGAGCCACTGGCCGGACCGGTCGGACCCGGCTACCACGATGCACACCACCGGCCCAAGATCCTGCGAAACCCCTTGAGCAAACCGTCCGCGCGGGACACCGCACTGCTGAAATACCTTTCCGCGCACCGCTCCGGGGAGAAGTACCTGCTCGCCACCCAAGCCGCCTACGGCGCCGAGCCGCTGCTGCGCGCCACCTCCCAACCGATGCTGGTCATGGGCGGCTTCACCGGCCTGACCCCGTATCCGACCCCACTGGGGCTGAGTGACCTGGTGTCCACCCACCAACTGCGGTACGCCCTGCTGACCACGCGCCGCCCGTCCACACGGGCATCGGTCTGGGTGCGGAGCACCTGCACCCGTATCCCTCCCAGCGCCTACGGCCGCACCTCGGACGGAAGCTTCACCCTCTACGACTGCGCCCGACCGGCCGCGGACTGAGCCGTTTCCGTGCCGCGTGCAGACGGGACGTGACCGTGGCCAGCGGGATGCGGACGCGTCCGGCGACCGCGGCGTACGCCGGTCGCCGGATGTCCCGGAACACCAGTGGGACCACCGGAGCCCTGCGGCGCAGGGATTCGCCAGGGACGCAGTGACCTGAGAGCGGCTGCCGGGAACGCACAGCCGGGAATCGAGCCTTGCTGCCGGGCACCGGAGCGGAAATGGTGGGTGCCGAATCGCGGGTGTGCCACTGACTCCGGGACACGACCGGCACATTCGCGCCGGAACACGGGGCCGCCCCTTCGGGCGCCAATACCTCTCGGGTGGCCGCCCCTTCGGCCGTGCCGGGGCCGTGGGAGCGCCCCGACAATTGCGGTGACAGCCAGGGCACGATCCGCCCGTCTCGGGCGTCTCGACAGGTCAGCGACCATCGAGGCTTCGTCGCTTGTGGTGGGGTGGGTAATCGGCACGCCTGAGCGCACGGGGTAGGCGGCCGGCCAGTCTATTCTTCAGGAGTCCTTGTGCAGTTGTCTCCCTCCACTCCCTCTTCTCGGACAGTGCTTGTGACAGGGGGGAATCGTGGGATCGGTCTGGCGATTTCCGAGCAGCTCCTCGCGCAAGGGCACCGCGTCGCCGTCACACATCGCGGAAGTGGTGGGCCGGCAGGGGCATTCGGTGTCACCTGCGATGTCACGAACCCGAAGGATGTCGACCGCGCTTTCACCGCGGTCGAGGAGGCCATCGGGCCGGTGGAGGTACTCGTCTCGAATGCGGGGGTGACGAGCGACGCGCTTTTGATGAGGATGCGCGAGGACCAGTTCCACGGGGTGGTCGACACCAACCTGTTTGGTGCCTGGCGCTGTGCGCGACGGGCGACGCCCGCGATGCTGCGTGCGCGTTGGGGGCGAATGATCTTCATCTCGTCCGTGTCCGCCACGTCCGGCACGGCCGGCCAGGCGAATTACGCGGCCAGTAAGTCGGCTCTCATCGGTCTTGCCCGGTCCATTACACGCGAGCTGGGTCCGCGGAACATCACGGCAAATGTCGTCTCGCCCGGGTGGATCGACACCGAAATGACGGCAGTGCTCTCACCGTCCCACCGGACCGAAGTGATCGAGCAAGTTCCCCTGGGACGGGCCGGCACCCCTGAAGACGTGGCCGGTGTGGTCAGTTGGCTGGCCGGCGAGGCCGGAGCGTATGTGTCCGGCGCGGTGATCCCCGTCGATGGCGGCCTTGGAATGGGGTGCTGACGCTCCTGGACCGGAGACGGGCGCGGTGCACTACGGCATCGGTACCGGAATCGGGTCGTGGTGGAGCGGGATTCCGTAGGTCGGTGGGAATGGTTCTGAGGCGCCTGGCGGTGTCGTCCGACAGTAACGGCTATGGGAATGTGGGAGGCGGGTGGGATGCAGCGCCCGAGTGATTTACGTGAATACATCGCAGCTCTGCGGGACCGTGGGGATGTGGTGGATGTGAGGCGGCGGGTGGATCCGCACCTGGAGTTGGGTGCCATCATTCGTCGAAGTTATGAGACGCGTGCTCCCGCTCCGCTCTTCACGTCTTTGGAGGGCGTGGCTCCGGGGCGTGGTGTCTTTGGTGCTCCTGCTGCGCTCAGTTCGGATCCGGAGCATCCGTTCGCTCGTGTCGCGCTGAGTCTGGGGCTTCCGGTGGATGCGTCCGGGCAGCAGATCGTGGCGCATATCGCCGATGCGAGGATGCGGTCGGCGATTGCTCCGGTGGAGGTCGCGACGGGGCCGTGTAAGGAGAATGTTCTCCTCGGTGCGGAGGCGTCGTTGGAGGGTTTCCCTACTCCTTTGCTGCACGGTGGGGATGGGGGCAGGTATGTCAACACCTGGGGTGCGATCGTTGCCCGTACGCCTGGGGGTGACTTCACCAGTTGGTCGATCGCGCGGATCATGATGATCGATGGCAAACGCATGACCGGGCTGGTCTCCCCGGGTCAGCATGTGCACCAGGTGTGGCAGCAGTGGGCGGCTCGCGGCGAGCCGATGCCGTACGCGCTGGTTCAGGGTGGGGACCCTGCCCTGCCCTTTGTGACGGGGATGCCGCTGCCGGACGGTGTGGAGGAAGCGGGCTTCCTCGGCGCTCTGACCGGCAGGCCCGTCGAGGTCGTGCGGTGCGAGACGGTGGACCTGATGGTGCCCGCGAACGCCGAGATCGTGATCGAGGGTCACCTCTCGCCCACCCTGGACGCGCACGAAGGGCCGATGGGCGAGTTCACGGGCTATATCCCCGCGCGCGGTGGTGAGCAGCCGTGCTACGCGATCGAGGCCATCACGTATCGGGATGACCCGCTGTGGCCGCACGTTGTCGAGGGGCAGCCGGTCGATGAGTTCCATACGGCGTTCGGGATCCCGTTTGCCGCCGAGCTCCTTGCGCATCTGCGCGGGGCGGGATTGCCCATCACGACGGTGTGGTCCTCTCTGGAAAGCGCGAACCACTGGACCGCCATCACGGTGCCGGACACCTGGCGCGAGACGCTGCCCGGGACGACATCGCATGACCTGGTCGAGCGCATCGCCGATGCGCTCAGTTCGTGCCGGGCCTCGGTCTGGCTCAATCGGACGTTCGTCCTCGACGACGATATCGATCCTGCTGATGCCGGTCAGCTCACCTGGGCGCTGGCGACCCGATGGCACCCCACCCAGGGGCACCACCTCCGCACCGGACCGATCGTCCCCCTGCTGGCCTGCTACACGGAGACCGAACGCGCCAAGGCCAGCGGTCCCAAGGCCCTGTACGACTGCCTCCTGCCGCCGCCCGACGCAGGCCGTCTGCGACGCAGCTCCTTCGCGCACTGCTACCCCCAGGACCTCCAGCGGAAGGTCATCGACCAATGGACAACCTGACAGGTCCTTCGTCCGTGTCCGGTGGCACGAACATCTCCGAAAGGACCGCTGAGACATGAGCTCTGCGACGTCCGCGTCCCAACGGGCCGACGGACGAGACACCGGGACGTCCGCCTGGGTGGATGAGCTGCTGCTTGCCGGACCGGATGAGGAGCCGGTGCTCCAGCTCGGCCAGGTCGTGGACGGTGCCGCGCTGCGCTCCACGGTCCAATGCTTCCAACAGCACCTGGAGAACGCCGGCTTGGTGCGCGGCGGTTCGGTGGTGCTGCGGCTGCCCCCGTCGCTGGCCTACATCGGGCATCTGCTCGCGGCGTGGCGGATCGGCGCCCAGGTGACGGTTGTCGACCACCGGCTGACCGGCCGGGAGACGGACACCGCACTGAACCGGATCAGGCCGCAGGTGTCGGTAACGCCCGATGAAACGGTCACCGCTCTGCTTCGGGGCTATGTTGACGTCACGGCCCGCTACGACCGGTTGGCGGGGGTCCCGGCCCAAAGCAACCACGCACTCGTCCAGCTGAGTTCGGGTTCGACCGGAAGTCCCAAGATCATCGGTCGGACGGTCTCCGGTCTCGTCGAGGAAATGGACCGGTACCGGAGCATCGAGGGGATGCCGGGCCGAGGCGAACGCATCGTTCAACTCAGCTCCATCGCCCATGCATTCGGGATGGTCGGGGGACTGCTCCACAGCCTGCACACGGGTGTCCTCCTCACCCTGCCGGAGCGGGTCAGCGCTGCCTCCATCGTCGAGGCGGTGGCATGCAGGCCGGAATCGGCCACTCTGCTCGGAGTGCCCTTCCACTTCGAACTGCTCACCGCCCGGGGCGAATCGGCGCACCTTCCTCAGCTCGCCCGCGCTGTCACCGGCGGCGAAAGGATCCGCCCCGACATCGCACAGCGCTTCACCGAGCTCTACGGGATAGGGCTCGGGGAATGCTACGGAACGACCGAAACGGGCTTGGTCGCCCTGGACGTACTCGGCCGGCATCGCCCGGCCGTCGGCCCGCCTGCTCCCGGTGTCCGGGTGCGGATCGACGAGGGTGAACTCCTCATCGGCACACCGTCAAACCCCTACCTGAGTACCGGGCAAGCGGGACCTTGGTCTGAGGGATGGCTGCACACTCGCGATGCGGCCACTCACGATCCGTCCACCGGTGCGGTGACGATCGTCGGCCGTCTGGACTCCCAGATCTCCATCGGTGGTCTGAAGGTCGACCTGACCGAGGTGGAACAGACGCTGGTCGCGCTGCCGGGGGTGCGCGAGGCAGTGGCACTGTTCGACAGACGCATCACCGCCTACTTGGGCGTGGCGCCCGGCACAGATCCGGACCACATCCATCGGGAGATGCGGTCCCGGCTTGCCGTCTTCAAGCGCCCCCGCGCGCTGTACCTGATGCCGGAGCTCCCGCGCACGTCGAGCGGCAAACTCGTCCGCTCCCAGCACACCTTGCAGACCGCCGTGGCACGTTCCAGAAGGCCCGGCGAGACGGACTGAGCGGGACCCAGGGACACGGGCAGCGACTTCAGCTCGGGCGTGTGACAGCACACCAATGATCACCGAACGTCCGGGACACGTTCCGGACCCATCCGAACCAGGAGAACACCGCACCATGACCACGATTACACGGCAGTTCGTCGTCGATGTCCTCACCGGGCTCAACTACGACATCGACGAGGTCCGTGACGAGACCCCGCTGGGCCCGGACGGACTGGACCTCGATTCGCTCAGCCTCGCAGAGGTCCTCATGCGGGCCGAAGAAACCTTCCACATCCATGTCGAGGAGGACGAAGTCGAGGAGCTGGCGGGCCTGACGGTCGGCGCGTTCGTCGCCGCACTCGCCGCGCACGAAGGACGGCAGACGGCATGACGACACCTGCGCCGGATCCCTCGGCCGCACCGCCCGTCGCCCCGTCACCCCTCGAACGGACGGCAACGGGATACGGGGCCCGAAGCGGCCCGGCCGTCCCTCGGAACCCCGTCATGGTGACGGGCCTGGCCGTACTCTCCGGCTTCGGACGCGGCACCGAGCCGCTGCTGAAGCAGGCCTTTGACGGTGCGCATGCCTTCCACCCCGTGCGACGCTTCGGAACGAGAAGTGACCACCACGGAATCGCCGCCGTGTACGAGGACGCCGGACCACTGCTCGACGAACTCGCCACCGCGATCGACCTGGCCTGTTCGACGGCCGGCCTGGACAGTCCACGCCACGGCACCACACCCCTGTACCTCGCCGTTCAACAGGACCACGAGGAATACCGCAGGAACACCGTCGACCCCCACACGGGCGGGGCCCGCAGATCGGCATCCGTCCTCGCCGAACGCTGCGGGCTGAGCGCCAAACGCGTCTACACCAATGCCTGCACGGCCTCGAGCACCGCCGTGGCAGAAGCCGCCTCCGCCATCGCCCATGGCGACACCGATCGCGCGGTCGTCGCAAGCGGCTACCTCGTCGACCCGGACGGCTATGGCATCTTCGCGGCGGGGGCGATGAGTGACGACGGGCACATCCGGCCCTTCAGCGCCCATCGCCGGGGCCTGCTCCTCGGAGACGCCGTCGGAGCCATCGTCCTGGAATCACAGGACGCGGCACAGCGATCCGCCGCCCAGCCATTGGCCCGCCTCGCGGGCTGGGCCCGGACCGGAGACGCCTACCACATGTGCCGCCCCCACCCCGACGGCACAGGCATGGCCCGCGCCATCACCACCGCACTGACCCGGGCCGGCGTAGCACCGGACGCGGTCGACTACGTCAACGCACACGGCACCGGCACCGTCCACAACGATGCCGCCGAAAGCGCCGCGCTGCACCGCGCCCTGGGCACCCACGCCTCCCAGGTGGCGGTCAGCTCCACCAAATCCGTGCACGGCCACGCCCTCGAAGCGGCCGGAATGCTCGAACTCATCATCACCGTACTGGCCCTGGACCAAGGACGACTGCCCGTCAACGCCGGCTTCCTCGAAGCCGACGACGCCTGCACCCTCAACCTCGTACTCAACCCGCCACAGACAACCACCACCCCCCGCTACGCCCTGAGCCTCAATGCCGCCTTCGGCGGCGCCAACACCGCGCTGGTGGTGGCGCAACCATGACGTTACGGCCTTCGCAACCGGCCGCCGACCGCATCGCCGAAGCCGGCCTGAGCCTGCGCAGTCAAGGACACGCGCCCGCCGCAACCGGCGAGCCACTGCCACCCCTGCGCGGATTCACCGGCTCGACCTTCAGCCCGGCAACTGCCGCCGCCGCGGCAGCATGCCTGCACCATCAACCGCCGGACACCGCACAAGCCCTCCATACGGCCGTCATCCTGGTGAGCATCCTCGGCGACATCCCCACCGCACGGACCTACGCCCAGGCCGTGGACGAAGGGCAGCGGGTGCCGCCCAGAATCTTCGGCACCTCCACCCCGAACTCCGTCATCGGGCACATCGCCCCACGCTGGGGCCTGGACGGACCGGTGGTCTCCCTCAGCCCGGTCGGCCCACCACTCGACGAGGGAATCGCGGTAGCCGCCTGCCTGGCCCAGGACGGTGACGCCAACCGCTTCCTGATCATCCTGACCGACCCGACCGACACCCGAGCCGAGCACTACGAAGCAACCGCACTCCTGCTCACCACCGAACCCCGTCCCCCATCCGACGCCGCACCCCAGGAGACCCCATGAGCGGCCCCCGCAGCATCCGCGGCGTCCTCGCCACGGACACCCAACTCGGCGCCGGCAACGTCATCGAACGACTCCTCGACCACGGGGTCGAACACGACGAACCCACCCTGACCTTCGACACACGCACCGACGCGCAACCTGCCTGGCAGACACTGTCGCTCGGCGAGCTGGACCGGTGCATCGCCCGCCGCGCCGGCTGGCTGCACGCTCACGGCATCGGCAGAAGGGATGTGGTCGCCGTCTGCTCGGCACATGCACCCGACTACGTCCTGACGTTTTTTGCGGCCAACCGCCTCGGAGCCATCCCCGCCTTCGTCAACAACCGCCTTGACGAGGGCACCGGCGTCGCCTACCTGCGCCACATCAAGCCGACTGCGATTCTCGCCGACCCGGCTCACCGGACGGTGTGGTCACCGTACGACCTGGGTGCATCCCGCCTGTACGCCGTCGAGGACCTGGCCGACGAGCACCCGGAGGCCCAGATCCCGCCCTATCGGCACCGCGCCGATGACCCTGTCGTCCTCACCCATTCCTCCGGCACCACCGGGATGCCCAAGGCCGTCATCTCCACGCATGCGAGCCTGTTCGCCGGATTGCGGCACTGGCTGAGGCGACCGCGCGCGCAGGGCAGCGAACGGATGCTCAGCGTTCTGCCGATGCACAATTCCATGCTGGCCGCGGTGCTTTCGGCGCTGTGCAACCGATCGCAGTTCCTCCAGTTGTCGTCCCAGAGCGGCCGGCGTGCGCTCGAAGCCATCGAGCGATGGCGGCCATCCGGGGTCTACGGGTTCCCGGGCACCTGGGTGGAGATTCTGGCCCTGAGTCCCTCGCACGACCAACTGCGTTCGGTACGCGCCTGGTGGAACACCGGAGACAGCGCGCACGAGGCTCATATCCGCCGCCTCATCGGCTTCGGCCGGCATGACGAGGCAACATCCCGAGGACGTCGAACCGTTGACGGGTCGTCATTCGTCGACGGCTTCGGATCCTCGGAAATGGGGCACTCACAGTTCTCCATCATCCACCGCCCGGACACCGACCACTACAACCGGTGCATCGGACGTCCCCACTCCTTCGCCGAAGTCAGGGTTCTGGGAGGCGACGGAATCCCGGTGCCCGATGGCTCCGTCGGCCAGCTGGCCGTGCGGTCACCCACGCTGTTCGCCGGCTACTGGAACGATTCGGCCCGGAGTTATCGATCGCACCACGACGGGTTCTACCTCACAGGAGACTTCGGCTACCGGGACGGTGCCGGCTACTACTACCACGTCGACCGGACGGCCGACGCCATACAGACGGCCACCGGCACGCGGATCTACACGACGCTCGTCGAAGAGCAGATCCTTGCCCGATGCCCCGGCCTCCTCGACTGCACGGTGGTCGCCTCCGACGTCGACGGTGAGCCGCACACCGAGATTCTGCTGACGCTCCGCCCCGAGGCTCAGTGCGACCCCGAATTGGACTACGAGACGCACATCCTCGGGCTGCTGGACGCCGCCGTCGCCCGGACCGTCAAGAACGTCCGCATCGCCGGTAGCCGGATTCCCACAGGGGCGACGGGAAAGGTACGCAAGTTCCAACTCCGGGTGTGAGGGCGGGCTGCCTGCCGGTCCCTCGGGCGAGTCGGATCGTGAACGCCGTTGATCCGTACGCGAGTGGTGTTCCGCGCTGTGCGCGAAGTCCCAAGATTGGTGAGAGACAGAGATGACAGCTTCCGCTGAGCCGCCCTTGGCGCAGTTCTGGTGGCTCCATGACGCCCGCTGGTATCAGGGTGTGCTCAAGAGGTTCGGCCCTGACGCCGCCAATGAAATCAATGAAGAAGCCGCGAAGTTCGTGGCCCGACGCGTCGCGAGGTGGTGTGCCGGGCGGTATGGGATCAGGTTCCGCGGGCAGTCACTTGAGGACTTCCTGAAGGAATTCTCCCGGATACCGTCCGTCATGTTCCCCGACGACGGTCATATGCGGGTCAAGTACACCGTGCTCGATCCGTCGACCTGGGAGACCGCTGTCTCGGACGTTTTTCCCAAACGCATGCTCCGTGCGGCGGGAACGCAGGATGGCTACCGCTGCCCGTGCATGGGCATACGTTCCGGGTTCTTTGAGGGCGTCGGACTGGCATGCCGGGACGAGCGGTTGGAGTGCGAGCTCGACGGCGGCCAAGTCTGCCGATTCCGTACGTCCTTGACGCCGCGGGGGGACACCCGCGGAGCGGAGACCGCACCCGCGCACGGAACCGCACCATGAGCGAGGCCCGGCACATCCCGTCGCCGGCTGCCGGCGCGCTCGACATTCCGGAAACCACGTTCATGGTTGCGGGCGACGCCCCGCCCGAACCGACGCGGATCGACCTGTGGTGTGACCCTGTGTGCCCGTGGGCCTGGGCGACGGCCCGCTGGCTGGGAGAGGTCGGCCGCCACCGACCACTGGACGTGCGGTTACGGGTCATGAGCCTGGCAGTGCTGAACGCGCAGAAAGACGACGTCGGTCTGCGGTACCGGCTGCTTGCCCGGCACGGGGGCGTACCCGCCCGCCTGTGCACTGCCGCCGAACAGCACCACGGGCCGGCCGCGCTGGCACGCCTGTATCCGGCGCTGGCGCGCCGGTTCCACCAGAAGCCCGTCCAACGCGGAGCCACCGCCCTGCGGGACGCGCTGCACGAGGCGCGACTGCCCGGTGAACTGCTGCACAGCGCACGATCGGACGCCGTCGGCCAGGCACTGCTGGCCAGTCATCACGCCGCGACGGCCGCCTACGGCGCCGATGTCGGGACACCCCTGCTGCGGCTGCGCGATGCGCGGGACCGCACCGTCACCCTCTTCGGCCCGGTGCTGGAGCAGGTGCCCGAAGGATTGGATGCAGTCCGTGCCTGGGATGCCCTGACCGCGCTGACGCAGGTCGACGGCTTCCGTGAGCTCAAGCGCCACCGTGCGAGTGAACCGGTGCTCGACTGAGATCACTGCTCCCCGGGCCGGCAGACGCCACGGCACACCGGCAACGGCCCGCCCCCTTCACCTTCAGCCTCGGCCGCTCTGTCCCCGTGCCTCTCACGAAAGGCCACAACGACCGTGCTCACCGCCCCATTCGACACCAGCGCCCCCGCCGACCAACAGCCCGCCTGGCCAGACCCCCACCAGCTCAAGGACGTGTGCGACACACTGCGCAGCAAGCCCCCGCTGGTGACCAGCGCGGAGGTGACGACGCTGCGCTCCCTCCTGGCGTCGGCCCAGACGAGCCGGGCTCTCGTCATCCAGGGCGGGGACTGCGCGGAGCTGTTCGCCGAGTCGGGCAGCGCAGCGGTGCAGCGCAAGCTGGACCTCCTGTACGGCCTGGCGGATCGCTGCCGGTCCGCCACGGCGCTGCCTGTCGTGACCATCGGGCGACTGGCCGGCCAGTACGCCAAGCCGCGGTCCAACCCGGTGGAGGAAATCCCCGGCGGACGACTGGTGCCCAGCTACCGCGGTGACGGTGTCAACGGCCGGCAACCCGATCCGCACTCCCGCCGCCCTGACCCGCAGCGCCTGCTGACCGCATACGACTGCGCGCGAACGACCCTGGAACACATCAGGTCATCCTGGCAGCACAGGCCCACAGCGGAACGCGTCTACACCTCGCACGAATTCCTGCTCCTGGACTACGAACTTCCCCAGATCCAGCGCCGGCACGACCTCCGCTACGCGGGCTCCGCCCACTTCGGGTGGGTGGGGGAGCGGACCCGGCACCCCGCGGGAGCACACGTATCCCTTGTCCGAAGCATCGCCAATCCGACCGGCATCAAGATCGGCCCGTCCGCCACACCGGATGACGTGATCCGGCTGGTCGCCACCGTCGGTGCGGCGGAAGAGCCAGGAAAGATCACGCTGATCGTCCGCATGGGGGCGAAGGCTCTCCCCGAGGCTCTTCCCCCCATCGTCGCCGCGGTCGCCCGGCAGGGCATTCCGGTGACCTGGCTGTGCGACCCCATGCACGAAAACACCGTCGTCACACCGCACGGCCAGAAGACCAGGTCGCTGGTGGCGATGAAGGCCGAGATCGACGCGTTCGTCGCCGTGCTGCACCGAGCGCGCGAATGGCCCGCGGGTCTCCACATCGAGATGACCCCGTACCGGGTGACGGAATGCGTGCAGGATCTGGACGACATCGACGCGTCCGCGCCGCTCGGCCCGTACACCAGCGCCTGCGATCCACGCCTCAACGCCGCGCAGTCGGAAGAGATCGTCGAGCACTTCGTCAAGCGGCTGTAGCGGCGGGCCGAAGGCAGCGGGAGGCCACCGGCCGACCAGTTCCTTCGCACCGCAAGGTCGTGGACGTCCCGAACACCGTGGCCGCGCGCCGGGATGCGCGGGCGTGTGCCTCATTGGAGGAGAGTTGAACGAGTGTCACGACAGCACCGCCATAGTGGGGATGGGGCCTCGCGGCCTGAGCGTCTTCCTCCGCCTGTGCGCCAATCTGGCTCAACGTCCCGGACCACCCGTCACCGTGCATCTGGTCGACCCCTACCCACCGGGCCCCGGCCGGGTGTGGCGCACGGATCAGCCCGGGTGCCTGCTCATGAACACGGTGGCTTCCCAAGTCACCGTCTATCCCGATGAATCCGTGGAGATGGCAGGGCCACTCGTCACCGGCCCCAGCCTGTGGGAGTGGGTACGGACTGCCGCCGCCCTGCCGTCAGCTGTCCCGCTGGACGAGAGGTTCTTGCAGGAGGCACGTCGGCTGCACGCCGATGCCTACCCCAGCCGGCGGCTCTACGGCGCCTACCTGCGCTGGGCATTCCTGGATGCGGTGTCGTCGGCGCCGTGCTCCCTGAACGTCGTCGTCCATGCCACCCGCGCCCTGCGGCTCGACGGTGGCGGCGGAATGACTGGTTCAGGCTCACCGGAGCAGCAACTGACGTTGGAGAACGGGACGGTACTGGGCGGCCTGAGGATGGTCGTCCTCACCCAGGGGCACACGCCGGTGTCCCTGAGCGCCACGGAGCGCGCACGCGCCGGGTTCGCCGAGCGCACCCGTCTCACCTATCTCCCCCCGGGCAACCCGGCCGACGCCGACCTGTCAGGGATCGCCGCCGGGGAGGCGGTGATCCTCTCCGGGCTCGGCCTGTGCTTCTTCGATTACATGGCGCTGCTGACCACGGGCCGCGGTGGCCGCTTCCAACGGCGGGACGGCCAGGTGACGTACGTACCGTCCGGACACGAGCCCCGGATGATCTGCGGATCGCGCCGCGGCATCCCCTATGTCGCCCGCGGGCGCAACGAGAAGGGCCCGTGCGGCCGACACGAGCCGCAGGTGCTCACGGCCGCGCTCGCCGGGCGGCTCCGCGGTGCTGACGGAACATCCCGGCGACTCGACTTCCGGCGCGAGATATGGCCCCTGATCGCCAAGGAGGTGGAGACCGTCTACTACACGCGCCTCGTCGCGCGGCGTACGTCCGAAGCGGTGGCGGAGCAGTTCCGCCGCCACTACCTGCCGGCTCCCTGGCACAGCAGGACGGAGGAGACCGTGCGGGCCGCGGCCGGCATCGCCCCGGGTGAGACCTGGGACTGGGAGAAGGCGACGTATCCGCACCGCGACCGGTCGTTCACCGACGCCGCCGACTTCCGCCGCTGGCTGCTGGACCATCTCACCGCTGACATCGCGCAGGCCGGAGGCGGAAACCTCGGCGATCCGACCAAGGCCGCGCTGGACGTGCTGCGCGATCTGCGCAACGAGGTCCGGATGGCCATCGACCACGGAGGGCTGTCCAGCCGCTCGCATGCCGAGGACCTCGACGGTTGGTACACCCCGCTGAACGCCTTTCTGTCCATCGGACCGCCCGTCCGGCGGATCGAGGAGATGGCGGCCCTGATCCGCGCCGGCCTCCTGGAGCCGGTCGGCCCCGCCGCCACTGTCGACTGCTGTGAGACGCAGGGCACGTTCACCGTCCACTCGCCGGCCGTTCCCGGCTCCTTGCGCAGGGCCCATGCCCTGATCGAGGCGCGCCTGCCCAGACCGGACGTCCGGCGCACCGCTGATCCGCTCCTCGGATATCTCCTGCGGACGCAGCAGGGCACCTCGTATCGGATCCGTGACGCGGACGGCAGCACGTACGACACCGGCGGGCTGCAAGTGACATGCAGGCCCTATCAGTTGGTGTCACGTCACGGGTACGGACATCCCGGTGTGCTCGCCTTCGGTGTTCCCACCGAAGGCGTCCACTGGGGCACCGCCGCCGGTGCGCGGCCGGGCGTGAACTCGGTGTCGCTGGCGGATGCGGATGCCGTCGCGTGCGCGGTGCTCTCCTGCCTTCGGCGCAGCCGGCGCGCCCCGGCCGAACACGGTGCGCCGCACACTGTCCGGCCGGAGGCGCCCCACGGCGGCGGTGGAGTCCCCCTCGGAGCGCAGGGCACTCGACGGGACGGCCGTGGCCTGCCCCGCCACCCCGCCGTGGGGAAGGGCGACACCCCCGCGTCCGGCCCCGCACGCGCCAACCCGGGCCAGAGCCTCGCCTCGGCCTCCGAATCAGGGCATGGATCCCGGCCGCCACCCAGCCTGCGGTCACCACCCGGGCAGGCGCGCGCCACCGCATGGTCCGACCGGCAGCCGTCCGGTGGCACGGGCCGGCGAACTGCCCGTGGATCCCCTCGGGTTCGGCCGCGGAACACCTTCTGCGCCGAACCGGATCCCTGCACCGAACCAGGCGACATGCGACAGGAGTGCACGATGTTGTCAGACCTCCCGCCGGGGACCGGCGACCCTTGCCGTAC
This sequence comes from Streptomyces albospinus, assembly GCF_014648695.1. Lineage (GTDB taxonomy): Bacteria > Actinomycetota > Actinomycetes > Streptomycetales > Streptomycetaceae > Streptomyces > Streptomyces albospinus. The sequence goes on from NZ_BMRP01000010.1 coordinate 81,677, forward strand.
CAGTGCCGCAGCAGCACGAGACAGTGCCGAGGACAGCGGTCTGCTGACGCCCGTGCGGGCGTCGACACCGATCGAGGCCGCGGTCTCGGATCGTGCCTGGGTGCAGGCGATGCTGGACGCCGAGGCGGCTCTGGCCCGTTCCCAGGCACGCCTGGGAACGGTACCGGAGTCGGCCGCTGCCGCGATCACGGATGCTGCCCGTGCCGGCGACCTGGACCTGCCTGATCTGGCCCGGCGTGCCCGTGCGGCGGCCAATCCGGTGGTCCCCCTGGTGCAGGACCTGGCGACCGCCGTGCATGCGGCGTGCCCCGCGGCCACCCGGTTCGTTCACCTGGGTTCCACGAGCCAGGACATCCTGGACACCGCCGCCATGCTGGTGTCGGCGCGCGGCATCGCGTTGATCCTGCACGACCTGGACCAGGCGGCGGACGGCGTGGCGGTGCTCGCCGCCCGTCATCGCGACGACCTCATGGCCGGCCGGACCCTCACCCAGCACGCCACACCCATCACCTTCGGACTCAAGGCCGCCGGCTGGCTCCTGGGTCTCCTGGAGGCCCGAGGGCGGCTGGACGAGGTCGGGCGCACCCGCCTGCCCGTGCAGCTGGGTGGCGCGGCCGGAACCATGGCCGGGTATCTTGAATGCGCTCGCGACGGTGACCCTGCTGCGCCGCCGCCCGCGCACTACGCACCGGATCTGACCGAGACCTACGCCCGGGAACTCGGCCTGTCGGCACCCCTGCTGCCCTGGCACACCCGTCGCACCCCGATGGCCGACCTCGCGCACGCCCTCAGCGTGACCGCCGGATCCCTCGGCAAGATCGCCACGGATGTGCTCAGTCTGGCCCGTACCGAGACCGCGGAGATCAACGAGCTGGGCGGACCCGGCCACGGAGCATCCTCGGCCATGCCGCAGAAACGCAACCCGGTCCTGGCCACGCTCGTCCGGACGGCTGCTTTGCAGGTACCGCCTCTGGCCGCGATCCTGCTCCAGAGCATGGCGGCGGAGGACGAACGCCCGGCCGGTGCCTGGCACGCGGAGTGGATGCCGCTGCGGGAATGCCTCCGCCTTGTCGGCGGTGCGGCTCGTACCGCTGCGGATCTCTGCGCACGCATGGCTGTCAACCCGGCGCGGATGCGCGCCAATCTGGAGACGACCGGCGCGCTGATGACCACCGAGCGCCTCGTCCACGCCCTGCGGGCCCGCTACCCGGACCGCTCGGCCGCGTCCGCTGTCGCCCAGGCCTGCCACACCGCTCTGACCGGTCAACGCCCCCTGGTCGACGCCCTCTTGGACGTCCCCGAGATCCGGGAGAGCTTCTCCGCCGCCGACATCGATGGCCTGCTCGACCCCTCTCGCTACCTGGGAGCCTCCGCGGAACTCGTGGATCGCGCTCTCGAACACCACGCCGGACAACGTGACCGCAGCAACTGACGCTGCGAGCCGCGAGACGTCCGTGCCCGTCGCGGCCGACGCCCGGCCCCTGCGCCGTGCGCCGGTTCCACCGCGACCCCCCGCACCCGTACGCCACCATCATCTTTGAGGAGACCCGTCGCCGTGAACGCCACCACCCCCCGCCCCTCCGGCAACGAAGCCCTGTTGACCGCCGCCCGGGCCGTCATCGCCGGCGGAGGCAGCAGCAACATGCGCAACCTCGGGATCCAGGACCCTCTCGTCGTCGACCGGGCCATGGGCGCCCGCGTGTGGGACGTCGAGGGCAACGAACTCATCGACGTCAACATGGGCTACGGACCCCATCTGTTCGGCTACGCCGATGCCGAGGTGGTGGAAGCCGTCAGCGAGCGGCTGCACCTCGGGGCCATGACCGGGATCGTCCACCGGCTCGATGCTCAGGCGGGCGAGCTGATAGGCGCGTTGATGCCCTCCATGGAGCAGGTCCGCTTCGCCAACTCGGGCACCGAAGCCATCACGTCCGCGATCCGCCTGGCCCGCTTCCACACCAAGCGCACGCTCATCGTGACCTTCGAGGGCCACTACCACGGCTGGAGCGACACGTTGCTGCGCGGCGCGATCACCGCCGACAGCACCGGGCAGCACGGCGGTACCGAACTGCACGCCGCCCCCGGAACCAACCCCGAGGCGCTGTGGCACACCGTGCAGCTGCCCTGGAACGACAGCGACGCCCTCGCCCGCTTCTTCGCCGAGCGGGGCGTCGAGGTCGCCGCGGTGATCTGCGAACCCATCTGTGCGAATGCGGGTGTGGTGCACCCGTTGCCCGGATACCTGGAGCAGATGGGCGAGTTGGCCGCAGCCAATGGCGCGCTGCTCGTGTTCGACGAGGTCATCACCGGATTCCGTGTGTCGCGCGGCGGCGCCCAGGAACTCCTGGGCATCCGGCCCGACATCAGTGTCATCTCGAAGGTGCTCGGCGGCGGCTTCCCGGTCGCCGCCTTCGGCGCCGGCCGGGAGATCATGGGTCCGCTGGCACGCAACGAGGCGTTTCACGGCGGTGTCTACAGCGGCAACCATGCCGCCGTACAAGCCGTGGTCAGCATGCTCGGCAAGATCCAGCGCAGCCCCTCTGTCTACACAGACCTTGAGGAATCCTGTTCCCACCTGGAGAAGAAGCTGCGCGACCGCTTCGCGGAAGCCGGCCGGCCCGTGCGGATCGCACGGGCCGGCTCGGTGCTGTCCGTGGCCGTCCTGAGCGGGCCGCAAACCGGTCCCGAGGCGTACGACGCGGCGACGGACACCATCGACTTCGCCGCACACCGGCGTCTCCAGCGGCACTGCCAGCGCGGTGGACTGTACTTCCACCCCAATCCTCTGGAGCCGTGGTTCCTCAGCAGCGCACACAGCCGGGCGGACATGGACCGGATTGTGGATGTGGTCGCGCGCGGCCTGCGGGCCGGGTGATCCGGCTGTCGCCGGCGCTCGCCGCAACGGCCGGTGCCGAAGCCTCGCCGCGAAGGCCCCTGCGGGCAGGCGCGGCCGAGCGACGGACACCCCCATCGCAGCACGCAACAGTGGCTGTTTCAGCGGTACGCGGGCCGGAGCGGGAGGCTGCCCGTGGGCTGCTCCTGAAGACGGCCGCCGGCATGCTCGGTGCCAGCGAGATCGGGAAACTCGACATCGGCCACCGGCCCGGCGGCCGGCCCCATCTCATCGGAGCGATGACGGACACTCACATCAGCGTGAGCCATGGGCGAGGCGTGGTCGCGGTCGCGTTGAGCCCCGCCGGGCCCGTCGGTGTGGACATCGAGGCGGTGCGGCCGGTACCGGCCCTGGCCTTGAGCCGCAGGTACTTCCCCGCGACCGAGTCCGACTGGCTCGGGGGCCTGCCCGCCCCCGACCGGGCAGCGGCGTTCTTGTGGCTGTGGACCGCAAAGGAAGCGATCGGCAAGGCCCGAGGCGCAGGTCTGCGCCACGGTGGTACCCGCCAGCGGATACCTCTGCCGGGCGTCTGGCCCCCCGAGTTCGCCGGCCTGCGGCCGGCTGAGGTGCCCGGCAGTCCTGGGGTGTGGCTGAGCGAGCCGGTGCGGTGGGCGGGATGCGTCCTGGCACTTGCGGCCGTCGGGCAGATGCCGCGAGCCGTCAGCATCCGAACCGACGGCAGCACCTGACCGATCTTGCGCATGACCAGTTCGGAACCACGATGACAAGGCAGGGCAGCGTCATGATTGATGAGCGATGGCCGTCGGCCGCCCGCGAACGCGAGCTGAGCACATTCGCCGCGGACCTCGCCTCCTCTGATATGCGCGCCTATGTCATCCACGGCAGGGCAGGCGTGGGCAAGACGCAACTTGCCCACGCCTGCCTGGATTTCGCCCGCCACGCCGGATATCCGGTTCTCCACGTTACGGCCTCCGCCACGGCCGCCGGTGTGCCACTGGGCGCGATGGCCCACCTGCTGCCGTCGGACCCCCGTCTCCGCGACCCTGCCGCCGTGTTCACCGCCATAACGACGGCGCTGCGCGTGAGGAATGGGGAAACCGCTGATCGGCCGGCCGCCGGATTCCGCACGGTCCTGCTCGTCGACGACCTGCATCTGCTGGACGGCACCTCGATCGTGCTACTGCACCAACTGCTGGCGGCCGACGCGGTGCACTTGATAGCGACGGTGCATACCGATACATGCCGCAATGCCGCCGTCGATGCGATACGGGAGTGCCCCGTCACCCGACACCTGAATCTCGCCGAGTTCGACTTCGAGCAGGCGCGCAGCCTGCTCACCGATGTGCTGGGCGCACCCCTTGACCATCGCGCCGCGAGTGAATTGGTGAGAGTCTCCGGAGGAAACCCCCTGTTCCTGAAGGAACTCGTGGGCCATGTGCTCGCGTCGGGCGCGCTGGAGAAGAAGCACGCACGGTGGCAGCTGAACGGGGGGATCAAGGCAACCGTCCGCCTCAGTGACATTGTCCGCGGCCGGGTGAGCGAGTTCCAGGGATCGAGCAGGGACATACTGGAGACCCTCGCTCTGTGTGAAACCCTGTCCGTCCATGCCCTTGAGCAGATCGGCACGGCGGCCGATCTCGACGTCCTGCGGCGGGCCGGGATCATCCGTATGGCCCGGGACCGGCGCCGCACCTCCTGCACGATCGCCCATCCGCTCTACAGCGAGATACTGGCGGCGGAAATCCCCCCTGCGCGCGCATGCGCCGTCTACCGCCGGCAGGCGGCGTTGGTCGCCTCCTGCGGGTCACGCCGCCGCGAAGACGCCCTGACCCTTGCGATATGGCAACTGGCCGCCGGGGAAAGGGCCGATGTGGCCACGCTCGTACAAGCAGCCGGACTGGCCCGGCATGCCCGTGATTTCCTGGCAGTCATCCGTCTGCTGTCCCTCGTGGACGAGGAGAGCCTCACCGCGGATATCTGCCTGCTCGTAGGCGAAGCCCACTGCCACTCGGGCCACCGGGAAGAAGCCGAGGAATGGCTCCACCGTGCCCAGGACACAGCAGAGACCGAGCAGCAGACACTCACCGCAGCCATGCTGCGCGCGACCAATTTCTACTGGCAGGTGGCCGATACCCAGAGAACCCTGGAGGTGATCAGCGAGGCCCGGGACCGGCTCGCCACTTACGAAGGACTCCGGAAGCTGTCGGTGGACGAAGCCACCTATCACCTGTGCATTCACGGGACGGACGCCGCGCTTTCCTGCCTGGAAGATCTGGGCGCCACCGACGAGCCGCGTGTCCTGGCCCGGGGCATGCTCCAGAAGTCCGTCGCTCTCTCCTACAGCGGCGAGGGCGGCGAAGCGCTGCGACTGCTCGACACGGTCCGTGAAGGGGACAGTGCCGATGCCGGTTCGCGCAGTGCACCGGGGCCTCCCTCCTACGAGCGTTGCGAGTCCGCCCTGCTGCGGATGATCGTGCTGGTGAACACCGGCAGGTTCGATGACGCGCGAGCCATGGGCAAGGAGTACTTCGAGCAGTCCGCAACGGCCGAAATGCCGGACCTCCGGACATGGTTCGCATGCCATGCGGCGCGCTGCGAACTGATGGCCAGCCAACTCCGTTCGGCACGAGAGTGGTTCCAGCAGGCCGAGGCACTCGCGGACGCGTATCAGCAGCCGCGGGCGCTCTGCTTCGCGCGAGCGGGACTGGCGGCAGTCGCGGCGCGGATGGGGGAGCTCGACGCTGCGCAAGACGCCCTGGCCGGTGCCGGTCCGACTGCTCTCGACGACCACCCCCTGACCTCTCACGACCTCTACGCCCTGGCCGCGGCCTGGATTGCCGCAGCCGATGGTGATCTCCCGCGGGCGCGCCGCATGCTGGTCGAGGGCGCCACCGCGATGCGGGAGGCGGGCTTCCACCTGGCCGAGGCATGGCTGCTCATGGAGTGTGCCCGGCTCAACGGTGCGGACGACGTGCGGGTGCAGCTCGCCGCGATCGGTGACGAGCTGGACAGTTCCCTGGTCCGTGTCTGGGCGACGGCCGCCGACGCGTTCTGCACGCGCGAGCCGGCCGCACTGACGCAGGCGATCTCGTTCTGCCGTGCGGCAGGTCTGCATGCGCTGGCAGCGGACGTGGCCTCATGGCGTTCCCCCTGACACGGTCGGCAGCGGCAGATGCTCGCCGCCGACCGCCGCCCCCCCGCGTCCCGCTCCTCGACCAACTCGGCCGCAGAGGTGCCGACTCCACTTCCCCATCGGGCGGGATCCGGTGCACGAAAGGTCGGCCCATACACACCTTTCGCCAGGTCTGACTCACCCTCAAGCTGGATGTGTCAGGTCGGCCCGGCCACGCTCCACCGGGATGCGCCGGCAGGACAGGTACGGCTGCCGCCAACAGCCGGCGCCTGCTCTCCACCACAGCCCGCCGGGCCATCGAAGGTTCCTGCTGTCCACTCCGCAGCGCTCGGTTGCTGTGGCCGTGGGCAGGCCACCGTTCACCTCACCCATCACTCACCGAAGGAGGCAGCACCGATGCCCCGCCCTCCCACACTTCGGCGCTCCCTTGTGGCACTCGTGCTCGCCGCAGCGGTCGTACCGGCGACCGGCTCGCTTGCCGCGGCTGCGACCCCGACGATCCGCCTTGACGATCTGTCCCAGCACCCTGCCGTCAAGCCGCAGACGTTCGCGGTGACCAACCACGACGGACTGAGCGGGCTGCACTGGTCTCACTGGGGCGCACGGACGGCGATCGGCAAAGGCACCATGACGATCAACACCTGTAAGCCGAGCTGTGCCGAAGGCCACCTGCGTATCCTGCCGGGCGCTCGACTTCAGGTACGCGGTGTGCGAAAGGATCAAGGGCAGCGGTACTACCGGCAGTACCGGATCACCGATCCGGCGTTCACGCCCCAGGAACGCCACGCGTACTCTCGGTGGACCGACGCCCTGGTCCCCAGCGACTTCGGCTGAGGACTGCCTGGCGGGTCAGCGGCGGAGCCGGAGCCGGAGCGCGGCAACGGCGCCATGGCAGACACAGCGCCCCGTGCGGAACAGGCCGCAGGAGCACGGTAGTTCTTGAGCTGGTTCATCGTCCGCTCGACCTCGTCCCCGCGGGCGTACCGAGTCCGGTCGAAGCCGGTGGGCCGACCGCCGCGGCTGCCCTGCCGCCGGTGGTCGGCCCGCTCGTCCCCGCGCTCGGGACCGTGCCTTCCCGTCATCCGCTCCCCGAACCGCTCGGGACATCTCGCGACGGTATGCCGGTGCGCTGACGGAAGAGAACGCCGTCGGTCACCCTTCGGCGGCCCTCCCCGCGTCCGCCCCGTCCCGCGTTCCACGGAAGGTGCGGTTCCAGCCGGGCCCACCCCGTGCCCGCAAGTTCCCCCCGCCCCATAGGGGACGCAACGTGACGCCGGGGAGCACTTCCTGTATCGGCTGCTAGGGGGCAGCCACAGCAACGGACGTGGAGCCGTTGCCGGATGCTGATATCCGCCCATGCGTCCATCCCATCCACCCTGCTGGACAGTCGGTGAGGTTGTGTCATGAGCAATCGGCCCAGCGCCAAGAAGCACATCAGGAGTCGCAGCCCGGTCGAGGCGCTGGACTGCGTGCTCCGTCAGGGAGCTGACAAGCCCCGCAGCACCGCATTCCCCGAGGACGTCTCCGCCGACCTGCATCGGCGCGTGCTGGATCTCCGGTACGACGGGCACCCCGACCCGCCCGATGGCACGCACCGGACCCGGGCGGGCTCGGTGGGCCCCACCCATGGACGGTGACCCGTTGGTGCACGCACCGCCACCCGACGGCGTATGCACCGGCAACGGCAGTGCCCTGCGGCCGGAGCCCGCCGCCTCCGACGCCCAACCGCTCGTGGTGGGCATCAGCGGCGGCACCGGGATCGTCTACGGGATCCGGATGCTCCAGGCGCTGCGCGCTGGCGGTGTGCCGACCCATCTGGTGTTCTCCCGCGGGGCGCGGCTGACGCTGCCCCACGAGTGCGGTCTGACCGTGCGGGACGTACTGGCGCTGGCGGACGTGCACCACCACCCCGACGACATGGCGGCGGCGGTCTCCAGCGGCTCCTTCCGCACCCGGGGCATGGTGGTGGCCCCCTGCTCGGTGAAGTCGCTGGCGCAGATCGCCACCGGCGTGTGCGACACCCTGTTGGCCCGCGCCGCCGACGTGACGCTCAAGGAGCGGCGCCGACTGGTGCTGATGGTCCGCGAAACGCCGCTCACCCTGACACACCTGCGCAACATGGCCACGGTCACCGAGAACGGCGCGATCATCGCCCCGCCGGTTCCGGCCTTCTACATCCGCCCCCGGACACTCGACGACGTCATCGACCAGAGCGTGGGCCGCGTGCTGGACCTGTTCGGCATCGACACCGGCTCCTTTGCCCGCTGGCGCCGGCCGGACGCCTCCCAGCCGGCCACCCATCCACTCCCTGAACGAGGAGACCGGCCATGCGAGTCGGCGCTTTCCTGATCAACTCCCACCCACCGGAGCGGAGCATCGCCGAGGGGCACCAGCTGGACCTGGAGCAGATCCGGTTCCTTGAGCAGGCCGGCCTGAGCGAGGTGTGGATCGGGGAACACTTCACCGCCCGGTGGTCGCCGTGCCCCGCCCCCGACCTGCTCATCGCCCAGGCGCTGACGCAGACCTCGCGGATCCGGCTGGGACCGCTGGGCCATCTGCTGCCCTACCACCACCCCGTCGAACTGGCCCACCGCGCCGCCTACCTCGACCACCTCGGGGGCGGCCGTTACCAGTTCGGCGCGGCCATCAGCGCCCTGCCCACGGACCGCCAACTCTTCGCGATCGACAGTCAACCCGGCCTCAACCGCGAGATGACCTTCGAAGCACTCGACATCATCGACCGGCTGTGGACCCAGGGCCCGCAACCCTACTCAGGCCGCTTCTGGACCCACGGCGTGCCCTCCAGCCCGTTGCCCGGCCTCGGCTACCACCTGCGGCCGTATCAGCAGCCGCACCCTCCCATCGCCATCGCGGGCCTGACCGCCGGTTCCGCCAACCACCGCCTCGCCGGTGCGCGCGGCTACCTGCCCGTCAGCCTCTGCGTCACGCCGGACAACACCCAACTCGCCCAGCACTTCCCTACCGTGGCGGAAGGCGCCGCCGACTCCGGCCGCACCGCCGACCGCGACACCTGGCGGATCATCCGGGACGTACTGATCGCCCCCACCGACGGCGAAGCCCGTGACCTGGCCCGGAACAGCGCGATGGCCCGATGCTGGCAGGAGTTCCTGCTTCCGCTCTATCTGCACGTGGGACTCGGCCCGCTCCTCGGCGCGCTGCCGGACGGGCACACCGTGCCCGAGGATCGCATCGACCTCGACCATCTGATCGACCACCTGTGGCTGGTCGGCTCGCCCCGCACCGTCCGTGACAAGATCAGCCGGCTCCAGCACGACACCGGCGGCTTCGGCACCCTGCTGCTCACCTGCTACGACACCGCCGACCAGCAGGAGACCTGGCAGCGCTCCGTGAAACTCCTCATGGAGGAGGTGCTGCCCGGGCGAACGTCACCGCGGCGTCGTGACATTGCAGGGGACCCGGGCGTACGACCGGGCTCGGACACCGACCAGCGCCCCGCTCACCGCCGTACCGCCTGCTGACCGAACCTCCTCCGGCGTCCTCGCCTTCGGCCTGCCGGTGGCCCATCTCGGCGCCCCGGAGCTGACGTTCGGCGGAGTGGGCGAGCGCGGGCCGGGCCGCTGCCACGGCGAGTACTCGATCGACACCTTCAGCCGCACCGAGGCGGCGCGGGACAAGCCGCTCCGTCGACGATGCCCGTGGGGCGACCCTGTACGCACACTCCATCCCCATGACCACGGACCTCGTCGCCGGACATCCCACGGTGTCACCTCCGCTCGGGGAGCCGCGATTCCAGATAGACGACCACCGCCACCGAGCACACGGTCAGTGCCGCGCCCACCAACTCGCCCGGGCTCAGGGCCTCGTGCAGCAGGAACCAGCTCACGATCACGCCGACGACGGGATTGACGTAGGCGTAGGTGGCGACGAGAGACGGGGGATGGTTCGCGGCCAGCCAGGCGAACGCGGTGTACGCCAGCAGCGTCGCCCCTGCCGTCAGGTAGGCGAAGGCCCATAACGAGTCGGCCGACAGTCCGCCGACGTCCAGGTGTCGCCACTCGCCGGCCGGTCCGGACAGTGCGACGCACAGTGCGCCGACGACGAGGAGTTGGACCGCGGTGTTGCGGAGTGGTTCCGGGGGGCGCGGTACCCGGGAGGCATAGAACGTTCCGGCGGCCTCCATGATCGCGGCCACCACCATGATTCCCATCCACATCGGGGGGCTGCTCTGCGCGCCCTGGAGGATCACCATGGCGGATCCGCCGAACCCGAAGACCACCGCGATCCACAGTGCGGCAGCCACCCGTTCGCCGTGCGCCACCCGCAGGCAGACCACCCACAGCGGTACGGAGCCGATGACCAGTGCGGCGGTTCCGGCCGGTACCTCGCGCTCCGCCACCGCGGTGAGGGCGATCGCGCCCAGCACCAGGACGCCGATGAGCGAGGCTCCCAGGAACTGCGCCCCACTGACCCGCAGCGGCCGGTCGGCCGGGCGGCAAAGGCGTATCCAGACGCAGAGCACTCCGCCGCAGAGCAGACAGCGGACGCCCATGGACAGCACAGGAGGGGCGGTGCGCAGCAGCACCTGGTAGGCGGGGAAGGTGCCGCCCCAGGCGAGATAGACGCAGATCAGCGCGGCCCAGGTGAGCCACAGCCGGTTGCGCGGCTGCGTCGGTACAGGTGGCGGGGTCAGGGTTTGCTGCTTCACCTCAGATCGCCTTCGCAGTGATGCCCCCGTCGAGCACGATCGTCTGCCCGGTGATCCAGGAGGACTCCGAACCGAGGAGGAAGACCGCCAGCGAGGCGACGTCCTGCGGGGTCCCCAGCCGGCCCATGGGGAACTCCCGGGTCACCTCCTCCTCGCGGCCATCGAAGATGATCTTGGCGAAGTCGGTCCGTACCACGGAAGGGGCGATCGCATTGACCCGGACGCCCGGGGCCAACTCGTGCGAGAGCTGCCGGGTGAGCTGGACCATGGCGTACTTGCTCGCGTTGTACGCGCCGGTGCGCACGGAGTTGCGCAGAGCGCTGGCGGACGCCGTGTTGAGGACCACCCCGCCGTGCCGGCACATCCAGCGGTTCCAGACCTCCTGCACCCAGCCCAGCACCGAGACCAGGTTGACCTGGAAGATCTTGGTGACCGCGCCGAGGTCGACATCCATCAGTGGTCCGACGCCGGGGTTCGTCCCGGCGTTGTTGACGAGGTAGTCGATCCGGCCGAACGACTGCAGCGTGGCGGTGACCGCGGCCGACCGGTGCCCGGGGTCGTCGCTGCGCCCGGCGACGGTGATCACCCGGCCCGGACAGCCGAGTCGGCGACCCGCCTCCTCCAGGGTGTCGGGCGTGCGCGCCGTCAGGCAGACCCGCGCGCCCCGCTTCAGCAGGGATTTGGCCACGGCGTAACCGATGCCCCGGCTGCCTCCGTTGATCAGGGCCACCGGCCCGTCCGCCGGGAGCGCGGTCCCGTCCTTCTCCCAGTTCACGCGTCCGCCCCGCCCCTCGCGCTCTGCCGACCCACCGCGGCCAGGCTTTCGTCGAGGATGTCCATGGAGCAGGCGTGCAGCATCCGGGGTGCCTGCTCCCGCACGGCCGCTACCACGCTCGGGGGTGTGTGCCCGGCGTTCAGTACGCCGAGGCCGCCGGCGAAGTCGATGTACCGGTTGCCGTCCACGTCCGTCAGGAAGCAGTCCTGCCCCGAACTCGCGTAGACGGGTGCGACGGAGAGGAGGCCGGCGGGGAGCGCGGCACGCCGCCGTTCGTCCAGTAATCGGCTCCGCGGTCCGGGGATCCCGGCGTCGACGGACGGGTGGGTCGGGCTCATTGCGGTTTCCTCCTCGAAGGCGGACGGTCGTGGTCAGGGGTGCGCAGCGGGCGTGGCCGGGTCGACCGGTGCGTGGCGTCAGGCATGCGGTCGGCGCACCGTGGTGGTGGCGAGGCCGTGCGGCGGGCGCTAGCGAACCGCCCCGCGAACGAACTCCTGGCCCGCGGTGGCGCGCAGGGCGTCGTGGACCCCGTCGGCGTAGGTGAAACCCAGCAGGTCCCGAAGTGTTTTGCCGACATGGTTGTCCCGTTGGAACACCTCGGCCCCGGCGAGCGGCATCAGTTCCGAGACCACCGTGCGCGCGGTGTCGACGCCGTGGGCCTTGGCGCCGGCCGCCCAGGCGTGTGCGGCGGGCGTTGCCGGGTCGTGCTGCGCCACACTCGTGAGGGTGGCCAGTACGGCGGACTGGATGGCCAGGTGGGCGCGGCCCAGTTGTTCCAGCGCCGAGTCGCGGGGTCGCCTGATGGTCCCGTCGACGAGGCGGCGGTGGATCCGGTCGGCCACGTAGTCGAATACCGCGGCGGCGCCGCCGAGCGCGGTCATCGCGACCATCGGCCGGTAGTAGTCGAAGTGGGCATGGAAGATCGCCGCGGTGTCGCCCTTGCCGTCGTGCCCGGGAAGCACCGCGTGGTGGGGCAGGAGCACGTCGTCGAAGTCGAGTTGGCCCCAGGACCAGCCCGCCAGTCCGCTCGGCCGCAGCGGGGTGCGCACCAGTCCGGGTGTGTCGGCGGGGAGGACGACAGCGCGCATCGGTACCCGGGCGGCCCTCCCCGCTGGGCCGTGCCCGTTGGGGGTGTCCGCGTCGCGGAAGTCCGCGGCGTCCCCGTCGCGGGCGAACACGACGAAAACGACGGCCTCTTCGATCCGGCTGATGAAGCGTTTCCGACCGCGTATCCGCAGTCCCTCGGAAGTGCGGCAGACGGTGGTCCGCAACTGCCGGATGTTCGTCCCGCCGGTTGCCTCGGTGACAGCGATGCCGACCAGTCCTCCGGCGAGCATGGCCGGAATCCAGTCCGCCTTCTGCTGTTCGCTGCCGTGTTGCACGATGAGCTGTCCGTGACCGGTGTGGGCGCTGTCCCGCAGATCGACGTCGTGGTACCCGCACACGAACTGTGCCAGTGCCTGGGTGAGCGGCTGCGCACCGCGTCCGCCCAGTTCGACGGGCACGTCCAGGCCCTCCATCCCGTATCCGGCAAGGTTCCTCTTGACGGCGCCCAGGTCAGCGATCACTCCCCACTCGTCCCGCGGCACCTGGGGTAGCGACGTGACGAGAATCCGGTGCAGCTCGCCGACCCGGCTCCATTCGTCCGGGGGCAACCGGCCCGCCATCGCCCGGGCGGGCCGCAGCCAGGCCAGGGGAGAGGCAGGGACGTTGCCCGGCGCCGGCATGTCGAAGTCGCCGTGTCCGGCCGCGGAACGGTCGTCGACGGGTCGGGTGCGGATCACCGAAGTACCTCCGTTTCCATGGGACTTGTGGGTCCCGGGTGCAATCTCGTCGAGGGCACGTACCGGCGGAGGCGCCATGACTGGGGACCGGCGCGTGCGCAGGCGGGGGAGGGGAGAGGGAACCGGGGTCACGGCTCGTCGAGGTCGGCGCAGACGCGTTGCGCCGACCGCTGGGCTCTGCGGCCGGAGGCCGTGATTCCGAGGACGATGATGGCGCCCCCGATTCCGGCGATGACGTACCAGCTCGGCGCGGCGGCACGGGTGAACGAGCTGTTGATCACCGGGCCGGATGCGGCGCCGGCGATGGCGCCGAAGACGGCCACCCCGAGGGACTGGCCCACCTGCCTGCTGGTGGAGGCGAGTGCTCCCGCAACTCCTGCTTGGCTGCGTGGCATTCCCGCCATCGCCGTGTTGTTGACCGGGGTGTTGGCGCCGCCGAAACCCAGACCCAGGACCGCGTACCCGATGAGCAGCGGCGTCGATGCGTCGGAGCCGATGACGCCGGCGGTGATCACCGCCGCACAGACGATGCTGGCGCCCGAGGTCGTCAGGGCGACGACCGTGCCACGCGTCCTCATCAGCCGGCCGGACAGTTGGGCCCCGACCACGGTGCCGATGGCCATCGGCAGGGTGTACAGCCCGGCGCGGAAAGGTGAGTAGCCGCGGACATCCTGCAAATAGATGGTGTTGAGGAAGAGGAAGCCCCCGATGGCCGAATAGGTCAATACGGCGATGAGCATGGAGAGGGAGAAGGGGACACTGCGGAAGAACCGCAATTCGATGAGAGGGTCGGAGCGGCGCCGCTCGACCAGCCCCAGGGTGACCGAAGAAAGCACCACCACGGTCATGCCGACCTGGATCCGGACCGACCCCGGTCCGAGCCGTGTCCCTTCGACAATGGTGAAGACGACACCGGCGAGCAGGGTGAACACCAATGCCTGGCCGACGAGATCGGGCTTGCGGTAGAGGGGCGACCTGCTCTCCGGAATGAACACCCGGGCGCAGACGGCGACTCCGAGGGCGATGGGTATGCCGGCCCAGAACACCGATCGCCATCCCCAGGTCTGCACCAGGAGGCCGCCGAGCACCGGCCCCGATGCCATGCCCAGCCCCACCGCGCCGCCCCAGATGCCGAACGCCCGAGCCTTTTCGCGCGGTTGGACGAAGACGTTGCTGACGATCGACATGCCGACGGGGTTGAGCATGGAGGCACCGACCGCCTGGACGATGCGGAAGCCCACGAGCCATTCGGTGGCGGGGGCGAGGCTGCTGAGCAGCGACCCGAGGGCGAAGGTCACCAGTCCGACTTCGAAGACCCGCCGCCGCCCGAATCTGTCGCCCATCGATCCGCTGAGGATCAACAGTGACGCCAGGGTGATGAGATAGGAGTCGACGATCCATTGCAGCCCGGACACGCTCGGGTGGAACTGCGCGCGGATATCGGGCAGCGCCACGTTGACGATGGTGTTGTCCAGGTTCACCAGGAACGTACTCATGCAGGCGATCGCCAGCACGAGCCGCCTCCTGGCGGGCGGCAGGGTGGTCGCGGGCCGGCCCCCGCCGTCGCCGCCCGCCTCCACGCCACCGGAATCCGCACTCGGCCTTCCGGTCACGGCGACGTCATGCCTCCTGCGCTGAACCATGAAAAGCCAGCTCCTCGATTGCTTCGACGGCGCCGAAGGATGTCCAGCGGGCCGTGACTGCTCCGGCCCGGGGACGAGGTCGAGGATGGTGCTGCTGCCGGGGTGAAGCGGCGGCCGACCGGGCATCCGGTGGGATCACCCTGCACTTCACCCCGGCATCGGGCAACGACCGCTACCGGGCCTGTACGTGGGCCGAGGCCGCTGAAGGATTCCTCGGTCACGCCACACCCGACGTCCGGGAACGCCCTTCACATGACGCCGGCCCCCGTGCTGCTACCGCACGTGCTGACTGTCGTGGAAGCGGATGCGCAGGAGATGGCGGTCGTGATCGGTGAATGCCGTACGGGCATGTACCGCACGGTGATTGTCGACGACGAGGAAGCTGTCGTCCTCCAGGGTCAACCGGACCTCGTGCGGTGCCTCGGCCAGAGCCGATTCCAGCATCTCCAGGGCGTCGCGCAGGTCCGGGTGGTCGTACTCGGGCAGTTCCGCCAAGCCCTTTTCGACGGTGTCCTTCCGCCACCGCAGCGTGTTCTGTTCGCCGAGTATCGGAGCGAAGGTGTAGCGCTTCTCCTGGGCCTCACCGCTGTCGGTGTAGACCGACGGAATCCTGAAAGGCACGTGCAGGGCCTGGAGCACCTTCATCGCCCTTCGGCCTTCCGGGGTTTCACTCAGGAATTCCGTGATGTGGGCGTTCGCCCGCACCTTGTTCTCACCGCCTCCGCAGCGCGCCGCCCGCACTGCGTACAAGAGGAAGTAGCGCTCCGGGTCGGGGTAGTACTGGGCGTCCGTGTGGTACTCCGCTTCGGAGTCCAGCTCCGAGTAGGTGGCGAAGTATTCGCCGCTCTTCGCGCGAGCCGTCACCGGCCACACGACCTGCTTCTGCCGGGGATCGGTACCGGTGGGATACCCCATCCCTACTGCGAGGCAGTAGAGGAGGACCCCTCGGTCATCGACGTCCAGGTGGTCCAGGTGCATTTTCCTGATGACGATGGCGCTGGCATCGCCGAGAAAGATGCCCTGTAACTTCTCGACCAGGTCGGCCAATTCGGCAGAGCGGTTGAGCAGCGCCGCCCTGAGTTCGTCGGGTTGCGAGGACGGGGTGAGCAGCGTTCCAGCGACGGCGGACCCGAAGTGCTGCTCCAGTACCTCAAGCAGCACCGGGAGATCCTCGCCCCATGCCGGGTCGATGTCGATCTCCTCGATCCCGTCCGCCAACAACCTGCCGGCCAGCTTCTCAGTCATGTCACATCTCCGTATCCGTGCGGAGTTCGCATGCGCATCACTGGTCGATGCGAACACTCCTGCTGTACTGTCGCCCGGCGTGGCCGCCGATGGCTCACGGAGCCGTACGGGCGCACTGCTCGACCTCCCGCATCGGTTCCAGGTGCCACGTGCGGGCAGTGGTGATCCCGCAGTGCGTCGTTCGACCGTCCGGCGACACCGAGAGCATGCATCGTCGCCCTTGCAAAGTCCTGGCCGGCGCCCTGCCGTTCGTTGTCCGTCCGCTTGCGGACCGCCGGTCGGCCCGGTCCGGCGGAGGCGTCGCGGATGCCTCGGGAACGGTGGTGCGGCGCCGCTCACCGACGCCGACCGGAGCGCGCCGCTTCGTCGCGCGTCCGCGAACTCCGGTACACCTGACCCCTGTTCAGCGCAGCTCACCGCTGTCGGCGGGCCCCGGGCCGCGCCCGTCCGGCGGCTCGGCCCGGGCGCCTGCGGTCCGCCGCCGATGTCTGCGGCCGTCGTCCGCCGCCCCTCCGCGGCCGACGTCCGCGGCCGACGTCCGCCGCCCTTGCCGTCAACCTTGCAGGATCCTTGCCGATGGCTGGAGCTCAGCCTTGGAATATTACCGATCGGTATGCAAAGATCTCGATCCGAGGACGTTGGCGGCGCGACCACCGACCACCCGTCAGCACGGTCGTGCGCGCGAGAACGATGGGGAGCGACATGCCCTTATCCCCGACGCCGAGACCGTCGCCGTCGGCGGGCGGTCCCGTCCCGCCCCTGCTGAGCGTTCTGGGCCCCATGTCGGTGTGCCGTGACGGACACGATGTGCCGCTCAGCCCGCGGCGCCGACGGGCCCTGCTCGCCCTGCTGCTCATCCGCCTGGGCCGCGTGGTGCCCACGGAACAGCTCATCGAGGAGCTGTGGGGCGAGGCCCCGCCGCGGCAGGCCGTCGCCACGTTACAGAGCCATGTCTCCCATCTGCGCCGTGCCCTCCATCCGGCGGCCGGGCCCGACCGTGTCGCGATGCTGCGTCACCGGGCGCCCGGCTACGTCCTGGAACTCGATCCCGAACAGGTCGACGTCTTCCGCTTCGAGCGCCTGGTGGCCGACGGGCGGCGGCTGCTGGACCGACACGATCCGCTCGCCGCGCGTGACCGGCTCACCCGGGCGCTGGCGCTGTGGCGGGGCTCGCCCTTCGCGGAGTTCGACGGGCACCCGCTGCTCAGCGACGAGGGCACACGGCTGGAACAACTCCGGCTCACCGCCGTGGAGACCTTCGCGGAGGCCCAGTTGGGCCTCGGGGCGGCCGACGAGGTGGCCGCCCAACTGGACCGGGAGGCTCGCCGGCACCCGGCCCGGGAACGCCTCGTCGGCCACTTGATGACCGCGCTGTCCCGTCTCGGGCGGCAGGCCGAGGCGCTGGAGGTGTACGAGCGGACGCGTACCCACCTGGCCCAGGAGTTCGGGGTGGACGCCGCCGCCGAACTGCGCCGCATCAGAACGGCGATTCTGCGCCAGGAGCCGGAGAAGGACGTGTGCCCCGCACCCCCGGAGCCCGCCGAACGGTCCGCAGTCGCAAAGGCTCCGGGAACCACGCCCGCGACGACGGACCGCGGCGACGACGTGCCGGGAGCCGACGGGCACGCCTCGGCCCGCGCGGCCCATGAGTTCGGGCGGCCGGCGGAAGCCGAGCGGTCGGCCGATGCGGAGACGTCCGGGCACGGTGCCCCAGGGGGCGAAGCGGCGCAGGAGGCCGAGGCGCCGGGCAAGGGCGGAGAGCGTGAACCGGCCGGTGCCTCAAGCCAGTTCGGCCGTGTGGAGAGGGCCGCGGCGGCCGAAGGGTGCCAGGCCGACGACCGGACCGCAGGGTGCCGGGTGACCGGCGAATCCGCGGAGAGCGCAGCGACCGGCGGGGACCCGCAGGACGGCAGTGCCGGGACGGCCGGATGGCCGGTGTACGGGCGGCCGGGCGCCCGCTCCCCGTTCACCGGCCGCAGGCAGGAACTGCATGGGCTGACGACCGCGGCGGCGAGTGCGCTCGCCGGCCAGGCACACGTGGCCGGTGTCCTCGGCCCCGCCGGCGTCGGCAAGACCCGCCTCCTCCTCGAACTCGCCGCACGGCTGGAGGCAGCCGACACGGGCGAGGGCGGCGACGGCCTGGAGGTGGTCTGGAGCCACTGCTTCCTCGGCGAGGGCGTTCCGCCCTATTGGTTATGGACGCAGGTCCTGCGGCGGCTGTCCGCCACCCGCCCGGTCGCGTTCCGCGACGCGACGAAACCGTTCGGCGCGCTGCTCGCTCCCTTGATGCCCGAGTGGTCGCCCGGCCCCGGCAGTGGAGCGGGTTCCGCGTCCGACTGGGGCCAGGCCCGGTTCCTCGCCCACGACGCGGTCTGCGAAACGCTCCTCACTCTGGCCGCACAACGCCCGCTCGTCCTGCTCCTGGAAGACCTGCACTGGGCCGACACCGCTTCCCTGGACCTGCTCAGGCTGCTGAGCATCCGCCGCCAGGGCCATGCACTCGGCATCGTGCTGACCGCCCGCGAGTTCGAGGTCGAGTCCGACGCCACACTGCGCCGGATGCTCTCCGAGGTCCTGCGCGGCCCCAGGACCGAGACCCTGCGGCTCGGCGGCCTCTCCCGGCAGGACGTCGCCGACCTGGTCAGGGCACAGGCCGGCCCGGGCGTGGACGCGAAGGTCGTCGAGGTGTTGCACCGGCGCAGCGAGGGCAACCCGTACTTCGTCATGCAGCTTCTCTCCCTGCTCGGCGACGCCCGCGATCTGCACCGCACCGACGCGGTGGACGTGCTCCTGGCCCGCGTACCGACCGGCGTGCGCGAGGTGCTGCACCAGAGGTTCGCCGCGCTGCCCGAGCCGGTCCGCAGGGTGCTGCGGCTGTGCGCGGTCATCGGCGCCGAGGTCGACACCGACCTCCTGCACCGCGCCGCCACCGAGGACGCACCGGTCGCCTCGGCGCTGGAGACGGCGCTGGACGCCGGGCTGCTCGACGAGGACCCCCACCACTCCGGACGGCTCCACTTCACCCACGCGCTGGTCCAGGAGACACTCGCCGACGAGCTCACGCGCGAGGACCGGCACCGGCTGCACGCCAGGGTCGCCGAGTCGCTGTGCGCGCGCCGGCGCGGCCGGGTGGGCGGGGAGGAGATCGAGCGGGTGGCCCATCACACCTGGCACGCCAAGGGCGCGCTGCCCGCCGGGCAGGGACTCCCCAGGCTGCTGCGCGCCGCCGAGCACGCCGAACAGCGCCTGGCGTACGAACAGGTGGAGAGCTGGCTGCGCCGGGCGATGCACCTGGTCGGCTTCCTGCCCCCTGACGACCCCGCAGCCGCACGTCTGGAACAACGGCTGCACATACACCTCGGACAGGTGCTGGCCACCACCCGCGGGTACGGCCACCCAGAAGCCGAGTCCGCGCTCACCCGCGGCCGGTCCCTCAGCGCGGCCACCAACGCTCCCGAGGACCCCTCGGTGCTCTGGGCCCTGTCCGCGGCGTGCCTGGTCACCGGCCGCTACGACGCCTCCCGGGAGCTCTCCGCCCTGCTGCGGACCATCGCGGAGCGGACCCGGGAGCCCGTGGCCGTGCTCGGTGCCGCGTACGGCGACGGCATCGTGCTGCACGTACGCGGCCAGCTCCCCCAGGCCCTGGGGGAGTTGGAGCACGCGGTCGGCATGGCGGACCGCTTCGCCCGCGACGGGCACTCGCTGAGCCGCACCTTCCAGCACGACCCGCGCGTCTCCTGCCGCTCCTATGACACCTTCACGCACTGGCTCCTGGGCGACCAACAGGCCGCACGGACGCGCCGCCGCGAACTGCTGCGCCTGACCGAGTACGACAGCAGGCCCTCCGACCGGGCTTTCGCCCTCTACGTGGACGCCGTCGTGGCGGCCTGGGAGGGCGATGCCCGCACCGTGCGCTCGTCCGGCGCCGAGGGCGCCCGACTGGCGGGCGAACACGGGCTGCTCTACTGGAAGTCGATGCTCGCCGTGCTCGAAGGGTGGGGGCTGACGCACCTGGGTCAGGAGGACGTCGGCCTCGCCCTGATGCACACCTCCCTGAGCGAACTGCACCGCACCGGAACGCGCTTGCGCCGTCCGCTCCACCTGGGGCTGCTCGCCCAGGCCCAACACCACGCAGGGCGAACGGAGGAGGCGAAGACCACCTTCCGCACCCTGCTCGCGGCCGTCGAGCAACGCGGTGAGCAGCTCTACGTGCACCCCGCGCTGCCCGCAACCCAACTCCTGCACGGCCTTCTGGGGCGCGGTGCGGCGGATGCGGTGGCGGCCATGTGACGGTGGCGGCTACCGGGGCCCGCCCGGCGTTCCCGGGAACCCCCGGGTGTGCCAGGTCCCGCCGTCCCGCGCGACCGCGAAACCCTCGTGACCGTCGAGCCCCGCCAACCAGTCCCGGGCGCCCGCGCCCATGGCGAAGGCCGCCGTGGCGTAGGCGTCGGTCGTGGTGAGGCTGCGGCCGACGACGGTGACCGAGGCAAGGCCGGTCACGGGGGTGCCGGTGTGCGGATCGAGGATGTGGGCCCCGCGTTCGGCGGTGCCCGAGGTGGCGACGGCCAGGTCACGTCCGGTGACGACGGTGCACAGGTCGCCCGGACGGTGCGGGTGGGCGATCCCGATGCGCCAGGGCATGCCGGGCGCCGCCTCTCCGCTGAGCTGGAGGTCGCCGCCGCCGTTCACACAGGTGTGGTGGGCGCCGGCGGCCCGGAGGATCTGCGCGGCACGTTCGACCGCCCACCCTTTGACCAGTCCGGTCGGGTCGAGGCCGCCGTTCGCGGTGATGCTGAACCAGCCGTCGGTGGCGTGCCCCACCCGCTCGCACAGGTCGAGGACCTCGCGTACCAACGCGGGGCACTCGCCGAGTCCGATCTCCCCCCGCGCGAGTCGGCTGACGGGGCTGTCGGCGCGGTAGGTCGAGAAGACCGCGTCGACGTGGTGCAGCCAGGCGACGGCGTCGCCCAGGGCGGACTCGACGGCGGGGGTGCGGGCGTCGCGGATGTCGAAGGAGAACACCGTGCCCATCGCCCGCTCGACGTGGCGCAGCCCGCGTCGGGACTCAGACACCGGCCCGGTCCAGGGCGCTCTGGAGCGAACGGATGTAGCCGGCGCTGGTGTAACTGGCGCCGGACACCGCGTCGATGGCGGCGCTGTGCGCACTCAGCGCCTCCTGTGTCAGGCGCGGCAGGGCGTAGGCGGCGATCTCCTGGTCACGGCCGTTGTCGGACGGGGCGTGCAGTACCTTGACGGCCGTCAGCCGGCCCGCGTGGACGGTGGCGGCGACCTGCACGGTGCCGTACTGGGTGTCGACCGGGGCACCGGTGTAGGTGCCGTTGGCCGGGTGTGTGCCGTGCGGCGGACGGCTGGTGGGCGACGGGGAGGGTGCGCTGCCCCCCTGGGCCAGGTCGCCGGTCAGCCCGGCGGGCTGGTGCGGCTTGAGGGAGAGCAGCAGGACGACCAGTGCGCTGGTCGACGCTGCGGTCAGAACGGCTCGGCGCACGGTGGCTCCTCAGAACTCGAACGACTCGTGGTGGATGCGGTGCCGGGGCACACCGGCACCGCGCAGGGCACGTCGGGCGGCGCCGGTCATGCCGGGCGGACCGCACAGGTACACCTCATGGGCGGCCAGGTCCGGGATCAGGCTCTTGAGTGCCCGGGCGGTCAACGGCGCCGAGTGCACGGCCGGTTCGTCGACGAAGTAGTGGACGGCCGCGCCGCGAGCGGCTGCGATCGCATCGAGCTCGGCACGCAGGGCCAGGTCCTCCGGTCGCCGTGCCCGGTAGACGAGCGTGACCTCACCGGGGAGGGTTTCGAAGAGCGTACGCAGCGGCGTGATGCCCACGCCGCCCGCGAGCAGCAGCACCTTCGACGACCGGCGACGCGCCTCGGTGAAGGCACCGTAGGGGCCTTCGGCCCACACCCGGGTGCCGGGCCGCAGCCGCGCCAGGGCCGCGCTGTGCCCGCCGGCCTCCTTCACCGTGATGCGCAGCTGGTGGGGGAGCGGCGGTGCGGAGAGGGAGTAGGGGTTGGCGGTCCACCACAGGCCGGGCGCCAGGAAGCGCCAGCGGAAGAACTGGCCCGGCCGGGCGCCGAGTTCGGCCAGCCGATCCCCGGTAAGGAGCACCGACACCACGCCCGGGGCCTCCGGGCGGACCTCCGCGACCCGGAGCCGGTGGCGCAGGGCCCGCCGTACCGGAACCGCGAAGCGGTACCAGACGATCAGCGCCGCCACCGCTGCGTACAGGGCGTACCAGCCGAGTTGGGCGGGCCGCCGGCCCACGAAGTCGGCGCCGTTGGAGAGTTGGTGGCCGAAGGCGAGGAAGACGGCCACGTAGGTGGCGAAGTGGAGGTAGTGCCAGGATTCGTAGCTCATCCGGCGGCGGGCGGCCCGCGCCGATATGGCGCCGGTGCCGACCAGCAGCAGGAAGCCCGCGGTGGCCTTGAGCATGTCCGGGTAGTCGAGCACGAGCGTGGTCGCCTCGTGCAGGACACCACCCCGCGCGGTGAGGGTGTAGCCCCAGATGATCAGCAGGGTGTGCGCCAGCACCAGCGAAACGGTGTAGCGCCCGCCCATGGCGTGCCAGCGCGCGAGGCGGTCGGTGCCCAGGGTGTGGTCGAGCAGCGGCACGCGGGCCATCAGCGCGACGAGCACCGCGCAGGCGTAGCCGGCCAGCAGTCCGGTGATCCGGCCGGCGCCGGTGAACCAGCCCGCCGGACCCACCACGGACGCCGTGCCGGTCCACCACAGGGCCAGGACGCCGACGGCCCCCGCCCAGATGACGCCCTGGGCCAGCAGCGGGGCCGGGGACGGCAGCCGGCGCGGCGGGGCGCTGCCGGGGGCGTCGCGGCGGGTGTGCGAGACGGTGCTCATGGGACCTCCCTTCCGTGGTCCGCGTCAGCGTCGCAGCGCAACCTCTGAAGATCCTCTGAGCGGCGGCCCCGCCGTGCGATTCACAGGAAACTGAGAGCCGGCTCATAGCCGCGCACGCCCCCGGGGGAGGGATGCTGGAGGCACCATGCACACGCACCGCACCCCTTCCCCGCTGCACAGCGCCGACGGCTCGCCCCTGCGCGTTCTCGTGATCGACGACGAACCGGACGTCACCGAGGTGCTCTCCGGCGCCCTGGGGGGCGAGGGCTGGGAGGTCCGCAGCGCGGCCGACGGCGCCTCCGCGCTCGCGGCGGCCGGCACCTTCCGCCCGCACGCCGTCGTCCTGGACTGGATGCTGCCCGACATCGACGGTCTCCAGGTACTCCACCTCCTGCGCAAGGAACTGAAGACGGTCTGTGTTCTCTTCCTCACCGCACGTGACGCGGTGGAGGACCGGATCGCCGGGATCACCGCGGGCGGCGACGACTATGTGACCAAACCGTTCAGCCTGGAAGAGGTGCTGGCACGGCTGCGCGGTCTGCTGCGCCGGGCCGGTATGGCACACGAGCCGGACGGCGACCAGCTGGTCGCCGGGGACCTCGTCATGGACGAGGAGGCCAGGGAGGTCGTCCGCGGCGGCGAACTGATCGAGCTGTCCCGCACCGAGTTCGAGCTGCTGCGGTTCCTGATGCGCAATCCCCGGCGGGTGCTGTCCAAGGCGCAGATCCTCGACCGGGTCTGGTCCTACGACTTCGGCGGCCGGGCACACGTCGTCGAGCTCTACATCAGCTATCTGCGCAAGAAGATCGACGCCGGCCGGACCCCGATGATCCACACGGTCCGCGGCGTCGGATATGTCCTCAAGCCGGAGCCCGCGTGATCCGGCTCGTCCCCCGCACCCTGCGCAGCCAGCTCACCGCCGGACTGGTCGCGCTCCTGGCGCTGGCCTGCCTGGCGGTCGGTGTCACCACGGTCGTCGCGCTCGAAGGGTTCCTGGTAAGCCGCCTGGACCAGCAGCTCTCCGCCTCCGCAGGCCGGTTCGCGGCCAGCCTGGAACACGAGGCCCGGCCGGACGCCGACAACCAGCCGGACACCCGCGGCCAGGCCGAGGGCACCTTCGGCGCTCGGCTGCTGCGTGACACACCGACCCAGGCGGCCGTCGTACGGGACCGCACGGATGCCGCGGTGCCGCTCTCCGCCGACGACCGCCGGGCCCTGACCGCCCTCCCGGCCGACGGCTCCGGACGCAGCATCCGGCTGTCCACATTGGGGCGTTACCGCGTCAACGCGGTCGAGGGGGACGACGGCGACGTGCTGATCACGGGTCTGCCGCTCCGCCCGGTCGAGGAGACGGTGCACCAGCTGGAGGCGGTCGAGGCGGCGGTCTTCGGCGGGGCCCTCGTGGTGACCGGAGTCCTGGGCGCCCTGTGGGTGCGGCTGTCGCTGCGTCCGCTGCGCCGTGTCACGACCACTGCCGCGAGCGTGGCCGAACTGCCGCTGGCCAGCGGCGAGGTGGCGATGCCGGATCCCGTGCCGGTGGCCGACCCGCACACCGAGGTCGGGCAGGTCGGCACCTCCCTCAACCGGATGCTCGGTCACGTCGGCAACGCCCTGGAGCGTCGGCAGGCGAGCGAGGAACGGCTGCGGCACTTCGCCGCCGACGCCAGCCACGAGCTGCGGACCCCGGTGGCCAACGTCCGCGGCCATGCGGAACTCGCCCTCCGGCACAACGGGCCGGTCCCCGGCGAGGTCCGGCGCTCCCTGGAGCGGATCCAGGCGGAGTCGGAGCGGATGAGCCGCCTCGTGGACGATCTGCTGCTGCTCGCCCGCCTCGACGCCGGCCGCGCCCTGGAGCGCGAGCCGGTGGATCTGACGCGTCTCGTGCTCGATGCGGCCGACGATGCGCGGGCGGCCGGTCCAGGCCACCGGTGGCTGCTCGACCTCCCCGAGACGGCGGTGACTCTGGCGGGGGACGACCACCGCCTGTACCAGGTCGTCGGCAATCTCCTCGCCAACGCCCGTATGCACACCCCTCCGGGGACCGCCGTGACGGTGCGGCTGGCCACCGGCACCCAGGGAACCCGGCTGACGGTGGTCGACGACGGCCCCGGTGTACCCGAGGAGGTCCGGCACGAGATCTTCGGCCGCTTCGTGCGGGTCGACCACAGCCGCTCACGGTCGGCGGGTGGCACCGGACTGGGGCTGGCCATCGTCGACGCCGTGGTCACCGCGCACGGTGGACGGGTCGTGATGCACAGCCGCCCCGGGCACACCGAATTCACCGTGACCTTCCCCCGGGCGCCGATCGGATCCGAGGGCCGCTGACTCCCTTCCCCTGGGCCCCGCCGCCATTGAGGCCAATACGGCACATATCATGACGGTGCGAACGAAGTGCGGATGTGCGTCCTTCCCACGACCGAGGAGCCGTCGGCCCGGCCCGGACCGACGGCCGAGCACGACTGACCGCCCGCCGGACCACCAGTGGCTCCGCAGCGGGCCACCGGGCTCTGCCTGTGGGCATCCGGACGCGACAGGCTCGTACGCACGGAACTCGAGAAGGGACTGGACCGCATGCGGCATCGCAGCGTCGCCGATCTGATGACCCCCAACGCCGTCGTCGCCCAGCGGGGCACCCCGTTCCGGGAGATCGCGCATCTCCTCCACGAGTACGACATCAGCGCGGTTCCGGTCATCGATGAGGACGAGCGGCCCGTGGGAGTCGTCTCCGAGGCCGATCTGCTGCGCCGGCCGTCCGACGAGCGGGGCCGCACCACGGCCGGTGCGATCATGACGAGCCCTGCCGTGGTGGCGCGGCCCGAGTGGAGCGCCGTGCGCGCGGCCAGAACGATGGAGGAGAAGCGGGTCAAGCGGCTACCGGTGGTCGACGACTCCGGCCGGCTCATCGGAGTGATCAGCCGCCGCGACCTCGTGCAGCTGTTCCTGCGGCGGGACCGCGCGATCCAGGAAGAGATCCTGGAGGACGTACTGACCCGCACCTTGGGCGTCGCGCCCTCCGCCGTCACGGTGGACGTCGCCGACGGCACGGTGACGCTCAGCGGCACCTTGGAACGCAGGAGCCTCGTGCCCGTCGCTGTGCGCCTGTGCGAAAGCGTCGACGGTGTGGTCGAGGTGATCGACCGGCTGGATGCCGTGGAGGACGACCTGGCCGAACGCGGCGGCCGGTGAGCTGCGGAGCCTCCGCGAGCGCCTCGCGAGCGCCCTGGCCGAACCCCGGAGGTCGTCTCTGTTCCTGTCAGCCGGCCGGGAGTTGTGCTCCGTCGGCGCAGCCCGCCACTGTTCGTACGTGTGGTGGACGGCACCCAGCAGCGCGGCTGCCGCAGCCGCACCGAACCCGTCGGTCACAACACCGCGCAGACCACATGGGCGGCTTGCGCCATCTTTTCGCCGCCGCTCACTCCTCTCCCCAACACCCCGGCCACGCCGCGCCGTTGCCGGGTAGCCGCCCGTGCGCTGCCGTCGCAGAGAGGTGAGTGGCCCTCAGGCGGTCGATCCTCCAGGTCCGGTGTCACTTCTCCAGATCGGCTGAGTGATCGGGAACGTAGGTCTGTAGATCGCGTGGGGGTCGCCGGTAGCCCGTGCCCGGTGGTCGGGGCGGCACTTCCAGTACCGGCGGCGGGACTTCGTGGTACGGCACCGTCGACAGCAGGTGGGCGATCATGTTCAGTCGGGCGCGGCGCTTGTCGTCGCTCTCGACGACGTACCACGGTGCCTCCGGGATGTCGGTGTGGACGAACATGTCGTCCTTGGCTCGTGAGTACTCCTCCCAGCGGGTCAGTGATTCAAGGTCGATCCGGGAGAGTTTCCAGCGCCGCGTCGGATCGTCCAGGCGCTGTCGGAAGCGCTGTTCCTGCGCCTCGTCGCTGACCGAGAACCAGTATTTGCGCAGGAGGATTCCGTCCTCGACCAGCATGCGCTCGAATACCGGGCACTGGTGGAGGAAGCGCTGGTACTCGGTGGGTGTGCAGAAGCCCATGACCCGCTCGACGCCGGCCCGGTTGTACCAGCTGCGGTCGAACAGGACGATCTCGCCGGCCGCGGGAAGGTGCTCGGTGTAGCGCTGGAAGTACCACTGGGTGCGTTCGCGCTCGGTGGGCCGGGGCAGTGCGACGATGCGGGCCACGCGGGGGTTGAGGTAGGCGGTGACGCGCTTGATGGTGCTGCCCTTGCCGGCCGCGTCGCGTCCCTCGAAGACCACAACGAGCCGCGTCCCCTCCGTGCGCACCCATTCCTGGAGTTTCACCAGTTCCGTCTGGAGCCGGTAGAGCTCCCGTTCGTACCGTGCCTTCGGCAGCTTGCCGGGTGCCCGGCTCCTGCTCTCCCGCTCGTCCGCCATGCGACGACGGTACGAAGGTTCGCGGCGGTGCGGGCGGATGCGGGGGCCGAATGGGGGGATGCCGGAGCGTTGAGGTCCCCTCGGACCGGGCAGGGGCCGGACGGCCCTTTCGGGTCGGTGTGATGCGTCGTCGCAGGCCGGGAGTGCTGCCGGACCGTGCTCGTTGAAGGGCGACACCACGACCGCGCGGTGCGTGGCCGCCTCCGAGGAGGCGCCACCATGCCGGACACGCCGCACAGCGTCGGCGATGGCATGCCCCGGCCCGTGGCCGGGCGGCGGGAGGTGGGGCCGGACGGCCCCTGCCAGGTGCGGGCGGACAACAGCACCCTGAGGGTGCCGCAGCAGCTCCGAGCGAGCGCTGTCGCAGGGAGGAGGCGCCGTGGTGCACGGCCCGCACACCGTGAGCGACGGGATGGGCAAGACGGTCGTCGCCGTCGGTCAGGAGGCCGCTTCGAGGAGATCGTCGAAACCACGGCGGAACGTGCGGCGCCCGTCCGTCGCAGAGGCAGGACGATGCCAGAGGACATGGTGCGATGACAGAAACGACGTCCGTCCGCAATGCGGTGTGCGCACTGCTCGCCGACGGAACCACCGTCCGGCTGCGCCCGGCGTGCCCGGAGGACCGCGCGCAGGCGCTGCGGTTCTACGACGAGATGTCGGCGGACAGCCTGCGCAACCGGTTCTTCATGGTGAGCCGCCGCTCCGGAGAACGGGCCGCCGACCGGCTCTGCGCGCCCGGTGCTCCCGGGCACCGCACCTTGGCCGCCTTCCAGGGCGACCGGCTGGTCGGTGTCGCCGAGTACGAGACCGGTGACGACCCGGCCACCGCGGAGATCGCCCTGGCGGTCGCCGACGACTTCCACCACCGCGGCGTGGGCACCCTGCTGCTGGAACACCTCGTGCACACCGCCCGCGAGAACGGCGTCGTCGCCTTCACCGCCGATGCGCTCGCGGACAACCACCTCATCCACCGCGTCCTGGCCGATCTCGGGCTGCACATCACCCGCCGGTACGACGGCACCACGGTCCACGGCGTCATCTCCCTCGAACCGGATGAGAACTACCTCGCCGCCATGGACCTCCGGGGGCGCACCGCCGGTACCGCGAGTCTGGGCCCGCTGCTGCGGCCCCGTTCCGTCGCGGTCATCGGAGCCGGGACCAGACCCGGGTTGGTGGGGCGGGCCATCCTGCACAACCTGCGCGGCGGCCACTTCCGGGGGCTCCTCCACGCGGTCGATCCGCACGACCGTGCCATCCTGCACGTCCCCGCCTTCGCGTCCGTCAGCGACCTGCCCGCCCCTCCGGACCTCGCCGTCATCGCCGTACCGGCAGCGGACGTCCCCGGCGTCGCGGAAGAGTGCGGCCGGGCCGGCGTGAAGGCGCTGGTGGTGGTGGCCGCCGGCCTCGACGCAGACCTGACCGCGGAGTTGACGGCGGTCTGCCGCCGATGGGGCATGCGGATGGCCGGACCGAACTGCCTGGGCATCGCCGACACGGAACCGGATGTCCGACTCGATGCGACCTTCGCCGTCGGCCGGCCGCTGCCCGGCACCGCCGGTGTCGCCGTGCAGTCCGGGGGCGTCGGTGTCGCGCTCCTCGACGGGCTCTCCCGCCTGGGCATCGGCGTCTCCAGCGGCGGTAGTGGACGCCGACGACACAGCGACCGGGGTGGTCCCGGCGACGGATCCGGCACGTGCGCGGCGGACGGCCGACACCTGTCAGGACCGTCGTGGGGAGGCCGTGATGGCCGCCAGGTCCGTACCCCGCGCACGGAGTTTGACGCCCGGCTGGAGAGGGAGCCTTATGCCCGACCGATCGGACCCGCCCTCTGGCCGATACCGGTGACCGGGCGGCGGGTGACCTCGTTTCCGCCTACCGCACATGGCGCTGTCGGGCCGTTCGGTACCGGAACCCGCCCCCGCCGGTCGCTGATCGTGTTCACGCGGTAGCGAAACGTATTGAAGGAGAGGTCGGATGCGACCGGTCGGAAAGGGGGAGGGCGCCGCACGGCACAGGCGTCGCTCTTCCCGAGCAGGACACGGCCGAATGGGTGACGATGGAGATGTCCTGATCTGACCGTGCTGTGCCATGAAAGAGGTGGGCGGCATGACATTCCCCTCCGAATCCTCGGGCAACGGCCCGCCACGTGAGACCCAGGCCCAGGGCGCATCCCCGGCGAGCGAAGCCATGGGCGCCATGGCGAACTTCGGCTGGCAGGCCCTGATCACCATCGGTCTGGCATCGATCGCTCTGGGCGTGGTCGTCCTTTCGTGGCCGAAGGAAACGCTGCGCGTCGTCGGCGTGGCCTTCGGCGTCTACCTGTTGGTCAGCGGCGTCTTCCAGCTGGCCGCGGCGTTCGGCGCTCACGTTCCTGGGCATCTGCGGGCACTGCACTTCATCACGGGCGGGCTCTGCGTGCTGCTCGGGCTCATCAGTTTCCGGGGCACCCTGCAATCGATCCTGCTGCTCGCCCTCTGGATCGGCTTCGGCTGGCTGTTGCGCGGCATCATGATGACGTCGGCCGCAGGTGCGTCGCCCGGCGCGCCCGCTCGTGGTTGGCAGATGTTCCTGGGAATCATCACGGTTCTTGCAGGCATCGTGATGATCGTCGCGCCGTTCGGTTCGATCGCCGTGCTCGCCCTCGTAACGGGCATCATGGCCATCGTTCTGGGCGCGGTGGAGGTGTTCCACGCCATCCAGCTGCGTGTTGAGGCAGGCCGCCTCACTCCGGGCGCTCCGCCGACCACCAAGCATCGTCGGTCCCTGTTCCACGTACACCTTCGCCCGCAGCACTGACCGCCCGATCGGCGCAGATCGCCAAACACGGGTTTCGCGAGTTCGGGATAAGCCGGCCGCCGAGCCCCGCGTGCCGACCGGGCCCGAGCCGCTGGCCCTGGACGCCATCGACAACGCCCTGCTGACCGAACTCGCCGCCGACGGGCGGATGTCGATGGCCGGGCCGGTCACCAACACCGGGCGCAGCCACGAACGGCCCCGCCGGCTTCGTAGTCAACGGCCTCTCCCGCGACGCGGCCGACCTCGACCGCTACCTTGACGAGCGCCCTGAGCACCCTGAGCGCCCTGAGTGCTCTGAGCATGCCCACCCTGCCCACCTTGCCCATCGAGCCCATCGAAAACCGCCCCCGTCCTCCGCGATGTCGATCGCCTCACCGGCAGCTGACCGCGCCGGGCATCTCACCATCGGCCCCGTTCCTTCGGCCTTCTCGTACCGGTCGCGAGGTCGAGGAGATCTTCTTCGGCGAGCGCGGACTGTGTGATACGAGACCCTTTGCATGATCATGCGCAAGGGTGCATACTCTTCCTATGTCTAAGGTCCTCACCTCCCTTCCCGCCGGCGAGCGCGTCGGTATCGCCTTCTCCGGCGGCCTCGACACCTCCGTCGCGGTCGCGTGGATGCGCGACAAGGGCGCCATCCCGTGCACCTACACCGCCGACATCGGCCAGTACGACGAGCCCGACATCGCCTCGGTGCCCGGCCGCGCGAAGACCTACGGTGCCGAGATCGCGCGCCTGGTCGACTGCCGCGCGGCGCTGGTCGAGGAGGGACTGGCCGCGCTCACCTGCGGGGCGTTCCACATCCGCTCGGGCGGGCGTGCCTACTTCAACACCACGCCGCTCGGCCGCGCCGTCACGGGCACCCTCCTGGTCCGGGCGATGCTTGAGGACGACGTGCAGATCTGGGGTGACGGCTCGACCTTCAAGGGCAACGACATCGAGCGGTTCTACCGGTACGGCCTGCTCGCCAACCCGCAGCTGCGGATCTACAAGCCTTGGCTGGACGCGGACTTCGTGGCCGAGCTCGGTGGCCGCAAGGAAATGTCGGAGTGGCTTCTCGCCCACGACCTGCCCTACCGCGACAGCACCGAAAAGGCGTACTCCACCGACGCCAACATCTGGGGTGCCACCCACGAGGCCAAGACCCTGGAGCACCTGGACACCGGTGTGGAGACCGTGGAGCCGATCATGGGCGTGCGGTTCTGGGACCCCGAGGTCGAGATCCTCACCGAGGACGTGACGATCGCCTTCGACCAGGGCCGCCCGGTGAAGGTCAACGGCAAGGAGTTCGTCTCCCCCGTGGACCTGGTCATGGAGGCGAACGCCATCGGCGGTCGGCACGGCATGGGCATGTCGGACCAGATCGAGAACCGGATCATCGAGGCCAAGAGCCGCGGCATCTACGAGGCGCCCGGCATGGCCCTGCTGCACGCGGCGTACGAGCGCCTGGTCAACGCGATCCACAACGAGGACACCCTCGCCCAGTACCACAACGAGGGACGGCGCCTCGGCCGGCTGATGTACGAGGGCCGCTGGCTGGATCCGCAGGCGCTGATGGTGCGCGAGTCCTTGCAGCGCTGGGTCGGCGCGGCCGTCACCGGCGAGGTGACGCTGCGGCTGCGGCGCGGTGAGGACTACTCGATCCTCGACACCACGGGCCCGGCGTTCAGCTACCACCCGGACAAGCTGTCCATGGAGCGCACCGAGGACTCGGCGTTCGGCCCGGTGGACCGGATCGGCCAGCTCACCATGCGCAACCTCGACATCGCCGACTCGCGCGCCAAGCTGGAACAGTACGCCGGCCTCGGCCTGATCGGCACCGCCAACCCCGCCATCGGTGCCGCCCAGGCGGCGGCGACCGGGCTGATCGGCAGCATGCCGGAGGGCGGCGCGGAGGCCATCGCCTCCCGCGGCGAGGTCTCCGCCGACGACGAGATGCTGGACCGCGCCGCGATGGAGTTCGGCACGGACTGACCAGCCTCGTCGAGCGGAAGGCTCGGCACCCCGAGGGTGATGCACCACCGGAAAGGCCGGCCCGGCGCCAGCGGCGCCGAGCCGGCCTCTTCCGCTGCCCAGGCTGGTAGCCAGGAGGAGGCGCAGGCACCGTCGCACCGACAGTGTCCGAGGCAAGGCTCAGTGGGCCGCGTCGCTGTGGCGCTCGGAGTCCTGCACGAGGCGCGCGACGAGCGGGCGGACACCGGCGGCATCCGATGGCGAAAGGCCCGTGTCCGAGCCGGTGGACCTGCGCACCCAACTCGCCTGATCTTCCCGCCCGATGCATTCAACCGCTCGATGCACTCAATGCAGTTGTGCCTTGGCGACCACGATGATGAGGCCCAGCACCAGGTTGACGGCGCCCGAGATCACCACCAGGCGCAGGGAGGCGCCGGCGCGGATGGCGGCCGTGCTCGCCCAGCCGATCTGCTCGGCCACGGCGACGGACAGCGCGAACCACGCGGTGCCTGCCAGCCCCAGCCCCAGCAGCGGACTGACCGCCACGGCGACGGCCGGCGACGCCGCCGCTTGGACGATCGGCCACTCATCCCTCGCCACGCGCCTGACCATCGCCCACGTCAGATGCCGGTACGACGCCAGGTCGCCGACGAGGCGGGCGTAGACGTGCGCTGCCCAGAACACCAGCCCGGTGACGAGCAGCAGCAGGACGAGCCCGACCCGGGGAAACGGTCCGAACGTGGCGGTGCCGGCCACGACGGACGCGGCCAAGAGGGAGCCGTAGACCGCGCCCGTGTAATTGCCACCCGGCTGCTCCGGCCGCGGTTGCCCCTCGTCGTCCGCCCGGTCGCCGGCGTTGCTGTGATCCGCCATGCCTTCAGGATCGCCGGGGGCGCGCCGGCTCGCACTGCGCACCGGCACCTGACCCCGGCCGACATCGGCATCGCCGACACCACCGTCCGCACGACACCGGCATCAGCCTCCGACGGAATGCCCGCCCGAGCGGAATGTCTGCGTCCACCGAATGCCTGGGGACTCCTACGGCCGGTAGAGGGCCTTGGCGCGCGTCAGGTCGACCGGCCCGTCCTGGGGAATGGGCAGGAAGTAGTCCACCTGCCATGCCTGTGTGCTGCGGGCCTGACGGTTCGTCGTCGTCACCCACGGCGGATAGACGCGGAACGCGCGCTTCCCGCCAGAGCCGTGCCTGGACACGATGTTCCGATCGCACAGCACGTCCTGCGGGAACACGAACTGCCCGAACCCGTCGCCGTCGCGGCTGCTGACGACAAAGAGGTCGACGGCGTCATCGACATCGAACGGCCGGATGGGGCCCTCGGTGGACCTCTGCCACACGGTGACGAACTGGCCGACCTTCGTAGGGGTCGTTTTGGCCACCCGGAACCTTGCCGAGCGACCATCCACCGTGAACGCATGAGCTACGTACTCGGCACCTTCCGCCTCGGCCACCGGCGGTGAGCAGTCGAGCCCACCCGGTTCGTACACCCGCGTTTTCGCCGCCAGCAGGTCACCGTGCACAGCCCAGGTCTCGTTCGTCGCCACGCCCCAATCCTGCCATCAACGCCCACCCTCCCTGACGCGGCCACCGCTTGGCAGGCTCCAGGCAGTGACGCCCGCCTGCGAGCCGCCCGCCTGCGAGCCGCCCGCCTGCGAGCCGCCCGGCGGAGCGGCGCGCAGGCGGGAAGTTCACCGGGCTCGGTGAGGTTCCGGCGGCCGGGTACCGATGCCGCCTGCTGCCCGGTCCGGTCCGGCACGAAGGCACACGCGAGGACGGAGCCGATCACCTGGCCGCCGCGGCAGCGCGAAATGAGACGGAGCCGGTCATCCGCACGGTGACACGAGCCGGCGCCCTACTGCCGACCGAACACTGACCCCGGAGCAACCCACACGGAACCCTGCACGCGCCGCGCCAAGGGCTGCCGCGTGCCCGGCCCGGTCGCCTGGCTCCCGGCTTGCGGGGCGGCGGTCATTGCGGTGGTTCCGCGTCCATGATGCGGGCGAGGGCTGCCATGGCCCGGTCGATGCCGTGCGGAGTGATGTTGCCGTAGCCGATCACCAGGGAACGGGCCGGTTTGCCGGGGGCCAGGTGGTAGCGGGTGACGGAGTCGAGGGCGATGCCGTCGGTGGCCGCTCGTCGGACAAGACCGTTGCCGTCATGACCGCCGAGAAGGGTGGCGAGAGTCTGCACTCCCGCCGGAACGCCGGTCAGGCGCAGCGGCACGTGATGGCGCGAGACGGCGGCTTCGAGTGCTTCCCGCTGCGCCTTGTAGCGGGACCGGGTCTGCCGGATGTGCCGGTCGTAGGCACCGCTGTTGATCATCTCGGTGAGGGCGAGTTGGTCCAGCGTGGCGGTGCCGTGGTCGGTCAGGAACTTGCCTGCGGTGAGCCGTCCGACGAGCTGGGGCGGGCTGACGAGCCAGCCCAGGCGCAGGGCCGGGGCGAGGGTCTTGCTGGTCGACCCGAGGTAGACGACGGAGTTGGGCGCCAGTCCTTGCAGCGCGCCGATCGCTCGGCGATCGAAGCGGAATTCGCCGTCGTAGTCGTCTTCCAGCACGAGGGCGCCGGCGCGGCCTGCCCAGGCCAGCAGCGCCTCGCGGCGGTGCGACGCCAGCACCGCTCCGGTCGGGAACTGGTGCGCGGGAGTGGTCAGTACGGCATCGACTCCGTGGTCGGGAAGCGCCGTCACGACCAGCCCGTCGGCGTCGACCGGTACCGGCAGGGGCGTCAGACCGGCATGGCGGACGATGCGAGCCCGGTGGGGCAGGCCGGGGTCTTCCAGGGCCACGGTTCGGGCGCCGCCTGCGCGCAGGGTGCGGCAGAGCAGGTCCAGCCCCTGGGTGAACCCGGCACAGATCAGGGTGGTTGCGGGGGTGGCGGCCACGCCACGTACGCGGTTGAGGTAGGCGGCGACCGCCTCGCGCAAGCGGGAATGCCCGGCCGCCTGCGGGTATCCGAGGTCCGCGTCACAGGCACCGGTGAGGGCGGACAGCCAAGCGCGCCGCCACTGCTGGCGGGGAAAGTGGGCAAGTGACGGGACTCCTGGCCGCAAGTCCCAGCGCAGCGGGGGAAGTTCGGCCGAACCGTTCGAAGTCCGTGCGGAATCGGTAGGTGTGGCCAGGTCGGAGACCCAGGCGCCGGAGCCTGCGCGGGCGGTCAGATACCCCTCGGCGGTGAGCTGGTCGTAGACGTCGACCACGAGGCGCCGGGACACGCCCAGGTCGGCGGCGAGGACCCTGCTGGCGGGCAGCCGCTGGCCGGACGCCAGGCGCCCGGCGCGGACCGCGTGGCGCAGAGCGGACTCCAACTGGCCCCGCAGCGGCGTGCCTGCCTCGGGTGACAGCGCGACCAGAAGCTCCGGACCACAAGTGGTACCCGAATCAGCCATGGAAGTGGACCCTACCCGGGCTCCGCTTCGCGCCTACCGTGGCCCCTGCGAACCTCGGCGGCCGACCGGTCCACCGCCCAACTCCGGTGCCGAGAGGGCCAGAAGAGCAACACCGCGGGTCAGGCTGCTCTCGTCCGCCGCCGCAGACGTACTGCGCAGCACCGGAACGGGCACACTGCACGGCCCGAGGACCGACCGGCCGCACTCGCCCCCTACCCCCGCAACGGACGTAAAGGACAGACACACCCGTGGCCATGACCAAGTTGGACAACCTGCGGAAGCGGGCCCACCGTGCGGGCGGCAGCCCACGGGCGTGGGCGAGCGCCACCGTCCTCGCCCGCCTCGCCCTGGCGACCGGGTTCCTGTCGGCGGTCGCCGACAGATTCGGCCTGTGGGGCAAACCCGGATCCGGTAACGTCGGCTGGGGCACCTACGACCTCTACCTGGCCTACGTCCATGAACTCGCCCCCTACCTGCCGGGCGGGTTCGTCGACGCGGTGGGCGGGGTGGCAACCGCAGTCGAAGCGACCCTGGGAATCGCCCTGCTGCTCGGGGTGGCCGTACGGCTGTCGGCGTGGGCCAGTACGGGCGTACTGCTCACCTTCGCACTGTCGATGTTCCTCTTCTCCCACCCGGAGGCACCGTTCAGCGCCTCGGTGTTCAGCGCAGCGGCCCTCGCGCTGCTGCTGGCGCTGGCCCCCACCGGTGCCTACGCGCTCGCCCTGGACCGCAAGCTCGGGCTGGAGCGTTCCCACTCCGGTTCTCTGCCGCGGCCCCAGACCTGCACCTGCCGCACGGCGACCGCCCCGGAGCAGGGCCAGTGAGCCTCATGGACGCCGCAATCCTGGCGGCCGAGACCTGGAGTCCGACCTCTCCGATTCGGCCTCCTCCGGATCTCCTCACCAGGAGGTTGGGAGTGCGTGGTGGAGGCCCTGACCGAGCACAGGTCCGAGGTGAGCAAGGCGGGACGGTTCGATCCGGCGGCACTCAACCGCTACACGCGCAAGTACCACGTCGTCTACGAGGAGAGTGAGTAATACGAGGCCTTGACGGAGACCGGCCCGGTGAGGACTTGGGCTCGGGTGCTCGCTACTGTGACAGTGAAGCCCTCCGGGAAGACTGCGCAGCCATAATGAGCGCATGTCGCTTCGGGGAACGGACGCCTACCAGGACCAGGGCTGGGAGCAGGACCAGGACTTCCCGGCACTCGTCCAACGGGCTGTGCGGGCGGCGCGCCGGCACGGGTTCGCATACTCCTGCCGCCCCGAACAAGGCCGCCTTCTCCGGGGGGTGGCTGTCCGGCCGCCCGTCCTCCTCACCGACCCTGCCGTCTATGCTCTGCTCACCGCCGGCGGCGCGGCCTTCCTCCTGCTGACCTGACCTGACATGACCTTCGCCTTCCCCTGCCGATCGGTCGCTGCCGCCACGGCACCCCGTCGCGCCGAGCGTGACAGGGAAGCGGGTGCGGTCCCCTCGGCGGCGCGGACGGTCAAGCTGGGCCGGGGCCGGCGGTGGCTGGGTGTCGGCGGGCGAGTTCGTGCCGGTGGTAATGGGCGAAGAAGCGGTGGAGCAGATCGTCGTCCATGGGGAAGTGGGAGCGCTCGGGGTGGGCGAGGACGCCTTGGGCGTTGTCGCGCCGGAAGTGCTGGTCGTGGGTGAGGTAGGCGCTGTAGAACTCGTCGAGCAGGTGGGCGAGGTGGAGGTCGGGGGTCCGGAGGTGTGCCGGGTCGCGGACGAGTTCGTGGTCGGGGATGCCCAACTGCCCGAAGATTGCACCGAGGGTGGCGCCTACGGTGGGCGGAGTCGGGTTGCTCAGGTGGAAGATGCGGTCCCGGGTGGTGGCATGGGCGATTTCCACCAGTTCGCGGGTGACATGGTCGACGGGCACGAGGTTGAGCTGTAGTTCCGGGTGGGCGAGTAGGCGGATGGGGTGGTGGCCGCCGTCGAGCGCGGGACGGAGGGTGTGGTGGAGGGCGATGCGGCGCATCATGCCGTAGACGCCGGAGTAGGGGCCGCCGCAGGCGAGGGTGGCATGGTGGCCGATGACCGCAGTGGGGCGGTAGATGCGGGTGGGCAGCGGGGCGTTCCGCACGATCCGCTCGGCGGCGGTCTTGCTGGCCTCGTAGCACTCGCGCGGTGTCGGCTCGGTGATGGGCTGTTCGGGGATCTCGCCTTGACGGTGGCCGGCGACATAGGCGGTGGAGACGTAATGGAACGCCTCGGCGCCCAGCCGGGTGGCCAGGGTGACGGTGCGGCGGGTGCCGGCGGTGTTGGTGGCGAAGAGCCGGCGGCGGTTGGCCTGGCCGAAGGCGACCAGCGCGCCGACGTGCCAGAACCAGGTGGGGCCGGGGGTTCTCACCTGGGCCGGGTCGACGCCGAGGCCGGGTTGGGTGAGGTCGCCGGGGACGGCTGTGGCCACGCGCAGGGCCTGCGCAACGGTCTCGGCGTCGGTGCGGTATGCCTGAGCCGCTGTGGTGAGGGCGGCAGTCAGCCGGGTGTGCGGGTCGCTGTCTCCGGGGCGCACCAGGCAGATGATGTCGCGGGTGTCGGGGTGGGTGGCGAGTTCCAACACCAGGGCGGCGCCGATCAGGCCGGTCGCACCGGTGACAAGGTGCGTGTGTCTCATGCTGGTGCTCCGGTGGAGGGTGCGGGGCGGAAGGCCAGAACGGCGTTGTGGCCGCCGAAACCCATGGAGGTGCTCAGGGCCAGCTCGATGGGTTGCCTGCGCGGCCGGCCGGTGACGAAGTCCACGTCGATGCCGGGGTCCGGGTGGTGGAGGTTGGCGGTGGGCGGGGCTGTGCGGTGGGCGACGGTCAGTACGGTCAGCGCCGCCTCGACAGCACCCGCAGCGCCCAGAAGGTGGCCGGTGACCCCCTTGGTGGAAGTGACCGATGCGCGCGGGCCGAGCAAGGCGGTCAGAGCGCGGGCCTCGGCCTGGTCGTTGAGCGGGGTGCCGGTGCCATGGGCGTTGACGTGATCGACATCCCGCGGGGCGGCCTGTGCCTGTCCGAGGGCCTGGCGGATGGCTTGAGTGAACGCGGTGGCGGCGGGGTCGGGAGCCACGGGGTGATGTGCGTCGGTGGCGGTGCCGTATCCGACCAGCGTCGCATGGCCGCGCACGCCGCGTGTCCGTGCGTCCTCGGCGCGTTCCAGGACGAGGATCCCGGCACCCTCCCCGAGGACGAAGCCGTCCCGGTCCACGTCGAAGGGGCGGCCGGCCGCGGCCGGATCGTCGCGGCGCCGGGACAGGACCCCCATGTTCGCGAACGCGGAGGCACACAGCCGCGTGACGACGGCCTCGGTCCCTCCGGCGATCGCGATGTCGCACGAGTGACTGTGCAGGAGTTGCGCGGCCAGGCCGATCGCGGTGGCGCCCGAGGCGCAGGCCGTGGAGACCTGAAGGCTGGGGCCGCGAGCATGGAGTGCGATGGCCAACTGACCGGCGACCATGTTCGGCAGGTACACCGGCAGAGTGAGGGGGGAGACCAAGTCGGCGCCGTTGTGGGCGAGATGCAGCTGCTGAGCCTCGATGGTGGCCATGTCCCCGGCGCCGTTGCCCACCACGACCGCCACCCGCTCGCCCGCCCACCTCCCCGGCTGCAACGCCGCGTCCTCAACAGCCTCGTATGCGGCGGTCAGTGCGAACTGGGTGAAGCGGCCCAGTCGCCGCGCGCCCGCCACCCGCAGGTACCGACGCGACTCGTAACCGGGCACCCGACAGGAGAAGTCCACCGGCAAGCCGTGCAGCTCCGGGTCCACGGCCGCGGCCGGGACTGCGGAGCACACGCGCTCCCAGGTGGCCTTCGTGCCGATTCCGGCCGGGGTGACCAGTCCCAGACCGGTCACCACGATCGGCGAGGTTCTCACGGTCGAACCATCTGACCAGCAGCGACGTCCATCCGCCGGCACACCTCGCCCACGGTCATCTCCGTGCCCGCATCATTCTGCTCCAGCGCGAGGCGCCACCGCCTGTAGATGTTGGCGTGCAGCTCAAGGGCACCGAGGGAGTCGATGCCCAACTCACCCAGCGACGCTTCGGGCACGATCTCCTGTTCGTCGACCTCGAACACCTCCACCAGCAGCACGACCAGCCGCTCACGGGACGACGCCATCGCAAACCTCCAGGATGTCAGCCGCCGACGCGGCTGCCGTACAGGTGACGAACAGGGGAGGGCCCCGACGCGTCCCTGGCGTACCGAGGACGCACTCTCGAACGTGAGGCAGGAAGCGACCAACGAGCAAGCCACCGCACACCACACCCTGAGTCCCCGCAAGCCGCGCGCTTGCCACCCGAGGACTGAACCGTTTCTGCAAGACTGCCCCACAAACCACCTGGTGGGGTCCGCCGAGCCGAGCGAACTTGTTGAACGCGTTGAATGCGTTCCACGTGTCGAACGTGTCGAATCCACGAGAACTGCCCTGCCAGGCTTCTGATGTGGCCCAGGAACAGGCAGTCGGTGAAGGGGCTCTCGGCTCGCGGCCGGCTGGTCGGCGGTGACGGACCGCCGGCCGGTGACCTGACTTCACCGGTCGCTGCACATGCCCGTCGAGCCGCATGGCGCGCTCTGCGGAGGCGGGGCGGCGGCAACGCCTGTGTCTGCCCCAATTGCCGCTGACTGACGGCCCCTGCTCGATCAGTGCCCCGTCCCGGTAGACGACGCCTGCTGTTCCCCGACACCGTGTAGGCCGTAGTCGGGCAGAGCGATGTCTCCGGCCTTGGCGAACTGTCCGGCGAGCAGATTCCGCATCGGCCAGCGGTTCATCGAGCGCATCGAGAGGTCTCGCAACCGGATGGCGAGTGTGCTGGAGGGGGCGTATCCCGCGGCGCCGCCGGGCGGCAACTGCTGGGCCTTGCTGACGTAGGGGCGCATGGTCTCGTCATACTTCCGGAAGGCGATGCGGTGATCGCCTTCGGCGGTGGCGAGTTCACCTGCCAGTACGTACGCGCCGACCAGGGCCAGGCTGGTACCGAGGCCGGTGAGTGGCGACGGGCAGTAGCCGGCGTCGCCGAGCAGTGCCACCCGGCCGCGAGTCCAGCTGTCGAGGTGCACTTGGCCCATGGAGTCGAAGAAGAAGTCGGACGCGGTGCGCATCGCCCGCAGCAACCGTGGGACTTCCCATCCGGCTCCGGCGAAGCGTCGAGCCACCAGGTCCTGCTGCGCTGCGGTGTCGCGGCGGTCGTAGGCGATCGGTGCCGACCGGAAGCTGAGGCCGGCCTTGATCTCGCCGTCGAGACGGCCCGGCCGGGCCGAGGCGACGAGCCCACCGGGCGCGTTGTGCATCTGATACCAGCCGTCGAGTTCCATCTCCTCGACGGTGGTGAACCACGCCGTGTAGAGGTCCAGTGGGCGTACGTGGTCCGACTCCGGCCCGAAGGCCAGGGCGCGTACGACGGAGTGCAGCCCGTCCGCGCCGACGACCAGTCCGAATCGACGCGGGGCGGCCTTCTCGAAGGTGACGGTGACTCCGTCGTCGTCCTGGTCAAGACCGGTGATGGTGTCATCGAAGACGTACTCGGTGTCCGGCACGGTGGCGTCATACATGAGACGGCCAAGGTCACCGCGCAGGATCTCGATCTCCGAGACGATTCCCTCCCCTCCGAAGCCGTCTGCCGGCATCCGGGCGGTGATCCGGCCGGAAGCATTGACGCATGCCAGGCCGCGCTGGTCGACGCTCAGCGCCCGTGCCCGGTCCATCAGGCCCATGCGTGTGACCACGGTGCGGCCGGCGCCGCGCAGATCCACGGTCTGGCCTCCCGGTCGGGGTTCCGGTGCGCGCTCGACGATCGTGACGGCGAAGCCTGCGGTGCGTAGCCAGTACGCCAGCGTGGGGCCGGCGATGCCGGCTCCGGAGATGAGGATGTCGGTGTTCCGCATGAGCAGAGAATGTACGGCGTAAACCTATATCGGGCAAGCCTAAAACTGCTGCTGTGTAGGGCACTTGTCTAGATGGTGCACTAGTGCCCAGGGGTTGAGGATTCCCTGGATGGTGCACTGTGGGCCTGTGGGAGGTGCGTCGACGTGACGATTGGGTGGGCGGGGCGAGCGGTCGGGTGCACTAGTGCGGGGGAGGAGGTGGTGGGAAGCGCGGCGCGGCAGCCGGCCCCTTCCGCCGCTCGCTGCCCCTGCGCACCGCCTGAATCCGCGCCCGCGTCGCCGGACTTCAGAGGAGCCGGCGACGCAGGGCGGCTGCCCCTCAGGCGGTGAACCAGCGCTCGACCGCCGCTCGCAGGGTGGCCAGCTCGGCCGGGGCCGGGCGCGGTGAGTCGCAGGCCCAGGCCACGTAGCCGTCGGGGCGGATCAGCAGGCCGGTGAGGTCGGCCCGGCCGCCCTGTGCGTTGACAAGGTCGACGGCGTCCTGAGTGCCCGTCAGTACCTCTGCCAGCGACTGGTCATCGGTCAGATCGAGCAGCAACGGCTGGCCAATTCTTGCGAGTTCGGCTATCCGGACCTTCCCCGACTCGGTGATCAGATCCAACTCCGGTGCGAAGTAGCCGACTGCCGGGTGGGGATCGGCGATGCCCATCTCGTAGCGTACGTCGGTGCCCGCGGTGAGGTCGGCGAGGTCCTGGACGACCTCTTTGCGGGTGAGCAGCTCGGTGAAGAGCTCGGGCAGGGCGCTGGTGTCGCTCCCCGGGGCGGTGAGTGCGGACTGCGCCTCGGCGTTGAGCACCATGCGGCGGGCGGCCTGGCGGCGCTCGGTGTCGTAGCTGTCGAGCAGGCCGGGCGGGGCGGTGTCGCGCAGCGCGGCGGCGAGCTTCCAGCCGAGGTTGGCGGCGTCCTGGAGGCCGAGGTTCAGGCCGGGGCCGCCGCCGGCGGCGTAGACATGGGCGGCGTCGCCGACCAGAAAGACCCGGCGGTCGCGGAACCGGTCGGCGACCCGGGTGTTGCCGCCCGTCAGCCGCCGCAGCACGTGCGGGCCCGTTCCGTCCGGCGGGCCGAGCGGCAGGTCGACGCCCAGGACGCGACGGATACTCGACTCCATTTCGGTCAGGGTCATCGGCTCGTCCGCCGCGGGCTGGTCCCATTCGGTGGTGCTGACCAGCGGCGGCTGGCCGGGGAACGGTGCGTAGGAGAAGCCGCCCTGGTCGGTGCGGTGGGGCAGGAAGGGCAGTACCGGCCCGTGGCCGGGAATCGTGAGGGCGCCGTTGACCGGGTCGACCCAGTCGGCCGGGACGGTGGCGTGGGCGGTGCGGTTGGTGCGGCGGTCGTAGCTGACGCCGGGGAACGCGATCCCGGAGAGCTTGCGGATCACGCTGCGCGCGCCGTCCGCGCCGACCACGTAACGGGCGCGGAGCTGCTGGTCGCCGCCGGGGCCGGTGACGTCGAGGGTGACGGCGTCCTCGTCCTGGGCCACGGCGCTGACCCGGTGCCCGCGCCGCAGGTCGACGCCGAGTGTGCGGGCGCGCTCCTCCAGGACCTGGACGATGCGGTGCTGCGGGGCGGCCAGGGCGAAGACCGGACTGGCGTCCAGCAGCCCGAGGTTGAGGCCCATGGCCGCGAACATGAAGTAGGCGGAGTTCGGCTGCGGGGGCTCCGGGTTGCCGCTGAGCGGCTCGTACAAACCGCGGTGGTCGGCCAGACGTACCACCTGGCCGAGCAGGCCATTGGCCTTGGGTTCGGTGCTGGGCTGCGGGAGCTGCTCCAGAACGACCGGGCGGATGCCGGCCAGGCTCAGTTCGCAGGCCAGCATCAGCCCGTTCGGGCCGCCTCCCACGATGATCACGTCGGATATCACGGTCAGGTCTCCTTGGTGCGGGCGGGAAAGGGTGGCACCGGAGGCGAGTTGGTCGCCGCGCTTCGCTACGGGACGGGCAGGCCGGCGGCGAGCTGCCCGAAGACCTGTGTCAGTACCGCGCCCAGTGGCACGGCTTCGTCGGCCCGCAGGCTGTGTTCGACGGCCACTCCGCTGCCGGCCGCGACCGCAGCCGCCACCAGCTTCGGGTAGACGTCGCGTTCGGCATCGGTGCCGGTGCGGCGCGCGACGGCCTTGGCCAACTCCTGCTGGGCGGCGGCGTTGGCCTTGACGATCTCACCGGCCAGCGCGGGTTCGGCCAGCATCAGCCGCACCCCCTCGCGCCAACGCTCGTTCTGCGGCCCGGAGTTGCCCGGGGGGACGAACTGGCCCAGGACGGCGTGGAGCAGCGAGTCCCAGAGTGGTTCGCCGGCCGGACGGGCGAGCAGGTCGTCGGCGACCCGGAGCATCCGCTCCGAGTGGCTGGCGGCGATCGCCTCGGCCTTGCCGCCGAAGTAGTTGCGGAAGGTACGGACGGAGACGTTGGCCTCGGCGGCGATCTGATCAACCGTCACATCGGCCCAGCCGTGCAGGACACAGAGCCGGATCGCCGCCTGGCTCAGCGCGACCCGGGTCTCCCGCTTCTTGCGCTCGCGGAGTCCGGGCTGCCCGGTCGTGCGTGCCTCGTCTGTGGGTGCCATGCGAGGAGCGTAGGGCAAATCTTGCCGTCGGGGCAAGATTGCCCGTGAAGAAAGATTGCCTAAACGGCAAGTTTTTGGAACCGTGGGTGCGGCTACAGCCCCGGGCCGGCATCCACAGCACCTCGTCGGCCTCCTCGTCGGCACGCAGCGCGGCGCGTACCCGCAGCTGCACCATGGCGGCGATTCCCGGGGCGACCGCGGGGGTCAGGCCGATCAGCGCGAGGCGTTCAGTGCGTCGCGCCAGACCGGGCTGTCGACGTAGTGGTTGTCGAAGCGCTCTGAGGAGTCCTTGATTTCCTGAGGGCCGGCTTCACCGCGCATGACGCGGCCCAGCAGCCGGAGGTAGTCGAAGCGCGCCATGCCGGGTGTGAAGGCGAACAAGACGTCGGCCTCGTGGTCGGGGGCGGCGGCGAAGGCGTGGGGGGTGTTCGGCGGCACGAGAAGAAAGTCCCCGGCGTTCAGCACGGTGATCTCCTCGTCCACCAGCACTCGCAGCGCGCCGTCGATGACGTAGAAGAGTTCGGCGGCGCGGGTGTGGAAGTGAGCAGGCGCCCCGACCGCACCCTTGGCGAAGGTGGAGCGGTAGCTGGTGAGCAGCCCGCCAGTGGCATCGGAGTCGGCCAGCAGGGTCATGACGCTACTGGGATCGCTGGTGGTCTCGGCCTCCGCTC
This sequence comes from Streptomyces albospinus, assembly GCF_014648695.1. Lineage (GTDB taxonomy): Bacteria > Actinomycetota > Actinomycetes > Streptomycetales > Streptomycetaceae > Streptomyces > Streptomyces albospinus. Next base: position 126,287 of record NZ_BMRP01000010.1, read on the forward strand.
CCCGAGTCAGGACGGCGTCGAAGCGGGCGTTGACGGCGTTCTTGACGTTGTCGCTGTGCATGGCGTTGGCCCCTTGGGTCTGTTGTCGCTGTCGACGTCGGCGTCGGCGTCGGCGTCGGTGTGAGTGCGACTCTATGAAGCAAAAAGACCCTGTGAGCGGTGCAATTCCTGCCCAATCCTGTGGGGCAATTCCCGCGCTGCGGGGCGGGCGTCGCGAGGCATGGGTGCTCGCTGTGCATCCCATGGCCTGAGCGGGCACAGCGGCACGGCATCATCGAGCACAGTGGCACCGCATCTCTGAACATCCATGTTTCTGCTGGGAGTTGAGTGTGTGCACAGGGGCGTCGAAGACGTACGTATGCCGTTGGTCTGCTCGCGGTGATCCTCGAACCGGTCCGACGGAGACGGTGCCGAGCAGCCGGAACTCCACGGGCTGCTTCCCTTCCGGGCGCATGCGCCCGAAGCCGGGGCCGCGGAGGAGGCAGGTCCGCGATGTCGGGGAGGCCGTGGAGTCCCGGCTGCTCGGCACCTCGGCCCGATGGCCGGCGGGTGCGGGCTACTGATTGAGCGCGGCGACGCCGGCCTGGGCGAACTGCTCGTCCAGGTCGCCGGTGGGCGCGCCGGCGACGCCGATGCCCGCGATCGGGGCGCCCTTGGCCTGGACCGGGGTGCCGCCGGCGAGGAACAGCGTGCCCGGAATGTCCTTCAGGGTGGGTGCCTGCTCCAGGCGCTTGACGAGGGCGGAGGTGGGCGCGTTCCAGGACACCGAAGTGAACGCCTTCTCCTCCGCCGCCTTGTAGGACTGCGGGCCGGCACCGTCGCCGCGCAGCGTGACGATGGTGTTGCCGTTGCGGTCGACCACGGACACCGACACGTGCTGGTCGGCCTTCGCGGCGGCGCCGAGCGCGGCCTGTGCCGCCTTGGCTGCCGCGGCGACGGTCAGGTGGTCGGTGGCGACGACGTTCTGGGGCTTCGCCTGGGCTGCCGCCGTGACCGCATTACCGTGGCCGGTGTCGTCCGGCGCCGCAACGGCGACGGCGCCGACGGCGGTCACCCCTACGGCGGCCAGCACTGCCGCGCCGGTGATGATCCGGGTACGCATGGACGGCATCTGCATGGGATGTGCTCCTCTTTCGTCGACCAGGACCGGGTGCCCCGTGGTCCGCATCGGTTGCGGTGCTTCCATCCTTGGCGGCCCCGGGCGGGCAGCGGTCCGCGGAGCGGATGACGTCGCGGAGCATGATGGACGACGTCGGTGTCAACCGATCGGATGACGGGTGTGGGCCGCAAACCGGGCTACGAATCAGGGATGAACGTGAAGCACGTGAGCGGTGGCCGGACCGAAGCGGCGGACGGCGGACCGCGGACGGAAACCGCGGTCGGTCCGGCCGGCCGCTGGATCGAGGCGGTGATCTCGGCCTCGTTCGTCCTGCTGCTGATCGCCGCCATGGCCCGCTTCCTGACCCACCACCCCGGTGCCCCCGGCACATGGTGGGTGATCGCGCTCACCACGCTCCTGGCGGTGGCGTACGTGGCGCGACCGGCCGCGGACGGTGCGTTCGCGCTTCGGTGGCGGCGGGCCTGGCTCGGCGTCTTCGTCCTGGGCTGGGTGGCTCTGGTGCTCCAGGCACCGAGCTTCGCCTGGAGCGCGGTGACGATCGTCTACACGGCGCTGCAACTGCTGCCGGCACGGGCCGCGTTGGCGTTGATCACCGTGCTGACGGTCCTGGTGGTGGTCGGACAGGTGCGGATCAACGGTCCTGATCCGCTGCTGATCGTCGTGCCGCCCGTGGTCGCCGGGCTGGCCGCTACGGTGTTCATGCACATGCAGCGACAGTCGGCGCGGCAACACTCGCTCATCGAGGACTTGGTCCGGACCCGCCGCGTCCTGGCGTCCAGCCAGCGGCGGGCGGGCATGCTGGCCGAGCGTGAGCGGCTGTCGATGGAGATCCACGACACGCTCGCCCAGGCCATGTCGAGCCAGCGGATGCTGCTCCAGGCCGCTGAGCGGCTCTGGGACGCGGACCCGGAAGCAGCCCACCGGCACATGGCCACCGCGTCGGACATCGCGGAGCGCAACCTCGTCGAGGCGCGCCGGTTCGTCCAAGACCTTGCGCCCGCCGACCTCTCCGGCGGGGGCGGACTGCCGGAGGCCCTGCGTGCGCTGGCCCGCCGTGAGACCGCAGCCGGGGCGGCCACCGCCGGATCCGCGGCGGAATCGCCGGCCGCGGGCCCGGCCGTGCACTTCCGGACCGACGGCGATCCCGTTCCCCTGCCGCCGGCCGTCGAGGCAGGGCTGTTGCGGGTGGCCCAGGGCGCCGTCGCCAACGTGCGCGAGCATGCGCATGCCACCGATGCCGTCCTGACCCTCAGCTACCTCGACGAGGACGTGGTCCTCGACATCGCCGACAACGGCTGCGGCTTCACCCCGGGCCGGGACGACGCATCGGGGGCGGCACCGAACCGGGGCCACGGTCTGCGGGCCATGGAAGTCCGGTTGCGCCAGATGGACGGCACGCTGACCATCGAGTCCCATCCCGGGGAAGGGACGGTCGTTTCCGCGGCGGTCCCGCTCCGGGCGAGCGGTCCGGCGACCGACCCGGACGAGGAGTGACCTGCATGTCCCGCACACCGCACGCCCCCGACATCCCCGCTTCTGCCCCCGGCCGGCGGGTACGCCTGCTGCTGTGCGACGACCACGCCGTGGTCCGGGCCGGTCTGCGCGCCCTGCTGTCCGCCGAACCGGACATCGAAGTCGTCGGCGAGGCGGCCACCGGCGAGGAAGCGCTGGCCGTCGCGGCCAAACAGCGACCCGATGTGGTGCTCATGGACCTCAGCCTCGGCACCGGCATCGACGGGATCGAAGCCACCCGCCGCATCGTCGCCGAAGTGCCCGGCACCCGCGTCCTGGTGCTCACCACGTACGACACCGACGCCGACGTCACCCGTGCCGTCCAGGTCGGCGCGACCGGCTACCTCCTCAAGGCCGAGCGGCCCGAGGAACTGTTCGCCGCGATCACCGCCGCCGCGGAGGGCCGGGCGGTACTGTCCGCGCCCGCGGCCAACCGCGTGATGGAGCGCGTGCGCAAACCCCATGCCGCGCTCACCGAGCGCCAGTTGGACATCCTCGCCCAGCTGGCCCGTGGCCTGGGCAACCGTGAGATCGCCCGTGCCCTGTTCATCAGCGAGGCGACCGTCAAGACACACCTGGCCCGCATCTACGCCAAGCTCGGCGTCGACACCCGCACGGGCGCGGTCGCGGCGGCCAAGGCACAGCGGCTGATTCCCTGACCGGCACCGTCCGGGCGCCTCAGTGCGAGGGCTTGGGCCGGGACTTGCGACTACCGGAACCCGCCGGAGCCGTGTCCGCAAGAGGCGGACTGGTCGCGGGGCAGGCACCGGCCTGCGCACCACCGTGGATTCTCGACGGTCAACTCTCAACGTTGTGTGATCACGCGAGCCTGGCGCACGCGCTACCTCAGACGTACTGCCTGACCCATGTCGCGCCGTCCGCCGCCGCGGTGCGTCCTGACCGTTTCCCCCCGGACGATGGCAGTGTCGGCGCCGGGGCGCCCAAGGATCGCGTGCTGCCGGCAGGTCGCGGATCTCGGTCGACCCGGCTCCTGCCAGGAGCTCCGCACCTGTCAACATCGAGTGCGGCCGGCCCGCTTGGCCCAGCTCGCGCTCGTGGTGGCCGGCCGTCCGCGTTCACGCTCCGACACAGTAGTCCGACCCCCCGCGGGCTGAGGATGCGCACGGCGGCTCAGCGGCAACGGACGGGTAATTCGGGTGAGCCTCGGGCGCTGAGGGTGCACCATCAGTGGTGTGGACGTGGAGGGTTTTGAACGCGACGGCTATGTAGCCGTCCGAGGCGCTTTCGACGCGGATACGGCCGCGGCATGCCGGGAGATGATCTGGGGATCGCTGGCCGCCCGGGGAATCGATCGCGACGACCCCGGCACCTGGCGCCCGAGCGTGGAGATCCCCTGCCCTTCCGGCGAGCCGTTCGCGACGGCGGCCACGTCGCCGGTACTGACCGCCGCATACGACGAACTGATCGGTCCGGGCAGGTGGACTCGTCGAGACTGGGTCGGCGGGGCCGTCCCCGTCCGCTTCCCGTCGGAGGAGTACCCGGGGACGGGCTCCGGCTATCACATCGAAGGCAGCTACGAGGGCCCGGACGGAAGCTTCTGGGTCAACGTACGTTCCCGTGCAAGGGGATTGCTCGCGCTGTTCCTCTTCTCCGACATCGGTGCCGATGATGCGCCGACCCGCCTCGTCAAAGGCTCGCACCTGTACATCCCGCCGATCCTGCAACCCTACGGCGAGGCCGGGATCCCCACCGAACAGGTCGAATCGCAGTGGCGACCGTCGGTGTTGTGCCGGGCCACCGCGCACGCCACCGGCAAGGCGGGCGATGTCTACCTGTGTCATCCGTTCATCGTGCACACCGCCACGTGGCCGCACCGGGGGTCGACTCCACGGATGATGGCCCAGCCCGCGGTGCACGTGCACGACGGGTTCGTACTGGACGGATCCGATCTCTCCCCGGTGGCCCGGGCGATCACGGCTGGCCTGGCGCTGTCCCAGTGAGTGTCCAGGGCGACCTGCGCGCGGTCGCATCGTGCCTGGGACAAAGCGGCTTGAGAGGCTCGATCACCCGAGCCGGGCGACTCCGCGCCGAGGCGTAGCGGCAGCGACACCTGGCGCCAAGTGCCAGTCCCAGTGGAGCTGTTGGCGGGCAGTCTGTGTCTCCGTCTGTGGCTCTGGTCTGTGTCCGTGTCCGTGTCCGGATGTGACAGAACGACGTCATTGTGGTCACGGGCGTGGGGAGTGACGATGGGTGCATGTCCACAACCCGCCGTGTCGTCATCGCGGTCTTCCCGGATGTCGACCTACTCGATGTCACCGGCCCGGCCGAAGTGTTCGCGTTGGCCAACCGGGAGACCGATGGCCAGGCCGGGTACCGCGTGGAGCTGGCGGGCCGGACACCTGGCGTGGTCACCACGTCGGCGGGTGTGCGGCTGGTCGCGGATCTCTCGTTCGCCGAGGTCGACGGTGTGCTGGATACGCTGCTGGTGCCCGGTGCGGTGGATCCGCACCCCGGTGGGCCGGTCGCCCGGATCGACCGGGACGTGGTGGCATGGCTGAAGACGGCTGCGCCGCTGGCCCGGCGGGTGGCGTCGGTATGCGTGGGCGCGCACCTGCTGGCCGCGGCCGGGCTGCTGGACGGCAAAACGGCCACCACCCACTGGTCGACCGCCGCACAGCTGGCAGCCGACCACCCGGCCGTGACGGTGGATCCCGATCCGATCTTCGTGCGGTGCGGGAAGGTGTGGACCGGGGCCGGGATCAGCGCCTGTATGGATCTTGCGCTGGCGCTGGTGGCCGAGGACCTGGGCGAGGAGGTCGCCCTGGCAGTGGCCCGGCAGCAGGTCATGTACCTCAAGCGCCAGGGCGGCCAGAGCCAGTTCTCGGTCCCGCTGAGCCGGCCCGCTGCCTCCCGCAGGGACATCGACGATCTGCGGATGTTCATCGCGGATCACCTGGACGGCGATCTGTCCGCGGCGGCCCTCGCGGCACGGATGTGCCTGAGCGAACGCCACTTCGCCCGGGTTTTCCGCCAGGAAACCGGCACCACCCCGGCCGCCTACGTCGAGGCCGCCCGGGTTGAGGCGGCCCGCCGCCTGCTGGAGAGCACCGACCAGCCCCTTGAACAGGTCGCCACCGTCTGCGGATTCGGCTCGGTGGAAACGCTCCACCGGGCGCTGCGCAAGCAGATCGGCACCACCCCGGCGGCCTACCGCCGCCGCTTCCGCACCACCAGCTGAACCCTTTCCCTGTGTCCCCGGGCACCACCGCTCTGCCATACGGCTGAGCCGTGCCGTGCCCGCCATCACCCCTGCTGAATAGGAGCCCCTGCCATGTCCGCTTCCACGAGCCTGCGTGACGTGATCGGCCTCGGCAACCAGCTGCCCCGGCTCGCCGACACCACCCTCATCATGATCGACTTCCAGAACACCTACCGCACCGGTGTCATGGCCCTCGAAGGCGCCGAACAGGCCCTCACGGCCGGGGCCCGCCTGCTGGCCGCCGCCCGCGCCGCGGGCACCCCCGTCATCCACATCGTCAACGACGGCGGTGAGAACACCCCCTACGACATCCGCGCCGAGATCGGAGCCATCAGCACCGAAGTCGCCCCTGCCGACGGCGAACCCGTCGTGGTCAAGCAGCTTCCCAACGCCTTCCACGACACCGACCTGGAGAAGACGCTGCGTGAGCTGGGCGCGGGCAACGAGCTGGTGCTGGCCGGCTTCATGACCCACATGTGCGTCAGCTGCACCGCTCAGGGCGCCTTCACCCTCGGCTACCGCCCCACCGTCGTCGCCGAGGCCACCGCCACCCGACCGCTGACCGCCCCCGACGGCACCGTCCTGCCCGCCGCCACTCTCCAGACGGCTGCCCTGACCACCATCGGCGACCTGTTCGGCACCATCGCCCGCACCGTCGACGACCTCACCTCCTAGTGCGCGTCAGCCAACGTTCGACGTTCGTCCTGCCGACGCCCATGCGCAGCCGCTGACAGCGGCTCTGTTTCCCTACGGTTTCCAAGGTCGCCGAGCCGCCTCCGTCCCGCTGCGATCCCGTAGTGGGACGGGGTTTGCCGGTCGCCGCGTCTACAACTTCACCACGCCGCTCACGGAAGCCACGAGATCCGTCAGGACGTCGACGCCCACATTCGTGTTGCTGTTGACTGAAGTGCTCACCCCGGCAGGGGTGTTGAGCTTCACGCCGGTGTTGGCATGCGTGCCGTTCACGTGACTTGAGGAACCGACGACGAGCAGGTGTGGTGGACCAGCGGCGCGTCCGGTGAAGCAGTGCTGACCACAGGATCTGGCGCCCTCTCAGGTCGTCATCGCCGTCAACGATCCTGCGGTGCGGGGGTGTCCAGCGGATGGCGACCCTCAGGTCCACCACATAGCTCTCCTCGATTGTGCCGTTCGGGAAGAGGGCGGTGAGGCGGGCGCGCTCCTCGGTGAGGAAGGCGTCGGCGCTCTGCGGGCCGCGGACCAGGACGGCGGAGTGGCTGGCGATGTTCCACCACAGGGCGAGTGTGCCGCCGGGGCGCAGTGCGCGGCGGGCTTCGGGGAGGGCCTGGGCGGGGTCGGTCCAGTGTCCTTTGGCGGACCTGTGAGACGCCCCCCGGTCCTCACGCGGTCGCCGGTGGTTGCGCGGTGCGGGGCGCGCGCGGCGGCCCAGGGGGCGCAGCGCCGCCTGATGTGCCCTCGCACAGACGGCAATCCTCTCGCTTGTGCCATGCAACAGGAGACTTCCTCCTCACATCTGCGGCAGAGTGTGCGCTCGTTCGCCAGGTTGGCGATGAAGGAGGGAGACTCCGATGAGCATGAGAGTCCGGCGGCGCACCGCCCTGGGGAAGGCGCTGGTCCTGGGGGTCCTGCTGACCATGACGGTGTCAGGTACCGCGTATGCCAACACCGTTGCCGTCACGGTGAAGACACCGGGTGCCACCAGCGGCCCCACCACCATTGACTCCGAGATCTCGACCCACGCGGACTGTGCCAGCGGCCTCGCCTCCGGCGGCGGGGTCGACCAGGCGATCGGCACCGGTACCGGGGTGAACGGGAACCATGTGATGGGCAGTTCGCCCAGCGCCGACGGCACCACCGAGTACACCGGTACGCCGGGCGTCGTCGGCACCGATGCGACGCACTGGCTCGGCATAGGCGGAACCGGGGGGATGCTCAACTCCTCGTTCTCCACCACCCCCTATGCGCTGTGCCTCAGCAGCAACCTGATCAATCACACCCAGGTGGTGATGAACAAGGTCAATGCACCCACCACGGCCTCGACGGTCGGCCTCGTCACGGCGACCTGCCCGGCCAACACCGTCCTGCTCGGCGGTGGTGTCCGGACCACCCCGGCCAGTGTCGGCAACTTCAAGTCGATCGCGAGCTTCCCCACTTTCAACAACGCCGCACACGACTTCGGCAAGAAAGCCGCGGCGGACGGTGAGACCAACCCCGACTCCTGGACCGCCGTCGGGTGGGACGCCGGTACCGGCAACAGCTCCAACGAGACCTATGCGTACGCGATGTGCAGCGGCAGCGGCATCAACGTCAGCGGCGTCGCGGTGAAGGTCCACTACAGCGAGGTGGCCGGACCGACCACCGGAAGCACCGGCCAGACGGCGACCGTCGGCTGCGGCCCCACCGACGGGAACCTGGTCAGCGGCGGTGCCGCCATCAGCGGTGGCAACGTGACGACCACCGACTTCACGGGACCGGGCTCCGGCGGCGACCACCTCAACGGCAGCTTCCCCAGCGACTCTTCCGGCAACCCCGTCGCGGACGGGACCACCACGGCGGCGTACTGGACGGCCTTCGGGCACACCGGCGGACAGGCGTCGACCGGCACCCACACCGACGCCTGGGCGCTGTGCGCCAACGACGGTGTCTGACAACTGACGTGAGAGAGAAGCAACCGATGAGGCAAGAGAACTCGCTGCGCTCCGCCGCCCGGGCGGCGGCGGTCCTGGGCGCCGCGCTGATCGTTACGGTGCCGGGAACCGCGAACGCCAAAACCGCCGGCGTCACGGTGCGGACCCCCGGGGCCACCGTCGGCCCGGCAACCCCCTTCACCGGGGTCTCGTCCCACGCGGACTGTGACCACGGCCTGATCACCGGCGGCGGCGTCGACCAGGCCATCGGCACCGGCCCGGACTCCAACGGGAACCACGTGATGGGCATCGCGCCCAGCCCCGGCGGCACGACCGAATACACCGACACACCCGGCGTCGTCGGCCATGACGTGACCCACTGGCTGGCGTTCGGCGGAAGCGGAAGCCACAGCAGCCCCTCCTTCTCCACCACCCCCTACGCGCTGTGCTTCGAGAGCAATCGGATCCGGCACACCCAGGTGGTCATGAACAAGATCGCCGGTCCCTCCACCGGACTGTCGGACCGCCTCGTCACGGCGACCTGCCCGACGGGCACCGTCCTGCTCGGCGGCGGCGCCCGGACCACCCCGGCCAGCGTGGGCAGCCTCAAGCCCATCGCGAGCTTCCCCACCTTCAACGACGCCGCACACGACTTCGGCAAGAAGGCCGCAGCCGACGGCGAGACCCACCCCGACTCCTGGACGGCTGTCGGCGGGATCGGCGGCGGACGCGACACGAACAACACCACCTATGCCTACGCAGTGTGCAGCGCGGGTCACGACAACGTCCGCCACGTGGTCACGACGGTCCACTTCCGCGAGGTGAGCGGGCCCGACGAGGCCGCCACAGGGCAGACCGCAACCGTCGGCTGCCGTCCCGAAGACGGCAGCCTGATCAGCGGCGGTGCTGCCATCAGCGGGGGCAACGTGACCACGACCGACTTCACGAAGACCGCCTCGGGCGGCCCGCACCTCAACGGCAGCTTCCCCAGCGACTCCGCCGGCAACCCGGTCGGCGACGGCACCGCCGGGCCGACGCACTGGACAGCCGCCACGCACGCCGGGGGATCGCCCTCGCCGAACAGCTACACCGACGGCTGGGCGCTGTGCCTGAACGCCCACCGCAGGGGCGAGGACTGACGGTCTCGCGCCATGACGGCCGGTGGCCGGCAGCGGCCACCGGCCTTGACGCCGATGCGTCGGATCGCGCTCTGGTACGCCGCTGGGGGTGAACTTGGCCTGAGCTCGGGAACGACATACCGGCTCGGGCTCACGCCCCGACACCACCGAGGGGGCAGGACATGCACTCCGGTTCATGTCCTGCCCCCTCGATGCTGGATACGGGCCGGTCCGGCGGGGGTTGGCTATCCGCGGCCGGCCTGCGGGCACGGGTCCGCGAGCCGTGAAGGGCGGCGACCCCATGCGGAGACGGTGACCTGGGGGATGTCGATGAACGCCGGGTCGTCCAGCAGGTCGGAGAACTCCCTCACGTCGGCCTCGGTGACCAGTCCCTCGGCGAGGAGGGCGGGGGCTGCCTGCGCGATGAGGGGGCGCCAGCGGTCCTTGTCGAGTCCTCCCATGCAGCCGAGGTTGCCGGTGAAGGACACCTCGCCCAGCCCGCTGCGGGCGAGCCGGGCGGGCAGGCTGCGCGCCCAGGTCATGTCGGCTCCGTGATCGCGGTACATGCGCTGATAGGCGGCCAGGAGGCGCTGGACCACGGGGAAGGGGGAGGTCTCCGCGGGCAGGTGGTAGGGCTCTTCGACGACGAGCCAGCCACCGGGGGCGAGCCAGCGGGCGGCTCGTTCGACCATGGCGTCGCGGGTGGGCAGGTGGCAGTAGAGGTAGCGGGCGTGGATGAGATCGAAGCTGCCGGGCGCGTAGTCGTCGTGGGTGATGTCGGCTTCCTGAATCTCCAGGTTCGGGGCCCGGTCGCCGTCGAGGTGGCGGGTGTCGAGATCGACGGCTACGACGCGGCCGTCCGGGCAGCGCCCGGCGAGCCAATAGGCGATGGAGCCGGCGCCCGCGCCCAGTTCCAGGCAGTGCCAGGACGCCTGGAGGGGGAGGCCGTCGAGGATGCCGGTGGTGAACGCGTCCACGTTGCGTTGGATGGCCTCCAGGCGGTCGCGCTCGCGCGGGGTGTCGTTGCTCAACATGCCGGAGCGGTAGGGAGCAGGGGTGGCAGGCTGCTGTGCCATGGGGGGCGCCTATTTCGTGTTGGGGGGTGTGGTGGTGGTCGGGGTGCGGTGGTCGTCGCGGCGGCTGCCGGCGTCGTCGAAGCCCAGGTGGCGGACGCAGTGCAGGATGACCGAGCGTGTGGTGAAGGCAGATCGCTCGGGCCCCGCCGTCCAGTGCCTGTCCGACCGGCTCAACTCCTCCTCCACCAGCGGTTGGTGATCACGATTCACCCGAGTGTGTCAGCAGCGGTTCGGGGCGCGCAGCGCTTCCGGAGACTCCGCCCGCTCGCGCCGGCGCTCGCCGTCTCCCGCTGCCGCCCGCCGGAGCGAGCCGACCCGGACGAGGAGGATCGGGATCAGCGGGAGGAGTTCGGGTCCGCGCTTCTCAGACGGCCGCGGCCCTCGGGCTGCGTGACGTATCACTTCCGGGCACCGGCTCGGAGGCGTCGGAGCCAAGGGCCACGATGCGGTTGTCCGTATCGACGTGCACGACCTTCGGCCGCAGCGTACGGGCCTCCGCGTCGTCCACCTGCGCATAGCTGATCAGGATGACCAGATCACCGGGATGAACCAGGTGCGCGGCGGCTCCGTTGATACCGATGACGCCCGAGTCCCGCTCGCCCTCGATGACGTACGTCTCCAGGCGGGCGCCGTTGTCGATGTCGACGATGTGGACGAGCTCGCCGGGCAGCAGGTCGGCGGCCTCCATCAGCGCAGCGTCGATGGTGACCGACCCCACGTAGTGCAGATCGGCCTCGGTCACGGTGGCCCGGTGAATCTTGGACTTGAACATGGTGCGCAGCACAGCGTCACACTCCTGCCGAAGAAGGGTCGCGCCCTCACCGCGAGGTGCGCGCCGGACAGCCATGCTAGCCGTGACGTCAAAGAGTGTCCCGGTGCCTCTGCCACTGCATTACTCACTGCCGCTGGGTGAGTCCCGAGCGTAAGGTGCGGCCTTCTGCTGCGGGCGGACTGCGCCCAGCGGCCTTCTCCCTCGGCGTGGGCTGCGTCGGGGCGGCCACCGTCTTGAGCTGCTGACAGCCGCGCCCCGGCTCAGGGTGATGGTGAAAACGACGGCCACCGGCAACGAATACCTGCCGGATGAATGTGTCGCAGAACTGCTCGCATTCAGGGGCACGACGGCGCAGCTCCCTGCGATGGCAGTGGATCGATCCGGAGACGCGTGACTCGTCTGTCCGTCTACGGCAGGGAGTCGAGGACAGCTGAATTGCGACCGGCCATATCGCTGCTGTAATCGACCGGTAACGGAAAAGTCCGGGTTGCTTCGTGCTCGGCTTCGCCTGGGTCGAAAGGGTGCACGATTGAAATCTGCAATACGGCGCATTCCAGGAGGCTGTCACCCATGAGCGCGCCGGCACTACGGCGCGGTGTCGGCACCCTAATGGCCACCGCCATCGCCGGCACCGCCGGCGTCGCCCTTGCCGGTCCTGTCGGCGCGACCACGTCCTACGGTCACCCGCACCAGAAGGTCATCGTGATCGTCGTGAACGAATCGCGCCATTGCAGGGACTTTAAGGTCGTCAAGGTTGTCGTCGTCGAGATGGACCGCAAGGTCATCATTATCAAGAAGTTCCAGCGTTGCGACTTCCGGAGGCACAACGATTACTTCGCCAAGAGAATCTTCTTCAAGCGCGATTTCCGCACAACGCACAAGGTGTTCGTGGATAAGGCACGGGCTCGCGGGACAGTCCCGCTCGCCCCTGCGAAGGTCCCGGTCGACACCAACCCGATCCGCGTCTCGATCAACGCGCCGCGGACCTCGATGAACCCCACCTCCCCGACCTCGCTCGGCAGCCTGACCCCCGGGCACGTCAATGTGTCGTCCAGCGGCGTCACTGCCGGCTCCGGCGCCACCGGCGTGAACCTGGGCGCCGGCGGTGTTTCCGCCGGCTCCGGTGCGGCCGGTGTGAGCCTGGGCTCCGGCGGCAACACAGCGCACCAGTGAGTCGGCCGGAGGACGGGCCATCAAACCGGTCAATCGGAGGTTGTGGGACGGGCCTGGAAACCTGAAGTGAGAGTCACGCCGGGGGCGGGGGCCGGTCGCCGAAAACGGTGCCCTCCGCCCTGGCGCGCTCCAGCAGCTCGTACAGCGCCGCCTCGATCGCGGCCTCGGAGACCAGCAGCCAGTACGTGTCCGAACCCGGCTCCACGTTCTGCGACCGGAGCCGCGCATCGTCCCGGATCGCCGGCATCACCCGGTGCTCGTCGACGCGGCCGAAGCACCACCGGAGGGTTCTGGCGTCGGGGACGCACTCACGGTCACCCGGCTGGTCCTCAGACTTGCGCGTTCGCCCGGACAGTCCCTCGTCCTGGTCACCTCGGGGAGGGCTCCCTCCAGCTCGGGGGAAGTGCTCAAGTTCCTCCGCAGGTACGCGTCCTGGGGGTGTTCGTCGGGCATACGTGTCTGGCTGTGGCTGTGGCTGTGGCTGTGGCGGGGAGCGGGAGGGGCGTGCCGGGCTCGCGCCGCAGGTGTGGGGAAGTCGACCGGTTTCCCGCGCCACGCGGCGGATCAGGCCAACGGGACACTGGTGCACGGCAGTACGAAGCGCTTCACTCCTGACCCATGAGACGAGTGCTTCTCACTGTGTGCGCCGCCGTCGCCGGCCTGGTGCTGGGCGCGAGCCCCGCCGTCGCCGCGCAGCCGCCCACCGAATTCGGCAACCACTGGCACGACCCGGTCACCGCCGGCCCACCGGTGTCCGTCCCGGACACTCCGTCGTGCCAAGTGACGGTCGCCGACACCGAATTCCGTGACTACACGCCCTACAAGGGCACCTACATACCGCCCGGAGAGACCGGACGGTGCGGACACCACTGGAACAAGGTCGTCCTGAAACTCCAAGGATCCGTGGCCGGGCGGCAGTTCGACCGCCTCGGCTATCTGCACATCGGCGGCGTGGAGGTCCTGCGCACATCGACCCCGGAACCCTCTCCCCAGGGCATCACCTGGAAGGTGGAGAAGGACGTCACCCGGTATGCCGCCATGCTGCACGAGCGGCGGCCCGTCGAGATGCTGATCGGCAACACCGTGGACGGGACGTACACCGGCGTCATCAAGGTCAAGGTGACGCTGACCTTCTACGCGGCACAGGGCCGGGCGAAGGAGGCCCGCACCCCCGACAAGGTCCTCACCCTCCAGGGCGCCCACAATGAGGGCACGGTCTACGCGGGGCAGTTGACCACGCCGCGCAACAGCGAACGCATCGTCGCCGAGGTGTACGCCACCGGATCGGGCGGCGGCTGCGAGGAGTTCTGGTATCTGACGGTGCCGGATTCGGCACCGTACTCGTGCAAGGCCAAGGACGGACCGTACCGCGAGGTCCAGGTGACGGTGGACGGCAAGCTCGCCGGTATCGCCGCTCCCTTCCCGACCGTGTGGACGGGCGGCTGGTCCAACCCCTTCCTGTGGTACGTGATCCCGGGTCCGCGTGCCTTCGACGTCCGGCCGGTGGAATACGACCTGACCCCCTTCGCGGGACAGCTGAACGACGGGCGCCCGCACCGGATCGCGGTGTCGGTCACCGGCCTGCCCGACGGGCAGAGCGGCTGGAGCACCCCCACCAACATCCTGGTCTGGCAGGACGCGAAGGCGGCGCAGGTCACCGGCGCACTCGTGACGAACCGGGCGGGCGAACTGGTCAACAGGACGGCGTACGAGCCGGGCACAGAGCGCCGGTTGACGGCCGAGGGCGGCCACTCTCTCACGGTGTCGGGATACCTCGACACCTCCCACGGCCGGGTCACGACGACGGTCACCCGCAGGCTCGTCGGCAGTTCCGTGCACCGCTGGAACGCGGACGAATCGACGGACGCGCTCCGGGCGCGCTGGAACGACGACGAAGCGGTGACCGTCAGCGGCCGGGGGCCCGCGACCACCACCCGCACCCAGCGCACCTCCACCATGGACGGTGCGACGACCGTGGACAAAAGCAACCGGCTGCGCACCACGATGACCATGGGGGACCGCGCGGACAGTGCCACCCTGCGGGGCGGACGGCGCACCGGCTGGTCACGGCTGTACGACACCTATACGGGCGACGCCGCGTACAACCAGAACGTGCCCCGCGAACAGCGGCACGCCACGGGCGTCTCACGCGAGCGCTATCGCCTCTACGGCCCGGGTTCCTGCTACGACCGGACCCTGGCCACGGCCCAGGGCGAGTTGACGGAGGACCGGTACGGCTGCTGAGCATCCGCTCCGGGCCGATCCGGCCGATCCGGTCCGTGTGAGGTGATTTCTCCGGCCGGTCGGCCGGTCCGCCGAGCCGGTCGTCGGGCACATGGTGGTGTGCCCGACGACCGGCAGTGCGGCAACCGGCAATCCGGGGCGGGCGGTTGTCCGGTGAGCGGCAC
The DNA here is from genome assembly GCF_014648695.1 of Streptomyces albospinus. Lineage (GTDB taxonomy): Bacteria > Actinomycetota > Actinomycetes > Streptomycetales > Streptomycetaceae > Streptomyces > Streptomyces albospinus. The sequence continues at coordinate 141,292 of NZ_BMRP01000010.1, forward strand.
CGCCCGCCCGTGAGCCGTCGAGCGCGGCCGGTCGCGGTGCGGTGCTCGCGTGTGCCGCAACCCGCCCGAACGGAGGAAGAGCATGCCCGCCCGCGCCGGCTCCCCGTCGCCCGCGCCGACCGCCTTCCAGGAGATCTCCCCGACCACCCTCGCGGACGTTCTGGGCCGCGCGCAGGTCATGGACATCGGCATCCGGCCTTTGTGGTCCGCGATGCCCCGGGTCGCCGGGCCGGCGTTCACGGTGCGCTGTCCGCCCGGCGACAACCTCATGCTGCACGCGGCCATCCACCGCGCGGCGCCGGGCTCGGTCATCGTCGCCGCATCGGGCGACCTGGACCACGCACTCGCCGGCGGAAATGTCTGTGCCGTGGCTCAGCGCCGCGGCATCGCGGCATTCGTGGCCGACGGACTGATCCGTGACCCCGCCGAGGTGCGCGCGATGGGCTTTCCCGTCCTCGCCCGCGGCGTCATTCCGTTCCCGGGGAGCAAGAAGGCCGTTGAGCCGCTCAACGTCCGTGTGCGGTGCGGTGCGGTGCGGTGGTGTGGAGGTGTCCGCCGGCGACGTCGTGGTCGCGGACGAGGAGGGCGTCGTCGTGGTGCCCCGCGACCGGCAGGAAGAGGTCCTCCTCGCTGTCCGGGCGAAGCTGGCCAAGGAGGCAGGGGAGTCCCTCGACGACTGGGAGGAGGCGCACCGCGCCCGTATCGAGGCGATTCTGCGCGACCGGGGGTTCGAAGGCCGACCGGGCTGTGGAGGCTGGCCGATGAGTGGCGCAGAGGGACGCGATGAGTGCGGCAGTCGCCGAGCCGATGAAGCGGTCGCCGTCCTATGCGGTGTACACCCGGCTGGCGCCCCGGGTGGTGGACTGGCCGGTGCTGGTCGGCAAGGTGGCCGAGTTGAAGCAGCAGGACTCCGACTGGACGTCCGAGGTGGCGGCCATCAAGGCGCCGGTCCTGCTGGTCTTCGCGGACGCCGATGCGGTACGGCCGGCTCATGCCCGGGAGTTCTTCGCCCCGTTCTACGGCGGACCCGGCGCCGTCACCGACCTACTGCGCCCGCTCGTCCGTGCGGAACATGGCGCAAATCCTCTTGCGGACACCCACATTGAGGTTATCTGAGCTGTACTCGACGCCGACCTCATGAGCACCGCAGAGGGGACACCAGGATGAGCAAGTCCGCCACCGACCAGTACCGACGTGCCGTCGCCTTCCGGAAACTGCACGAGGGTTCCGAACCGTTCGTCGTCGCCAACCCCTGGGACGCCGGCACCGCGCGGATCCTGACCCGGCACGGCTTCCGCGCGCTCGCCACCACGGGAGCGGGCCTCTCCTACGCCCTCGGCCATGCCGACGGCGGGAACCTCGTCAGCCGCGCGGAACTGCTCGCGAACGCCGAGGCGATCGTCGCCGCGACCCCGCTGCCGGTCACCGCCGACCTGGAGAGCGGATTCGGCGACACTCCGGAGGAGGTCGCCGAGACCATCCGGCACGCCGCCGCGGCGGGCCTGGTCGGCGGATCGGTGGAGGACTCCACCGGCCGCGACGAGGAGCCCGTACGGCCCCTGGAGGAGGCGGTGGAGCGGGTGGCCGCGGCCGTCGCCGCAGCCGAGGAGCTCGACTTCCCCTTCACGGTCACCGCCCGCGCCGAGAACTTCTTCCAGGGGCGGCCCGACCTGCCGGACACCATCCGGCGACTCCAGGCATACGAGGCGGCCGGAGCCGACGTGCTCTACGCGCCCGCCCTGCCCGACGCCGACGCGATCCGCGCGGTGTGCTCCGCCGTCACCCGCCCGGTCAACGTCCTGATGGGCTCGCCCGCGCTGCGGCTGTCCGTGGCTGAACTCGGCGCCCTCGGCGTACGGCGGATCAGCGTCGGCTCGGCACTGTCCCGCGCCGCGCTCGGCGCCGTCGTCCGCGCGGCGACCGAGATCCGCGACCACGGCACCTTCGGCTTCGGGGCGGACGCCCTGCCGTACCCCGAAGTCAACGCCATGCTCGCGCCGGCCCACCCAGCCGACCCGGAGAATGAAACCGCACCGTGAACCCGACCCCGGTATACCTGTCCCCCCGCTATGTCCTCGGCGAGACCGAAGCCGACCACACCGCCATCGAAGAACTCCCCCGCAGCTCCCGCGAGTTCGACATCCCACCGCAGGCGCTCTCCCGCCTCCCCGCATCCTTCCTGCCGTATCTGGTCGGCGTGGGCTACGCCGTGTTCGCGCTGGGTATCGACGACTTCCTCCTCGGCACGGAAGCGCTGCTGCCGGAATCCGAGGCACGTGCCGTCCTCGCGGAACACCTCGCCTGCACCGAGGACTCGGCGACCGGCCCCGAGGACCGGCGGCGCATGCTTGCCGCCCTCGATCACCGCTTCGTCAGCGTCGACGCGAGCGACGTGTGCGTCCGCGGGAAGGGGCCCGCGGGCGCGCACTCCGACCATCTCCGGCCGGAGACCGCACACCTGCTCCTCTCCCTCGCCGATCACTCCCGCTGAGCGGTCCACTGCGGTGGCTCGGACGACCCGTCAGAGGAAGGCCGTACGACGCACCGCTCACGGGACATCATCGAGGCTCGTTGCCCGGTGCAGCCGGTGCAGCCGGTGCAGCCGGTGCAGCCGGTGCTCGCGTGACCGCGAGCAGTGCCATGTCATCCGCGATGCGGCCACCGGTGTGCCGGTTCACGTCGGTGAGAAGGGCGTCGAGCAGCGCAGCCGGTCCGGGAAACTCGCCCCCGGTCAGCCCGGCCGCCGGGTCGTAGAAGTCTCCGGCCCGGTTTCGCGCCTCGTTGAGACCGTCCGTGTACAGCAGGAGCGTGGCGCCTGAGGGGAAGGGCACCGTGTCGGTCCGGTCCTCGCCGGCGGCCAGCTCCGCCAGCCCCAGGGGAAGGGCCGGCTCGGACGGCTCCGCACTGTGCACCTGCCCCGAGTGCAGCAGCAGCGGCGCCGGATGGCCGCGGTTGACCAGTCGCAGTTCATCATCGCAGGGCGAAATCTCGACCAGAACGCTGGTGGCGAACCCCTCGGTCCGCTCCGGCCCCGTCCGCCGCTCCCTTTCCCGCAGCAGTGCCCGCTCCAGCCGCGCTGCGACCCCGACAAGCGTGGGTTCCTCCTCCGCGGCCTCCCGGAAAGCGCCCATGGCCACCGCCACCGCCTTGACCGCCTCCAGGCCCTTGCCCCGTACATCGCCGACCAGACAGCGCACCCCGTACGGAGTGTCCTGCGCGCTGTAGAAGTCGCCACCGATCTGTGCGTCCTTGACGGCTGCCTGGTACCGCACCGCGATCCGCAGCGGCCCGATCGAGGCCGGGGGCTGCGGCAACACGGCGCGCTGCGCGGCCAGCGCGATCCTGCGTGCGGATTGCAGCCGTACGTAGCTGTAGTACATGAGGCGGTTGACGACGATGGCAAGGGCCGAGACGGTAACGACCGCTGCCAGCTCGCTCTGCCCACCGGAATCCCCGATGAAGCCGAAGTGGGTGAGCAGCGCGATGTCGACGGCACACGCGCCGATGCCCGCCAGGACGGTCGCGCGCAGTGACAGCAGGGCGGCAGCCGTCATCGGCGCGGCCGTGTAGAAGGCTTCCGCACTGACATGCGGAGGAGTGACGTAATCGGCGAGGCCACCTCCGACCAGCAGGACGACGGGGAGCAACTGAAGGTGGCGCAGACACCAGCGTCCGACGGTGGCGCGCCCCGTGCGCAGCGCCCTCACGTCCCCGCTCCCGCTCTGTCGCGCTGTACCACACCTCAAGCATCCTCGGGCCGGATGACGGCTGCCAGTCGTGAGCGCGTGGCAGGGGCGACCGTCGACGACCGGGAAGGACGCACGGAGGCGGTGCGACCTGGCACGACCGGGATCGGCGGTGCGGACCGACCGGGGATGCCGTTGCCCTGGTCCCGCGCATGTGCCCATCGTCCCGTTGCCGCGGGAGACGGACGGGGGCCCCGTTCCTGGGCGAGGGAGCAGCCGGATCGCCGGGCCGACGTGCGGACGAGCTCGTCGGTGACCCACCGCGCGACGTCGGCGGGGTAGGGACCTGCGTACCCATCGCCCGCATCGGCGTCGATGCGATGTGCGTTGGCCCGCAGGACGTGGACGCGCCTGACCGCGAGGTCTTCGCGGAAAGGGACACGAGTCAGCGCTCATGGCGCAGGAACTCGCGGGCGCCGCGCAGTGTGGTACGCAAGGTGCGCTGTGTCCGAGTGCTGTCCAAGCGGACGTCCAGCGCCCCGGGGAACCGCTGTCGGCGCGGCTGCCGGCGGTCAGTTTGGAGGCGTCCCAGTCTTCGCGGTCGGCGATCAGGACACCGAGTTCATGACGGTTGACGGCATCCGATCCCGCGAGGTGGCACACGCCTGCCCGGCCGGAGGTGGTCAGCTCAAGAACGGCCCCGGCGAGGTCGGCGACGTGAACAGGGCACCGGACCTCATCGGTGAACAGCACGCCATCTCGTCGCCCGGTGGCCAGGTCGTGGATGAATGCCTCATGCGCGGAGCCGCCGTCGCCGATGATCAGCGAGGTGCGGGCGATGACGGCGGCCGGGGCGAACAGGCGGATCGCCGTTTCGGCCGCCGCCTTCGCGGCCCCGTATGGGGTGATCGGATCCGGCACGGCGGATTCGTCGTAGTGCACGTCGGCGCCGGAGAAGATGGCGTCACTGGACACATGCACCAGCCGGCAGCCGTGCTGAATGGCGGCCATCGCCAGGCGGACCGCGCCGTCGGCCGTGGTTGCCCAATCGGCCTTGCGATACGCCGCATTGACGACGACGTCCGGCTGGGTCTCCCTGAGCGCCGGTTCGATCTCCTCGCTGCTACGTAGGTCCAGGGGCAGCCAGCGGACGCCGGGGATGTCGCCGGCCCGGGTCGCGAAGGTCGCCGTCACAGCGTGCCCGGATGCCCACGCCTGCTGAGCCAACTCGCGGCCAAGAAAGCCGCTTCCGCCTACGATCAGGATGTTCACGATCCGCCACGTTAGGGCCCCGCGAAGCACAACATGCGGGTTTCGAGCGGACTTTGCACCAGGACCACACCGCGGTCCACGACCTCATCGGCTCGGCCACCAAGTCCGTGGACGTGACCATGTACGAGCTGCGCGACACCCATGCCGTCAATGCTCGCGCGAGCCGCGAGCCGCGAGCCGCGAGCCGATCGGCGGCACGATCGTCGCCTTCTCAAGCCACCTGTACCGAGTTCCCACGGCTTTCCCTCGGACTCCGGATCGGGAGTCCATGGCATGCATGACCTGCACGTGACCGCCCACGCCTTGCGGGAGCTACGGCGACACACCACCGCCGCGGGGAGGACGAACAGATCTCCTCCCCGAGGGGGCGTCAACTGCCCTGTCTGTTCGTGTTCCCAGCGTTGCGCCATGACCAAAGATCCGTGCCTCGTAGAGGCAGCCGCCGTGGTGAGCGGACATCACCGTGCCGCATCGCGGGGCGCCCCCGCCTCCTCGTACGAGCCAGCCGTACGGGGCGGGGGGCAACAAGCCTGCGCTGCACGGTAGTCAGCCCATGGTCTTGGCGCCGTCCAGGGACTCGCGGATGATGTCGGCGTGGCCGGCGTGCTGCGCGGTCTCGGCGATGATGTGCATCACCGCCCGGCGCGCCGTCCACCGCGCTCCGGATTCGAACCACGGGGCCTTCGGCAGCGGCTGGGTGGCGTTCAGATCGGGCAGGGTGGCGACCAACTCATCGGTCCGGCACGCCACTTCGGCGTAGTCGGCCAGCACACCGGCCAGCGTCTCGGTGGGCAGCAGCCGGAATTCGTCGGCCCGCCGGGCCCAGTCGGCCTCGGTCATGGCGGTGAAGTCGCCCATCGCGGACGGGCCTTGCACGATGAAGTCCGCCCAGTGCCGCTCGACCGAGGCGACGTGCTTGATCAGACCGCCCAGGCACAGCTCGCTGGCGGTGGTCCGCTGTCGGGCCTGGTCGTCGGTGAGGTCGCGGGTGGTGAAGCGCAGGAAGCGCCGGTGGTTGGCCAGCATCGCCAGCAGGTCGGCGTGCTCGCCGGTGGCGGATGCGACGTCGGCCGCGTCGTGGTGGGTGGATTCCTTGCCGGTGGTGGTCTCGCTCATGGTCTCCGTCTCCCCTTGATGCTGTTGCGTGGGCGTCTTTGTTCCGTCGGTCAGGGATCACGTTAGGAGCCATAGCGGTCAGTTTCTGTCCTGAATTCGAGGGAGAATCGCGGCATGGCGAACACCAGCACCCGGACGCTGCAACTGCTGTCCCTGCTTCAGACCCACCGGTACTGGCCGGGCACCGAGCTGGCCGAGCGGCTGGGGGTCTCGGTCCGCACCCTGCGCCGGGACGTCGACCGGCTGCGCGAACTGGGCTATCCGGTCGAGGCGCAGCGCGGCGTCGATGGCGGCTACCAGCTCGCTGCGGGCGCGGCGCTGCCGCCGTTGGTGATCGACGACGAGGAGGCGGTTGCCCTGGCTGTGGGGTTGCAGACCGCCGCCCAGGGCGCGGTGGAGGGCATCGCCGAGTCCTCGGTCCGGGTGCTGGCCAAGGTGGTGCAGGTGATGCCTGCCCGGCTGCGGCGCCGGGTGGAGAGCCTGGGCGCGATGACCGTCCCCGCCGACTGGGGCACGTCGGCCGGGGCGGACGTCGACCCGGCCGTCCTCACCGCGGTCGCATTGGCCTGCCGGGACACCGAGCAGCTCCGCTTCTCCTACACCGCCGCCGACGGCCGGAACACCGACCGGCACGTCGAACCTCACCGCTTGGTCTGTCTCGGCCGGCGCTGGTACCTGGTCGCCTACGACCTCGCCCGGCACGACTGGCGTACGTTCCGGGTCGACCGGCTCACCGCGCCCCACAGCAGCGGCTCCCGTTTCCGGCTTCGTGACCTGCCTGCTGCCGACGCCGCCGAATTCGTCCGCGCCCGCCTCAACAATGTGCCCCGCCCGTACCGCGTGGAGGTCCTGGTCGACGCCCCGGCCGCGACGGTGCGTGAACGGATCGGCCGGTGGGGAACGGTCGAGGAGATCGACGCCGAGCACTGCCGGTTGCGCATGACCGCCGACTCCCTGGACTGGCCGGCCATGGCGATGGGCGTGATCGGCGCAGACTTCCACGTGCTGCACCCGCCCGAACTGCTCGACCGGATCCACGACTGGGGTACCCGCTTCCATCGTGCCTCGCGCCGCCGCGGCGGGGGATAGTCCGGCGCTCCGTGCCGGCCGGCGGACCGAACGATGCCAACGGCCGTCTCGCAGCACGGAATCGGCGGGAGCAGTGTCTCAACGCCGCCACCGTCGATGCGCTGGGTCTTGGTGCACAGGATCGAGGAGACCGCCAGGCACGCCGGCCACGTCGACACTCTGCGCGAGCAGTTCGACGGCAGCACGGGGCGGCAGTCCCCCGATACGGAGAACCGGCACCGGCAGCCGACGCCGTCCGGACAGGCCGGACCTGAGGGCGAGGACGCCGGCACTGCCGCGGTTGCGGCCCGGACTCTCAAGGGCAGCAATCGCGGACCGGTGGGAGCGCGATCAGGCACGGAGGGCAGCGTGGGCTTCCCCGTCCGGCGATGCCGGACGGGGAAGCTCTGTCGCCGAACCGGTCAGCTTGGCGTCAGCCGGCCTTGGCGAAGGCCAACGTCGTCACCGTTCTGCCGTCGTGCTTGTAGACGAGCTTGGGAGTGGCGTCGGCCTGCGCCGCGGGCTTGGGGAAGGCCGGCGTGAAGGTCCCGTAAGCAGTTTCGGCAGCTTGAACGTGGCCGAACCGACCCCCTGCCTCATGGACCGGGCCCGCGCGGAGGGAGTGCGAGGCTGTCAGTCGTGCTCTGACCCGTGCTCGTTCGTTCCGGACGGTGTTGGCTCGGACTGGTCGGCCGGGCCCGGCGGGAGGCGTAGTTCGGCGACGGCTCCGCCGTCGGGGGCATTGGAGAAGCGGAGGGTGGCGCCGAGGACATGGGCCTGTCCGGTGGCGATCGTCAGGCCCAGGCCGTGTCCCGTCCGCTTGCCGGCTTCCGAACCGCCGGATTGGCTGCGGAACCGCTGCGGACCCTGGTCGAGGAGGTAGGAGGGGTAGCCGTCACCGTGGTCCCGCACGGTGATGACGTGGGCGTCGACGGTGACCGCCACGGGTTCGCGTCCGTGTTTGTGGGCATTGGCGACAAGGTTGCCCAGCACGCGCTCCAGCCTGCGCCGGTCGGTCTCCACACAGACGTCCCGCACGACGCTGACCTCAGTTGTCGTTCCGGTGGCCCGCACCGCACGCTCGGCAAGTGGCCCCAGACGGTGCACGTCCAGGTCGGCCCGCTCCGCCTGCGCGTCGAGCCGGGAGATCTCCAGCAGATCCTCGGTGAGCTGGCGCAGGGTCTGGACACGGTCGCGCACCATCTCGGTGGGGCGGCCCGCCGGCAGCAGTTCGGCGGCGGCGTGGAGTCCGGCGAGCGGGGTGCGCAGCTCGTGGGAGACGTCGGCGGTGAAGCGCTGCTCGCGGTGGAGTTTGGCTTGCAGGCTGGCGGCCATCGCGTCGAGTGCGGCGGCCACCGCGGCGGCTTCGTCCTTGGCGCGGTCCGGGTTCTGGGCGCGCGGGTCGTTCACACGGGCGTCGAGATCGCCGGTGCTGATGCGCCGGGCCACCTGGGCGGTGCGGTGCAGTCGGCGGGTGATGCGGGAGACCGAGATCAGTCCGGCTCCAAGGGTGATGCCGATAGCGGCGGCGGAGGAGCCGGTGATGGCCTGGTCCAGGTCGCTGAGTGCGGCTGCCTGGGTGCTGTAGTCCAGGCGTACCGCCAGCGCCTTGCGGCCGGTGACGGGGGCGGTGGCCCACATCGTCGGGTGACCTCCGTGGTCGGCGAGCTGGGTCGCGCGCTCGTCGTGGTTCACGGTCATCTCGCGCAGGGGAGCGGGCAGGTCCGGCGGGTCGACCGAGGCGTTGCGGCCGAGGGGTTCTCCGGCGCGGTATGCGGCCACGGCGCGGTCCAGCTCCGCCAGGGCCGTACTGCGCGCACGATCCTGGGTCTGCCTGCCGACCAGGACGTGCACCAGGATGCCGAGCACCACGGCGAGCAGGCAGCACATGAGGGTGATGAAGACGGCGGACTTCCAGTAGAGCGTCGCCGTCCAGGCGGGCAGCAGCCGCGGCTGCGACGGGGGCGTGCTCATGGCTTACGGCCCGGGGAGGCGGTGGAGGACGGGGGTTGCCAGTCGTACTCGGTGGCCTGCATCTCCATGACCTGGCTGTGGGGGTTCCACCCGAAGACGGTGCGGATCTCGTACCCGGGAGTCTCTGTGGGTTCACGCATGATCAGCTTGCCCTCGGTCACGTCCACGGCCAGCGGAGTCCCCGCGGTGTTCAGGATCCGGTTCACCACGCCGTCCTTGAGTTTGTAGACCCAGATGGACACGGTGTGGTCCTCGGCCTCGATACCGACGATCAGGTCGTCCTTGCCGTCACCGGTCAGATCCTGGTACTCGGGAGCCCGCACGGGACAGGCCTTCGGCTGGTCGGCGCAGGCACGGATCCTGCTCTCGGTCTTCTTGTCGAAGGCCGGCGCCCGGCGACGGTCGTCTGCATCCAGCTGTGCCTGGATGACGGAGGACACGGACACCTTCCGGATGTCCCCGGACGACACCCGGGGCAGCGCAGGCAAGGGCAACGGCGTGCCGTCCACTCCCGCTCCCGCTTCTGGCGAAGGCTGCGGCGCGGGCGGGCGCCCGGGCCACAGCCGCACCGGGCCGGACACGGGAGAGGCACGCCCCGCGGGCTTGGGCATCCCCACCGCCGCACACCCGCCCACCAACGCCGCTGCGCCCGCCAGCACGGTCGTCAGCGCCGCCGCGCGTACGGCACGGGACGAGCGCGGGCTGCTGACCACAGGCACGGTCCTGCTCTCACGGAGCGCAGGACCAGAACGGAAGCGACCGATCATGTTCTCCTCGTCGCTTTGCGGCGGTCGGACGGTTCCGCAACCGTATCCCGTGCATCGCCGAACAGCCGCCCGCCGGCACCGGGAGAGAGCAGCGCCCCGGATGCAGCCGCAGGCCGTCGGTGTGGAGGCGTTGCAGCTGGCCGGCCGATCTACCTCCCGGATCGGTCCGGAACCGATCGCCACCACGTGCGCGCCGCGACGACGCCCGCGTGTGCCTGTGTGCGTGTCGATCGCTGCGAGCTGCTGCGTCGTCCGCAGGATGCCGACGGCCTGGACATCAGTGACAGCACCCGGTACTTCACGGTCCTGGCATTCCTCTCCCAGGTTCCCGACACCGTCGAGCAACACGCTGTGCTGCGCCGGCGGCTGGAGTTCCTGGAGCAACCCGCGAGCTTCTTCTATGACGGCGACCGTCCACTGGGCGCCGAGGAGAACAACGGCCCCTATCGCCGCGGCATGCTCGCCATCGCCCGCGCCACCAGTCGCGCGGAGCGTTCCTGGCTGCGGGAGGTCCTGTCCTGACCTGGCGGTACGTCAGCAGATCCGTCGTCCGTTCCGGTCCGGATGCTCGGTCCTGCCGTGAGACCGTGCCGGGGTGGCAAGCCGGTAGGCCCGCATGAGATCGACAGCGTTGCGGGGGAGCCGCCTGCTGGCATCGTCCGCCGAGGCACCGGCTCGGTGGGGCCGGCGATCGGCCGGCGGCCGGCTCGCCGAGTATCGGCATCGAGGCCGCCGCGTGACCACAACTGGCCGTCATGTGAGGCTCGCGGCCTCTTCCCTTGTGTTCCGGGGCGCCTTCTCGCGACGCGGGAGCAGCAGCGGGGTGGCAAGGAGGAGGACCCCGGCGGCTGCGATCGCGGTGCGGGGGCTGGTGACGGTGGCGAGCAGACCCCACGCGGCGGTCAAGGCCGCGATGCTGGTGCTGGTGCTGACCGACCAGGCGGACAGGGTGCGGGTGACCCGGTCGGTGTTGGTGTGGGCGAGCCGGTAGGTGGCCAGCACCGGGTTGAACACTCCGATGCAGGTCACCAGGCCGAGTTGGACGGCGATGATGAGTACCATCCCGGGCACACCGGGCCGGACGAACGCCAATCCGACAGGCCAGCACGCACGCAGCGCCCCGGCGGTGAGCATCACCGTGCGCTGCCCGTACCGCGTCACGAGTCGGGGCGCGAGGCGTGAGCCGACCAGACCACCGACGCAGGGGGCCGCGAACGCGAGACCGTACTGCCAGGGCGCGAACCCCAGGCGCCCCAGCAGCAGTACGGCGAGCAGTGGCTCGGAGGCCATGATCAGGCCGTTGACCACGATCTGGTTGAGGAACAGCGGTCGCAGTGTGGGATGGGTGAGGATGTGGCGCCATCCTTCGAGCAGGTCGCCTGCTTTGAGCCGCGGTGCACCGGTCCGTGCGGGGCGCGGCTCGCTCCCGCCGATGGCGCGGATGCCCAGCGCCGAGAGCAGGTAGCTGACCGCATCGGCCACCACGGTCGTCACCGGGCCGAACAGCCCGACCGCGGCCCCGCCGAGCGGTGGTCCGACCACCGTCGTGGTCCACGTCGTGGACTCGAACCGGCCGTTGGCGACGAGCAGGTCCTCCGGCGGCACGAGCGACTTGAGATACGCACCGCTGGCCGCCTTGAAGGCGATGTCGGCCGCGGCGACGACGACGGAGACGACGAGGAGTTGGGCGAAGCTGAGCCAGCCGAGCGCGAACGCGGCGGGGACGCTCATCAACGCCGCGAACCGGATCAGGTCCATCGCCACCATCACCGGCCGCTTACGGCGGAACTCCACCCACGGACCGAGCGGCACCGCGAGCATGGCTCCCACTGCCCGCCCCGTGGCGGCCAGCGCCGCCACCTGAGTCGGCCCGGAGTGCAGCACGAGGACCGCGATCAAGGGAAACGCACCGAACCCGAGCCCTGTGCCGTAGGAGCTGACCGCAAACGCCGCCCACAACCACCCGAACCGCCGCCCCAGCGCCCGTCTACCTGTCATACCTCACGCCACCCCCGTCTGTCTGAACAACCACACGCTGACCACCGGTATCAAAGCGACTGGCAGACGCCCGGATCAAACAACCGACCCGACGGGAAATCACAACCATTGGTTGTGCAGGTATCGTCGCCGGCGTGGATCTTGATGCTGTGCGCACCTTCGTGGCCGCCGCGGACGCGGGGCGGTTCCACGACGTCGCCGCCGAACTGTCGATCACCCAGCAGGCCGTCTCCAAACGCATCGCCACGCTGGAGAAGACCCTCGGTGTGCGGCTGTTCACCCGCACCGCGCGAGGCGCGACGCTCACCATCGACGGACAGGCGTTCCTGCCCCACGCCCGCGACCTCCTACGGGCCGCAGAGCGGGCAGCCGCCTCCGTATCTCCCGGCCGCCGTGCGCTGCGCGTCGACGTGATCGGCCGGCGGCTCGCCCCGGCTGCCGCGCTGCGCGACTTCCACCGCGCGCACCCCGAGGTCGAGCTTGAAGTCGTGACCCTCTTCGACGTCGACGCGGCCATCAACGCCATCCGGTCCGGCACGATCGACGCGTCCTTCCGCGCCGTCACCATGCCCGGCCGGCAGCTTCCCGACGACATCGGGGTCGCCCGGGCCTTCGACGAGCCCATCCAGCTCCTCACCGGACCGGCCCACGAGTTCGCCGCCGCCCGTGCGGTCACGCCCGCCGAGCTGGTCGGGCACCGGATCTGGATGCCCGGCATCGTTCCCGGAACCGAGTGGGGCGCCTACTACGATGCCCTCGCCGCCGCGTTCGGGCTCACCATCGAGATCACCGGCCCCGACTTCGGCATCGAGCCCCTGTTGGACACCATCGCCGACTCCCGGTCACTGGCGACCTTCGTCGGCGAGGAGACACACTTCGTCTGGCCCGCCGACCACGGCCTGCGGCGCATCGCCGTGCAGGATCCGACACCGGTCTACCCGCACTCACTGCTCTGGCATCGCGACAACCCGCACCCGGCACTCGGCGCGCTCCGCGACCACCTCGGCTCCGGGCGGCGCGACCATTCCGCGGCCGGGACCTGGACACCGCCATGGGCACAGCGGTGACGACCACCGCGTACCCAGCGCCGACACCCTCCTGAGCCGGGAGGGCGTCCGGCTTCCGGCGTCGTCGTCCTCGTCCGTGCCCTGCGCCGGGCATGCCGTCGGCCGGGCTGGGCGGGTGCGGTCCGCGACCAGGTCGAGGCGGCGCCGGGTGAGGATGCTCGGATCCGCGGTGATGCCGCGGATGAATCGGCGGAACATCCCCTGGGTCCGCCGGCCGATGCCCACCGCTGCGAACGTCAGAACCGCTGGGACCCGTGCAGATTCTCGTGCGGGGAAACTGCCGAAAAGTGCCTACCGGTGGCCCGGCCGAGCAGCAACGATGCGACGGTGAATGATGATCAACTTCGTGCCATGAACCGTCGCCGGGCTTTCCGGGTCGGTCTGGCCACCCTCAGCATGCTGTCGTTGTCGTCCGCGCTGCCCGCCGCCGCGCAGCCGGCCAACTCCTCCGTCCCACCACCGCGTTCCGCACGTCTGCTGACCGCGGCCGAAGCGCGCACCGCCGCCTATCTGAATTCCGTTCGCCAGGACCCGGCGCGGCTGCGCAGCTTCTTCCTGCACCTGCCGAAGGGCGGTGATCTGCACAACCACCTCTCCGGCGCCGTCCCCACCGAGTACCTGATCACGCTCGCCGCCGAGGACGGACTGTGCATCGACGAAAAGACGATGACGGCGGTCGCACCGCGCTGCGGGCAGGGCAAGCGGCCGGCGGCGGACGCCCGGACCGACCGGGCGTTCCACGACGCACTGGTGCGCGCCTGGTCCATGGCGGACTTCCCGCAGGGACAGTCCGGCCACGACCACTTCTTCGACACCTTCGGCAAGTTCGGTGAGGTGACCTGGCGCCACCGCGGAAAGCTGCTGTCGAAGGTCGCCGACGACATCGTCGGCCAGAACCAGTTCTACCTGGAGACGCTGACCACCCCTGCCTCCGAGGAGGCCAAGAAGGTTGCCGACCAGGCCCGTTGGGACGGCGACTTCGACCGTATGCACAGGGCTCTGGTCGCCGACGGCAAGCTGGACCGCCTGGTGGCCACGGCCCGCAAGGAAGCCGACGAGGCCGACGCCGAGTTCCGTACGGCTTCCCGCTGCGGTACCTCCCACCCCGCCCCGGGCTGCCGCCTGACCGTGCGCTGGAACTCCCAGGTCAGTCGCGGCAGCAGCCCAGAGCGGGTCTTCACACAGATTGAACTCGGCATGCGCCTGGCCGAGCGGGACGGGCGGTTCACCGCGGTCAACCTGGTCCAGCCCGAGGACGGCGAAATCGCCCTGCGCGACTACACCCTCCAGATGCGGATGCTCGCCTACCTGCACCGCACGTATCCGCGCGCCCACATCACCCTGCACGCGGGCGAGTTGTGGCCGGGCCTGGCCAAGCCGGAAGACCTGAAGTTCCACATCGACGAGGCCGTCGACATCGCCCAGGCCGAACGTATCGGCCACGGCGTCGACCTCGTCCACGAGGACGACTGGCGGCAGTTGGCACGCACCATGGCCGACCGACAGGTGGCCGTCGAGGTGCCGTTCACCAGCAACGCCCAGATCCTCGGCGTGAAGGGAGCCGAGCACCCCTTCACCACCTACCGCGCATACGGGGTGCCGATCGTGCTGGCCACCGACGACCCCGGCATCTCCCGCATAGGCATCTCCCACGAGTACCAGTACGCGTCCACGACGTACCACCTCGGCTACGGCGAACTGAAGGACCTGGCCCGCGCCTCGCTCCAGTATTCCTTCCTGCCCGGCCGCAGCCTGTGGCAGGTCACCCCGACCCGTTACGGCTACCACCCGGTCGCCGCCTGCCGCGGACAGCTCCCCGGCAGGGGAACCCCCGGCGCCGCCTGCCGCCACCTGCTCGCGTCCAGCGCCAAGGCAGCCGTCGAATGGCGCCAGGAAACCGCTTTCGCCTCCTTCGAGCGGAAGTTCACCACCCGCCACTGACCTGCCACCGCTGACCGCGGTCCCTCCGGCCTCGGTGCCCCGTTCGCACACAGGGCACCGAGGCCGTGCGCCCTCACATGCGCGGTGTGGGCCGGACCTCGAAGCCGCTCAGCCGTTCCGGCTCCTCGTCCCGTACCTCGACCTTCTCCACGTCCGCGGCCGGTGGCCCCTGGTGTGCCCAGTCGACCATCTGCGCGACGCGGTCCTCGTCTCCCTCGAAGACCGCCTCGACGTTCCCGTCGGGCAGATTGCGCACCCACCCGGAGACGCGGCACTCAAGAGCGTTCTGACGGCAGGTGTCCCTGAAGAAGACGCCCTGCACCCGTCCGGACACGATCACGTGCTTCCTCACCATGGGCAGGACTGTAGATCAAGGGCCGGGCCAGGGAACGACGATTGCGTCCGGCATGCCTTGGCCTCATTCAGGAGCCGAGGCATTCGCAGTAGCCGCCGCCGGCCCGGCCCGGCGGCTGCGGCCCGGGGGAATGGGGGCCGGCCGGTGACGGAACGTCACCCCTGTGTGGTCACCGGCTTCACATGTTTGGCGTAGGCGGCATCGAGGTCCCGGACTTCGACGGAGGCATGGACCGTGAGGTCCGTAGCCGCCGCCGTGTGGCTGCGTACCAAGTCGAGGACGGCCTGGCCCAGCGCCGTTCTGGTCTCCGTGGTGCGGCCCGGGAGGATCGCGAAGTCCACGTGAATCAGGGCCTGTTGGGGTTCGTCGTGGGCGATGACGACGTCGTCGACGCAGCGGAAGCGGGTCTTGCAGCTCTCGACAGTTATACCGTCGACCGTTTTCGCGGCGAGCGCGTGCAGTTCGTGGGCGAAGCGGCGGCGGTCCAGTACCTCCCGCAGCGTCGCGTCGTGGTCGACGAGGATGTGCGGCATAGGGGTCTCCTCCCGGGCGTGGAACCAACAGGCAGATGTGGACCGTTTCCGGTCGTTCCCGTCGATTGCGAGCAGGTGCAGGTAGGCGCAGGCAGTTGTGAAGGAAAACCCTAACGGACTGGACGGACTGAGTGGACTGAAGGGATGGAACCAACCGCCCATCCTTGGTGATTGGGGTCATCCTCGGCCCGCGGCACAACGTGTGTACAGCGTGGCCCGGCAACCGTTCCGCTCGGGTACATCCTGCTTGGGTGACATACGCAGTGCGTCCATTGAACCTGCCGGGCCTCGACGGAACACTGTCGCGGTGCCGCACCAGTCCGTGGCAGGTTCACCAACCCGGGAGTGCCCTGATGCCAGATCTCATGCCACTGCTTCCTCCGGGTTACGAGGGGCGTCCCGCGACCGCTGACGATGTCGCTGCGATCCATGGCTTGATCGCTGCCTGCGAGCGTGAACGGAACGGACGGGTACACGCCGATCCCGGCGGCATCGCTGCCGACCTCGGCAGACCGGGCATGGTCATGGAATCGGACACCGTGCTGATCCACGACCAGGCGGGGCATGTGGCCGCCTGGGCCTGGGTGAACCGGCGCTCGGAGGTGGACGTCCATCCCGAGCACCGAGGGCGTGGCCTGGGTGCCGCACTGCTGGAGTGGGCCGAGCGCCGGGCACGGCAGGCGGGTGACGAGCGGATTGTCCAGACCGTGCCGGACGACGATGTGCACGCCGGCGCACTCCTGTGCTCCCGCGGATACGAGCGGTTGGTGACGTCCTGGTTGCTGGAGTTCGTGATGTCTGACGAGCCGATGCCGCCCGAGCCACCCACGGGCATCACGGTTCGGCCGTTCCGCCAGGGCGACGAACACGACGCACACGTGCTCATCGAGGATGCCTTCGACGAATGGCAGCCGCGGCGCAAGTCGTACGAGGAATGGGCCCAGCACACCGTCGAACGACCCGCGTTCGCCCCGACCATGTCGGCACTGGCGTTCGTCGGCGATCACATGGTCGGTGCCGCGATGTCGTTGGACCTCCCCGAAGCCGGTGAAGGCTACATCGAGCAGGTCGCGGTACACCGCGACCACCGCAACCGAGGCGTCGCCCGACTGCTCCTGATCCACGCCTTCCGCGCCTTCCACCGGCAAGGCCGGCGAACCTGCACCCTCTGGACCCACTCCGACACCGACGCGCTCGCCCTGTACCTGCACGTGGGCATGGAAATCGGCCGCAGCTCCACGGTGTTCCGAAAGGAGCTGTAGACCGACGAACTGCCGCGCTTGCGCAAGGTCGCCGACGCCGGCTCATGGTGATTCGGTTCGGACGGTTGCCGAAGCAGCGGCGGGAAACGTCTCTGACCTGCGCGGAAGGCTGCCCCGAGACTGAGGGGGTGGGGAGGGGGCGACCACCGCTCGTTACGAGGTCGAGCTTGCGTCCCGTGATCGATGCTCTGGCGTCCGGTGAGTCGACGTTTGGAGCTCCTGCGGAGGCAGTTGCCGATCCACGACAGCCGTAAGGCGGGACAGGACACCTGGCGAGCCGGGGGGGCTGTCCGCCCACCCCAGGACTCATGGCGACTGCGGCGCGGGCACTGCCTCCGGTGGATGAGGGAGCCGCTCACCGTGCTGCGGGTCGCGCGGCAAGGGGAACGGCTGCTCGGCTGTGCGGGCCAGTATGGGATCGGTGAGGCCGGCCGGTGCCGCCACCCTCGCGGTGATCGCGCAGGATGGATCTCGTGGGATTGCCTGTGGGCCCTGACCTCCACCGCTTCACAGGCAGGCCGCTTCGTGCGGTAGACGGCCCGTCGCCACCGAGACGCCGAACACTGAAGGAGAGCCACATGCCCGCAGAGAAGGATCTGGGCAAGCTGCTCGCTGACATGCGACCCGTGTTGAACCCTGGAGAGTACGTTTTCACCGTCGCCCCCGGTGGTCCCGTCCCGCCAGGCATCCGCCCCGTCGTCACCGTCGCCGAGGAAGAAGGACTGACGCTCGTCCTGCCCAGGCAGGACGCCGACCGGGCAGGTCTCGCCTACGACTATGTCGCCGGCTGGGTAACACTGCGTGTGCACTCCGCCCTGGATGCCGTCGGCCTCACCGCGGCCGTCGCCGCGGCGTTGGCCCGGGCCGGGATCAGCTGCAATGTGGTCGCCGGCTTCCACCACGACCACCTGTTCGTTCCCCACGACAGCACCGCCCGCGCGCTCGCCGTACTGGAGGAACTGGCCGACGGCGGCCGGTGAACCGGTGCCCCTGATGTCGGCAGTGTGGCCGTGCCCGTTTCTGGCAGCTGAGTCGACCATGCCCATCGGACATTGCCCGGCGCCGTTCGGCCCTGGCCGCAGCCCGCTTGTCAGAGGCGTGTGGAACACTCGCCGTCGCTGTTCGAGCAAGGGGCCGAACAAGCGCTACATCTAGGGGGATTGGCTTCCATGAGCGTGAGCATTGCGTTCATCAGCGCGACAACGGAGGAGCTGGACAGGGCGGAGAACGACCCGAGTTGGGCCGATGAGTACATCTACGAGCTGTACGACAGCGACGACCACTCGATGCCGGATCGCCCCCGCGGTGGCCCGAGTAAGGCGTGGGCCGGTCTGCAATTCCTTCTCGACGAGACGGATGTGGAACTCGAGTTCCTGATGGACGGGTTCCCGATCTTGGAGGACGGCACCCTTTTCGGGTGGTCTGTGGAGCAGATTGAGAGCGTGGCAGGGCAGCTGCGGGCGACTCCGTGGGAGGAATTGGCGGCCCACTACGACCCGGAACAGATGACGAAGGAGGAGGTGTACCCCAACACCTGGCGGCTCGACCCGGAGGGAGAGCTGGACTGGCTGGAGCGCTCCTATGAGGAACTTGTCGCATTCTTCGCGGAGGCCGCCGAGGGTGGATATGGGGCGTTCATGAGCTTCAGCTTCTAGGCTCGGAGTCTGCGCGTACCGGATCCGCAGGTCCGCCCCCTTCTGGCAGGCCGGGAACGAACTGCGCGCCATCCACTCCACGCGCTGTCTCCTCCGGAACAAGGGAAGGCCCGCTCGGCCCGGCTCTGGCCCGGCCGAGCGGTGCCCCGCCCGCCGTGGCGCGACCTGCCCGGCTGTGGGTCACCAGAGTCGTCGGTCCGATCCGGGCAGGGCATCGCTCCGCGCCATCGGACAGGCCCTGGCGAGCCGGGACGAAGCCCGAGGTGAGCGCCGCCGGGCTCGGTGAATCATGGACGGAGCGGGGCCGTGGCCACGAATGTGCCCAGGTCACGCTGTCGATGGGGGGATGGGCTGTCGCGGCGCCCTATGACCACATGGGGCGCCCGCCGGCTCCGGAACGCGCCGAGGTGCACATCGCACCGGGCCGGCCTGCTTCCGGCCGGGGGCGGCGACCGCAAATGCCGTCTGTATCAGGCGACTTGACGGAGAATGAGTTCGGCAATCGGGCCCGTAATTGCGGCGGATAGCTGCGCTAAATCGGAGTTCTTCGATTGGAAAGATCAATTCTCACCCCCCGTCGCGCTGGCAGCCGCTCGGAGAATCGAGGGCGATATTGTGCCGGCCTCCCCGAACCCGCCGATTTATCCCGCCATCCATCCCACCGGGTATCTCGGCAGTGGCGGCCACAGGCGGCGGATATATTTTTCGGAGAAAGTAATATTCAGGTAAGGACTCTTTGTCTATCCGTAAGCGCTCTTTACTCTGAGGTGATTTTTCCGGCAAGCCCTGTGCTTTTTTGAAAGGCGCCGCATGGTAAGCGTTGACGAGTTTGCTCCCCAGAAGGCACGCGACCCCAGCTCACTCCGCCGGGAGGTGGGGCTGATCGGCCTGATGTGGGCCTCGGTCGGTTCGATCATTGGATCCGGCTGGCTGTACGGAGCCCAGAAGGCCGTCGTTGTGGCGGGTCCGGCCGCGATGATCTCCTGGGGCATCGGTGCGGTCGCAGTTGTCCTCCTGGCACTGGTGCACGCCGAGCTCGGCGGCCTCTTCCCGGTGGCCGGCGGTACGGCGCGGTATCCGCACTACGCCTTCGGTGGCCTGGCCGGTATGTCCTTCGGCTGGTTCTCCTGGCTCCAGGCCGCGACCGTGGCCCCGATCGAGGTCGAGGCCATGATCGGCTACGCCGGCCACTGGTCATGGGCCCAGGGCCTCCAGCACGCGAACGGAACCCTGACGCCGAGCGGCTTCGTTGTCGCACTCGTTCTCATGGCGATCTTCGTCGCTGTGAACTTCCTCGGTGTGAAGGTGCTCACGCACACCAACAGCGCCGCGACCTGGTGGAAGATCGCCGTACCCCTCGGGGCGATCTTCGTCATCGCGGCGACCAACTTCCACCCGCACAACTTCACCTCCCACGGCTTCGCCCCGTTCGGCGCCAAGGGTGTGCTCAGTGCGATCAGCACCAGCGGCATCATCTTCGCGCTGCTCGGCTTCGAGCAGGCCATCCAGCTCGCGGGCGAGAGCCGCAACCCCAAGCGCGACCTGCCGCGCGCCACGATCGGCTCGGTCGCGATCGGCGCGGTGATCTACACCCTGCTCCAGGTCGTCTACATCGGCGCCCTGCCGCTGGCCTCCTTCGCGCACGGCTGGGCCAAGCTGAACTACGCCGGCATCAGCGGCCCGTGGGCCGGTCTGGCCACCGTGGTGGGCCTGGGCTGGCTGGGCTGGGTCCTGTACGCCGACGCCATCATCTCCCCCGGTGGCACCGGCCTGATCTACACGACCACGACCTCGCGCATCTCCTACGGCCTGAGCAAGAACGGCTATGCACCGCGAGTATTCGAGAAGACCGATGCCCGCGGCGTGCCGTGGTTCGGCCTGATCATCTCCTTCGTGACCGGCGTGATCTGCTTCCTGCCCTTCCCGAGCTGGCAGCAGCTGGTGTCCTTCATCACGTCGGCGAGTGTGCTGATGTACGCGGGCGCGCCACTGGCATTCGGTGTGTTCCGTGACCGTCTGCCGCACCACCAGCGTCCCTACCGACTGCGTGGCGGCAGCGTCATCTCGCCGCTGTCCTTCGTCGTCGCGAGCCTGATCATCTACTGGGCCGGCTGGGACACCCTGGAGCGGCTCGGCTGGGCGATCATCATCGGCTACGTCCTGCTCGGCAGCTACGCCGTGTACGCGACGAAGAAGGGGCTGTCGAACGCTCCGCGGCTGGACTGGAAGGCCGCGCGCTGGCTTCCGGTGTACCTGATCGGTCTGGGCCTGATCTCCTGGCAGGGCGGCTTCGGCGGCAAGGGCCACATCCCGCTCTGGTGGGACATGGTGATCATCACGGTGTTCTCGCTGGGGATCTACTACTGGGCCCGTGCTACCGCCATGTCGGTCGAGGCGATCGAGCAGAACATCGAGGAGGTAGCGGTCGTGGACGAGGGCGGTCACTGACCCCGCAACCCCGTACCACGCCCTGGGGCACGGTCCGGCCGACCCGTTCGCGGCTCCCCCCAGCCGACGGCGGCCTGCCGGACGCGGACGCCCTGGTCCACACACGCGGGCCCCGTTCCCAGACGGGGCCCGCGTGGCGTTTTCTGAGGAGACGTGCCTGCCGCGCCGGAGGCAGGGAGCCGGACCGCATCGCGCCTCAGCTTCTCCTGCGCACTCCCACGCACATCGATGCCTGCTGTGGGAAGCCGAGGAGGGTCCTGGCGCGGTCGCCTGTCCAGGCGCCGACGCAGCCCCCGGCGTCGTCGGCACTGCCTTGTTCTTCGTCGGCGACGGCAGCCGCGAACACGCTGACGACGACGCCCGCCCGATCCCGACGCACCGAGTAGCAGGCTCCGTGACCCGAACTCAGGGCAGTGGACGGGCAACTCCCTGCGGCCCACCACAGCACGGCCGGCGTCCAGGGACTCCGCGGTGTCTGCCAGGGTTCGCGACCCAGGCAGGTCCCGTCGGACATGCCTGGCGGCCCATGGCCTCGCGGCGGTGTCGGTGGGAGGTTGAAGGTGCTGGAACATGCGCTCTATGTCGGCGTGCCGTGGTGGGTCAGGTGCCGGGCGAGGCCGTGGTCCAGACGGCAGGTCTTCGCCGCGCGGTCTTGGAGATCCTCTCCAACGTTGGGGTATGCAGCCCGTCCGGTTGCCTGGGACGGCGATGGGGAACACGCCGTTCTCGTCCGTGATCCCGTTGCCGACCGACCGCGAGCCGGTGCCACGCCCGTTGAGTTCGGCGACCAGGTCCGGCAGGTCTGTCCGTACCACCACGGTCGGCTCGGCTTTGCCGGAGATGACCGAGCCCGGCACGACATCACGCTGACGGGCCGCATCGCCCTGAAGAGCCGGACGCACAACGAGCATGCGTAGCGCGCGATCGACGAACGCCCTACTGCCTGGCAGCGGCACACCGGTCGAGGGTTCCGTTGCGCCGGATCAGCACGAACCACCTGGTCTTCTCCAGCCGCTCCGGCCTGAGCACTGCCGCCGGGGGCGGGGCCACGTCCCCATGGGATGGGCCCCACCTGCACCGCAGCTGTGCGGGTCAGAGCGCCGCGTACGTGCCTCGCCCAGGACGCGTCACCAGCTTCTGCTGCTTCGCCACCCGATCGAGGGTGTTGCGAACAGACTCGATCTGTCCGGGAGTCTCCTCCCGCCCCAGGGCTTCATTGATCTCCCGAGCACGCATCGGCACGCTCGACTTCTGGAGCACCTTCAGGGCGGCCTCAAGGAGACCTCCTGTGCCCTTGGCGGCCGGCTCGGCGGGGGCGGCCTGCTTCGAAGCTGCCTTCTTCGTCTTTGCCGGCGCAGCGGCCTTCTTCGCCGCGGCCTTCTTGGCAGTGCGCTTCTTGGCCGTACGGGACTTGGCGCTCGACGACGCTGCCGTACGCGGCGACGGCACGGCCGCTGCGGCCACACCCCCCGGTTCCGCCACCATCTCGGGAGCGGCAGCGGCAGCGGCAGCGGCATCGACCTCGGGGGAGTCCTGACTGGCGCTGTCACCTGCCGGTTCCACCGACGCCGGGGCCGGAGGAGCGACATCCGCCCCGACCGTGGCGAGGGGCGCGGACTGCTCAACAGGAGCAGCGGCGCCAGTCAGCACCCGCAGGTGCTCCAGGGCGTGACGCGCCGAGGTGACGCGTTGGACCACGTCGTTGAGCTCGCCGCGCAACAGCTTTTCCTGTGCCTCGAGTTCCGGCAGTGTGCTTTCGAGGTTTTCGATGGTCTGGTGGAGAAGTGAGTCAGTCATGCAGTTCCTAACTTCGCAGCAGTAAGCGGGATCGCCAGTCACCGTACCGCCCCTTTGGCTGCAAGGCACGGGTCACAGCAGGTCAAGTTTGCACTGTGGCACTGCCTGTCCAAGGGGTCGGGGTGGCGTTCCCGCAGGTTGTCGGCCATTCAGGCAGACGGTTGGCGAGCGGCAAACACGTGTGGGTCTGTTGTGGTTGGGGTCTTGACGACGTCAGGAGGAACGCGGCGACGTGACCGGTAATCGCCACACCTGCTGCGACGGCGCGAGGTTCTGTTCGAGCCGGTCTGGGCGCCGAAGGGCCAGGTGCCGGCGGAGCACATCCTCTCCCGCACCCTGATCCGCCCCGGCAGCCACATCCCCGGCACCATGTACTTCACCACCACCCGTGCCCACCAGGAACTCAACGGCGGCACCTTCCACGACGTCATCATCGACGAATCCCACGACGCGTACTGCGAAACCCCTTCAAGGCGACACCGACCTGGCCGAACTGGAACGCCTCATCCACGACATCGGGCCGGACCGCATCCCGTATGTCTCCGTGGCCGCCGTCGTCAACACGGCCGGCGGGCAGCCGATCAGCCTGGCCGACCTCACCCAGGTCCATGACCTCGCCCGCCGCCACGGCATCCTCGTCATCGTGGATGCCGCCCGCACCGTGGAGTACGCCTGGTTCATCCAGCAGCGCGACCGGGACGGCGCCGGCACAGCGTGTCCGACATCCTCCGAGAGATGTGCGCACGTACCGACGGCGCCACCATGTCGGCGAAGAAGGACAGTTACGCCAACATCCGCGCCGGACGCGACCCCGCCACCCGAAGCAACCGCTATCCCGAGACTCGAACTCGTCCGCCCGGCTTCACCCCCACCGCCCCCGACTCCCCCTCGGACCGCACCACATACCTCCACGAGCCGTCTGAGGCAGCCGGAGCCGGAGCCTGACGACAGAGAGATGTCGGGCACGTGCGTGAGCGATGCGTGAGGGGACGGTGGAACATGCGAGTCGACAGCGGGACCGGAGTTCCACCCGCGTCGCCGTCCTGCTCGCCGGTGCCGCTGTGCCGGACTCGCGCGGGTTGCCGACAGCCGTTCCCGCTGATCCCCGCCATCACGTCGTCAACTTCAAATAGCAGTTGTTAAGGGGAAGTTAGAGGAAGTTGGGGGAAGTTAGGTCCATGCGGGCCGCTAACGTAAACTCCCCACCATTTTTCCTGCCGCCCCCTTCGCAGCGCTGTCACGGACACGCCAAGATCTCCTCCGCGTCGGGCCACCCCCATACTCGGCGCAGGGAGGAGAGGGCATGGTGCCCCAACGGCATCGTCGACGGTTCATCACCTGCGCCGTCGTAGCCACCGCGTTCGGGCTGGCTGGTACCCAGTCGTTCGCGGCGTCAGGTGAGTCCAGACCCCGGCCCTGGAACGCGCGCCACCAGGCCGACATGGGGCGCCGGCACATCAAGGCAGTGCACGCCGGCCAGGGACAGGCCGCTGTCGCCACCCCCGGCAGCCGGGACGGCGACTCCGATGAGGCGGAGAACTCCGCCGAAGCCACTGCACAGTTCACCGAGGCGCGGACGGCTCCCGGCGTGGTCGCGCCCGGTGCCTACGGGGCGGCCTGGCAGCAGCTCCAGTCGATGCGGCACACACGGGGCGACTGGGATCACGTCACCAAGAAGGCGTACAACGCCGACGACCCTCGCTACCGCGACGTGAACTCCAACTCCAGCGGCGGCTTCGGGAAGGTGACCGGCCGGATCACCGGAATCGCCGCGGACGACCAGGGGTATGTGTATGCAGGCGGCGCCAATGGCGGCGTCTTCCGGTCGAAGACCGGCGGCGGGCGCTGGGAGCCGATCGCCGACAAACTCCCCTCGCTGTCCACGGGGACCCTGGCCCTGGACGGCAAGAAGCGTCTCTGGTACGCCACCGGCGAGTCGAACACCGGGGCAACCGCCTTCGTCGGTACGGGCGTCTACGTTCTGGGCGATCCGCGGCGCGGGCAGTTCGCGCCCGGCAACCGGGTGGGCGGCGCCGAGCTGGAGAGTACCGTCATCCACGCGATGCGGTTCGTGGGCAACAAGGTCTGGGCGGCGACGAGCCGCGGCGTGTGGTCGCACTCCACCACCACCCTGTCGGGCCCGTGGAAGCTGGAGTTCGCCCCCAACCCGGACTATCTGCCGGGCGGTTCCAAGGCATCCGACCCGAGCGCCCCGTACAAGAACATCGCCAATGACATCGCCATCGACCCGAAGGACCCGTCCAAGGTCCTGCTCGCCGTCGGCTGGCGTGGTGGTGACACCTACAACGGTCTGTACGCCGAGCAGGACGGCGGCTGGAAGCGGGTCAGCGGGCTAGGTGACCTCCCCACCGGCAGTGCCGATGTCGGCAACATGACGTTCGCCACCGCTGCCGACGGCTCGCGGCTGTACGCCATCGACCAGTCGCCGGCGCAGACCACCGCCAACCCGGACAGCGGCCTCAAGGGCGTGTACGTGTCGAAGAACGGCTCGCCGTTCGGGCCGTGGACGCAGATCGCCGACTACACCAAGCTCAAGGCATCCGGGTCCGCGCTGCAGAGCGCGGGCTACCAGCCCGGCATCCAGTCCTGGTACAACCAGTTCCTCCAGGTCGACCCGGCCAACGCCGACCACCTGTACCTCGGCCTGGAAGAGGTCTTCGAGACCAAGAACGGCGGTACGAGCTGGACCACGCCGGGCCCGTACTGGAACTTCACCTTTCCCTGCTGGAGCATCGACCCGGCCAAGCAGACCGGCGACTGCTCGCCGACCACCCACTCCGATCAGCACGCGGTCGCGATCGGCGGCTACCACGGCAAGACCTGGGCGTACGTCGGCAACGACGGCGGCATCTACCGCCGTCCGTTCAACGGCGCGGTCGACTCGGGCGGCCACGCGAAGGACTGGCAGTCCCTCAACGACGGCACCCTCGACACCCTCCAGTACTACTCGGTGGGCGTCGGCAAGGACCTCGCCCACGGCGGAGTTTCGGTGACCGGCGGCCTCCAGGACAACGGCCAGTCGATCCTGCGCGGGCGGGACAAGGTCATGGGTTCCAACTTCGGCGGCGACGGCGCCGACACCATCGCCGACCCCGCCAACGGCTGCAACATCGCGGCAGAGTACGTCTACCTCGACATGTGGGTCACCCAGAACTGCGGTGTCAACGACGGCTCGTGGAACACGGACCCGTCCAAGGCCACCGAGTACGAGGTGGCCCCGCCGGACAAGGACCTGGGCGGCGCCGGTGCCCGCTTCATCGCCCCGATCACCGCCGACACCAAGGACGGCAACACCTGGGTGGCCGGTGGCCGTCATGTGTGGGTGCAGAACAAGGGCTTCGCGATCCGGTCCGGTAAGGAGTGGAAGAGCGCCTACGACCTCGGCGAAGGCCATGTGGCCACCGCGGTGGCGTCCTCGGGCGGCACCGTGTACGTCGGCTGGTGCGGCCCCTGCGACAGCAAGGGCTTCAGCCGGGGCATCGCGGTCGGCAACGCCGACGGCACCGGCTGGCACCAGCTCAACCTCCCGGCCGACGGCACCATCCCCAACCGCTACCTCTCCGGCTTCGAGGTCGACCCGGCCAACGCCCAGCATGTGCACGTGGCCGTCAACGGCTTCTCCCGCAAGTGGACCGAAGGACCCGGTGCGGGCGTCGGCCATGTCTTCGAGTCGAAAAACGGCGGCACCGACTGGACGGACATCTCGGCGAACCTGCCCGACGTCCCCGCCAACACGGTGAAGCTGCTCCCGAACGGCGGCCTCGCCCTGGGCACCGACCTGGCCACCTTCTACCGGCCTGCCGGCGCCACCAAGTGGCAGGTGGCAGGACACAACCTCCCCACCGCGGCCGTGATGCAGCTGCGCCTCGGCCCGGACGGCAAGCTGTACGCCGCCACCCACGGCCGCGGCATATGGTCCCTCGACGTACGGCACCTCAAGGCCACCCGTAACGACTGACCACGACGGATCCCCGTCA
>NZ_BMRP01000010.1:168273-242451 GCF_014648695.1 Streptomyces albospinus
ACTGCACCGGATACGCCGCCACGCTCAGCCGGAGGGTGAGGACAGGCGCTTCGTCCGGGCCCCAGGTCACCGTCACCGATCCGGTGCGCGCGGCCCGCACGGTGACGCGGGTGGCCCCGTTCCGGCCGGTGGCGGTCGACGTCACCATGGCCAGCATCGGATTGCTGCTGTGCGGCTGCGGCCAGGCGCTCTCGGAGCGGGGCTCCAGAACCACGGTCACCGTCGCGCCGGGGCGAACACAGAGGTCCCGGACGGAGGCGTCCCCGGGGCCGTGGGTGACGGTGGCCGAGCCGGCGACACAGCCCGGTGACGCCGAGGTCGTCCCGGGGGGCGTCGAGCTTCCCGCCGGGGGAGACGACGTCGGCGGCGTGGTGAGCGGATCGACGGAAGGGCGCGGCGGTGCGGGGTGCGCCCGCGAGTCGCTGCCGCCACCTCCGCAGGCGGTCAGGACACAGGAGACGGCAACCAGGACAGCTCCGAACCAAGGCCGGACCGGCCCGTGCCCCGGGCGACGACTGCCGTGCTCCACCGCCACCGCTGCCTCCTCACCCCACCGCACGCCACTGTGACGTCCTGGCCGACGGTCCGGTTCCCGGCCGTTCCCCTTCAGATGCCTGACCGACACCGACTCGCCGCGGCAGGCCGCCGCCCGCGCCGACGACGGCACCACACCCGCCCACCGGCACCGGGCCACCGACACTCCGCTCGGGCTCCTCACCGGGCAGGCCGACCACCACCACTGAGGATCGTGCATCGTGACGTCGCAGGTAACGGCTCTGGCGTGCGCGGGCATCAGGAAGCCCGTGCAGGTCGCGGGCGCAAGCCCGCCGCCGAGATGACCGGGCCGGTGGAGCCGACGAGTGGGGCGAGTGCGGCACCGGAACGCCGGGATCCGGTGCCGCACTCGGCGACGCTCAAGCCCAACCGGGCATCTGACGCCGGCGGTTTCCTTCGATGGTGGTCCTCAAGATCGTCGTGCGCCGATCACGCTGTCCCGGCCGCTGTCAGGAGCTCGTGAGGATGACGAGTTGCCGGGTCGCTCGGGTCATGGCGACATAGCGGTCGACTGCTCCTTCGACACCCTCGCCGAACGCCTCGGGGTCGATGAGGACGACCAGGTCGAACTCAAGCCCCTTCGACAGCGCGGGGGTGAGTGACCGCACGCGGGACGTCGCCCGGAACGTGGGATCGCCGATGACGCAGGCGATCCCGTCCTCATGCGCGGCGAGCCAGGAGTCGAGGACCGCGTCCAGGTCCGCAACGGATCCGTGGACGACGGGGATGCCGCTGCTGCGGACGGAGGTCGGCACATTGGCGTCCGGGAGCGCGGCCCGGATGACCGGCTCGGCTTCCGTCATGACCTCTTCCGGGGTCCGGTAGTTGATGCTCAGGGAGGCCACGTCGGTCCGGTCGAGCCCGATCCGCTCCAGCCGTTCCTGCCACGACTCCGTGAATCCGTGCCGGGCCTGGGCACGGTCCCCGACGATGGTGAAGCTCCGGGAGGGGCAGCGGAGCAGCAGCATCTGCCACTCCGCGTCGGTCAGTTCCTGGGCCTCGTCCACGACGATATGCGCGAACGGGCCGGCGAGTCGGTCCGGGTCGGCGCCGGGGAGGGCGGTCTCGTCGACCAGGGTGTCCTGAAGGTCCTGTCCGAGCAGCATCGTCACCGCGCCCTCACCGTCGGCATCGGCTGCGACGATGTTGCCGATGACGTCGGCCATGCGCTCGCGCTCGGCGGCGACAGCGGCCTTGCGCCGACGGCTTCGCCGTGCCGCCTCCGGGTCGCCGAGCCGCTGCCGTGCCGCGTCCAGGAGCGGCAGGTCCGACGCCGTCCAGTCCTGGGGTGCTTCCTTGCGCTTCAACTTGCGAACCTCGTCGCCGCTGAGCCAGGGAGCGCACATCCGCAGATAGGCGGGTACCGACCACAAGTCCCCGACGAGGTCGGCCGCTTCGAGCAGCGGCCACGCGCGGTTGAGGGTGGTGACCAGCTCCTCGTCGTGCCGCAGCGACCTGCCGAACCGGTCGGGCGAGACCTCGTCGCCGTCGTACTTGTCCAGCAGGATCGCGACCAGCTCCTCCCATATCTGCTCGCGCGCCTCGTTGTGCGGAGTGCCTGGTCCTGGTGCTTGGAACGCCTCGGCCCAGTCGTCGGCGCTCAGCCAGATGTCGGCCCAGTCGGTGGTGACCGTCATCCCCTCGGAGGGCGGCTCCTCGTAGAACCTGACGGCCGTCTCGATCGCCTTCACCATCTCCGCTGACGACTTCAGCCGGGCCACGTCCGGGTCGCTCTCGCTCACTGCGCCGGCTCCCTCGGCGACGAGTTCCCGCACGGTGCAGGTCTGCACGCCCTCCTCTCCGAGGCTGGGAAGGACGTCGGCGACGTAGTCCAGGTAAGGCTGGTGCGGACCGACGAACAACACGCCGCCCCGACGGTGACCGAGGCGAGGGTCGGAGTAGAGGAGGTAGGCCGAGCGGTGCAGAGCGACGACGGTCTTCCCCGTGCCCGGACCGCCGTCGACGACGAGGGCGCCACGGGACCCGGCCCGGATGATGGCGTCCTGGTCGGCCTGGATGGTGCCGAGCACGTCGCGCATCCGGGGCGACCGGTTGCTGCCCAGGCTGGCGATGAAGGCGGACTGGTCGTCGAGCGCGGCGTGCCGCTCCAGCCCGTCGGCGGTGAACACCTCGTCCCAGTAGTCGCTGATCCGGCCGCCGGACCAGCGATACCTGCGGCGGCTCGTCAGACCCGTCGGGTTGGCGTGGGTCGCCGCGAAGAACGGCTCGGCCGCGGGGGAGCGCCAGTCGACCAGCAGTCGACGTCCGGTGCTGTCGGTGAGACCGAGCCGTCCGACATACACGGGCTCGGGGTCGTCCGCGGTGACCATGCGCCCGAGGCACAGGTCCAGACCGAAGCGGCGCAAGGCGCGCAGACGGCCGGTCAGCCGGTGGACCTCCGCGTCCCGCTCCATCGCGTCCCGGCCGACGCCGCCGGGCGCCTTGAGCGCGGCGTCGAGGCGGTCGGACAGCTCGGCGATCGCCTGCTCAAGGCTCTCCGCGATGGCCGCGAAGTGCTTCTCGTCGTCGGCGATCAGCGTCGCGTCGGCCTTGGCGGAGAGGCGGTCGGGAAGGTTGAACGCACTGGTGGTCAGGGGGGTCATGTCATCAGCTCCGATCCGAGGCCGCGTCCGCGAATTCCCACGGTGCGCACACCCGCACCCCGGCGCCGAGCGCCCGCGACGGCAGTGCGAGTCCCACCACCGGCTCGACGCCGGCGCCTGACTCAAAGACCGGCAAAACCACACGCACTTCGTGAATCTCCCTTTTCCCCAGGTTCTGGCTTCGGCCAGTGATTTTGCGGCATGACCAGGGGCTTGCCGCAAGCCCCCCGGTGCGCTATATGTTGAGAGTGGCAAGGAGTGGGTACTCTCCTTGCCCCTTCTTGTGAGCAGGGATTCTCGCCAGACTCTTGTCAGCATCCGTCACCGGGGCCGCCGGACGCGGTGCCTGTCCTCGCATAGCCAGGACGCCCCTGGTCGATCGATCCCACCCTGAGGAGCTGGCCGTCGGCGTCGCGCCCGCGTTCATGGCCGCCGTGCCCGCACCGGCGGCCCCGGTGGCGGAGGCACCGGCGGTGCGGACCCGGGAGACGGCGGCTGAGGGGGACCGCCGCGCGCTCGCCGTGCATCGGGCCCTTCCGTCCGTGTAGGGGAACGGCGGCCGACGAAACGCGGAGGCGGTCGAGACCTGACCGGGAACATGCTCCATGAGGGGGGCCTGGCCGGTCAGCCCGATGCGTCAACGGCTCTGCTCGGTCCGCCACTTCGTACGGTTGGGTTTCGGGGCGCACCGAACCAACGGGTGAGGGCGGCGCGCAGGCCGTCCGCGTCGTCATCCCGGCCGGCCCAGCAGACGTACCCGTCCGGGCGGACCAGCAACGCCTCGCCGCTGTCGGCCGCAGGCCCGCGGTCGGGACGGACGATCCGGCCCGCCCAGCCGGCCGCCGCGGCGGCGACCGCTGATGCGGCGTCGGCCAGCAGGGTTCCGTGGCCGGACGGCAGCCGGAGGCCGGGCGCCCGCGCCCCCAGCAGCGGGTGATCCGGCGCGCCGGGCATCGGGTAGCGGATGTCCGTGCCGGCGATCATGGCGGCTACGCGGCGGTTGGCCTCCGGTGCGGTGAGCAGGTCGGCGAGCAGCTCGCGCACCGCCACGGCGTCCGGGTCGGGGAGCGTCAGGACCATCTGGGCGCGGGTGTTGGCCAGCACCCGGGCGCCGACCGGGTGCCGCTCGGCATGGTAGGTGGCCAGCAGCCCGTCCGGGGCCCATCCACGGGTCACGGCGGCCAGCTTCCAGCCCAGGTTGAACGCGTCCTGCATGCCGAGGTTGAGGCCCTGCCCGCCGGCGGGGGCGTGGATGTGGGCGGCGTCACCGGCCAGCAGCACCCGGCCGTCGGCGTACCGCTCGGCCTGCCGGGAGGCGTCGGTGAAGCGGGACGCCCAGCGGATGGCGCGCAGTTCGCGCGGCGGGCCGGGGCAGCGGGCCAGGGCCGCGCGCACCTCGTCCGCGGTGACCGGGGCGTCGCGGTCGACGCCCTGCTGCTCGGGGCCGCCGAGGATCAGCCGGTGCACGCCGCCGCCGAGCGGGAGCAGGAAGGCGACACCCGCGGGGTCCGGGCTGAGGTCGGGCAGGCGCCAGGGCTCACCGGAGCCGTCGGACTCGCCCTGCGCAGCGGCGAGTTCGACGTCGGCGACGGCCATGCCGACCCGGCCGTCCCGCCCCGGGAAGGGCATGCCCAGGACGCGGCGCACCGTACTGCGCCCGCCGTCCGCGCCCACGAGGTACGCGGCTCGGACGGTGCACTCGGCGCCATCGGGCCCGAGGAGGGTGGTGGTGACACCGTCCTCGTCCTGCCGGAACGACGTCAACTCCCGTCCCCGCAGCACCGGAACGCCGTACTCGGCGAGGTGGTCCTCCAAGAACTCCTCGACCCGGGCCTGCGGGATGCCGACCTGGTGGGGGAACGTGGTGTCCAGCGCGCTGTAGTCGAGCGGCAGCCCGGCGAAGTGGCCGGCGGGGAGGAGGGCCAGCGACCGGTCCAGGACCGGCTCCAGCCAGCCTCGGCAGTCCAGCACCTCGGCGGTGCGCGGCTGTAGGTTGAGCGCCTTGGACTGGCCGGTCCGCTGGGGCAGCCGCTCCACGACGGCGGCCCGTACTCCGGCCAGGCCCAGCTCGTTGGCGAGCAGCAGACCGGTCGGGCCCGCCCCCGCGATCAGCACCTCGATGTCGGTGTTCACGGTTCCCCCTACAGCTTCATGCCGTGCCGGGTGAGGTACCAGTTGTGCCAGGTGAGCAGCCCGCCGAGCATCACCAGCCACAGCACGGTGCTGGTGAGCGGGAAGGAGTCCACCGGGATCGTGTACGCCAGAACCACCCGCAGCACCGCGTCGAGCAGGAAGACCGCACCCCACACCGCCGTGACCAGCCGCAGGTGGTGACGGAACATCGGCTCCGTGTCCCACCGCGCCTCCCATTCCACCAGTCCGGCTTCGCCGACCTTGGCGATGACGATGCCGCGCGAGGCCGTCATGATGAACGGACGCCGGGTGAGCAGCGTGCCGAGCACCCAGAGCCCGATCGCGGCGGTCAGCCAGCTGTCCCTGATCATCAGCACCCGCGGGCTGCCGGTGATCAGGGACAGCAGTGTGCCGACCACCACCAGGCTCAGCGTGAACACCGCCATCGCTTCCACGCGCCGCTGCCGCACGATGCCGTAAACGATCCACGGCAGCAGCAACAGACCGCTGACGGCCATCGAGAGCCACTGGCCGGCGCCGGCCGCGCGCAGCCCGTAGTAGGAACCGAGCGGGAGGACGAGCTCGAAGAGCAGCTGCGCGGCGAGCCGCCGGCGCAGAGCCACTGTGCGGCGCCGGGCGGACGCGGCTTCCCCGTCCGTGTCGGTCTGCGGTGTCTGCTGTGTCTGCTGTGTTGCCATGGTGTGTTCCCCCGTTATCGCTGTGGTCATGACGTGCTTCTGGTGGCGCGGTCGAACAGGTCCGCCAACTCCCGGCCGGCGGCCCGCACATCGAGCTCGGGATCGTGGGTGGCGCGGCGCACCACGTCGTCGATGGCGGCACGGATCGCCCGCATCATCACCCACGGGTCGAAGTCGCAGAACTCGCCCGCGCGTTGCGCCTTGCGGATCTGCTCCACCTGGACGGTGAGGTTCGCCTCCGTGGTGTCGAGGAAGGCCACCATGCCGGGGGAGCCGCCGGGGAGGCTGGAGAGGATCTCGGTGATCGCCGCGAGGTGGTTCGGGTACTCGGCGCACAGGTCGAGGTTGCTCTCGATGGAGGCGCGCAGGCGGCCCGCGTAACTCTCGTGGGCTTCGATGCGGGGGCGGACGTACCCCTCCGCGAGCCGCATCACCTCGGCGACGACCTCGCGCATCAGGTCGTCCCGGCCGTCGAAGTGGTAGGAGATCATCCCCGTGCTGCTCAGCCCGGCGCGTTCCGCGATCTTCGCGAACGAGGCCCGGTGGTACCCGACTTCGGCGATGACGTCGATCGCCGCGGCGACGATCTGGGCGCGGCGGCCCGTCTCCGTGAAGGAGGACTTGCTCTTCCGCCCCGCCTTTTGCTTGGACGAGCTATTCCTTGCTTGCATGAGCAAGAAGATAGCGCGGTTTGCTCGCCCAAGCAAGAAGCGGTGCCGCGACTGCCCGTGCTGCGATGCGGCGTAGCGCGGTGCGGCGCCCGCGGCCCGCACCGGACATGCGGCCGACGCAGCCTGCGGGGCGCGTGCGGCAGCTACGAACGGGCCGCTGTCGAGCAGGCGGGCAAGCTGCGCATCCAGCTCTCGCGGCGCGCCGAGGGCCTTGCCGTCATCCTGGGGCCCGCCTGAAGCAACACGCTCCGGCCGCCCGCACCTCAACCCCGGCGTCATCTCTCGACCGACACCGCCGACGCGTACGGAGCTGACTGACCGCCGCTGCCAGGCGTCACCAGGAGGAGCGCACCGGCCGGCTCGGTCGTGGTGGGCGTGGTGGCGCTGGTTTCGGATGCGATCACTGCGGAGGATGCGCGGCGTCGGGGGAGCGGTCACTGATCTGCCGTCAGTATCCTGCGGTGTTTCCGCGGGAGATGACGTGGTGGTGTACGTGCCGCAAGCACAGCGGTCCACGCCCGATGAGGCCTCGGCCTGGGCCTGCCCTGCCTCACGCAGTGGTGGATGGCGGCTGATCGTCGTCGTGCGAGCGCCTTGACCGGCGCCAGTCGAGGCGACTTCCGTCCGGCGCGAAACCCGCTTCGGGCGTCGCCAGGAGGTCAGGTCCGGGTGTGGTGGTCCAGTAGGCGGGTGAGCAACTGCACGAACTGGTCGCGTTCGGCCGGGCTCAGCGGCGCGAGCAGTTCGTCGTGGAGGTCGTCCAGGACCTTGTCGAGGCGGCGCAGGTGACGGCGGCCTCGGGCGGAGATGGTGATGATGTTGCGGCGTCGGTCGTCGGGATCCGGTGCCCGCTCGACGAGGTCGCGCTCGGCCAGTTCGTTGAGCACGCCGACCATGTCGCTGCGGTAGATGCCGGAGCGCCGACTCAGCGTCGCTTGGCTTCCGGACCCGTGTTCCTGTAGCGAAGCGAGCACGGCGTAGTGCCACTTGCGGGCGTCGACCTGGGCCAGCCCTTCGGTGATCAGCCGGTCCGACTGCATGGTCAGCTGCGAGAGCAGTCGGCTCGCCCGTCGACGCAGCCTGTCGGGCGTCTTGGGCGCGACGTCATCGGGCAGGCCCGCGGCTTCGGCTCTGGTCATGGCGCCAATCCTACCCGTTGCGTTAGTCCAACTAACGATGTACGTTCACTCAGGCCAAAACCGTTAGTGCAATAAACGTTTATTGCGCGAACTCCGACGAAGGAAGCCCCGCCATTCCCACCAAGACGCTCCAGATTCCCACCACGGACGGCCAGGCCGACGCCTTCGCCGCCTTCCCCGACCACGGCGATCGGCACCCAGGGGTGCTGCTGTACGCGGACGCCTTCGGCATCCGGCCCGTGCTGCGGGAGATGGCCCGCGAACTGGCCGGGCACGGCTACTACGTGCTCGTCCCCAACCTCTTCTACCGGCACGGCCCGGCACCGGTGGTCGAGCTTCCCGAGCACATCGGAGAAGAGGTCCGGCCCGCGCTCATCGACCAACTGATGCCCTTGATCGAGGCGCACACCGCCGAACGTGTCCTGAGCGATGCCGACGCCTACCTCAGGTTCCTCACCGCCCAGCCCGAGGTCGGCGCCGGACCGGTCGCGGTGACCGGCTACTGCATAGGCGGCCTCCTGGCGATGCGCACCGCCGCGGCCCACCCCGGCCAGGTGGCCGCCGTCGCCGGATTCCACGGCCCCGTGGGCGCCGACGGGCCTGACGGCCTCTCCAAGCTCACCGCCCAGGTCCACCTCGGCCATGCCGAAACCGACATGACGCCCGAGGCCCTCGGCGAGCTCAACCAGGCCCTGGACGCCGCGGGTGTCGACTACACCTCCGAGATCTACCCCGGCACCATCCACGGCTTCACCATGTCCGACACCGACGCCTTCAACTCCGCCGCACTCCAGCGTCACTGGGACCGCCTGCTCCCCCTCCTCGGCCGCACGTTGGCCAACAGCTGAGGCGCCGGCCCGGAAACCGAACCGGGCTGCTCGCCGCGCTTCTTGCCAGTCCGGATGACCAGCCGGCCGGCGATTTCGCGCAGGGAGAGCTCCTCCTCGTCGCGTAGGGGTGCGGCGGTGGCGATCATGCCGTTGTCGGCGACTGACACCGCCGATCGCCCTGCGTGGAGGGCTGCCAAGCTCGGTAACGCGTGCGCTGCCTGACTCCTGCGGGGCACGACACCTGGCCTGGCAGAACACGCGACTGCAGCGTCGAGGCGGCAATAGCCCAGCTGGCCTAGAGTGCGCATCGCATGGTGACGCCGCTGTCGCTGACTCGTTGGCATGGCATGACAAAAATGCGTCGTGCATTCTCCGGTGTCGCGCTGGCGACTGTGGTTCTTGGCCCTATGTCGGCACAGGCTGTGGCCGCCGCTCCGAAGGACGACACTCCGATTCAGCCGCACGTGACGATGCCCTTGAGCGGCCTGTTCACAGACCACGGTACTCCGGTTAATTGGAGCATCCTCGACTATCGCCTCTGATGCGCGACAACGAGGTGCCGGGTACCAGGTTCGGTCTCGGGGCCCGTTGGTCTTGCCGGAGGGCGTCGGTGGAGGTACGGGAGCGGTGGGGCGCGGTCGCAGTACTGCGGGCGCCGGCCGCTCCCCTTCTTGCCCGAGGAGGCTGTGGGCGCATGGCGTGGTCACAGCCTCCTATGAGCGCCTCACGACATGCGGCACGGAAGATTCCGGTCGTGAGGGGCGACGCTATGCGGCCCCGGTGGCTGCCGTAGTAACCCATCGCCGGTTGACTGCCGGGCTGAAGACGGGGGGCCGAGGGCTGCATCGAAACGCGTTGGGGACGACCACGCCAGGGCCACGGCGGCGCCTGTTCCCCAGCGGCTTGTCGCCGGGTTCCGCGGCCGTCCAGTCGAACATCTGGAAGCGCCGACGGCAAAGCTCAGTTGATGCTGGTGGCATCTTGTGGCACGGCTCACCGCATCAGGTGGCCGGATCGCCACGTCTTCTACCCGTTGATGCATCTTCCCGCGACGGAACGCCCGCAGACCCGCGGAGGCTTCGTTCATATCCCTCCGGCCCCGCACCAGGTCCTGAACGCCGCTCTCCCCCGATGCCGGTGGGCACCACTGCCCGGGGGCTGCGAACCTTGCCGGCCACGGCGGCTGCGTACGGCACCGGGAGCAAGGTGGCCGAGGGGGCGACGAGCCGACCGTGCCGCCAGCCGGCGCGAGGGCGCACGAGCGGGGACGAGGGGATGGGGCTTCCGTGAGAGTCCCCACTCCTCGCCGTTTCGCCTGGCCAAGTGTCGGTCCACGGGGAATGGCTCCGGTGGCGAACCTGACGGCGGCTGAACGACTCCGGCTGGCCCCGTCGATGCCGGAGTTCACTCAAAGGTGCACCTGAGCCTCCACGAACTCGACATATGCCACAGGCTTGGGCATACTCGCCCATGTTGGGTGATCAAGCCTGGTCTCACCCAGGCTTCGAGCTTGCCCATCACACGCTTCGACCGATTCATCTCTCCGACGGATTGATGAATGCAGCCGGCCATCCCCATTTCCGTCGACGACTTACGGTCGCTCCGGTGAGCCACCGTGATGCGCCGCGTCCATGATGTGGATTCAGGCACACCCGCGAAGATGCGACGGCGCAGCACCATCAATTCCGCTACCGCATCAGGTAATTCGAACCACAGGATGGTTGGCGATGCCGGAAACGCCCGCAGCTCCGGAAAACCGCGCGGTCACGAGCGAAGAGGGACGAGCACTCCCAGTCTCGTCCCCTTCCCCCACATCCGCTACAGACGGGTCTGTCGGACTCTGCGATGCGGAGTGGCATGTTCGGCGACAACACGGCTGGCCAAGCACCCCCGAGCAGTTACCGCCACGGCCGGATCTGGGCATGAGGCATCGTTCGAAAGCGATCGTGCCCGTCGTGGAGAGCGAGCAGACCACAGGCATGTACGGCTGGCGCCTGGACACCCTGCTCGACGCCGCCCCCACCGCTGATGTCCGTGCCGCGATCCAGGAGTTCCTGACCCGTGTCTACGACGATCTGCGCAACCCCGGGTCCGCCGCGAAGGACCGGGCACTGGACTTCGCCGCCACCGACGTCTTCCAGGCCGCCATCACCGCTACCGAAGCCATCGCTACGGGAAAGGCCCTGGACACCATCATCGTCGAGAAAAGCCCCTTCTCCCGGATGAACAGCGACTGCTGGGACGTCAAGCTCCGCTTCTTCGACCCCGAGGACGGGCTTCGGCCCCGCAGCGTGTTCCGCTTCACCATCGACGTCTCCGACACCATGCCGGTCACCCTCCGTGACATCCGCACATGGTCTGAGGCCAGATAGCAACGACATGCGCCCTGACCGCACCCCTCGTACGATGATCCATGGAGGCTGAGCACATGGAGGACGGTCCATGATGGTGACATCTACCGACCGCTACCCTTACGCCTTCCACATCGCCCTCGACGGCAACGGTTTGAACGGTCTGGAGGGTGCGGCGGGTGTCTGCGTCTTCCGCTACAACCCGGACAGCGGCGAGTACGCCTACCGCGTGCAGTACTACGACGGTGTGGCCGGCGGCCATGCCATCAGCATCACGCCCGACCGGAAATCCGGGTTTCTCGGCAATGCCGGGCAACAGCTCTTGTTCTACGACGTCCATTCGCTGGACGAGCGCGAGCGGGTCTCCACCCTGCGGTTCGAAACCCCCGATGCGTCCATCAAGAGCAGCACGCACATGGTGTGGCTGGACAACACCCAGGGCGTCACGGCCATCGGCGACGGCCTGTGGCTGGTGGACCTCGACCGCCCGACCAAGGCCGAGCGCATCGGCGACCACCTGCTCAAACTTCCGCACGCCATGAAACGCACCGCCTCCGGCCGCTATCTCGTCTATGGCGGGATGGACCATCCGGGCCAGGGAGAGGCCGCCGAGGTCGGCATCTTCGATCTCGAAAAACGCGTGGCCCGGCGGATCCCCCTGCCGACGACCTGCTGGCACGTCGCCTGCCATCCGTATGAGGACGTCTTCTACGCACTGTCCTTCCGGGTCCACCCTCAGGAGGGCCGGGACTGGCACGAATGGGCCATGGCCTACTTCAAGGAGTATGCGTACGAGATCGACGCCGGTAGCGGGCAGATCCTGCGGCACTGGACCTGCGGTCAGAACGTGCCCGCGCACATCAACTCGGACGTGTGTATCTCCGACCGCGAGCTGATCTACTGCAACGGCGGCAGCGGCACCATCGTCATGATCGACCTCGCCGACTTCACCTCGTACCGAGTCATCGACGAACGACCAAGACTGTCCGCGCAGATGCGATCCGCCCGGCAGGCCGCCCGGCAGGTCACCGACGCTTTCACCCGGGGATCCCTCATCCCGAGCAGCAGGCATTTCGTCGGCGCGCTGCGCGTCACGCGCGGCACGCTGATCGACTCGGTCTACGCCTGCCAGCTCTCCGCCGACCAGAAACTGCTGTTCACCGCCAACCGCGGGCTCAACACCATCACCGTCTACGACTATCCGGCCAATGCCGTGCGGCTGCGGGTCGAGATGCCGGAGCTGCGCGCGTACCTTCCCGATCTGCCTGTCTGGACCGATCCCCGGCTGGGGTTCCACCACAGCACCCTGCTGAGCCCGGTCCCGGCTCCTGCCGGGGCTCCACCTGAGGAGAGTTCATGAGCACCGAGACGACCGAAGAGCTGGCCGCCGAACTCCGGCGAAGCTGGGAACACTTCCGGACCGCAGCCGTCCGGATCGCCGAACTCCAGACCGCGATGTGGGGTGACTATGCGGAGTTGATGACCGGGCTGCTCAACGGCAAACCCACCTGGGGCGACGTCAACAGGGCGTACTGGCAGTTCGTCGGCGACGAGGGCGTGAAGTTCGCCTCGGCCCTGGGCGGACTCGGCATCGACTACGCCCGGAACGTTGCGGAGCTGACCCGGGAGCACGAACAGCGCCTCTGCGAGCAGTTGCGCGCATCCGCGCCGGAAGCGGTGCCGGACGACGGACCCGGCGGAGGAGGGGGCGCCAAGGCCGGCCCCTCGCCCCGCTCCAGGGGTACGAAGCGATAGCAGCGGTTTTCCGAAAAGTCCGGAGCAACCGGCCTGCTGTGGACAGGCACCGGTGCATGACCATGCGCCGCCGCCTGTCCGGGCACTTCGGTCAGCTCAGCGCTCTGACGTCCTCGTCCAGCTGTCGGGGAACCAGTTCCCGCGTACCCATGACCTCCGGATGTGGCCGTAGCACGGATCTGATCCGGTCCGGCACGTGCGGGCTGGTCACCAGCCAGCCGAGCGCCTCGGCGAGCGCCTGGCGCGCGGGCCGCGGTCTGTACCCGAGGGCAGCGGCCTTGTCGTGCCGGTACCAGTAGTGCCGGCCCATCGTCCGGGCCTCCGCGCGGGTGGTCGCAGGGGTCCGGGCGCTCAGCACCGCCCGGATCTCGGCCAGCGTCGCCGCCACATACGCGCCGGTGTGCGTGGCAGTGGCCCACGGCCCATGAGTCCCGCACAGCTCCGAGACGGTCTGGTGGATGGTCCGCCACGCCCAGTTCTCACCGCCCAGCAGATAGCGTTCCCCGGCGGTTCCGCGCTCCGCGAGCAGTACGTGGCCTTCGGCGATGTCTCGGACGGAGACGATGTTGCAGCCGCCCGGGTAGGTGGTGCGCAGGGGATCGGCCAGATACCGGGTGAGCAGTGCGTTGCTGGGGACCAGCCGCCAGTCGGGTCCGCCGACCACGATGGTCGGGCAGGCGGCCACCACCTCCAGCCCCAATTCGGTGCCCAGCGCGAGCGCTGTCCGCTCCTGCTCCAGCTTGGTGAGGAAGTAGTCCGGCAGATACTCCTCGCCGGGCATTCCGTTCTCGTCGAGCGAGGCCGGACCGTCGGACGATCCGCAGGTGACCGACGACGAAGTCACCACCACCCGTCGGACCCCTGCCCCCGCTGCCGCCTGTAGCACGTCGCGGGTGCCCGCCACGTTGGCCCGGGCCAGTTCCTCCCGCGTGACGTCCCAGTAGGCGAAGACGGCGGCGCAGTGGAACACCGTGTCGCAGCCCTCGAATGCGGGCCGCAAGGTGGCGGGGGCACGGAGGTCCGCGTGGACCACGGGGACGCCCAGCGCGTGGAGTTGCCGCGTGTCGCCGCTTTGACGGACCAGCGCCCGCACCTCATGTCCGGCGCCCGACAGAGCACGCACCACCTGGCCACCGACAAGTCCGGAAGCTCCGGTCACACACGCTTTCACAGTGGCTACCTCGATCGCCTGTCCTGGGCTACGGCTTCGCGCAGCCCCTGCCAGAAACCGGTGACCGCGGGCCGCAGCTCTTCCCGGAGTTCCTCGATCGGCCCGAAACGGGACGGGACGTCACCGGGCGCAACATGCCGGAAGCCGTCAGGCCCCAACTGTCCCGGCAGTCTCGACACGGACCAGGCATGCGAGGCGACGCTGCGTACGAGCCGGGCTGCCTCGGTCAGGCGCTGGGTGGGCAGCTCGGCGGCCAGCATGTCGTCATGCTCCTCCCAAGCGCGGCCGATCCGGTACGGCCGCCCCTCGTACTGCGCCTCGAAGTTGTCGAGCGTGCGGGTGAAGAACCGCCGATAGGAGTCCTGCACCAGCGGATCCCTGAGCTTGGGCCGGGTTTCGGGACGGAATACCTGCCAGGTCAGCGGCAGCGTGAACCGCTGGCGCACCCGGACCACGATCCGGGTCCGGTTTCCGCCGTCCGCCGGGAGGAAGGCCACCGAACCGTCGTCGTACTCGGCGGAGCCGTTCGGGCTGTGGACCGTGCGCCAGGCGATCCGCTGCGATCGCTCCTCGTAGCTGATCGATTCGAGCTTGCAGACATCGATGGGCGGGCCGCCGTAGAACGCCATGTAGTTCGGCTGTGCCAGATACAGGTTGCGTTCGATCTGGCGGGTGGGCCGTCCCTGCGCGTCGCGGGACACCACGTGGACCCGTCCGCCCAGGTAGTCGGTCATGTAGCTGATGGTCCGGCTGATGTCGACCCGGCGCACGAACTCCGCGTACGGTGCGTTGACGGTGCGTTCGCATCCGAAGAGGATCGAGCTGCCCAGGTGTTGCCACCGCATCAGCCAGGCGTCCGCGGGCAGCGCGTCGATCACTTCTTCCAACGGCTGGAGCAGACCGTTGATCCGGTCGAAGTCACCGTGGGTGTAGGTGTCCGGGTCGATGGCGAGGGAGACGTCTCGGCGCCGGATCTTCTCCTTGCCGTACCCGGTACGCCACGCGCGTACGGTGGACGACGCGGATGCGGCTGCTCCGACCACCGTGCAGAGGGCGGCGGACGCCGCCGGGTTCTCGTCCGCG
Source organism: Streptomyces albospinus (assembly GCF_014648695.1). Lineage (GTDB taxonomy): Bacteria > Actinomycetota > Actinomycetes > Streptomycetales > Streptomycetaceae > Streptomyces > Streptomyces albospinus. Next base: position 183,263 of record NZ_BMRP01000010.1, read on the forward strand.
ACGCGGATCAGCGCGGTGAGCAGGCGCGACAGCCGTGCCAGCGCTGGATCGGTGACCTCCGCGGTGCCCGGGGTCACCTGCCAGGAGGCGATGCTGAACAGCCGGTGCACCCGGCCGTCCGGGGCGAGTCGGCGCACCGCCTCGACCAGGGCTCTTGGTGGGTTGCGCCACCCTTGGTACGGCGTCAGGTCTCCGTCGAGGTGATATGCGTCCGGCAGCCCGCGGTCGCGGAGTACCCGCGCGTTGAGCGGCGACGAGATGGGGTCGACGTGCATGAGCAGTGCGCCGACCATGTCTGCCAGCACCCCGTCCGGTGCGGCGATCACCGTCCCCGTTCCCAGCGGCTTGCCCACGTACGATCCGGCGCACCCGTGACTGCTCACCACCGCGTCGATGATGTGGAAGTCCGGTGCGTAGGAACGCAGCAGATCCACGATGACCTCGCCGCCGTCGCGCCGTGCCCGGTAGTGGTGGTGTTTGTCGGCGTGCGGCAGCACGCCCAACAGATTGGCCAGGCAGAGGGCGTACCCGAACTCCGGGTGAGTGCTGTTCTTCGCGATGTTGATACGGAAGTCCGCCGCCAGCCAGGTACGCGCCATTCCGCTGCCGTGCAGCACACTGGAAGCGGGAAACCCGGCCGGTTCGATGTCCTCGGAGAGGTCCACGATCCGGTAGGTGTTGCCCCGTTGGGTGCGCCCGCCGTAGCCGAGCCGACGACAGGTCTGGAGGAGTCCGGGGCCCTCCAGCCACACGTCGGGACCGCAGCGGGAGGCTCCGACAGTGATGTTCCGGTAGCCCCGGTCACACAGCAGGTCGATCAGCTGCTCCACGAACACGGCGCTTACTGCGGTCGTCGGATCGCCGTACGCGGATGCTCCCGGCGTCAACATCACCGCCAACCCGCCCGGATCGCCGGCCGCGCGTTCGGCGAGCCGCTGCCAGAGCCCGGCCCGGGTGACCGCGTCTGCCAGCAGGCGCGCAGGCGGCAGCGGCCGGGTCCGGGTGGACCGCACCACGGCGGCGACGGGGGTCACGTCGTCCTTGGTGCTGGTGGAGGAGACCGCACGTGACAGTCCTACTGCGGCCTCGTCATGGGAGATCATCTTCATGGCCTCCGCCCAGGGGCACGTCGTTCAATGGTGCGCCCGGTCGGCCCAGCACCACTTGTCACAAAACGACCAAACAGGTACAAGCGCGATGTTACTGCACGGAAGGTGGATGCACAGCAGGACGCGCTTGCGCCGAACGCAAGTCGTCGTCAGGCGCACTCCATGCTCCAGTCATTGGCAGGAGCGGCGCCGGTCAGAGGCACTGGATGCGTGAGCGGACGGTCCGGCACCGGGTGTCGCGAGCCGGTTCGAGCACGCAGCCGCGCAGCGCTGGTCAGGCGAAACGGCACCACTCGGCAGCGTCGGGCACCGCCAGGCAGGGACTCGATCCCACTCCTCAGGCGGGGGGCGACGGCCATACATGTCATGCCTGTGCCCGGTAGGGAGATTCCTTCACGCAAGCAATCCGCATCCCGTCGGCCGCGGTGTCCGTGGCAGGAACCGCTCCTGTGTCTGCGGAAAGACTCCCATCCGGGGTCACTCTCAAACGCCGTGCCGGTGTCGTGCCAGACAGGCCGGCAAACAACGGTCGCCAAGGGCAGCTCGCCTCATCCGGTGGGCGACCCGCAACGCCAGTCATGTCTTGCCGACGCCGGCCGTGCCCGTGAGGGCCACCGGCCGCGACGCCGCCACCAGAGCTGCGACGGCGTCCAGTTCGGCAGTTCGCCCCATGAAGCCGGTCGTTTCCGCGGGGAGGCCCTGCGACCATTGCCCGTTCCTCATGGTGGTCACTCGCGCCGGTCTGCCTTTGCGGGGCGGAGCCGGCGTGGTCATCTCGCACCATGCACATGTCCTTTGGGGAGAAGACGCGAAACCAGTCGCTGCGGCACCGCACTTGGTCATCGGTGGCCCATATCCGGTCACTCCGGCCACCCCTCGCTCGAAATCCGCTCGGCAAGGAGAGACCCTGCACCGCACGAGAGCGAAGAATCAGCGCCGCGTTGATGCTCAAGTCGGAGGCTTCACGATGACGGCCACGCCGGCGTACCGCGTGAGTGCGTCGAGGCGTGCCCGCCTGCGCTGAAGCGAGGGCGTGATGGGCGCGCGGATCGGTCGTCTACCTGGCACGTCCGAATCCGGAGCCCGCGGAGACAGCCATGGACCGTACGTACGACGCCGCGCTCATCGAGGTCAGGCCGGTGGAGAACCGCGCCGACCTGAGTGCCTTCATCGAGTTCCCCTATGAGTTGCACAGCGGCGAGCCGTTGTGGGTGCCGCCCCTGCGAAGCGAGCAGCGGCGGATGCTGAATCGCCGGTCCCATCCGTTCTTCGATTTCGGTGCGGCGGAGTTCCTCCTCGCCCGGGTGGGAAAGCGTGTGGTCGGGCGTATCGCAGCCGTGCACAATCCCAGGCACGGTCCTGACCGCGATCCCCAGCGTGACACGCGGCAGGGGTGTTTCGGGTTCTTCGAGTGCGTTGACGATGTCGCCGTTGCCGGGGCGTTGTTCGACGCCGCCGCTTCCTGGTTGCGACGGCGGCAACTGACCAGTGTCCTCGGTCCGGTGAGCTTCTCGACGAACTACGAGTGCGGGATTCTCATCGACGGGTTCGACCGGCGGCCGACCATTCAGATGCCGTACAACCCGCGTTGCTCTCCCGAGTTGCCGGCCGCGTGCGGGCTCTCCCCGGCGACGGACATGGCGGCCTGGGACGCACCCGCGCCGTTCCACGACATCGCGGCCATTCAACGCCTCACCCGGTGTGCCGCCCGCCGGCACGACGTACGCGTACGCCCGCTGAACCTGCGGGACTTCGCCGCAGAGACCGCACTGATCGGGTGAGGGCGGCGCGCATGCCCGGAACCGGGCGCGGCCGTCCCGTCACGATGTCCAGCTCAAGTCCCGGTTCCTGACGGTGGAGATTCGCGGCCGGAGGCACCGTCCGGTGTTGCAGGCTCAGTACGGTGAAGGCCGCCTCGACCGCTCCCGCCGCCCCGAGCGAATGCCCGATGACGCTCTTGTTCGCGGTGATCACCGGTGCGTGCGGGAAGACGCGCCGCAGCATCCGTGCCTCGCTCGCGTCGTTCAGCGGTGTCGACGTGCCGTGCGCGTTCACGTGATCGATGTCGGCGGGAGTGCATCCCGCGTCAGCGAGCGCACTTTCGACCGCGACTTCCGCACCGTGGCCTTCAGGGTCCGGCACGGTGACGTGATGGGCATCCGAAGAGGCGCCGTAGCCGGTCAGGTAGGCGCGGATGCGGGCCCCGCGGCGCCGCGCGTGTTCCGTGCGTTCGAGCACGAGGACGGAGTCGCCCTCCCCGAGGACGAAGCCGTCCCGTTCGCTGTCGAACGGACGGGACGCCGTGGCCGGATCGGCCCGGCGCGCGGACAGGGCACCCATGCACGAGAAGAGCGCCGCGGTCATCCGGTCCCTTGTCGACTCGCTGCCACCTGCCAGCACCACATCGCAGCGTCCTGCCCGGAGCAGGTCCAGTGCCGTGCCCAGGGCGGTGGTGCCGGCCTGACCGAACTCGGGTAGTGGAACGTATCTCGCAGATCGGCCTCCGCCAGGCCCCGGCCGGCAGCGCCTCCCCGAGCAGCCTCACCGCCGCCCGTCCCCTTCGGGGTGGGCGGCGGTGATGTCCGTTCGCCGAAACGGGGATCGCCCGCCGCATGGAGTGCCCCACCGAGCGCAAGCTGATGCTGGAGTTCGCGGCCCAGCCCGGAGTGGTGCTGACCCGGGCCGCCCTGTTGGAACGGGTGTGGGACTACGGGTGGGGCGGCGACGGCCGGGTGGTCGACGTCCACATGTAGCGGCTGCGTAGGAAGGTCGGCCGTGACCGCATTGAGACGGTCCGCGGCTTCGGCTTCAAGCTGGTGGTCACACCGCTGCCCGACACCCCCTGACCGCCATGGGACTGCGCACCAAGACCGCTCTGGTCATCGCCACAACCTCCGCCCTCATCGCCGCCCTCATCGGCCTCCTCCCCCAGCGATCCTGCTCCCGCGTGGATCCATCTGCATACCGCCGCAGGTGAGCGTGCCGCTCCAGGGGTCGCTGACATCCGCAGCTGACATCGATGACGATGCACGCGCGACAGCCTCCCGCACAAGGCCGACCGGTCCTCCAAGACGCCGTGTGGGAGCGGCTGGAGGGCGTACGGCTGTACAGACTTCGAGTGCGCACGGACCTTCAAGGACAGGAGCCAGGGCAGCAGTTCCGGCGTCGCGTGCACCTCGTCGTAGAAGCCGAGGTGCAGGTCGGCGAGTTCGTCCTCGACGAGCCAGTGGTCGAGCGCGTCGCTGAGGTGCAGATCCGCTGCCTTGGTTGGGGTTTCGGCCCGGATGGACAGCCAGGGGGCGAGGGTACCCACGGTGACCGAGAACGTCCCCAGTACGTCGGCGACCTGTCCGGCGCTCGGGTGGGTGCGCAGGACTGACCGCCACCAGGCGTGCCAGAACTCCTCCCGTGCAATGTGCTGCGGGGCGGGCCAGTTGCGCCTCCCGGCGGCAAGCAGCCGGGAGGCGACCAGGCCGTGGTCGAGCTCGTCAACAATGAGGAGACGGACGATCCTGGGCGCCAACCGGCGGTACCGGCCCGGGAAGTCGTCCCAGTGGTCGGGGACCTCGTGCGCGACGGAGGAGATCATTTGCTCCGGCACCTGGTGAACCGGACCGGCCAGGGCTTCGAGATCGGCTTCGGCGCAGCAGTAGGTGCAGCCGCCCACGGCAACCGGCAGTTCGGCGCGTGGACGCCGGTGCGCGGATCTCGACGTGGCGATCACCGACCTGTGGGCCTGGCCGTGGCAGGATGCCCCGCGCACCGACCGCCGCGGCACCTCACCCAACAGGCCGCGGAGACCGACCCGCGCCTCAGGCGGTGTCTGGGGTGAAACGAATGAGGGATCAGCATGATCAGCGGATCGCACGTCATCCTCTACAGTCAGGACGCGGAGGCCGACCGCACCTTCCTCCGCGATGTCCTCGGCTTTCCCGGCGTCGACGCGGGCGGGGGCTGGCTGATCTTCAAACTGCCCCCGGCCGAGGTCGCCGTACACCCCACCGAGGACGCGCCACGGCACGAGTTCTACCTGATGTGTGACGACCTCCACGCTCAGCTCGGCCAGCTCCGCGCGCAAGGCGTCGAGGTCACCCGCCCGGTCAGCGAGCAGCGCTGGGGCCTTCTGACCGCCGTCCGCCTCCCCAGCGGCGCCGAACTCCCCCTCTACCAGCCGCTCCACCCGGTCGCCCACAGCCTGTGACGACGGACGGGTGGACGCTCTCCGCACCGGGAGACCGGAAACCGGCGGTGGACGACGCATTCGAGGCCACCGGGTGGGGAACCGATGGATCCGATACGACCCGGCCATCCCGATCGGGCCGGCTGCTGCGATCACGAGGAGTACCGCCATGCCCAAGATCCTGCTCATCGCCGGCGACGCCACCGAGGACCTGGAGTTCTTCTACCCGTACCAGCGACTGCTCGAGGAGGGCTACGAGCTGCGGATCGCCGCCCCGTCCCGCAAAAGGCTACAGTTCGTCGTGCACGACTTCGTCGAGGACTTCGACACCTACGTCGAGCGGCAGGGCCACTCCTGGCCGGCCGATCTCGCGCTGTCCGAGGTCGACCCGACGGAGTACGCGGCCCTCGTCCTGCCTGGTGGCCGGGCGCCCGAATACCTCCGGCACGACCCCGACTTCCGGCGCGTCGTCACGCACTTCTTCGATGCGGACAAGCCGGTCGCGCACATCTGCCATGCAGCCATCGCGCTGGCTCCGCTCGGCGTGCTGAAGGGCCGCCGGACCTCCGCCTACCCCGCCTGTGCGCCGGAGGTGGAACTGGGCGGTGGGGTCTTCGTGGACGGCTCTGCGGTGGTGGACGGCAAGGTCGTCTCGGCCCGCGCCTGGAACGACCAGCCGGATTGGATGCGGGCGTTCGTGGAGGTCCTGCGGGTGCACGCACCGGTGGGGAAGCCTGCACAGGGCTGAGCCCTGCGCGGCGCGGCTGCCGACCACGTAGGCGGTCCGAGCGCCGCCGATGCACGGGCCGGAGGGGTGCCAACAGGGGTAGATCGGAAGGGCGTTCAGGTCGAAGAGGGTGCTCCGCCGCGCCTCCTGGGCGAGTTCCGGGTGCCGCGTTCTTCGCGGCACCCGGAGGCCGAGGTACGCGATGCTGTCCGGAACCGGTCGGTGTTCGATGCCGTGCCTGCGGGGATTGTGCTGCCGGTTGGGGCATCGGCGTCGGATTCCGGTTGTTGCGGTGGGGCCATCCGGTGCCTGCCCAGGGGAGAGGTTCACCCTGATCTGCCGGCCCAACGGCCATGTCCCACACCTTTATTGGACTTCTACCGATGCGTGTGGTCCAGTCGCGTCCAGCGGATTCGGTTCATCGATCCCCTCGGCATCGATGAACAGCCGATGCTGAGCCTGTCTGTCACTGCCATCGGCGTTTGACGACCACGGTGCTGGCAGCTTTGTCGTGGAGGCACTGCCGGAACGGCTGGTTCCAGGTGCAGGACAAGACATTGATGAGCCCCAGGACCGGCACCATGCCGATGCCCAGATAAGCCAGCCAGCGTCCCAGGGCATGGCCGAAGCTGAGCTTGTGGCCGGTTGCGAGGCGAACGACGCGCAGACCGCAGATGGCTTTGCCGATGGTGCCGCCCATCGCCATCGTCAGCGGTTCGAAGAAGAGGGCGATGAAGAGCGACCAGGCCAGGAGGCCGAGAACTTCGGGCACGCCGCTCTGTCCGGGCTGGAAGGTGCTCTTCATGTAGGACGCCGTCGGTACCACGACGCCTGCGATCAGCACCACCGTGATCAGGTTGTCGATGAGGCGGGCGAGCAGGCGTATGCCGGGGGCCGCGAGCGCGTGCGGGGGTGGACCTTGCGGCCCGCCCGTCTGCGGCAGCAGGGGCTGAGGCGGGCCGTATGGCGGCCCTGCGTGCTGTGGCGGATAGGGCTGAGGCGGCATGCCCTGCGGTTGTCCGTAGTGAGGTTGCGCGGGGCCGAAGCCGGGGCCGGTCTGATGGGGTGGTGGCTGCGGCTGGAAGGTATTCACGGAAGATGATCCAATCCGATACCCCGACGCCGTGACAACCCGGGGTGGTTGCGCACCGCAGCTCGTCGGCGGTTCACTTCAGACCTGGGTCCTGCGTGGTGCGGAGGATCAGGCGCTGGGAGCAGCCGATGGCAGCGCCGAGTGCCGATCCGGGTAGAGCCGGACGAGCTGCGCTCCCCACAGTGCGACGGCGAGGGCGGCCGATCGAGTACGTCCCACGTGAGGATCCGCCCTCCGCGGAGCGGGACGCGATCCCCGCGGCGCTGAAGCTGTCCGTGGCCCGGCGAGGGATCGGGGCGAAGGGATCCGGGCGGGGGAGCGGGCCAGGACTCACGTTCTCACCCGGCTGGCCCGGGACTCCAGATAGCGCTGCTCGGCGATGCTGGCGGTGGACTTCGCGGCACGCCGGTAGTGCGCGTACGCTCCAGCCGCGTCGCCGGTCTTCTCCAGCAGATGGGCCCGTACGGACAGCAGTCGGTGATGCCCGGCCATCCGCTCGTCACCGTCCAACGTGGACAGCAGGGCCAGCCCGGCCGCCGCCCCCTCGGTCTCGGCGAGTGCGATCGCCCGGTTGAGGGTGACCATCGGGTTGGGTGCGATCCGTTCCAGGATCAGGTAAAGGGCGTGCACCTGCGGCCAGTTGGTCTCCTTTGCCGTGGCCGCGTCGGCATGCGTGGCAGCGATGGCGGCCTGTAGCTGGTAAGGCCCCAGCGCCGGGCCGGCCAGCGACGCCTTGACGAGTTCGATGCCCTCGGCGATCAGTCCGCGGTCCCACTTCGTACGGTCCTGCTCGTCCAGCGGTACCAGGTCGCCGGCCGCTGTCGTACGTGCCGCCCGGCGGGCGTGGGTCAGCAGCATCAGCGCCAGCAGCCCGGTCACCTCGCTGTCCTCGGGCAGCTGCGCGTGCACCATCCGGGCCAGCCGGATCGCCTCGTGCGCGAGGTCGGCGCGGTGCAACTCGCTGCCCGAGGAGGCGGTGTAGCCCTCGTTGAAGATCAGGTAGAGCACGTGCAGGACGACCCGCAGCCGCTCCTCGCGCTCCGCGCTGTCCGGCAGGCTGAACGAGCTGCCGGCGGCCTTGATGCGCTGCTTGGCCCGGCTGATCCTCGCCGCCATCGTGGCCTCCGGTACCAGGAACGCGCGGGCGATCTCGGCAGTGGTCAGTCCGCCGACGGCCCGCAGTGTCAGGGCTGTCTGGGAGGCCGCGGTCAGCGTCGGATGGCAGCACAGGAACAGCAGGACGAGCGAGTCGTCGGTGTCCGGTACGTCCTCGGGCACCACCTCGGTGGCCGTCGCCGACTCCCGCTCGCGGCGCGCGTGGTCACTGCGCATCTGATCGATGAGCCGCCGGGACGCGACAGTCACCAGCCAGCCACGCGGGTTGTCCGGCACTCCCTCGGCCGGCCACTGCACGGTGGCGGCGAGGACGGCCTCCTGCACGGCGTCCTCACACCCTTCGAACTGGCCGTGCCGACGTACCAACGCGCCGAGAACCTGCGGCGTGAACTCACGCAGCAGGTCCTCGATGACTGGGGCTGTCATGCTTCCAATTGTCCCTCGGCGAACATCACCTGCCGCACCTCGACTCCCAGACCCTCGATCGCGGTGTCCGGGATCCGCGCTGCCAGCTCGATCGCCCGCTCCTTGTTCTCGCAGTCGATCAGGTAGAAACCGCCCAGATACTCCTTGGACTCCAGGAAAGGCCCGTCGGTCACCACCGGCTGGCCGTTGCGTACGGACACCACGGCGGCCTGTGACGGGTCGACCAGCGCCTGCGTGGTGATCAGCTCGCCGGACTGCTTCAGCGCCTCGATGAACGTGCTGTGGCCGTCGCCGATCGCCGCCTTCTCCTCGTCGGTCAACGCCTCCAGCACGGCCGGGTTGATGTGCAGGCTGATAAGGAACTTCATCTCGTACTCCTCGTGGTTCGCGAGCCCAGCTCGGGCCCTTCGACCGGTTGGTCGGAGCCGCCACCGTCGTCTTGACATCCCCGCCAGAACTTTCGCACGAGATTCCGCCGTCGCGTCCGTCGCTTCGGTCGTGTCCGTCGGGCCCATCACATCCGCCGCATCGTCCCGAGCGCGAGGGCGTCACCTCCGCTGAGGCTCCGTCGCGGCAGACGCGAGAGATTTTGTCCGCACCGATGTCAAGAAGCTCTCGGCCGCTCCGACCAAGCGGCGAAACGTCTAGAGAACAAGGAGTTTCGGAAATGCGAGTCAACCGGGCATGGCTGGGACTGGTCGTCCTCATGCTGCCGACCTTGCTCGTCGCGATGGACATGACGGCGCTGCTCCTCGCCCTCCCACAGTTGAGTGCCGACGTAGGGGCCACCAACGTCCAGCAGCTGTGGATCAGTGACAGTTACGGGTTCATGGTGGCCGGCCTGGTCATCACGATGGGTACGCTCGGAGACCGGATCGGCCGTCGGCGGCTGCTGATGATCGGCGGAGCGGCGTTCGCGGTGCTGTCGGTGGTGGCCGCCTTCGCGGTCAGCCCGTTGATGGTGATCGTTGCGCGTGCGCTGCTGGGCGTCGCCGGCGCGACCCTGACGCCGTCCACCCTTGCCCTGATCACCAACATGTTCCGCGACCAACGGCAGCGCGGGCAGGCCATCGCGATCTGGGCGACCTGCCAGTTCACCGGCGGCGCGCTCGGACCCGTACTCGCCGGATTCCTGCTCCAGCGCTTCTGGTGGGGATCGGTGTTCCTGGTCGCCGTGCCGGCGATGGCGTTGCTGCTGCTCGCCGGGCCGGTCCTGCTGCCGGAATTCCGCAACGACCAGGCAGGCCGGCTGGACCTGGTCGGCGTCGGGCTGTCGCTGGTGGCGGTGCTATTGATGGTCTACGGCATCAAGCAACTGACCGTCGAGAGCACGCCGGCCGTGCCGGCGGCGGCTCTCGCCGTCGGCGCAGCCATCGGCTTCCTCTTCGTTCGCCGGCAACTCCGGGTTCAGGCACCGCTGTTGGACCTGCGGCTGCTGCGCAACCGCCCGTTCACGGCGGTACTCGTCGCGCTGGTCTTCGCCGGCATCGCCATGGCCGGTACGGGCCTGCTGGTGACCCAGTACCTGCAAAGCGTGCTGGGCTTCTCGCCGTTCGCGTCGGCGATGCTGTTCGCACCGATGGGCCTGGGCGTGGCGGTCGGCACCATGGCCGCGCCGGCGCTGGCCCGGCGGATGCGGCAGACGACCGCGATTGCCGGCGGACTGGTGGGGTCGGCGCTGGGTAGCCTGCTACTGGTCGGCGTCGGCGGTGCGAGCGCCCTGCCGCTGGTGATGACCGGCATCGCGGTACTGGCCCTGGGCACCGGACCGCTGTTCGCGCTGGGCACCGGGCTGATCGTCGGATCCGTGCCGCCGGAGCGGGCCGGTTCGGCGGCGTCGATGTCGGAGACCGGCAACTACTTCGGCGGTTCGCTCGGCTTCACGCTGCTCGGCGTACTGGCCGCGGTGGTCTACCGCAGCCGGACGGACGGCACTTCCGACTCGCTGGCCGGCGCCATCGCCACCAGCCGGCACCTTCCCGCCGACCAGGGCACCGAACTCCTGCACACCGCGCGGGAGGCGTTCACCGCCGCCCTGCACGTCATCGGCGTAGTCGCCGCGATCATCTTCGCCGGCCTGGCCGTACTGACCCTGACCATGCGCCCGACACCCCGGCCCGCCACCCCGGCCGCACTTCCCGACTACGAGGCGACTCGCTCGTAGAACCCTGCCTGGGCCGACGCCGGCCCAACTCCTGGAAACGGAAATGCCCTGATGGGGCCTGGTTGTGTGTAGCAAATCCAGGTGGGAGGCTTCGCGCTATAGGGCGATCAGCCCGGCTGCCGTCTCTCTGAAGCCGCAGCCATCGAAGGAGAACGGACGCAGATGGTCCTCGAAGTCGACGTGAAGCCAAGCACATCTCGCGGCCCGGGCTCGGCTGGCTGCGATCGCAACGAGCCTGGCGCCAACTCCTTTCGCCCGGCAATGCCGGGCGACCACCGTGTCCAGGATGAAGGCGTGAGCTCCGCCGTCCCAGGCAACGTTGACGAAGCCGGTCAGAGAGCCGTCTTCCCAGGCACAGACCCAGCCAAGGCTGTGGCGTTCAAGTCATGCTCGCCAGTCGATCTGAACGACCGGGTGGCCGAAGCCGTCCGCGTGCAGCGCGTTGAGGGAAGTGTTGTCGATGTCGCCCCGCCACTCGAAAATGATCGTCACGCCCCTGGTCGTAAGTTCCGGCCGAGCCCGTCATCGACCCGATTACGGAGCCGGGAGATCCCGCTTGCGGAGAGGCTGGAATCCAGCGCGACCGAACATCAGGCGTTTGAGCATCTTGATCCGGTCGAAGGTCATGTCAACCCTGATCATCATGCTCAAGTGCCCAATGTTCGGCTGGGCTGGCTTCCAACTCCTATGGAAGTAGGTCCTGTTGTCGTAACGGCCGATACGACAACACGGAAGTTGAAGCAGAACCCGTTTTCGTGGACACAGCAGTCTGCGGGCGTCCACCGATAAGGGGGGATTCCATCCGCTGGGCGTCCAGTAGCGCCGGATTGCGGTTGCAGGACTCCAGGGCCGAGAGCCCCGTCCAACCCGGCCCTGCGGCGGCGACGTGATGGGCTGACGATCAAAGGTGCCGGTCCGGGTGACTTCGACTGTGCGGATATATGCACCTGTCGGTGTCCGGGCGTACGGCTCGGGTTGCTGCTCGCGGCCATGGTCGTGCCTCTGGCTGAGTGGGTGTCCGTTTCCTTCAAGACCCGGCGTCCGCGCCCGCCTACGCTGCCGACCATGAATTCCGCACCAACACCCCAATTCGATGTCATCGGCCTTGTCGTCTCCGACCTGGCTGCCTCGCTCGCCTTCTACCGACGCCTGGGGATCGAGTTCCCCGAAGGCTCCGAGGATCAGCCGCACGTCGAGGCAGCACTGCCGGGCGGGCTCCGCCTCGCCCTCGACACGGAGGACACCGTCCGCTCCTTCTACCCGGCATGGCGTCCGCCGACGGGCGGCGGCCGGGTGGGGCTGGCGTTTCGCTGTGCGGGTCCCGAGCATGTCGATTCGGTGTACGAGGATCTGGTCGGTGCCGGTTACCACGGTGAGCTGAAGCCTTGGGACGCCTTCTGGGGCCAGCGATATGCCGTGGTGCACGACCCGGACGGCAATGGCGTCGACTTGTTCGCACCACTTGCCGATGCCGATGCCGATGCCGATGCCGACGCCGAGGCTTGAGCTACCGTCCCAGCAGGCCGGTCAGTGATGCTCCCGTCAGCTCCCGTACATCGCGGGCCAGATGAGGCTGATCGGCGAAACCCGCCAAGGCGGCCGTCTCCGCAAGGGAGACGCCGGCCCGTGCCAGGGCGAGGGCGCGTTGCAGGCGCAGGATGCGACCCAGGGTTTTGGGGCCGTAGCCGAAAGCGGTCAGGGAGCGGCGGTGGAGTTGCCGTGCTCCGAGACCCACCGAATGGGCGGTCGCGGTGACGGAGCGGCCGGCCGTCAGGGATGTCACGATCGCTCGCAGGAGCGGGTCGACGGGGCCGGCGTCGGCTGCGAGACGCAGCGCCAGGTCTTCGAGGGCAGAAGCCGGGTCGGGTGCTGCGTCGACACGTTCGATCGCGCGGCGGGTCTCGGAGCCGGGCCAGAGGTCGGTCAGCTCCACGCGTTGGTCCCGCAACGTGTGCGCAGGCACGCCGAGTAGGGCCGGTGCGGTGCCGGGGAAGAAGCGGACGCCCGCCCATGGGCCCCGATTACCGGGACCAGGGAAGTAGGCGCGTGTGTCGGGCCCGGCAACGAGGACTCTGCCTTCGGTCCACAGCAGGTCCATACATCCGTCAGGCAGCACGGCCGCCGTCTCCCGGTCACCCGGTCGGACGGCCTGCCGCGTCCACACGACCGCGTCCGGCAGCCGGGACGCGCGCTCTGCGTACTCGGAAAACACCTCGTAGATGCTACGCCGCAGGGTGCGATGCCGCTGGGGCATCGGGCTTGGGAGGTATGCGCTCCGCGTGGTCGGGGGAGGGGATCGACGCGGGCTACGGGGTCTTCGCCTGGCTGCACCGGTGAGTTTGCGGTCGAGTCTGCGGTGGACCGGACCTTCGGCGGCTGGTTGACGACTGACTGCTGTGGTGCGCCGTTGGCTGCTGCACAGCCTCGTGGCTGTATTCGGCGACCAGCTATGGGTGGGCGGAAGGCCGGTTGGAAGAGGAGGCGCAGTCGGGGGTGTATGGCGTTGGGGCAGGTGGCCTGGCCGGCGCCGAAGAAGGTGGTGATGTTCTTGAAGAACGGTCCGCCCTTGTCCAAGGCGTGGCGGCTGTTGAGCAGGATCTGGTGCCCCGGGCCGGGGGTGGTGGGCACGAAGGCGCGCCGGGTGCCCGGGCGGATGGGGACGAGGTCGCCGACCTGGCGCAGGTTGTCGAGGACCGCGATGGGGTTCGTGATTTGTGTACACGTTCTTGGCACGAACTGCACATGGATGTGTGGATACCGATGGGCCGCGCGGTGATACTGGTTGCTCGCGATGATTCTTCATGGCATGGGGGGCATGTGGATGAGAGCGGTCGCACGAGAAGGTCGCGAGCGGGGTTACGCCTACCTGGGGTAGGGCGGATTGGCCACCATGGGCAGCGGGTGGGCCTGGGGGCCACGCTGGAGTTGGGCGTTCTGGCCGCTCTCCTGCCGCGTCGCGACAGAACCGTGCCAGGGGATGAGCGCGTCACCCGCGATTGGGGCGAACGTGCCTTCCTCACAAGGAAGTTGACGGAGCTGTTGCGTGACCTGGCGAGTGGCGGGCTTCCGCCCGCGCGCCGAGGCGGTCCTGTCAACGCCCGCCGCGGCCAGGGCTGGGGGAGCAGCGCTCCGTCGAGCAGACGGCTTGGGAGCCCTGCCCTGATGGATCTGCCGGTCAATCCCCCGGCCCGGAGTACCCGGTGGCCGAAGTCGCAGGGACCCAAGACCAACGGAACGCCACAGCGTGTCCGGCACCGACAACCCCACCGCGTGGGGTCCCTCACAGTGCCGGCGAGCGGAGTATCAGCAGGAGGAAGAGGAATGAAGTTTTCCGCACGTCTTCGCAGGTCCACAGTGCGGGCTGCAACCTGCGCGGCATTACTGGCGCTGACGGGCGGGCTGCCGCCCGCCGTGGCTCACGCCGACTCCGGGAAGCACTACTACATCGAGATCGGTGGCACCGGCGGCTCGGAGCCGGTCCCGACGTGCACGCACAGCTACGGCTTCGCCAACCAGGCACTCGCCGGGAACCCGGACAACGTGGTCGTCCCGGTCTGCTACGAGGCCAGCGCCGGACCGTGGCAGGCCGGCAGCGGTGCCATCCCGGGCATCGGTGCTCTGAGCTACGACGACAGCGAACGGCAGGGCTACGACAACTTGCTGGCCAAGGTCGAGTCGGTCCATAAGGCCGATCCGGACGCGCGCTACACGATCGTCGGCTACTCGCAGGGGGCGCAGGCAGCGGACCAGGTCCTTCAGGCGATCGCCGAGAAACGGACAGACATCCCGACGTCGCGGGTGGAGGGCAAGCTCTACGCCGATCCGCGGCAACCGGACACCGGGCTCTGGAGCCGGGTGCCCCGGGGCTGGAGTGCATTCGGTTTCACGTCGACCGGCCCGGGGCCAGTCGACTTCGCGGGCATCCCCGTCGCGCGCTACTGCATCCACAGCGACCTCGCGTGCGACGCTACTTCGCTGTTCTCGGTTCCCGGTCTCCTCTCCCAGCACCCGCGCTACTTGCGGGAAGGCGGGATCCTGTTCGACACCCTGGCCAAGGACGGCCAGAACGGGATCTTCTGGTACGCGCCGAACTCGTAGTCCCGCACCGCCTCCCAGCTCAGGTCCTCGGCCGACCTCACGTCGGGAACGAGAAGGCGGGGACCACCTTCCGCCGCCCGGTCAAGTGGCCCAGGAGTAGTGAACTCACCGACGGCGACAAGGCGTTCGACGCCCTCATCTGCCGCGGCCACGTGGTTGCCGAACGCGCCAACGAGCTGCTGAAGGTGACCTTCAAGGCCCTGCACCGGACCAGCCCCGACCCCACCGCCCTCACGCGCATGGTCGCGCGGCCCTGGCCCGGCTCCGGCTCGAACACAACCGAACCACCTGAGCGAGTTCACGACGAGCCATGAATCGTTACCGAGAAAGGTTCCATGAGCAGGTGGAGATCAGCCGGGCTGTAGCGACGGCTGTGCCGAGCGCGCGGGTATCGTCCGCGGCCGGTCACTCCCGCTGCCCGTTCCGCCTCGGCAAGCCTCAGCCCCTCGCCTTCTCGACGAGCGCGCTGATGCGCTGTTCGTCGGCTGCGGTCAGTTCCTTCAGGGCGTAGGAGGTCGGCCACATGGTGCCGTCGTCGAGCGCCGCCTGGTCGCTGAATCCGAGCGTGGCATACCTCGACTTGAACTTCTGCGCGCTCTGGAAGTGGCAGACGACCTTGCCGTCTCTGGCGTAGGCGGGCATCCCGTACCAGAGCTTGGGCGTGAGGTCCGGAGCGGCGGCCTTGACGATGGCGTGGATCCGCTCGGCGAGGACCCGGTCCGCATCCGGCATCTCGGCGATCTTCGCGAGCACGTCCCGCTCCGCTGCCGCCTCCTTCTCCGCCCGCGAACCGCGCCGCGCCGCCGCCTTCTTCTCCTCCTGCGCGTGCTCCTTCATCGCGGCGCGCTCCTCGGCGGTGAATCCGTTGTACTGTCCGGCGGCCGTGCCGGAGTTCTCGGCAGACGACTTCGTGTGCTGCATGGCAGATTTCCTCTCGTACAGGGATGAGCAGGCCGGGGCGGGAGTTCAGCGTCGGGAGTCAGGACGGTGCCGACGCGGTGGATGGCGCGGGGGTGGGCGAGGTGGCGGTCTCCCAGGCGAATCCGTCGGGGTCGGTGAAGGAGCCGGCGGTGCTGCCGAGGGCGATGCGGTGCGAGCCGGTGCCGTTGGCGGGGACGCCGAGGTCCTTGGCCAGGCTGCGGCGCTGGTACAGCGCCAGCTTGACGGGGCTGGGCTCGCGGGAGGCGAACTCGGTGTACTTGCCGCCGAAGCTCTTGGCCACGGTCAGGCCCCGGCCGATGTAGAACTGCTTGCTTGCCTTCATGTCCTCGACGCCGAGCAGGAGGACGATCTCGTCGATCTCGCGGGTGGCCGGGCCGGTGTCCTTCTTCGCCGAGGTCGCGACTTTCCAGATCGTCCCGTCGGGTGCCTGGACGCTACCGCCGTAGCCCCACAGCGACTTCGCGGCGGGCTTGAGCACCGTGGCGCCGGCGTCCACGGCGGCGCCGAGGAAGCTGTCGACGGTGGCCGGCCGGGAGACCGTGAGCGCCAGGGTGAAGCCGCGGAACCCGGTGGAGTGCGCCTCGGCCGCCCGCAGGCGTATGTGCGTGTCCACTCCGAAGGCGGTGTAGAAGCGGTGGGCGGCCTCGGGGTCGGCCACCTCGAGGGTGACGGAGACGATGGACGTGGTGGATGCGGTGGTTGCGTTGGTTGCCATGGCCATCACGCTAGGGGCTGCTCGGCGGCCGGGGCTTCTCGATTCCTGACCGGTCTGGTTACCTGCTTCGCCACACACGCCGGCATCCCCTCCACGGTGACCGCGGGCCCCGCATCACCGGACGTACTTGCGGCATCGGCACGGTCGGCCGTCACATCCGCCGCATCCGCCGCGCGCCGCCGGAAAGCCCCGGGTGACATGCCGACCAGCTCGGTGAAGCGGGTGGTGAACGTGCCCAACGACGCGCAGCCGACCGCGAAGCAGACCTCGGTGACGCTGAGGTCACCACGCCGAAGCAGCGCCGTCGCGCGCTCGATACGACGCGTCATCAGGTACGCGTAGGGCGACTCGCCGTAGGCGGCCCGGAACTGCCGGCTGAGGTGCCCTGCGGACATGTGCACACCGCGGGCGAGCGCCTCCACGTTCAGCGGCTGCGCGTACTCCCTGTCGATTCGGTCGCGGACGCGGCGCAGCCGCGCCAGATCGGTCAGGCGCTGCGCCTCGACGCGTGCACGCTGCCACTCGGGCTGACACATGAGAGAACTCCCCTTTTCTTCGCCTCTTCCATCGACGCCTACGAGCGCCTGGGGTGCTTGCCGGGACAGGCACCCCAGGCGCTCGTGATGAGAACCGGCCCGCCGCAGCGGATCAGCCGGTCGAGCAACTGCCCGACAGCAGTGGGACAGACTCCGGGCCTCTGTCCGATGCGGACGCGGCACCGGTGCGCGGCCGACGGGGCGGACATCTCTGCAAGGTGCGCCGCGTCCTTTGCAGATGGTCGCGGCGCAGATCGGTATGGCCGCATCGATGCCCACACGGCTCAGCGCAGCTCCTGGATGCGAACCAGGTTGCCCGCGGGGTCCCGGAACGCGCAGTCGCGGATGCCGTATGGCTGCTCGGTCGGCTCCTGTACGACCTCGGTGTCACCGGCCTGCACCTTCTCGAACGTGGCGTCGAGATCCGGGGTGGCCAGAAGGATCCAGCCGTAGGTGCCCTTGGCCATCATCTCGCTGATGGTGCGGCGCTCGTCCTCGGTGACTCCCGGGTCGGCGGCCGGCGGCGCCAGGAGCAGGGAGGTGTCGGGCTGCCCGGCCGGGCCGACCGTGATCCAGCGCATCCTGCCCTGCCCGACGTCGCTGCGGACCTCGAAACCGAGGACGTCGCGGTAGAAGGCGAGCGACGCGTCCGGGTCGTCGTGCGGGAGGGAACTCGTGTGAATGGTGATGTTCATGTCGAGCAGGCTAGAACCGGCTCCGTGTCCCGCGCTTCTCGATTCCTGATCGATCCGACCATGCCCCCGGCCCATCCTCCTGGTCTGGCCAGAAGCCGCACCCGGCACGGACACCACTCCGCCCACCCCACCACCGGTTGCCCGTCCGGAAAGGCTGACCAGGCACTGCCGGTGCGGGACGGACATCGCGCAACTGTGTGCAACCGACTCGACACAGGCGGCGGCGATGACGTTGCGGTTCTTCGGGAGGGATCCGCATACCGGAGGTGAGGGATCGCCCACGGCGTTCGTCCAGCCGGACCAGTCCCGCGCTGCGCGCTTCGGAATCGTTGCAGTCCGTGGGGAGCGCCGTGGCGAATGCCGTACCGCGGTGATGGTCGCAGTCGTGTAGCCGTCCGGCAGGTGACCTGGCGTGTGCAGGTAAACGTTGTTGGCCGCCTCGCCGTGGTCTACGACCCGCACAACGTAGCGTCGAGAAGGGTTCGGCCTGCCCACCTCGCACGGATGGTTCACCTGCCACGCGGAGCCTGGCATCGGGGGAGGGTGTGGTGGATGACGCTCGGCTTCGGGAGCTCTGCCGCGGCCACAAGTGAGGTGAGCTGGAGGGCTCCCGGGTCCTTCGGGTTGCGCCCCTGACAGGCGCGGTCGGCGGACCCGGGCCCCCTTGTATGCGCCGACACCGGTGGCGCGTCTCGACGGCATGTGGCCGGGCCGGGACGCACCGTGGATCAGGGCCGTTGACCGTCCACGAATGTGCTGTCGATCGATCACGACGGCCGAGTCGGTCCGCCGTTTTCTTCCTGCTCGTCGCCGTCGGAAAGTGCTGATGGGCCGCCGGTATCCGGTGCGATCCTCGCCGCCATCTCGGCGAGCTGCCGACAAGTTTGTTCGATTTTCTCCTGGGTTTGGTTTCGCTCGGTGATGGCGGCGGCGAGCAGCAGCGCGGTCATCGCGGCGGCGCCGTTGAACGCCTGCAGCGCGATCAGGTTGGTGAGCAGGGTGTGACCGGCGAACGGGCCTGATCTGCCGGGGGCGGCGAGGATTGCGCCGATGGATACGGCCAGTGCGCAGGGTGCGGCTCCGGCGAGTTGGAAGCGGAAGGCGGCCCAGGTCAGTAGCGGGAAGGCAAGGAAGATCAGCGGGACCGGAGCATTTTCGAGGAAGACGACGCCGACGGTGGCCGTCACGAGCAGCGTTGCTTCCGCCCACCGGGAGAGTGGTGTGCCCTTCGGCCAGTGTGCCGAGCGGAGCGCGAGCAGCACCGGCGCGACCACCAGAACGCCCATCGCATCGCCGGTCCACCAGACCCACCATGTGGGCCAGAACCCGCCGGCGGGCAGAACGTGAGCGAGGCGCAGGGTGCTGGTGCCCACCGTCGCGCTGATGAGCATGCCCGTGAATGCGCCGAGGAAGACCAGGGCGAGCGCGTCCTGGAAGCGGTTCATCTGGGTGCGGAACCCGGTACGGCGAAGGAGCGCGTAGGCAAAGAGGGGTGCCAGTGTGTTGCCTGCCGTGATCGCGAGCACGGCAGGGATCGATGGCCCGAGGGAGATGTTGACCAGGAAGGCGCCGAGAGCGATCCCGGCCCAGGCCCGCAGGCCGATCAGGAGGAGGCCGGCCAGGGCGATGCCGGTCGGCGGCCACAGCGGCGTGACCTGGCCGCGCACGAGTTGCTGGAGCAGTCCCAGCTTGCCCGAGGCGTAATACAGCGCGGCGACGGCACCGAGTTGGAGGGCCGTCATGGCGCCGCGCCGGAGCCTGCCGTGGTTCGCCACAGTCATCGCGAAGTCGTCCCCTTGGCCTTGCGCGGTCGTCCATCGTCCGCCGCCTTCGCCGGATCCATCACACTGCCGCTCATCTGTATGACCTTTCGCAATGTGCTCTGTCGGGACTGTTTCGGGTGACCACCCGGGGCGGAGCCGCGCGCCCTGGCGGGTCCGCCGTTAGCCGTGTCGCTGTGGGCCTGTGCGCTTTCGGCCCGGGGTGCGCAGGGCGAGGATGGCCATGTCGTCGTGCCCGTCGCTGGGGTGGTGGTCGGCCAGGGCCTGCACGAAGTCCTGCAGGGGCAGTCCTGCGTGCGCGGTGGCGAGGTCGGCGAGTTCGTCCAGGCTCTCGTGGATGGAGTGGTCGGGATGTTCGATAAGGCCGTCGGTGAAGAAGACCACGATGGTGTCCGGGGGCAGGGGGTGGGTGCGGTCGGGGCGGATCTGCCTGCTGTCGACGTTCAGTGGGAGTCCAGGCTCCGTGAACAGGTATGCCGCCCGGCGGTCGGGGGTGATCAGCAAAGGGGGGATATGGCCCGCGGTGCTCCAGCGCAGCCTCCAGGCAGCCCCCGCAGGTTCGATGCGCGCCAGGATGGTGGTGGTCACGGGGTTGTCGGTGATGGCCTCCAGAGTGCGATCGAGCTGGGCGAGGACCGCGCTGGGCGGAGTACGCATGGCGAACAGCAGAGCGCGCAGCATGTGACGGGTGGAGGCCATGGCAGCGGCGGCATGCAGATCGTGGCCGACCACGTCGCCGATGACGACCGCCACCGCGCCGTCCGGAAGCAGGATGGCGTCGTACCAGTCGCCGCCCACATGGTGGGGTGCGGCGGCGGGCCGGTAGATGGCGGCGGCGTCGAAGGGCCGCATGTCGGGCAGCGTCGGCAGCAAACGCCGCTGGAACAGTTCGGATCCGGCACGGACCTGTTCGAAGAGGCGGACGTTGTCGATCGCGATGCCGGCGGCGCCGGCCAGGGCAACGACGATGTTCTCGTCGTGCACGTCGAAGGGGCGCCCGTCGCGTCGCTCGGAGAGGTACAGGTCGCCGTAGATTTCGCCGCGGACGCCGATGGCGACGCCGAGCAGAGTACGCAGGCGCGGGTGGCCAGGCGGAAACCCAGCCGAGGCCGGGTGGGAGGAGACATCGTCGATCCGCAGGGGTTCGGGATGGTGGATCAGGTGTCCGAGCACGCCCAGGCCGCGCGGAAACCCCACCTCGGTCAGGGCCGCGTGTTCCTGCTCGGACAAGCCGACGGCTATGAACTGCGCGAGATACTCGCCGGACTCGTCAACTACTCCCAGTGCCCCGTAGCGGGCGCCGACCAGATCCATGGCGGTGGTCACGATGCGGCGCAGCACCGCGGACAACTCCTGCTCGCGGGTGATGGCCACCACCGCGTCCAACAGGCTCTGGAGCCGGTCCTTGGAGGCGGCCAGGGCGCGCAGCTGCTCGTCGATCCGTCCCAGCTCTGCATCCAGACGCGTCAGCAGGTCAGGGCGGTGCGGCCACTTCGCCCCCTTGCCCTCCGTGCCGCCCGTCATCACGATCGCCCGGCGGACCGGTATTCGTTCTCGGTGGCCTTCAGCCGGTAGGAGTCGGTGCCGGTCTGGACCAGGGTTTCCTTGAAGGTGAGCCGGTCAGCGATCGCCGGGCACAGCCGGGGGTCGGTGAAGGTCTCGTCCCATTCGCTGAACCAGGCGTGGGAAGCCACCGCCGTCGCCTTGCGTTCCTCCCGCTCGGTGAAGATGTGGAACAGCAGCTTGGCGCCCTTCTTGTCCAGGTTCAGGTAGCCGAACTCGTCCAGACACAACAGGTCGCCCTTGCTGTAGCGGGCGATCACATCGGACCTGCGCTTGGCCGCGTCCGCCTCGGCGAACTCGTTCACCGGGGCCGAGGCCGTGGTGGAGCGGACCGCCGGACCCGCTTCGGCGACCGCTGTAGGCAGGCGCAGGTCGCGGCACACCTCGTCGATCAGCGCGCCCTCCGGGTCGCCCGGCAGCAGCGGGATCCTCGCCGGCACTACCCGCTCCCCGGAAACCTCGGCGGTCTTGGTGGGGGTCATGCGCTCGTGCCCTTCGTCGTTGCCTGGCTGGTAGCCGGCTTCAGCAGCCGGTCGTACTTGCCCATCTCCGGCAGCGCCGTGCGGAGGTCCGGCGGCAGCCGCCGCGCATGCGGCGAGATCACCATCGGGCCGGCCGCCTCATCGTCATAGGTGGTGTCGGCTGCCTGCTCGTCGTGTCCCGGTCCGAGGAGGCGGGGCCTGCCCGCGCAGTGACGCGCCGGCCGCCGACGGCGGACAGCGGACAGTTGGTGCACGACGATCGGCGCGCGGCCCCGCATGCTCCTAGCGTGCGACGCCTGGCCACTGTCCGCAGGTCAGAGGATGCCGAGTGCCGTATCCGGCCGGCAGAGCGCGCACGCCTCCAGGCCCTCGGCGAGGGCGCGCATCGCCTGGTCCCGCGAGACCGGACGGGTGCGTTTGTCGTGCTGCGGCAGCCCCCGACGCGCACCGTGCTGGGTTGACCATCGCCGCCGAGGCTCAGCTGCACGCCCCGGTCCGGCGGCGGGGGAGGCCTGTACCGCTGCTGTTCTGCGGCCAGCTGCTCGGCTGCGGCGATCTGCTGCCGGACGCGGTAGAGGGCGAGCTACAGCCACGTTTCCAGGATGCGGAGGAGGCCCGCAGCCAGCGGTAAATCATTCGCGCGTTCGAATTTAGCTCTGTGTGAACTTTGGCACGGTCGGTAGGCGTGTGTCCTGTGCCGGCGGAGGTCGAGCGGGTGCCATCCACGTTTGCGCGCCTGGGGCACTTGCTCATGATGCGGCTCATCGAAGGGCGGCGGGTTGGTCCGGACGGCGTGAGGCATGTTCACAGACGCTCCAGCCACTCGGTGTACCACGCGCGAAAACCGGGGCTCACTGGGACGAAGCCGCCCCAGTCCGGGTCGAGCTGCCAGACCTCACCCGCTCGCGGGCCGTTCAGGATCAGCCGGATGTAGATGCCGCAGCCCTCTTCGGCCAGCATGAGCGTGCCCCGGGTCAGCCCGTCGGCCGGTGCGTCGATGCGGCCGGGCAGGGGTTCGGCGAGACGGAACGGCTCGGTGAGTCGGCCCGGCAGTCGGTCCTCTTCCCACTCGTCGTCCACCGCCCACCCCTCGTCGGCCTCTACGCGGGGGACGGTCAACGGCATCAACCCGTGACCGGGACCGGCGGGGCCATTGCCCACCTGCACGACGAAGGACCGGTACTCCGCCGGCAGGCCGATGCCGTGAGCTTCCTCGAATGCCTTGATCTCCGCCTCCGGCAGCGCAGGCGCCAGCTCGTACCGGTGCGTGTCCGCCCCGAAGCGCTTCAGCATCGGGTCCCCTGCTGCCATCTGCCGTATCCGAACGCGTACAGCGCCCGCGTCCCAGATCTCCATCCACCGACCGTACCAACGACATCGGCGCCCAATTCCCTACGCTTTCGCGCTACATGGCCCTGCTCTCGTGCCGCTGCGGCCAGGCGGTGTGCAGCCCTGCGCAACGCTCGGGGGCTGCGGTCGTATGGCTCGGCTGTGCCGCCGAGGCGGCCGGTGTCTGCTCGTCGTGCTTGCGGAGCATCCCCATTACGGTGGCGGGTGAGGGGTGTTGGCCCATCTTCTTGCACGTGGTGATGGCGAGGCGGCTGGTGATGTCGCGCAGGCTCAGCTCCTGATCGCGCAGGTGAAGGGCCGTGGAGAGCATGTCGTCGTCGGTGACGCCCGCACCGCCGATGGTCTTGCCGCGCTTGCGGGCGGACTCGTGGCCTTCCAGGGCGCGCTCACGGATGTATTCGCGTTCCCTACCGGACCAGGCGGCTGGGGCGGTGGACGCGACTCCGGAGGGGGCGTGCGCGCCATGGAGCGCACCGGTGGGGAGCTCCAGGCGGAGGCCGCTCGCCTTCAACTCCTCGGCTCGGGTGGCTAGTTCAATGCCGCGGCCGAGCCGTTTGTGCTCGTGGACGACGAGCGTGACGCGCACCCCGGAGGCGCGCAGTGCGCCGGCAAGGGCGACGGCCTTGTCCAGTTCGGGGCGCTGGGTGGCGCGGGTGGAGGTCTTCTCGGAGAAGATCCGGGTGACCCCGGCTTTGCAGAGCGCGTCGGGTGGGGAGTCGAGGGACTGTCGGGCGGGTGGATGTGCGTGCATCCCCAAGGCGGTCGTGCCCGACGGGCTCGGCGCAGGTGGACACCGGCCAGACACGCCATTCCACGCGCATGAAGTCGTCGCTCACGAGCCGAGACGGTTTCTTGAGGGTGTTTCAGGCGTCCAGTTGTCCGCGACAACTCATGAATCACGATGGCCGAAGGTGGACTGCCGAGTGACCGCGCGTTCCACAGGCGAACGCCTAGGAAACACAGCCCGCCCGACAACAGTCCGCTACCAGGGCCTCTGTACGGCGAACTCGTTGCCGTCGGGGTCGAGCAGCAGCACCCTGTCGCTGTCGCTCTGGCCGATGTCGGTGCGCGTCGCGCCGAGCGAGATCAGGCGGTCGACCTCCGCCTCCCAGTCGCCGTCGTCGGGGAGCGCCAGCTCGAAGTACAGCCTGTTCGTGCCCGTCTTCGGCGCCACCGGAGGACCACCCCACGTGATCTTCGTACCGCCGTTCGGCGATTGGATCGCGGTCTCCTGGTCTTGGTCCCAGACCAGCGGCCACCGCAGCGCCTCGCTCCAGAAGTAACCGACCTCCTGCGTACCGTCGCAGGCCAGCGCTCCGATGAAGCCGGTGTCGGCGAGGAACTTGTTGCCCGCCCTGATGACGCAGAACTCGTTGCCGTCCGGATCGGCGAGCACTACATGTCCCTCTTCGGGGAGTTGGCCCACGTCGATGTGCTTCCCGCCGAACTCCAGCGCCCTGGCCACCGTCTGCTGCTGATCCTCCGGGGAGGCGCTCGTCAGGTCGAAGTGCGCCCGGTTCTGGCCGATCTTCGGCTCCTGGCTCGGCAGGAAACGGATGCGGAACCCGGCGGTATCAGGGGGCAGGATGGCGACGTCATCGTCCGGACCCTCGGCCAACTCCCAGCCCAGGACCCCGGACCAGAAGCGCGCTAGGTCCGACGGCCGGGTCGCATTGAAGCAGATCGCGAACAGTTGACTGGTCATACCCCGTGCATCTCCGATCCGCTAGTCAGTCGATACGGCGCCTGACGCTCCCGATGGGCGCAGCCTAGGAGGGTCCGTGCAGCACCCGCATCCGAGTTTCCGTCGCGGGGGAGCCCGGTCCCCCGCAAGCTGACGATCGTGCGGAACGGCACCGTCGTCCACGGCATCGGTTGAACCGGCCTGTCACGCCGGGGGCGGCAGTCGGTTCGCCCTCGGGGTGCGCGGCCCGGGCAGGGCGGCGCCACCGAGCTGGTCCTCTTGTCCGCCTGCGACTTCAGCGGCGCGCCGGTCGCCCGCATCCACCTGCCCGTCCGGGTTCCGCTCGGCCTGCACGGCACCTGGATCCCCGACGCGCCCCGGCGGTGACGCCCCGCAGGCTCGCATGTCTTATCCCTCCCCGACCTCCCCGACCTCCCTGACCTCGCCGAACCTGCCGTCGTCTCACGGCGTCGCGGAGGGGCGGGTGGCCGCGAACTGGGCGGCGACGTAGTGGAGTTGCCACTCGGCGCGACAGCAGGTGCCGGTGCCTTCGCCCGTGACGGTCACTCGTCCATTCGACCTCGCGATCGTCGATATCAACAAGGTCCGTGGCGGCGGAGTTCGGTGCCCAGGGCATCCGCGCGGACAGACATGAGTGCCCACTCCCCGCGTCCGTGGAGAATCGGACAACGAGCCGGACGGCACCTTCACCACCGCTGCTCCGCTGCTGGTGCCGCCGTGCCTGCTCCGGTGCCACGGCGCAGGCTCCGGCTCATGCCCTCGCGTATGCGCCGGTGCCGACGTCGCATGCGCCGGAGGGTCCCCCCGTCCGGCGGGCGGACGGCCTTGTTGGCGCCGCCCCACCACCCTTGGAATGGAGGGACGAAAGCACTGCGAGAGGAGCCGTGGAGTGATCAACACGTCCGAGACCCTGGCTGTGCAGACCATCGAGCACTTCCTCACTCCCGAGGAGACCGCCCAGGTCACCAAGATCATGGACGAGCACCTCGCCATGACCGGCTGGGTCCCGGCCCGGCCCGCCGAGGGCCTGACACCGCCCGGGAGCGTGCAGGAGCTTCTCGACGGCGCGATCGAGCGGGCCATGCCGGCCCTGCACCGTGCGTTCCCATCGGCCTTGTGGGTCGACCCGTGGCTCTATTACGACCTCAAACCCGGGGACATGATCCGCGTGCATGTGCACGGCCTGGGCGGTCCGGACGAGCAGCTCGTGCGGCTGGCCCGCGTGGTGTTCAACCTCCAGGACGCCGAAGAGGGAGGTGAGTTCTACCTCGACACCAGTTCCTGCGACGAGTTGTGGAGCGACCGCCGGGCAGGGCCGGACGGGACCTTTGCGCCCGGAACACGCTTCACGCACGAGATCACGGCCCGCTCAGGCCCGGTCGACCTGAACACCATCGCCGCCACCCGGTGGCTGTGCCAGCCCCCGCCCGGCACCACGCTGGTGTACGGGGCCCAGCTGATCCACGGAGTCACCCCCGTCGTCGCCGGCAGGGTACGCAAGCTCATCACCAACCTCTGTGCCGGGCCGACCGTTGGCTTTGAGGGCGGAGAGGCCGTGGTCGAGCATGCCCACGGCGGATTCGGCGACCAATAGCAGCACCCCGGACGGCAGCCCGCACAGCCAGGCCCCGGCGGCGGCAGCCCGGTCCGGGGTGGCGGCGAGCACCGCGCGGTGGACGCCGGAGGTGTACGGCCCCGGTAGCCGGTGTCGGCGGTGAAGGCCGTCAGTGTCGTGCCTTCCGGCGGGTCCGGCAGCCGGGTGCCGTTCGGTTCGGTACGAGGACCTCAAGCGCCGCACGCAGGGCGCGAGATGATCGGAGCAGGCGGCCGTGCAGTACGGCCTGGGCGTGTGCGCGGTGCGGCTCGATATCCGTGCTCGTCCAGCTCATGTTGGACGCACCGCCGAAGCGCGCGTTGATCTCGATGAGGTTCAGCCGTCCTCACCGGGGGATCGCGAAGTCGATCTGCCGGGGTCCCGCCGGCCGGGAGGCGGTCACGATGTCACGTACGACGGCGGCCAGCGCGGACCTGGTGTCCCCGGGCAGTGCGGCGGGCGGCATCCGGGCCCGCCGCCCGGGCGCGCCCTCGCGGTCCAGAGTGCCGAGCCGGGCCACGGGCCAGGCTGCGGTGCCGGAGGGAAGCGTGAGGAGTTCGAGAACATCTGGCTGAGGACGAAGCGGCATGACGCAAAAGGCCAGGTCAAGAGCGGTTCGGGAGGGGTCTGCTACCTCTACTTCCCGGCTAAGGCGTCGTCTCATTTGGGCTGGTCGGTAGTCTGGGCTCGTGCTGATCGTGGAACGCTTGGTGCCGGACGAGCTGTACGACCTGTTCCAGCGGGTGGTGCCGCCCGCCCCGTCACGGCCGCAGGGCGGGGGTCGACGCCGGTATGGTGACCGTGAGGTCCTCGCGGCGATCATCTTTGTGGCCACGACGGGTTGCACCTGGCGGCAGTTGCCGCCGGTCTTCGGTCCGTCGGGGCCGACCGTGCACCGGCGCTTCACCGAGTGGACCGCTGCCCGGGTCTGGGCCAAGCTCCACCGCGTCGTCCTCGACGAACTGGGATCGCGCGGGGACCTGGACTGGTCGCGCTGCGCCATCGACTCGGTGAACATGCGGGCCCTGAAAGGGGGGAGCTGACAGGTCCGAATCCTGTCGACCGGGGCGAGAAGGGCTCGAAGATCCACTTGATCAGCGAGCGGACCGGTTTGCCCCTGTCCATCGGCATCTCCGGCGCGAACCTGCACGACAGCCAGGCACTCAAGCCGCTCGTCCGGGGCATCCCGCCGATCCGCTCGCGCCGCGGGCCGCGCCGACGACGGCCCGCCAAGCTGCATGCGGACAAGGGGTACGACTACGACGACCTGCGTCGATGGCTCCGCGGGCGAGGCATCCGGCACCGCATTGCCCGCAGAGGCATCGAGTCCTCCACCCGACTGGGCCGGCACCGCTGGACGATCGAGCGCACGATGTCCTGGCTCGCCGGCTGCCGCCGCCTGCACCGCCGCTATGAGCGCAAGGCCGAACACTTCCTCGCCTTCACTGCCATCGCCTGCACCCTCATCCGCTACCGCAGACTCACCAAATGAGACGACTTCTGAGGGAGACCTTGATGAACCGCCGACACGCTCCCCTGTGACTGAGCGCTTCGGTTGGCGAGTGAGTGCTTCAGTCGGCGGGCTGGACCTTCGGCATCGATGGCGACTGCGAGCCAGTCGGCGTACTTGGCCAGGGCTGCGCCGAGGAGGGTGAAGCACCGCGAGACGCCAGGCTTCACCACGAGCCGGGTCGAAGCCGGCGACCGGGTTTCGTGGGGATCGCAATCCTCCGCGCGTGAGACTGTGACGCAGCTCACGGTAGATGCAAAACCTGCGCGCCGCATCGGGCGTCTGGCTGGTGTGAGATCACGCAGGAGAGCACTGGACGAGCTGGACGAGGAACGCCTCGTCCGGCTGGTGGCGAGAGGTGACCGCGGGGCGTTCGACGAGTTGTACCGGCGCACGTCGCCGTGGCTGGCGGTGCGGTTGCGCCGCCGCTGCGCGGACGAGCAGATCGTCGCCGAGGTCATGCAGGAGACCTATCTGGCGGTGTGGCGTGCGGCTGGCGCGTTCGCCGGGAGCGCGGTCGGCGGGACGGCCGTCGGGTGGCTGTGGACGATCGCGGCGCGCCGCCTCGTCGACGCGTTCCGGCGCCGTGCCCACCACGCCGAACCGCCGGTCGCCGCCGCCGAGCGGGCGGTGGTGCCCGCGGCGGAGGAAGAGGCACTTGCCGGGACCGTCGGCGGCGACGTCGGCGACGCCCTGCGGCGACTGGCGCCGGAACTCCGCGAGGTACTGCAGGCCACGGTGCTCGACGGGCTCTCCATCCGGGAGACCGCCGTCCTGCTCAGACTGCCCGAAGGCACGGTCAAGACCCGCGCCCGCCGGGCCCGGATCGCGATGCGGGAGGCGCTGACATGAGCGGGGAACACGCGTCGAGGCAGTTGATCGACGACTACGCACGTGGTGACGCGACGATGGCCGCGGACACGGTATGGGCGTTGGAGGCTCATCTGGAGACGTGCGCGCCGTGCCGGAGCCACCTGGCGGCCTGTGTGGCCACCGAGGCGCCCGGCATCGCCGCGCTCCTCGACACCGTCCGGGCCGGTCTGGAACCGCAGTTGGACGCGGCTGTCAGGGCGCCCTCGCGGCGAGTGCGCCCGAGGTGGGTGGCGGCCTGGCTGACGCCGGCCATGGCCCCGTGGTTGGTCATGACCGTCGTCGTCACCTTGATGGCGCTGCTGCTGGACGCGGTCGCGTCGCCGTCGTTCTTCGGCGACATCTCTCCCGTGTTGGCGATCGCGCCCGTGCTGCCGCTGTGCGGTGTCGCCGCATCGTGGTCGAGCGGCCTGGACCCGGCGCACGAACTGACGGCCTCGACCGCCCGAGCCGGCCTGCCCCTGCTCCTCAGGCGCACCACGGCGGTTCTCGTGGTGGTCCTGCCCGGGCTCCTGGTGGGGGGATGGCTGACCGGAACCATGACGGCCGCGCAGTGGCTGCTGCCCTCCCTGGCCTTCACCTCCACCGCCCTGGCGCTGGGCAGCGTGGTCGGCGTGACCCGCGCCGCCACCGGGCTGGCCGTCGCGTGGGGCGTCCTCGTCGTGGTACCCGCGTCGGTCACCGGCCACGTCCCCCTTGTCCTGCGGCTTGTCCTCCAGACCGACCAACTGCCCGTGTGGGGGCTGCTTCTCGCGCTCGGCATCGGCGCCGTGATCGCCCGCAGAAACGCGTACTCAACGCTGTGAAACCATCGTCGACCCTCGAAAGGGACCACCGCATGACGCCCACCACGAGCGCGGCCGACACCGCGCCGAACACCTACGCCTGGGAGATCCGGGCCGGCGGCCTGAGAGTACGCGTCGGACGCAAGAAGATGGCCGTCGACGGGCTCGACCTCTCCCTGGGCACCGGCACCCACGGCCTCCTGGGGCCCAACGGAGCGGGAAAGACCACCCTGATCCGGACGCTGGCCACCGTACTGCGCCCCACCGAGGGCGAACTGGAGCTGCTCGGCACCTCTGTGGGCGCGATGGTCGACCACCGGGCCCTGCGTCGCCGGATCGGCTACCTGCCGCAGGACTTCGGCTACTACAAGCGCTTCACGGTGCGTGAGTTCGTCGAGTACATGGCCTGGTTGAAAGAGGTCCCGAAGCCGCACGTCCCCGCGGCTGTCCAGCGGGCCGTGGAACGGGTGGGCCTGGCCGACCGCGCCGACCATCGGATGAAGACCCTGTCCGGCGGCATGGTGCGGCGGGCCGGCATCGCCCAGGCCATCGTCAACGACCCCGCGGTGCTGCTGCTGGACGAGCCGACGGTCGGCTTGGACCCGGCGCAGCGACTGCGCTTCCGCGAGCTGCTCCAGGAACTGGGCCGCGACACCTGTGTGGTCGTCTCCACCCACCTCGTCGAGGACGTCGCGGCCGCCTGCTCCGACGTGGTGCTCTTCGCCGACGGCCGCCTCGTCTTCCAGGGCACGCCGGACGACCTGGCCGCGGCGGGCAGCCCCGACCACCCGGGCGACAGCCCCCTGGAGCGCGGCTACTCGGCGCTGCTCCAGGGCTCCGGCCGGCAGGGAGGCACCTGGTGAACGGACGTGTCCTGCGCATCGAACTGAAGCGCTCCCTCGCCCCGTGGCCCGGCGTCGTCGTCCTGGCAGGCAGCCTGGCGGTCTTCTGTCTGATCGACGGGATCTGGTGGAGGGGCGCCGCGGGGTGGACGGCCCAGTGGACCTCCATGGCCCTGTGGACCCGGTACCTGCTGGTCTTCTGGTGGCCGCTCGTGGTGGGCATGGGAGCGGTGTACGGGCTGCGCGAATCCCGCTCGCGGACGGCCGAACTGCTGACGACCACGCCGCTGCCGGCCTGGCGCCGTGCGGCGCTGCCGGCCGGTGCGATGGCGCTCGCGTTGGCATCGGGCTTCGGCCTCCTCATCCTGGTGGGCGGAGTCCAGGTGGCCCTCGGCGCCACCACCTACATGCCCCTGGGTTGGCTGCCGATCTCGCTCGTGGCGGCGGTGGCCCTCGTCGCGGGGGCCGTGTTCGGCATGGGTGTCGCGCGGGCCGTGCCCTCCGTGCTCACCCCGCCGGCCCTGACGGTGTTCCTCTTGCTGACGTCCCTCCTCCTGCGGCAGGCCAATGACGGGGCACTGCCTTGGACCATCCCGCCGAACCGGTTCGCCCTGCTGTCCCCGGCGACCGCGGAGCCGCGGGAGATGCTGCTGACCCTGTCCAACTCCGTGCACCTCGGTCAGACGCTCTGGCTGCTCGGCCTGCTCGCCACCGGCTTCGCACTGCTGTCGGCCGCCACCCGCCGGGCCCGGCTGCTCGCGGTGGCCCCCGTCCTGGCCGGCGCGGCCCTGGCCCTGCTGATCCTGCCGGCCGCTCCGCGCGACACCTACGTCGTCGACAAGGCCGCCGCCACCCTGGTCTGCGACGGACCGGTGTGCGTGACGCAGGCGAACCGCTCACGCCTGCCCGAGCTCGCGCCGCACGGCAAGGAGGCGCTGCGCGTGCTGCACAACGCCCTCGGTGACAAGGCGCCCAACTCGGTGCGGGAGGACACCGAGCTGCGCGCGCTCGGCGACCCACGCGAACTCTCCGGCAACGTGGTGCTGATCGACTTCGACGACCCGCTGATCGCTCACGCGGCGGGGGCCGAACTGACCCGCCTCCTGGTTGTCCAGGGCCTGGCACCCAACTGCAAACCGCGCACCCCCTGGGAGGGCGGGGGGCAGATCGACATCCCCGCACAGAGCATCGCCGCGAGCTGGGCCCTCGGCGATCGCCGGTTCGAACCGCTGCAGGTGCCGGACACCTACGCGTACTCGCAGAGTACATGGGCGAACGCCAAAGCCGCCTGGGAGAAGCTGACGGCCCTGCCGCCGGCCGAGCAGCGCTCGCGGATCGCCCAGACGCATGCCGCCGCGCTCTCCTGCAAGAACGCGCTCGCGGCGCTGACGGGGGAGACATCCCCATGAGATGGCTGATGCTGTACGCGCGTTCACGGCAGGTGCCCACCTCTGCCGCCGCGGTCGCGCTCGTCGCGCTGGCGGTATGGGCCCTCGACGGCCCAGGACCGGTGGACCTGGGGATCACGGTCCTGGTCCTCACCGCGAACGTGGCGGCCGCTTCCGTCGGGCTCGGCGGGCAGGATGCCGCGCTGGACCGGACGGCCGCGATCCGGTGGATGCCCCGGCGGGCCGCGCACGTGCTGCTGGCCGGCGCGGTCGCCGGGGCGGCGCTGCTGGCGGTCCAGGCGGCGGGAGTCAAGCTCGCCCCGGCCGCGCTCGTCGTCCGGGACAGCGCGGGCCTGGCCGGCCTGGCCGCGCTCGGGGCGGTGCTGTGCGGGGCACAGTTCGCATGGACCCTGCCGATCGGCTGGCTCGCGTTCACCCTCGTCGTCCCGGTTCCGCCCGGCATCGCGGGAGAGGTGGGCGGCTGGATGATCCTTTCCCCCGCCACGACGGCGTCCGCCGCGACCGCGTGGGCCCTGCTGGCGACCGGCACCGTGCTGTACGCCACAGCAGGACCGAGACGGTAACGGACACGCCCGCGCCGAGCGCTTCAGTTGGCGACGCTCGCCAACTGAAGCGCTCAGTCACATCCCCGCCGGCACATAGCCGCCGTCCTGACCGCCCTCGCCCTCAGCGCCACCGGGCTGGCCACCGCGACCCCTGCCCACGCCAGCCGCCTCTGCCCCGGTCAGATCGAAGTCGCCTCCACCGCCGGGGACTTCTGCGTCACCCCACTCCCCGGTCCCGGCGCCACCGCCACAGCTTCGGGAACCACCACCGTCACCGACAACACCCTGCTCCCGGTGACAGTGATCAACGACACTGGAACAAAGGCCCAGGTCAATGAGGGCGCTTCTGTCGAAATCGGCGACGAATTCATAAAGGAAAAAGTCGAGATCGAGGTAGTAGCACCGTGAGATAGGAAGTGGCGCCGCGGGCGCAGCTGGGGAACAACCCCCGCTGCGCTAGACCCACGTCCCGGCCGACACCAGGGTCAGACCGTCACTGCATCCTCCCGCACGAACTCTTGCGTGCTGCCGTCGTCGTCTTCTGACTACCAGCTCGCCGACGTCCACGAACCGCCAGCCCTGACCAGGAATAGTGGCCCTTTGGCCCGATGTCCTGATGGCGTGATTGATCGCGGACGCGACGTCGTCAGCGATATAGGTGGGCTGGTAGGAGTCCTGCGGCCAGGCGCGTCCGTCCGTCACCCACACGCTTCGAAGACCGAGTATGTTGCCGCCCGCGATGTCGGAGTGCGGCGAATCGCCGATGACCCACGCGCCCGGCAGGGGGGACTGACGGTAGCGGCTGCTGCTTGGAAGATCTCCGGTTCCGGCTTCTTGTGGCCCACGTCTTCGGAGATCACCCAGCCTTGGACAAGCTGGTCGAGTCCGGTGTCACGGATCTTTGCTTCCTGCTGGACGGTGCGGCCATTGGTGACGATGACGCAAGTCCAGCCGTCCGCCTGCGCTTTGCCCAGCGCATCGCACCTTCGAGGCACACGACGCGGAGCAAACCCCCGCCGCGTCCAACTTGCACTCGTTCAAAGCCTGACCGGCAGGCGAGACGAGCACCACACCCCTCCGGGATGGGCACCGCACGTGCACGGTTTCGTAGCCGGAACCGGCCTTGCCCTCGATACCCCCATGTCACCCTGACAAGCCGAAGTCAGTAGCTGACGGCGCGTCGGACGGCGGACATCAGGCCAGGATTGCTCCGGAATGCGCCATAGACGGGGATTCCTGGTGGTCATCGGTCTCGCGTGCGGTGGGATGGCCCGGCGACCGCGCGCGGGTTGCGGGCTGTCGTCCGTAGGTGCGCGGTCCGTTACGGACCGACGTCATCGAGGGGACGACATGCCGGTCAAGGTGGTGTTCTTCAATGTGGGGCAGGGCGACTGCACCCTGATCACGTTCTACAAACCGGGGGCGCCGAAGGCGGACGCGGCGGTGCTGCTGGACTGCGGGTCCAAACCCGGGGGAGAGGTGGCGTCGCGGCCACAGGCAGGGGGGCCGCCGGCCGCGGGCACGGCCAAACAGCGCTTGATCGACCACCTCCGGAAGCGGATCGACGATCACCTGGGGGACCTGGTCAACCCCGGCGTCCTGGACTACCTCCTGATCAGTCATCCCGACGAGGACCACTTCAACCTGCTGGGAGACGTCCTTCTCGACTCCGCCACCAAGAAGCTGCGTTACACCCTGAACAACGTCTGGTACTCCATGGCATCCGGCGACTACAAGGAAGGCAACAGGAGCTTCCGCTTCATGGAGACCTTGCTCACCAACCCTGCGAGCCTGACGAGCTCCAGCGGGCACAGCGTGGTGCATCCACCACGGGAGAAGCCGGACCAGGGAGTTCCGGAGCCGTTGTTCCCCCCTGTGACCCCTGCCGCACCGAACCTCTACTTGATCGACAGCGGTGCGTTTCATCTGAAAGGGGCCGCCAGGATCCAAGGCGCCCAGAAGGAAGCGCTCGCCAATCTGAGCAGCCTGGTCCTCGTGCTGACCGGGGCAGTGGACGGCGGCGGGCAGCGCCAGAAGGTGCTGCTGATGGCCGACGCCCTCAAGCAGAACGAGAAGTTCCTGATCGACTTCGACAAGGACCCGACCGAGAAGTGGTTCCGTCGGGAGAAGAATCTGTGGCTCAAAGTCGGCCATCACGGGAGCAAGACCTCCACGTGCAAGGAATGGCTGGAGCACACCACCCCGGACGGTCTGTTCGTCAGTACTGGTCCCCTCCTCTTCGGTGGCAGGACAGCCACCTGTACCGACAGCGACTTCAATGATCGAATGCTGGGCGACTGGGAGACGGTCCGCACCGCGCACGGCATCCCGGACCCCAAGGTCACCTCGAAGAAGCCGCTGAAAAGGCACTGGGGCCATGGCTACCAGGGCAACACCACCGCTGTCCCCTGGCAGTTCGGCTTCCAGGACATGACCGGAAAGGGCGTCTTCAGCACCCTCGCCGGGCAGCCGCTTCCCCCGAACCCGGCAGTCCCCGGCAGCCCCGCAGGCGAATGGACGGGCCGCGACTGGATCCTGTGGATCGACCGCGACGGCGCCGGCACTTACGAGATCTCGTACGAGTAGGAGGCTTGCCATGGCGCTGACCGTCGAGACGCTGCGCGCGACCCTGCAGGCCGCCGTAGGCCTGCCGGAACTCACCGTCCCACCCGAATTCCTTGAACTGGAGCCCACCGAGGAGTTGTTCCACGACCACCTCGCCGACGGCGTACTGCAAGTGCGCGCACCGGCGATCGACGTGGACCGGCTCACGGCCGTCGGCACCGTGCCACTGGCAAGCGGTACAGAGGCGCACACAGCGGTACGGTTCCTCGCCGACACCGGCAAAGGCGTCGTCGTCGGGGTACGGATCGACGCCGCCCTGCCCGCCGACGCACCCGACCTGCCCAAAGAACTCCGCGACGCCCTCACCCCGCTGGAGCGCTTCGGCCTCGGCACCCTGCACCTGGTGCTCGGTGTGGAACCGGCCCTCAACGAGCAGTCCGAGGCACTGGTGGGTGCGGGCGCCGAACTGAACTTCCCCAGCGCGCAGGCCGCCCCCAAGCCGTACCTGTGGGGCTATCCGCCCGCACACGGCACCATCTGGCGGCTCGGCGCCGAATTCACGCCCGTACGCATCACGGCACTGGACGACCTGACGGCCTTCGCGGCCCTTGGTACGGGCGGCTTCGACCTGCCGCCCGACCTCGCACCCGGAACCGGCCTGGCGCTCACCGCCCTCGCGGTCGCCTATACCGTGGGCAACGACTCCCCGCAGACCTCCGGCACGAGTGGCCTCCTCACGGTCCAGCTGACCGTCGGACTCGACCGGGAGTGGAGCCCGCTGGACGGGCTCACGGTGAAGAACCTCCACGCCGAGTTCTCCGTGCTCAGCCCCTTCGCCGGTCCCCAGCTCCTCACCACGCTCGGCGGCAGGGTCGAGCTCGCCGACGACATCGCCATCGATGTCGAAATCGGCCTCCCCGACCGCTCCTTGACCGGCACCCTGGTCCGGCCCGTCAACGCCGGTCAACTCCTCCAGGACCGCTTCCCCGGCATCCCCGTCCCCGCCACCCTCACCGTCAGCGAACTCACCCTCTGGGCCGAACTCGCCTCCGACGCGGGCAACCGCGGCTACGGACTCGACCTCGCCCTCACCGACGTCTGGGAGCCCGTCACCGGCATCAAGCTCAGCCAGGTCGTGCTCACCGTCTCGCACCAGGCCGGGGTGACTCTGGCCGGGCTCGCGGCGCGGTGGCAGCTCGACGCGGGGGTGCTGGACGTCGCCGGAACCTGGTCCTCCACTGACGGGTGGGCCTTCACCGCGCACGCGGTCGGTCTTCAACCAGCCGCCATCATGGGCCACTTGGGCATCGACGTACCCGAAGCCCTGCGCGATCTGACCGTCGAAGAACTCTCCGTCGCCTTCGACACCCACGGCCACTTCACCTTCGCGTGCACCACCACCCTCACCGTCGACGAGCTCCCCGTCTCCCTCACCGTCACCGTCGACCGCACCCCCGGGCACACCCAGGTCTCCGGACTGCTGCGGCTGACCGTCCCGCTCGACGAGGAGACCGAGCGCGTCCTGGAGTTCGCCGTCGACTACGACAGCGACCCCACCGGCCGTATCCTCACCGCCCGCTGGACCGGCACCCCCGCCGTCACCGCGCGTGAACTCGCCGCTGCCGTCGGGCTGTCCGTCCCCGCGGGAGTCCCCGCCGGACTCCTGCCCGCCCTGGCCTCCGTCGGCCTGCGCTACGACAGGACGGCCGGGCGGCTGCTGTTGTCCGCCACCACCGAGGCCGGCGGCGGCATCGTCGTCGCGTCCGTACCGGGCACCCCGCGCGCCCTCGTCCTGCTCGTCGCCGCGAACATCTCGGACCTCAGCCCCACCAAGCTGTCCCAGCTGCCGCTCGTCGGCGGCCAGATCCCGCCGGGCGTGGACGTCGGCATCACCGGCATCCAATTCCTCGTCACCAGCGGCGCGTTGACCACCGCCCAGGTCGCACTGGTCAACGCCGACCTCGACGCCACCGGCTGGACCGGCGGCAAGCTGCCCGACTCCGGGTCCGGCCTGCCCAAGGGAGCGGTGCTCACCCTCCCGTACGAGGTCGCGGGCGCGGCACAGGACCCGCTCGCCGTCTCCTTCGGAGGAGGCGGGCAGAAACAGCTCGCGCTGAGGGACAGCGGCAGCGGCGGTCCGGAGTCCGCGGCGTGGGCCGACATCGGCCGCTCCTTCGGCCCCCTGCACCTGCAACGTATCGGCGCCGGCTTCGACTCCGGCAAGGTGCTGGTGATGTTCGACGCGAGCATGGGCGCCTCCGGGTTCACCCTGGGCGTCATCGGGCTCGGGATCGCCCTGGACCTCGACACCATGAGCGCCGAACCCCGCCTCCAGGGGCTGACCGTCGATCTGCGCCGCAACCCGCTGCACATCGCGGGCGCTCTCATCAACCGCCAGCCCCCGCCCGACGATTACAAGATCCTGATCGAGGGCCTGCTCGTCGTCGAGATGCCGAAGTTCGGAGCGCTCGCGCTCGGCGCGTACCAGCGGCGCGGCGACGGCATGACCTCGTTCTTCGCCTTCGGTCGGCTCCAGGGCACCTTCGGCGGGCCGCCACCGTTCCGAGTCACCGGCTTCGCCCTCGGCTTCGGCTACAACAGCAGCGTCCGCGTCCCCGAGCAGACCGAGATCGCCCAATTCCCGCTCGTCACCGGCCTGGACGGCGGCCTCGACGACGACCCCCTCAAGACCCTCCCGGTGCTCACCGGCGGGCCCAACCCCTGGGTCAGGCCCGCCGAAGGCCAGATCTGGCTGGCCGGCGGCATCGACTTCACCTCCTTCGAATTCGTGCAGGCCCGCGTCCTGCTGCTCCTCGAAGTCGGCAACTCCCTCACCCTCGCGCTCATCGGCCGCGCCACCGCGAGCTTCCCGAGGAAGGGCGAGAAGAAATACGCCCGAGT
The DNA here is from genome assembly GCF_014648695.1 of Streptomyces albospinus. GTDB lineage: Bacteria > Actinomycetota > Actinomycetes > Streptomycetales > Streptomycetaceae > Streptomyces > Streptomyces albospinus. The sequence goes on from NZ_BMRP01000010.1 coordinate 220,966, forward strand.
CGGCGTCGACCTGCGGATCGTCTACCAGTCCGCGCGCGGCGAACTCGCCGCCACCGCCCAGCTCGTGGACTCCTATGTCATCGACCCGTCCTGCGTGCTCACCGGCGGCTTCGCCTTCTACTCCTGGTTCGGGCCGAGCCCGCACGCCGGGGACTTCGTCCTCACCGTCGGCGGGTACCACCCCGACTACACCAAGCCCGGCCACTTCCCGGTCGTCCCGCGTCTCGGCTTCACCTGGTCCGTCGGCTCGGCCGTCACCGTCAGCGGCGGCGCCTACTTCGCGCTCACGCCCAACGCCGTCATGGCGGGCGGCATGCTGGACGTGCGCTACAAGGCCGGGAACGTCGAGGCCTGGCTGACCGCGCAGGCCAATCTGCTCATCCAGTGGGCGCCCCTGCACTTCCGCGCCGGGATCTCCATCCGCGTGGGCGCCCGCGTCAAGCTGCTGTTCACCGTCAGCGGCGAGATCGGGGCCTCGCTCGACCTGTGGGGGCCACCCACGGGCGGCACGGTCACCGCGAAGTTCGTCTTCATCAAGATCACCGTCAAGTTCGGCGCCTCGCTGTCCGGTCCCGCGGCGCTCACCTGGGACGAGTTCCGTACGCAGCTCCTCCCGCCCGAGGCCCCGCTCACCGCGCACCCGCTCACCGGCCTGCTCACCGACCCCGACGCCGACCCGGCTCTGCGGGCGGCGAGGGTCAAGGCCGGTACGGAGCCGTGGCTGGCCGACCCGGCCGGATTCTCCTTCGCCGTCTCCAGCGTCGTGCCCGCGGCACAGGCACAGTTCAACGACCGGGAGCCGGAGGGACACAGCACCGTCGACATCCGGCCCATGAAGAAGAAGGACATCGACGGACTGCTCCACGTCACGGTCGAGTACAGCAACACCCGCCGCCGACAGCTCACTTCCTGGCAGTCGCTCCCGAACGACAGCAAGTGGCAGATCGACGTGGAGCACGGCAACGTGCCGTTCGCGCTGTGGGGCGACCCCGATGTCGCCCAAAAAGACACACTCGGCCAGGAACCACTCCTCGACCACCTCACCGGCCTGCGCATCACCGTCCCCCCGCCCGAGACCAACGGCCAGAACCTCGGCCCGATCGCTGAGCGCGACCTCGCCACGGAGAAGCTCAACCCCGACGCCGCGCTCCCGCTCGACCCGAACGCCGGCCCCACCGGCTCGCCCGTCGAGCTCGCCGAACCGCTCGGCGCGGGTGTGGGCGTACTCGCCGGACAGATCGCCAACCTGGCTGGGGGCTCGGCCCGTACCCGCATGCACGGTGTCCTGGCGGGGCTCTGCCCCGACACCCCGCTGCCCAACGGCACGGTGGGCGAATACGCCGAGCAGGCCCGCACCGCCGGACTCGACGCGGACCCGCTGCTGCTCACCGAGGACCCCCAACCGCCCGCCCCCGGGCCCGTCGTCCTCGTCCTGGACGACACCACCGGGACCATCCTGTCCGTCGACCCGGACACGGCGGCCGTCGTCGGCCGGGCCCCGGTGGGCCAGGCGGGTCCGTACCTGGCGGCGACCTCGGTGGACGGCTCGACGCTCTACGCGGTCGGCAGGGACCCGAAACAACTGGCAGTCATCGACGTCGTCGCCCAGCAGGTACGGCCGCCGCGCACCGGAATCCAGCCGGCCGGGCAGCCGACGGTGCTCGCGGTCAAACGCGACAACTCCCGGGCTGTCGTGGCCCGTCCGGCTTATGTCGCTGCGGCCTCCGTGGACCTCGCCGGAGGCGCCGATCCCGTTCAAACGGACGTCGACCGGCAGGACGTCCAGAGCTTCGGTGGCATCGCGGTCGACGTCGAGGCCGGGCGGCTGTACGTCAACGCCAACGACGGCAGCAAGACCGTCACGTACGACACCTCCACCGGCTCGAAGCTCGGAGTGGTCTACGGGCCCGCGACACCCACGTTCCTCACGCAGGGGGAGTCCGGCCGGGTGTACGTCTACGGTGCGGCGGCGGGCAGCAACGGCCAGGTACAGGTGATGCCGGTGCCGACCCCTGGGGCCTCGTACACGCCGTACAACTTCCCGCAACGCGGCACCGCACTGGCCATGCTCACGAACTCGGCCCGTCGCGCCGTCGTGTTGCGGACGGTCGGCGAGACCGGGCAAGTGGTCACGCTCTACGAGTGCCCCGGCTCGCCACCCGTCACCATCGCCGAGTACGACGTCGCCATCGGAGCCGACCCCCGCGCCCTCGCCCTCGACCCCGCCGACCGCGCCTGGGTCCTGCACGGCTCCGCCGTCTCCGTCGTCAGCGGCAATGCCCTCCTCGGTGAACTCCCCCTCGACGCCCGCCCGTTGTCCGTCACCTTCACTCCGGACGCCGCCCGCGCCTTCGTCGCCTGCGACGACGCGACCGTCACCGTCGTCGAGATCCACGACAACGCGCCGGTCGCCACCGGGCACTGGCAGCTGCCGCCCGGCACCGTCGCCTCCGCCGCCCTCTACACCGTGTTCGCCGCCACCGCCTCGGAAGGGGCCGCCCGATGACGGACCAGCGCCGCGCCCCCGCGCGGGCCACCGACCCCAGCTTCGTCCTGCGCTTCCAGGACAACCGCGAACCCGCCATCAACGCCGGCCTCTACCGCGTACGAGCCGCGCAGACCCTGCCCGGCGTGGAAGGCGCCGACGACTACCTCGTACCCGTCGAGGAGACCTTCGAGGTCCGCGCCCCGCAGTTCGCCCTCGCCGACGAGCATGTGCATGCCGTCAACCCGGCACCCGAGGCCCGCTCCGACTACAGCACGACCCTCGCGCACCTCACGCTCACCGATCCGCTCCTGCCGTGGATGCGGCGCCTGGACGAGTCCGGGGCCGCCCTCGTGGAGGCCCCCGAGGAACCCTGGCTCGCCCTGCTCCTGTTCGCCGAGGGCGAGCTGCCCGGCGACCCCGAGTCCGCGGCCCTGACCGTGCCCATGACGGCGGAGGAACTCCTCACCGACGCCGAAGGCGTACGCCACCCCCGCATCGCACCCTCGCAGATCGAGGGCGACCCGACGGCGCTCTGCCACACCGTGGACATCCCCGGCGACGTCTTCGCCACGATCGTCCCGCGCACCGACGAGCTCCGGCACCTGATCCACGTCCGCGACGTCCGCCCTGACCCCGGGCTGCGCGCCGAGCAGCTCGCCGAGGGCACGTACGCGATCGTCGTCGCCAACCGGCTGCCCGACCGCGAGCACGAGATCCGCTACGCCGCGCACCTCGTCGCCCTGGAGGGCTGCCGCTCCATCCTGGCGGACGCGGACGCCGGACAGCTGACCGCCAACGTACGGATCCGCCTCGCCGCGCTGCGGAGTTGGTCCTACATCAGCACACCGGATGCGAACGGTGGCTTCGTCGGCCGGGTCCGGCACTTCCTCTTCGAGTCCGACGAGGAGCACAAGCAACGCGACCTGCTGCTGCGCACACCCGTGCCCCCGGCCGAACCGCCCGCCGGGGCCGACCCCGCCGCGTACACCACCGCCCGCGCCCGGCTGGCCTCCGGCCGGGTGCCGCTGGCCTACGGACTGGAGACCGGTGAGCGCAGCTACGCCTGGTACCGGGGTCCGCTCACGGCCGAGCCCGCGCAGCCGCTGCCGACCCCGCCCGCCGCCGGCTGGACGAGCGCCGCGCAGCTGATGGCGTACGAGAAGGCGTGGGGGCTGTTCGACGCGGGCTGGGGAGCGGCCTGGACGCTGGGCCGCGCACTGGCCCTCGCCGACGCCGACTTCGCGGCGATGCTGACCGCGTGGCACGCGAAGGCCCGTACCCGGGCGGCGGTGCTGGCGCAGCGGCTGGCGGCGGTGGGTCTTGGGGCGAGGGGGACAGACGGGGCGGCGGAACGCGCCCTCGGCCCCCGCCCCTTCGGCACCCTCCTCGAGGAGCTCGCCGCCGACGGCACCGCCGCACGGCTGCTACGGGCCGGTACGCACCCCGTACAGTCCCGCCACGCGCCCCCGCCCGACCCTTTCCGGCGCACCCCGACCGCCGGGCGGCGCGGTGCCGCACGGGCCGCACGGACCGCCGAGCTGCTCACCGACCCACCGGTCACCCTGCGCACCGCCCTCACCGCCCAACTCGCCGACGCCGCCGCCCCGATCAGCGCCTGGCTGCAGCGGCTGCGCCTGCTGCACAACATCCCCTTCACCGACCTCGTCCCCGACGACAACGCCCTGCCCGCCGAGTCCCTGCGCCTGTTCTACGTCGACCAAGGCTGGCTCACCGCGCTCGTCTCCGGCGCGGCGGGCATCGCCATCACCGGCGAGACCGACGCCGGCCTCGCCCGGATCGCCGCACCCTGGGCACGCGGTGACGACGAGGCGCCGACCCCCTGCGCGGGCGTGCTCATCCGGTCCGCGCTCGTCCAGGAATGCCCCGGGCTGCTCGTCCGCCCGTACCGGGGCCACGGCGACGACACCCGCACCCCCATCGCCGTACTCCGGCAGGACGTCCTCGGCCCCGACGTCCTGCTCGTCCTCTTCGAGCAGGTGCCCGACGAGGTGGAACTGGCCGAGCCGCCCGAGGGCCTGTCCTTCGGCGTCGACATCAGCCAGGGCAAGCGGCGGGTGATCAACCTGCGGCGCGTGGACCCGCCCGCCGTCGCCCGGCAGATCGACGGCGAGGCATTCCCGCACCCCGAGGGCCCCGACGGACTCGACGCGTATCTGCGCCCCGACCCCGCGGGCCGGCGCGCCGTCCTCGACCTGCGCCCCGCCGCCGCCGACGGGCTGCTGCGCAAACTCGGCGGGCGCCTGGCCGAGTTGGGTCAGTCGGCCGTGGACCGCTTCGGCCCCGCAGGTCTGGCCGTCCAGCTCGTCAACGCGCCCCGCCGTCAGCTCATCACCCGCGGGACGGCCCGATGACCGCGATGACCCCCGAAGAAGGGCAGAACCGCGCCGTGACACATCCCCTCGTCGTCCCCCTGCAAGTCGAGGCGCTCACCGTCAACGAACGCGTCCGCTACGCCGAGGTCTTCCAGCGCTGGCAGGCCAACTACGCCCTCACCCGGCTGAACCTGTCGCCCGAACCGCCCGCGTTCTCCAACACCGACACGGCCTTCAACGCCGACCCCGACCGCGAAGGCGTCTATCTGCACTGGCAGTTGCCGCAAGCCCTCACCCACGGCGTGGATGAGAGGGGCGACGGCGTCCCCGTCTTCCCGCTCGTACCCAACCGCTGGCTCGTCGTCCGGCAGGCCGTCGCCACCGGCACGGGGGAGCGAACCGACACCGGCTGGATCGTCGAGAGCGACTACCTGGACCCGGCCCTCGGCTCCAGCACCTACATGGACCGGGACGGCCGCCTCACCCGCATCGGCCGCCGCATCAGCCTCGCCGACGGTGCATGGAGCGAACCCGGCACGCCCGGCGGGCTGTTCCTGACCGCCGTCGGCCCCGGGCTGCCTACCTTCGCCGCGTACCAGCCGTACAACCTCGACGTGTTCTCCGTGCACGACCGCACGGACGACCTCGACCCGGACACCGTCTACCAGCTCAACTACCTGGTCGCGGGCTGGTACGGCGACCCCGCCGCCGACCCGCTGGCCGGGGACCTCGCGGAACGGCTGGCCGCGCTCCACTGGAAGGCCACGGGCACGGCACCCGACACCGCCCGTACGGTCTGCCACGGCACCGCCCTCGACGTGCAGTGGCAGCGCCGGGGCAGCGGCATGCCCGCCTCCGACCGGCCCGACTACGTCACCATCGGCGTGGGCAACAACACCGAGCACGCCACCAAGGCCATCAAGGAGTACGCGGCGCGCCGCGCCGGATCCCCGCCCGAGCTGGCCGCCCTGCTCTCGGCCGTGCACTCCGGCGTCCTCGACCTGCTTGAGGAACCCGACGGCCAGTTCCAGGCCGAACGCGCCCTGCACGCCTCGTGGTTCACCCCCGAGCCCGGCGGATACACATGGGTGCTGGAGGAAGCCGAGAAACCCGGCATGCCGGAACCGGCTGCGCGCAGGCGTCGGCCGCGTGCCGTACGCAGCGCGTACGCGCGGGCCCTCGCCAAGCTCAACGAGGACCAGGCCGCGCACGACGCCGCCGTCCAGGACCTCATCGCCGCGCAGCGTCGGCTCTACGACCTGTGGTGGGCGGCGAACCTGCCGAAGGTGCCGGACGCTCCGGGGGAGCCGGGCGGCAAGTACCGCGAGGACCTCACGGCACGCGTGGAGGACGCCACCAAGGCGGCGAAGGACCAGCGCGACCGGGTGACACGGCTGCGTGCCGCGATCCCCTGGGAAGACACTCCCGAGCAACTCGCCGACGCCATCGTCCAGTACCAGCTCGACCACGGCCTCCCGCAGGACGAGGTCGTCCTCAAGCGCGCTGTCCTGCCCGGCTACCACCGGCCCAATGACCCGGTTGTGGTGATCCGGGGGACGAAGGACCGTCCCCTCCCGCCGGACCCGGAGCGCGTGGCGGCCGCCGACCCGTACGCGGTGCGCGAAGGCGAGTACGACGACAGCGAGGAGGACGAGGACCCGCCGCTGAAGTGCCGCTGGCCGGACGCGCTCGTCACCGGCGTACGGGTCGCGGGGAGCACGGTCTCCGCGAGCGACGCGCAGACCCCGAAGCCGCCCGACATCCCTTCTCCCGACGGGCTGTCCGGCGTGCTGTCGGCCCTGCTGCGCGAGCTGTTCCACCTCGCGTCCTCCAACGCCCGTACGCTCGCGAGGGCCACCGGCTTCGGCGACTGGCAGACGCTCGCCACGGCCATGCGCGACCCGCACACCAACGCCATCGGCACCCCTGGCGCGTACACCGCACAGTGGCGGCAGCCCTGGCAGCCCCTGTTCTTCGAGTGGAAGGTCGACTACTTCCCCATCGAGTGGCAGGGCGACCCGGACGGTGGCCACGCGGACCGCGCCAACTGGAGCTTCGACGGCACCGAGTACCACTGGCTCGGCACCGGAGACCACGCCGTCCCCCTCAGCCTCAGCGGCCGCCAGTTCCTCACCCAGACGCCCTCGGAGACCATGGCCGCCGCGCTGCGCCAGTACGCCCGTACCCACCCGGGACCGGGAGCCGCCGCGCTGCGGGCACTCGCCCGGCAGGTCGAGGACGACGCCGACTGGTTCTCGCAGCCCCTCGCGGGCTTCACCGAGCAGCTCGCCGCCCGTGCGTCCACCCCTGCCACCCTCAACCCCCACTCCGAGCTGCCGGACGACCTGCGCATCGCGCTCACCGAGGCGTCCGGCCGCACCCTGCCGCCCAACCCGGGTGCTCTCCCGCGCCCGTTCACCGGCTGGAACGAGAGCCCCTACCAGCCGCTGCGCGCGGGCCAGTTCGCCTTCGCCCGGCTCGCCGTCATCGACCGCTTCGGGCACACCCTGCCCGCGATCTTCCCGGACCCGCTGGCCTTGCGGTTCGCGCCCGGGAACGAGCCCGGCGACGTGATCGGCGTCGGCGTACCCGCCCGCCGCTTCGCACCCGAACTCCCCGAGGAACTGACTCCCTCGTGGAAGGACCCGGGAGACCCCGGCCGGGGCCACTGGACCATCAACCCGCCCACCTGGTACCGCTTCACGCAACTCACACCCCGCCTGACCCAGCCCGCCCGGGCCGGCTTCACCCTGCTCGACGCCCGGAACGACCTCAACCCGCTGACGACCGCGAGCGACCCGGACACGACCCCGGTGTCCGCTTGGCTCGTCCCTGGGTACCTGGACCGCGCACTGTACGCGTACGGCCCCGACGGCACCCCGCTCGGCGAGCTGCGCACGACCCTGCCGCCCAGCGGCACCTTTCAAGTGACCTGGCACCCGCTGCCGTACTCGCGCTACCGCGAGATCGACGACCTGCGGGACAACCACCCGATCCTGCACGGCTTCCTGACCGCGCTGGTCGCCCCGGACCGGGGCCCGGCCGCCCTGCGCTCCCTCCTCACCGTCATCGACCGCACCCTGTCCACCACCGCCCCCATCGGGGACGCCGCGCCCCCGCACACCCCGAGCGTGCTCGTCGGACGGCCGCTCGCGCTGATGCGCGTCCGCTTCGACATGGACCTCGACGGCCCGCCGTACACCGACCCCTCGTGGGAGAACCTGCGCGATCCGCAGGCACCGGCGTACCCCGGCTACCGCTGGCCGGTCCGGCTCGGCGAACGCAACGAGCTGACGGACGGACTCGTCGGCTACTTCCACGGCGAGCACCGCGACACGGATTACCGGGTGCTGCACACGGTCCTCGGCGAGGACGAACTCCCCGACGAGGCACGGCAGTACTTCGCCCCAATCGGTACGGGCGCCTCCCTCACCCTGCCCGCCCGGCCCCCGGGCAGCGACCCCGACCACCGGAGCGCCGCCTACCTCACTCTGCTCGCCGACCCGCGCGGCACGACACACGCCACCACGGACGTCCTGCCGGCCGCCGAAGTCCGCCTGCCCGCCCGGCTCGTGGAGCCGCCACTGGCCGAACTCCCGGTGTCCTTCCGGCTGGGCCCGCTGCCGGTGAGCGAGTACGTACCGGACCCGGCGGGAGTACGGGCCGGGGAGCAGCCGCCCGCGCTCGTCGTACCGCGCCCGTCCGACCGGTACGGCACGTGGACGTGGGCGCAGAACGAGACGGCGGACACGTGGAGCGAGGCCACCACGTACGCGTCCGACGGCGAACCGCACCACCCGTATCCCGCGCCGACGTTGCGCACCGGCCGCCTCACCCTGCGTCCTGTGAAGGCCGACGACCAGACAGAAGGAGACCGCCGATGAGCGACTGCGTGCTGAGCTACGCCCTGACGACCGTGCCCAACCCGCTGACCGTCAGCCCGCCCAAGTCCGGCCCCGGCAACGAGGATGAGCTGGCCTACGGGTCCATCGACCTCGTCATCTCCAACAGCGGCAGCACGCCGGTGCGGTGCAGCCGCATCGCCATCGTCCTGCCGGTCGGCTCCCTGGCCCAGGACCTGGCGTTGACGGGCGAGGGCATCGCGCCGTATGTCGAGCCGGAGTCCGGGTGGACGATCGTGGGTCCGCAGCCGGATGTCCTGCTCGCCGTGCCGACGGCGGAGACGGCGGTGTTCCCTGCGGCGGGGGAGGCGACGGGCGACTCGTCGAAGGTGCGGTTCAGTGTCGAGCCGACGGGCGGGACGAGTGAAGTCACCGTCGACGGGCTGTACATCACCCTGAAGAACATCGCGATCAGCAACAGGACCGGTGTCGCCCGGATCGGGATCGAGGAGTGGGCGACGACGGGTTCCACGATCCCGGAGGTGCCGAACACAGGGACGCTGGACGTCGCGAAGTTCCCCTTCCGCAGCGGGGCGGACCCCGCGCCGGGGGTCGGGCGGGCGCTGGTGGCCGTCACGGCACAGGGCGGCCCGCCCGCTACGCGGATCGCTGCCGGTGATCCGGTACGGCTGGAGTGGCACCATGTGCGCGGCGACAACCACGAGTTGTACATGGACGGGGAGCGTGTGCCGGATCCCTCGATCCCGGGCGGGAGCGTGTATCCGGTTCCGGCCGGGAAGGTGCTGCGGGACACGGCGTTCGCGCTGAAGACGGTGACGCCCACGCCGGACGGCGGGTTCGTGACGCGGTGGGATCACTTGACGGTGTGTGTCACGGACCAGACGCTTGCGGCTGTGACGGTGAGCGGACCTATCCAGGCCAACGGCACCTTGACGACGAGCAGTGCGGGGGAGACGACATTCCACCACGCGGTGTCCGTGGTCGATGGGAAGGAACTGGTAGCGAGCGGGGATCTGTGTGTCGACGGCAGCGTCAAGTCCACCAGCGGGACCACGAAGGTCGGTGGCGCGCTCAACGTGAGTGGTCAGGTCCAGGCTGTGGCGGGGATCAGGATCGACGGCGATGTCACTTCGTCGAAGTCGGGCATCAGTGTCGGCACGAACGTCGATCTCACGTCAGGCCACAAGCTGGATGTCTACGACACTTTCGTGGCGGACAGCAACACCAAGACGGCCTGGATGCGCAACATGTCCGTTGCGGGAACAGCCGACCTGGTGAAGCAAGGAACCATGTTCTACGAGACCACCGGAACCGGTACCTGGTCCTACAGGGCGAACACCGCGGGGCTAGTGATCGCGACGGTCAATGTGGACAGCGGCGTCGCTGGACATGCGACTGCGGACACCTGGGGAAGTGGGGGACAGGGGTGGGCGAACCTCCGGGCTGCAGGGAACCAGGCCGGGACGATTGCCGTGGCGAAGGGGGCAAGCTTCTGGGTGCGACACACACGGTGGGGCGGGTCGTCGAATGCCAAGTTTTACTGGGTGCCGCTGGGAGTGGGTGACCAACCCACGCCGACACAAGCTCTGTCGAGCGCGGCGGAGGAGCCTGTCGGGGAATGACACGCCGACGGTGATGCTGGAGGAGGCTGGAGCTGCGCTTCTCCGTCTCCTCCAGCACGGCTGACCCGGTGTGACCGGGAGTTCTTTCACCGGTAGTCGGCGCTGACCCCGCGCTCGTAGTCGAACGTCGCGGTCGCCTTGGAGTACCGCCATTCCGGCTCCAGCAGGTCCTTCTCCAACTGGGCGGCGGCCGCCGGGTTCTCTGGCGGCGAGGATGTCATAGAGCCGGATGTCGTACCGGGGGAGCGGCGGGCAGGTGGAGTTGAGGTCCTGCTGCGAGAGCACCACGCTCTTCTGCGCGCTCTCCCCCAGGGCGCGCAGCGCGCTCCCCTCCGGGTTGACCGTGTCGTAGTCGTGGTCGGCGTTGGTGCTGTCGGGCACCCCCACCACGCACTTGGTGTCCGGCGCGGACGGCAGCTCCGGACGGAACCCGGACTTCTCGTCCTTCTCCCTGATCCCGAGACCCAACCCGCCCACGGCGATCACCGGTACGTCCCCGGTGGGCCCGGCAGGCGTCGGGTTGGCCTCTGCTCCATGCGCGGCACGCAGTCCGTCCCCTTGGACGCCGAGAACCAGACGCTGGTCACCGTGTTCTTGTTCCGGCAGGTCCAGGACCACAGCTGGTCGAGATGGCGCCCGGCCGTGCGCGCCGCCTGCCCGGTCAGCGCCAGATCCACATCGGTCACCGGATGGCCGGTGTCCAGGTAGCCGTCCTTCCAGTCGTTGATCCCACCGGCGATGACCGATGTCCCGTCCACCACCAGCAGTTCGGAGTGGTTCCAGGAGAACGCGGTCCTGGACGTCGTCATCGAGGCGGTGGTCGGCTCCGACCCCGGCCGCCGCCTCCTTGCCTGAAGCGCTCGGGCATGACGGATGGACACGGCATTCCACTGGGCCGTGTCCTGGCCGGCGCCAACCGCCACGACTCCCCGCTGCTCGCCCCGACCCTGGACCGCCTGGACGACCTGGGTCCGTTGCCCGACGACGTCACCGTGCACCTGGACGCCGGCTACGACTCGGAAGAGACCCGCGCCCTGCTCAACGAACGCGGCCTCCACGGCCGCATCGCACGCAAAGGCGAGAAGGCGCCCATCCAGGCAAGTAAGCGTTGGCACGTCGAACGCACCCACGCCTGGCACAACGCCTTCCACCGGCTCGCCCGCTGCTACGAGCGGCGCACCACCGTCATCGACGCCTTCTTCGACCTCACCGACACGATCATCACCGTGCGCAGCCTGATCCGGCGGGCATGGACGACTCACCGCTGGGACGAACGCCCGAACCGCCGACCATGACCACACCCCTATCCGTGCCACCTCTTGGTTGCGTTGATGTGCAAGCGTCAGGCACACTTGTGGAGGTTTGAAGAAGGCACCTCGTTCGGTGAGGCGTCTGCACGGACATAGGCCACTGACCCCACGACGTCGAGAGACGCCCAGGGTCAGGACAGGTCTCCCCGACTTAAGGGGTGACCCCAAGTGGCTTCCCCAATACGGGGATTACGCCGTGCAGTGCCAAAGCTCTGACGAGTTGGGGTGAGCCTGTCCCTGGGACGGGTGCGCTCCTTGCCGAGTCGTATGGCGCCATCGCGCGCCCCGGCCGGGAGGAGGCGAGAAACATGGATTGCAGTTGCAGTAGTCCGGGCCACAGTAGGCCCCTGATCCGTATCCGTACGGCGTTCTCGACCTCCGGTACGCGGTAACCACCTTTCCCGACGCGTTCGCGAACCCTCTTTGCCAGGCACCCGTGCGGCTTTCGCCGACCCGGGCGGCCGGGCTGCGCGCTCGCAGGGCGGGCGGCTTCCGTGCGCCGTCAACACCTCTCCCAGACAAGGCATGTGGCGGGTTTCGCCATGCCCTTCGCCGCCAGCACCCCGACCCGAGGAAGCAGCCATGAACCTCCACCACCGATCGGTCCGCCGCACCCGACTGGACCGGCCTACCAGCGTGCGCCGGCTCCACGCCGTTCCAGATCCACTGTCGTCCCCGCATGAGGCCGCGGATCTGCCCCGGGCGCCGGTCCACCGCATCCGCGGCCTTGTCGTCGACTGCGACTCCCGCCGAGTGTCGGTCGCCGGACGGCAACTGAAGCTCACCTGCATGGAGTTCGAGCTGCTCGCCCATCTGGTCGCCAACCAGCGCCGGGTCCACACCCGTGAGCAGCTGATGGCACTGGTGTGGCAGCAGACCCCCGTGGGGGACATGCGCACGGTCGACGTACACATCGCCCGCCTGCGCCAGAAGCTCGGCCCCGGACACCGTGCACTGATCCGCACCGTCCGGCAGATCGGCTACGCCTTCGAGCCATCGGCCACGACCAAGCCCCGCCCCTGATGAAGGGACGATCGACGACCGGATCGTTGGTCTTCCTGACGCCGAGCTTCCAAGGGATACCGTCATGAGATTCCTGCCCCGCTCCCGCCGCAAACAGGCCAGGCACCCCGGCACCGAGACGACGTCGTCCCGGTCCCGCGAACTGGTCACCTTCCACGTCCACTGCGACCGGGGAGCGGAGACCAAGGTGCGTGCGCTGTGCGTGCTGGCCCTCAGCCGACCCGGCGCCCGTGTCGAGGCCGTGCACACCGGTCCGTACGACGCGTTCACCACTAACGTGCACATGCTGGTCACCCTGGACGGCCCGGAGACCGGCCTGCTGGACCGGCTGGTCGACATGCTCTCCGGCGTGCCGTCCGTGCTCGACGTGCACTGGCACCGGCACGACGAACCCCGCACCCTCGCCTACGCCGCGGAAAGGGGACTGCCCGGTGCATGCGCTCACTGAGCCCGACGTCGTCCTCTTCCCGCCGTGCACGACAACCGTGCCGCTCAAGGACGCCGAAATCGCCGCGGTGACAGCGGTGTTGAAGGCGGTGGCCGGACCTATCCGGCTGCGGCTGTTACAGGCTCTGGCTGACCACCGGGAGCTCTCGGTCGGGGAGCTGACGCAGCGCGTCGGCTCCCCTTACGCGGCCGTCTCCCAGCACCTCGCGCGCCTGCGGGCGGCGGGCCTGGTCGCGGTACGCCGCAGCGGCCATCGCCTGCTCTACCGCACCGCCAACCCGCACCTCCCGGCTCTGCTCGCCGCCGCCCGACACCTGGCGGCCCACCCGGCACCTACGCGGCCGGACCACCCGAGTGAATACAAGGCGGAACAGCAGCCCACGTAAACAGGATCTGGCGCTGATTGAACACTCCCGACTCGATGCCGGGATGCCTGCCGCGCGGCCGAGGGGAGCTCTCGGATACCGCGCGGCGGCACGAGTGGCCTCAGCGGTATGGTGGAGATCTTCGGTTGCCGCAGGCTTCTGGAGTCTTCAAAGGCGAACTGCATGACCGACTTCGATCCGCCATCCGCACGGCTCCGCCTTGATGACGCGTTGGCAGGTGTGGCGGACGCCTTCCGTGGCGAGACCGCGCGCCCCGAAGAGCGCAACTGCGAATGCCACTGGGGCAGTGCCGAAGAACTCGGCCTCCTGAAGGCGCCGGAGGCGGTGCTGGGGGCCGACCTGCTCCGGCGGACCTGGCAGGCATCTGACTGGAGCGACCACGCGGCGGTGCTTCGACGCATCCTGCCCGAGCTCGCCTCCGCCCTTGTCGCCGGCCGCGTAGAACGCCTCTTGGGTCTGGAGGAGGTCGGCGCCTCGTTCGCCCGCGGCGACTGGCAGGAATGGTCCGCACCGCAGGCCGCCGCGGTCTGGGAGTTCCTCCGTGCCTGGTGGTTGTACAGCCTCACCGCGCCCGGCGCCGTCGAACCGGCGTATGAGGTCTTCGCCCTGTGCGCCGAGGCTTCCGGCGAAGTCGGCTCCTGGCTCGCCACCTGGGAAGCACTGGACCATCCGCAGTCCGACCGGTGTCTGGCCCAAGCTATTGACCACTGGGAGTACGAGCTGCTCGGTGACAGCCTCCCGTGGAACACCTGGCACGACGAGGAGACGATGTGCGCCGAGTTGACGACCTGGTTGGTCCGCCATGTCCCCGCACGCCTGCAGACCCACGCTGTATCCGACGGTCCGCTCCACCGCGTTCGACTGCTCGGCCTCACTGGGCCGGCCCGTTGGGAGGCTTCGCAATGGCCCGGCCACCGGTACTGACCCGCGAGAAGCAGCACCACTTGCTCGGGTCCACAAGCACGCCTGGCGGGCAGCCTCGTCACAAGATCAGCGCCAGAGCCCGTAAATACAGCAGCGAGGCGGTCGGCGACGCGGGCATCCCCACCCGAGTCGCTGGATCGTCCCAGGCTCCGATACAGGACGTGTAGCCAGGCGCGCTGGGGTGTGGTCGGTGGGCGTGGTCAAGGTGTGCTGCGGGGCCGCGGCGCTGTGCTCATAGGGGCGAGCAGGTATCCGTCCTATCCCGCTCTCGCCGGCGGGGAAGGTGATGCCGGCGTGGTTCTTGCTGTGCGCGGGGGTGTTGGGGCGTCAGGGGGTCACGTGCCAGTCGGCTTCGAGGTGCCGGCGGCCGTCGGAGCCGGTGACGGTGCGCCAGTGGGCGTGCGGGCGAGCGGGCCGGTCCTCGGGCGTGGCCTTGGCGGAGGCCGAGCCGGGGAACGTGCGCAGCACCGGGCTGTCGAGAGGGCTGTCGGCGATGCGTCGTACCGTCGTGGCGAGGAAGCCGAGGACGGCACGACCGCTGCTCCAACTGCGGGTGGAGGGGCGGTGGATGGCGGGGCGGTGGATGTGGACTGCGGTGAAGACGGACATGCGGGAGTCACCTCCGTTGAGCGGCGCGGTCGGCACAAGGGCAGGCGTGACCGAGGGCGGGTGAACGATTCAGTGGTGTGCGAACTGCAGCGCCCGTGCGGTGTTGCGGCCCGTGTCAGGTGCGGGGAGCCGTGGTGGCGACTTCGGCGATGCGCTGGGCCGGGGATCAGGACGATCGAGGCTGCGGCGGTGACCAGGCCGGCGTAGACGGCGTAGAAGCCCTTGGCGCCTTTGATCCCCCAGTGCAGGGAGTGCTTCATTCCGAAGACGTCGCCGATGGCGTACGCGGTGGACAGCGACACGGCGAACGCGCCGATGATCAAGGCGTCGAGCAGGGCGATGGCGAAGAGGACGCCGGCGACCTTGCCGGCCTTGGCCGCGATGCCGGTGATCAGGCCGGCGGTGTCGGTGAAGTTCCCGAACCCCTTGGTGCCGGCGAACGCGGCGGCGACCAGGCCCATCATGGCGGCTGCGCCGATGACCACGATCGCGATACCGATCCACAGGTCGGCCTTCTCGTACTTCATGAAGCGCGGAGTGATGCGCTTGTCGATGACGTACGACTGCTGGAAGAACAGCTGCCAGGGCGCAACCGTGGTGCCCACGATGCCGATGATCAGCAGCATGACGGTGGCCAGCTCACCGTATCCGCCGGGGATGACCGGGACCACGAAGTCGTGCGCCATCTGCGAGGTCTTGGGGTGGAGCATGAAGTAGAGCGGGACCAGGAGCAGCGAGGCGGCGCACAGGGCGACGGCGATCCGCTCGAAGCGGCGGAAGGAGCCGGTGAAGGCGGAGGCGGTGATGATGGCGGCGGCCAGGATCACCGAGGCGGCCTTCGGCAGGCCCAGATAGCCGGCGGCCATCGTGATCCCGATGAACTCCGTGACCAGGGTCAGCGCGTTGAGCAGGAACGGGTCGATGACGGAGAACGCGCCCCAGAACTTCCCGAAGCGCTCCAGGATGAGGCGGGCGTGGCCGACGCCGGTGACCGCGCCGAGGCGCAGCACCATCTCCTGGTTGACGTACAGGACGGGGATGAGCAGGAGCAGGGTCCACAGCAGCTGGGGGCTGTAGTTCTGACCGGCCTGGCCGTAGGTGGCGAAAGCGCCGGCGTCGTTGTCGCCGACCATCACGATCAGGCCGGGCCCGACTATCGCGAGCAGCGTCTTGAACTTCGCGGACAGGCCCCGGCGTTCGCCGGTGTCGTCCTGCTTGATGGTGCCGAGCGCACCGCGGATGTCGCCGACGTGCGCGTCGTCAAGGACTGCGCTGCGCGGTGTGGGAGCGGTGGGGTGGGTGAGCGTCGTTTCGGTCATGACAGACCTCCCGTTCCCCCGAAGGGGGAGGTTTCGGGCATGTCTAGGCAACACACACACTGCACGCGCAGACCAGCGGCCCGGGACGGCGTCAGGCCGCACGGGTGCTGGGCGCAAGCGCAGGGGCGCGAGTACGCGCAGAAGGTGGTTACCGCATGCCGGGACAGAGCGAGAACAGGCGGAGGCGGGGCCTACTGTGGCCCGGACTACTGGGACCGCAATCCATGACTCTCGCCTCCTCCCGGCCGGGGCGCGTGATCGCGCCAAACGACTCGGCAAAGAGCAGACCGGCCCGCGTGACTGGTTCACCCCAACTCGTCAGAGCTTTGGCACTGCACGGCGTAATCCTGTGGGGCAGCCACTTGGGAACACCCCTTAAGTCGGGGAGATCTGTCCTGAACCTGGGCGTCTCTCGACGTCGTGGGGTCAGTGGCCGGTGTCCGTGCAGACGCCTCACCGAACGAGGTGCCTTGTTTCAAACCTCGAAGGGTCTGGCTCATACTTGCACGCTGACGCAACTGCTTGACTCATTCTTGACTTGCCGTTCCCTGGCGCGACACCGTTTTACGGGGCTGTTCCGGTTGGGTGCAGCACGGGACCGGTGGTCCGCGCCGGAATGCCTTCTGGGTGTCGGCGTCGGCTGAATCCTGACCCACTTTGGTCACGTGAGTTCCGTCAGAGGGGCAGAGTTCAGCCGTCGTCGAGGCTAGAGCGCTGGTGGCGGTATCGCGGCGCCGACCGAGGCCGGTTCCCTCATGTGGCGATCCCCATAGACGCTCGCTCGATTGCGCGATCTTGCAACTAACGCGGAGCGCAATGCGTCCCATTTGTCATCGACAGATCACCGGATGACCGACCGGACGGACTGGGCACATGCAAGAGCAGCAAGCCGGAGCGACGGGCAGCGGCCAGGTATGGCGAGAAGGGCAGCAGCCCGCACGCCCCTTCTGGGGGGTGTCGTCGCCCGCCACGACGTACCGCGCTTCTCGGGCGGCGACAGGAACCAGGCGCTCCGGCCGCCGAGGGTGTCTGGTGAGCCTGACTCTCGGAGCCGTACTCGTAGTCGCCGCCGCCCTCGGCGTCGTCTGGTGGCTGACCCGGCCGCCCGCGCTGCCCACTATTCCCCATCAGTATCTGGCGACCGTGCAGTCGGCCGCCAAGACCTGTCCGGAGCTGAGCGTTCCGATGCTGGCCGCGCAACTCGACGCGGAAAGCCACTGGAACCCGCGGGCGGACTCTGGCCAAGCCCAGGGCATCGCGCAGTTCCACCCGTCGACCTGGGCGGAGTGGGGCAAGGACTACACCGGCGGCGGCAAGGCCGACGTGTGGAACCCAGCTGACGCCATCCCGGCCCAGGGCGCCTACATGTGCCACCTGTTCAAAGAGGTCAAGGGCATCCCCGGCGACCCCACCCGGCTCGTGCTCGCCGCGTACAACGCGGGCCCCGGCGCGGTGCTCAAGGCCCGGGGCATCCCACAGATCCCCGAGACGCAGAACTACGTCAACCGGATCGAGGCGCTGATCCCGAAGTACACCCAGACCTACGCCAAGCAGATCAGCGCGTCGCCCAGCCCTGAGTAGGCCCCGATCCACCGAGCAATGACTCGTCCAAAGCCCGGACATGAAGACGCGGATGCCCTTTGACCTGGGATGATGGGACTTCCTACGGTTCCATATCCACAGAGCAGGAGAACATCCGCGAGGTGCAATCTCGCCATGCCGCCCCTGGAGTCTGTGCCGTCTTCGACGATCGGAATGTGGTCGCGGACGTTGGCCGGGTCCCGGTGATGTGCCTGTCTGAGCGGCGATGGATTTCACAACTGGTCCGCGCCACGGTACGTATCGACAGCGCCGACAACAGTGCCGAGGCGAACTCGGCAGCGAAGACACCTCATGGGTGGCAGCGATGTGCGCGGGAGCTGACAGCATTCAGGACGCCGACCGGCTTCGGCACGGCGCCATGCCGGTGGCGTTCAAGGGGATCCGGTGCACCGGAGTTCCGGCGGAATCTGGCCTTGCGCACCACGCTGCTGCCCAGCGCCGACGGGGTCGCCTTCATCGACGTCGACTCCACCCGCAAGCGCGTGGTCGGCCCCGCCAAGCAAGGCGCCCAGTCCGGCCGGTTCAAAAGGATATGCACCCTGCACGCGCTGCTGGCCACGATCTGCACCCCAGCAGCCCGCCGGTGACCGCCGCGGTCCGACTGCGGCAGGGCAAAGCGGCTGACTCCTGCGGCTCCGAGTGGCGGATCACCGAGGCCCTGGCCACCGCGGCCGAGGTCGTCGCCCTTCACCACGTCTCAACGTGAGGTGGGAAAAGGGCTCCGTGCCGGGCCGTGAGGCCGCGCTGCTCTGGAGGCATGGAAGGTGTGGGGCCCGGCGTTGTCCTGAGTCGGACTGCCATGGCCACGAACACATGGTGGCCTCCGAAGTTCGAGTGCCATGACGGCGACCTCGGTAACGCTGTACTGGCCGGTGGCGCGTACGGGCGGGTCTGGCACCACTGACCGAACCGGGGGCGGCCCCCGTCCGGCCCCTGGTGTCGGGCCTCGCCACGATTCACAGCAGCCCGGCGCGGGCTGCCTGGATACCGGCCTGGAAGCGTGTGCGGGCTCCCAGGGAGTCCATCACCTCGCGCACCCAGCGCTGGACGGTGCGTGGTGAGACGCCGAGTTGCCGGGCGATGCTGTCGTCGGTGAATCCCGCGCAGAGCAAGGTGAGCAACTCCGCCTGGCGGTTACCGGAGGCGCGGACCAAGGAGTGGGTGTCCGGGTCCGGCACCCGCACGGCCCGGTTCCAGTACGCCTCGAACGTCCCGACGAGTGCATCGAGCAGTGACGAGGCTCGCACCAGCATGGCACCGTGCAGTTCCGATCCGGTGGACAGGGGCAGCATCGCCCAGCGGTCGTCCACCACGGCCAGTTTGCAGGGGAGTTCGGACAGCACACGGGCTTGCTCCCCGGCGGTGACACACGCACGGATCTCGGCCAGCCGCCCGGGAGCGTTGACCGAACCGGCCTCGTACACCACTCGTATCCGCACGCCCCGTCCCAGCAGGAACAGTTCCAGCTCCGGGTCGGACCGGACGATGTGCGGCGGTTTGTCGAAGAGCAGCACCTGCTGTCGCGCACCGGCCTGCATCCGCCGCCAGTGGTCCGCGATGGCCGCTGTGCCGGTCACCACCTCGACCAGGTCGGTGGCGTGCGGCCTGCGGGCGGTGCGGTGGGCACGCATCAGCTCGCCGATCCGGCCGCGGGCGCGGCACAGTTCCTCCTCGCGGCGCAGCAGCAGCGCCTCCACGGCGAGGTCGGGGGCGGCAGCCGCCCAGCGGGCGGGCGCATCGTCGCACCGGTCGAGCAGACCGCGCTCCGTGAGCGAGCGCAGCAGTCGTTCGGCCCGCTCGTTCGTGGTGGCGAGTTCCGTGGCGAGCCATGCGGCGGTGCAGCCCCCGCTGGCCAGGACACAAAGATAGGCGGCTTCTTCCGCCTCTGGTACCCCGAGGGCTTCGAGGAGCCCGGCCGAGGCCGCACGGGAATCGTGAAGAGCCACCCTGACCCCCTTCGGGAATCACGGCGCAACCATCCAGGTCCGTCAGGTCCGTTAGCGATCGCGCTCGCCTCAAGCGTACATGTCATGTTCTCGCCACGGCGGGTTCCGGTCGCCACCTGTTCCTTGAGGGTCCCGGCCGACGACGCCCACCATGAGCCCGGTCGGCCGACCCCCCCCCACTCGCACTTCCCCCTCAAGGAGCGTGCCTCATGGGCATATCCACAGGCACCGCCGGCAACATCGGCAGATCCAGAGCCGCGACGGCCACGGCGGCCGTACTGCTGCTGACCGCCGCGCTGGCACCGGCGGGCGTCGGTACCTCCACCGCCGGCGCCCACGGCTACGGCCCGCAGAGTCCCCGTCTCCAGGACAGCAACTGGGGCGGCTACGTGGCACAGGGCTCGTTCTCCACGATCACCGGTTCATGGACCGAACCCCACGTCACCTGCACATCGGCCAACGACCTCTTCGCCCCCTGGGTGGGCATCGACGGCTACGGCTCACAGTCGGTGGAGCAGGCCGGAGTGCAGACCGACTGCTCCAGCGGCTCGCCTGTCCTGTCCGCCTGGTACGAGATGTACCCGGCCGCACCGGTCTACTGGAACGACCCGGTCTCAGAAGGGGACAGCATCACCGCGTCGGTGGTCTCCAACGGCGGCGGCAGTTACACGCTGACCCTCAGCGACACCACCAAGGGCTGGTCCGAGCACATCGACCAGAACCTGAACGGGCAGAACGCCAGCGCAGAAGCCGTCATCGAATCGCCGACCCAGAGCTACCCGTCCTTCAGCCGGCTGGACTTCTCCGGTGTGACGGTGGACGGACAGCCCTTCGACGCCGCCGCCCCGCAGGCGCTGACCAGCGGCGGCTACACACCCGGTCCGCTTCAGGGCGGCTCGTTCTCCATGGCGCCCAACGGCGGCAACTCCCGTATCCCGCACACCTCCAGGCCCGGCACGATCCGCTACTGACCCTCGCACCGCACCGCGGGCGACTGCGGCTCAGCCCCCAGCGCGACGACGTCTGAGGACCTGCTTGCGGACCCCTGCTCACGGGGTGCCTCTGGCGACGTGCTTCACCGGGGGGCTGAGCCGCTGGTGCAGACCGGAGCCCTGGCCGGACACATCGCCGAACTCCGGCGCACAGTCGAGCGGGCGGAAACGGACCGGTGAACGCCCGGGCGCCCCGTCCGCCGCCGGAGTGGCCGCAAATCACGGTCACCCGCCTGGGTATGGGGCACCCCGAGGTGACCGGCGCAAGGGCGGCGCACCCTCGCGTTAGTGTGCGTGGGTGAGCCATTACGTCGTCATAGGATTCGAGCCTGCCGGGGCGGCGACCGCTCGACTGCTGGTCGTAGACGGGGATTCGGTACGGGGCGTCACCACGTCGGGCTGTAGCGCCGAGCCCGGCATCGAGCCCCTCGCGTGCCCGGTGCCCGATCGGCGTTCAGCCCCGGCGGGGGCTGCGAGAGCCACTCGGTCGCCGCGCCGCCCTTGGCGCTGCTCAGGGTCAACTCGCCCTGAAAAGCGTAACTTCGCGGCGTGGCCGCACGGCACCTAGTAGATCGTCGCGGCTAATGCTTGGGGTAGAGGTGGCGCAGTTTGATGCGTGCAT
>NZ_BMRP01000011.1:0-42900 GCF_014648695.1 Streptomyces albospinus
ATTTTTGAAAAAGCCTCGTTCCCCGAGTTTCGACTCGGGGAACGAGGCTTTTTTGCGTTGTCCGGGCAACTGGTGGAGGGCGCTGGGATGCTGTGGCAATGGATTACCTGATCAGGTCGGTGCGGGCGGACGAGTGGCGGCGGCTCAAGGAATTGCGGCTGGCGGCGTTGGCGGATCCGTTGGCGGGGATCGCGTTCAACCAGACCTGGGAGACGGCGTCGGCGCTGCCGGATGAGGAGTGGCAGGAGCGCGCGCGGCGGAGTGCGGTGGGGCGGGAGATCGTCACGTTCATCGGGGAGGACGGGGGCGGTTGTTGGGGCGGGATGGTGACGGCGCTCGTCGAGGGGGGCGGGGCCGGGCCGGCGGTGGACATCGTGGGGGTGTATGTGCGGCCGGAGCATCGGGGGACGGGGCTGGCCCGGGCGTTGTTCGAGGCCGCGACGGCGTGGGCGTGGGGGTTGGCGGCGCCGGTGGTGGAGTGCGTACGGCTGTGGGTGCATGAGGGGAACGGGCGGGCCGCGGGGCTGTATCGGGCGGTGGGGTTCGTGGCGAGTGGGCGGACGATGGCGGATCCGAAGGACGCGGCGGCGCGGGAGGTGGAGATGGTGGTGTGGCGGGCGGCGTAGGCGGGTGAGGGGGTGTCAGGCGGGGCGGGGGACGGTGGTGGCGGTGAGGGCGATGCCGTGGGAGGTGTGCCAGCGGCCGGTGAGGAGGGGGGCGGGGACGTCTGCCGGCCAGGGGAGGAGGAGGCGGGCGGTGAAGGTGTGGGTGTCGGGGGTGAAGGTGATTTCGGCGTCGTCGAACTGGAGGGGGCGGGGGGAGAGGCGGGAGCAGGTCTTGTAGACGGACTCCTTGGCGCTGAAGAGGAGGCGGTCCCAGTGGATGTCGGGGCGGGCGCCGTGGAGTTGGTGGAGGTGGGTGCGTTCGGCGGGGGTGGTGATGCCCTCGCGGACGATGGGCGGTAGCGGGGCGTGCGGCTCGGCGTCGATGCCGAGGTGGGGGATGTCGGTGGTGTGGGCGACCGCGGCGGCGCGGTAGCCGTCGCAGTGCGTGATGCTGCCGGTGATGCCGGGGGGCCAGGCGGGGGCGCCGGTGGGGTCCGGGGGCAGGGGGGTGGGCGGGAGGCCCAGGCGGGTCAGGGCGCGGTGGGCGCACTGGCGGGCGGTGGTGAATTCGCGGCGGCGTTTCTCGCCGGCGTGCGCGATCTGCTGTTCCTCGACGGGGAAGAGGGCCGGGGATGCGGCCGGGGGCGGGTCGCCGAGGGCGTCCTCGCCGATGGCGGTCGGGGGGAGGACGTTCTCGATGAGCATCGGGGGCCCAACTCCTTTGCTGTGGCTGCCGGTCGGCGGCGGGTGGGCTTGCGACTTTATGTGACGCGGCCGACAGAGGCGGGCGTTGTGAATCTAGGTCGCGTGACCTAGTGTCTGCGGTGTGGACGATGACATCCAGCTTGATGTGACAGGTCCGGTGCTCGTGGTCGGCGGTTACGGGACCGTCGGCGGCGATCTGACCCGGCTCGCCGCGCCCTCCTGGCCGCTGCTGCTGACCGGGCGCACCCCGGAGCGCGGGCAGGCGCTGGCCGATGAGGTCGGCGCGACGGTGCGGCGCTGGGATCTGAGTGATCCGGAGCCGTTCTCGGCGCGGGTGCGGGCCGTGATCAGTACGGTGAACGACCCGGAGGACCGGGTGCTGCGGGCGGCGATCCGCGGGGGTGTGCCGTATGTGGACATCACGCGGTGGACCGCGCGGTTGCAGCGGGCCACGGCGGTGGCGGCGGTGACCCCGCCGACGGCGCCGGTGCTGTTGTCGTCCAGCTGGATGGGCGGGGTGAGTGCGCTGGTCACCGCGGCGCTCGCGGCCGAGCTCGGCGGGGCGTCGGCGGTGGAGATCGCCATCCGGTACGACCTCAAGGACCGGGCGGGCACCGACTCGGTGGAGTTCATGGACCGGCTGGGGCTGGACTACGAGGTGACCGAGGGCGGGCAGCGGCGGATGATCATGCCGTTGACCGGGGCCGGTTACGTGGCGATCGGCGAGCACCGTACGAAGGTGGCGCGGATCGACACGCCGGAGCAGTTCACGCTGCCGCTGGCGCTGGGGGTCGACACGGCGATCACCCGGATCGGGTTCAGCGCCAACTCGTCGACGTCCTCGCTGCTCGCGCTGAAGAAGACCGGGTTCTTCCGGTGGGGGCGGGGCGACAGGTTCGAGAAGACCCGGCGGTCGATGTTGTACTCGCCGGGCGAGGGCGGCAGTGCGCTGCTGCGGATCGACGTCCGCGGGCGGGCCGGCGAGCGCCGTACCGCCGTGGTGAAGGACACCGCGGGGCAGGCTCATCTGACCGCGCTGGGCGGCCTGCTGGGGCTGCGCCGGGTGCTCGGCGAGGACGGTTGCGCGGCGCCGGGCGGGGTGGTGTTCCCCGAGATGACGCCGGCGCCGCAGGACGTCGTCGCCGCGCTGGAGAAGGCCGGGGTCGAGGTCGCGGTGTCATGAGCGAGGAGAACGAGGAGAGCGAGAAGCGCCTCGGCGGCAAGCCGCAGTTGACGCGGCAGGGGAGCATCCGACGGACGAGTCTGCTGGACGCCGCGGAGACCGTGCTGGTCGCCAAGGGGAACGCGGATGCGTCGTTGCGGGCCATCGCCGGTGAGGCGGGGGTGCGGGTGGGGCATTTGCAGCACTACTTCCCGACCCGGGCGGACCTGATCAAGGCCGTACTGGAGAGGGCGCTGGACCGGTCGCTGGAGCGGCTGGCGGAGACGACCGGGCTGCGGCTGACGCGGGACGATCCGTCGGTCATCGAGATCCCGGAGGGCCGGGCCAACCCCGCCGATGTGGTGGCGGTGGTGCTGGCCGAGCAGGAGGATCCGCAGCTGGTCCGGCTGTATGTCGAGGTGTGGGCGCTGGCGGCGAGGGATGACGAAATCGCCGCGGTGGTCCGGGAGTTCTACCGGAAGTACGTGGCCCATGTGGAGGCGTATGTGCAGCAGGGGCGGCCGGACTGGTCGGCCGAGCTGTGCCGGGCGCGGGCCGAGACGTTTGTGGCGTTGGTCGAGGGGGCGGCCCTGATGAGGTCGGGGATCGCCGGGAGCCGGTCGGGCGCGATGGATGCACAACTCGCGCAGCAGGCCGTGCAGTTGCTCCGGGACTGAGGAGCCGGGGCGGCCGGGTGGCCGCCGTCCGGTGGTGTCCGGGGCGGGATTCTTCCGGGGCCGGCCGGTCCGTGCCGTCGGGTGGCGGCGGGGCCGGCGCTCCGTCAGGTGAGGTACATCCAGGGGGATAGGGGGAATTTCATCATGTCCGAGGTGATCGATCTTGCCGAGCTCGCGGCGTCGGCCGGTCTGGAGCAGGAGCTGGAGCGGCTCGCCAGGAGCCACGGCATCATCCGTACACGTCAGCTGAACCAGCAGGAGACCTGGACGGTGCTCGGTGCGGCGCTGACCCGGGAGCTGCTGAGCGATCCGCGGCTGTCGAACGACGTGCACACGCATGCGCCGCACGGGGCACTGGTTCCGGGGTTGCAGGTGATGCTCCTGGAGCAGGACGACCCGGGGCACGCCCGCTACCGGCGGCTGGTGACCGCGGCGTTCGCGTCGAAGGCGGTGCGGGAGCTGGAGCCGCGTATCGAGGAGATCACCCGGCAGCTGCTGGACAAGCTGGGGGACAGCGGGACGGCGGACTTCATCGACGCGTTCACCTATCCGATGCCGCTGGAGGTGATCTGCGATCTGCTGGGGGTGCCGGGCGAGGACCGGGACCCGTTCCGGAAGTGGGCGATGGACATCTCCGCGGCGCCGTCGCTGGAGGCGATGCAGGCGTCGGCGGGCGAGCTGTTCGCGTACTGCATCGGGCTGATCGGGGCCAAGCGGGAGCGGCCGACCGAAGATCTGCTGAGCGAGCTGATCGCGGCGCGTTTCGAGGACGGGAGTGCGCTGACGGACGAGGAGCTGTCGTCGTTCGCCGCGGTGCTGCTGATCGCGGGCCATGACACGGTGACGAACCTGCTGGCCAACGCGCTGCACGATCTGCTGACGCATCCGGAGCAGCTGGCCGCGCTGCGGCGGGATCCGTCGCTGGTGGGGAGTGCGGTGGAGGAGGCGCTCCGGTTCCGGGGGTCGGCGATGACGACCGTGAACCGGGTGGCGCTTGCGGACATCGAGGCCGGCGGGGTCACCATCCGCAAGGGCGAGCTGGTGCGGTTCCTGCTGAACGCGGCCAACCGGGATGCGGCGGTGCGGGAGGACGGGCACGCCTTCGACATCGGTCGGGCGACCGCGCAGCATGTCGCGTTCGGGATGGGGCCGCACTTCTGCCTGGGGCAGCGGCTGGCCCGCCAGGAGGCGACGATCGCGCTGACGGAGATCCTGGCGCGGTTCCCGTCGCTGGAGCTGGCGGTTCCGGAGGGGGAGGTGCGGTGGCTGGCTTCGGACGCGATCCGCGGGCTGGAGGAGCTGCCGCTGCGGTACGCGCGGGAGTCGGCGTAGGGCCGGGGCGATGGGGCAGGGGCGGGCGGCCCTGTGCCGGTCCGCGGTGCCCGGTTCGTACGGCATGTCATGCGTAAGGGAGTTGGGGGAGGTCGGTATGCGGATCACGGTGAACCACGGCCTGTGTGACGGGCTGGGGCAGTGTGCTCTGGTCGCGCCCGAGGTCTTCTCGCTGGACGACGACGAGCGGCTGGTGGTGGCGCCGGATCCGGCGCCGGAGCTGGCCGGCAGGGTGGCTGCCGCGGCGCGGGCGTGCCCGGTGCGGGCGATTGCGGTCGAGGGAGCCTGAGCCGTGCGCGAGGTCGTCGTGGTGGGCGCGGGCCTGGCGGGTGTCCGGGCCGGTGAGTCGCTGCGGGCGCGGGGGTTCGACGGGGCGCTGACCGTGGTGTCGGACGAGCGGGAACTGCCGTATGACCGGCCGCCGTTGACGAAGCAGGTGGTGACCGGGGACCTCACGGAGGCGGATATCCGGCTGGCGGGCGCCGAGGACTTCGGCGCCCGCTGGATCCGGGGCACCGCGGCCGTCGGGCTGGACCGGGAGCGGCGGCGGGTGCGGCTGGCGGACGGTGCGGAGCTGCCGTACGACGGGCTGGTGCTGGCGACCGGTGCGCAGGCGCGGGCCTGGCCCGGGGTGGTGCCGGCGTCCGGGGTGCTGACGGTGCGCGGGCTGGACGACGTCCGCAGGCTGCGGGCGGCGGTGGATGGCGGGGCCCGTGAAGTGGTGGTCGTCGGGGCGGGGTTCGTCGGTGTGGAGCTGGCGTCGTCGCTGACCGAGCTGGGGCTCGGGGTGCGGGTGACGCTGGTGGAGCCGTTCGCACGGCCGCTCCGCGCGTTGGGCGGTGCGGTGTCCGGTCTGGTGGCCGGGGCGGCGCGGCGGGCGGGTGTCGTGCTGCGGCTCGGGGCCGGTGTACGGGGCTTTCGGGCGGTGGGGGAGCGGGTCGGCGGGGTCGAGCTGGCCGATGGGGAGGTGCTGCCGGCGGAGCTGGTGGTGGTGGCGATCGGGATGACGCCGGCCACCGGGTGGCTGGCGGGGGCCGGGCTGGCGCTGCCGTCCGGGCGGATCCACTGCGACGAGCGGCTGTTCGCGCGGACGGCGGGGGCGGGCGGGGAGGCTGGGGTGCCGGATCCGCGGATCGTGGTGGCCGGGGACGTGGCGTGGTGCGACGCGGTGCGGTCGGCGGACGGGCCGGTGCCGCTGGAGCACTGGAGCAATGCGGCTGCGCAGGGGGAGTTGGCGGCCGGGAATCTGCTGGCGGGGCCGGCGGCTGCGGAGCCGTACGGGCATGTGCCGTCGTTCTGGACGTCGGCGTTCGGGCTGCGGATCAGGTCGGTGGGGCTGCCGGGGACGGGGGACCGGGTGGTCGTCGAGGAGGGGGATCCGGGCGCGGAGAAGCTGGTGGAGGCGCACTACCGGGAGGGCCGGCTGGTCGGTGCGGTGAGTGTGAATCTGGGGCGGCGGCTGGCGGAGTATGCGCGGCGGCTCCAGGGGGAGCGGGCCGGCGAGCCGGTACCGGGCGGGTCGGCCGCGTGAAGCGGGGCGCGCCGTGTCGGCCGGAAATGGCGTGAACGGCATGGGTTTACCCGGGGTAACCGGCGAAATTCGGCCGAGGGGAATCAAACTCTCCGGAATGTGAATGCCGCGTTAAGTTTCGCAATACCACGGAACATTTATTGCGCACCCTCCGGTGCCCGACTTGGTCACGTGACCTATCGCACAAATGAGTGACGGTCCTGTGCGGCGGTGGTAACGTTTTTATCGCGCCTCCAGCTGAGGCGGGGCGGGCTTTGTGAGTGCGTCACGACGGTGTGGCCGCCGACCGAAAATGGTCCGTTCTTGAGCATGCAGGTGTCGGGGGATCCTTTTGCTACGGGGGATGGCATGTGTAGCGCCTTCCAAGGTGTCTGAAGTGGGGGCTTCCTGGTGTCCGGAAGCGTGCCCCTGTCTACTGCCCGAGGTCTGACCTCGCCGTTTTGACGGCAGCATGTCATCTTGCCCGCGGGCTTCCCATCAACTCATCGCCGACCGCAGGGTGCTGCGGCAGTTGCGGCGTGAATTCCTGAACGGTTTCTTCGGCGTCTGCAAAAGCAGGCTCTCGTAACCTTGAATTCACTGCGCCGTCGAGCTTTGCCGGTATCGGCGAGTCGCTGACTGACACATGTTGCCAGGTAATTTCTGCTGCCGTTTTCCGGGGCTTCAAATGGCCGGTAAATGGTGGTGCTCAGAGTACTAGGAAACGAGGAGACAATCATGCAGAACCCCTTCGAGGCAGCGCAGATACACGAGATCGTGCGGGAGGGGCTGGCCCAGGTCCTGGGCAGCAGCGTCGACGAGATCACGCCCGACGCGACCCTTGTCGCGGACCTGGGAGCGGAATCCCTCGACCTGGTCGAATTCCGCTTCGAGATGGAGACCAAGCTGGGCGTGGCACTGCCCAAGTCGAATGTGCTGGACCTGCTCGCGACCGCGCTCGGCGGCTCCGAGCAGCTCTACGACGAGCGCGGCGGCATCTCCGAGCTGGCCGCCGAGGTGCTGCGCCGCAGCGCGTTCGGCTACTCCGAGGAGCAGGTGCACGCCGGGATGCGGCCGTACGAGGTCGCCGCGGCGGCCACCAGCGCCCACTGGGCCTCCTTCACCCACGCGATCTTCGACCACCTGCCCGCCACCTGCACCGAGTGCGGCGCCGACAAGGCCGAGCTCGCGGTGTCCGGCAAGGCCGTCTGCGCCGGCTGCGGCGCGGCGCTGGAGGCGGCCACCGGTGACGAGGTGATGGCCGAGGGCGTCCGCGCGGCGCTGGAGGCGATCGGGCACGCCCAGCCGGTCGGCTGACGGCGCGGCGGCCTGTGCGGAAGGCGTCGCTCGTCGTGCGAAAGGAAGGCAAGTGAACCCCCTCATACCCAACGGGGCCGAACACGAGGTCGTGGTGACCGGAATCGGTCTGGTCGCCGGGCAACTGACCGACCCCGAGGCGCTGTTCGACCACATCGCGCAAGGGCGCACTCTCATCACCGAGCACCCCCGCCACAAGGAGTGGGGCGTCCCCTGTGCCGTCTCGGCGCACGTCGACCCCCAGGTCCGGCAGGCCCTGGAGGACGCGGCACCGGAAGAGGCCGGACCCCTGGGGCCGGCCGGTGTCCTCGCCTGGCACGCCGCCGCCCAGGCATGGGAGCGCAGCGGACTGCCGCGGCGGCTGGACAGTGAGCGCGGCGGCGTCTTCCTGGCCTGCAACCGCATGGTCATGGAGCCGGCCGAACTCACCGGCCTGGCCGCCCATGTGGACTACGGGGCCGGGGAGTTCGACCTGGACGGATACCTCGACGCGGACGCCGGGCCCGACCCGCGGCGCCATGCGCGGATCCAGCCGGACACCGCCACCGGCAGCCTCGCCGACTACTTCGGCGCGGCCGGCGTCCTGGAGACCCGGGCGGACGCCTGCGCCGCGGGCGGGATGGCGATCGGCAGCGCGTACCGCTACATCCGCAGCGGCGCGCTCGACGTGGCGCTCGCCGGGGGTGCCGAGAGCCTGACCACGCTCACCTCCGTCGCCGCCTTCTACGGGGTGGGCGCGCTCGCCCCGGCGGACGGCAAGGCGCCCGCGGAGATCAGCCGCCCGTTCGACAAGGACCGCTCGGGCTTCGTCATCGGGGACGGTGCGGCGTTCCTCGTCCTGGAGTCGCGGGCGCACGCCGAGGCGCGCGGGGCCCGCATCCTGGCCAGGGTCGCCGGGTACGCCGGGGTGACCGAGGCGGTGAAGATGACGTCCAGTTCGCGGGACGGCTCGGACTACGCCGAGTGCATCCGGGCCGCGCTGGCGGACGCCGGGCTCGCCCCGGAGGACATCGACCACATCAACGCGCACGCCACCTCGACCCAGGCCAACGACACCTGCGAGGCGGCGGCCCTGCACACCGTCTTCGGGGAGCGGGCCGCCGGGATCCCGGTCACCGGCAACAAGTCCGCCATGGGGCACTCGCTGGCCAACAGCGGGGCGGCGGAGGCGGTGCTGTCGGTGCTCAGCCTCCAGCGGCAGGCCGTGCTGCCGACGCTCAACTTCACCGAACCGGACGAGGTGACCGCCGGACTGGACGTCGTCACCGAGCGGCGCGACGCGCGGGTGACCGCGGTGCTGTCGAACTCCTTCGGCTTCGGCGGCCAGAACTGTTCTCTGATCCTGGCCCAGGCGGGGTGAGCGCGACCATGACGATTCGTGACGCGGTGCGGCTGACCGCACCGGGCTTATACACCGCGGCCGGTACGGATCCGGGCGCCCTGTGGGAGGCCCTGGTGGCCGGCAAGGACACCGGCCGCCCGGCCGAGTTCCTGGCAGGGCCCTGGCCCGAGACGGACACCGCCTTCCTGGTGGACGACCCGGACGCCGCCACGCTGGGCGTGCACCGCCGGGTGCTGCGCACCTCGGAGAAGCAGGCGCGGATGGCGCTGTACGGGGCGCGGCTCGCGCTGGCGGGGCCGGGCGAACGGGGGCCGGTGGGCGGCCCCGGCTGGGGGCTGTACCTCGGACTGCCCACGGTGGACGAGGAGTTGCTCCGGTTCGGCGCACTGGACCGGCTGCACCGGGCCGCCGGCTCGCCCGGTGAGGTGGCCGCCCTCTTCGGGCGCGAGGTCCCGCCGTTCAGCGGGCTCTCGCACCTCAACAGCACGGCCGCGGCGCACATTTCGGCGGCCTTCGGGCTCACCGGCTCGATGGCGGCGTACTCGCCGTTCTCGGACGCCGGCCTGGAAGCGCTGATCGACGGGGCGCTGTCGGTCGCCGAGGGGGAGAACGCGGCGGCGCTGGTCGGCGCGGTCAGCCCCAAGGCGCATCCGCTGCTCTTCGCGCAGTACGAGGAGCTGGGCTGGAACGGGGCGGTCCCCGGCGAGGGCGCGGCCTTCCTGCTCGCCGAGCGGGCCGCGGACGGTGCCGCGGACGGCGGCCCGGCGGCCCGACTGGCCGGCTACGGGCGGGCGTTCGGCGCCACCGAGGACGACCGTGCGGAGGCGATTGCACAGGCCGTGCACGCGGCGCTGGAGATGGCCCGTACGGACGCCGGGGGGATCGGCTGGGTGCTGCCGGACGCCGTGTGGTCGGCGGCCGGTGCGCGGGCGCAGCGCGCCGCGCTCGACCGGGTCTTCGGGGCGCTCGCGCACCGGCCCGCGGAGTGCACCAGCGAGCGGGCCACCGGTGTGCTCGGCCCCGCCCATCCGCTGGCCCATGTGCTGCTGGCGCTGCACGGGCTGGCCGGCGGGCGGCGGCTGGCGGACGGCGGTGACGGGGTGCGCGAGGAGGCGCTGCCGGCGCCCAGGGCGCTGGTGCTGGCCTGCGGCGTGCGCGGCCAGGTGTGCGCCGTCGTACTGGAAGGAGTCGGGAAATGAGCCGCCGCGTCGTGGTGACCGGGCTGGGCGCCGTCTGCGGACTGGGGCTCGACTGGCAGACCATGTGGGAGGGCCTGACCGAGGGCCGTTCGGCGATCCGCCGGTGGCAGCTGCCCGGCGTCGAGGACTTCCCGGTGCGCTATGCGGCGCCGGTCGACGACGAGGCGTTCGCCGAGCGGTACGGCGCCGGCGAGGGGCCGGCCCCCATGGAGCGGCGGGCCCGCTTCGGGCTGGCCGCCGCCGGGCAGGCGCTGGCGGACGCCGGGATCGAGGAGCCGGGGGCGCTCGGCCGGATCGGTACGGCCGTCGGCTCGGGCGTACCGGAGCGGGACCCGTACGAGCTGCTGCACGCGGTCGGCGAGGACGGGCGGCCCAGCTGGCAGACGCTCTACGCGCGGCGAGCCCAACTGGACCGGGCCAGCGGCCTGTTCTGCACCAATGACGCGCTGGCCGCCGCCATCGCCGCGCGGCACCGGCTGCGCGGGCCCGCGCTGAACTTCTCGACCGCCTGCGCCGGGGCCACCCACGCCATCGGCCACGGCTTCCGGATGATCCGGCGCGGCGAGGTGGAGGCGATGCTGGTGGGCGGCGCGGACTCGGTGCTGAACCTGCCCACGATGACCGGGCTCCATCTGCTCGGTGCGCCCTCCATCTCCGAGCTCTTCGGGGACCGGCTGTGCCGGGCCTTCGACCGGGACCGCAGCGGGCTGGTCGCCGCGGAGGGCGCGGCCATGCTGGTGCTGGAGAGCGAGGAGAGCGCCCGGCGGCGCGGTGCGGCGGTCTACGCCGAAGTGGCCGGGTTCGGCAGCTCGCTGGACGCGTACCAGGTCACCGCCCCGCATCCCGAGGGGCACGGCGCCGCACTCGCCATGAGCCGGGCGCTGGCGGACGGGGAGGTGGCGCCGGGCGAGGTGGACTCCGTCAACGCGCACGGCACCTCCACACCGCTCAACGACCCGATCGAGACCCGGGCGATCAAGGACGTCTTCGCGGCGGACGAGCACTACCGGAGGCTGGCGGTCACCGCCAACAAGACCATGCTCGGCCATCTGATCGCCGCCGCCGGGGCGCCCGAACTGATCGCCACCGTGCTGTCCGTACGAGACGGCATCGTGCCCCCGACGCTGAATCTGGAGAACCCGGATCCGGCCTGCGACCTGGACTACGTGCCGGACAAGGCGCGGCACCAGGAGGTGTCGGTGGCAGTCAGCAATTCCTTCGGCTTCGGCGGACTCAACGCCAGTCTGGTGGTGCGTGGTTATGAGCACTGACATCGATCCGAGCGCGGACATCACTTCCAGCGCTGACATTGCCGACAGCGCCGACAGCGCCGACAGCGGCGACGCGCACCGTTCGTCCGGCCCCGGCGACGCGATCGTCGTCACCGGTATCGGCGCGGTGCTGCCCACCGGGCGCGGCACCGAGGCCCTGTGGACGGCCTGGCGCGAGGCGCGGCCCGCGCTCGCGCCCTACCGGGACCCGTACGTACGGACCCGGAAGATCACCCACTTCGGGCACGTCCCGGACGCGCTCCAGCAGGCGAGCCGGGACGGTGTGCCCCACAAGCTGCGGAAGTTCGGCACCTCGTTCACCTTCAACGCGGTGCTCGCCGCCCAGGACGCCATGGCGCACGCGGGGGAGAGCTGGCAGGCGATCCCCGAGGACCGGCGCGGGCTGTACGTCGCCCAGGACGACTCCACGGAGCTGAGCGTGGCGGCCTTCCACAAGGCCCTCGACCAGGCCCGGACGGACACCTCGGGGCAGGTGGGCGCGGACCTCCAGCGGGTGGTGGCGGAGGCGTTCGGCAACGCGGCGACCTTCAACCCGTTCACCGTCATCCGGGCGCTGAACAACAACACCCTGGCGCTGATCAGCATCGCCCAGCGGTTCCGCGGTGACTGCGCGGCGTTCGTCCAGGACGCGGGCGCGGCGCTGAGCGCCCTCCAGCGGGCCGCGTTCAGCCTGCGCCGGGGCGACTGCGACACCGCCATGGTGGTCGGCGCGGGCAGCTACAACGAGCCGCTGAAGCTGGCCGCGCAGTACCGCGCGGGGCATCTGAGCGCGGGCGGGCGGGGCGGTGACTCGCTGCGCAGCTTCGACGCCGGGCGGGACGGCACGGTGCTCGGCGAGGGCGCGGTGGCGCTCGTACTGGAGCGGGCCGGGGACGCCGCGGCGCGCGGTGCCGTCCCGCTGGTGGAGGTGCTGGGCGCGACGCTGCGGCCCGCCGCGGACAGCGGGGTCGGCCCGGCCGGGCCGGCGGAGAGCGCCCGCGGCCTGATGGCCGCGCACGGGGTGGCGCCGGAGTCGCTGGGCGCCGTGCTGGCCGACGGCAAGGGCACCGTCCACCACGACGCCGCCGAGGCCGAGCTGCTGCGGGCGCTGCTGAAGGACAGCGGCGTCCCGGTCAGCTCCGTACGGCCGATCCTCGGCACGCTGGGGGCCGCCGGCCCGCTGGCCGAACTGGCGCTGGCGCCCAGCCTGTTCGCGGCCGGCGAGCTGCCGCCCATCGCGCATCTGGAGTCGCCGCCGGACGACGGCACCGACTTCGTCACCGGTACGGCCAGGAAGCGGCGGATCGACTCCGTCCTCACCCTGCACAGCACCTTCAACGGGTTCGCGGGAGCTCTGCTCGCCCGACGGCCGCATCTCTCCTGAGGGGACCACCAGTCATGTCAGCCATGTCAGTGATGACGGCAATGTCAGCTGATTCGCCGTTCACCGAATTCGTGCAGCCCCAAATGGGCCGGGTACTCACCGCTCTGGGGCTCGACGTCGAGTACGAGCGGGCCGAGGGCAACACCCTCCACCACCGCGACGACCAGGGCGAGCCGGTGCCCGTCCTGGACCTGATGGGCGGCTACGGCTCGCTGATCTTCGGGCACAACCACCCGGAGATCGTGGCGCACGCCAAGGAGCTGCTGGACCAGAACCGGGCGGTGCACGCGCAGTTCTCGCTGCGCGGCGAGGCCGGCCGGCTCGGCGCCGCGCTCAGCGACGCGGTGCGCCGCGAGACCTCCGTCAAGGAGCCGTACCTGGCGACCTTCGGCAACAGCGGCGCGGAGGCGGTCGAGGCGGCCGTCAAGCACGCCGAGCTGGTCCGGGTGCGCCGGGCGGCGGCGCTGGCCGACGAGACCGCGGCGCACGCCGAGGCGGCCCGGGAGGCGGTCCGGCGCGGCGCGGCCGTGGTGGACCCGGACGCCTTCCAACTGCCCGCCGTCCAGGGGCACGCGGCGCCGGCCGACGGGATCGAGGGGCTGCTGTCGGCGGTCGGTGCGCACAACGCGGCGGCGCTGGCCACCCGGCCGCTGTTCCTGGCCCTGGAGCGGTCCTTCCACGGCAAGCTCGTCGGCAGCGTCCAGCTGACCTACAACTCCGGCTTCCGCGCGCCGTTCCAGAACCTCGGGACGCGGGTCCGCTTCGTCCCGATGGACCGGCTGGAGCTGCTGGACCGGATCGCCGAGGACGAGCGGGTGGTGCTGCTCGACACCGAGGTCGCCGACGGCCAAGTGCGGGTAGTGGAGCGGGACTTCCCGGTCATCACCGCGTTCCTCGTCGAGCCGGTGCAGGGCGAGGGCGGCATCCACGCGCTGACCACCGAAGCGGGCCGGGCCATCCGGCTGTTCTGCAACAGGGTCGGCACCGCGCTGATCATCGACGAGGTGCAGAGCGGCATGGGCCGCTGCGGCGCCTTCCTGGCCAGCTCGCTGATCGGGCTGCGCGGCGACTACTACACGCTGTCCAAGTCGCTGGGCGGCGGCCTCGCCAAGATCTCCGCGATGCTGGTCCGCCGGTCGCTCTACCAGGGTGAGTTCGACCTGATCCACAGCTCGACGTTCGCCATGGACGACTTCTCCTCGTCCGTCGCCCGCAAGGTCGTCGAGATGCTGGAGGCCGACGACGGCGCGGTGTACCGGCAGGTCACCGAGCGCGGTGAGCGGCTGGCCGGGATGCTGGCCGACCTCAGGTCGGCGTACCCGGACATCATCGAGGACATCCGCGGCAAGGGCCTGTTCCTCGGCGTCCAGCTCCGCGACCAGGGCACGGCCCGCTCGATGGTGCTGCGCGGCAGCGCGTACACCGGGTCGCTGGGCTATCTGCTCTCCGGCTACCTGCTGCGCCAGGAGCGCATCCGGATCGCACCGACCGGCAGCGCCGGCAACGTGCTGCGCATCCAGCCGTCCGCGTACATCACGGACGTGGAGATCGAGAAGCTGCGCGGCGCGCTGGACCGGCTCTGCCGCATCCTGCGCTACGAGGACACCCTCCACCTGGTCCACCCGGCCAGCGACCGGACGATCCCCAAGCCGCGCGCGGAGATCCGCGACTTCCGGGGCGCCGTCGAGGGCTACGAGCAGGGCGAGGTGCGCCCGGTGACCGGCCCGGTCCGCAAGGTGGCGTTCGTCAACCACCTGATCACCCCGGCCCATCTGCGGCAGGTGGACCCGGCGCTGGCCGATCTGAGCGATGCCGCGCTGCGCTCCTTCGTACTGGGCATGGACCCGGTGAAGAAGGCCGCGCCCTACCCGGGCGTGCGGATCGTCTCGCCGCTCGGCAGTGCGGTGGAGTTCGCGCTCTACCCGCTGATGGTCGGGTCCGAGCAGATGGGCCGCTATCTCGCCTCCGGGGACGTCACCGGGATCCGGGCGGACATCGAGGAGCGGGTGCAGGCGGCCCGGGACGACGGCTGCGAGGTCGCCGGGCTCGGCATGTACACCTCGATCGTCACCCACAACTGCACCTCGCTGAACGTCCCGGGCATCGCGCTGACCTCCGGGAACGCGCTGACCGTCGCGATGGGCGTACAGGCCATGGAGCGCGGCGCACAGGACCGCGGTTTCCCGGTCGCCGACTCGACGCTGGCGGTGGTCGGCGCGGCCGGCAACATCGCCTCCGTCTACAGCCAGCTGTTCGCCGAGAAGCTGACCCGGATCGTGCTGGTCGGCAGCCGCCGGGACGGTTCGGTGCGGCGGCTGCGGAACACCGTGCACGGCATCTACCAGGAGTGCTGGGCGCGGATCGCGGCCGGCGGCGAGCTGACCGGCATCCCGGCCCGGCTGGCCGAGGAGCCGCTGATCACCAAGTGGCTGGCCGAGGACCCGTCCGCGGACGACGCCGGGCGCGGTCAGGCCATCGCCGCGTACCTGGAGGAGCGGTACGGCGACGACCCGTTCCTGACCGTCACCCAGGACAGCGACGCGCTCCGCGAGGCCCAGTTGGTGCTGTGTGCCTCCAACAGCCCCGAGCCGTTCCTGACCGGCGAGCACTTCGCCCGGGACGCGGTGGTGTGCGACATCGCGGTGCCCAACAACGCGGTGCCGGACCTGACCGCGCAGCGGCCCGACCTGGCGTACATGCTCGGCGGCATCGTCGCCACGCCCAACGGCGAGAGCCTGCACCCCTCGGCGCGCGCCTTCCTGGAGGCGGGCCAGCTCTTCGCCTGCATGGCCGAGACCGCGCTGATGGGCCTGGCCGGCCTCGACCGGCACTACTCCTACGGGAACATCAGCCGCCGACAGGTCACCGAGATCGCCGCACTGGCCGACGCGCACGGGCTGCGGCTGGCCGACTACAAGAGCGCGCACTCGGTGTGAGCCCCGGGCGCCGCGCGCATCCCGTCGCCCGCAACCACCGCGCGCGGCGCCCGGTCCCCACGTCCCTTGACACCGGCAAGAGTTGGAGAGGATCCAGCCACATGGAATTCGCAGGACAGGTGGCCCTGGTGACCGGCGGCAGCCGGGGCATCGGCCGCGCCATCGCCGTCCGGCTCGCGGAGGAAGGGTGCGACATCGCGCTCAACTACCGCAGCGCGACGGCGGAGGCGGAACAGGTCGCCGAGCAGATCGCCAAGCTGGGCCGCACGGTCGAGCTCTTCCAGGGAGACATCGCCGACCCCGAGGTGCCGCAGCAGGTCGTGTCCGGCGTCCGCGCCTCCTTCGGCCGGATCGACGTCCTGGTCAACAACGCCGGCATCACCCGCGACGAACTGCTGGTCAACCAGAGCCTCAAGGACATCGAGGACGTCCTCGCCACCAACCTCGTCGCCCCGATGCTCACCGTCCAGGCCGCGGCCCCCGCGATGCTGCGGCAGCGCTACGGGCGGATCGTCAACATCTCGTCGTCCGCGGCCTCCAAGCCCGGCCGCGGGCAGTCCAACTACGCGGCGGCCAAGGGCGGTCTGGAGGCGTTCACCAAGGCGATGGCGGTGGAACTCGCCTCCCGAGGGATCCTCGTCAACGCCGTCGCCCCGGGCGTGATCAACACCGATATGACGGACACCATCCGCAGCCACGGCGAGGACGAGATCATGAGCCGGCTGCTGCTGAAGACCTACGCCGAACCCGAGACGATCGCCGACGCCGTGGCGTACCTCGCCAGCCCCCGCAACACCTACACGACGGGCGAGGTACTGCACATCGACGGCGGCCTGAAGATGGCGTGAGAGGCCGGCCATGAACGACATCGACACCTCCGTACCGTCCGGCGCGCCCGGCGGGCGGCCGTCACCCGGCGAGCTGGCGGGCCGGACCGCGGTCGTCACCGGCGCCGCCCAGGGCATCGGCCGCGAAGTGGCCCTCCTGCTGGCCGAGTCCGGCGCCGGGCACCTCATCCTGCTCGACCGGGACGCCGACCAGCTGGAGACGGTGGTCAAGGACGTGGGCGACCTGGGCGCGCGGGCCACCGCGCTCCCCCTGGACCTGCGCGAGCGGGACCGGGTGCGCACCGAACTGCGGGCCGCGCTCCGCTCCGCCGGCAAGCTGGACATCCTCGTCAACAACGCCGGGGTCGCCGACGAGAACGCCCCCGACGACGAGTCCACCTGGCTGCGCGTCCTGGACATCAACCTGCACGGCACCTTCGCGGTCACCGCCGCCTGCCTGGAACACCTGGTCGACAAGGGCCGGATCGTCAATGTGTCCTCGATCCTCGGCAAGGCCGGCAAGATGCGGAACACCGCCTACTGCGCCTCCAAGCACGGGCTGATCGGCTACACCAAGGGCCTGGCGCTGGACCTCGCCTCCCGGGGCATCACGGTCAACGCCGTACTGCCGGGCTGGATCGACACCCCGATGCTGCGCCGGGAACTCGCCGCCTCCGCGGACGAGATCGGCGCCGACCCGGCGCGGATGCTGCGCCAGGCACGCAAGTCCATCCCGCTCCGGCGGCTGGTGGAGGCGCGGGAGGCCGCGGACCTCGTCGGGTTCCTGGTGTCCGACCGGGCCGCCGCCATCACGGCGCAGAGCCTGACCGTCGACGGGGGCTACACCCGTGGCATGTAGCGCCCGAACGGCCACCGCCACCCGGCCCCGCCGGGCCGCGGCGCCCGCACCGGACCCGTGGCTGCGCCGGCTGCGGCCCGGGCCCGCGCACCGCACGGCGGCACTCGCCCGCGTGGTCTGCTTCCCGCACGCGGGCGGCGGTGCAGGCACGTTCCGGCCGCTGGCCACCGCCGTCGCCGCCCGCACCGCGGACGGCCGCCCGTACGAGACGCTGGCCGTCCAGTACCCGGGACGCAACGACCGGATCCGCGAGGCCCGGATCGAGGACCTGGCCGAGCTGGCGGCCCGCGCGTACCGGGCGCTGGCGCCGCTCACCGGCCGCCCGCTGACCCTGCTGGGGCACAGCATGGGCGCCCTGGTGGCGTACGAGGTGGCGCGCCTCCTGGAGCGCGCCGGCGCCGGCCCGGACCGGCTGATCGTCTCCAGCGCCTGGGCACCGAGCCGGGTGCCCGGCGGCACCGTCCACCTCCGGGACGACGACGGCCTCGTCGACGAGATCCGGCGGACCCGGGGCACCGACCCCCGGCTGCTGGACAACCGGGACGTCCTGGCCATGGCCCTGCCCGTCGTACGCAGCGACTACAAGGCCGTGGAGACCTACCGCCACCACCCGGGACCGCCCCTGACCACCCCGGTCACCGCACTGGTCGGCGACACCGACCCGCTGGTCACCGTCGACGAGGCGGCGGCCTGGCACGCGCACACCACCGGCGGCTTCGGGCTGCGGGTCTTCCCGGGCGGTGACCATTTCTATCTCGCCCGGCACTGGGCGGACCTGGCGGAACACATCACCCGGCACGGAGGCCAGCACGGGGAACAGTACGGAGGACAGCACGGGGGAGGAGCCCGATGACGCCGGCCGCGCGTCCGGCTCGCCGCGCGCCGGGTGTGCGGACCTGACGGCCCGTGAGCACGCCAACCAGGCCCAGCGTCAAGCGGGTTGGGGCCGGTCCGTCAGTCCGGCAGGGAGTCCTGCGGCCAGCGGGCGCGGGCCTGCTCCCGGGAGCGCATCGTGGCCAGGGTCAGCAGACCGCGCGAGCGGCCCGTCGCGAGCAGCCCGGGAAGGGCGGGCAGCGGGGCGAGCGCCGCGATGTCGTCGAGGACGAGGGTGAGTGGTGGGTCGAGCCGACCGTCGGATGACCGTTCGGCCATGCGGCGGCCGTGCTCGACCACGTGCGAGAGGAGTGCGGTGATCAGCGGCATCGCACCCGGGTCGGTGCGCGGATCCTCGATGGACTCGCCCACCAGGTAAAGCGTTCCCCCCTCATCGATGAATGATTCAAGAACGAGCGCATCCGATCGCAGCGGATTGCTGGCGTCGCGGATATGGATCGACGAGAGCGCGGCCAGCGCCCGGCCGACCAACTCCTTTGCCATTTCCCGGCGTTCGGCATGCGCCGTGAGTGCCGACTCCAGCTCGCCGGCCTGACCGGCGGACGCCTTGGGGTGGGTGCGCAGGATCTTCACGGGCTCCTGCGCACCGCCGGCGGCGTGCGCCCAGCGGTGCAGCTGGCGGAACGGGCGGCCGTCCAGCGCGGCGGCGTGCAGCCAGCAGCGCAGCAGCGTCTGCGCGGCGTCCGCGACCGCCGAGTCCAGGGTGCTCGCCGGGCGTACGGGGGCCAGCAGGGCGGCGGCGCGGGCGGTGGCGGTGGCGATGTCCTCGCATCCGGAGGTGGGCGACCAGCGCAGCCGGGCCGGGGTGTCCAGACGGTGCGTGGGGTCGTAGGCCGGCACCGGGCCCAGCTTGGCGCGGGCGTCCTTGGTCTCGGACCAGAGGGCGGGGTCGGTGGTGGCCACGATCAGCGGCCCGGGTGCGGCGGTGGCGGCGGCCAGCGCCGCGGCCCGGGTGACCGCGCGGTCGCTCCCGAACTGG
Source organism: Streptomyces albospinus (assembly GCF_014648695.1). Classification (GTDB taxonomy): domain Bacteria; phylum Actinomycetota; class Actinomycetes; order Streptomycetales; family Streptomycetaceae; genus Streptomyces; species Streptomyces albospinus. The sequence continues at coordinate 19,000 of NZ_BMRP01000011.1, forward strand.
ACGCGGGGGAGCGCGGGTTCGGCGGCGGGGGCGGGCTGCGGGTCGGCGGTGGCGGCGGTCGCACGCTGCTCGGGGACGGCGGCGGGCACCGGTTCCGGAACCGCCGGGCCCACCGGAACCGCCGGGCCCACCGGAACCGCCGGGCCCACCGGAACCGCCGGGGCAACCGGAACCGCCGGCTCCGCGGGCGGGGCCTCCTGAGGGGCGGCGGGCGCCGCGGCCGGTGGCGCCTCGCGCAGGGCTTCCCGCGCCGCCGGCTCCGCGGTGCCCGGTGCCTCCCCCCGCTCCCGGCCGCGCTTCGCCCGCCGCGCCGCCCGTACGGCCCGGTAGCGGGCGATCGTCCCCAGTGCGAAGATCGACAGCACCAGCAGCACCATCAGCTGACCGATGAAGATCCCCCAGAACAGGCCGTATCCCGGGAGCTGGTCCTTCGGGGTGCCGGGCCAGGCCGCCGCGATGTCGTGCGGCGCGGAGACCAGATGCCGCAGCGCGATCGGCGTACCGGGATAGGACACGCCGTCCGGCCAGGCGCCGTGCGCGAACAGCCCGGCCAGCCCGGTCGCCGTCCACACCACCAGGGTCAGCCCCAGCAGAAAGACCAGCAGCCCGATCAGCAGGGAGTCGGGGACGCCCCGCCCCCGGGGCCGGCCGTCGCCGGGGCCCTCGCCGTAGCCGGCGTGGTCCCGGCTGCCGTAGCCGCGGCCCCGGCCGTCGTAGCCCCGGCCGTCGTCGTACCGCGGGCGGCCGTATCCGTCCTCGTCGTATCCGCGCGTCACGCCACCGTCTCGCTCGACTCGTCTCTCAACTGCCGTTCCATCGCGATGGCTTCGGCCCGCGCCTCGGCCTCCGCGTCCGCCGCCAGCGAGATCGCCCGCGCCTCGTCCGTCGGCAGGGCGGAGGATTCGGTCATCGCCCGGTCGGTGTAGACCAGCGGGCGCTCGGCTTCGGTGATGAGGTGCTTGACGACCTGGACGTTGCCGTTGACGTCCCAGACGGCGATGCCGGGGGTCAGCGTCGGGATGATCTCCACGGCCCAGCGGGGCAGGCCGAGCACCCGCCCCGTGGCGCGCGCCTCGTCCGCCTTCTGGGCGTAGATGGTGCGGGTCGACGCCATCTTCAGGATCGCCGCGGCCTCCTTCGCCGCCGCCCCGTCGACCACGTCGCTCAGGTGGTGGACCACCGCCACGAACGACAGGCCCAGCCGCCGGCCGAACTTCAGCAGCCGCTGGAAGAGCTGGGCCACGAACGGCGAGTTGATGATGTGCCACGCCTCCTCGACCAGGAAGATGCGCTTCTTGCGGTCCGGGCGGATCCAGGTGTGCTCCAGCCAGACGCCGACGATCGCCATCAGGATCGGCATCGCGATCGAGTTGCGGTCGATGTGCGAGAGGTCGAAGACGATCAGCGGCGCGTCCAGGTCGATGCCCGCCGTCGTCGGACCGTCGAACATCCCGCGCAGGTCGCCGTCGACCAGCCGGTCCAGCACCAGCGCCACGTCCAGACCCCAGGCGCGGACATCGTCTATGTCGACGTTCATCGCCTCGGCGGAGGCCGGTTCGGGGTGCCGCAGCTGCTCGACGATGTCCGTGAGCACCGGCTGCCGCCCGCCCCTCGGCCGGACGTCCGCGTCCTCGCGCGCCCCTTCGCCGTGTTCCTCGTGCTCGCTGAGTACCGCGGCATGCGCGACCTTCAGCGCGAAGCCGGACCGCTCGTCCAGGCCGTGCCCCATGGCGACCTCGATGATCGTGCGGAGCAGGGCCAGCTGGCCGGTGGTGGTGATGGACGGGTCGAGCGGGTTGAGCCGGATCCCGCCGTTCAGGGCGGCCGTCGGGTCCAGCCGGATGGGCGTTATCCCCAGCTCCTGGGCGATCAGGTTCCACTCGCCGACGCCGTCCTCGCCCTGCGCGTCCAGGACGACCACCTGCCGGTCGCGGAACCGCAACTGCCGCAGGACATAGGTCTTCTCCAGCGCGGACTTGCCGTTGCCGGACTCGCCGAGCACCAGCCAGTGCGGAGCCGGCAGCTGCTGCCCGTACAGCTGGAAGGGGTCGTAGATATAGCCCTTCCCGCTGTAGACCTCGCGGCCGATGATCACGCCGGAGTCGCCGAGGCCGGGGGCCGCGGTGGGCAGATAGACCGCCTGCGCCTGGCCGGTGGAGGTGCGTACGGGCAGCCGTGTCGTCTCCACCTTCCCGAACAGGAAGCTGGTGAAAGCGTCGGTGAGGGCACCGAGCGGATCGAGCATGGCCATGACGTACGCGCCTCCCAGGGCTTCAGCGGCGTTTCAGCGGCGGATACCGGTCGCGAACGGAAGGGTGTTCACAAACGCCCGGTGGTGCTCACGGTCGCACCACTCCAGCTTGAGGTAGGACTTGCCGGCCGAGGCCCGGATGGTCCGCTTGTCGCGGCCCAGCGCCTCGGGCGAACGGGACGAGACGGTGATGTAGCCGACGAGGTTGACCCCGGCCGCGCCGGACGCCAGGTCCTCGCCGCGCTGGTCGACCCGCCCGTGGTGCGCCACGTCCCGCGGGTCCACCACCCGGTTCATCTTCGCCGCGCGGCTGGCCTCGGCGTCGTCGTTGGTCTTCTCCGTCAGCATCCGCTCGATGGCGACCTCGGTGGGCTCCAGGTCCATGCAGACCGCGACCGTACGGATCACATCCGGGGTGTGCACCAGCAGCGGGGCCAGGAAGTTGACGCCCACCGGGGTCAGCGGCCACTCCTTGATCCAGGCGGTGGCATGGCACCACGGCGCCCGCGTCGAGGACTCCCGGGTCTTCGCCTGGAGATACGTCGGCTCCATCGCGTCCAGCTCGGCCGGCCAGGCGTTGCGCCTGCTCATCGCCTGGATGTGGTCGATCGGATGGTCCGGGTCGTACATCGAGTGCACCAGCGACGCCAGCCGGGCCTGCCCGAGCGGCTGGCGGACCCGGATGTCCGCCTCCGCCAGCCGGGCGCAGATATCGGTCAGCTCACGGGCCATCACCACCGCGAGCCCGGCGTCCCGGTCCAGCTTCTGGCGCAGCAGCCCGCCGCGGGTCGCCCGCGCGGCCCGGGCCATGGCCTGCGCCTCGGCGGCCAGTTCGCGGGTGTAGTGCATACAGGCGACCAGATAGGCCCGATGCTGCTCGGAGGACGTCGAGACCATCGACTGCAACTGGTCGTACGACTCCTGCAACCAGTGCGGGGACTGGGTATCCCCGCGCTGGGCGACGTCCTTGGCGTGCGCGTCCGGGTCGGCGGGCAGTGTCCGCGCCAGCATCTGCAACCGGGTCACGAACCCGTCCCCGTTGGCCACATGCTTGAGCAGCGTCCCGAACCGGTCGACCAGGGCCTCCTGGTCCTCGCTGTCCCGCAGCCCGACGCCCGGCCCCTCGATCTCGATGGCGGCCGTCACCGTCCGCCGGTCGGCATGCAGCAGCACCGCGATCTCGTCCGGCCCGAACGGCGCCGCCAGCCAGTTGATCCGCCCGATACCGGGTGGTGGCCCGATCTCCACTTCCCTCCCGTCAAGCCGCACGCCCGCCTCCGCAGCACCGGAACGGTAGACCGCCCCATTACGTACCGTTCGCCGGAAACTCCGGCGAATCTCAAACCACTTGTAGAACGTCCGCCCCTTGTACGGCACATACACCGCGGCGAGCCCCACCATCGGAAAGCCCGTCAGCGACGCGATTCGCAGCGGCAGTGCGGGCACCAGCAGCCCGCACATCATCCCCAGGAACGCCCCCGCGATGATCAGCGCGATCTCGCCGGTCTCGCGGTTCTTGCCCACGATGGCATTGGGCCGGGCGCGCCCGATCAAATAGGTGCGCCGCGGCGCGATCGGATGAGAAGGCGTGCTCAACGCCCTTCACCTCCTGCTGTCTTGCCAGTGCGGGCGCTGCTCGGACCGGGGCTCGTACGGGGCACCGGAGCGGGCGTGGACGAGCCGCCGCCGGTACGGGAACTGTGCGCGGCGACCCCGCCGGCCACCGCATCGGCCGGCCGGGACTGCCCGCCCTGCACCTGGCCGCCGCCGTCCCCGCCGGACCGCCGGGAACTGTGCGTCTTGATCCCCTGCGACACCAGCGCCGCCGGCGAGGAGATCATCGCAGCCGCCTGACTGCCGTCCGTGGCCCGGCCCTTGTTCGTACGCGCCGACACCATCTCGTCCCCGAAACCGGGCACGAACCGGTAGATCACCGCACTCGCGAAAATCGCCAGCACGATGATCGCCAGCCCGGACACCACGGCCGAGAACGCATTCGGCCCCTTGTTCCCGGACAGCGCCCCGGCAATTCCCAGCACGATCACGATCACCGGTTTGACCATGATCACCGCGATCATGATTCCCGCCCAGCGCCGGACGTGCCCCCACATGTTCTTGTCGACCAGCCCGGCGTACACCACGGTCCCCAGCAGCGCCCCCACGTACAGCAGCGCGGCCCGGATCACCAACTCCAGCCACAGCACGCCCGCGGCCAGCACGGACACCAGCGAGACCACGATCAGCATGATCGGCCCGCCGCCGATATCCGTCCCCTTGGTCAGCGCCTGCGAGAACGCCCCGAAGAACGTATCGGTCTGCGCCCCCGTCCCCTTCGCGATGATTGCCGTGACCCCATCGGTCGCCGAGACCACCGTGTAGAGAATCAACGGCGTGAACGCGGAGGCCAGCACCGTCAGCCAGAGAAACCCGATCGCCTCACTGATCGCCTCGGTGAGCCGCACCCCCCGCACCGCCCGCTTGGCGACGGCGAGCAGCCACAGCACGAGCGTGAGCACAGTGGACGCGGCGAAGACGACCGCGTACTGCCGCAGAAACGCGGCATTCGTGAAATCCACCTGAGAGGTGGCATTCACCGCTTCCGACAGCTTGTTGACAATCCACGCGGCGGCTTTCGCGCACCCCTTGGCCAGCGAGTCGAGGGGGTCGAGGGGGTTGTTGTCGAGCGGATTGTTCGGCGGCAACTTCGGACCGGTACCGGCTTTGTCGCCGGATTGGCAATAGTCCTTGGCGGGGCCGACGATCAGGTCGCAATTGTCCTTGGGGGACGGGCTCGGTGTCGGTGCGGCCAGAGCCCGGGTGGCGAGCATGAAGAGTGTCGTCTGTACGGACACCACCATGCCGGTGATGGTGAGGGCGCGCCTCGGGTTACCGCGCATAAGTGAACCCTCCGTACTGCTGAACTGCCTTGGTGATCTGGTCTGCACCGGACGTCTTGACGTCCCCGTTGACCGGGGCGGGACCGTCCTGCTGGGAGAAGCCGTCGACCTTCCAGTCCCCGTTCGCCCACTGAAGCTGGAGGCGCATGGTGAACCAGCTGCTGGTCACCGGGTTGGTCGACTGGGCACCGGCAGTGCCGAACAGGCCGGTGCACCACACTTCGAGGTTCGCGGTGTCGCCCGCGAGGTTCACGAGCTTGGTGCCGACGGGGACCGTGCGGGAGACGTACGTCATCCCTTGGGCGGCGTTGCCGTTCGCGTCCAGGCCGAGCTTCTTGAGGAATTCGACGGAGTAGGCGGCATTGAGCTTGGTCTGCATCTCGTCGACCTTGGCGGGGACGAAAACCTGCTGGACGATCGCGTGACGCTCATTCGGTCTGAGGATGTTGGCGGAGACCAACGCCACCGCATAATTCGCCGCCGCCGACTCCGCCCCCTGTTGGGTCTTGGCGAAGCCCGACGCGATGCCGCCGTTCTTGCCGGTGACCGGCTTCGTGCCGGTGGGGGCCGTCGGCTGGGCGGCGGCCGGGTCCTTGGCGGTGTCGCCGGAGCCGGCGGCGGTCTCGCTGTTGCCGCTGCCGCCGCGGTTGGCGAAGGCGATGGCCGCGATCAGCAGCACGACCACGCCGACGATCGTGACCAGGTTGCGGCTGGAGAGGCCGGACCGGGAGCGGCGGGCCGCGCCGTAGGGATCGCCCTCGCCGTCGGGGAGTCTGGTCCGTGTCTGGCCCGTGCCGGGGCCACGGTCGTCGCCGTAGCCGCCGTCCTCGCCGATGCTCATCGCGTCTGTGCCCCCTCTGCCGCCGTCACCGTCGCCGCTGCCGCCGTCGCCGTCCGTGCTGTTGTTGTGCCGCCTTCATATGACCGTAGCCGCGTGTGCGGCGGCTCGGGCGAAGTGGTACGAGTACATCTCACCGTGACGGTTCCTCAGATGCTGGGCGGCAGAGGCGAATGGGGGACTCTGGGCTATTTGCCCCCATCGTCCGCCCGATGTCCGCCACGGCCTGCTGGTGTCCGCACTTGACTCCGGATGCGGCTCCGGACCCGCCTGCGGACCTGTCTCCGGACTGGCCCCCGGATCCACCTGTCCCCGCGGCGCGGGCAGCCCAATCGGCCCGCTGGTGGCGGGGGTGGCACAACCGTGGCACGGGGCCCGTAGGACCGGGGTGAGTGGGCGTCAGCATGGGGCCTCGGGCGGGGAGGTGGGACCTGTGGGGGTACGAGTGGGCACGGGGCGGCGGAGAGATGGCGGGCGGGGGCGCAGGGGTGGCGGCGCCGGGACGGGCGCGTGCCTGGATGCGCGGTGTGGTGACCGGTGGCGACGGGCAGGGCGCAGGGGTGGGGGCCCGGCCCCGCCTGGGGGCGCCGGAGGTGTCCGGCGGCCGAGGCGTCCGGCCGCCGTGCCGTGGAGGGCTAGACGGCCATGCCGTAGACGATGGTGAACAGCGTGCCCAGGGACCCGATGATGAAGACGCCGGTGAGGCCGGCCACGATGAGGCCCTTGCCCTGTTCGGCGCTGAAGGTGTCGCGGAGCGCGGTGGCGCCGATGCGCTGCTTGGCGGCGCCCCAGATGGCGATGCCGAGGCAGAGCAGGATCGCGACCGCCATGATCACCTCAACCATGACGCGCGCCTCGTTGCCCAGGCTGCCGAACGGCCCCCAGTCCGGGGCGATTCCGCCGATGATGGTGGTGATGTCGCCTTTTGAGGCCGCCATGAACATGTGTGAACTCACCGCCCTATTATGGGTAGTTGCGTGCCCGCGCCGCACGGCACGGATCTGTCTCTATCTTCGCTGACAAAGTCGCCATCAGATGGCGACTCGGCGGCAATCTTTGACGGATCCCGTGGGAGTGGCGTGTGCCGGTAAGCGTGCACCGTCCATGGGGCCCCATTGTCTCACCGTGTGTATCACGGCGGATAACGCTGAGCAATGATCGATGGGCGCCGGTCTGCGTCGGTCTACTTGGGGGCGTGTGACATCGCGAAGATCATCAGGAGCGCCACCAGGTGGATGGCGAAGAGGAAATAGCCGACCCGGAACCAGAGGTGCCGGCTCTGCTGCTTCGGATTGTTGGGGTCCACTGCTCCCGCCCTGTCTCGTGTCGTCCGTGCAGTGTCGCTCATCCGGTGGCGCCGGTGTACCGGGATGTGTGGAATCGCACCCTCTGGGCGGCGCCCCCCGGTCCGCCCCCTGCGCCGCCGGATGCGCCGCGGTGCGGCGGCAACTCGCGTGGTGCGCGTCGAAACTGCTGTGAACCGGGCCTGAATGGGGGAGGGTTGTGGGGTGCGGAAATTCTGGATGGCGAGCGGGATCGGGGCGGGGCTGCTGCTCTGCCTGGTCGGGCTGCTCGTGATCGGTACGTACGGTGCGGCGGCGGGGCTGGCGGGGGCCGCCGGCAGGGTGGTCGGGCTGGCGAAGGGGGCGGTGCCGGCCGCGTACCAGCCGATGGTCCAGAAGTGGGGCACTCTCTGCCCGGCCATCAGTCCGGCGCTGCTGGCCGCGCAGCTCTATCAGGAGAGCGGCTGGAACCCGCGTGCGCAGAGCCCGGCGGGTGCGCAGGGGATCGCCCAGTTCATCCCCGAGACCTGGGCGGCCCACGCGGTCGACGGGGACGGTGACGGCAAGAAGGACATCTGGGACCCGAACGACGCGATCGCGTCGGCGGCCTCGTACGACTGCGAGCTGGCGGGCTATGTGAAGGACGCGCCGGGCAACGCCACGGAGAACATGCTCGCGGCGTACAACGCGGGCGCGTACCGCGTCATCCAGTACAACGGCGTGCCGCCGTACAGCGAGACGCAGGGCTATGTGAAGTCGATCACGACGCTGGCCAAGAGCTTCGAGGCGCCGACCGGGCCGGTGGCGTCCTCCCGGCAGGCCGCGGCGGCCATCTACTTCGCGCAGGAGCAGCTGGGCAAGCGTTATCTGTGGGGCGGCGACGGGACGGCGGACCAGGGCGGGCGGTTCGACTGCTCCGGGCTGACGAAGGCGGCGTACCACTCGGTGGGCATCGAGCTGCCGCGGGTGGCGAACGACCAGTGGAACGCCGGACCGCACCCGAAGCGGAACGAACTGCTCCCGGGGGACCTGGTGTTCTTCGCGAACGACCTGAACGATCCGCGGTCCATCCACCACGTGGGGATCTATGTGGGCGGCGGGTACATGATCAATGCGCCGTACACCGGGGCGGTGATCCGCTTCGACAAGATCGATACGCCGGACTACATCGGCGCCACCCGCGTCACGTCCGATGGCGCAAAAGCGCTCCCCACTGCGGACGCTGAGTGAACATAAGGCCCTGAACTGCGCGGATGAATCAAGCTTCGATAACGTCCTGGTGATCATCCGGTGGAGAGTGGAACGCCGGGGGCCGGCGGCGCGTTTCCCTGGCGTGGGGACGCAGCAGGGCTCGCAGTCAGCACACGCCCGACGAGCACAGGGTCGGGCAACGGGGGTTGGCAGCACACCACGGCGCTCGCGCGCGCGAAAGATAAGGGGCCATGTCAGATGGCTGGACTCGCACTGGAGGGGCCGAACCCTGACGTCGACGTGCTCGACGGCATCAACGGCCTCGCGAAGGGTGCCCCGCACTGGGTCAACCGCGCGATGGAGTATCTCGGCGAGTACGGCATCGTCGCCGCCCTCGGAGTGCTGTGTCTGATCGCCTGGTGGGCCGCCCGGCGCAGGCCGGGCGGGTCGGCCACCATCGCCGGGCTGGTGTGGGCGCCGCTGGCCGCCGGGCTGGCGCTGCTGGCCAACATCCCGATCCGGGGCTTCGTCGAGCGCCCCCGGCCGTTCAAGGACCACCCCGGGCTCGATGTGCTGATCCCCGGCAAGAACGACTTCTCGTTCGTCAGCGACCACGCGACGCTCACCATGGCGGTCGGCGTCGGCCTGTTCGTCGCGCACCGCAAGTACGGCCTGATCGGGATCGGGCTGGCGCTCCTGGAGGGCTTCAGCCGGGTCTACATGGGCGTCCACTACCCGACCGACGTCATCGGCGGCTTCGCCCTCGGCACGGCCGTCGCGCTGCTGCTGGCGCCGCTCGCGCAGGCTCTGCTGGGGCCGCTGGCGGGCGCGGTCGACCGCTCGCGGCTGTCCTGGCTGGTGCGGGCCCCGGGCGTACCGGCGGCGGAGGGCGCACCGGCCGGCCGCGGCGGTGAGAGCGGCCCGGTGGTGGCCACGGAGCCGGCGGTGCGGCGGCACGACGAGCGGGACAAGGACCTGGCGGCCTGACGGCTGCTCAGTACGGCGAACGGTACGGCGAAGACCTGGCGGATGCGGATGGCCCGGCCCCGAGGAGGGGCCGGGCCATCCGTGTGTGCGGGTCCCTCAGAGCGCCTGCGCGAAGGTGCTGAACAGCCGCTGCGGGTCGTAGGTCTGCTTGACCTGGGCGAGGCGGGCGGCGGCGTTTCCGTAGTAGGCGGACTTCCAGTCGGACAGACCGGGGTCGGTGTAGTTCTGGTACGCGGCGCCCGAGGAGTGGCGCTGCATCGCGCCGTGGAAAGCATCCAGCCAAGCGGTCCGCGCGCCGGGGGCGCCGTCGGCCGGCCAGGACGCCAAGTACTGGGCCAGGAACCGCGATCCGCGGTGGACGAAGGCGGTGTCCGAGGCGCCCACCCGGTTTATCGCCCCGCCCAGCGCGGTCAGCGCGACATTGCCGTTGACGCCCTTGCGCCCGCCGCTCTCGATCTGGGCCAGCAGGGTGTGGATGCCGTCCGCGGACAGCGAGCGGTCGAAGAAGTGCGAGCGCGCGGCGTAGGTCTCCCGGCCCAGCTCGCCGGATCCGGTGTGGCCGGGCAGCGATCCCGGCATGTGGCACTGCGCGTTCGACTTGGAGGAGCAGCCCGCGTACGCCTCCATCGCGTCCAGGTAGCCGATCGGGGTGAGGTGCACCTTGGTGGCCGGGCCGGGGCCACCGGGCTGGTCGGCGAGCTTGTCGACGGCGTTCTGGAGGTCGTCGTGGCTGCCGAGGGAGAAGGCCGCGACGGAGACGGCCGGGGTGCCGCCGGGGCGGGCGTCGAAATGGGCGGTGGACCATATCTCGTCGGCCTGCGCCGGGCCCCACTTCTGCCAGGAGCCCAGCACCGCCGCGGCCTTGGCCCACGGCCAGGTCATGTACCCCATCACCGCGCGGGGCGCCGGGTGCGTACGGAAGCGGAGTTCGGTGACCACGCCGAAGTTGCCGTTGCCGGCGCCGCGCAGCGCCCAGAAGAGGTCGGGGTGGTGGTCCTTGTCGCAGTCGACGGTCTTCCCGTCGGCCGTGACGACGGTGGCGCCGACCAGGCTGTCGCAGGTCAGGCCGTACGCCCGGGACACCACGCCGTGGCCGCCGCCGAGGGTGAGGCCGGATATGCCGACGGTGGGGCAGGAGCCGCCGGGGATCGTCACACCGTGCGCGCCCAGGCCCTCGTAGACGTCGATGAGCTTGGTGCCGGCGCCGATCCGGGTGACGCCGCCGGACGGTGCGCCGACCTTGGCGAGCGAGGAGACGTCGACGATGAGCTTGCCGTTGCCGCTGGAGAAGCCCGCGTAGGAGTGGCCGCCGCTGCGTATGGCGACCGGGGCGTTGTAGCGGCGGGCGAAGGAGAGGCATTCGGCGATGTCGCCGGGGTGCTTCACATAGGCGACGGCGGCCGGCTTGAGGCCGTCGTAGCGGGTGTTGTAGAGGCGCCGGGCGGTGGCGTACGCCGCGTCCGAGGCACGTATCAACGGGCCGTCCAGGCTTTTGCCCAGCGCGCTCCAGGATGCCTGGGTGGCGGGGGCCTTGGCGGAGGCCGCGGTGTTCATGGCGCCTGCGGTGGTGCCGGAGGCGGCGTTCGCCCCGCCGGAGGGGCCGTCGCAGCCGGTGGCCAGGGCGAGGGAGGTGGCCGTCAGGCCGCCGGCCGTGAGGAGTGTGCGCCGCTTCACTGGGATGAATCCCCCTTGATTGTCGAACGGTCCGGCCCCTGTCGGCCGGTGGTCCGGCCGTGGTCGCGGGGCGTGTGCCGGGACACCGCACCCGGCGGGGCCACGTTCCCCTGTGGCCGAAATGTCCGCCGGTGCCCCGTGCCGTCCGGTGCCCCGAGTGAAGTCCGTTACCGCGCGGTGCTCTTGTGTCCCCCACTACCCAGATGCGGCACGGGGGTTACGGGTTCCCGGAACGGACGGACTCATTCCAGGGGGCGCCCGGTGGCCGGTTCCGGACCGTGCCCCGCCTCGGCCAGGTGGCGCTCGGCGTCGGTACGCGCCTGGGAGCGGGCGCGGCGGGCCATGCCGGTCCAGCCGCAGTCGCAGCGGGCCAGGCAGAAGGAGCCGCGTTCGGTGGTGAAGACGCGGTGCGGTGGGCGGTCGGGCACCCCGCCACGCTACGCGCCCCAGGCCGCGTTGCGTGACGAGCCCCCGGAACGGTCGTTGAACGGATCGGTCGACGCACCGTCAGTCGAGCGGGCGGCGGAACGTCCGACCGTCCCGAGCGGACCGGCCGGCCCAGGCGGTCCCGGACACAGCGGCCGAGGGGGCTCGTACGCATGGTGGTGCAGGACAGGCGAGGCGGCGGTGCGGTGGCCACGGCCGTGGTGTGCGGGTCGGGACTGATGGCGGGGCTGCTGGCGACGGGCTGCTCGCCGAGCGGGGCCGCGGCGGACGACCAGGCGGCGCCCTCCCGGGCGGCAGCCGCGGAGGTGGTGCGGCACAGCGCCGACGCCCTGGTCCGGGCCCGTTCCGCGAAGGTCCGGACGGCGCTGGAGACGGTCAGCGGCGGCACCCGGGTGGCCATCAGGGGCGCCGGGAGCTATGACTTCGCGGCCGGCAGCGGCGAGCTGCGGGTGGTGCTGCCGGACCTGAAGGGCAAGCCGAGCGGCGGCCATCAGCCGATCACGGAAATCCTGGCGCCCGGTGCGCTGTTCATGAAGAACCGCGGCGCGGGGGTGCCGGCCGACAAGTGGGTGCGGGTGGACACCGTCTCGCTGGCCGACGGGAATCTGGTCACCGGCGGGGCGACCGATCCGCTGGCCGCCGCCGAACTGCTGCGCGGGGCACGGCAGGTGACGTATCAGGGGCCGGAGCGGCTGGGCGGGGCCGCGGTGCGGCACTACCGCGGGACGACCGACCTGGCCGCGGCGGCGGGCGTGGCGTCGGCGCGGGCCAGGCCGGCGCTGACCGCAGCGGAAAAGGGGTTCACCACGGCCGTGGTGCCGTTCGACGCGTATCTGGACGAGGCCGGGCGGCTGCGCAGGGTGCGGGAGCGATTCCGGTTCGCCAACGGCACACCGAAGGGGGCGTCGGTGACCTCCACGACCGAGCTGTACGGATTCGGTGCGAAGGCGCCGGTGCGGCTGCCGGACCGGCGGGACATCTACTCCGGGAAGATCGCGGAGGCGAAGCCCTAGGGAGCCGCCCTCCGGGGCCGTGGGTATGCCGGGGGCATGTGCCGGCGGCTCCTGCGGGGTGGCGGAAATGGTCCTTCCGTGCCATGTGCGGGGCGTGCGGCCGTCCCTACGCTGGCCGGTAACCACCAGAGGCGTGGGAAGGCGCTCGAAGGAGGAGGTGTTGGACGTGCCCGCCCATCGCCATCGGACGGTTCAGGACCATGTGGCCCTCGCCGAGATCGACCTCACTGGTGAGTTGATGATCGCGGCGGCTGCCGCGAGCGAGGACCGGCTCAGTGCGGACCGGATCGACGAGGTGCTGCACGTGGACGGGGCCGAGCGCGAGACGGCGCAGGCTCCCTGACCTGCCCGGCCGTCCGGGACTCAGGTGCGCAGCATCCGCTCGATGGCCTTGGTCGCCTCCTGGACCTTGGCGTCGATGGCCTCGGGGCCCTTCACGGCGCCCGGAGCGGAGCTCTCGATGACCGCAGCCGCGACGCAGTGCCGGAGGTGCTCCTCCAACAGCTGGAGGCCGAAGGACTGGAGGCCCTTCGTGCTCGCCGAGACCTGCGTGAGGATGTCGATGCAGTAGACGTCTTCTTCGAGCATGCGCTGGAGCCCGCGGATCTGGCCCTCGATGCGGCGCAGTCGCTTGATGTGCGCGTCCTTTTGCTTGGCGTAGCCGTGCGTGCCGTGCGCAGGGGTCTGTGCAGCGTTGTCGGTCACAGCGCCGGGGCCGTCGAGGGGGGTCGATGCCGGCTCGGGGTCGTGGTGGGCCGCGGCGGCTGCGGTGCTGCCGTTGGTCTCGGCGTCCGTGGTCGTCATGGCCATCTCCCGTGGTATTGAGGCGATCCATATACCCCTGGTGGGTATATCGTAGCGAAGTTCTCGGGCACCCGAGGTACCCCGTGCAGAGCATGCTGCCCGATGGGCGACACTGAAGGAATGCCGGTTAGCTGTGGCTGGATGATGCGCCTAGCATCAACTCGACCGAATCCGATGCACCCCGAGGATTTCACGTGCGCTTTCGTCTGACCCCCAGGGAGACGAGCTTCTACGACATGTTCGCCGCGTCCGCGGACAACATCGTCACGGGCTCCAAGCTCCTGATGGAACTGCTCGGGGCGGACGCCTCCGCACGGGCAGAGATCTCCGAGCGGATGCGGGCGGCTGAGCACGCGGGAGATGACGCGACGCACGCGATCTTCCACCAGCTGAACTCCTCGTTCATCACGCCGTTCGACCGCGAGGACATCTACAACCTCGCATCGTCCCTCGACGACATCATGGACTTCATGGAAGAGGCGGTCGACCTGGTCGTCCTCTACAAGGTCGAGGAACTGCCGAAGGGCATCGAGCAGCAGATCGAGGTGCTGGCGCGGGCGGCCGAGCTGACCGCCGAGGCGATGCCGAACCTGCGCACGATGTCGAACCTCACCGAGTACTGGATCGAGGTCAACCGCCTGGAGAACCAGGCCGACCAGATCCACCGCAAGCTGCTGGCCCACCTCTTCAACGGCAAGTACGACGCCATCGAGGTGCTCAAGCTCAAGCAGATCGTGGACATCCTCGAGGAGGCGGCGGACGCGTTCGAGCACGTCGCCAACACGGTCGAGACCATCGCGGTCAAGGAGTCCTGAGCCCCGGCCATGGACACCTTTGCGCTCGTCGTGACCATTGCGGTCGCGCTCGGTTTCACATATACCAACGGCTTCCACGACTCCGCGAACGCCATCGCGACCTCGGTGTCGACGCGGGCGCTGACCCCGCGGGCCGCGCTGGCGATGGCGGCCGTGATGAACCTGGCCGGTGCCTTCCTGGGCAGCGGCGTCGCCAAGACGGTCAGCGAAGGGCTGATCGCCACTCCCCACGGCGACAAGGGGATGGGCATCCTCTTCGCCGCGCTGCTCGGCGCGGTCGTCTGGAACCTCATCACCTGGTACTTCGGACTGCCGTCGTCGTCCTCGCACGCGCTGTTCGGCGGCATGGTCGGTGCGGCGCTCGCCGGCGGCACGACGGTGATCTGGTCCGGGGTGATCTCGAAGGTCGTCCTGCCGATGTTCATCTCGCCGGTGATAGGCCTGGTGCTCGGCTACCTCGTGATGGTGCTGATCCTCTGGCTGTTCCGTAAGGCCAATCCGCACAAGGCCAAGCGCGGTTTCCGCATAGCGCAGACCGTCTCGGCGGCGGGCATGGCCCTCGGCCACGGCCTCCAGGACGCGCAGAAGACCATGGGCGTCGTGGTGATGGCCCTGGTCATCGCCGACGTCGAGAAGCCGAACGACGCCATTCCGCTGTGGGTCAAGCTGGCCTGCGCGATCACCATGTCGCTCGGTACGTACGCGGGCGGCTGGCGGATCATGCGGACGCTGGGCCGGCGGATCATCGAGCTGGACCCGCCGCAGGGCTTCGCGGCGGAGACCACGTCCGCCGCGGTGATGTACGTGGCGTCGTTCATGTTCCGCGCGCCGATCTCCACCACGCACGTCATCACCGCCTCGATCATGGGCGTCGGCTCGACCAAGGGCTCGCGGGCGGTGCGCTGGGGCGTGGCCAAGAACATCGTGATGGGCTGGTTCATCACCATGCCGGCGGCGGCGCTGGTCGCCGGGCTGGCGTACTGGCTGATCCGGCTGGCCTTCGGCTGACGGAACGTCGTCGCAGGCCGCCGGCCGCGGCAAGCAGAATGGGCCCGCCCCCCGGGAAGGAGGGGCGGGCCCTTCGTCATGCGGTGGCACCGCCATGCAGCACCGCAGGACGCGGAGGGGCCGGGCCGGGACCTCGCGGTCCGGGCCCGGCGGTGCCTGCTAGCCGAAGCGGCCGGAGATGTAGTCCTCCGTGGCCTGGACCGACGGGTTGGAGAAGATCCGCTCGGTCTCGTCGATCTCGATCAGCTTGCCGGGCTTGCCGACGGCCGCCAGGTTGAAGAACGCGGTGCGGTCCGAGACCCGCGCGGCCTGCTGCATGTTGTGCGTCACGATGACGATCGTGAAGCGCTCCTTGAGCTCGCCGATCAGGTCCTCGATGGCGAGGGTGGAGATCGGGTCGAGCGCCGAGCAGGGCTCGTCCATCAGCAGCACCTGCGGCTCGACCGCGATGGCGCGGGCGATGCACAGCCGCTGCTGCTGGCCGCCGGAGAGTCCGGAGCCGGGCTTGTTGAGGCGGTCCTTGACCTCGTTCCAGAGGTTGGCGCCGATGAGGGACTTCTCGACGATGTCCTTGAGCCGGCTCTTCTTGTACGAGCCGTTGAGCCGCAGCCCGGCCGCGACATTGTCGAAGATCGACATCGTCGGGAACGGGTTGGGGCGCTGGAAGACCATGCCGACGGTGCGGCGGACGGCGACCGGGTCGACGCCGGAGCCGTAGAGGTTCTCGTCGTCCAGCATCACCTTGCCCTCGACACGGCCGCCGGGGGTGACCTCGTGCATCCGGTTCAGGGTGCGCAGGAAGGTCGACTTGCCGCAGCCGGAGGGGCCGATGAAGGCGGTCACCGAGCGCGGCTCGATGGTCATCGAGATGTCGTCGATGGCCTTGTGAGCGCCGTAGTACGCGTTCAGGCCGCTGACGTCGATTCGCTTGGCCATGTAAATCACTGCTTCTTTCTGGCGGGGCGCCGCGGGTCAGTGCTTCGGGGCCTTCCAGCGGGCGATGCCGCGGGCCACCAGGTTGAGGATCATGACGAAGGCGATGAGCACGAGTGCCGCGGCCCAGGCGCGGTCGTACGAGGCATCGGAGCCCTGCTGCCACTGCTGGAACACATAGAGCGGCAGCGACTGCTGGGCGCCTTCGAAGGGGTTGTTGTTGATCGTCTTCGCGCCCCACACCAGGAGCAGCACCGGGGCGGTCTCACCGGTGATCCGGGCGATGGCGAGCATGACACCGGTGGTGATGCCGCCGATCGAGGTGGGGAGGACGACCTTCAGGATCGTGCGCCACTTGGGGACGCCCAGGGCGAGGGACGCCTCGCGCAGCTCGTTCGGGACGAGCTTGAGCATCTCCTCGGTGGAGCGGACCACGACCGGCATCATCAGGATCGCCAGGGCCATCGAGCCGGCGAAGCCGGACGGGCCGAAGCCGAGGATCAGGATCCACACGGAGAGGATGAACAGTCCCGCCACGATGGAGGGGATGCCGGTCATCACGTCCACGAAGAAGGTGACGACCCGGGCGAGCTTGCCGCGGCCGTACTCGACCAGGTAGATCGCCGTCAGCAGACCGATCGGCGCGGCGATCAGGGTCGCCAGTCCGACCTGCTCCAGGGTGCCGATGATCGCGTGGTAGATACCGCCGCCGGGCATCGCGTCCGGGAGGGTGCCCATCGAGTGGGACAGGAAGTAGCCGTCCAGGACCTTGCTGCCGCGGGCGACGGTCTCCCACAGGAGCGAGGCGAGCGGCACGACCGCGAGCAGGAAGGCGATCCAGACCATGCTGGTGGCCAGCCGGTCCTTGGCCTGGCGGGCGCCCTCGACGGCGGCGGTCAGCGCGTACGTCCCGAAGATGAAGACCAGCGCGGCGATCAGGCCCCACTGGATGGTGCTGTCCAGGCCGGCGCCCAGTCCGATGCCGCAGCCGGCGCCGACCGCGACCAGCGCGAGGACCGGCGGGGTCCAGCGGGGGAGCCGGGCCTGCTGGAGGGAGACGGCGCTACGGGACTCGGCGACCCGGCGGTGTCGGTGGCTTGTCGTGACGCTCATGCCGATACCTCGATTCGCGAGGTATCGCATGCGCGAGACACGCACCTCTTGTCGATTCTCCCCCAGCCTTCGGCCGGGGGTACCCCCATGCTTCGCTCACTCATGCGGCCCTCTTCGTTCGCTTCTCCGCCCGCTCGGCGCAGGGGTGCGGCGGTCGTGATCGTCTGCGGCCGGGCGGCCTCGCGTGTTCCCCCAGCTACCGCTGGGCGGTTCCCCCGGCTCATGCCGCGGCCCCCGAGTACTCCTTGCGGCGGGCGATGATCAGGCGCGCCGCGCCGTTGACGAGCAGCGTGATCACGAAGAGGACGAGGCCGGAGGCGATCAGCGCGTTCTGCCCGAAGGTGTCGGCCTCGCTGAACTTGCTGGCGATGTTCTGCGCGAAGGTGCCGCCACCCGGGTCCAGCAGGCTGGAGCCGATCAGGAAGCTCGGGGAGAGCACCGTGGCGACGGCCATCGTCTCGCCCAGCGCGCGGCCCAGGCCCAGCATCGAGGCGCTGATGACGCCGGAGCGGCCGAAGGGGAGCACCGACATCCGGATGACTTCCCAGCGGGTGGCGCCGAGGGCCAGCGCGGCCTCCTCGTGCATCTTGGGGACCTGGAGGAAGACCTCGCGGCTGACGCTGGTCACGATCGGCAGGATCATGATCGCGAGCAGGATGCCGACGGTGAACAGCGAGCGGGCGGCCCCGTTGCTGTAGCTGAAGATCCCGGTCCAGCCGAGGTAGTCGTTCAGCCAGCTGTAGAGGCCGCCGAGGTGCGGTACGAGGAAGAGCGCGCCCCACAGGCCGTAGACGATGCTGGGGACGGCCGCGAGCAGGTCGATGACGTAGCCGAGCGGCGAGGCCAGCTTGCGCGGCGCGTAGTGCGAGATGAAGAGCGCGATGCCGACCGCGACCGGTACCGCGATGAGCATCGCGACGACCGAGCTGACGACGGTGCCGAAGGCGAGCACCGCGATGCCGAACTTGGGCTCCAGGCCGGCGGCGTTCCAGTCGAGGGTGGTGAAGAAGTTGGCCTTGTCGCCGGAGATGGCGAGCACGGACCGGTAGGTGAGGAAGGCCCCGATGGCGGCCATGATCACCAGGAGGGCGATTCCGGAGCCCCGGGAGAGCCCGAGGAAGATCCGGTCACCGGGGCGGACCGCCTTGCCGGAGACCGAACCGGTCGCCGGTGGAGGCGTGTTGGTTATTGGGGGCGCTGAGTAGTCCATGGTTTCTCCGGTCTGCGGAGCCCGCGGGGGCTCCTGGCGCGGCGGTGCACCGGACGGGCGGCGGCCCCGTGGCCGTACGGACCGGAAGGCTCCGGTCCGTACGGCCACGAGGGCTCGCCGCCCGGAAGGTCAGGAGAGCGTGGCGACGGTCTTGCGGACCTTGCCGATCGTCTCGTCGGGGATGGGGGCGTAGCCGAGCGCCTTGAGGGCGTCCTGGCCGTCCTTGCTCGCGACGTAGTTCAGGAAGGACTTGGTCGCGGCGAGGGTGTCGGCCTTGTTGCCCTTGTCGCAGGCGATCTCGTACGTCACCAGGGTGATCGGGTAGGCGCCCTCGGCCTTGGTGGCGTAGTTGAGCTTCACCGCCAGGTCGTTGCCCTGGCCGGACGGCTTGGCCTCGGCGATCGCCTTGGAGGCGTTCTCGACGGTGGCCTCGACCGGGGCCTTGGCACCGGTGTTGATCTTGACCGTCGGGATCTTGTGGGCCGTCGCGTAGGACAGCTCGAAGTAGGAGATCGCGCCGCTGGTCTGCTGCACCTGCGAGGAGACGCCGGCCGAACCGGACGCCGCCTGGCCGCCGGTGCCCTCCCACTTCTTCCCCGGCTCGTGCTTCCAGGCGTCGGCGGCGGCGCCCTTGAGGTACTTGGTGAAGTTGTCGGTGGTGCCCGAGTCGTCGGAGCGGTGGAACGCCTGGATCTTGAGGTCCGGGAGCTTGGCGGCCGGGTTGAGCTTCTTGATCGCGGGGTCGTTCCAGTTGGTGATCTGCGAGTCGAAGATCTTCGCCAGGGTCGGCGCGTCCAGGACGAGGTTGTCGACGCCGGGGACGTTGTAGCCGACCGCGATCGGGCCGCCGACCATCGGCAGGTCGATCGCCTGGCCGCCCTTGCAGACGGCCTTCGACTTGGCGATCTCGTCCGGCTTGAGCGGCGAGTCGGAGCCGGCGAAGGCGGTCTGGCCCTGGAGGAAGGTGGTGACACCGGCACCCGAGCCCGTGCCCTGGTAGTTGATCTCGGTGCCCGAGCAGGCGCCCGAGTAGCTCTGCACCCAGACGTCCATGGCGTTCTTCTGCGCCGTCGAGCCGGACGCGAGGAGCTTGCCCTTGCCGTCGCACTTGATGTTGGCCGCCTTGGCGGAGCTGCCGCTGCCGCCGCTGGAGCCGCTGGTGTTGTCGGAGCCGCACGCGGTCAGGGCCAGGGCACCGGAGACGGCGAGAGCGCCAACGGCGAGGGCGCGAACCCGGTTCTTGCGCTGAAGCTTCACTGTCGAGAGTTCCTTCCTGGTGCGCGCCGTTTCCGCGGCGTGCGGGGTGGTGACGGGATGGGGCGGTGTCGCGTTGCCTGGCGGCGTCCGCGAACTCGGTACGGCCGAAATTAGGCAGATCAGGTGAAGCGGCCGATGGGGCAGAGTGAACGCACGGTGAACCTCGGCCGTCAGCTGGGTGCGAGGCGAGAAGCGCCCGGTATCCCGTACGAAACGGCTCGTCGCCCTGTTGAATTACCGGTCGGTATGGCAGCATCCGCGCCGAAGGCGGGCACACGAATCGGTGCGGAACGACCGGAGGTGACTGGTGGGGAGCCAGGGGGCACGGCAGGGCGTTCGGGGCGTGGGTGAGGGTTGGGGCGTACGGGGCGAAGAGGCCGCAACGGCTGCCAGGGGCGGCCGGCTGGCGGTCTGCGCCACGGTCGTCCTCTGTGCGACGGGGCTGCTCGGTGGCACGGCGACCGCGGCGCAGCGCAGCCCGGACCCGCCCGGCGAGGCCCGGCACCTGGAAGACGTACGCAAGGAGATCGACGCTCTGTACCGCAAGGCGGAGCAGGCCACCGACGCCTATAACGCCGCCGAGGAACAGGTCCGGCTCCAGGAGAAGGAAATCGTCGACCTGGCCCGCACCATTGACGGCGCCCAGCGCAGGCTCGCCGCCCTCAAGCGTCAGGCCGGTGCGCTGGCCAGCGCCCAGTACCGCGGCGGCGGGATCCCCACCGAGGCGAAGCTGATCCTCAACGCCGACCCGGAAGCCTTTCTCAACAATGCCGACCTGGCCCGCAAGGGGCAGCAGGCCGCCAAGGGCGTGATCAACCAACTCACGCATCTGAAAAGCGACTTGGAGGGCTATGCGCGGTCCGCCACCGACCGCTGGGAGCAGCTGGAGGCCAACCGCAAGAAGAAGGACGCCGCCCGCAAGGAGATCAATGACAAGATCGACGCGGCGAAAGCGCTGGAATCCCGGCTGGCCGCCAAGGAAAAGGACCGGCTGCGGAAACTGGAGGACGACCAGGCGCTGCTGGCCCAGCAGAAATGGCTCGACTCCGGCGTACTGAAAGACATCACCCACAAAGCGTCCGACCGGGGCAAGAAGGCGATTTCGTACGCGACCTCACAGATCGGGAAGGATTACGTCTGGGGCGCCGTGGGACCGGACACGTTCGACTGCTCCGGGCTGACCCTGCGGTCCTGGCAGGCCGCCGGCCGGACGATTCCGCGGACCTCGCAGGAGCAGTGGCGGCAGCTGCCGCGGGTGTCGCTCCAAGAAATGCGCCCCGGCGACTTGATCATCTATTTCTCCGACGCCAGCCATGTCGGCATGTATCTCGGCGACGGCGCGATCGTGCACGCGCCGCGGCCCGGGCGGCAGGTGACGATCACCGGTGCCGGCTCGATGCCGATCCTCGGCGTCGTGCGGCCCGATGGGGATTCCGGCGGCGGTGTCAATAGCGGGGCGGAGTGATCCCGGACATTTTCCGGCGGCCAATATTCGCCGAATGACGGCGCGAAGGACCGGATTGTTTAATTTCGGAGGGTCGCCGGCGGGGCGCGGGCGGGTGTCCATCCGTAGTGGACTCGTAGCTGAATGCGGTCGTTCGGGGTGATGTTCGTCATTCCGATTTCCACCCGCCCCTGGTGAAATCGCTTATGGGCCGCGGCATATGACGTTGGCGGATTGCGTTGGCCCATTCCATGCCGGGCCGTAGTGACGCTATGGTCGCCATTCAATGCCCGGCAGCACCCCCACTCAATTGACCGACGAGCGAGGCTGAGCCGGGCTCGGTGAGGTGCCGGTCGGCGCGCCACCGGACCCCTCGGGGGGAGGGAAGGAAGCAGACCCATGCCCGTACCCGCACCGCACCAGCGGTCGGTCGTGCTGCCGCACCAGGCGGCACCGGTGGACGACGGCTGCGCGGAGAACGTCCGCGCGGCGGCCGTCGGCGTGCCGGCGCATGGGGACTGCCTGGAGGTCTCGCGCGCGCCGCAGGACACGCTGGAGGCGGCCGGTACGCCCCTGGTGGCGTCCCCTGCTGCCGCCGGTCCCTCCCCACTGCCCAAGGACCTCCCGGAGTCCCGGCTTCCGCATCGGGACGCCCAGCGTCGACTTTCGGCCGAAGAGGCTGCTGCCCACCTGGCCGGCAGCCATGCAGCCGACCCCGCGACCGGCGTGGTGACCCCCGCCACACCCGACGGGCCCCCGGCCAGGGGCGCCGGCGGCGAGGAGCCCGCCCGCGAGGAATCGGCCACCCCGGACTCCCGCCCCCAGGTGTCCACACCCCAGGGCCTGACCCTGCTCCTCATAGGCGAGGACCCGAACAACCACGTCCCCGAGATGTGGGACTGGGCCGGCCGCAAGGTCCGGCTGCGCACCGCCCGCAACCTCACCGAGGCCGAGCGGCTGCTCACCGACGACGTGCACTGCATCCTGCTCGACCTCACCCCGGCCGACCGCGACGAGCGGGCCGCCGACGCCGCCCCCCGGGGCGACGAGCTGGGCGCGCTCCGCGACGTCCTGCGCATGGCCCCCGCGCACGCCGTCCTCGTCCTGACCTGCGAGACGGACGCCGAGCGGGCCGCCGACGCGGTACGGGTCGGTGCCCAGGACTACCTCTTCCGCGACGAGCTGGACGGCGCGGTGCTCAGCCGCGCGGTGCGCTACGCCGTCGAGCGCAAACGCGCCGACCTGGCCCAGCGTCAGCTCACCGAGTCCCGGATGCTCGCCCAGGAGAACGCCCGCCTGGAGCGCGGCCTGCTGCCGACGCCCCTGCTGGACGGCTCCGATCTGCGGTTCGCCGCCTGCTACCGCCCCGGGCGCAGCCGTGCCCTCCTGGGCGGCGACTTCTACGACACCGTCCGCACTCCGGACGGCACCGTCCACGCCATGATCGGCGACGTCTGCGGCCACGGCCCCGACGAAGCCGCGCTCGGCGTCGAACTCCGCATCGCCTGGCGCGCGTTGACCTTCGCCGGGCTGTACGGCGACGAACTGCTCGCCACCCTCCAGAAGGTGCTGGAGAACGAGCGCGCCGACGACGAGATCTTTGCGACGCTGTGCACCGTCGACATCTCCGAGGACGGCCGCCGCGCCGGCCTGTGCCTGGCCGGCCACCCCGCGCCCCTGCTGGCCCGCGCCGGGGAGCAGCCGCAGCTGCTGCCGTACGAGTTCGGCGGCCCGGCGCTCGGCCTGCTGCCCGACGCCCGCTGGCCGCGCCGCCAGGTCGAACTGGGCGGCGCCTGGAGCCTGATGATGTACACCGACGGCCTCATCGAGGGCCGGGTCGGCGAGGGCAACCGGCGTCTCGGCCAGGAGGGCATGACCGAACTCGTCACCCGCCAGCTGGCGGCCGGCCTCCAGGGGGAGGAACTGCTGGACGCCTCGGTCCGGGAGGTGCGCGACCTCAACGGCGGTGAACTCACGGACGATGTGGCCGTACTGCTCCTCGACCGCCGTTAAGGCGGGCCAACCGGCCAAATCGGCCAACCGGCCAGCTGGACGGCAGGGCAACCGGCCGGCGAGGCAACCGGCCGGCCGGGCAGGACGGGGGACGCGGGAGGGGATCGGTCCTATCGCCGCGGAAGCGACAAAACCGGGCAGGCCCCTCAGGGGGACCTGCCCGGTCTGCTGTCGGTCGTCGCGCCGGTGCGTGCTTACCGGCGGCCGTTGTACGGCCCGTAGGGGCCGTCCGAGCTGGAGCCGCCGCCGCGCCGCGGTCCGCGCCCGCCGCCGGTGACCGCGCGCAGGGCGGGACGGACGTCGACGGTGTAGACGATCACCGCGATCACGCCGATGATCGGCAGGAACGACATCAGCGGCAGCAGGAACAGCAGCGCCGTGGCGAGCCCGAGGAAGATCAGCCACATGCCCTTGTTCTGCTTGCTCGCCGCCCGATAGGCGTCCTCGCGGCGCACCGCCGCGTCGACGAGCATCACGGCGGCATACACGCCGAGGGCGAGCTGCACCCAGCTCAGAATGCTCTGGAATCCGTAAATCAGCACGCCATCCACCGCCCGTTGGCCGTTCGCCAGGAATCTCGGTCTGTCACTCGGTCTCTTGGGGCCGTCAGAACCTCTGCGCCCACCGTACCCGCACAACGGGCCGGGCACGTGAGGAGTGCCCGGCCCGTTCGGATCCGCGGGAATCCGCTGCGATCCGGGGGAGTGCGGAGTGGTCAGCCGC
>NZ_BMRP01000011.1:42932-67707 GCF_014648695.1 Streptomyces albospinus
CCGCGGGCGGCTGACCACTCCAGCCGCCCGCGGGCGGCCGGCTGCTGCCGTTGCTGCCGTGCTGCGCTGTGCGGTGGCTCACTTCGAGGACGGCGGGGTGCTCTTCCGCGCCGGGCCCGACGCCGGCTTGCGCTGTGCGGTGGGCTTCTTGCCCCCACCGGGCTTGGGCTGCGTCGACGCGGTGGCCTTGGCCTCGGTACGGGTCCCGTTGGCGGGCACGGTCCTCGGACGGGCGGTGGCCTCCGAGCCGTTCTTCGCGTCGCGGTTGTCCGCCTGCTCCGGCTCGATCGCCACCGCCAGCTCCTCGACCTGCTCGGCGGCCCCGCCGCGCCAGGTCTGCACGGCGCCCCGGCCGCGCTCGGCCAGCTCGTCGTACGTCTCGCGGGCCTGCACGGCGACCTCGGCGGCCCGGCCGACGCCGCGCAGCGCCAGCTCCTGGGCCTGGTCGCGGAACTTCTTCAGATCGCCGTCCAGCGAGCCCAGCAGCTCGGCGAGCTTGTCCTGGGCCTCCTTCGCCTGCTTGGCGACCAGCGCCTGGACGTCCTTGGGGTCGGTGCTGCGTACGGACTCGAAGCGCTTGGGCGCCTCGGCCCGGATCCGCTCGACCAGCTGCGGCACCTCGCCGAGCTTCTCGGCGGCGAGATCGGCGGTGCCGGCCAGCGCGTACAGCGGGGTCGCGTCGGTCAGGGCCTTGCGGAGGTCATCGGTGGAGATGGCCATGACGTGGTTCCTCCTGGAAACGAATGCGGTTGCTCAGGTGGCGTGCGGGCCGCCGTCGGCCTCTGCCTCATGGGGGTGTGTCGCGCCGGAGCCGTCCTCTTGGCCGCTCGCGTCGCTGTCGTCCGTGCCGCCGCTGCCGAGCCCGTTCTCCTTGCGGAAGGACTCGTAGATCTGGAGCAGCACCTGCTTCTGCCGCTCGTTCAGCGACGGGTCGGTGAGTATCGCGGTCTGCACCTCGACCCCGTCCAGACCGTGCCGCTCATCGAGGATCCCGGCCTGGACGTACAGCGTCTCCGCGGATATCCGCAGCGCCTTGGCCAGCTGCTGCAAGATCTCCGCGCTCGGCTTGCGCAAGCCGCGCTCGATCTGGCTGAGATACGGGTTCGACACCCCCGCGGCATCGGCCAGCTGCCGCAGGCTCAGCTGCGCCGTGCGCCGCTGCTCCCGCAGAAACTCGCCGAGATTGCCGACATTGAGTGATGCCATGTCTCGATGGTGCCCGCTGGTGCTAACTTTTGCAAGCAAGCGCTAGCTGGAGTGTGCCCACCTGCGGAGCCCGCCCGTGGCCGAGGCCGCCGCCGTCCGCGTCGCCCCGCCAGTACTGCGCGTACCCCACGGGCACGCCCTCGGCCAGTACGAGGAGCGGCGCGACCTCCGGGCGGCGCCGCCCCGCGTCCTTCGCGGCCACTTCCGCACGCGACACCGGGACGCCGCCCCAGTGCGCCGCGAACTCCGGATGGCGCCGCGAACTCCGGATGGCGCCGCGAACTCCGGATCGGCGAACCGGCCCGCCGGCAGGTCCAGGTCGCCCTCGGGCCTGGGGGCGAGGCGCGTCGGTGCCCCGCTGAGGGTGGGCCCGCCGGGCCTCCGCCGCCCCTCGCTCCGTCCTTCCGCCGGCACGCCCGGCCTTACCCCTTCGCGGACGGCCGGTACGTGCACACGTGGACGCCGGTGCTGCTGCTGACCGTGGAGACCAGCTCCAGCGGGCGCTGCACACCGTCGTCGGGGAAGATCGTCTTTCCGCCGCCGAGCAGCACCGGCATGATCACGAGCCGGAGTTCGTCGACCAGTCCCTCGCGCAGCAGGGTGCGGACGAGGGTGGGGCTCCCCATGACCAGCAGGTCGCCGCCCTCGGCCCCGTGCAGCTCCCGGATACGGGCCACCGCCTCGTCGCCGGGGATGCGGGTGGTGTGGTCCCACGTCAGCTCGTCTTCGCTCAGCGTGTCGGACACGACGTACTTCGGGATGGAGTTCATCCGGTCGGCGAACGGGTCGCCGGCCCGCTCGGGCCACGCCGCAGCCATCGTCTGCCACGTACGGCGCCCGAAGAGCAGCGCCTCGGCCTTGGTCAGCGCGTCGGCGAAGGCGCCGCCCACCACCTCGGGGTCGAAGAACGGGTGCGACCAGCCGCCGTGGGCGAAGCCGCCGTCGGTGTCCTCCTCGGGGCCGCCCGGCGCCTGCACGACGCCGTCCAGGCTGATGAACTCGCTGATCACGATGCGCATGGGACTCGCTCCTCCGGTTTTCGCTTCGGGGTGACGGCAAGGGAGACTGCCACGCCGCACGGAAATCATCGCGCCCGAGGGAACCCGCGAGCGTGATGTGGCGCACACGCGCCCGCCGGTGCCCGCGTAGCGCCGCGCGTGCGCCGCCGCCCCGCCCTACCGTGGGGCGGATGAGAAAGGATCACCGGCTCCGGCGGCTGGTCGTCGGCGAGGAGCGCTGGCTGTGGTCGGTGCGCCACCGGCACGACGAGCGGACGCCCTGCCGCGAGGTCCTCTCGCTGCGCCGCGACGGCACCCGGGCGGCGCTCCGCATCGTCTTCCGGGCCGGCCCGGGACGGTGGGTGCCCGATGGGCTGCTGCACTCCGGGGCGGTCATGGACGAGCGGTGCCGGGTGCTCAACCTGCACGAGCCGGGCACCGTACGCCGCCTCCTCGACGAGGCGCGATCGCGCGGCCGGCTGCCGACGGCCCCCGGCGAGACGGAGCTCGACGGCTGGCCGCTGTTCGACGCGATCGTCGAGGACGGCCGCAACTGAGCCGGTGCGCGAAGGGCGTTGCCCCCACCGCGTACCGCCTACGCCCTACTGCCTACGCCCTACCGCCTACCGCTCACGCCCTACCGCCTGCCGCCCCCCCGCAGCTCACATACCGCAGCTCACTTCCCGCCGCTCACTTCCCGCCCTTCACTCCCTGAGCCAGAAGCCGGTGGTCTCCCGCCAGGCGTCCAGCAGACGCGTATCACCGAGGACCTCGATACCGCTGCCGTCGCCCTGGGAGGGAAGCCGGCCGTAGACGAGCAGGAGGAGGCCGGACAGCGGGCCGCGGACCGTGACGGTGGCGGGCCCGGCGGCGTCCGCCGGGCGCTGCCAGGTGAGCGCGTCCTCCCCGAGGCCGACCAGCCAGTCCGCCGCGGCCTCGGGGGCGGTGCCGGTGGCCTGGAAGCGGAGGGTGCGACCACGCCCCATGAACTCCCGTATCCCGGGCCCTGATGCCAGTGTCACCGGCAGTGAGCCGAAGGACATCCACTCGTCGAGACCGTCGACGGCGAGGTCGTCGGCGACCGTGAACCGCCCGATGCGGGAGTGCGGGCCGGAGCCCGGGGCCGTCGCGAACGTCGCGTCCGCGCGGTGGACCACCGTCTCATGGGCCATCCGGCGCGCCCAGAACACCGGCGTCCCACCCGGGGCGACGGTCCACACCTCGGCGTCGGGACCGGCGCTGCGCAAGGTGTCCGCCAGCTGCTCGGCGCCCTCGGTGAGCCAGGCGCAGAGCGCGGCCGGATCCTCGTCCGGGGCACCGGAGACGTCGTTGACGCGCTCCTCGGAGACGGGGGACGTCGCCCGGGTCCGGACGATCTGCTCCACCCAGCGGTGGGCGCCGCCGATATGCCGTATCAGCTCGCGCAGCGTCCAGCCGGGGCAGGTGGGGACGGGCGCCGCGAAGTCCGCGCCGTCGACATGGGACCTCAACAGCGCGGTCTGCGCGGTGATTTCGGCACAGTGCCGGTCAAAGCTCAGCGAAGCCATGCACCCACCGTAAAACGCGCCACTGACAAGGCTCATCGGGTTTTCGCCGCCTCCGGCCCGTCCGGCCGGGTGCCGATGACGACCGTGGCGTAGAGCTCGTCGCAGGTGGCCACCCGGGGGGTCAGGCCGTTACGGGCGAAGGTCTCGACGGCCTGCGGTGCCTGGAGTTCGCTCGTCTCGACCAGCAGATGGCCGCCGGGCGCCAGCCACTCCGGCGCCACCGCGGTCACCCGCCGCAGCACATCGAGCCCGTCCGCGCCGCCGTCGAGCGCCACCAGCGGCTCGTACTCGCGCGCCTCCGGGGGCAGCAGCCCGACTTCTTCGGTGGGGACGTACGGCACGTTGGCCACCAGGACGTCGATACGGCCCCGGAGGCGGGCGGGGAGCGGAGCGAAGAGGTCGCCCTCGTAGACCTCGCCGCCGGCCGCGGTGACGTTCCGGCGGGCGCAGCGCACCGCCGCCGGCTCGATGTCGGCGGCGTACAGCTCGACCCCGTCCACCGCCGCGGCCAGCGCGGCGCCCACCGCGCCGGAGCCGCAGCACAGGTCGACGGCCACCGTGCCGCCGCCGGTCCGCCCGGCGGCCCGGCGGCCCAGGTCGACGGCCTGGCCGAGCAGGAACTCGGTGCGCCGCCGCGGTACGAAGACCCCGGGGCCCACGGAGACCCGCAGCCCCGCGAACTCGGCCCATCCGAGGACGTGTTCCAGGGGCTGCCCGGCCGCCCGCCTCGCCACCATGGCGGCGAGATCGGCCGGCGTCGCCGCGGTGGAGATCAGCAGTTCGGCCTCGTCCTCGGCGAAGACACAGCCGGCGGTGCGGAGCGCGGTGATGACGGCGGAGCGGGAAGGCCCGGCCGAGCGAAGCGACGGAGAAGCCAGGGGTGGTGACGGGGGTGATGACGGGTATGACGACATGGGGAACCTTTCGGGACGCCGATGGGCGCTTCCCGGGTCACGTCTGTCGGTCGGTCACCTGAATCGGGGCGACGCACGGACATGAGACGGGAGCACCTGCCTGGTCTGGCGGGGAATCGGTCTCACCTCCTTGGGTGGTGCGCTGATGGCCTGCGGGTACTGGTGCATGGCTGTGCCAGTGGCCGGGGCAACAGTACCTGACCTGGGTAGTGTCCCTGTATGCCCTTCGCCGATGAGCGGCACACGGTCACGATCTCGGCGTACCGCCCCACGTGGCCCGAGGAGTTCGAGCTGCTGGCAGCGAGGCTGCGGGCGGCGCTGGGGGATCAGGCCGTGGCGGTCGACCATGTGGGGTCGACGTCGGTCCCCGGATTGCCGGCCAAGGACTGTATCGACGTCCAGGTGCGGATGCGGTCCCTGGACACGGCGCGGGATGCCGTTGATGGCCGCGATCGGCTTCCGGTGCCGTCCCGAGCCCTGGAACGGCACGGGAACCCCTTCCGGCCGCCGCTGCGCCAAGCTCGTCTTCGCACCGCCTGCCGGAGCCCGTACCTGCAATGTCCGCCTACGGGAGCACGGTGGCCCCAACTCCCGTTATGCGCTGCTGTTCCGCGACTGTCTGCGGGCCGATGCGGCGGCCCGGGACGCCTCGGGCGCATTCAAGCGGCGGCTCGCCGTCACCCGTACGGAGCCGCGGTCGGCGGCGGGATCTGGTGCGCCGCCATCGCCGGGCTCTCGGTCTACGCGGCGCGGCAGCCCGTCGCCCGGCTGGAGTTCGGGCGGCGGCACGGTGCGATGATCGCCGCATGGGGGCTGCTCTATGTGGCGGTGCTGGTGCCCGGCATGATCTGGTTTCAGGGTGCCGCGGTCTGGTGGGTGTCGGGGGCGGTGCTGGTTGCGCTTCCCGGCCTGATAGGCGGTTATCTGGAGGCTCGACGGTGACGGATCCGCACAGTGCGACCACCCCGCCGCCGGAGTCCGCGGCGCCGGGCGGGGCGGCCCCGCGCGCGGGAAGTGCGGGAAGCGCGGGCAGCCATCCGCGCCATGGGCTCGACGAGGTCATCCACGCCCCGGTGCGCTTCTCCATCGTGGCGACCCTGGCGGCTGCCGGCAAAGCCGAGTTCGCGTTCGTCCGCGACACGGTCGAGGTGAGCGACTCGGTCCTGTCGCGGCAGGTGGCGACTCTGGAGAAGGCCGGCTACATAGCGGTCACCAAGGGGTATGTGGGCAAGCGCCCGCGCACCTGGCTCTCCCTCACGGAACACGGCCGGACCGCGTTCGCGGCGCACTGCCAGGCGCTGCGCGCGATAGCCGGCGGCGGCTGACGGCGGCGGGTGGCGGCGGCCGGGGCGGCGGTTCCGGAGCGATGTTGACTTTGAGCGCTCTCCAACTCATACCGTCTGCAACGGAATGCGGAAGTCCCCGCAGCCACGCCACACACACCACACCACAGCCGCTGTCGCCGTGGCCCTCGCCACCGCATGCGCAGCACGTACCAGGAGGTAGCAGCATGTCGGAGATTTCCACGCGTCACCTTGGTGAACTGGCGGTTTCCGCCCAGGGACTCGGGTGCATGGGGATGAGCCACGGGTACGGGTCCTCGGACGACGACCAGTCGATCGCGACCATCCACCGTGCGCTCGACCTCGGTGTCAGCCTGCTGGACACCTCCGACTTCTACGGGGCCGGGCACAACGAGGAACTGATCGGCCGGGCCATCGCCGGGCGGCGGGACGAGGTCGTGCTGGCGACCAAGTTCGGCTTCGCCAACCGGCTCGGTGAGCCGACCCGGATCCGTGGCGACGCCGCCTACGTACGCGAGGCGTGCGACGCGTCGCTGCGCCGGCTCGGCGTCGACCACATCGACCTCTACTACCAGCACCGCGTCGACCCCGACGTTCCGATCGAGGAGACCGTCGGGGCGATGGCCGAACTGGTCGAGGCGGGCAAGGTGCGGCACCTCGGACTCTCCGAGGCGGGTGCGGAGACCATCCGGCGGGCGCACGCGGTGCATCCGATCGCCGCGTTGCAGAGCGAGTGGTCGCTGTGGACCCGGGATCTGGAGCGGGAGATCGCGCCGGTGTGCCGCGAACTCGGCGTCGGCCTGGTGCCGTTCTCGCCGCTCGGCCGCGGTTTCCTGACGGGGCGATACACCTCTGTCGAGGGCCTGGCGGAGACCGACGTGCGCCGCACCCAGCCGCGCTTCGCCGACGGCAATCTGGAGCAGAACCTCGCCATCGTGGAGAAGCTCAACGAGCTCGCCGCCGAAAAGGGCGTCACCGCCGGGCAGTTGGCGCTGGCCTGGGTGCAGCACCGGGGCGACGACGTCGTGCCGATTCCGGGCACCCGCCGCCAGAAGTACCTGGAGGAGAACCTGGCCGCGCTGGAGGTGACGCTGTCCGCCGACGAGCTCGGCGCCATCGACGCCGCGGCCCCGATCGGCCGGGTAGCCGGCACGCGCTACGACGAGGGGAACCTGTCGTTCGTCGGCCGGTGACGCATCGGGAGGCGTGAGCGGTACGTACGGGCGGCGGCCCGAGAGGCATGTGCCTCGCCCCATGGGCCGCCGCACGTCGTCTCTCGGGCCGCAGAAGCAGATCCCGTGGCCGGGGGCATCAGCCCCGAGGCCGGGGCCCCGGCGCCTCGGCCCGGGGCGCCGGCCCCTCCCGCCCTCAGGCCGGGGACATCACTTCATAGAGATTGCGGTCGGCGTCGACGAAGAACAGGCCGCGGGGACACAGGGGGTGGTCGATGCGGTGGTTGTCCGGGTGGGCGGGGTCGTTGCCGTAGGGGATGCCCGCGGACCGGAGGCGGGCCAGGATCCCATCGAAGGTTTCCGGGTCGACGTCGAAGGCCAGGTGGTGCCCTTCGGGGTCCGGGACGGCCATGAAGTCGAGGGTGAGGGTGTCGTTCACCCGGACCGGGGCGAAGTGGCCGTTGCGGCCGGCCGGCGGCAGCTCCGGGAGGCCCATGACCGAGGCGAGGAAGCGGGCCGCCGCGCGGTGGTCGGTGGCCGGGACGATGGTGTGGTTCAGGGTGACGGCCATCAGTTGCTCCCGGGGCTCTTCAGGGTGCCGTGCAGGAGTACGGAGAGGAGTTCCTGGGGGGTGAGCGGAGCGTCGGCCTCGCTCACCGGTGTGGTCATGCGGGTGAAGAGCAGGCCCAGGAACGCGGAGGCGACGCGCTCGGGGCTCAGGCGCAGCGCGTCCCGGTCGGGCTCGATCAGCTCGGCCACGGCGTCGCGCAGCGCGGCGAGGGACTGCGCCCGGCTGTCCTGCGGGGGGCGTTCACCGGGCCCGGCGTCGGGCGTCCGGTCGCGGCCACGCCGGTGCCCGGAGGCGTAGAGACTGCCGACGACGGCGCCCATCCGCTCCATGTGGGCGCAGAGTGCCTCGGCGGCTTCGGTGAGCCGGACGTCCAGCGGCTCGTCGAGGGGGATGGAGGCCAGCTCGCGCAGCACGTGTTCCGTGCCGACGGCCTCTGCCACGCAGGCGTCCAACACCTCGTCCTTGTCCTTGAACGCGCGGAAGATGGTCGCCTCGCCGATACCGGCGGCGCGGGCGATCTGGCTGGTGGTGACGGCTGCACCGAACTCCGCGACGAGGGGCAGCGTCGCCGCGACGATCATGGCCCGGCGCTGCTCGACGTTCATGCCGGGGGCACGGCGTCGGGGCGCAGGGGACTCCTGAGGAGCTGTGGATGATGTCATGCACTCCACGGTACGGAGTGAGCGCTCACTCCGTCAAG
Organism: Streptomyces albospinus; assembly: GCF_014648695.1. Taxonomy (GTDB): domain Bacteria; phylum Actinomycetota; class Actinomycetes; order Streptomycetales; family Streptomycetaceae; genus Streptomyces; species Streptomyces albospinus. The sequence continues at coordinate 51,345 of NZ_BMRP01000011.1, forward strand.
CGTTCTGCGCAACAGGCGTGGGCACGGGGACATCCCTAAACTCTTTGCCGTGCGACAAGACCGCCGGCCGCCACCCACTGCCCCCTGATCGCCGGCCGCCGGTCTCACCATCTGCGAGCCCCCGATCCGAGGGGAGGGCGGCACACCATGGACTGGAAACTTGAGCTGGTGCCGATTCCGGTGAGCGATGTGGAACGGGCCAAGCGCTTCTACAGCGAGCAGGTGGGGTTCGCCGTCGACCACGACATCTCGCTCGGCGACGGCGTGCGCATCGTGCAGCTGACACCGCCCGGTTCCGGGTGCTCGATCGTCCTGGGGGCCGGCAGCGGCGTGGCCGGCGGGAGCCCCGGCTCGGTGCAGGGCGTTCAGCTGGTGGTGCCCGATGTGGCCGCGGCCCGCGGCGAGTTGCTCGCGCGCGGGGTGGCGGTCGGGCCCGTACGGCATGTGGAGAACGGGGCGATGGTCGACGGGCCCGGCGGGGCGTGGAATTCGTTCGTCTACTTCCGCGACCCGGACGGAAACGGCTGGGCGGTGCAGCAGCGGCCCGCCGAAGGGGGCGGCTGAGCGGTCAGGCCCCCTCAGGGGGGCGCTGCGGACGGGGGCCTCCAGGTGGGCCATGTGGGCGCGGCCCTCGGTGTCCGGAGGGGCCGGGGCCCCTCGCGGACACCCGTCCAGCGCCCACGGCGGCAGCAGGACACGTCCAGCCTGCCGCAGGCGTACGGGCCGTTGCGTGCGCTCATACGATCGCGCCGAGGTGCACGGCGGCCCCTTGTGTGAAGCGGGACGGCCGCGGAATGGATGTCCGCGGTCACAGGCCCTGGGCGGCCATCCATTCCGGGTCGGGGTCGATGGTCTGGAGCACCTCGATCAGGGTTCCTTCCGGGGCCCACACGTTGAAGCGGCGCTGACCCCAGGGTTCGTCCCGCAGCGGTTCGGCGATGGGGACGCCCTTGGCGCGCAGCGCGGCCTCCTCCGCGGCGGCGTCCGCCACCAGGAAGCCGAGGAGCACGCCGCCGGTCTCCTGCGCGCGGAAGCGCTCGGGCATGGCCTCGTGGCCGCGCACCGTGAAGTCCAGGTGGAAGTCGGGGTGTTGGGGGTACTGAAGGCTGGCGTACCAGCCGAGGTCGGCCAGCGGCTCGAAGCCGAAGTGATCGACGTAGAAGCGGACGCTGGCGGCGACGTCGTCGGTGAGCAGGGCGGTGCCGAGTTTGGCGAAGCGCATGGGGGTCCCCTCCGTTATGAGTGCCGCACGACGCGGCAACCACTCCATTTGTAGTACTCTACCTGTAGTGGTTGCAAATCCTTGATGGGGCAAGGTTTCCGGAAGGGAAAAGAGGAGGTCCGACGGCATGGTGCGAAACCCGGAACGGCGTACGGCGTTGGTGGACGCCGCGATCGAGGTGCTGGCACGGGACGGCGTGCGCGGGCTGACCTTCCGCGCCGTCGACGCGGAAGCGGCGGTGCCGGCGGGCACCGCCTCCAACTACTTCACCGGCAGGGACGATCTGCTGGCCCAGGTCACCGGGCAGATCCACCAGCGCATCGCGCCCGATCCGGCCGAGGTGACCGCCGTGATGCAGGCGCCGCCGACCCGGGCGCTGGTGGCCGAGTTGATGCGCTGGATCAATCGCCGGGTCGCCGAGAACCGCACCGGATACCTGGCGATGCTGGAACTGCGGCTGGAGGCGACCCGGCGGCCGGAGCTGCGGACGGCGCTGACCCAGGTCATCCGCGAGACGCTGGACGACGACATCCGCTTCCACCTGGAGGGCGGACTGCCCGGCGACCGTACGGCCGTGGTGCTGATCTATCTCGCGATGACCGGACTGATGCTGGAGCAGCTCACGCTGCCCGGCGTGGTGCCGGAGGAGGAGACCGACGGGCTGATCGCGGCGCTGGTCGACCGAACGGTCAAACCCGACTAGGCGGCGTACGGGCGCACCGTACGGGCCTCCCTCAGGGCCACGGCCCACCAGGTCAGCTGGCGGAGCAGGGCGTCGGCGGCCTCGGTTGCGGGGCCCGGGTCGCGCAGCTGCCCCGCCTCGTCGAAGGGCTTGCCGGTGAGCGCGAAACTGACCGTCTCGCGAACCGTCGTGGCATGCAACTCGGCGAAAACCAGACGCAGTTGCTCGACCGCGCGGAGGCCGCCGGAGATCCCGCCGTACGACACGAAGCCGACCGGCTTGGCCCGCCACTGCGCGTACAGCAGGTCGATGGCGTGCTTGAGCGGGGCCGGGAAGGAGTGGTTGTACTCCGGGGTGATCACGACGTAGGCGTCCGCCTGCTCGACGCGCTTGGCGAAGGACTCGAACTCCTCGCTGCCGGGCCGGAGTTCGTACGGGCGGATGACGTCCAGGTCGATGACGTCGAGGTCGATCTCCGGGTGGGTCGAAGCGTGTCGGGTGAACCAGTTCGCGACGACCGGGGCGAACCGCCCCTCCCGGGTGCTGCTGACGATGACGGCGAGGGTGTAGCGGAGCGGGGACATGCAGGGCCCTTCGTCGTGGATGGACTTGCGCGGCGCTGTCGCCGCGTCACACCCAGACGCTAAAACCCCAATCAAACTTGAGGTCAAGGGGTGGGGATACGGCACCCCCGCCCCGCCCTCACTCCGCCCCGAACAGCTTCAGCAACTCCGTCTTCTGGAACATCCGGGCCGTCTCGATCGCCGACGGCGTACCGGCCGCCGGGTCCGCACCGTGCGCCAGGAGGACCCTGACGACCTCGTCCTCCCCCTTGAACACCGCGCCGGCGATGGGGGTCTGCCCCCGGTCGTTGGCCCGGTCGGCATCGCCGCCGCGCCGCAACAGCGCCTCCACGGTGTCGGGGTGGCCGTGGTACGCGGCGAGCATCACAAGGGAGTCGCCCTTGTCGTTCGTCAGGTTGGCGGGCACGCCCGCGTCCACATACGCGGCGACGGTATCGGTGTCACCGTGCCGCGCCAGGTCGAACACCTTGGCCGCGAGTTGCAGTACCTCGGGGTCATGCGCGTGCTCGATCGCCTCGGGCCCCTGCGGCTCGGTATTCGCGTCGCTCATGGTCGCCGGCCTCCTGCTGTGGTGGATGGTGCGCTGTGTCATCGCCACTTTATGCAGGTCACCCCGGCTGCGGCAGCGGGGACGCAACGCCGTTTGCGGCGTACGGACCGGCCACCGGGCCCCGGACCGGCAGCACCGTCGGTCGGAGCCACCGGCCGGCGGTCGGCGACGGCGCAGGGCCGGAGGGATGTACCGGAGTGCGCCCGCAGGACCTGGAGCGGACGCCGGGGTGGTCCTCATCCACGGATCAGATGCGCCCGCGCCGTGGGGGTCCCCCAGCTGCCGCTGGGGGACCCCCACCCGGCCGAAGGCTGGGGGAGTACTCCGGTGCAGCCCTCCCGCCCCCACCCACCGGACGGAACCGCACAGCGGCCCGCCCCACCGCAGGCGGCGTAAAACGCACACCTCAGCGGCAGAGACGGGCAACCCCGGCGAGGCGAACCTCAGAACGCCGCGCGTATCTCCCCCACACGCACGCCCCCACCGTGGAGCGGCACGTCCTCGATGCGTGACAGCACCGGGTCGTCGATCCCCATGTGGCGCAGGACGCGGGCCAGAACCGGCCCCAGCGTGCGCGTCGCACCATCGTCGATCTTGAACGCGAGCGCCCGCCCATCAGGCAGGGCCAGCGCCTGCACGGCCTCGGCGCCCATCTTGGAGAGGGTGCCCGGCAGCGCCTGCATCAGCCAGGTGTCCGGCCGGCGCGTCCCCGCGACGTACTCGGGATGAGCGCGCATCGCATCGGCGACCCGGCGCTCCGGCGTCCCCGGCTCCGCACACACGAAGTACCGGAACGCCCGCGCCAGACCGGTGAGCGACAGCGACATCAGGGGCGCCCCGCAGCCATCGGTGCCGATGTGCGCGACATCCTCGCCACCGGCGGTGCGCACGACGTCGAGGATCAGCTGCTGGAGCGGATGCCCCTGCTCTAGGTACGTCTCCAGCGGCCAGCCGTTCAGCGCGCACGCGGCGAGCATCGCGGTGTGCTTCCCGGAGCAGTTCATCGTGAGCCGGTCGCGGACGTTGCCCGCCGCGAGGTAGTGCTCCGCCTCCTCCGGATCCAGGGGCAGGTCCGGCGGCGTCTGGAGGTGCTCGGCGGTGAGGTCGTACTCGGCGAGCATGGTGCGCACGAGATCGAGGTGGAACGTTTCACCGGAGTGGCTGGCGGCGGCCAGCGCGAGCCGCTCGCCGGAGAGGTCGAGGCCCGCGCGCAGGATGGCCGCGGCCTGCATGGGCTTGTTCGTGGAGCGCGGGAAGACGGGCGCGGTGACATCGCCGAGGGCCCAGTCCACGCTGCCGTCGGCCGCCAGCACCACCAGCGAGCCGCGGTGGCGTCCCTCGACGAAGCCGGAGCGGAACACCTCGGCGAGGACCGGAGACGACACCGGCGACACGGCCGGCACCGACGGCACGGTCGGCACGGACGCCGCCGACGGCACGGAAGCCGCCGACGGCACCGTCGGCACCCCCGACGACGGCTCGGGTATCGGGGTGGGCGAGGACGAGGTCATCGGCTGCCTTCCGGGGACATGACCGTGCCCCGGAGGCTTCTGGCCCGGTCAGGACAGCAGGTCGTCGACTTGCGCTTCACCTTCACGGTACCTGCGGGCGATTTCGGCACTGCACTCGTCCGTTGTCCGCTGCAACGACTGACGGCGCTGCGAGATCTGCCGCTCGTAGCGGATCAGCCGCGCCATCGCGTCGTGCAGCTCGTCGTCCGTACGGGCCGTGAGGTCCGACAGCTCGACCTCGCCGAGCATCTCGTCCGCCAGCCGTCGGTACTCCTCGCTGTGCGGCGTGCCGAGCGTCACATGCCGGGCGGACGAGCGCTGCCGCGACGGGACGTCCGTGAGGATCTCCGGAAGCCGGTCCAGGACCGGCGAGTGCGGCGCCGTACGGCGGGCGATCTCGGCCCGGAGGATGTCGATCCGGCCCTGGAGCAGCCGCCGCAGATAGCTGAGGTCGGCCTCCTCCTGCTGGGAGTCGCGGCGCACGACGCGGAGCTCGGGCAGCCCCAGGCCGGACAGCTCAGGGGTCTCGGACGGGCGGAAGCGGTCGCGCTGCTGCGGAGGGCGGGGGGTCTTCGACCGGCCTGCCTGGAGCATGGGGTCATCCTTGGTGCGGGCGGGCTCGCCGCGAGCCGGCGCCGGGGGCGTGGTGGTGGTCGGGGCGGCCGGGGTCTCCGGGGCGGTCGGTCTCGTACGGCCGGACGGCGGGGTGGGGTCGCCGGGCGCCGCACGTCCGGAGGATGGCGTGGCGCCGCCGGGAGTCGTACGGGCGGGTGGTACGGGGCCGGGGCTCTGTCCGGCGCCGATGGTGCTCATGAATCGTTCCGTCCCCTCGTCCGGTGCCGCATCCAGGGCATGTTGTCCGTGAAACGCACCGCGTGCACGCATCGTGCCACTCTGCGAGGTCCATGTGCAGGGCCATGGCACCCGAACGGCCCTTGTGGAGGTACCTGTCCCGAAGGCCCGGGGCCGCCCGGCATGATGGCGGGTATGCGAGCTGTGGTGCAGAGAGTGGATGGCGCGCGCGTCGTGGTGGCGGGCGAGACGGTCGGGGAGATCGTCGGAGAAGGGCTGTGCGTGCTGGTGGGGGTCACTCATGACGACACCCCGGAGAAGGCCGCGCAGCTCGCCCGGAAGCTGTGGTCGGTGCGGATTCTCCAGGGGGAGAAGTCCTGTTCGGACAATGGGGCGCCGCTGCTGGTGATCAGCCAGTTCACTCTCTACGGTGACGCCCGCAAGGGCCGTCGTCCCACCTGGAACGCCGCCGCGCCGGGGCCGGTCGCCGAACCACTGGTCGACGAGGTGGTGGCGCAGCTGCGGGCGCTCGGGGCGCAGGTGGCGACCGGGCGGTTCGGCGCGGACATGAAGGTGTCGCTGACCAACGACGGTCCGTTCACAGTGCTGTTGGAGGTCTAGGGCGCTGTTGGAGGTCCGGGGCCCGGCCGCGAGCCGCCCGTACGACTCCCGGCGGGGCCGCCGGGGCTCGTGTCTCCGCTCCCCGGCTCCGCCCCGAGCCCCGGACCCGCCCGAGCGCCGGACCCGCCCCCGCGCGCCCGCGGCTACGGCTCGACGACGACCTCCTGGGCCGCCGCGGTGTCGCCCGCCATCAGCCGGGCGTCGGTCGGTACGTTGCGCTTGACCAGCGCCAGCGCGATCGGGCCGAGTTCGTGGTGGCGGGCCGAGGTGGTGACGAAGCCGAGCTGGCGGCCCTCCTCGCCGTCCGCGGCCAGCCGTACCGGCGTGCCGTGCGGCGGGAGATGGACCTCGCTGCCGTCCAGGTGGAGGAAGACCAGCCGGCGCGGCGGCTTGCCGAGGTTTTGGACGCGGGCGACGGTCTCCTGGCCGCGGTAGCAGCCCTTCTGGAGGTGCACGGCGACGCCGATCCAGCCCAGTTCGTGCGGGATGGTGCGGTGGTCGGTCTCCAGGCCGAGCCGCGGGCGGTGGGCCTCGACGCGCAGCGCCTCCATGGCCAGGATGCCGATCGCCGGGCCGTTGGCGGCGGCGAACGGCTCCAGCTGCTCGCGGGGCAGGAAGAGGTCGCGGCCGTACGGGGCTTCGCGGACGACGGTGCCTTCGGGGGCGTCGGTGATGGAGCCGGCCGGCAGGTGCACCACGGCGATCTCGTCGGTGCGGTCGGCGATATCGACGCGGTAGAAGAACTTCATGCTGTCCAGGTAGGCGAGCAGCGCCTCCTGGTTGCCGGGTTCGGTGTGCATCCAGGTCGTCTCGCCGTCGTCGACCAGGTAGAGCGCGTGCTCGATGTGGCCGTGCGCGGAGAGGATCAGCGCCTCGGTGGCCTGGCCGGGCGGCAGGTCGCTGACGTGCTGGGTGAGCAGCAGGTGCAGCCAGCTCAGCCGCTCGGGGCCGGAGACGGTGATCACACCGCGGTGCGAGAGGTCCACGAAGCCGGAGCCGTCGGCGAGCGCACGTTGCTCCCGGAAGAGGTCGCCGTAGTGCGCGGCGACGCCTTCGTCGGGGGCCTCGGCGGGGACGGCGCCGGGCAGCGACAGCAGGGGGCTGGCGGATGAATGTCGCAGCATGGGGCCAGCCTACGACCAGGGGGCGCGGGCGCTAGCTGGCGCCCTTGGCGGGCTCGGCGCCCTGGGTGGGCCCGGTGCTCTGGGCGGCCTGGGCGGCCTTGGCCGCGCAGCCCTTGCACCGGCCGAAGATCGCGAAGTGCTTCATGTCCGTCTCGAAGCCGAACTGCTTGCGGAGCGCGGCGGCGAACGGCTCGGCGACCGAGAGGTCGGCCTCGATGACGTCGGTGCAGTCGCGGCACACCAGGTGGATGTGGTGGTGCCGGTCGGCGAGGTGGTACGTCGGTGCGCCGTGCCCGAGGTGGGCGTGGCTGACCAGGTCCAGCTCCTCCAGCAGCTCCAGGGTGCGGTAGACGGTGGAGATGTTGATGCCGCCCGCGGTCTTGCGCACCTCGTTGAGGATGTCGTCGGGGGTGGCGTGCTCCAGTCTGTCCACCGCTTCCAGCACGAGTTGCCGCTGCGGGGTCAGGCGGTATCCGCGCCTGCGGAGGTCGCTCTGCCAGTCGGTGGTCACCACACGGCCAGTGTAGGAGGGCGGTCAGCCCGTGTGCACGCCCCGCAGATAGCGGGCGAGGTTGCTGATGGCGGTGGGGTTGCGGGGGCTCTCGACGAGGTCGGCGTAGTCCATGACGTAGATCCGGTGGTGCTTGATCGCGGAGACGTTCGCGAGCGGGGCGTAGGACTCCAGGAACGCCTTCTTCCGGGCGGCGGAGGTGTCGCCGTAGTTGTTGATGACGATGACGTCGGGGTCGCGGGCGACGACGGTCTCCCAGCCGACGGTGGTCCAGGAGTCGTTGAGGTCCTTCATGACGTGGTCGCCGCCGGCCTTGGTGATGATGTCGTGCGGTCCGGCGTACTTGCCCGAGGTCAGCGGTTTGTCGCGGCCGTCGTCGTAGAGGAAGACGGAGGGGCGGTCGGCGGGGGCGGGGGCCTTCGCGGCGGCCTCGGCGACCTGGGCCTTGTAGCGCGCGATCAGGGCGTCGGCGCGGTCCTCCACGTGGAAGAGCTTTCCGAGCGCCGCCAGGTCGGTGTAGAGCGCCTCCAGGGGCGGCATCACCCCGCGGGCGCCCCCGCCGGGGCCCTTGCGGCAGGACTCGGTCAGCACATAGCTGTCGATGCCGAGCTTCTTGAGGGCGGCGGGGGTGAGGCCGTTGTCCTCGCCGAAGCCGTAGTTCCAGCCGGCGAAGACCAGGTCGGCCCTGGCGTCGAGGGCTATCTCCTTGGTGATGGCCTTCTTGGACAGCCACGGGACCTTGTCGTACGCGGCCTTCCACGGGACGGCGGCGAGATCGCCCTTGTCGTCGGGCATGACGTAGCCGGCCATCCGGTCCTCCAGGCCGAGCGCGAACATGATCTCGGTGATGCCGACGTCGTTGGTGACGACCCGGCGGGGCGGGCGGGAATAGGTCGTCCGCGTACCGCAGTTGGTGATCGCGACGGGGTGGCGGTCCGAGGGGCGGTGAGCGGCGGTGTCGGTGTCGGGGGCCACGTGCGCGCCGCAGCCGGTGAGCGCGAGGGCGAGGACGGCGAGCAGGGCGGCGGGGCGGCGGACAGGCATGACGCTCCTCATGACGGGGGCGGGGACGGGGGAGTGTCCAGGCGGTCGAACAGCAGCTGGAGGGCGCCCGATTCGGGATGGCGTACGCGGTGCGCGCGGACGCCGAATACGCCGGCCAGCAGCTCCGGCGTGAGGACGTCGTGCGGCGGTCCGGAGGCGGCGATCCGGCCGTCGGCGATGACGTAGAGCTCGTCGCAGTGCACGGCGGCCAGATTGAGGTCGTGCAGCGCGGTCAGCACGGTCGGCCGTCCCCCGGACTCCGGCCGGGTCGGGGCCCCCGCAGCGGTGGCCGGGGGCGTGCGCCCGTCGCGGATGAGTGCCAGGACCTCCAACTGCTGGGCGATGTCGAGGTGGTTGGTGGGTTCGTCGAGGACGAGCACCTGCGGTTCCTGGGCGAGCGCGCGGGCGATGAGCACGCGCTGCTTCTCGCCGCCGGAGAGGCCGAGGAAGCCGCGGCCGGCCAGGTGGGCCGCGCCGACCCGGGACAGCGCGCGCTCGCAGACCTCGGTGTCCGCGGCGCTCGCCCGGCCCGAGCCGCGCTGGTGCGGCAGCCGCCCCATCGCGACGACCTCGGCGGCGGTGAAGTCGAAGTCGGTGCCCGCCTCTTGGGGGAGCGCGGCCAGCAGCCGGGCGCCCTCGCGGGCGGTCATGGCGTGCAGATCGCCGCCGTCCAGCCGTACGGTCCCGGCCGCCGGGCGCAGGGCCCGGTAGACACAGCGCAACAGGGTTGACTTCCCACTGCCGTTGGGGCCGACGAGTCCGATGAGCCGGCCGCTGCCGGCGCTGAGGGTGATGTCGTGGACCAGGCGCCGCCCGGCCACCTCCACCGACAGGTCCGTGATGTCGATCCGCATCAGGCGCCGCCTCCGAAGGTGTAGCCGCGCCGCCGCATCAGCAGCACGAAGCAGGGCACGCCGATGACGGCGGTGATGACCCCGACCGGCAGTTCCACGGGCGCCAGCAGGACCCGCGAGAGCAGATCGACCCACACCAGCAGCACCGCGCCGAGCAGCGGGGCGACGGCCAGCACCCGGCGGTGGTCGGCGCCGACCAGCATCCGGGTCACATGCGGCACCATCAGCCCGACGAAGCCGATCGCGCCGCTGACCGCGACCACCGCGCCGGTGACCGCGGCGGCCACCACGAACAGTTCGCGGCGCAGCCGCCCGGCGTCCACGCCCAGGGCGGCGGCGGTCTCGTCGCCCATGGCCAGCGCGTTCAGCCGGCCCGCGGAGAGCGAGAGGTGGGCCAGTGCCGCGGTGACCGCGACGGCGGCGATCGGCACCGAGCCCCAGCCGGCGCCGCTCAGGCTGCCGAGCAGCCACATCATCGCCGAGCGGGCCGCCTCGCCGCGGTCGGCGGTGAACACCATCAGCGTGGTGATCGCGGAGAAGCCGTAGTACATCGCGGTGCCGGTGAGCACCAGCCGCAACGGGGTCAGCCCGTGGGCCGTACGGGCGGCGGCGTAGACCAGGGCCATGGCGATGAGCGCGGAGGCGAAGGCCGACACGGACAGCGCCCAGACGCCGAGGGCGGCCAGCGCCCCGAAGAGCAGGACGGCATTGGCGCCGACCGCCGCGCCGGAGGAGATGCCGAGGACGAAGGGGTCGGCGAGCGCGTTGCGGACCAGCGCCTGGACGGCGACGCCGATGGCGGCGAGGCCGGCGCCGACGACCGCGGCGAGCACGGCGCGGGGGAAGCGCAGTTCCCAGACGATGGTGTACGCGGCGACCTCGTCGGCCCGGATGGTGCCGCCGGTCAGTCCGGCGCCCAGATAGCGCAGCACCTGCGGCCAGCCCACGCCGGCGGCGCCGAGGCCGACGCCGCACAGGACGGAGCCGAGGAGGACGACGACGAGGGCGGCCACCAGGGGGGTGGTACGGGTGGGGGGTGCCAAGGGGCGCACGCCTTCGGCTCGGGCCGTGCGTACGGAGGCCCGTACGGGAAGGAGCGGCGGCCCGGAGCGCGGGGCAGGGCGGCGTCCCCTCGCAGTCCACGGCGAGTTGTCAGGATCCTGCGCCGCCGCGGGCGATCGGGCTTACGGAAGGGGCTTCCGCTTACCGTTGCGGGTCAGCGCCGGATTCTCACCGGACTTCCCCCGCGGGGCGCGTCCAGGGCCCGCCCGATGGGTCGGGCCCTGGCTGGTGGTGCCGGTCAGCCCTCGTAGGGCGTGCCGTCGGGGCGGAAGAACGAGACCCCGTCCGGCATGTCGGCGGGCAGGCTCTCGGCCCACTCCTTGAGGTCGGTGACCTTCTTGAGGTGCGCGGACATGTACGGGCGCAGGGGCACGTCCGGGGTGGTCTTCTCGCCGACCCACATCAGGTCGCTGTTGACGTAGCCGTAGAGCCGCTTGCCGCCGCTGTACGGCCCGGCGACGGCGGTGCGCGCGACGGCGTCGGTGGCCAGGTCGATCTGCGGCTTCTTGTCGGCGAGCTCGCCGTACCAGATCTCGGCCACGCCCTGGTCGCGGATCATCACGACCTCGACCTTGCGGTCCGCGTCGATGCGCCAGTAGCCGCTCTCGGTCTCCAGCGGGCGGACCTTCTTGCCCTCACTGTCGAGCACCCAGCTGTGCGAGGTGTATTCGAGGAAGTCGCGGCCGTCGTGGGTGAAGATGACCTCCTGGCCGAAGTTGCACTTCTCGGCGCCGGGGAAGTCGGAGACGCCCGCGCCCTCCCAGCGGCCGAGGAGGAAGGCCAGCGGTACGAGGGACGGGTTCAGGTCGGACGGGATCTCGATCATGAGCTCAGGCGATCTAGTAGAGGATCGGCAGGAGCGCGCGGCGGCGCTCCCATGAAGGGCGGGACGGCCGGTCGGTCAGCGCTGGCCCTGGTACAGCTTCTTCCAGGTCAGGCCGGCGAACGCGATCACGCCGACGGCGACCAGGACGAGCAGGGTGGTGAAGACTGCCTCAAGCACGAGCGCGCTCCTTGGGCGGAGTGACGTATTACGGACCGCCTGTGAGTCTAGTCGGCGCTTGTGGGGCCGGCGCTGTGAGGTCCACCGCGCCGCGGTGCGGCCGGGCAAGCGGCCCGGCTCTAGTCTTTCCCCATGGCGAAGAAGCTCGTGATCAAGGTGACGGCGGGTGCGGATGCGCCCGAGCGGTGCTCGCAGGCGTTCACGGTGGCGGCGGTGGCGGTGGCCAGCGGTGTCGAGGTGTCGCTGTGGCTGACCGGGGAGTCGGTGTGGTTCGCGCTGCCGGGCAAGGCGGCGGAGTTCGAGCTGCCGCACGCCGCGCCGCTGCCGGAGCTGATCGACGGGATCCGGGCGGGCGGTGGGGCGATCACCGTCTGCACGCAGTGCGCGGCCCGGCGCGGCATCGAGCAGAAGGACCTGATCGACGGGGCGGGGATCTCGGGCGCCCAGGTCTTCGTCAGCGAGATCATGCCGGAGGGCGTGCAGGCGCTGGTCTACTGAGCGCGTCCGGCCCGGCGTCCTGCGCCGCTGCGCCTACTGCTGCCGGCGCTGCTGGTCGTCCCGGTCGTCCAGCTCGCGCCACCAGCGGTCGGACTCCGGGTCGCCGCACTCGTCCCACCAGCGCTCGCCGGGCTCCCGGCGGTTGCCGATGACCGCGGCGACGGGCGGGATGACCATGGCGACCAGGCACATGGCCACCGCAGCCGGCACCGACCACAGCCGCACCACGCTCCAGGCCAGCACGAACAGCACCAGGCAGACACCCATCAGGACGAAGTACCTGCGGTGGCGGCGCTGCGGTGCGGTCAGCGGGCGGTGCGCATGCGCGTGCATACGTCCACGGTAAGTCCGCGGCGGGCCGGAAAGAAGCCCGGGAAGCCCCCGGGAGGCCCCCGAAGCCGCCCGGGAACCGGTCCCGGAACGGCGCGGAGGGCCGCACCCCCAGCCAAGGCGTCCAAACCCCTGGGGTGCGGCCCTCCGGCCCTGCGGATCCGTGCACCGGATCCGCAGTCGTGTGCCGTCAGACGGCGATGGCGACCTCCGCCAGTCCGCCCTTCTGGGCGACGACCGTACGGTCCGCGGTGCCGCCCGGGACGAGCGCCCGCACGGTCCAGGTGCCCTCGGCCGCGTAGAAGCGGAACTGTCCGGTCGCCGAGGTGGGAACCTCTGCGGTGAACTCGCCGGTGCTGTCCAGGAGTCGGACGTAACCGGTGACGGGCTCGCCGTCGCGGGTCACGCTGCCCTGGATCGTGGTCTCACCGGGCTTGATGGTCGAGGCGTCGGGGCCGCCGGCCTGTGCTCCACACATAGGGGTACTTCCTTGAGGGGTGAGGGAGAAAGCTCTCTGGGTTACTTGTTGGCGCCGAGCTCGATCGGGACGCCGACCAGCGAGCCGTACTCGGTCCAGGAGCCGTCGTAGTTCTTGACGTTGCTCTGGCCGAGCAGCTCGTGCAGCACGAACCAGGTGAGCGCGGAACGCTCACCGATACGGCAGTAGGCGATGGTGTCCTTCGCGAGGTCGACGGACTCCTCCTCGTAGAGGGCCTTCAGCTCCTCGTCGGACTTGAACGTGCCGTCGTCGTTGGCGTTCTTCGACCACGGGATGTTGCGGGCGCTGGGCACGTGGCCGGGGCGCTGCGACTGCTCCTGCGGGAGGTGGGCGGGAGCGAGCAGCTTGCCGCTGAACTCGTCGGGCGAGCGGACGTCGACCAGGTTCTTGCTGCCGATCGCGGCGACCACGTCGTCACGGAAGGCGCGGATCGAGGTGTCCTGGGCCTGGGCCTGGTACTCGGTGGCGGGGCGCTGCGGCACCTGCGCACCGTCGACCAGGTCGCGGGAGTCCAGCTCCCACTTCTTGCGACCGCCGTCGAGCAGCTTGACGCTGCCGTGGCCGTAGAGCTTGAAGTACCAGTAGGCGTAGGACGCGAACCAGTTGTTGTTGCCGCCGTAGAGGATGACGGTGTCGTCGTTGGCGATGCCCTTCTCGGACAGCAGCTTCTCGAAGCCCGCCTGGTCCACGAAGTCGCGGCGCACCGGGTCCTGGAGGTCCTGCTTCCAGTCGATCCGGACGGCGTTCTTGATGTGGTTCTTCTCGTAGGCCGAGGTGTCCTCGTCGACCTCGACGATGACGACCTTGGGGTCGTCGATGTGGGCCTCGACCCAGTCGGCGTCTACGAGGACGTCGCTACGGCTCATGTTCTTCTCCTCCGGGGCAGTTGCGGGGGGCGGGGTTGAGGGGTGCGCACGGGTACTCCCGAGGGAGCGCGGCGTGGCCAGGGGCACGCGGCGCTGCGCGGGGGATCTCGTGAGGGGGACGGCCTCAGGGGGCGGGCCGGCCGGACGGCGACGGGAGCGGACGGCCCGTCAGGCAGGGCGACAGAGCATGGCGGCGACGCGGCACAGGTCGACTGCCCGCCGCTTCGTGAGTACCGCCTGTCCCCGTGGACGGAGACCGCTCAATGCGCTCTGCATGCCACCGATCGTAGGGACGGAGAGCGGGGCATGTCACCGGTGTGTCAAATGGCGAGATGAGATTGTCCGCGATGTGGGATGCGTGCGGCCCCGGAGCGGGCTCGCGCCGCCGCGCGGGGCGTCGGTGCAGGTGGGGGGTCTGGTCTGCGGACCGGGGTGTCTCAGGGTGTGGACGGGTGACGGTCCGGTGGGCGGTCCGCCACCCGTACGGGTGGGTCAGCCGGTGAGCTTGACGTTGCTGCCGGACGCGGTGACCGTGATCCCCTGTGCGGTCGTGGTGACCTTCTCCAGCTTCAGGTTGCCGGGCAGCTGGTCCAGCTTCCAGCCGTGGTCGGTCTGCGCGCGGACCGAGCGCTCGCAGCCGGGGATGGCCCGGCACATCGCCGGGATGCCGTCGGCTCGCACCTGGACGGTGTCGCCGTGGATGATGTCGATCGAGCCGGTGACGTCCAGCGAGCTGAGGATCGGGACGTTGGGCGAGATCTTGACCTGGGCGCGGCCGTTCTTCTCGCCGCCGTAGCTGATCTTGACGCCGCCGCCCGCCGCGTTGGTCAGGTCCGCGAAGCTGATCTCGGCGGTGGCGGTGGCCGAGCCCGCGCTCTCGATGGAGGAGTAGTCGCTGGTCAGCGCGACGTCGTAGAACTTCGCCGACAGGTGCTTGAGGGTCAGCGTGCGCCCCTCGGACTTGGCCGCGAGGTGGTCGAGGTCGGCGTCGACCTCCTGGAGGTTGCGGCCCGCGACCTGGGTCAGGAACGGGAAGCCCTTGATGGAGACGTCGGGGGTCGAGGTGATCCCCTGCATGGAGCGGAGCTTGTCCGCGGCCTTCCCCTCGGCGAAATTGACCGCGAAGCGGTCGGCGGCCACGAACAGCCCCCCGAATATGACGACGAGAACCAGCAGCACCTTGAGTGCGCGCATCGAACCACTACCCCCAGACAATGAGAGCCGGGCCGGGTGTCGCGCCCGGCCGTTTCGTCCACTCCAGTACGCGCCGGCCCCCAGCCCGCGCTTCGGGGAACCCTAGACGACCCGGTCGGGGGAACGGGAGCGGCGGCCGTGCCGAGCGCGGAATCGTGCGCTCGGCACGGCCGCCGGAGGTGTGCGCGGGGCACGGGTCCCACGGGACGGCCGTACGGCCCGGGGTCACCCCAGGGCGCGCCCCAGGACGTACACCGCGGGTGCCGCGAGGGCCAGCGGCAGGGCGACGCCGGCCGTCATGTGGACGAAGCGGGACGGGTAGTCGTAGCTGGCCACCCGGAGGCCGATCAGGGCGCAGCCGCCGGCCGCCAGGCCCAGCACGGCGCCGGACTGGCCCATCCCGGTCAGCTGCCCGGCCGCGATGCCGGCGCCGGCCGCGGCCAGCAGGGCGATGACGAGGGACACCACGGAGGGCAGCGGCACCGCGCGGGCGAGGGTCGCCAGCGCGACCGCGGCGGCGCCGACCACCACCGCGTTCGGATCGGCGGCCAGCTGGCCGGAGGCGAGCACCGCGAGCGCGGACGAGGTCAGGCCCGCGGTGAGCGCGTACATGCGCTCGTCCGCGCTGCTGCGGTTGCGCAGCTGGAGGACGAGCACCAGCAGGCACCACACGCCGAGCGTGCCGAGGGCCACCAGCGGCGCGTCCTCATGGGGCGTCGCCAGCAGCGCGACATCCGTGGTCACGCCGCCGAGGAAGGCCAGCGCGATGCCCTGGCGGGCGGGCCACATGCCGTTCAGCCGGAACCAGCCGGCGGCGGTGACGGCCTGGAGCAGCACCACCGGCACGCAGAGGACCGGGCGGGCGAGGGGCGCGGCCACCGCGATCAGCAGCGCGAGCACGGCGGTCAGCGCGGCCGGCTGGATGCCCGGCGGGATGATCGGCGAGCGGCCCTCGGCGCGGGCGATCTGGTTGGGCTTGAGCGGCGCGGTGGTGACGGGCCCGTTGGCGGCGCGCGCCGGCTGGGGGGCGGTGGTGGCGGCCGGTGCGGGCCCGGCCGGTGTCATGCCGGCGGTGGCCATGGTCTGGTGCTGGGCCGGGACCTGCGCGGCGTAGGCGTCCTGCCCGTAGGGGGCCGGGTGCGGCTGCGCGTACGGGTCGGGACTGCCGTATCCGTAGGGCTGATGCGGCGGCTGCGGCTGATGCTGCGGCGGCTGCTGGACATAGGCGTCGTACGGCTGCTGTCCGTACGGGTCGCCGTAGGCCCGCTGCGGGTCGTACCCGGGGTGCGGGTGCGGGGGAGCGTAGCGGGAGGTGTCGCCGTGTAGCGGCGGCGTTGAGGGGTGGTGGTCGGGTGACGGGGGAGCGTAGCGGGAGGTGTCGCCGTGTAGCGGCGGCGTTGAGGGGTGGTGGTCGGG
>NZ_BMRP01000011.1:67720-72058 GCF_014648695.1 Streptomyces albospinus
GTGGTCGGGGGACGGGTGGGCGTACGGGTCGTACGGCTGCTGGTCGGGGTGCTGCGGCTGGTTGTCGCTCATGATCGGGTGCTCATCCTCCGGCGAACGGCGGCAGGACCTCGACGGTGCCGCCCTGGGCCAGCGGCACGTCCGCGTGGTTGCGGGTGCCGACCTGAACGCCGTCCACCAGGAAGGAGCAGCGCAGCAGGACGCGCGCGAACTCCGGGTTCGCGGCATGCGCGGTCCGGGCCGCGTCCAGCGCCTCGGCGAGGGTCGCCGCCGCGTACGGCTCCTCTGCCGTGCCGGCGGCGGCCTTGGCCGCGGCCCAGTAGCGCACGGTGCCAGTTGTTGTCACGGCGGCCTCTTCGTGTCGGGGGCTCTTGCCGCCTCCATGATGGCCTACGCGTCGGCCGGTCCGGCTCCGGGCAGATTCCGGCAAAGGCTGTCGGCGGAGCGCGGCGTTTCCGGCACGGATCGGAGAAATTCGGTTGCCGAGGGCAAGTGTTCGCATAGGCTCCCGGATGTGTTGGTCCGACTCGCGCGGGTGCATCTGCGGCCCTACAGGCGCTCGATAGCCCTGATCGTCCTGCTCCAGCTGATCCAGACGCTGGCGACCCTCTATCTGCCCACTCTCAACGCCGACATCATTGACAACGGTGTCGTCAAGGGCGACACCGGCTACATCTTCCGCGTCGGCGGATTCATGATCGCCGTGACGGCGCTCCAGGTCGTGTGCGCCGTCACCGCGGTCTACTTCGGCGCCCGTACGGCCATGGCGCTCGGCCGGGACATCCGGGCCGCGGTCTTCGACCAGGTGCAGTCCTTCTCGGCGCGGGAGGTGGGCGCGTTCGGCGCGCCATCGCTGATCACCCGCACCACCAATGACGTCCAGCAGGTGCAGATGCTGGTGCTGATGACCTTCACGATGATGGTCTCGGCGCCGATCATGTGCGTCGGCGGCATCGTCATGGCGCTCAACCAGGACGCGCCGCTGTCGGCCCTCCTGCTGGTCATCGTCCCGGTCCTCGGGATCCTCGTCTCACTGATCGTGCGCCGGATGCGTCCGCTGTTCCGCGGTGTGCAGACGCGCATCGACACCGTCAACCGGGTGCTGCGCGAGCAGATCACCGGTATCCGCGTCATCCGCGCCTTCGTCCGCGACCGGCACGAGCGCGAGCGGTTCGGCGCCGCCAACACCGATCTGTACGACGTGTCGCTGCGCGCCGGGCGGCTGATGTCGATGATGTTCCCGCTGGTCATGCTGATCGTGAACCTCTCCAGTGTGGCCGTGGTGTGGTTCGGCGGGCTGCGCATCGGCGGCGGCCGGATGGAGATCGGTGCGCTGACCGCGTTCCTCAGCTACCTGATGTACATCCTGATGTCGATCATGATGGCGACGTTCATGGTGATGATGCTGCCGCGCGCGGAGGTCTGCGCCGAGCGCATCCAGGAGGTGCTGGCCACCGACTCCAGCGTCACCCCGCCCGCGCACCCGGTCACCGCGCTGCGCCGGCACGGCGAACTGGAGCTGCGCAACGTGGAGTTCCGCTTCCCCGGCGCCGAGCAGCCGGTGCTCAAGGACGTGTCCCTGGTCGCCCGCCCCGGCGAGACCACCGCCGTCATCGGTTCGACCGGCTCCGGCAAGTCGACCCTCCTCGGGCTCGTACCGCGGCTGTTCGACGCGACCGGCGGCGCGGTCCTGGTGGACGGCGAGGACGTCCGCACCCTGGACCAGGAGACGCTGGCCACCGTCATCGGCCTGGTCCCGCAGAAGCCGTACCTCTTCTCCGGGACGGTCGCGAGCAATCTGCGGTACGGCAACCCGGAGGCGACCGACGACGAGCTGTGGCACGCACTGGAGACCGCCCAGGCCCGCGACTTCGTCGAGCGGATGGACGGCGGGCTGGACGCGGCCATCGCGCAGGGCGGCTCCAACGTCTCCGGCGGCCAGCGGCAGCGCCTGGCCATCGCGCGGGCACTGGTCCGCAAGCCGGAGATCTACCTCTTCGACGACTCCTTCTCCGCGCTGGACTACGCCACGGACGCGGCCCTGCGCGCCGCGCTGTCCCGGGAGACGGACCGGGCCACCGTGGTGATCGTCGCCCAGCGGGTCGCAACGATCCGCGGCGCCGACCGGATCGTGGTCCTCGACGAGGGCCGGATCGTCGGCACCGGCACCCACACCGAGCTGATGGCCGGCAACGAGACCTACCGGGAGATCGTGCTCTCCCAGCTCACCGAGCAGGAGGCGGCGTGACCACCGCGGACAAACGAGCGGCCGGTACGGGGACGTCCGCCGAAGGGGCTCCCGCGGCGGCGCCCGACGAGGCCCCGACGTCGGCCCCCCGGCGCGGCCCGGCCCCCGGCGCGGGCCCGATGGCCCGCATGATGGGCGGCCCGATCGACAAGTCCCTCAACTTCAAGGGCTCCGGCAAGCGGCTGCTGGCCCAGATGCGGCCGGAGCGCGGCATCATCGCCGTCGCGCTGCTGCTGGGCGTCCTGAGCGTGGCGCTGACGGTCGTCGGGCCCCGGGTCCTCGGCCGGGCCACCGACCTGATCATGGCGGGCATCGTGGGCCGCCGGCTGCCGGAGGGCATCACCAAGGCGCAGGCCGCCGACCACCTGCGGGCGCACGGCCAGGGCGGGCTCGCCGACATGCTCGGCACGATGCCGGTCGTCCCCGGCCACGGCATCGACTTCGGCGCCGTCGGCACGGTCCTGGTCGGGGCCGCGGCGATCTACATCAGCGCGGCCCTCTTCGGCTTCGTCCAGGCCCGGATCGCCACCCGGGTCGTCCAGCGCACCGTCTTCCGGATGCGGCAGCAGGTCGAGGAGAAGCTGGCCCGGCTGCCGCTGAGCTACTTCGACAAGCAGCAGCGCGGCGAGGTGCTCTCCCGCGCGACCAACGACATCGACAACATCCAGCAGACGCTCCAGCAGACCCTCAGCCAGATCATGGTGTCGGTGCTGACGATCCTGGGCGTGCTGCTGATGATGTTCTGGATCTCGCCGCTGCTGGCGCTGGTCGCGCTGGTGACCGTGCCGGTCTCGGTCCTGGTCGCCGCCAGGATCGGCAAGCGCGCGCAGCCGCAGTTCGTCCAGCAGTGGAAGACGACCGGCAAGCTGAACGCGCACATCGAGGAGATGTACACCGGCCACTCGCTGGTCAAGGTCTTCGGCCGCGGGCGGGAGTCCGCCGAGCTGTTCCGCGAGCAGAACGAGGCGCTCTACGCGGCCGGGTTCAAGGCCCAGTTCATCTCCGGGATCATCCAGCCCGCGATGATGTTCATCGGCAACCTCAACTACGTCCTGGTGGCGGTGATCGGCGGCCTCCGCGTCGCCTCCGGCGCGCTGTCCATCGGCGACGTCCAGGCGTTCATCCAGTACTCCCGCCAGTTCAGCCAGCCGCTGACCCAGGTCGCCTCGATGGCCAACCTCGTCCAGTCCGGTGTCGCCTCCGCCGAGCGGGTCTTCGAACTCCTCGACGCGGGGGAGCAGGCGCCGGACCCGGAGCGGCCGGTCCGCCCCGACGAGGTCAGGGGCCGGGTCGCCTTCGAGGACGTGTCCTTCCGCTACGTCGAGAACAAGCCGCTCATCGACGGCCTCTCGCTGGCCGTCCACCCCGGCCAGACCGTCGCGATCGTCGGCCCGACCGGTGCGGGCAAGACCACCCTGGTCAACCTGCTGATGCGGTTCTACGAGGTCAGCGGCGGCCGGATCACCCTGGACGGCGTCGACATCGCCGGGATGTCCCGCGAGGAGCTGCGCGGCAACATCGGCATGGTCCTCCAGGACACCTGGCTGTTCGGCGGCACCATCGCCGAGAACATCGCCTACGGCGCCCCCGAGGGCACCTCGCTGGACAAGGTCGTCGAGGCGGCCAGGGCCACCCACGTCGACCGGTTCGTCCGCACCCTGCCGGAGGGCTACGACACCGTCATCGACGAGGAGGGCGCCAACGTCTCGGCCGGCGAGAAGCAGCTGATCACCATCGCGCGGGCCTTCCTCGCCGAGCCGGCCATCCTCGTCCTGGACGAGGCCACCAGCTCGGTCGACACCCGCACCGAGGTCCTGATCCAGCACGCGATGGCCCAACTCCGCACCGGCCGCACCAGTTTCGTCATCGCGCACCGGCTCTCCACCATCCGCGACGCGGACGTGATCCTGGTGATGGAGAACGGCGCGATCGTGGAACAGGGCTCGCACGACGCCCTGCTGGCGGTCGGCGGCGCCTACGCCCGGCTGTACGCGGCGCAGTTCGCGGAGGCGGTCGCGGAGACCGAGTGACCCGCAGCGGCGCTCGTGCCGCGCCCCGCCGTTCGCGCGCTCGCCGCCGGCCCCACCGGG
>NZ_BMRP01000011.1:72098-87764 GCF_014648695.1 Streptomyces albospinus
CCCGGCCCGGCCCGGTCCGTGGACCGGCTCAGCCCGTCCGGGCCGCCACCCACGCGCCGATCCGCCCCAGCAGCGCGTCGTCCGCCGCGTTCTCCGCGTGCCCGAAGCCCCGCTCGATCCACAGCTCGGTGGTGGCGGGGTCGCCGGCGGCCAGCAGCATGCGGGGGTGGTCGAGGGGGAAGTACGGGTCGCGGTCGCCGTGGACGAGGAGGAGGGGAGCGGGCGCGATCAGCGGGACGGCCTCGGTGGGGGAGAGCGGGACCGGGTCCCAGTCCTCGGGGTGGATCCTGGTGCGCAGGCCGAGGCGGGAGACCAGGCGGCCGGTCGGGCGGGTGACGACCCAGTGGAGGCGGCGCATGGGCGCGGTGCCCTGGTAGTACCAGCGGGCGGGGGCGCTGACGGCGACGACGGCGTCGGGGCGCGCAACCGTGCGCTCCCCGTGCTCCCTCTGGCCGAAATCCGTCCCCTGCCGCCCGTACATCGCGGCCTGCCGCAGGACGACCGAGCCGCCCATGGAGAAGCCGACGGTGGCGACCCGGCGGTGGCCCAGGGCGCGGGCCCAGCGGACCGCGGCGGCCAGGTCGAAGACCTCCCGGTCGCCGACGGTGGAGCGCCCGCCGGAGCCGCCGTGGCCCCGGAAGGAGAACGTGATCACGTCCACATGCTGGGAAAAAGCGACCGCGGCGCGACGCAGTGCGGGTCTTTCCAGGGAGCCGGTGAAGCCGTGCGCGAGGACGATCGCGAGCGCGCCGGCGGGCGCTGCGGCGGGCTCATGGGGCGTTCCCGCAGGGGCCGTTCGGGGGGTGTGGAGGGCCTCGATCCGTACGCCGTCGTCCGTCAACAACGCGGCCCGGTGACCACTCGAAGTGATCGACGGAACACAAGAACGCGCAAAATCGGCCTCGGGTCCGCAACTCATGTGAGCTATTCTGCTGGGCAAGAAGGATCCGGGCAGCGTCGCCCCCGGGTCCTTTTGTGCTTTCACGCATGCAACGCGTGTGACGGGAAGCACCCCGTACGAAGCAGTGCCGCAGACTCCCCCGGTTCGCGCCGGGTGGTGCCCCCGTCGCAGGGACCGAGGAGGAACCAGACGTCATGGGCAAGCGAAGCGAGCAGGACAGCGAGCCGCACAGGATGAAGCTCGCCGGAAACCGGGTAGGTGGTCGGAAGTGAGTTCGCTTCTGCTGCTGACCAACGCACTCCAGCCGTCGACGGAGGTGCTTCCGGCGCTCGGCCTGCTGCTGCACAGCGTCCGGGTGGCCCCCGCCGAGGGCCCGGCCCTGATCGACACCCCCGGGGCCGACGTCATACTGATCGACGGCCGCCGCGATCTTCCGCAGGTGCGGTCCCTGTGCCAGCTGCTGCGGTCCACCGGTCCGGGCTGCCCGCTGGTGCTGGTGGTGACGGAGGGCGGTCTGGCCGCCGTGACCGCCGACTGGGGCATCGACGACGTGATGCTCGACACGGCGGGCCCCGCCGAGGTGGAGGCGCGGCTGCGGCTGGCGATGGGCCGCCAGCAGATCACCACCGACAGCGGCCCCATGGAGATCCGCAGCGGTGATCTCTCGGTGGACGAGGCCACCTACAGCGCCAAGCTGAAGGGCCGCGTGCTGGACCTGACCTTCAAGGAGTTCGAGCTGCTGAAGTACCTGGCGCAGCACCCGGGCCGGGTCTTCACCCGCGCCCAGCTCCTCCAGGAGGTCTGGGGCTACGACTACTTCGGTGGGACCCGCACGGTCGATGTGCACGTCCGGCGGCTGCGCGCCAAGCTCGGTCCCGAGCACGAGTCGCTGATCGGCACGGTCCGCAACGTCGGCTACCGCTTCGTCACGCCGGAGAAGGTGGAGCGGGCGGCGGCCGAGGCGAAGGCCACGGGCGACGCCGGGCGGGCGGCCGGGGACGGCGACGGGCCGCGTGCCGGTGGCGGGGACTCCGCCGCTGGTGACGGCGCTCGGAAGGCGTCCCCGGGCGCGTCCCGGCCGGGAGCGGAATCCGCACCCGTACAGCCTGCCCGCCGGTAGGGCCACCCGCGTAGACTGCCGCGCGTGGCCAAGGTGACGCGGGATGACGTAGCGAAATTGGCGGGGACTTCCACCGCCGTTGTCAGTTACGTCATCAACAACGGACCGAGGCCGGTCGCCCCGGCCACGCGCGAGCGGGTGCTCGCCGCCATCAAGGAGCTCGGCTACCGGCCCGACCGGGTCGCGCAGGCCATGGCGTCCCGCCGTACGGACCTCATAGGCCTGATCGTGCCGGACACCCGGCAGCCGTTCTTCGCGGAGATGGCACACGCCGTCGAGCAGGCCGCCTCCGAGCGCGGAAAGATGGTGCTGGTCGGCAACGCCAACTACATCGACGAGCGCGAGGTGCACTATCTGCGCGCGTTCCTCGGGATGCGGGTCTCCGGGCTGATCCTGATCAGCCAGGGCCCCAGCGAGCACGCCGCCGCGGAGATCGACGCCTGGGACGCCCGGGTGGTGCTGCTGCACCGGCGGCCGGACGCCATCGACGACGTCGCGGTGATGACGGACGACATCTGGGGCGCGCAGCTGGCGACCCGGCATCTGCTGGAGCACGGCCATCCGTACGTGGCCTTCCTGGGTGGTACGGAGGAGACGCCGAAGTCCGGCGACCCGGTCACCGACCACGTCGAGGGCTGGCGGCGGGCCATGCTGGAGTCCGGGAAGTCGCCGGAGGGCCGCTACTTCGAGGCCCCGTACAACCGCTACGACGCCTATCAGGTCGCGCTCCGGGTGCTGTCCGGGCCGGACCGGCCGCCGGCCATCATGTGCGCCACCGACGACCAGGCGATCGGTGTGCTGCGGGCCGCCCGCGAGCTGCGGATCGACGTGCCGGGCGCGCTGGCGGTCGCGGGCTTCGACGATGTGAAGGAGGCCGCGCTCACCGATCCGCCGCTGACCACGGTCGCCTCGGACCGGCAGGCGATGGCCCGGGCGGCGGTCGACCTGGTGCTGGACGACGGGCTGCGGGTGGTCGGCTCGCGCCGGGAGCGGCTGCGGCAGTTCCCGTCGCGGCTGGTCGTCCGGCGGTCCTGCGGCTGCGGGAGCTGAGCGGGCCGGAGGGCGCCCGGGCCGCCGGCCGGGGACCGCCCCGGCGCCCGGCCGCTGAACGGTGCCGCACCGCGGGCTTCCTTATACCGGGCATACCGACTTCTGTCGGGTCTCTCAGGGCGTTCTCAGACGGTTCTCATGCAGCGCCCGCAGAGTCGTAGCCATGACCGAGAGCTACCGCCGCAGCGGCGATGAGATGCCCCAGGACCGGCCGTACGCATACGGCACCGAGTACGGCAGCACCCAGGGCGGCGCCCCGGGTGCCGACCAGAGCCGGATGTACGCCGGCGCCGGCGAGCCGGGCGCCGTGCCGCCGCCCCCGCCGTACGTACCGGGGTACTCGGACGCGGGCGACGCCGGGGCGGCCGAGCCGCGGCGCCGGGCCCGCCGGCCGATCGCGCTGATCGCGGCGGTGGCGCTGGCCTCCGGTCTCATCGGCGGCGGCAGCGCGGCGCTGATAGCCGGCGCCACGCAGAACGGCGGGCAGTCCAGCGGCGTCTCCACCCCGCTCGTCAACGCCGGGCAGAACTCCGGCAGCGGCGTCGCCGGGGTCGCCAAGGCGGTCAGCCCGGCCATCGTGGAGATCAAGGCGCGGGCGGCGGGCGGCGAGTCCACCGGCTCGGGCGTGGTCATCACGGGCAGCGGCGAGATCATCACCAACAACCACGTGGTGTCCGGCGCCCGCACGGTGACCGTCACCTTCAGCGACGGCAGCCGGAAGACCGCGACCGTCGTCGGCACCGACCCCGACAAGGACCTGGCGCTGATCAAGGTCCAGGGCGCCAGTGGGATGACCCACGCCACGCTCGGCGACTCCGGCAAGCTCGCGGTCGGTGACCCGGTGGTGGCGATCGGCTCGCCCGAGGGCCTGACCGGCTCGGTGACCAGCGGCATCGTCTCCGCGCTCAACCGCGATGTGACCGTCCCCAAGGAGTCCGGCCAGGGACAGGACCAGCGCCAGGGGCAGGGCGGCGGCTTCGGCGGTGGCGGGGGCGGCTGGCCGTTCGAGTTCGGCGGCAACCAGTACAACGGCGACACCGGCTCGTCCAAGACCTCGTACAAGGCGATACAGACCGACGCCGCGCTCAACCCCGGCAACTCCGGCGGCGCCCT
This sequence comes from Streptomyces albospinus, assembly GCF_014648695.1. GTDB lineage: Bacteria > Actinomycetota > Actinomycetes > Streptomycetales > Streptomycetaceae > Streptomyces > Streptomyces albospinus. The sequence goes on from NZ_BMRP01000011.1 coordinate 76,283, forward strand.
GATCAACCTCCAGGGGCAGATCATCGGCATCAACTCGGCGATGTACGCCCCGAGTTCGTCGGACAGCAGCCAGGCGGGCAGCATCGGCCTCGGCTTCGCGATACCGATCAACACCGTCAAGGCCGACCTGGCCTCACTGCGCAGCGGCGGCAGCGGCGGCAGCAACAGCGGGGTCTGACCGCCCGCGTCCGGCCGAGAGGTCCGAGCGCCCGGCACCCGACAGCCCGGCATCCGTGCCAGGCTGAAGGAGAGGAAGGTCCAGCCGGTCCGCGACGCACCCCGAGGTAGCCACGCACATGAGCCCCGCCGAGCACGGTGATCACCCCGCCCGCATCCTGATCGTCGACGACGAGCCCGCGGTCCGCGAGGCGCTACAGCGCTCGCTCGCCTTCGAGGGGTACGGGACGGAGCAAGCGGTCGACGGCCTGGACGCGGTGGAGAAGGTCGCCGCGTACGACCCCGAACTGATCGTGCTGGACGTGCTCATGCCCCGGATGGACGGGCTCACGGCCGCCCGCCGGCTGCGGGCGAACGGGGTGACCGTACCGATCCTGATGCTGACCGCCCGGGACACCGTCGGCGACCGGGTCACCGGACTGGACGCCGGCGCCGACGACTACCTGGTCAAGCCCTTCGAGCTGGACGAGCTGCTGGCCCGCATCCGCGCACTGCTCCGCCGCAGCTCGTACGCGGCGGCGGCCGGCGCCACCCCGCCCGACGAGAGCGAGATCCTGACCTTCGCCGACCTGCGGATGAACCTGGGCACCCGCGAGGTCGTGCGCGGCAGCCGCCCCGTCGAGCTGACCCGCACCGAGTTCACCCTCCTGGAGATGTTCCTGGCCCACCCGCGCCAGGTCCTCACCCGCGAACAGATCCTGAAAGCCGTATGGGGCTTCGACTTCGAACCGACCTCCAACTCCCTGGACGTGTACGTGATGTATCTGCGCCGCAAGACGGAAGCGGGCGGCGAACCGCGGCTCGTCCACACCGTCCGGGGAGTCGGCTACGTCCTCAGGCTGGACGGCGGCACGGAATGACCACCACCACAGCCGAGCCGAACGGGCCGGGCGACACCCGCCGTTCCTGGATCGGCCTGACCCGCTACCACCGACTGCCGCTGCGCTCCCGCCTGGCACTGCTCACCGCGGTCGCGGTCGCCTTCGCGGTGGCCCTGTCGGCCGCCGCCTGCTGGCTGATCACCCGCGACCGGCTCACCGAGCAGCTCGACACGACGCTGAGCACCGTCGACGTGAACTCCGAATACGTCCAGGCGCTCAGCACCCGCTGCGTCACCGGCACGCTGCCGAACGTCCGCTTCCAGCCCACCCCGTACACCATCCAGCTGGTCACCCCGTCCGGCTATGTCTGCACCTCGCCGGACAAGTGGCAGATCCCCGCCCAGCGCAAGGACAAGGCGGTCGCCGACGGGCGGCTGGCCGGCGCCGTGCACACCACCAAGGACGTGAACGGCACCGAGATGCGGGTCTCGACCGTGCCCTACCGCGGGCCGGGCACCGACATCCAGGACAGCCACCTGGCGATCTCCGTGGCCGCGCCGATGGATCAGGTCACCGATCCGCTCAACCAGCTCGCGCTGGTGCTGCTGGTCGTCGCCGGGGTCGGGGTGCTGGGCGCCGCCACCGCCGGCCTGTGGGTGGCCCGCGCGGGCCTCAAGCCGGTCGACCGGCTGACCGACGCCGTCGAGCATGTCGCCCGCACGCAGGACCTGACCATCCGCATCCCCACGGACGGCGAGGACGAGATCGCCCGCCTCTCCCGGTCCTTCAACGCCATGACCGCCGCGCTGGCCGCCTCCCGCGAGCTCCAGCAGCAGCTCATCGCCGACGCCGGTCACGAACTCCGTACGCCGCTCACCTCCCTCCGCACCAACATCGACCTCCTGGAGCGCAGCGAACGCTCCGGCCGGCAGATCCCGGCGGCCGACAAGGAAGCCCTGCTGACCTCCGTCAAGGCCCAGATGGGCGAGCTGGCCGCCCTCATCGGCGACCTCCAGGTGCTCTCCCGCCCGCCCGAGAACGGTTTCGGCGCCCCCTCGGCGGCCGTCCGCGTCGTGGCGCTCCACGACATCGTCGGCTCCGCCCTCGAACGTGCCCGGCTGCGCGGCCCGTCGCTGGCCATCACCGCCGACCTCGACCCCTGGTTCGTACGCGCCGAACCGGCCGCCCTGGAGCGCGCGGTGGTCAACCTCCTCGACAACGCCGTCAAGTTCAGCCCGTCCGGCGGCACGGTCGAGGTCCGCCTGAAGAGCGGCGCACTGACGGTGCGCGACCACGGCCCCGGCATCCCCGAGAACGAACTCCCGCACGTCTTCGAGCGCTTCTGGCGCTCCCCGTCCGCCCGCAGCCTCCCCGGCAGCGGACTGGGCCTGTCCATCGTGGCCCGCACGGCGGAACAGGCGGGCGGCGGCGTACGCCTGCGCAACGCACCGGGCGGCGGTACGGAGGCCCTGCTGACCATGCCGGGGGCCGCCACCCCGCCACCGGAGACGCCGGGGGTGCCGGGAGAGCCGGGGGAGCCGGGCGAGGCACCGGACGCGCCGGGGGCCGAGTAGCGGGACCGGGGGCCTCAGAGGATCCGGAACACCTGGTTGGGCCGACCGTTGCACTCCCACTGGACGATCGGCGTCTCGTCGGCGAGGCTTCCGCCGCGCACGTCAAGGCACTTGCCGGAGAAGGTGCCGATCTCGAAACGCCGGTCGCCGACATTCCGGAGCCGGAACAGCTGGTTGCGCCCGCCGTTGCACCCCCACTGGATGACCGGCGTGCCGTCCGCCACGATTCCGCCCCGCACATCGAGACACTTGCCCGCGACGGTGCGGATCTCGAACGTGTCCCCGCCGCGGGGGACGAACCTGAATTCCTGGTTGGGTCCCCCGGTGCATTCGTACTGGATGACGGGGGCATCGTCCTCGGCGCTCCGCCGCGCGACATCCAGGCACTTGTTCGCGAACGTGGTGATCCGGTACTGCCCGGCCGCCTCCGAGACCCGCCCCCGGCTCTGCGCACCGGCGCCAGGAGCCACCGCCGCAACCGAGGCCGTCACGGCCAGAACGGCCAGGGCCCGCCGCCAGGTCTTCCTGCGAGAACGCACGAAGCCACCTCTTCCCTGTTTCCGGGAGTTGTTTCCGACGCGGCCAGATTGCCAGGCGGAAACAGCGGGCCGGCGGGCTGGTTATCGGCGTTCACCCCAACGCGTGGCGCGGGCTCCCGCAAACTCGAAACCCGCAATTGTCCGATTCAGTCACCCCGTTGCCCCATGACTTCACTTCCCCCATTTCACTTCCCCCTCTGCTTCCCCTTCTTCGCCGCATCGCCGAACGGCAGGTCCGACCCCGTCAGATCGGCCCGGATACCGTCGCTCTCCACGGAGATGTGCCGCAGCCGGATATCCCCCGGCGTTTTCGGGAGCTGGAAGGAGAGCGACAGCCGGTCGGCGATCTGAGGCTTGGTCAGACCGGTCAGCGCGCCGAGCACCTTCGGGTCGATGCCGACCTTCTGGAGCAGCCAGGGGTGGTCCGTCACCACGTCGACGAGGTTGACCTGCATCAGCTGGTGGACGAAGCGCGGCGACCCGATCAGCTCGTGCAGTTTGTCGTCGCTGCGCAGCGCCGCGTCGATGTATTCCTTCGGGATTCCGATGCGTTCCGCGATCGCCGGAATGCTGAGCATCGCCTTCACCTTGGCGGCCTGCCGGCTGACCTCGGCGGCGGCCTTGGGGGTCAGCCGCAGCCCCTCGTCCTTTCCGGTGCCCGGGCGGTAGACGGCGACATCGCCGATGTCGAGCTGCATCTGGCTGATATCGGTGGAGATTCCCCGGTCGCCGTTGCGCTGAATGCGCGCCTCGGCATGAACGCGCAAGGTGTGGCCTGCGATGGGCAGTTCACCGACCGCCCGGACGCCGTTCGTGCCCATTCCGCTGAACTTCACCTGGGACGCGCCGAGTTCGCGGTTCATGTCGTCGAAGGCCAGCAGGACGCTGCCGTGCATGGCGCCGATGGTGGCGCCCTTGATGTCGGACGGCAGATTCCCGTCCAGCCGGATGTCCTTCGCGCTCGCCTCGACCTTCGCCAGTGAGACGCGGTCCGCGGCGACGTTCGGAATGATGACGTCCACCTGGTCCAGCCGCTTGTCGAAGACCTGGGTGAGGAAGGGGAATCCCTTGATGTCGACTTCGGGCCTGGCCTGGAGGTGCAGCGCCTTCTTCACCTCCTCCCCGGCCTTGTTCTGCGCGTAGAGGACGGCGAACCGGTCGCCGAGGGTGAGGACTCCGGCGCACACCAGCAGCGCGACCAGCAGCTTGATGGTGCGCGGTACGGCCGCGAACCGGCTGATCCCGCGCTTCGTCCGGCGGTGGTTGGGCGGCGCCCACTCCTCGTCCTCGTCATCCGCGCGCAGCCCCAGACCCAGCGGGTCGTCGGTGTCGTCACGCTCGTTGAGATACGTCCGCCGCCGGGGCGCCGCCGCGTACTCCGGGGCGTATTCCGGCTCCGGTTGCGGCTCCGGATCCGCGAGGGCGGCCAGATCCGCGTACGGATTGACCTTTTCGAGCTCTCTCGTGTCGCCCTGCGGGTCGTCCTGGCCGCCCGGCATACGGGAATTGAGGGGCTGCTGACCGGCGGGTATCGGCGAGGGTGAAGCTATGCGTATGGGGGTTCGCATCCGCATATCCCACCACGGGCGGGACCCCGGAGCGCAAGTCTCACCCGTGGAATGTGAGATATGCGAAGGTTGTTCGGACGGCCTTGGCGAAAAATTGCCGCGCTCCGGCACGGACCTGAACTAGCGTCACACCTCCGGGCGGCGTGCCACGCCACGCCCGTGCCCGCTGATTCCGCCGGCCCTTGTGGCCCCTCTGAATGCTGTGAAGGAGTGCCCCATGATCGTGGTAACCGGAGCAACCGGCAATATCGGCCGCAGCCTTGTCGCCCGCCTCCTTGAGGAAGGCGCCGTCGTCCGCGCGCTGACCCGCGACCCGGCGCGGGCCGGACTCCCGGACCGGGCCGAGGTGGTCCGCGCCGACCTCGGCGAGGAGACCGACCTCACCCCGCTCCTCACCGACGCCGACGCCCTCTTCCTCAACCTCGCGGCCGGCGGCGGCGAGGCCGCGTCCCGGCTGATCGACGCCGCGGCCAAGGCCGGCGTCCGCCGTATCGTCCTCAACTCCTCCCTCTCGGTGACCGACACGCCCGCCGACGAGACCAACTTCATCGCCCGCAACCACGCCGCGCTGGAACGCGCGGTACGCGACTCCGGCCTGGAGTGGACCTTCCTGCGCGGCGGCAACTACGCCACCAACGCGCTCAATTGGGCCCCGGCCGTCCGCGAGTCCGGGGTCGTCCGCGACCCGCACCCGGGCGCCCAGGGCGTCCCCGTCCACGAGGCCGACCTCGCGGACGTCGCCGCCGTCGCCCTCCTGGACGACACCGGCACCCACCGGAACCAGACCTACCTGCTCACCGGCCCCGAGTCGCTCACCAACGCCCAGCAGGTCGCCGCCATCGGCGAGGCGATCGGCCGCCCGACCCGCATGGAGCAGATCTCGGAGGACGAGGCCGCCGAGGCCATGTCCGGCCCCCATTTCCCCATCGAGGCGGCCCGCGAACTCATCCGCCTCTTCGGCGAGTCGGTCGACGCCCCCCTCTTCCCCGTCTCCGACGCCGTCGAACGCCTCACCGGCCGCCCGGCCCGCCCCTTCGCCCAGTGGGCCCGGGATCACGCGGGGGACTTTTCCTGAACGCACTGCCGATCAACTGCACCGCCAGGCGATGACTACGCCGGCGCCTGCCCCGCCGCCGCCCATGCAGCGGTCCGGCAGCGCCGGCACCGGCAAGGCGGACAGACCAGCCCGAGGACGTCGGGATCGGTCATCTCACCGGCCATGACCCGCACTTCGGCCCGCTCCTGCGTCACGACGCCGCGGCCGTTCACCGTATATACGCGCAGGGTCATACGAGGCCGCTCCGGCGCCTGCCGGTCCTCGCGGGCGCTCACCGGGCACGACCCGCCGGCGCGGACCGGTGCTGACCGGGAGATCGTCCACAGCTACCCGTACCGATCCGCCTGCCCGTCCACGGTGTGGGCGGACCTGATCGGGCACACGACCCGCGACCTGTCCTTCGCCGGGTACACGAACTACTTCCTCTGGACGCAGCAGCCGGCATTCACGGCGACGCTGCGCGCCAAGGCCGAGGGCGGTTGCCGGGTCCGTTTCCTGCTGGGGGATCCGGAAGGGGAGGTGACGCGTCAGCGCGAGGCGGTCGAGGACGTTGCCTTGACGGTGTCCACACGGATCAGGATCACCCTTGGTGAGCTGGAGAAGCTGGGGCCGGTGGAAGGGTGGAGGCACGGACCTCCGCCGCTGCGGACGCGGCCTCGCACATCGGGCTCCCGGTGTTCCGCTTCGACGACAACGCGCTGGTCACCCCGCATCTCGCACGACTGGTCGGGCACGATTCGCCGTTGCTGCACCTGAAGCGGTACGGGGCGGGCGGGATGTCCGACCGGTTCGCGGAGCATGCGGAAGAGCTGTGGGCGGGGGCTGTGCCGGTCTCAGGGAGGCACCCGGGGCCCGTACACGGCCGCGCCCGCGGCACCCCCGCGGCCCGGCGGCCTCGTCGTACGCTTCACACATGACTGACGCTGCACAGGAGATGGGCCGGACCGGCCGCAGGATCCAGGTGGTCGACGAGGTCGCGCCGGATGAGGCCGCGACCGTCCTCGATCTGATCGAACGGGCCGCGCGGACGGACGGGCAGCCGGCCGTGTCCGAGCAGGGCCGGCTCCAGTTGCGGGGCGGCAAGCGGGAGGGCGTCCGGCATGTGCTGGTGTACGTGCCCGGGGACGACGGCGGACAGCTGGTCGCGTACGGGCAGCTGGAGGACACCGACCCGGTGGAGGCGCCGGCCGCCGAGCTGGTGGTCCATCCGGGGCACCGCGGCCGGGGCCACGGCCGGGCGCTGGGCGGTGAGCTGATGGAGCAGTCCGGGCGCCGGCTGCGGGTGTGGGCGCACGGCGGTCACCCGGCCGCCCGGCATCTCGCGCAGACCCTGGGTCTGACGATGTTCCGGGAGCTGCGGCAGCTGCGGCGCTCGCTGGCGGATCTGGACCTGCCGGAGCCGGTGCTGCCCGAGGGCGTGACCGTCCGTACCTTCCAGCCGGAGACCGATGACGCGGCGTGGCTGGAGGTGAACGCCGAGGCGTTCGCACACCACCCCGAGCAGGGCTCGCTGACCCAGCGTGACCTGGACGACCGCAAGGCCGAGCCGTGGTTCGATCCGAAGGGCTTCTTCCTGGCGGAGAAGGACGGCCGGCTGGTCGGCTTCCACTGGACCAAGGTGCACGCCGAGGAGGGCCTCGGCGAGGTGTACGTGGTCGGCGTGCGGCCGGGCGCGCAGGGCGGCGGGCTGGGCAAGGCGCTGACCACGATCGGGCTGCGACACCTGGCGGGGCAGGGGCTGGCGACCGTGATGCTGTACGTGGACGCGGACAACCTGGCGGCGATGAGCGTGTACGAGCGGCTGGGGTTCGTCACGCACGAGACGGATCTGATGTACCGGTCGGAGACCTGAGGCGGCGTATCGCGCGGAGAGCGCGGAGAGCTGAGCGCGGCGGGGCGGACCGGTACGGTCCGCCCCGCCGCGCACCGTCCGGCTGCGGCTGAAGGCGGTGGCTACGGCTGCCGCTGATGATCCCGCTGTGCGCGCCACTCGCGCGCCAGCATCGCGTAGACCACCTCGTCGGTCCATTCGCCGTCGAGGAACTCGTTCTCCCGCAGGTGGCCCTCGCGGCGCATGCCCAGCCGCTCCAGCAGCTTGGCGGAGGCGGTGTTGCGGCCGTCCAACTCGGCCTGGATGCGGTGCAGTCGGAGGTCCTCGAAGCCCAGCTTCAGCAGGGCCCGGGACGCCTCGGTGGCGTAGCCGCGGCCCGTGTGCTCGGGGTCGAAGACATAGCCGATGCCGCCCTGGCCGTGCTCGCGGCTCGTGTAGACGAAGGTGACATCGCCGACCAGGGTGCCGGTCTCGTGCAGGACGACGGCGAGCTGGAGGAAGTCGCCGGAGTCCCGCAGCGTCGTACGGGCTGCCTTCGCGGCGACGGAGGCGCGCGAGCCGGCCTCGTCGAGGGGGCCCCAGTAGAGGTAACGGCAGACCTCGGGGCGGCGCTGATAGGCGTGGATCGCGGCGAAGTCGTCGTGGCGTACGGGGCGGAGGTCCAGGCGCTCGGTGCGGAGCGGGTAGCGGGGGGTGAACGGGAGCGGCGGGGCGGGTGGAGCGGATGGCAGGGGCACGCGGTCAGCGTAGGGAACGGGTACGGGAGGTGCAGCCGGGTTTCCGGATTGGCCGTCGCGAAGATCGGCACGGCGTCCCGGGCCGGAAAATACCCGGGAGTAGCCCCCCGATTGCCTGGCCGCCATGTCCGCGTTACCGGCGATTCAATATCGCTTGCGAGCATCACTGAATGCAGCCCGCTGTGCCGAACGTGCCGAAACCGCGGCTCTCCGTCGCTCCGCCGCCTCCTGACGCGCCTGGAACCGCCGTAGCGCGGAAGAATGAGGACATGAACCAGCAGCGCAGCGCTCAGGCCCCGGCCCAGCCCGAGATGCCGTCCCAGGAAACGCCGAGGGCGGCGGGCCCCTCGGTGCAGCCGTCGGTGGGCTCGATCGCTGCGCACCGCCCGCACGCGGTCAGCGGCACACTCTCCGGTCTGGAGCCCGACCTGGACGCCGATCCGGACGCGTACGAGGAGCGGGGCGTCCCGGACGCGAACGGTGAGGAGCTGCCCAGCGGGCGCTTCCTGGACCGCGAGCGCAGCTGGCTGGCCTTCAACGAGCGGGTGCTGGAGCTGGCGGAGGACCCGGCCACCCCGCTGCTGGAGCGGGCGAACTTCCTGGCGATCTTCGCCAGCAATCTGGACGAGTTCTTCATGGTCCGGGTCGCCGGCCTCAAGCGCCGGATCGCCACCGGGGTCGCCACCCGCTCCGCGTCCGGCCTCCAGCCCCGCGAGGTGCTGGACCTCATCTGGACGCGGTCCCGCGAGCTCATGGCCCGGCATGCCGCCTGCTACCAGCAGGACGTCGCCCCCGAGCTCGCCGAGCAGGGCATTCACCTGATCCGCTGGCCCGATCTCACCGAGAAGGAGCAGGCCCGGCTGTTCACGCTCTTCCGGCAGCAGATCTTCCCGGTCCTGACTCCGCTGGCGGTCGATCCGGCGCATCCGTTCCCGTACATCTCCGGCCTGTCGCTGAATCTGGCCGTGGTGGTCAGGAACCCGGTCAGCGGCCATGATCACTTCGCGCGCGTGAAGGTTCCGCCGCTGCTCTCCCGCTTCCTGGAGGCGTCCTCGCAGCGCTATGTCCCCATCGAGGACGTGATCGCCGCCCACCTGGAGGAGCTGTTCCCGGGGATGGAGGTGCGGGCGCACCACATGTTCCGGGTGACCCGCAACGAAGACCTGGAAGTGGAGGAGGACGACGCGGAGAACCTGCTCCAGGCGCTGGAGAAGGAGCTGATGCGGCGGCGCTTCGGGCCGCCCGTCCGGCTGGAGGTCGAGGAGTCCATCGACCCGGGCGTGCTCGACCTGCTCGTCCAGGAGCTGAAGGTCTCCGAGGCCGAGGTCTATCCGCTGCCGGGACCGCTCGATCTGACCGGGCTGTTCGGGATCGGGGCGCTGGACCGGCCGGAGCTGAAGTACCCGAAGTTCGTGGCCGGTACGCACCGCGACCTCGCGGAGGTGGAGTCCGCTTCCGCGCCCGACATCTTCGCCGCGCTGCGCGCCCGCGACGTGCTGCTGCACCACCCGTACGACTCCTTCTCCACCTCCGTGCAGGCGTTCCTGGAGCAGGCCGCGGCCGACCCGAACGTGCTCGCCATCAAGCAGACCCTCTACCGCACCTCCGACCACTCGCCGATCGTGGACGCCCTGATAGACGCCGCGGAGTCCGGCAAGCAGGTGCTGGTCCTGGTGGAGATCAAGGCGCGCTTCGACGAGCAGGCCAACATCAAGTGGGCCCGCAAGCTGGAGGAGTCCGGCTGCCATGTCGTCTACGGCCTGGTCGGGCTCAAGACGCACTGCAAGCTGTCGCTCGTCGTCCGCCAGGAGGGCGAGATACTGCGCCGGTATTCCCATGTGGGGACCGGCAACTACCACCCCAAGACGGCCCGGCTGTACGAGGACCTGGGGCTGTTGACCGCGGACCCGCAGGTGGGAGCCGACCTCTCCGACCTCTTCAACCGGCTGAGCGGCTACTCCCGGCGGGAGACCTACCGCCGGCTGCTGGTCGCGCCCAAGTCGCTGCGCGACGGGCTGATACAGCGCATCGCCAAGGAAGCCGCGCACCACCGGGCCGGGCGTCCCGCCTACGTCCGGATCAAGGTCAACTCGATGGTCGACGAGGCCGTCATCGACGCGCTCTACCGGGCCTCGCAGGCCGGTGTGCCGGTCGACATCTGGGTGCGCGGCATCTGCGCGCTGCGCCCCGGGGTCCCCGGGCTGAGCGACAACATCCGCGTCCGCAGCATCCTCGGCCGCTTCCTGGAGCACTCCCGGATCTTCGCCTTCGGCAGCGGCGGCGAGCCCGAGGTGTGGCTGGGCAGCGCCGACATGATGCACCGCAATCTCGACCGGCGGATCGAGACGCTGGTCCGGGTCTCCGACCCGGCCCACCGCGCGGCCCTCAACAGGATGCTGGAGACCGGCACTTCGGACTCCACCTCGTCCTGGCACCTGGGCCCGGACGGCAACTGGACCCGGCGGTCGGTGGACGCGGACGGCACCCCGCTGCGGAACGTACAGGAAATGCTCATCGACGCCCGGAGGCGCCGGCGTGGCCCAGCGACATGACCAGCCGGCCGGGGGGCCGTCGCCAGGTCTCCTCGGCATCGGTACGGGAAGCGGAATCGGATACGGGCCCGGCGGAGCGCCGGGAGCCCGTGCGGCGGTGGTGGACGGTCCGGGGGATGCGGTGTACGGGGACATTTCGGCGTACGGGGAGGCCCGTTACGGGCCGGGGGTCGGGGGGCACGGGGCGGCGGCGCAGTACGGGCCGGACGGCGGCGGCGCGGGCCCCGGGCTCGCCGGCCGGACCGCCGGGGACGTGCTCGCCGGCTATCTGCACCGGCAGGCCGCCGACTTCCTGCGCAGTCTCCGGCTGCACCGGGAGAGCGGCGCGGACGCGGTGGGTGCGGGCGAGGCGGCCCGTCAGCTGCGCCGCGCGGCGCGCCGGATCAGCGCGACGCTGCACACCTTCCGGCCGCTGACCGAGGAGGTCTGGGCCGACCAACTCCGCTCCGAGCTGGGGTGGTTGAGCGGCACGCTGGCGCGCGAGCAGGCGTACGAGGCGCGCCGGGAGCGGCTGATGGGGGCGTTGCAGCGGCTGACCGGACGGGTGGAGCGGGCCGAGCGGCCGGCGGAGCGCGGCGGCCGGGGCGCCCGCGGCGGCCGTACGGCCCCCGCTTCCGCCCCCGCGG
>NZ_BMRP01000011.1:87773-94537 GCF_014648695.1 Streptomyces albospinus
CCGCCGGTACGGCCGTCGAGCCGGACCACGAGAGCGCGCTGTCCGCCGGTGCGGCGCGGGCCGGCGCGCTGCTCGACCGCCAGCTCACCCTCGCCAGGACCCGCGCGCACTCCGCCGCCCTCCAGGCGCTGGGCTCCTCCCGCTTCCACGCCGTGGCCGACTCGGTCGCGGTGCTCGCGTCCGAGGCGCCGCTGGCCCGCACGGCGGCGGAGGCGTCCGCCGCCGAGGCGCTGCCGCCGCTCGCCGACCAGGCGCACCGGCTGCTCGCCGAGGCGGTCGCCCTGCTCCCGCTGGCCCGCGCCGGCCACCCGTACAACGCCGCCGCGCTGGCCGCCGACCACCGCCAGGACGCCCCCTGGCACCAGGTCCGGCTGCTGGTCCGGCTGAGCCGCTACGCCCATGAGGTGATCGCCCCGGAGGACGCCGACGCCCGGCTCACCGAGTCCGGCCGGGCGCTGGAGCTGCACCGGGACGCCGCCGAGGCCGCCGCGGCAGCCGCCACCGCGGCCCGTACGCCGCGGATCGCGCCGGCCACCGCGTACGCTCTCGGGCTTCTGCATGCCGATCAGCGCCACGAGGTCGAGGCGGCCCGTTTCGCCTTCGGCCGGGTCTGGCTGCCGAGACCGGCGGAGCACACCGTCTGAGAGCGAAGCGAAGCGCACCGAGGGGGAGACGTGGGAAAGGCGACAGTGGGAAAGGCAACAGACCGGAAGGGACGGGGAGGAGGCGAGGGACGGATGCCGGACACCGCACCGATCCGCGCCGCGGGGTGCGTGCTGTGGCGCCGCTCGCCCTCCCACAGCGGGGTCGAACTCGCCCTGGTCCACCGGCCCAAGTGGGACGACTGGTCCTATCCCAAGGGCAAGCTGAAGCCGCGGGAGAACGCGCGGGACGGAGCGCTGCGCGAGGTGCTGGAGGAGACCGGCATGACCTGCGAACTGGGTCCCGAACTCCCCACCGTCCGCTACCTGGTCGGCACCCGCCCCAAGGTGGTCCACTACTGGTCCGCCGAGGCCACCGGCGGCGGTTTCCTCCCCAACAAGGAGGTGGACCGGCTGCTGTGGACGACCCCCGAGGCGGCCCGGGACATCCTCACCCAACCCCGGGACAAGGAGCTGGTCGGAGTGCTGCTCAGCGTGCTCCGGGTGAGCGGACGGGGGTTGTGAGGCGTAGGGGCTTCCCTTCTGACGTTTCGCTGCCGTGGGCGCCGGGGCGTGACTACCGTGTGTGTTCCGGCCGTTACGTGAATGGCGCCGGGGAACAGATCCACGCTTTCCACTTCCACGCAATGGTCTGATGAACACCCCCACGGTGTTCCTGAGGCTGCCGGACGGCCGTACCGTGGCGTACACCGAGAATGACGATCGCGGTGAACTGATCGAGGAAAACGGCAGGGTTGAGGGTTTGCAGCGCCGATATGACGCGATGCGTGACCTGGCGCTGCGCCCGGCCGAATCGCGGAAGTTCATCATCCGGATGCTGGAGGAAGTGCCGTGCGATCCATCGACCTGAGCGGTGTGACGTGGCGTAAGAGCAGTTACAGCAACACGAGTGGCGGCGAGTGCATAGAGGTCTCCGACGACTTCCCGGCCCTCGTCCCCGTCCGTGACAGCAAGAGCCCCGACGGCCCCGCGCTCGTCTTCGGTGCGGCGGCCTGGGAGTCCTTCGCCGCCGCGGTCAGCCGGGGCGGGTTCACCGCCTGAGCCCGCGGGCCCCGGCGCGACGCATACTGGACGGATGCTGTACGCGGAAATCGAGATCAGCTCGTTCCTCAAGGCGCGCCGTGCCGCGCTCGACCCGGCCGAACTGGGTCTGCCCGGCGGGCACAACCGCCGCCGGGTCCGCGGGCTGCGGCGCGAGGAGGTCGCCCAGCTCGCCGGGATCAGCGTCGACTACTACACCCGCATCGAGCAGGGCCGGGCGCCCGCCATCTCCGACTCCGTCCTGGACGCCATCGCCCGCGCGCTGCGGCTGTCGGGCGGCGAGGTGACGTATCTGCGGAACATCGCGGCGCCCCGGCGGCGCACGGCCGGGGAGGTGTGCGCCGCCTCCCCGGGCGGGCCGCGGCAGACCGTACGGCCCGAGATCCAGCAGCTGCTGGACGCGATGGACACCGTGGTCCCGGCCATGGTCATGGGCCGCGGCCTGGACATCCTGGCCTGGAACGCGCTCGGCGGCCGGGTCGCCTTCGACTTCGCACCGCTCACCCCGGACCGGCGGAACGCCGCACTGCTGGTCTTCCTCGACCCGGCCGCACGGCAGCTGCACCCGGAATGGGAGAAGAAGGCCGAGGAGGTCGTGGGCAACCTGCGCGCCGACAGCGGGCGGTACCCGGACGATCCGCGGATCTGCGAGGTGGTGGGCGAACTCCTGGACCGCAGCCCGGAGTTCCGGCGGCTGTGGGAGGCGCAGGGGGTGCGCGAGTGCCTGCGCGGCACCAAGCGGATCGTGCACCCGGAGGTCGGGGAGCTGAGCGTCACGTTCGAGAGCCTGCGGCTGGGCACGGATCCGGATCAGGCGATGGTGACGTACACGGCCCCCCGGGGATCGGTGACGGAGCGGCGGCTGCGGGAGCTGGCGGACCGGGTGGGCGGCACCGTGCTCGCGGCCGGGGCGGCCTGAGGCCGCGGGTCAGGCGCCCCGGGGCGCCAGTGCCTCCCACCGCACCGTGACCTCGCCCTGGCGCCGCCGCCGCGGGTCGCCGGCCAGCGGCCAGTCCGCGGCCAGGGACTGGACGGCGGCTCGCCACCGCTGCCGGGCGCCCAGCGCGCCCAAGGGGGCGGCGGTGGCCCAGGCGCGGTCGAAGTCGCGCAGGAAGGCGTGCACCGGCTCGCCCGGCACATTGCGGTGGATCAGCGCCTTCGGGAGTCGTTCGGCCAGGTCGGAGGGGGTGTCGAGGGAACCGAGCCGGGTCGCGAAGGTGACCGTGCGGGGGCCCTCGGGGCCCAGCGCGACCCAGACGTGCCGCCGCCCGATCTCGTCGCAGGTGCCCTCGACCAGCAGCCCGCCGGGCGCCAGCCGGGCGCACAGCCGCTGCCAGACGGCGGCGACCTCGTCCTCGTCGTACTGGCGCAGCACGTTCGCGGCCCGTATGAGGACCGGGGCGCGCCCCCGCCCGCCCGGCAGCGGCACCTCGAAGCCGCCGTGGACGAAGTCCAGCCCGGCGCGCTCGTACGGGCGGGCGGCGGCGACCCGCGCCGGATCGATCTCGATGCCCACCACCTGGGCGTCCGGCCGCACCGTACGCAGCCTCCCCAGCAGCTCCAGTGCGGTCCACGGGGCGGCGCCGTAGCCCAGGTCGACGGCGACCGGGTCGGTGGTGCGGCGCAGCACGGCGCCGTGCTCGGCGGCGATCCAGCGGTCCATGCGGCGCAGCCGGTTGGGGTTGGTGGTGCCGCGGGTGGCGTTTCCGACCGGGCGGGACGGCGCGGGCGCCGGGGCGGCGGTGGAGACGGGGGAGCGGCGGGCCATGCATCGAGGGTATGGGGTGTCGGGGGCGGGCGGTCCCAGGTCACGCTTTGGCAAAGTGCACAGGAGGCGGGCCGGACGGAAATGGATGGCCGGCCGGCGTTGTTGCAGGGGGTCGGAGGCGCGCCGCCCGCCACGCCAAGGAGGTAGCTCGCAGTGAGCCAATACGTGTCCCGGCTCCGCAGCCGACCCCACGGCCCGTTCCCCGGCCCGGCGCGGTTGCGGCTGCCCGGGGGACCCCGCCGCCCCCGCCGGGTCGCGATGCTGAGCGTCCATACCTCCCCGCTCCACCAGCCCGGCACCGGCGACGCCGGCGGGATGAACGTCTACATCGTCGAGCTGGCCAAGAAGCTCGCCTCGATCAACATCGAGGTGGAGATCTTCACCCGCGCCACGACGGCCACCCTCCCGCCCGCCGTCGAGCTGGCCCCGGGAGTGCTGGTCCGGCATGTCGACGCGGGCCCGTACGAGGGGCTGGCCAAGGAGGAGCTGCCGGCCCAGCTGTGCGCCTTCACCCACGGCGTGATGCAGGCATGGGCGGGCCACCGCCCCGGCTACTACGACCTGGTGCACTCCCACTACTGGCTCTCCGGCCATGTCGGCTGGCTGGCCGCCGACCGCTGGCGGGTGCCCCTGGTCCACGCCATGCACACCATGGCCAAGGTCAAGAACGCCGCGCTGGCCGTCGGCGACACCCCCGAGCCACCGGCCCGCGTGATCGGCGAGACGCAGGTGGTCGACGCCGCCGACCGCCTGATAGCCAACACCGCCGAGGAGGCCGACGAGCTCATCCGGCACTACGACGCCGACCCCGGCAAGGTCGCGGTCGTCCACCCCGGCGTCAACCTCGACCGCTTCCGGCCGACCGGCGGCCTCGGCTCCGCCACGGTCGCGGAGAGCCGGGCCGCCGCCCGGTCCCGCCTCGGGCTGCCGCAGGACGCGGTCATCCCGCTCTTCGCCGGCCGCATACAGCCGCTGAAGGCCCCGGACATCCTGCTGCGCGCCGCCGCCGCACTGCTCGCCGAGGACCCCTCGCTGCGTTCCCGGCTGGTCGTCCCGGTGGTCGGCGGGCCCAGCGGCAGCGGTCTGGCCAAGCCGGAGGGTCTCCAGAAGCTGGCCGCCCGGCTCGGTATCGCCGATCTGGTGCAGTTCCGCCCGCCGGTCGGCCAGGAGCAGCTCGCCGACTGGTACCGCGCCGCGTCCGTCCTGGTCATGCCGTCGTACAGCGAGTCGTTCGGACTGGTCGCCATCGAGGCCCAGGCGTGCGGCACCCCGGTCGTCGCGGCGGCCGTCGGCGGGCTGCCGGTCGCCGTCCGGGACGGCGTCAGCGGCTTCCTGGTCGCCGGCCACGACCCGGCCGACTACGCCCGCGCGCTGCGGCGCTTCGTGGACGACCCGTCGCTGGCCGCCCGTATGGGCGCCGACGCGGCCCACCACGCCCAGTCCTTCGGCTGGGACACCGCCGCCGCGGCGACCGGCGACGTCTACACCGCCGCGATGCAGGAGCGCCGCCGTCACCTACGATCCCTCCATGGGTGAGGACATGGGTGAGGAACGACAGATGACCGCCGGTGCCGCGATCGAGCGCACCCTCAAGGACGCCGGCCTCGAATGGGAGTCCCCCGCCGAAGGCAACTACGTCGTCAAGCTCCCCGGCACCCGCAAGCTCTCCACGACCTGCTCGCTGGTCGTCGGCCGCCACTCGCTGTCCATCAACGCCTTCGTCGTCCGGCACCCGGACGAGAACCACGACGCGGTCCACCGCTGGCTCCTGGAGCGCAACACCCGCCTCTACGGCGTCAGTTACGCGATCGACCGGCTCGGCGACATCTACCTGGTCGGCAAGCTCCCGCTCGCCGCCGTCACCCCCGACGAGCTCGACCGGATCCTCGGCACGGTGCTGGAGAACGCCGACGGCAGCTTCAACACCCTGCTGGAGATGGGCTTCGCCACGGCCATCCGCAAGGAGTACGCCTGGCGGGTGTCGCGCGGCGAGTCCACCCGCAATCTGGAGGCGTTCGCCCACCTGACGAAGCGGAGCACGGAGGCGTGACCCGCGGGGGGCGGCCTGCGGCAGCCCCCCGCCGCCACGGCCCGCCCCGCGCCTCCGGCTACGTCCCGCGCCTCCGGCTACGGCACGAACCGCACCTCCGGGTAGCGCCCCGACGGCCCGTCCAGCAGCCTGGTGTCCCGCCCGCGCAGCCACCGGTCGAAGAACGCCGTGACATACGCCCGCTCGGCGGCGACCGCGCGCCCCGGATCGACCGTCCCGATCACCGCCGCGAGCGCCTTCCGGGACAGCCCCAACTGCCGTGCGATCTGCGGCATCATCGCCTCCGCGTCCGTGTAGCTCGCATGCCGGCCGCCGGTCAGCGTCAGGTCCCGCAGCCAGGCCCCCGGCCGCGTGCTGTGCCGCCACACCGCGTCCCAGGACGCCACCGTGTGATGGGTGTCCCCGGCCATCCCCATCAGCAGCAGCGGCCGGTCCACCCCGTCCCGCCCCACCGTCGACGGATGGGACGGGTCGTCATCGCGCTGGGTGTAGCCCAGCACCCCGTCCAGGTCCGCCGCCGCCCTGATCCGCGGGTCGTCATGCATGGTCTGTGCCGCCGTGAACCCGCCCGCCGACTGCCCGAACATCCCCACCGCGCCGGTGTCCAGCGCCCCGCGCAGCCCCTCGGGCAGCACGGAGGCGGACCCGGTCCGCCCCAGCTCGTCGAGCACGAACCGGGTGTCGGCCACCCGCACCCCGCTGACCTTCTCCAGCAGCTCCGTCATCCGGCCGGTCCGCTGCGCCTTCGCCATCTCCGCCGGCATCACGCTGCGCGCCACCCGCCCGTCGGGGAACTGCACCGCGGGCGTCTCGTAGGTGTGGTCGACGGTCACCACCGCATAGCCACGGGAGGCCAGTTCGTCGCAGAGCGTGCTGCCGAGCGAGCGGGGATCGCCGGCGCCGGGGGAGTAGAGCACCACCGGCAGCCGCAGCCCCCGCTGCCGGGCCACCGGGGCGCCGGTGTGCGCGTGGGTGAGGGTGGCACCCCACGCGACCTTCCCTTTCGGTACGTATGCGGCGAAGTTGTTCAGCGCGTCGAACCCGGCCGCCTCGCCGGCCGTCAGCTGCGGCGCCCGCGGAAACCGCCCGGTGTCCTTCGTGGCCGGGTAGCGGACGCTCACCATCAGCTCCCGGTGGGTCTGCCCCGCGACCCACGGGTCCGGCCGCCGGCGGTCCGTCAAGTGCAGGGAAACCGTGCCGATTTGGTAGCGGCCGGTGGGGGCGGGCAGCGTCAGGGGAGCGG
>NZ_BMRP01000011.1:94572-125954 GCF_014648695.1 Streptomyces albospinus
CACGGGGGCGGGCGCCCCGCTCGCCGCCGATCCCGCCGCCAGCACCCCGGCGACCACCAGCGCCCCGATCCCCGCGGCCTTTCGCCGGGATGCCCGTCGCACCCTGCTGTTCATCACATCTCCCCGTGAGCTCGAAGGATTCCCGCACAGCGGCCCGTGCGAGGCGTACGGCTCGTACGCATCGGTCCGTCCGACCGTACGGACCAGAATCCCCGCGCCCGGCACCCGGATCGATCGTGCGGCCACCCGTCTTCGGGGTGTGGCCACCACGAACACCGGTGGCGCCCGCCCCTACGGGCTCGCGGACGTCATGCCGTGGGAGACGCGGTATCCGACGGCGACGCGGACGAGGTCGAGGTCGGGGACGACGACGAGGCCGCGGCCTCCGACGGGGCGTCCGGGCGGGCCGCCGCGACCACGTCCGTCGGACGGGCCTGCGCCGGCAGCCGCCGCAGCAGCAGCCCGTAGCCCAGTGCCGCCACCGTGCCGACCACCGCGCAGCCGGCCCAGAGCACATCGGCGCCGTAGTGGTCGATGACCGTGCCGCCGAGCAGCGGGGCCGCCAGGGAGGCGATGGACCAGGACAGCCCGTACATGCCCTGGTAGCGCCCGCGGCCGTGGACGGGCGACAGCCGGACCACCAGCCCCATCTGGGTGGGGGAGTTGATGATCTCGCCGAGGGTCCAGACGGCGACCGCGACCGCGTACATCGCGACCGAGCCGGCCAGCGCGGTCAGCCCGAAGCCGTAGCCCGCGAGCAGCGCCGAGCCGACCAGCAGCCCCGTCGGGCCGCGGTGCTCGACGAAGCGGGTGACGGGGATCTGGAGCAGGACGATCAGCACGCCGTTGACCGCGATGACGGTCCCGAAGTCCGCGCTGGAGAAGCCGCCCTGACCCATCGACACCGGCATCGAGACGTAGGCCTGCTGGTAGAGCAGCGCCAGCAGCAGGTTCAGCCCGACGACGGTCATGAAGCGGCCGTCGCGCAGCACGGTCAGCATGGAGACCGGCGCGGGGGCCGGCCCGGTGGCGCCCGCGGCCCCGTCCGCCCCGGCCGCGGCCCCGGGGGCCTCCGGGCGGGACTCCGGCAGCTTCCGGAACACCACCAGTGCACAGGCCAGGACGAGCGCGGCCTCGCCCAGGAAGAGCGTCAAGTAGCCGTGTTCGGCGATGAGTCCGGCGGCGGTGGAGGAGACCGCGAAGCCGAGGTTGATCGCCCAGTAGTTGAGGGAGTACGCGCGCACGCGGTCCTCGGGGGCGACGATGTCGGCCATCATCGCCTGGACGGCGGGCCGCGAGGCGTTGGACGCGGTACCGACCAGGAAGGCCACCACCGCGATGGCGACCGGATCGGTCATGAACCCGAGCAGCGCCACGGACACCGCCGTCGCCAGCTGCGCGATCAGCATCGTGGGGCGCCGCCCGAGCCGGTCGGCGAGCACCCCGCCCGCCACGGACGACACCACCCCGCCGAGCCCGTACAGCGCGCCGACCAGGCCCGCGTACGAGGCCGAGTAGTCGCGGTCGACGGTCAGGTAGAGAGCGAGGAAGGTGGCGACGAACGAGCCCAGCCGGTTGATCAGGGTGCTGGTCCACAGCCACCAGAACTGCCGGGGGAGCCCGGAGACGCTCGCCGCGGCGGCGTGCCGGAGCCGGGCGAGCGGGGGCGATGTGGATGCGGACATGACAGTTCCCCCGGAGTGGCGACGAGCGGTGAAGGGTGTGGATGGGGCGGCCGTCAGGTAAGTGGTGACGACCGTGATCGCAACCTACTCAGCGGCCGGCTGCACCCGCCACTCAATTGACCGGAAGCGTCAAAGGTCGCAGCCGGGCCCGCTGCCGCTCCCGGCCCCGCCCCCTCCCCGGCAAGGCCGTACTCCGGCTTCGATTACGCTCGACGGCATGGCCGACGCACCGTACAAGCTGATCCTCCTCCGCCACGGCGAGAGCGAGTGGAACGCGAAGAACCTGTTCACCGGCTGGGTGGACGTCAACCTCAACGAGAAGGGCGAGAAGGAGGCGGTACGCGGCGGAGAGCTGCTCAAGGAGGCCGGCCTGCTCCCCGACGTACTGCACACCTCTCTCCAGAAGCGCGCCATCCGCACCGCGCAGCTGGCCCTGGAGGCCGCCGACCGCCACTGGATCCCGGTCCACCGCAGCTGGCGCCTGAACGAGCGCCACTATGGCGCGCTCCAGGGCAAGGACAAGGCGCAGACCCTGGCCGAGTTCGGCGAGGAGCAGTTCATGCTCTGGCGCCGCTCGTACGACACCCCGCCGCCCGCGCTGGAGGACGGCAGCGAGTTCTCGCAGAGCGGCGACCCGCGCTACGCCGCCATCCCGCCGGAGCTGCGCCCGCGCACCGAGTGCCTCAAGGACGTCGTGGTCCGCATGCTGCCGTACTGGTACGACGGCATCGTCCCCGACCTGGTCGCCGGCCGCACGGTGCTGGTCGCCGCCCACGGCAACAGCCTCCGCGCCCTGGTCAAGCACCTCGACGAGATCTCCGACGCGGACATCGCCGGCCTGAACATCCCCACCGGCATCCCGCTCTCCTACGAGCTCGACGCCGACTTCCGCCCGGTCAACCCGGGCGGCACCTACCTCGACCCGGAGGCCGCCAAGGCCGCCATCGAGGCCGTGAAGAACCAGGGCAAGAAGAAGTAAGCCCGTACGCGCAAGCCCCCTACCTGCGGTTCCGCCGCCGGTAGGGGGCTTTTTGCCGGGCTGGGGCCGCCGCCGGGCCCGGCTTCGCGGCCCGGGGCGCGGCGGGATGCGGTGCCACGGGGGAGTGGAAACATGAAGGGTGAGGGAGCCCATCCGTTCGCGCGGGCATCCGGCGGCATCGGGAGGCTGATCCCCATGGCGAAGTTCATGGACATCCACCACGGAATGAAGGGCGTCACGGCCAAGCAGCTCCAGGCGGCGCACGAGGCCGATCTCGCCATCGAGAGCCAGGAAGGCGTCCACTTCGAGCACGCCTGGGCGGACCCCGTCTCGGGCGATGTGTTCTGCCTGTCCGAGGCACCCTCGGCGGGTGCCGTACAGCGCGTCCACGAGCGCGCCGGGCACACGGCGGACGAGATCCATCCCGTACCGCTCAGCATCTGAGGCGGCCCGGCGGCCCGGCGGCCCGGCGGTCCGGCGGTCCGGCAACGGCCCCGGCCGGAAGAGCAACCGGTCGGGGCCGCGGTGGCGCTGTGCTGTCGTCGTGCCGTGGGCGTCGTCAGGCCGTCGGGCCGGCGCGCCGTGCCGAGAGGTGGCTCACCCGCAGCCGCCACCGCACTGGCACGGTCCGCCGCTCTGGCAGCCGCAACTGCATCCGGGGCCGCAACTGCACCCGCTCAGGAGGGTGAGGTGCGGCCGTTCGGCGGCCGGGGGGCCGTCCGGGGACGCGGGGGTCGGGGAGTCCGCCATGAGTGCCATGTATGTGCCTCCTAGGGGTCACCTGGTGCCCATTGCAAACCCCGGTGCACAGGCGCGTCAACGGCGCGCGGAGGCACGTTACGCGCCCTCCACCGCCGTCGGCGCCGCGATCTCGTCGGCGTGCTCGCCGGTCACGAGGTAGACGACGCGCTTGGCGACGGAGACCGCGTGGTCCGCGAAGCGCTCGTAGTAGCGGCCGATCAGGGTGACGTCCACCGCCGTCTCGATGCCGTGCTTCCAGCGGTCGTCCATCAGGTGCTGGAAGAGGGTGCGGTGCAGCATGTCCATCGCGTCGTCGTCCTGCTCCAGCTGGAGCGCCAGGTCGACGTCCTTGGTGATGATGACCTCGCCGGCCTTGGCCATCAGGCGCTGCGCCAGCTGCCCCATCTCCAGGATGGTGGCGTGCAGATCGCGCGGTACGGCCGTCTGCGGGAAGCGCAGCCGGGCCAGCTTGGCGACGTGCTGGGCGAGGTCGCCGGAGCGCTCCAGGTCGGCGCTCATCCGCAGCGAGGTGACGACGATCCGCAGGTCGGTGGCGACCGGCTGCTGCCGGGCCAGCAGGGCGATCGCCCGGGCCTCCAGGTCGCGCTGGAGATCGTCGACCTTCTCGTCGGCGGCGATGACGTTCTCGGCCAGCTTGAGGTCCGCGTCGAGAATCGCCGTGGTGGCGCGCCCGATCGCGGAGCCCACCAGCCGGGCCATCTCGACCAGGCCCTCGCCGATCGAATCCAGCTCCTCGTGGTACGCGTCCCGCATCAGTGACCTTCTCTCGCTTCGGGGGAATCCGGGTGCTCGGGGGCTCCGAGCGATGGTGCCTGTGGTGCGTGGGGCCGTGCGCCTACGCTCCCACGGACCGGCCGCCGGCGGTCCCCCGCACCCTCAATGTGCGGGGGCATCGCGACCTGCGGGACCACCGGGGATGAATCGGCCCTGACGTGAAGGTGAACTCTGGGAGTCGCCGCCGCGGCCGTGAGGGCAGCCGACCGGCCGCTCCGGCGACCGGGGTGAACCGGCCCCGACGCCTCGGTGAACTCTGGGCGACGGCTGCTGGAGCAGCGGCTCCCAGCGCTGGGGAAGTGTCGGACCCGGCACATACTCTGGATTCATGAACGTGGACGCGGCCGTCGCCGCAATGGCTGCGATCGCCGGGTTGTGCACCGGCGTCTTCGCCATGCTGGCGTTCCGCTGGAGCGAGCGGGATCAGGCCAAGCCCACCCGCACATCGCTGCACACCGACGCCGTGCTCCCGCCCGGCGTCGACACCGTCCTGTCGGTTCTGCGCTCCTCCGCCGTCGTCCTCGACGAGGCCGACGCGGTCGTGAAGGCCAGCTCCGCGGCGTACGCCCTCGGGCTGGTCCGCGGCGGCAAGCTCGCCGTCGAGCCGATGCTCCAGATGGCCCGGGACACCCGCCGCGACGGCGAGATACGCCAGGTCGAGCTGGACCTGCCGCGCCGCGGCACCGGCCGCGGGGACGCCCTCGCGGTCTCCGCCCGGGTCGCCCCGCTAGGCTCCCGGCTGGTTCTGCTGCTGGTCGAGGACCTGACGGAGGCCCGCCGCATAGAGGCGGTCCGGCGCGACTTCGTGGCGAACGTCAGCCATGAGCTCAAGACCCCGGTCGGCGCGCTGTCGCTGCTCTCCGAGGCGGTGATGGACGCCAGTGACGACCCCGAGGCGGTCACCCGCTTCGCCGGCCGGATGCAGAACGAGGCCACCCGCCTGACCAACCTGGTCCAGGAGCTGATCGACCTCTCCCGGGTGCAGAACGACGACCCGCTGGAGGACGCCGAGCCGGTGCCGGTCGACGAACTGGTCGCCGAGGCGGTCGACCGCTGCCGCCAGCAGGCCGGCACGAAGCAGATCACGATGGCCAGCTCCATCGGCGGCCCCGAGAGAACCGCCGCCCGGAGCGGGGACGGGCGCCGGCCGGCCAGCAGCGGCGACCTGCATGTATGGGGCAACCGCGGCCAGCTCGCGGCGGCCCTGGGCAACCTCGTCGAGAACGCCGTCAACTACTCCCCGGCGCGCACCCGCGTAGGGATCTCCGGCCGCCGGGTGTCCGCGCCCGGTGGCGACCTGATCGAGATCGCGGTGACCGACCAGGGCATCGGGATATCCGAAAAGGACCGGGACCGCATCTTCGAGCGGTTCTACCGCGTGGACCCGGCGCGCTCGCGCGCCACCGGCGGGACCGGCCTCGGCCTCGCCATCGTCAAACACGTGGCCGCCTCGCACGGCGGGGAGGTCACGGTGTGGAGCGCTGAAGGACAGGGCTCCACATTCACCCTGCGTCTCCCGGAAGCCGGGGCCGTACGCGACCGCGAACGGCCCGCGGACCTCACCGCGGAGGGCCTCGACGACGAGGACCGACCGTACGAGACCTTCAACGATCCGCTCCCTGCTCACCCAGCCCCGGAGGTCCTTCCGTGACCCGAGTGCTTGTCGTCGAGGACGAGGAATCGTTCAGCGACGCACTGTCGTACATGCTCCGCAAGGAGGGTTTCGAGGTCGCCGTGGCGGCTACGGGCCCTGACGGGCTGGACGAGTTCGAGCGCAACGGCGCCGATCTCGTCCTCCTGGACCTGATGCTGCCGGGGCTGCCCGGCACCGAGGTCTGCCGCCAGCTGCGCGGTCGCTCCAACGTCCCCGTCATCATGGTGACCGCCAAGGACAGCGAGATCGACAAGGTCGTCGGTCTCGAAATAGGGGCCGACGACTACGTCACCAAGCCCTTCTCGTCCCGCGAACTGGTCGCCCGGATCCGCGCCGTGCTGCGCCGCCGCGGCGAGCCGGAGGAGGTCGCCCCGCAGGCCCTGGAGGCCGGTCCGGTCCGGATGGACGTGGACCGCCATGTCGTCACGGTCTCCGGCGGCAAGGTCGACCTGCCCCTCAAGGAGTTCGACCTCCTGGAGATGCTGCTGCGCAACGCCGGCCGGGTGCTGACCCGTATGCAGCTCATCGACCGCGTCTGGGGCGCCGACTACGTAGGCGACACCAAGACCCTCGACGTCCACGTGAAGCGGCTGCGCGCCAAGATCGAGCCGGACCCGGGCGCGCCGCGCTATCTCGTCACGGTCCGCGGCCTGGGCTACAAGTTCGAGCCGTAAGCCGCGGCGGTCGACTTACGCGAAAGGGGCGCCCCTCCGGTCCGGAGGGGCGCCCCTTTCGCATGGCTGCCGCAGGCCGGTCAGTGCGTGCTGTGCTCCGAGGGCTTGGCGGTGGTCGACGGCGAGGCCGTGCCGGACGGGGTGGCCGAGGCCGTGCCGGTCGGGGTGGCCGAGCCGCTGGGCTGGGCCGTCACGGACGGGCCGTAGCTCTCGAAGTAGTTCTTCGCCGGGACGACGTACGCCTTGATGGTCACCTGGCCGGTGGCGCTGAGGTTGAAGGTCAGCGGCTGGAGGTTGCCGTCCTGCACGGCTTCCCGGCCGCTCTCCAGGACGGCGCTGGGGTTGCCCTGGCCGCCGATCACCACGGAACCGCCGGCCGGCACGGTGATCTTGGCCGACGACAGCTTGGCCGACTGGCCGGAGCCGTTCACGGCGATCCCGGTCAACTGCTGGTCCTTGGCACCGGTGTTGAAGACCGTCGCGGTGATCGCGGCCGGGCCCTTGGCGTTGACGTCGGGCTGGGTGATCACGTTCGCGTTCTGGATCTTGATGTCGCCGACGCTGGTCGCGGCGTTGTCCGGCTTGACCTCCAGCGTCTGGGCGTCGTTCCCGGCGCTGCACGCGGACAGCGCGGCGATCGAGAGCGAGAGGACGGTGGCGGCGAGGACGCCGCGTCGAAGGCTGCGGCTCACGGCGGCGGCATCTCCTTGACGAGCTACGGCGGCCGAACGTTCGTGCCCGGTCGCGGATGGACGGCTGGGGCGGCGCTGCGCAGCCGTCATGACGACGGACACGTAAAGCCGCCCTAAGGGTGGGTCAGCGCCGCTAGGTTACCGAGCCGTCCTCACGCCGCCGCACCCGACCCGCCCCCTGCGCGATCACGCGCCCGCCGGCTGCCTCGATATCTCCTCGGCGGCGGCGCCGGCCGGGTGGGCGGAACGCCACCCGGAGGGGATTTCCGGAACCCGATCTCGCGCCGGATCTCCGAAGATCCGTCGGGCATATTCGGCAAGCGGCTGTTCGAGTGGCGGCAGGCGGGTTTCCCCCGGTGAAAAGAGGTATTCACAAGGAATGCACATGGCGCGCAGAATTGATCACACTCGCCGCCGGGGCGCTGTTGATCAATTTCGGGAATCGCGCCGGTTCGGCCGCCAAGCAGCCGAACGGAGTAGCGGAACTCGCTCATGCGGATCGGTGCAAATCGGGACGTTCGCCTCGTCGATCTTTGCCTTTCCGGTGCGTGACGGCCGGGTTTCCGCTCACCTGTGAAGCCCCTCCGACCTGCGAATTCCTGTGTCGCGCGGCCCCTCGAAGCACGTTCCGACCGCTGTTGTCAAGCCCCGAGATATGCCCTGACCTGCGAAAACGCCATTCAGAACGGCCCGTTCCCGTGTTAGCATGGATAGCCACGGAAGGGGTACCTGTCACATGACGTTCAAGGTTGGCGACACCGTGGTCTATCCCCATCACGGGGCCGCGCTGATCGAGGCCATCGAAACTCGCCAGATCAAAGGCGTGGACAAGACCTACTTGGTGCTGAAGGTCGCCCAGGGCGACTTGACTGTTCGTGTGCCAGCGGACAATGCGGAGTTCGTCGGCGTACGCGACGTGGTTGGTCAGGACGGGCTGGACCGGGTCTTCGAGGTGCTGCGTGCACCGTATGCCGAAGAGCCGACGAACTGGTCCCGTCGCTACAAGGCAAATCTTGAGAAGCTCGCTTCCGGCGACGTGATCAAGGTTGCCGAGGTCGTCCGCGACCTGTGGCGGCGCGAGCGCGAGCGCGGGCTCTCCGCCGGTGAGAAGAGGATGCTCGCCAAGGCGCGCCAGATTCTGGTGAGCGAGCTGGCCCTCGCGGAGAACACCAACGAAGACAAGGCCGAGGCTCTGCTCGACGAGGTCCTCGCGTCCTGACGACGCCCGCGTTGTGCGTCGGCGCTGTGTGGACGTCCACACAGCGTGACGGCGCGAGCGCAACGTAGCAATGCCGCGGTGCCCGAGCGACGACCGTCTCCCGAGGGAGGGTCTGTTGCCGGGCGCTGCGGCATATCTGTGCCGGGCCGGGCAACTGCCCCGACCGCTGTCACGGAAGGGTTCCGGTCAAGGCGTTGCACCCGGTACTCCCCCTGGCCATACCCACCTCGCACGAGGAAACAAACCTGTCTGCCCCAATTCCGGGCTCGCCCCGGACTCCGGAGCCATCGATGTCAGATCCTTCCTCCCCGGCCCGTACCACTCCGGTCTGCACGGCTGCGGTCATCCCCGCCGCCGGCCGCGGCGTCCGGCTCGGTCCCGGCACCCCCAAGGCGCTGCGCACGCTGGGCGGCACCCCGATGCTGGTGCACGCGGTCCGTGCGATGGCCGCCTCCCGCGCCGTCTCGCACATCGTCGTGGTCGCCCCGCCGGACGGCCCCGAGGAGGTCCGCCGGCTCCTCGACGCCCATCCGCTGGCCGACCGCACCGAGCTCGTCGTCGTCCCCGGTGGCGCGACCCGCCAGGAGTCCGTACGGCTCGGGCTGGCGGCGCTGCCGGACGGCATCGACGTCGTCCTGGTGCATGACGCGGCGCGCCCGCTGGTCCCGGTCGACACCGTCGACGCGGTGATCGCGGCGGTCCGCGCCGGCGCCCCGGCGGTGGTCCCCGCGCTGCCGCTCGCCGACACCGTCAAGCAGGTCGAGCCGCAGCCCCAGGGCACCCCCGAGCCGGTGGTCGGCACCCCGGAGCGGGCGCTGCTGCGCGCCGTGCAGACCCCGCAGGGCTTCGACCCGGCGACGCTGCTCAAGGCGCACGACACCGTCGTGGAGGGCGAGGGCGCCACCGACGACGCCGGGCTGGTGGAGCGGCTCGGAGTGCCGGTGGTGCTCGTCCCGGGCCACGAGGAGGCGTTCAAGGTGACCCGGCCGCTGGACCTCGTCCTGGCCGAGGCCGTACTCGCCCGGAGGAGGGCCACCGATGGCTACGTCTGAGCACCCGCTGCCCGGTATCCCGCTGGTCGGCATCGGGACCGATGTGCACGCCTTCGAGGAGGGCCGCGAGCTGTGGTGCGCCGGGCTGCTCTGGGACGCCGCCGAGAGCGGCGGCTACGGGCTCGCCGGGCACAGCGACGGCGATGTGGCCGCGCACGCCGCCTGCGACGCCCTGTTCTCCGCGGCCGGCATCGGCGACCTGGGCGCGCACTTCGGGACCTCGCGCCCTGAGTGGTCCGGCGCCTCCGGGGTGACGCTGCTGGCCGAGGCCGCGCGCATCGTACGGGCCGAGGGGTTCGCCATCGGCAATGTCGCGGTGCAGGTCATCGGCGTACGGCCGAAGGTCGGCAAGCGCCGCGACGAGGCGCAGAAGGCGCTGTCCGAGGCGGTCGGGGCGCCGGTCTCGGTGTCCGGCACGACCACGGACGGGCTGGGGTTGACAGGCCGCGCCGAGGGGCTGGCCGCGATCGCCACGGCCCTGGTGGTGCGGACCGGCTGAGGCGGGCGGCCGAGCCGGGCGTTCCGCCGGACGCGGCGTGCGGTGCGGGAATGCCCGGCGGGGCAAGGGTGTTGGGGAAGAATCCGGGTACTCGTGTCCATCGGAACGGCCTGCGGGAAGGATCCCTCGTGACGGCAACCCTGTCCGACGCGCTCAAGAATCTCCTCGACTCCCCGGTCTTCGTGACCGTGGGGACCGTCCAGCCGGACGGCAGCCCCCAGCTTTCCCCGGTCTGGGTGAAGCGGGACGGCGACGACCTGCTGTTCTCGACGACCGTCGGCCGCCGCAAGGAGCGGAACCTCCGGCGCGACCCGCGGGTCTCGGTCGTCCTCCAGCCGTTCGACGCCCCGTATACCTACGCCGAGATCCGCGGCGAGGCCACGCTCACGACCGAGGGCGGCCAGGAGCTGATCGACGAGCTGTCGCGGAAGTACACGGGCAAGTCGTACACCGAGTTCAACCCGGCGGGGGTCGACGACGACGAGCGGGTGGTCGTCCGGATCACCCCGCGCAAGGTGATCGGCGGCATCTGAGCGCCGCGGCACCGGCCCGGTAGGCGGACGCGGTCCGGGCCCCGCGCGGAACAACCGGGCGAACCGGACGCCTTCGACGCTTCTGCGCCCCCGTGCTCAATAGGGCACGGGGCATTGCCGCGTTCCGACTACCCTGGTCCCGTGACGATTCGCCTGTACGACACCAGCGCCCGGCAGATTCGCGACTTCACCCCGCTCACGCCGGGCTGTGTCTCGATCTACCTCTGTGGTGCGACCGTGCAGGCCGCTCCGCACATCGGGCACATCCGGTCCGGACTCAACTTCGACATCATGCGCCGCTGGTTCGCCTACCGCGGCTACGACGTGACGTTCGTCCGCAATGTCACGGACATCGACGACAAGATCATCCAGAAGTCGGCCGAGCAGGGCCGCCCGTGGTGGGCGATCGGCTACGAGAACGAGGTCGCGTTCAACACGGCCTACGACAGCCTCGGCTGCCTGCGCCCCACGTACGAGCCCCGCGCCACCGGCCACGTCCCCGAGATGATCGAGATGATGCGCGGCCTGATCGAGCGCGGCCACGCCTACGCCGCCGACGGCAACGTCTACTTCGACGTGCGGTCCTTCCCGGGCTACCTCCAGCTCTCCAACCAGGACCTGGACAACCTCCTCCAGCCGTCCGGCGAGGGCGAGACCGGCAAGCGCGATCCGCGCGACTTCGCCATGTGGAAGGCCGCCAAGGAGGGCGAGCCCAGCTGGGAGACCCCCTGGGGCCGCGGCCGGCCGGGCTGGCACCTGGAGTGCTCGGCGATGGCCCACAAGTACCTCGGCTCCGCCTTCGACATCCACGGCGGCGGCGTCGACCTGGTCTTCCCGCACCACGAGAACGAGATCGCCCAGGCCAGGGCGTTCGGCGACGACTTCGCCGCGTACTGGTCGCACAACGCCTGGGTGACGATGAGCGGCGAGAAGATGTCCAAGTCGCTGGGCAACTCCGTGCTCGTGTCGGAGATGGTCAAGCGCTGGCGGCCGATCGTGCTGCGGTACTACCTGGGCACCCCGCACTACCGCTCGATGATCGAGTACAGCGAGGAGGCGCTGCGCGAGGCCGAGTCGGCGTTCGCGCGGATCGAGGGGTTCGTCCAGCGGGCCGTCGAGAAGGCCGGGGTCGTCGAGGCGGCGCCCGAGGTGCCGCCGGCGTTCGCCGAGGCGATGGACGACGACCTGGGCGTCCCGCAGGCGCTGGCGATCGTGCACACCACCGTCCGGCAGGGCAATTCCGCGCTGACCGCCGACGACAAGGAGTCGGCGGTGGCGCGGCTGGCCGAACTGCGGGCGATGCTCGGGGTGCTCGGCCTGGACCCGCTCGACGAGCGCTGGTCGGGCGGCGCCGCGGACCGCGGCGAGGACCTCCACGGGGTCGTGGACTCGCTGGTCCGCCTCGTGCTGGAGCAGCGCCAGGGCGCCCGGGCGCGCAAGGACTACGCCACCGCCGACGCCATCCGCGACCAGCTCCAGCAGTCCGGTCTCGCCATCGAGGACACCCCGTCCGGGCCGCGCTGGTCGCTGTCCTGAAACCGGGCCCCGGGCGCCGCCCCGGGACCTGTCACACCCCCGGCCACCAGCCGGATTCGCCCTTCCCGGTGGCCTCGGGCGACACTCAATCCATACGTACGTACCCACTCCACGTCGCGAGACGTCGAGAGCAGTGAAGAAACAGGTGACCCATGGCCGGCAACAGCCAGCGCAGGAACCGCCGCACGTCGAACAAGAAGGGCGCTCAGGTCGGCAGTGGCGGTAAGCGGCGCCGGTCCCTGGAGGGCAAGGGCCCGACCCCGCCCGCGTCCGCCCGCAAGGGGCACGTGAAGAACCGCGTCGCCAACGCCAAGGCGAAGCAGGCCGCGAGCCGCCGGCCGGCGCCGCGGCGCGGCGGCGCCAAGGGCACCGCGGAGCTGGTCGTCGGCCGCAACCCGGTCGTCGAGGCGCTGCGCGAGGGCGTGCCCGCGACGACGCTGTACGTGCAGCAGTTCATCGACAGCGACGAGCGGGTGCGCGAGGCGATCCAGCTGGCCACCGAGCGCGGGCTGAACCTCCTGGAGGCGCCGCGCCCCGAGCTGGACCGGATGACCAACGGCCTCAACCACCAGGGCCTGGTCGCCCAGATCCCGCCGTACGACTACGCGCACCCCGAGGACCTGTCCGCCGCCGCCTTCGACGTGGGCGAGGACCCGCTGATCGTCGCGCTGGACGGCGTCACCGACCCGCGCAACCTGGGCGCGGTGGTCCGGTCCGTGTCGGCCTTCGGCGGCCACGGCGTGGTCGTGCCGGAGCGCCGGGCGGCCGGGATGACGGCCGGCGCCTGGAAGACCTCGGCCGGCACCGCGGCCCGTACGCCGGTCGCTCGCGCCACCAACCTGACCCGGACCCTGGAGGCGTACCAGAAGGCGGGCCTGACGGTCGTCGGCCTGGCCGCCGACGGCGAGATGGAGCTCCAGGACGTCGAGTTGCTGGACGGCCCGGTCGTCATCGTGGTCGGCAGCGAGGGCAAGGGCCTGTCGCGGCTGGTCGGCGAGACCTGTGACGTACGGGTGCGGATCCCGATGCCGGGCGGCGCGGAGTCGCTGAACGCCGGTGTCGCGGCCGGTGTCGTCCTGTGGGAAGCGGCGCGCCGCCGCGGCTGACCGTCGGTGCCCCGGGCGGGTGCGGAACCTCTCCGCCCGCCCGGGGGCAAAGCCTGACGCTCTGTGTGTCTTCGCCGTAACCCGTGATCGTTTTGACGGGTTCCGGACAGATCGGCCCGGTCAAGGCAGTGTCTTAACCGCGGGTCACTCGGTTAGATGAGCGTGGACACCAGAACACCCCGCACACCTACGGGGGGACGCTCGCCGGGCTTCGATGACGAGCCGGTCCTGAGCTCGGTCAAGGTGCCGTGCGATCCCGCGCAGGTCATCGTCAACCACGCCAGCTTCCGCGTACAGCTCGCCGCTCCCGTGGTGACCGGAACGCTGCCCGAGCCCGCGCGCATCCCCGCTCTCCGCGCGCCGTCCGCCAGACGCCGGGCGCCCGTGGTCTGGAGCGGTCGCACGGACCCGGGCGGCACGGCCGGCGCCACCACCCAGCTCCTGCACGCGGTACGCGACGCGGGCGTCGGCCTCGACGGCGACCGGAGCGAGGACGTCGGCACGACCCAGGTCCTGCCCCGGGTCCGCCTCGACGACGTCCCCGCCCCCGCCGCCACCGTCATCGGCCAGCGCGGCCCCGCCGACGCCGACGGCACCCTGCTGCGCGGCGCGCGCCCCGTGGGCGCCGGGCACGGCGAGCGGACGTACGGCAGGCCGGCATACGGCGACGGCGGCCAGGACGACGACCGGTTCGAGGCGCGCGAGCTCTACGACGCCGGCGCCAGACGGCGCGGCGGCGACAGCGTCCGGCACGCGTACTACCCCGGTCGCCGGATGAACCTCGGCGTCGTCCTGCTGCCGCTGCGCATCTTCCTCGGCCTGATCTCCGTCTATGCCGGCATGGGCAAGCTCTGCGACCCCGTCTACTTCGACGGCGGTGCGCGGGGCTCGATGGTCACCTGGCTGCTGTCGCTGAACCCGTGGGAAATGGCCGTGCCGCTGCGGGACTTCGCGGTCGCGCACCCGATCGGCGCCGGGCTCACCGTCGCCTTCCTCCAGGTCGTGGTCGGCGTACTGACCATCTGCGGCCTGTGGCAGCGGGTCGCCGCCTCGTTCGGCGCGCTGCTCTCCGCGACGCTGCTGATGACCGTGAGCTGGCGCACCGTCCCCGCCTACGACGCTCCCGACATCATCTACCTGGCCGCCTGGAGCCCGCTGATCATCGCGGGCGCCCCGGTCTACTCCATGGACGCCCGGCTCGCCGGTGAGGCGTGGCGACGGCTCGGCCCGCGCGTCGAGGTCGGTGCGCTGCGCCGCCGGGTGCTGCGCCGCGGCGCCGTGATGACCGCGGTGGTGGCCGGACTGACCCTGCTCATCGGTTCGCTGCTCGGCGGCGCCGTACGGTCCGCGAGGGTCGCGCCCGTACCGAAGCCCGGCGAGCCCGCCATCAACAACCTCCCCGGATCCCCTCTGCCGCACCCCGGCCACACCGCCTCCCGGAACGGCCGCACCCCCGACCACCGCGGCGCACCCTCCGCGGGCGCCTCGCACAAGCCCCACAAGTCCGGTAAGCCGTCCGCCTCCGGCTCCCCGTCGAGCGGCAGCACCAGCGGCATCTCCCGTCAGTCCGGTGCGACCAGCAGTGCCACGCAGCAGTCGGCGCCGACCCACGCCCCGTCCCGCACCCAGACGCCGGGCTCGGGCGGTACCGGCGGCGGTACGACCGGCAGCTCCAACAGCGGCTCTTCCGGCGGCGAATCGGGCCACGGCAGCACCCTGGGCGGGCTGCTGGGCTGACGCCGTCCTTCACCGCGCAACCTGTCCCCGACCCCTCCGACCGACCTCCGTACGGGCCACCCGGCCACACGGAGCGGCGGAGCGGCCGGGGACAGCCGTCTGTACGGGCCGCGGCAGGCCGTACGCGGGCTCAACGGCCCCGCCGCACGGGCTCCGTCATAGGGAAGCTCAGCGGCCCCGTACGGCCAGCTCTGCGGCGGCCTCGGTCAGGTCCTTGGCGGTGTCGATGGCGCGCCAGTAGGAGCCCTGGGGGAGCGGGTAGCCGGCCAGCCGGCGCTCCCGGGCGAGGCGCGGGAAGGTGGTGCGCTCGTGGTCGCCCCGGGCCGGCAGCAGCTCCCTGAAGGCCGCGGAGAAGACGTAGACGCCCGCGTTGATCAGATACGGGGAGGGCGGGGACTCGATGAAGTCGAGTACGTGCCCGAACGCGTCGGTCTCGACGGCGCCCCAGGGGATGCGCGGGCGGGCCAGTGCGAGGGTGGCCGCGGCGTCGCGCTCTTGGTGGAAGGCGGCCATCTCCCGGAGCGGGAAGCGGGTCCAGATGTCGCCGTTGGTGGCGTACCAGGGCTCGTCCGGGCGGGGGAGAAAACCGGCGGCGTACTTCAGCCCGCCGCCGCGGCCCAGCGGCTCGGTCTCGACAACGGTCGTGACGCGCAAGGGGAGTTGGGTCCGGTCCAGCCAGTCCTGGAGGACCTCGGCGAGATGCCCGCAGGAGATGACGGCGTCGGTGACGCCTTCATCGGCGAGCCAGTTCAGCTGGTGGCCGATGATCGGGGTCCCGGTTCCGGGAATCTCGACCATCGGCTTGGGTCGGTCATCGGTATACGGGCGGAGACGTGAGCCCTGGCCGCCGGCCAGGACCACGGCCTGCGTGGGGTACGAATGCGCGGCGCCTGTCATGGTTCGCACCCTATGCGGTGCGAGCGTGGGTCACTGGGCGGCGGCGACGCCGGAGGCGAAGGAGGTGTCGCAGACCGGACGGGAGAACGCCTGGGCGCGGTGTGCGGCACCGTACTTGGCGACCGCGGCGCGGCCGAGGGCACGGGCGATGGAGGCGCAGTGCTTGGCCAGCGAGGGCCGCGCGGCGGTGGCCTCCTGGAGGTCGGTCAGGGCGGCGCCCGGATCCTTCTCCTGGAGTTCGACGAGGAGGCGGTCACGGAGCACGTCCTGGGCGGCGCGGGGGCCGGCCTGCGTGGAGACCTTCCCGGAGGACGCGGTCAGCATCTGCGATCCGGTGGTCGTCGAGGCCCACGGGACGCGGGTGACCGCGAGCGTCCCGGAGAGGACCAGGACGACGGGGAGGACAAGGGCGAGAGTTCGGCCGATACGGCGGGCTGCGGAGTTCACGGACGTGATGGTAGCGAGGAGTGATGATTTGGCGACATTTCGTCACCTTATCGGGGGACGGAATGGCTCGTCGGTGCGGTTGTGGGGTTGACGCACTGGTACGAAAAGCGTTTTCCGGGGCTGCTGTTACGGGCGCGCGACGGCGTGTCGCGACCCGCTCCGGGGCCGCGGATCCGGGCCGGGCAAGGCCCCGGGCGCCCC
Organism: Streptomyces albospinus; assembly: GCF_014648695.1. Classification (GTDB taxonomy): domain Bacteria; phylum Actinomycetota; class Actinomycetes; order Streptomycetales; family Streptomycetaceae; genus Streptomyces; species Streptomyces albospinus. The sequence continues at coordinate 111,020 of NZ_BMRP01000011.1, forward strand.
GCGGCGGCGCTGCGGGGCGCGCATTACCCCACACCGCCGCCGCGGTAAACCCGGACATGGTCCTGATGGACCTGCCGCGGCCACCGCACCCCGGTGGACGCTGCGGCCGGCCGGTCAGCCGCAGCGCCCAGTCTCCTCCCGGTCCTCTCCTCCCGGTCCCTCCCCGTCCGCTCAGTCGCTCAGCCGCTCGCCCGACGACGTGGAGAACACATGCGTCTCACCCGGCTGCGGCACGACGTGCAACTGGGCGCCCTTCTGCGGAACTTGGCGGCCGTTGACCCGGACCACAAGGTCCTTCACCGACCCGCCGAACTCGGTCGTCCCGTACACATAGCCGTCGGCGCCCAGCTCCTCGACGACATTGACCGTCACCGCCAGTCCGGCCGGCGCGTCCGCGGCCTCCTTGGACAGCGACTCCGCGGCGGCGCCGTTCTGCTCGACGATCTCGAAGTGCTCGGGCCGTACGCCGACCGTCACCGTCGTGTCGCCCTTCGCCGACGCCGCGGCCAGCGCGTCACGGCTGACCGGGACGACGCTGTTGCCGAACTTCACGCCGCCGTCGGTGATCGGCACCTCGACCAGGTTCATGGCCGGCGAGCCGATGAAGCCCGCCACGAAGAGGTTGGCGGGGCGGTCGTACATGTTCCGCGGCGAGTCGACCTGCTGGAGCAGCCCGTCCTTGAGGACGGCGACCCGGTCGCCCATGGTCATGGCCTCGACCTGGTCATGGGTGACGTAGACGGTGGTGATGCCCAGCCGCCGCTGGAGCCCGGCGATCTGCGTACGGGTCTGCACCCGCAGCTTCGCGTCCAGGTTGGACAGCGGCTCGTCCATCAGGAAGACCTGCGGCTCCCGCACGATCGCCCGCCCCATCGCCACCCGCTGCCGCTGACCGCCGGACAGCGCCTTCGGCTTGCGCCCCAGGTACTCCGTCAGGTCCAGGATCTTCGCCGCGTCCTCGACCTTCTGCCGGATCTCGGCCTTCGGCACACCGGCGATCTTGAGCGCGAAGCCCATGTTGTCGGCGACCGTCATGTGCGGATAGAGCGCGTAGTTCTGGAACACCATGGCGATGTCCCGGTCCTTGGGCGGCAGATGCGTGACATCCCGGTCCCCGATGCGGATGGCCCCCTCGTCGACGTCCTCCAGCCCCGCGAGCATCCGCAGCGAGGTGGACTTGCCGCATCCGGAGGGCCCTACGAGAACGAGGAACTCGCCGTCCTCGATGGCGATGTCGAGCTTGTCGACGGCGGGCTTGTCGGAACCCGGGTAGATCCGGGTCGCCTGGTCATACGTGACCGTAGCCATGGTGTGTGTCCCTTCACCGGCAGGAACGTGCCGGACGATCCGAGTAAAGGAGTGTTGTCGCCCACCACTGGGGATCACCACCAGAGAGCGGTGCAGCCCACAGCGCTGAGACTGCACGCGACGCTACCTGGGCCGGTGCCCGCTGTCAGCAGTCCCGCACTCAGCAAATAAGGCGACGGGCATCCGGTCCGCCTGGGTACACTTCTCCCGGTACGCCTCCTTAGCTCAGCTGGCCAGAGCACCGCTCTTGTAAAGCGAAGGTCGTCGGTTCGAATCCGACAGGGGGCTCTGCGTATCAAGCCGCTGACCTGGGGTTTCTCCCCCAGGGAGGCGTCTTACTCGGCCTCGGACTCCCCGTCCGGGGCCGTTTCCGTGCGCGGTGCGTGAGCGGATGGGGTACCAGGGCCGGGCTCGGCTGCGGATTTCCCGGCACCGTCCGGTACGGCTTCGGCCCCGGATTCCTCGCCTTCAGCTCCGGACTCCTCGTCCGCTTCGAGGTCCGCGTCGTTTTCGGCGGACTGTTCCGTCCGGCGTGCGCGAGGGACGAGGCGGGCGGCGGCTTCGGCGATCGCCCGGTCGGTCTCCGGTAGCAGGCTCGTGTACGTGTCCGCCGTGATGGCGATCGAGGAGTGGCCGAGCATCTCCTGGATGTCCTTCAGGTCTGCGCCGGCCGCGTGGGCGAGGGTCGCGGCACCGTGACGCAGATTATGGAGCCGACGTCGTTGCTCGGGAAGGGTGTCGGTGTCGATGCGGCCGATGGCGGCAGGAAAGGCTCCGGCGGAGACGGTGCGGGTAGCGCGGGCGGACTTTCCTTGAGGGCAGCATCCGTGAAGCGCACAGGAAGACCACAGACCCCTCGTATCGCCTGGGCCCGCCGCGCTCTGGCCGGTCTCGAATACTGACATGTCCCACCGGTTTCCAGCGGCGATGGCGCTGTAAACCGGCCATGGGCGTCGGATCTCGAAAGGCATGTGAAGGAGTTTCCGCGATCCCGTGAACGGTTCCTCGGGGCGGCATGTAGGGATATTGGGAACCTCGGCAGAAATTACCGATGGGCCGGGGTCGCCGGGCGGCCGGTCGGCATGGTTGGCTCTCGCGCCAAGCTACGAATGGAAAGGACAGTCATGCGCAACGACTTCACTCCCGTCGAGACCCGAGAGATTTCCGAGGCCGACCTGGACGGCGTTTCCGGCGGCGTTCTCGGCGACATGGTTCAGGACGGCACGTCCGCGATCCCGGGTCTGCCCGGGCTGCCGGGTCTGCCGGGTCTGCCGGGTCTGCCCGGCGGCTCGATCAGCGGTGGCGGCGGCATCCAGGTCACCGGCCCCATCTCGGGCCAGGCCGGCTTTTCCGGCATAGCCGGGCTCTGACGCGCCGGCAGGCCCCGAGAATCCTCTTTGCACTGCTGGCCAATTCGGGGCCTGGCTACTGCGCCCCGTCGATCGCTTGGTGATGCTGTAGGCGAATTCAGGGGCTCGCGTGACGTCGGCCTTCAGGATTCGGTGGTGGTCTTGAAGGCCGACGTTGTCGTTTGGGTAAGTGCGGGTGTTGTTGCAGCTTTTGGGCTCGGCAGAGATTCTGACGGATACGGTGCGGGTGGCTCGGGCGGCGTTCCCGAAGGGGAGTCTGGCGATCCGAGAGGCTGCGGGCTGGCTCAGGCTCCCACGAGGTGGAGGATCTCGCGGCTTGTGGCCTACGCCGATCTCCTGACCAGCAGGTTTCCCGCGGTCTCACGGCGTTGGCACACGGTCCGGTCTCACCAGAAGTGGCACATCCTCAGGACACCCGCTCGGACGGCGCGTGTCCTGTCGCAGTGCATCCGGCAGAGGTGGGCTGCTGACCTGCGAGGTTGCCATGTCGCTTGAGAGCGCCGCCTCTTGGTGTTCTCAAGCGACATGGCTATCACGGATGGATGGCGTCATCGGACTCGGCCAGCGCCCCCAGCGGCCGGTCAGCAACCGCCTTCAGGTGTGACCCGTATTCCACGCCATGAGCAACCCCCAGTAGCTGCGCTACAGCAAGGAGCACGAGTGGCTGTCGGCCGCCGAGGGCGGCGTGGCGACGGCCGGGATCACCGAGCACGCGGCCAACGCGCTCGGCGACGCCGTGTTCGTGCAGCTTCCGGAAGTCGGTGACACGGTGACCGCGGGCGAGACCTGCGGCGAACTGGAGTCGACCAAGGCGGTGAGCGACCTGTACTCCCTGGTGACCGGTGAGGCCGTCGCTGCAAACCAGGACGTCGTCGACGACCCGGCGCGGGTCAACTCCACACCGTTCGAGGGTGGTTGGCTGTTCAAAGTGCGCGCCTCGGAAGAGCCGGGGGACCTGCTCTCCGCCGACGAGTACACCGAGTTCGCCAGCTGACCCCTACCCTCAGCGATGGGAGGAACGGACCGGGAGTATCCCGGCGCCGTGTTCCGGACCTACTCAGCGAATCCCATGGAGCCCGTGTCCTGGCGCGCACATGTGAGGTCCCCTGCGGTACAGGACACGACCTGACCTGGCCAATTCTCGTCGGCCCCCTCGCTCGTGGTGGATGCGTCCACTCGGTCACGCGGCAGGACGACACCGCAACCGTGACCGCGCTCCACCGGCTTCTTGGTGAGTTCTTCGATGCGCGAGAACAACCCGGCGACCTCGGGTGCGTCTTCAGGGACTACGTATTCGCCTCCCAACAGGTGGGGCGACAGGAGCCAGGCGAGGCAGACCGTGTGAGGATCCGGGCTCCCGGCCCCTGTCAGTGCTTGCGCTTGCCGGGCCTGTGGGCCTTCTTGGGGCCTGGTGTGACGTCGGGGGCCCTCTCCGGCTTCTGCTCGGCAAGCTGTGCCGGAGGTGGGGAAGCGGTCTCGTATGACGCCGAGGGGGACGGCGTGGCGGGGCTCGTGCTCGTGGGCGGGTTGGTCTGCCGCCCCTGAGCTGAGTCGGTGCCGGGCGAGAACCACACCATGCCCACCACCAACGCCAGGGTGAAGAGGCCGGCGCCGCCCAGCACGGCCACCAGCGGGGAACGGCGGAGGAAGGGCAGGTGTGCGCGGCGGGTCGCGGCCCGGTGCACGCTCGTCTGCCACTCGGTGTCCGTCACCGGCGCGAAGGCACGGTCGGAGTGGGCGGTGGGAGCGGAGGGGGAGCTTGCAGGGGCGGCGGTCCTTGAGCCGGTGGTGTGCGGCCGGTTCGGGCGGCCGTGATGCTGGTGTTCGCTCGGCAGCGGCTCCCGCGCGCCGCGCCAGGCTCCGCGCCCGAACCAGTCCGCCACCTCCTCAGCCGTGGGTCGGCTCTCGGGCTCCTTGGCCAGCAGGCCGAGCAGATAGCTCTCGAAGGCAGGCGGTAGATCGGCGCCGAGTTGCCGGGGTGGGACCGGGGCGGCATCGAGGTGCTGATGAAGCACCGCGAGCGCACTGTCCGCCCGGAACGGCGGTCGGCCGCTGAGGAGTTGGTAGAGCACGCAGCCCAGGGAGTACACGTCGGATGCCGGGCCGGCGGTGCGGCCCAGGGCCCGCTCGGGCGCGAGGTAAAGGCTGGTGCCGACGATCTGACCGGTGGTGGTGAGCGCGGCACCGGGGTCGTCGAGGAAGCGGGCGATGCCGAAGTCGCCGATTTTCAGGGTGCCTTCGGCGCCCAGCAGGAGGTTGGCCGGCTTGATGTCCCGGTGCACGACGCCCTGACGGTGTGCGGCGGCCAGCCCAAGGGCGGCCTGTGCGGCGATATGGGCCACGTGCTCGGCGGGCAGTGGTCCGGAGACGGTGAGCTGGTCGGCGAGGCTGTCCCCGTCGACGAGCTCCATCACCAGGAACAGACGGTCTTCGTGTTCGCCGAAGTCGAGAACGCCGACCACATGCGGGTGGCTGAGGCGTCCGGCGGTCTGCGCCTCCAGCCGGAAGCGGGAGGGCGCGGTGGGGTCGGAGTCGTGGGGGAGCAGGAGTTTCACGGCAACCGGTCTGCCGAGCGTCTCATCGAAGGCCCGCCAGACCTCTCCCATCGCGCCCCGCCCGACGGTGTCTCGCAGCCGGTATCGGCCCGCTATCAGCACGTGTTCTTCATCCTCATGCCCAAAGACGTCTTGATCGCCGCAAGCCATGACTCACCGTGGGGCGCGGATCAAGGTGCGGGGTGCCGCAGCGGCCCCAGCGTACCGGCCCTGCAACCGTGTCTTTCCGGGCAGCGCAGAGCCCGGCTGCTACGGGTAGCCCCGCCGGAGGACGAGGATGCGTGCATGGTCAGCGGCTGAGTCGTGACGGCTTCAAGTCGCTCTCTTCACAAGAGCGCTGGATTGGTGACCATCTCCCGCCATCAGTGACATTCCAGGGGCACAGCGCGCAGGAAGGAGTGACCCGATCACGAGGGTCGAGGCGCGCGCTCTCCTGGAGGGGGGCAAGCGGGCGCCGACCGCAGGAGCGGGCTGGTTCCCCCCCGTGCTGGCCCGCTCCTGCGCGCATACGGCAGTCCGGGCGCCCCTCGTGGCAGTGGCCCGCGGGCTGTCGTCATCAGTGAATCCCTCAAAGGCCGTCGTCGGGTAACACCGCTGGCATTCTTCGGTACAGCGGGCCCGCAGAAAGTGGATGAGGTCGTCAGAAGAAGCGGATGCTGTCATGCAGAGCGCCGACGATGTTCGTCGCGGGACACGGGTGTCGGTGCTGGCTCCGCGCTCGGCGCCACTTGGCACCCCGGAGTTCCGAAATCCGGGTTCTCACGGCCCAACAACCAACACCTTGAACTCAAGGGCCCCAAAGCGAGCGCACTCGGGTCATTACCTCATGCCGGTCTTTTCAGCCAATCGATGAGCCGAGCCCACCAGCCGCCCCTCGATCGACCTGGTGGACTCCCGGGGTACCCAGGAGCGTGTGTGCGTCGCGACGCCCCGCCCTGTCGGGCTGGCACCGATTCCGATCGAGTCGTGGCCTCCACTGTGCGTTCACGCTTGCGTTCCGCGGGCTCACACATGCACTGCTGAGCTGTTGGCACACCCATGAGCACTTGGTCCACATGCCTTCCGCAGCCCTCATAGGTCAACTTCCGACACGACCGACAGACAGCACGTTGACACATGATTGCCCTCCCTTGGCTCTTCGTTCGATATCCACGATATTCACGCCATCACCACAAGGAACTCCAGAATTCGCACCCCCTCCATAAACAGTTGACTTGCGCCAGCGCGGGCCGCGATCACGCAGTCGAATCACGATTCAGGCAGCCTCGCCGGCGATCGCAGATATCCGGACATGAGAGGCAGGCACCGCAAATCCGTCGCGGAGAGTATCTCACCAAGTAGTGCCAAGTGGCCTGTTTGGAAAAACTCCCTGAGTTGCTCGGAACACCGAAACAATGGTTGCATCGCGGCCGATCAAGGGATGGAGGCACAGCGCCTTATTGTCACTGCCCGTCACCGCATTGCTTTTCAGACCGTCGACCGGGCATAGCGAGGGCAGGAATCGAGAACGGCAACCGCTCTCCCCGAACGGGTGGTGCGCCGGTCAGGAAGGAGCAACGTGGGTTGCTCTCACGCCGCAGGATGCCCCCTTTTCCCCCTGTTGAGGGCGAGCCTGCAAGGGTGGCGCGAATACTACTGCGACAGCGCGGATCGATGGCTCGGCTGTGCGCGCTACCAGATGTCACTCACCGGCGAGCGCGTGCCGATCAGCCTGCTGCCCAACGGAGCCCGCGCGCGACACCTCGAAGCCCCGGCCGAGGTGGACCGATCCGGCGCCACCGGCCCGGCGGCGGTCCCCCGACAGCCCCCGCCGCCACGGCCCGCTCCGGGGTCACCGGAGACCGCGTCCCGGCCCCAGCCAGCACCGACCCGGCCACATGAGCACTCAGGACCTGGAACCGCGATACCGGAGGCCATGGCCCAGTTCGGGGCAACACCTCCACCAGCGGCTGTCCGGCAAGACCAACCGTCACCGTCCCCACAGGTTGCCCGGCCTTCAGACAGCCTCGCTCGACACACACAGCAAGCGCCCGGCTCAAAGCGCGGCTGGTGGGCTCGATTTGCCGATTGGATGAGAGGACCCGCATGAGTACCTACTGGCCCTGGTGGGCGGGCGCTATCGGGCTCGCTCTGGTCACCATCAACCACACCCTCATCACCGATCGGTCTCTCGGGGTGTCGGCCGCGTGGGATCGCGTGTTGCACTGGCGTCGCGAACGCCGACTCGAGCGGATGGACGAGGAGTTCACCGACGATCAAGCTCTCGCTGAGGCGCTTGCCGCGGCTACAGCGGAGCACTTCGGCACCGGCACCGACGCGTCCAACGTGCCGCAGGTTCCGTACGGGGAGTCGCAGCCGCTCGAAGCCGACGCCGAATCGACAGCGAGTGAACGCCCGGCGGCCACGAGCGTGCGCCCGGCCCCGCTGGTCACTCAGGCTGCCCTGCTGATGTCGATCTTCCTCGGTGGGTTCATCGCCGCGGTCACCTCCGGGCGGTTCCACCTCCGCTACGACATGGGCCCGGGTTTTCGGAACCTGGTCACCGCCGATCCGACCACCATGATCGCCGTGCTGTTCGTGGGAGGCGTGCTGGTCGGCTTCGGCACGCGGCTGGCCGGTGGGTGCAGCTCCGGCCACGGACTCAGCGGCTGCGGCCGCCTACGCCCGGTCAGCATCGTTGCGACCGCCGTGTTCTTCGGCACCGCCGTCGCGGTGTCGTTCCTCCTGTGGAAGGTGATCTGATGCGCACCCGGGGCGCGATTCTGCTGGCCACGATCATCACCGGACTGGCCCTCGGTTATACCGTCACCAACATCGGCTTCGGCGACTACGCCGAGCTGAACCGCATGTTCACCTTCCAGGACCTGCGCATGTTCCTCTCCTTCGCGGGTGCGGTGGGGATCATCGTGTGCGCGTTCGCTCTGCTGCGGGTCCGCCGCACCCCAGGGCGCATCCACGCCGGCGTGATCCCCGGCGCGGTGTTGTTCGGTACGGGCTGGGCGATCTCAGGTGGGTGCCCGGCAATCCCGATCATCCAGGTCGCCAGCGGATACCTGCCTGCCCTGATCACAATCGTCGGCGTCATCGTCGGTATCCGGCTGTGCCGCTGGGCCAACGCCCGATACTTCCACCTCGACCGCGGCTCCTGCGGGCTGTAACCAAGCACGCCCACCGACACGAGCCATGAAGGTTGGGGCTCTCGCTTTGACTGTCTCCCCGACGGCCTGCGGCAGCCCATGCACACCTGGGACTGGGCGACGCAGAGCCCGGCCGTCATGGGAGCCCCACCAGAGGACGGAGAAGCGTGCATGGTCAGCGGCTGAGTCGTGACGGCTTCATCAGGACCGGCTGGGCACCTGGGGCGTGAGCAGTTCCAGCGCCTCCTCCCAACGGAAGCGGTCGGCACCGCCGCCGGCCTTGGGCCGGTGAGGCTCCTACGCCCCGATCAGGCCGCCCATCTCGTGCAGCCGGTCCAAGCTCTGCGGTACGCGGGGTGGGGGGTGGGCGGCCTGGGCCGCGTTCAGGTACGGCAGGACCGCTGTGGGAATGCCGAAGCCGTACGCCTCGCACAGGTTGCCCAGGGCCAGGGCCGACTCGCTCGCCAGAGTTGCCGAGTCGAAGGGGCTGAGTCAGGGATGGACGGCGTCCGAGGGGCTTTCGAGGTCGGCGTGAGCGGCGTCGAGCGCACGGCGAGCCGGTGATTGCTGGCCGCTTGTTGCCAGGGCCCGGGCCTGCATGGCATGGAGCCGGGCGGTGAGCGAGGCGATCCGAGGTCCCTTCTCCGCGAGGGACAAGCCCAGTTGTGCCCAATGTGCGGCGGCAGCCGGGTCGCCGGTGTGGAGGGCGAGGTGGCTTCTGCTCGCGGCGATGTTGGCGGTCAGGGGTAAGTCGCCCGAGGTGCGCGCCAGTGGAAGGGCTCGGGCGAAGTGCTGGACTCCCAGGTCGTCACGGCCTGAGTCGTGGGCCATCCATCCCGCCATCTCCGTCAGAACTGCCGCGGTCGCGAAGACCTGGAGTCCGCTGGTTGTGTCGACCAGGCGTGGCGCCACCTTGTCGCCGAGGTGCCGCACGACCGCTCCGTGCAGCCGGCCTCCTCCGGTTTGGCGGTCGGCGCTACGAAAGGCATGCATGGCCGCCAGATCGTCGCCGTCAATGCGAAGTGGCCCGCCCGTGTAAAGCGAAGGTCGTCGGTTCGAATCCGACAGGGGGCTCTGAGAAGTCCAGGTCAGATAGCCGCTGACCTGGACTCTTTCTATGCCCGGACAGACCGGGGGCGGAACTCGATGATCTTCGCGCCGTCCTGCGTGCCCGTTGTGTGCCCATCGGTCGAAGTGAACGCCCCGCCGTCGGCAATGGAGACGGGGCGACCGGCTTCTTGACGGGCTTGCCTGCCCCACCGCGAGGAATCAGGGCGGTGGTCGCCTCGGCGGCATCGCGTGCCGCCTTCGGCATGACCGACTGAATAGCCGGCCCGAGTGAGGATGACGTCGGTGGTGGGGAACGTGAGCTGGGCCGGCGCGTGGAACGTGGCGGTGCCGGATAGGGGCCGGCCGTCAGGGGCGGGGAATCGCGCGGTAATGGTGACGGTGGGGATGCCGGCGGGCACCACAGAGGTTCCTCACGTTTCTCATGGTGCGGTGGGTCGTTGAACGGGCTGAGGTACACCGAGGCAGCTGGGCCTCGGTGGGAAGAAGGGAACGTAACTGTGCGTCGAATGAGTGCCGCGGTGGCCGTGGCCACAGGCATTGCCATGAGTGGTGTGTTCACGGTCGTGGCTGCCCAAGCGGCCTCTGCGGCCGATTCCGACGGGCCCATCCCCTATGCCGACTGCATGAAGGACATGAAGACCCAGCACGGGACGAAGAATTCGCCCGCGATCGTATGCGATGCGATGGCGAAGCAGGGGTGGATTCAGGATCCGAAGGGCTGACTTTGCTCGCCTGCTGCTGAGCCGCCCCGTCGGGGCGGGCCGTTGGTGTTGGCACCCCACATGCCGTGACTCCACCCAACCGTGGCGTCGGCGCCAGCTGTGCGGCGAGCCTGAATGATCAAGCCAGGGACCTCGCCGTGCGAAAGGCCGTGGACGCTGGGGGTGATGCGCTGTGAGGCGTGGGCCTTTTTGCCGTGGCGGTGATGGTGTTGCCGAGCGGTGTGAGGGTGCCTCCGCGGTTGAGCATGAGGCGGCTTCGGCGGTGCTGTTGGCCGGTGTCCGGTTGGACCACTGGGCGGCGAGTGCGGCGTGCCGGGGCCGGATGGTCCTGGCTCATGCGCGTGCGTCGAGCGGTGCGACGACGGGGGCGCCGAGGATGATGCCGGCGTCGGGGAAGGCGATCTGCCCTGGGGCGCGGAAGGTGACGGTGCCGGACAGGGGGCGACGGGCGGGGCTCGAAGACCGGGCCCTTACGGCGATGCGGTTACGGCGATGCGGTTACGGCGATGGTGGGGATGCTGCTGGGCAGGCCGGCGGAGTGCGCTGGGGGGACGTGTTCGGTCAGTGGGGCCACTTCTCCGGGGTGCTGCTGGTGATCACATGGCAGACGGCGGGCTTGCCGGGGCCGGGGGATTTTCCTGAGGCGACGACTCGGATGCCGTCCAGCAGGATGCGGCAGGAGGCGATCCCGTCCCCGGTCGGGGTGACCTCGACGCGCGCCTCTTTGCCGGTGCTGACGACGACCGTCGTGCTCCAGGGCAGCTTGGTGGAGCCCAGCCGCTCGTCCTTGTAGTCGGGCTTGGACGTGTGGGGGTTGTGCCGGTAGCTGAGGGCGGCGGCCCGCGGTTCGCCGCTGGACGACGTGGCCTCGTACGTGAGGGACCAGGCGTTCTCGCCTCGCCACTTCTTGAGCTCGGTCACGTGGTTCTTGGCCCACAGCATCCCGCCGAGGACGAGGGCTCCGATTGCCACGAAGGCGATCACGAAAAGGACGTCACCCCGGACGCGGCGCGACGACTGGTGTGGGGGTGCCATGGTGACCTCGGCCCGTCTCTGTGTCCGGCCGCGCTGCAGGGTGCTGCCTGCGCTGCCGCACGCGGCTTCTTCGCTTGCCACGCCACCGTACTCATGGTGAGCAAGGTCCGTAGTCGACCCGCTGGCCGATCTCCGTCTCCGCCTCCGGTCGCATCTGTTCGCTTCGGAGGGCGGCCTAAAGGATGAGTGGCGGAGGTCGGCTGCGGTCCCGGACCGATGTCTGGGGCTATTCGTGTCGGTGTGTGTGGGTAAGCGGGGCGGCGTAAGTTCGGCGGCATGGTTAGTGCGATGGCGCAGGATGACTATGCGCGGCGGATGGAGCGGGCGGGGCTGGCGGCGGCGCAGGCCGGGCTGGCCGGGCTGATCGTGGCGCCGGGGCCGGATCTGGTGTGGCTGTGCGGGTACCGGCCGACGGCGGTGACCGAGCGGTTGACCGCGCTGGTGATCGAGCCGGGGCGGGCGGCGCGGCTGCTGGTGCCCGTATTGGAGCGGCCGGACGCGGAGCGTGCGCCGGGGGCCGGGGCGCTGGAGGTGGCGGGCTGGTCCGACGGGGCGGATCCGTATGTGGAGCTGGGCAAGTGGCTTGCGCCGCACCGGCGTTACGGGGTGTCGGACGGGATGTGGGCGCTGCATCTGCTGGGGCTGCAACGGACGGTGCCGGGGGGCGGGTATGCCGCGCTGACCGAGGCGGTGCCGATGCTGCGGGCGGTCAAGGACGCGTACGAGGTGGCGCGGCTGGCGGCGGCGGGGGCGGCGGCCGATGCGACGTACGAGGACATTCTGGGTGTGCGCTTCGGTGGGCGGCGGGAGTCCGACGTGGCGGCGGATCTGGCGCGGCTGCTGGTGGAGCACGGGCACAGCCAGGTGGACTTCACGGTCGTCGGTTCGGGCCCCAACGGGGCCAACCCGCATCACGAGGCGGGGGATCGGGTCATCGAGGACGGCGACATGGTCGTACTCGACTTCGGGGGGCTGAAGGACGGGTACGGGTCGGACACGACGCGGACCGTGCATGTCGGGGAGCCGGGTGCCGAGGAGCGCAAGGTGCACGGGATCGTGCGGGAGGCGCAGCAGGCGGCGTTCGAGGCGGTGCGGCCCGGTATCGCCTGCCAGGAGATCGACCGGGTGGCCAGGAGAGTCATCAAGGCGGCGGGGTACGGGGAGTACTTCATCCACCGGACCGGGCACGGGATCGGGGTGACCACGCACGAGCCGCCCTACATGGTGGAGGGCGAGCATCTTCCGCTGGTGCCGGGCATGTGCTTCTCGATCGAGCCGGGGATCTACCTGCCGGGGCGGTTCGGGGTGCGGATCGAGGACATCGTGGTGTGCACGGAGTCGGGTGGGCTGCGGCTGAACGGGACGGAGCGGGCGCTGGCGGTGGTGGCGTAGGGGCACCCCCTCGGGGCGCCGACCGTTCCGAGGGGCGCCGGTGCCCCTCATGGGATCAGTACGACCTTGCCCATCGTGCCGCGGGTTTCGAGGGCGCGGTGTGCGGTCGCGGCCTCGGAGAGGCGGAAGCGGTGGATCGTGGGGACGAGGCGGCCGGCCGCGGCCTCCGCCAGGGCGGCGGTTTCCAGGGTGCGGAGGGGGTTGTCGCCGCCGGCCTTCGCCAGCATCGGGGGGCCGAGGACGGATGCGGACGTGATGCCGCGGGCGGCCAGTTCGCGGTCCGCGAATTCCAGTGGGCCGCCGGAGGACCAGCCGAAGACGAGGTGACGCCCTCCGGGGGCGAGGAGGTCCACGGCGGCGCGGCCGGGGGTGCCGCCGACGGAGTCGAAGACGAGGGTGGCGCCGGGTGCGCCGCGGCCGTCGAGGAAACGGCGGGCGAGGGAGGGCCAGTTGGGGTCCGTGTAGTCGAGGGCGAGGTCGGCGCCCAGGTCGTGGACGTGCGCGACCTTCGCCGGACCGCCGGCCAGGCCGATGGCCGTGGCGCCGGTGTTCCTGACGTGCTGGACGAGCAGCGAGCCGATGCCGCCGGCGGCTGCCGGGATGAGGGCGATGTCGTCGGGGGTGAGAGCGGCGAAGAGCAGAATGCCCATGGTGGTGCGGCCGGTGCCGATCATGGCGACGGCCTGGGCGGGGTCCAGGCACTCGGGGATCGGGTGCAGCCGGTCGGCGGCGGTGACGGCCAGTTCGGCGTAGCCGCCGGGGACCATGCCGAGGTGGGCGACGACGTGCCGGCCGAGCCAGCTGGGGTCGGTGCCCTCGCCGAGGGCGTCGACCGTACCGGCGACCTCCCGGCCCGGCACGGTCGGGAGGTCGGGGAGCGGTACCGAGCCACCGGGCCGGCCGCTGCGGAGGGTCGTGTCCAGGAGGTGAACTCCGGCCGCCGCCACGGCGATACGGACCTCGCCGGGCCCTGGGACGGGGTCGCCGACGGTCTCGTGGCGGAGGTTGTCCGCGGGGCCGAAGGCGTGCAGCCGTATTGCGCGCATGACGGGTCGTCTCCTTGAGGAGGGGGCGGCAGTTGGTGGTTGCCTGGCGGTTTGCCGTGGCGGTGGAGGTGGTCAACTGCCGTCACCCTGCTACCTCAAGCTTGATTGAGGTCAAGAGCTGCCCGTGGGACGGGCGCCTGAGGGGATGGACGCCTGATCGTTGCGAGGGGTGCCTGACCCGCGGGTGCGGGGGCGCGGGCCGGTGGCCAGGGCGAGCGTGACGGCCTCCAGGGCGCTGGTGAACGAGACCTCGGAGAGCACGCCGGGTGCCGCGACCTGGTCGCCCGCCAGGTAGACGCCGTCGCCGCGGTCGATCGCCGGGCGGTCGCGCCAGGTCGTGCCAGGGAGGTCCACCGCTCCCGTACGGCCGGTGGCCAGCGACTCGCGGCGCCAGGTGGTGCGCTCGCGCCAGGCGGGGAAGCCGGCGTCGAGGAGGCGTTCGGCGCGGGCGATCCCGGCGGCGCGGGTCTCGTCCGGGGCGATCCCGAAGTGACCCTGGATGAGCTGTTCGCCGTCCGGCGCCAGGCCGGGATCGGGACCGGTGAACCGCTCGATCCAGCCGGGGAAGTCGAGCCCGGACACCACGAACGGGTCGCCGTGCCGGGTTCGTACGGCGAGGTCGAGCAGCACCGCACGGGCGCTGCTCCAGCGGAGCCGGTCGTCCTGGAGGAGGGCGCGGGCGGCGTCGAGGTGGGTGGCCACGATGACCGGGGTGTCCTCCGGCAGCGTCTCGACCCGGGCGCCGGTCTCGACGCGTACGCCCAGGTCACGGGCGTGCCGCGCCATGAGGTCGATGAGCGTGCCCCAACCGCCGGCGATGTAGTGGGCCTCGGGCGGGAGGCTGGTGTTGCGGCGCAGCCGCTCCTGTACGAACGCGGCGGAGAGCGAGCCGGGGTCGTGGTGGAAGGTGGAGACGCCCACGAAATGGGCCGCGGCGCGGGCGGTCGGCTCGCCGACCCGGCTGCTCGCCCAGCTGAGGAAGTCCTGGTCGACCGGGGCGGTGCGGTGGCGGCGCAGCGTGGTCACCATGCCGAGCGGGGGCAGCCGGTGCAGCCTGCCGTGGTGCAGGAAACGCAGCCGGGTCGCTTCCAGGGCAGGCAGCGGGGCGAGCGGCGGGAGCAGGCCGCGCTTCTTGAGCCAGGACCAGTGGGGGCCGCGGTGGTAGAGGGCGTGCGCGCCCTCGTTGGTGCGGTAGGGGGCGTCGGCGGTGCGGGCACGGCCACCGAGGGTGCGGTGGGCCTCGTAGAGGGTGACGGCGGCACCGGACTCGGCGGCGGAGATGGCCGCGGTGAGGCCGGC
>NZ_BMRP01000011.1:125978-240260 GCF_014648695.1 Streptomyces albospinus
ATGACGGTGAGGTGGTGGGCCATGTGGGGCTCCATTGGTGGTCGTGGTGGTGAGTTTTCGATGGTCGTGGTGGTGTGTTTCCGGTTCTGGGTGCTGCGTCCTGGGGGGTGTGTTTCCGGTTCTGGGTAGTGCGCCTCCGGTCCTGGCCGTGGAGGTCTTCGTGGTGGGTGGTGGGTGGTGGGTGGCGGGGTGTGGCCGGTGTGGCCGGTTCGGGTGGTGTGGGTGGTGAGGTGGGGGGCGGACGGGGTGGTGCGGGGGTGGGGCCGGTCGTGTGGGCGGTGCTCGTGAGCTTGGACGGATGGGGGTACGGCGGATGTGACATCCGACTGGTGGATCGGGTGTTTGTGCTGGTCAGGGCGACTGTCAGTGGCGTGGTTCACCATGGGTCGAGAAGCTGCGGACCGATCGCGGAGGGGACCACGGACGGGGCCACGGACGGGACCTGAACGGGACGGTGGAGGGGGCCTGGACGGGATCGCGGAGGGGACTGGACGGGATCGCGGACGGGACCTGGATGGGGTTACGGACGGGGCCGTGGACGGTGGCGCGGAAGGCAACGCGTGGCCATGCGTGCCAATGCGTGCCAATGCGTGGCAAAGCAGCGGTGGCGTGGCAGGGATCTGGATCTGGATCTTGCGGATGTGCGGGCCGGGGAGTCGGTCCGTGCGGGACGGGAAGGCGGTGATCGCGTGGCAGGGCGCGGTAAGGAGACGGTGCGGGCGGTGCGGCGGCCGGAGCTGCGGTTGCCGGAGCTCCGGCCGTACGACGGCGCGGAGCTGGAGCCCGAAGGGGACTACGACGGGCTGGAGTTCGCGGGGACGGACTGCTCGGGGCAGTCGGCGCGAGGGGCGCGCTTCATGGATTGCGCGCTACGGCGGTGCGCGCTGGACGAGACGGTGCTCAGCCGGGCGCGGATCATCGGCAGTGTGCTGAGCGGGGTGCGCGGGGTCGGCACGGACCTGTCGCAGGCGATGCTGCGCGATGTGGAGGTGTCGGACGCCCGGCTCGGCGGGGTACAGCTCCATGGCGCGGCGCTGGAGCGGGTCGTGGTGCGCGGCGGGAAGATCGATTTCCTGAATCTGCGCAAGGCGAAGCTGCGGGATGTCGCCTTCGAGGGGTGCGTGCTGGTCGAGGCGGACTTCGGGGGCGCGGAGCTGGAGCGGGTGACGTTCGACGACTGCACGCTGGCACGGGTGGACTTCAGTGCGGCCCGGATGAAGGACGTCGATCTGCGCGGTGCGGCTGCGGTGGATATCGCGCGGGGGATCGACCGGCTGGCGGGTGCGGTGATCAGTCCGGCCCAACTGATGGATCTGGCACCGGCGTTCGCGGCGCAGGTGGGCGTGCGGGTGGAGTGACCGGCTGGTGTGACCGGCTGGTGTGACCGGCTGGTGTGACCGGTTGGAGTGAGGCGGGGTGTGAAGAGGGGAGCGGAGCGGGTGAGGGGCCTCGGGCCTCGGAGGCGACCGGGGGAGTGGGGGGACGTGACGAGGAGGGCTGGTGTGACGAGGCAGGGCGTGCCCGTCGGCCGGAGGGGTCAGACGCGGGGGAAGCGGGCCTGGAGTTCCCAGATGGCGGGGTTGTCGGCGAGGCCGTCGTGCATATCGGCGAGGTCGGCGATCAGGTCGTGCAGGAAGTCGCGGGCCTCGCGGCGGAGCGCGGCGTGGTTGAAGGTGAGCGGGGCCTCGTCGGCCGGCATCCAGTCGGCGTCGATATCGACCCAGCCGAAGCGGCGCTCGAAGAGCATCCGGTCCGCGGATTCGGTGAAGTCGAGCTCGGCGTGGATCGGCCGGGCGGAACGGCTCCCGCGCGGGTCGGTGTCGAGCTGCTCGACGATGTCGCACAGCGCCCACGCGAAGTCGAGCACCGGAACCCAGCCCCAGGCTGTGGACAGCTCGTGGTCGGACTTGGTGTCGGCGATGTAGACGTCGCCGCAGAAGAGGTCGTGGCGCAGGGTGTGCACATCCGCGGTCCGGTAGTCCGTCTGCGGCGGATCCGGAAAGCGGCGGGAGAGGGAATAGCCGAGGTCGATCACGTCTTGATGGTGTCACGCCGGTGCGGCGGGCGGTCCGGATGGTCGGGCCCCGCCGGCCCGCCCCGGCCGGCCCTGGGCCCGTGCGGCCTCGGGACGATCACGGCAACGAGTTCGCGCGGGACGAGCAACGAGTTCGCGCGGGGCGAGCGCCGAGATCGCGCGGGACGACACGACGTACGACGGGAACGGGTAGGGGGGATCGCGCACGGCGAGGCAGCGCACGGCGGGAACGCGTAGGGCGGGATTGCAGACGACGAGGCAGTGCACGGCGAGACGGTGCACGGCGGTATTACGCACGACGGGACCGCATACGGCGGGATCGTCACGATCAGAGGGTGGGGTAATGATCATGTCTGGTTCGCTGGTGAGACGTTCGGGGGTAGCGCTGGTGTCGGCGGCGGCGCTGGTGGCGCTGCCGGTCGTGCCGGTGCTGCCGGGTGGTGCGGGTGGGCAGGGCGCGGCGGCGTACGCGGTGGGTTCGCCGGCCGCCGGCGGCGGACCGGTCGGTGCCGCCGCGCCGTACGCGCAGGGGCATTGGCGTGGCGGCTGGGCGGCGGCGCCACAGCAGGCGACCGGAGTGTTCGGCAAGAACTGGTCGGAGGGCGGCTTCGCCCGGCAGACGGTGCGTCAGGTCGTCCGGGTCGCTACGGGCGGCGCACAGGCCCGTATCAAGCTGTCGAACCGCTACGGCGCGGCGCCGCTCAAGGTGGCCGGTGCCACCATCGCGCGGACCGCCCAGGGGGCTTCGGTGCAGGCGGGGTCGGTGCGCCAACTGACCTTTGGGCACGGGCGGTCGGCGACCATACCGGCGGGCGGTGAGCTGCTCAGCGACGGTGTGGGGTTGCGGGTGCGCGCCCTGGAGTCGGTGACCGTCACGCTGTATCTGGATGCGCCGACCGGCCCGGCCACCTTCCATGCGATGGCCATGGCCACCAGCTATCGCGCGGCCGGTGACCACCGCTCCGATGTGGGGGCCGCGGCGTTCACCGAGACCTCGCAGTCCTGGTACTTCCTCTCCGGCGTCGAGGTCGCCGGTGGCGGGACGGCCGCGCGGCGGGACGGCGTGGTGGCCTTCGGGGACTCCATCACCGACGGGTACGGCTCCACGGTCGGCGCCAACCGCCGCTATCCGGACCAGCTGGCCGAGCGGTTCGCCGCCGCGGGCCGACCGCGCAGCGTCCTCGACGAGGGCATCAGCGGCAACCAACTGACCAACAGCACCGGCGGGTTCGGCGAGAAGGCGGTGGTCCGCTTCCGGAAGGACGCGCTCAACACGCCGAATGTGGGCACCGTCGTCGTCCTGGAGGGCATCAACGACATCGGTATGAGCGAGTGGAGCGGCGTGCCGGGCGGTCCGACCCCCGAGGTGTCCGTCCAGCAACTCATCGCCGCACAGCGGGAGTTGATACGTCAGGCGCACGGCAAGGGCATCCGGGTGATAGGCGCGACGCTGACGCCGTTCAAGGGGGCCGAGTATTACACCGAGCGGGGCGAGATCAAGCGCGAGGCGCTGAACGACTGGATACGCACCTCGGGTGAGTTCGACGGGGTGGTGGACCTGGACCACGCGTTGGCCGATCCCGCCGACCGGGGCCGGATCGCGCCCGCGTATGACGAGGGCGACCATCTGCACCCGAACGACGCCGGCTATCGCGCGATGGCCGAGGCGGTCGACGTCAACGCGTTCTGAGGGGGCAGGTACCGGCCCCGGCGCCCGACGTCGCTGCTGATGCCCGGTGCCGGTGCCCGGCGTCGGTGCCAGTGCCGGTGCCCGGCGTCGGCGCCGGTGGCCCTCCGCTTCGTACCTTGGCCTGGCCATCGCCATCGTGCCTACGGCAGGGGCAGCGCTCGCGCCTACGGCAGTGTCAGTACGCGTGGCCCGTCGTCCGTCACCGCGACCGTGTGCTCGAAGTGGGCGGCGCGGCTGCCGTCGGTGGTGCGCAGGGTCCAGCCGTCGGGGGCCGCGTAGTAGCCGTTGCCGCCGCCGGACAGGAACATCGGCTCGATGGCGATGACCAGGCCGTGGCGGAGGACGAGCCCGCGGCCCGGTCGGCCGTCGTTGGGGACCGGCGGGTCCTCGTGCATCGAGCGGCCGATGCCGTGGCCGCCGAAGTCGTCGGGGATGCCGTAGCCGGCGGCGCGTCCGACGCGGCCGATGGCGTGCGAGACATCGCCGATGCGGGCGCCCACCACGGCCGCCGCGATGCCCGCTTCCAGGGCCCGCCGGGTGGTCTCCATCAGCTGCTGGTCCTCGGGGCGTGCGGTGCCGACGGTGAAGCTGGTGGCCGCGTCGCCGGCCCAGCCGTCGACGATCGCACCGCAGTCGATGCTCACCAGATCGCCGTCGCGCAGCCGGTAGCCGTCCGGGATGCCGTGCACGATCGCGTCGTTGACGGAGGCGCAGATGACGGCCGGGAAGGGGGTCGGCGCGAAGCCGGGGCGGTAGCCGAGGAAGGGGGAGGTGGCGCCGGCCTCGCGCAGGACCGTACGGGCCACCTCGTCCAGATCCAGCAGTCGTACGCCGGGGGTGGCCGCGGCGCGGGCCGCGGCCAGGGCGTCCGCGACGACCCGGCCGGCCACGCGCATCGCGTCCAGCGACGCATCCGTCTTGATCTCCACCATCGGTACGACCTCCCGTTCGGGCCGCCCGTGCGCACCTCGGCGCCGGGCGGCGGGCACAGCTTCGTGCGGCCGGTATTTCTTTACCGGTATTTCTTTACCGGTATTAGTATCACGGGCATGGTGCGCACTCCATTGACCCCCTGGGAACGTGAACGCGGCGAGCGGCTGGGCGAGCTGCTGCGGGCGGCGCGCGGCGAGCGGAGCATGGTCGAGGTCGCCGCGGCGGCCGGGCTGTCCGCGGAGACGCTGCGCAAGATCGAGACGGGGCGGGCGCCGACGCCGGCGTTCTTCACGGTCGCCGCGCTGGCCGGCGCGCTCGGGCTGTCGCTGGACGAGGTGGCCGTGCTGGCCACGCCACCGGACGCCGCACCGGAAAACGGCGCCCATGGAGGCGCGGCGGCATAGGGCGGGCCGGCCAGGGGGCGCGCCCGCGGATCCCGCCTGGCGCGGGGTGCTCCCCTGTTGGGGTCCTCGACGCCCTGTTGGATCCTCGAAGAGAGCTGCCCCGTCCGGGAGCAGGCCCTCAACGGGAAGAGAGTCGCCCCCCTCCGGGAGCAGGCGCTCAACGGGAAGGGTCGCCCCCGTCCGGGAACCGACGGCTCCCGACGCGAAGAGCCGCCCGCTTCCAGAGGACGGCACCCAACACGAAGGGCCGGCCCCTCTCGGGAACCGGCCCTCCGGCGGGGCGTCAACTGCCCCTGGTGCCTGGGGTGGTACCTCAGGTGTCGGCCCCGGGTGCCTCAGACGTTGACGCCGAAGTCCTGGGCGATGCCGGCCAGGCCGGACGCGTAGCCCTGGCCCACCGCGCGGAACTTCCACTCCGTGCCGTTGCGGTACAGCTCGCCGAAGACCATGGCGGTCTCGGTGGCGGCGTCCTCGCTGAGGTCGTAGCGTGCGATCTCGGCGCCGCCGGCCTGGTTGACGATGCGGATGAAGGCGTTCCGGACCTGGCCGAAGTTCTGGCTGCGGCTCTCGGCGTCGTAGATGGAGACCGGGAAGACGATCTTGTCGACGTCGGCGGGCAGCGCGGCGAGGTCGACCTTGATCGACTCGTCGTCGCCGTCGCCCTGGCCGGTGGTGTTGTCGCCGGTGTGGACGATGGACTGATCCGGCGTCGCCTTGTTGTTGAAGAAGACGAAGTGCTGGTCGGAGTAGACCTTGCCGGTGGCGTTGACCGCGATGGCGCTGGCGTCGAGGTCGAAGTCCGTGCCCGTGGTCGTGCGGACGTCCCAGCCGAGGCCGACCGTGACGGCGGTCAGGCCCGGTGCCTCCTTGGTGAGCGAGACGTTGCCGCCCTTGGACAGGCTTACAGTCATGGGAAGTCCCTTTCCTCGTCGAGGTCACAAGCGTGAGGTGACAAGCGTGAGGTCACACGCTGCGGGCTCCGCCCCGGGCGGAGCTGCCGTCACCCGTCTCAACGCGGCCGGGGGACCGGGTGGTTCCAGGTTTCTTTACCTTTTTTGCTCGTCCTTGACGTCGGCCTTTGCCTGACCCTGATGCCGGATCGGTGGCCCGCCCCGGGAAAGTGAGGTGACGGACGCCCGTGGGCGCGGGATCATGGGAGGCATGTCCGGGCCCTATGTCATCCGAGGTTCGGTCGTCCTGCCGGAGGCCGAACTGGTCTGGCGCTTCTCGCGCTCCTCCGGTCCGGGCGGCCAGCACGTCAACACCAGCGACAGCCAGGTCGAGTTGCGCTTCGACCTGGCCGGGACGAAGGCGCTGCCCCCGGTGTGGCAGGAGCGCGCCCTGGAGCGGCTGGCCGGCCGGCTGGTCGACGGCGTGCTGTCCGTACGGGCCTCCGACCACCGCTCCCAGTGGCGCAACCGCGAGACCGCGGCCGTACGGCTCGCCGCGCTGCTCGCCGAGGCCACCGCGCCGCCGCCCAGGCCGCGCAAGAAGTCGCGGATCCCGCGCGGGATCAACGAGCGGCGGCTGCGCGAGAAGAAGCAGCGCGGCGAGACCAAGCGGGGCCGCTCGGGCCGTGATTGGGGCTGATGGGGCCGGCGGCCCCGGCCCTCAGTCCAGTCGGCGGTACTTCCCCCGGAAGTACGTGAGCGGCCCGTCGTCATCGTCGGACGTCGTGGTCGCCAGCACGCGCCCGATGACGAGGGTGTGGTCGCCGGCCACCACCCGCTGCTCGGTGCGGCACTCCAGCGTCGCCAGCGCGCCGCCGACGAGCGGGGCGCCGGACGCTTCGCCGCGTACGGACGGAATATCCTCGAAGAGCAGCCGGTCGCTGATGCGGCCCTTCATGGCGAATCGTCCTGCTACGTGGCGCTGATGACCCGAGAGCACCGAGACGGCCCAGAGCGGCTGCTGCGCCAGCAGGTCGTCCATCCGGGAGTCGTTGCGAACGCTCACCATGACCAGCGGCGGATCCAGGGAAACGGACAGGAACGCCGTCGCGGTCATGCCGACGTCCTCGCCGCGCGGTCCGGCGTCCGGGTCGCGGGCGGTGATCAGCACCACGCCTGCGGCGAGGCGGGACAGGGCGGCACGGAACTCGTCGTCACTCACTCCAACAGAATGCGCGATCGGCGCGTCGCCCGGCACGGAGGCGAGGGCGACGGTGGGTGCGGCGAGGGCGGCGGAGCCGGCGGCCGGGGTGGCGGCAGGAGTTTTCGTGAACACGCCATGAACGCTAACTTCGACAGGCGCCGGTCTGCATCGGACCCCGGGACCACTCGCGTCCTAGGTCCGACGGCGGAGGTGATCGCCCTCCGGAGCGTGCGGGGCGGCGGCCGGGGGCGCCCGCGGGAGCCCGCAGAAGTGCTCGGAGGTGGCTGGAATTTGCGTTCAGGAAGTTTTCAGGGAGTGTCCGAGTGGTGTTCGGGCGCCCTGATGAGCTGCGGCGGCGGGCCGGTAACCGGTCGTCACGGCCTGTGACTTGAGTCACAGCGGGCGCTAATTGTTGACCCTGTGTACCGAGTGAACAGCTCACTGTGATTCAGTGAGCGTGGAATCGGACGACGAAGAAGACGACAACGAATCGGTGGAGTGCTGTCGAGGTCTCAGGGAGAGCGAGCGATGGAGACCGAGTCGGAGCCCTATGTCCGTCTTGCGACCCTGCGGCAGCTGCACCAAGTGGTCGCCGAGCTGAACACCGCACGCAGCCTTGCGGACACCTTGCAGTCCGTTGCCGACGGGGCGATCGTCGGGCTGGGCTTCGAGCTCGCCGCGGTCAACCTCGTGCGGCCGGACGGCGATCTCGTGGTCGCCGCGGTGGCCGGCAGTGCGGGCGCCGAGGCGCTGATGGCCGGACGGGTGGGCTCGCGCTCCTCATGGGACCGACGGCTGTCCATGGGGGAGCGCTGGGGCGATCTGTGCTTCATCCCGTACACCGAGGGCTGGGTGCTGGATGACGACGACGTGCCCCAGTGGCACACCGCCGGACCCGCGCCCCGCTTCCCCGACGAGTGGCACCCGATGGACCGGCTCTTCGCGCCGATGTACACGGCCGCCAACGGCAACGGCGAGCTGCTCGGCGTGCTCTCCGTGGACCGGCCGCGCAACGGCCGGCGGCCCGGCCCCTGGGGCCAGGAGGCGCTCCAGATGTACGCGTTCCAGTCGGCCATCGCGATCAGCAACGCCCGGCTGCGGGCCAACATGCAGCGCGCCCTGGTCCGGCTGGAGCGCGAGCAGCAGGCGCTGCGCGCCAGCGAGGAGAGCTTCCGGCAGGCCTTCGAGTACGCGCCGAGCGGGATGGCCGTCGCCGAAATGGGCGGTGACCAGCATGGACGGCTGCTGCGTACCAACGACGCGCTGTGCCGGCTGCTGGGCCGCCCGGCGTCCGCGATGCGCCGGCTGTCCTTCTCCGACCTCGTGCACCCCGAGGACATCGGCACGCTGCTGCGCACCTCCGCCGAGGGTGGCCGCGCCGAGCTGCGGCTGGCCCGCCGGGACGGCACGTACGTGTGGGTGTCGCTGCGCAACTCGGTCGTCGCGGACACCGCCGACGGGCCCCGCTTCCTGCTCACCCACGTCGAGGACATCGAGGAGCGCAAGCGCCATGAGCTCCAGCTCGCGCACCGCGCCAGCCATGACTCGCTGACCGGGCTGCCCAACAGCGCCGAACTGCGCGCCCGGCTCGGCGCGCGGCTGTGCTCCCGCCGGCCGGGCTCGCTCGCCGACGCCTATGCCTCCTCGGGGGCGGACGGTTCCGATCCGCGTGCTCCGCACGGCTTCGGGGCGGACGGCAAGGAGCCGTTCGACGGGCTCGACGGCTTCGAGGGCAAGACCGGCACTCCGGTCCCGTTCGACCACCACGTCCATCTCGTCGCGCCTGACGACGGGCCCGAGGACGACGGTTCCAAGGGGCTCGCGGTCCTCTTCTGCGACCTGGACGGCTTCAAGTCGATCAACGACCGCTTCGGTCACAACACCGGTGACGCGGTGCTGATCGAGGTCGCCCGGCGACTGACCAACGGCGTCCGGGACGGCGATACGGTCGCCCGGCTCGGCGGCGACGAGTTCGTGGTGCTGGCCGACGGGCTGGGCACGGCCGATGCCCAGGACCTCGCGGTCCGGCTCCGCAACGCGATCATCCCGCCCATCCGGGTCGAGGGCCGGGCCGTGCGGGTCGGTGCGAGCTTCGGGATCGGCTGGGCGAGCTGCGGGATGACGGCCGAGGAAGTGCTGGAGTCGGCCGACCAGCGGATGTATGTGGAGAAGCGCTCCCGGTCGAAGGGGAACCGGCGGGCGGCGGGCTGAGCGCGGCGCCGGGCCGGGAACCGCGGCCCCGGTGCCGCGCATCTCACACCCGCGGCATCGTGCCTGGCGTACCGCCCGTTCACCGTTCCTTAGTGATCTTGTGACTGGGCGGGATCGGCGTGGTACGGCCTTGACGGGGTAGGCTGCGCCGATGCGGCGCGGCGCCGCCGGGGCCCGGAAAGACAGTTCGCGCGGATGCCCGCGAACGCGTACATCACGCGTGCGGACGCGTACGGATCGCTTGGGAGTGACAGGGGATGACGGCCGGTAACAACGGCGCGGACACGCCGGAGAACGACGACCCGTTCGGCTACCTCTACCGCTCGGAAGGCGGCGAGGGCGGCGCGGGCCCGTCGGGCGACGGCGGGCCGGCGCGGCAGCCGGGCGTTCCGCGGACCTCCTACAACCAGGTCCGCGCGGTCGGCCAGCGGCAGTACGGCGGCCAGCAGGCCCAGCAGCAGTCGTACGGCCAGCAGAACGCCCACTACGCCGCGCCCGAGACGCTCCCCGGAGGCGGCGAGCGCACCCGTCAGGCCCCCGCGTACGGCAACCAGGAGCCCCGGCGCGGCCGGAACGGCCTCCTGATAGGCGCGGTCGCGGTGGTCGCGGTGGTCTGCATAGGCATCGGCGTGGCGATGCTGACCAACAGCGGCGACAGCACGAACGACACCGCGAAGAAGCCCGGCCCGACGGCCGGCGACTCGGTCGAGCCCAGCGCCCAGCCGTCCACCAAGCCCTCCCCCGGCGCGCTCCCCAAGGACGACGCGGGCGCGCTGCGGCTCGGTGGCGGCGCGACGACCGCCAAGGACGTCAAGGGTGCGCGCACCGCCAGCGGGTCGTATGTCGCGGGGATGAACACCCCTGGCGCATCGGCGACTTGGACGCTCAACGCGGACACCGCCGGCCAGTACAAGTTCTGGGTCGGCTACGGCGTACCCGGCAAGGACGCCAATCTCACGATAACGGTCAACGGCCAGGCGCTGACCCGGCCGATAAGCCTGAACAACTTCGCACACGCCCCCGACGGCGCCTGGGACAAGGGCTGGACCAAGTCCTGGTCGCTGGTGCAGCTCAACAAGGGCACCAACACCATCAAGCTGTCGTGCGAGAACGGCAACCAGTGCAACGTGAACCTCGACCAGGTCTGGCTGGCCCCGCCCAAGCCCTAGGGTCCTCACGCCGCCGTAGGACGGTCCGTCACCACCACGTGCGGCAGCAACTCTTCATAGGTCGCGGGGTCGAACTCGCCTGCGGCCGGGGCCCGTACGGTGGCGGCGGACAGGGCCACCGCGCGGGTGAGGCGGTCCGGCCAGGGGAGTTCCTCGACGAGGCCGGAGAGCAGGCCGGCCACGGCGGAATCCCCGGCTCCGGTCGGGTTGCCGGCGATCGGCCGGGGCGGTGCGGCCTGCCAGGCGCCGTCGGCGGTGACCGCGAGCATGCCGTCCGGGCCGAGTGAGGCGGCCACCGCGTGGGCGCCGCGGCGGCGGGCGTCGCGGGCGGCGCGCAGCGGTTCGGTGCTGCCGGTGAGGGCGGCCAGCTCGTCGGCGTTGGGCTTGGCGAGGTCGGGGCGGGCGGCCAGGCCGCGGCGCAGCGGTTCGCCGCTGGTGTCGAGGAGGACGGGGACGCCGGCGGCGTGTGCGGCGCGGGTGAGGCGGGCGTAGACGTCCACGGGGACACCGGGCGGCAGGCTGCCGCAGAGCGCCACCGCCCGTGCCTCGCCCAGCAGTTCGCGGTAGGTGCCGAGGAACGCGGCCCATTCTGCGGGGGAGACGGTCGGGCCCGGTTCGTTGAGCTGGGTGGTGTCGCCGGTGGCGGCGTCGACGACCGCGATGGTGCGGCGGGTGGTGCCGCCCACCGGGACCAGCGCGTCGGTGACGTCGGTCTCCTGGGTGAGCAGGGCGCGCAGGGCCTCGCCGGTGCCGCCGCCCGCGAAGCCGGTCGCGACCGTGCGGTGGCCGAGCGCGGCCAGCACGCGGGCGACGTTCAGGCCCTTGCCGCCGGGGCGTTCGGCGACCTCGGTGACGCGGTTGGTGGCGTGCGGGTGGAGCCGGGGGACGCGGTAGGTGATGTCCAGGGCGGCGTTCAGCGTGACCGTGAGGATCATGGTCTCCCCTCCGGGAGGCCGGCCGGACGGCCGTGGGTCTGGCACCGCGTGCGGCGGTGGCATACGGACAAGTGCGCGAGCGATCATGCCATCGCGGGTGCCCGTACGCCCAGACCCGGTACGGCCACGCGGTGTTGCCCGGCCACCGGGCAGGTGGCCGGGCGCACCCGGA
Organism: Streptomyces albospinus; assembly: GCF_014648695.1. GTDB lineage: Bacteria > Actinomycetota > Actinomycetes > Streptomycetales > Streptomycetaceae > Streptomyces > Streptomyces albospinus. The sequence goes on from NZ_BMRP01000011.1 coordinate 137,622, forward strand.
GCCCGTCGGCTCAGACGCCCTGCGGGCGCACCAGCCACTCGCCGCGGCGCATGACGCCCACCGGTTCGTAGGCCGCGTCCAGCACCACCAGGTCGGCGTCCTTGCCGACCTGGAGGGAGCCGGTCCGGTCGTCGATGCCCAGCAGCCGGGCGGGCGTGGCGGAGAGCGACTGCACGGCCTGATCGATCGTCAGTCCGTCGACGGTGACGGCGCGTTGGAAGACGCGGTCCAGGGTGAGCGTGGAGCCCGCGATGGAGCCGGCCGTCGGGCCCTCGCTGATCCGCGCGACCCCGTCCTTGACCTCGACCCGCATCGGGCCGAGCGGATACAACCCGTCGGTCATCCCGGCCGCTCCCATCGCGTCGGTGATGAACGCGACCCGTTCGGAGCCCGCCTCGCGGAACGCCATCTGGAGGACCGCGGGGTGCAGATGGGTGCCGTCGTCGATCAGCTCGACGGTGATCCGCTCGTCCTCCAGGAGGGCGGCGACCGGGCCGGGCGCCCGGTGGCCCAGTGCGGGCATCGCGTTGAAGAGGTGGGTGGCGACGGTGGCCCCGGCGTCGATGGCCCGGCGGGTGGCGTCGTACGTGGAGTCGGTGTGGCCGATGGCGGCGATCACCCCGGCGTCGGCGAGGAGCCGTACCGAGTCCAGCCCGCCGTCCAGTTCGGGGGCGACGGTCATCATCTTCGCGGCCCCGTGCGCGGCGTCGACGAGCTTGCGGACGTCGGCCGGGTCCGGGTCGCGCAGCAGCTCGGGCTGGTGTGCGCCGCAGCGGTGCGGGGAGATGAACGGGCCCTCGAAGTGGATGCCCGCCAGGTCGCCCTGCTGGACCAGCTCGGCCAGCACCGCGGCCTGCCGGGCGAGGTCGCCCAGTTCGCCGGTGACGGTGGAGGCGAGCATCGAGGTGGTGCCGTGCCGGCGGTGGGTGCCGATGGCCTTCAGGCACTCCTCGGGGTCGGCGGACGAGAAGGAACCGCCGCCTCCGCCGTGGACGTGCAGGTCGACGAAGCCGGGGACGATCAGGTGCCCGGGCAGCTCGACGACGGTCTCCGCCGCGGCACTTGCGTCGCCGGCCTCCGGCACCCGGTCCAGGTCGCGGCTGTGGATCCCGGCGATGCGGGTGCCCTCGACGGTGATCCGGCCGCTGTCGACGACGCCGTGAGGACGGGCGATGCGGGCGCCGGCCAGGACGGTGCGCCGGGGGGCCGAGGTCCGTCCCGCGGACTGTTGCTGTGCCATCAGGCGGTTACCTCCGTGGAGAGAAGATCCCAGGCGAGCAGTCCTGCGCCCAGGCAGCCGGCGGCGTCCCCGAGAGCCGCCGGAACGATCGAGGGGAGCCGCTGGAACGTAACGCGCCGCCGGACCGCTTCCCGCAGAGGCGCGAACAGCGTGTCGCCCGCCTCGGCGAGCCCGCCGCCGATGATCAGCGTCTGCGGGTCGAGCAGGGTGAGCCCGATGACCAGGCCGTCGGCGAGGGCGTCCACCGCGTTCTGCCAGACCTCCCGGGCGCGCGGGTCGCCGGACTCCACGGCCTTGGCGCAGTCGGCGGCGCCGGCCGCCGGATCGCCGCAGACCGCCGCCCAGTCGCGGCCCGCCGCCGCGGCCGAGGCCACCGTCTCCAGGCAGCCGCGCTGCCCGCAGCCGCACGCGCGCCCGCCGGGCCGGACGACGATGTGGCCGATCTCGCCGGCGCTCCCGTGGGCGCCGGCCTCGATCCGGCCGCCGATCCCGATGGCGCCGGCGATGCCGGTGCCCAGGGGGACGAAGAGGAACCGGTCGGCGTCCCGGCCGGCTCCCATCCGGCCCTCGGCCAGGCCCCCGGTGCGGACGTCGTGGCCGAGGGCGACCGGCACTCCGCCGAGTCGCCGGGACAGCAGCGCGCGCATCGGTACGTCCCGCCAGCCGAGGTTGGCGGCGTAGACGGCGATGCCGGCGGCCTCGTCGACGATGCCGGGGACGGCGACGCCGGCGGCCAGGGCGGTGCTGCCGAAGCGCGCCCGGCCGATGTCGCGCAGCTCGGCGGCGAATCCGAGGATCGTCTCGACGACGTCGGCGGGGCCGCGTTCGCGCCCGGTGGGGCGTCGCGCCTCGTAGAGCAGGGTGCCGTCCGCCCCGGCGAGGGCGGCCTTCATTCCGGTGCCGCCCACATCAAGGGCGATGACGTGTCTCACGGGAACAGTTTCGCGCGATCCGCCATGAAAGGTCTAGTCCACTCGCCGCCCCGGTCGCGCCGGCGCCCGAATTCGCATCTGTGGTACGCGCGGGTAGCATTTTGTCTTCGCCATCCCACACGGTGCCTGACCTGCGCAAGAGGCAGGGCGATAAGGAAACGGAATGGGGAGTGGTGTAGACCTTGTGAGGGGCAGTGGGGAGACTCGCTGTTCAGCGTCGGTCGAGGGCGACCCCCGAGACGGCGATGGGAAAACCCGGCAGACACGGAATTTCGGGACAAAGGGGCGGTAAACAGCGGTGCAGCGGCGGTACTTGAGCCTGGCGGCGGTGGGGCTGGCCGCCACCATGACACTGACTCTTACCGGTTGCGGAAGCGGTTCGGGCGGCAACGATGTCACCCTCAAGCTGATCGCGGCGGACTACGGCGACAGCAAGGCCAACAGCTCCCAGCACTACTGGGACGATCTCGTCCGCGCCTTCGAGGAGCAGAACCCCGGCATCAAGGTCGACGTCAGCGTCTACAGCTGGACCGACGTCGACAAGAAGGTCGAGGACCTGGTCGACGCCGGCAAGGCCCCCGACATGGCTCAGATCGGCGCCTACGCCGACTACGCCGCGCACGGCAAGCTCTACACCGCCGACGATCTGCTCTCCATCCCCGTCCAGGCCGACTTCACGCCCTCCCTGGCGGAGCCCGGCGAGTACCAGCGGCTCCAGTACGGCATGCCCTTCGGGGCCAGCACCCGGCGGCTCTTCTACAACAAGAAGCTCTTCGCGCAGGCCGGCATCACCAACCCGCCGCAGAACTGGGACGACATCGTCAGCGACGCCCAGGCGCTGAAGGCGCACGGCGTGAAAATACCCTTCGCGCTGCCCCTCGGCCCCGAGGAGACGCAGGCCGAGACGCTGGAGTGGATGCTCGCCGGAGGCGGCGGCTACACCGACAACATCGGCAAATACACCATCAATTCGAAGGAGAACGTCAAGACCTTCGAGTGGCTCCAGAAGGAACTCGTCGGCAAGGGCCTGACCGGCGCCGACCCCGCCAAGCTCAACCGCGGGGACGCCTTCGCGGGCTTCGCGGACGGTGATGTCGGCATGCTCAACGGCCACCCCACCCTCATGAAGCAGGCCGAGGCCAAGGGCATCGACTACGGCACCGTCGAACTCCCCGGCGCCAACGGCAAGGCCAAGGCCACCATGGGCGTCACCGACTGGATGATGGCGTTCAAGCAGAACGGCCACCGCGCGCAGATCGGGAAGTTCCTCGACTTCGTCTACAGCGAGAAGAACGTCCTGAAGTTCTCCGCGGACTACAACTTGCTGCCGGTCACCACCTCCGCCTCCCAGGCGATGCTCGCCGACGACCGCTTCAGCAAGCTCCACGGCTTCCTCAACCAGCTCCCCACCGCCCAGTTCTACCCCGCCAACAAGACCTCCTGGCCGCTGGTCTCCAAGACCGTCAAGTCCCGGATGGGCGCCACCGTCGGTCCGCAGGGCAACCCGTCGGCGGTACTCACCGACATCCAGAACACCGCCGACACCGCCGACAACGCCACCGAGTGAGGCCGGCGGCTCCGAGGCCGTGGGCCGGGGCGATGAGGCCGTGGGCCGGGCAAGGGGGCCGCGGCCCGGGCGTCGGTGCCGCGGTCCGGGCGCCGCGGCCCCCGACCGGGCGCCGGAGGGCGCCCGGTGGTGGGCTTATCGTGGAAATGTGATGGCGGAGGGCATGGACGGTACGGACGACGCGGGCGGCGCGGGCGGCGCGGGCCCGGAGCGCGGGCTCTCCTCCCGCGACGAGGCGGTGCTCGCCGTGGAACGCCGCTCCTGGTCCGGCCCCGGCGCCAAGGAACGCGCCATCCGCGAACAGCTCGGCATCTCCCCGACCCGCTACTACCAGCTCCTCAACGCGCTGCTCGACGACCCCCGGGCGCTGGCGCACGACCCGGGGACCGTCAACCGCCTGCGCCGCGTACGGGACGCCCGCCGCGCCCGCCGCTAGGGTCCGACCCACCGCACAGACCCCGACCCCCGCCCGGCGCTCCGGCCCGCCGCCGTGATGCGCCCGTACACCCGGCGTGCGCCCGTGCCCCGCCGGTAGGGTCGCTCCATGGGCAGCACTCCGAACGCCGCGCCGCAACCCGAACCGACGCCGGAGCCGGCGTCCCCCGCCGTCCCGGCACCGCACACGCCCGCCGGCCGCGAGGGCCTCGCCGCGCTGCTGGCGCACCCCGAACGCGCCGTCGTCGCCCTCGACTTCGACGGCACGCTCGCCGACATCGTCCCCGACCCGGCGAAGGCCCGCGCGCACCCCGGCGCCACCGCCGCCCTCGCCCGGCTCGCCCCGCAGCTGTGCGCGGTCGCCGTGATCACCGGCCGCCCGGCCGCCGTGGCGGTCCGCCTCGGCGGCTTCGACGGCATGCCGGGCCTGGACCACCTCACCGTCCTCGGCCACTACGGCGCCGAGCGCTGGGACGCCGCGACCGGCGCGCTGCACGCCCCCGCCCCGCACCCCGGCATCGCCGCCATACAGGCCGAACTCCCCGGCGTACTGGACCGCTCCGGCGTCTGGCGCGGCACCTGGGTCGAGACCGCCGTCGAACGCAAGGGCGGCCGGGCCGTCGCCGTCCACACCCGCCGCGCCACCGACCCGCAGCACGCCTTCGAGACGCTGCGCGGACCGCTCACCGAACTCGCCGAACGCCACGGCCTGATCGTCGAACCGGGCCGGCTGGTGCTGGAACTGCGCCCGCCCGGCATGGACAAGGGCGTGGCGCTCGCCGACTGGGTACGGGAGACCGGCGCCACCGCCGTCCTGTACGCGGGCGACGACCTCGGCGACCTCGCCGCCTTCGCCGCCATCGAGAAGCTGCGCTCCGACGGGGTGGGCGGCGTCCTGGTGTGCAGCGGCAGCAACGAGGTCACCGAACTCGCCGAGCGCGCCGACCTGGTCGTCGACGGCCCCCGGGGCGTGGTGGCGCTGCTGAGCTCCCTCGCGGACCGCATCGGAAGCCGGCGCTGAGCCCGCCCGGGCCGCTCCCGGCGGGCCCCGCCACTCCCTCAGCCCCAGGGCTGTTCCCTCAGCAGCCCCAGGGCTGTTCCCTCAGGCCCGGGGCTATTCCTTCAGGCCCAGGGAGGACAGCGCCGTCGTCCAGTCGTGCGCGATGACCTGCTGCGCCTTGACCAGGTCGGCCTTGCCGGAGCAGATGGCGGCCTTGAGCTTGTTCTCCACCCCGTCCTTGGGGTTGTTCGGCCCGGCGCCCGGCTTGTGTCCCGGGGACGGCGGCTCCACCCACAGGTTGCGCGGGTCGTTGGGGTCGCCGCCCAACTGGAGGCTGATGAGGTGGTCGTACTCGGCGTCGTGCATCGGGCCGGTGTAGCCGTACGACTTGGCGTTGGCGGCCTTCTCCCGGTTGGTGATGCTCACCGGCGGCCGGATGCCCTTGGTGTAGCCGCTGGAGCAGATGGTGGCCTTCAGCGTCTGCGGCGTGACCTTCGGATTGGTCGCCCCGGGGGTGCACTTGGGGTCGGGCAGCGGCTGCTTGTCGGCGGTGTACCGGACGTGGCAGGTGCCGGGGTCGGGCTGCTTCTGGACCGTGTACGCGGACTGCGGCCCGGGGCCTACGGGTATCGGCCCGGACGGGGCGGAAGCGGAGGAGTCCGGCGCCCCGGACTTCGAGGAGCCGCCGCCCTTCGGGTCGGACCCGCTCTTGCCGGACGTGCAGCCGGCGAGCGTGGTCGCCAGGACGGTGACGGCCGCAACCGCGGCCCATCGTGCGGAGATTGACATGGAACAAGAACTACCCCACTCCGGCCCCACACAGCCGCGCGACGGGAGTGCGGGGGAGCATCCGCGGGGCGCGCCGGGCCCCGCGGCCCTAGCGTCCCCGCCGGAAGCGCTCGCCGACCGCGCCCTGGTCGGTCTCCCACCAGGGCCGGGTCAACTCCGGCTGCGGTACGGAGGTTTCGTCCCGTACATCCGATTCGTCCGTCGTGGCGGTGTCCTCTGTCGCCGGTCCGGCCGCGTCCGGAACCGCCGCGGGGGCGACCACCGCCAGCTCCCGGTCCAGTTGCGCGTCCAGCGCCGCCGTCCTGCCGCGCTCCGCCCGCACCCACTCCGCGAACACCGCGATCATGAACGGCAGCCCGACCAGCTCCGCGATCGACAGCATCAGCCCGCCGCCGAGCATCTGGTCCTGCTCCGGACTCGGGCCCCACGGACGGTGCTGGGAGGTGTACCAGCCGCCCGCGATCAGCGTCCCGCTGGTCATCACCACGATCCCGGGCACCGCGTCGACCAGCCCGTCCAGCATCACCAGCAGCGCCCGCACCGGATGGCTGCACCACGAGGGCAGCAGCTCCTCGCGGGTGAGCATCGGCAGCACGAACAGGCTGCCGGTGACGATCAGTTGCAGATACATCAGCTCGTGCAGCGGGCCGTGCCGCAGCGCCGTCGAAAAGTACGGCGTGAAGTAGATCGCCAACTCGGAGGAGAGCACCAGAACGGTACTGACCAGCGGAAACGTCAGCAGTCGCAGCACCCGCCCGGAGAGCGCCGAGCGCAGCCGGCGCGCCGTGCGGCCGTCCTCCGGCAGCGCCCGCAGCGCCAGCGAGAGCGGATCGCCGAGCGCCAGCCCGAGCGGCGCGATCAGGTCGAGCACGATGTTCTGTACCGCGGCCGGCCAGAACAGCTCATGGTCGTAGACCGCCAGCCCGGACATGGTCGCCACCACGACCGCCCCGAGCCCCAGGCCCGCGAACGCCGCCGTCCGCGCCACCGGCCACCGCTCCCCGCGCCGCGCCAGCCGGACGATCCCCCAGGCGTAGAGGCCGCCCAGCACGAGCACCAGCACGAGCGCGTACGGGTCGAGCTGCCAGCTGCCGACCAGCCGCCCCGCGGTGAGTTCCGGCAGACCGGCCGCGAGCGCCGTGGTCGCAAGCGTTGTCACTGTCACGGACCACCACGCTAGCCGGGCCCGCGAACGATCTACCGGCGGGGCACCTCGGTGCGCCCCTCGTCCGAGCCCTCAAGGCGCAGGGGGACCGACCGCCGACGCGCCCGCGCGGGTGCCGGTCACTCCGCCAGCGCCCGCAACTGCTCCAGGAACCACCGCGCCGGCGGCAGCGCGGTGGCCGCCGCGGCCAGCCGCGCACTGCGCTCCGCCCGCTCCCCGGCGGGCATCGACAGCGCCGTGTGCAGCGCCTCCGCGGTCGCCACGACGTCGTACGGATTGACGCCCAGTGCGTCCTCGCCCAGCTCCTCCCAGGCGCCCGCCTCCCGCGAGAGCACCAGCGCACAGCCCGCGTCGGACACCACCGGCACCTCCTTCGCGACGAGGTTCATCCCGTCCCGGATCGGATTGACCAGTGCCACGTCCGCGAGCCGGTACGCCGCCAGCGACCGCGCGAAGTCGTCCTTAACGTGCAGCACGACCGGCTGCCAGTCCGCCGTCCCGAATTCGGCGTTGATCTCGTCCGCGAGCCGGCCGACCTGGGCCGTGTAATCGCGGTAGACGGGCAGGTCCTGCCGCGAGGGATAGGCGAACGCGAGGTGCACCACCCGCTCCCGCCACTCCGGGCGGTCGGCCAGCAGCCGCCGGTACGCCAGCAGTCCGCGGACGATGTTCTTGGACAGCTCCGTCCGGTCGACCCGGACGATCGTCTTCCGGTCCGCCCCGCCGATCTGCTCCCGCAGCACCGCCATCCGCTCCTCGACATCGGCCCGCCGCGACCGCTCCCGCAGGAACTCGGCGTCGGCCCCCAGCCCGTGCACCCCGATCCTGGTCCGGTGCGCCTTGCGGTCCGGCGGCATCGCGATGACGCTGGGCACGTCATGGCGCGGCCAGTGCGCCGTGCAGTCGCCGCCCAGCGCCCGCTCGCAGCACGCCATGAACGCCCGCGCCCACCTCTGGGTCAGGAAGTTCGCCCGGTCGGCACCGAGGATCCCCAGCACCAGCTGCCGCTGGACGTCGTCCGGCAGCATCGCGAAGTACTCCGGCGGAGCCCAGGGCGTGTGCGAGAAGTGCGCGATCCGGACGTCCGGCCGCACCTCGCGCAGCAGCCCCGGCACCAGCGCCAGGTGGTAGTCCTGCACCAGCACCGCCGCCCCCGGGCTCGCGCAGTCCGCGAGCGCGCCGGCGAACGCCGCGTTGTACGCCTCGTACGCCGCCCACTGGCCGCGGAAGTCCGCGTCGAACACCGGCTCCACGGGCGTCTGGTAGAGCATGTGGTGCACGAACCACAGCACGGAGTTGGCGATGCCGTTGTACGCGGCGGCATGCACATCGGCCGCGATGTCCAGCATCCGGACGCGCTGTCCACCGGTGTCCGCGGTGTCCAGCAGACCCCCGGTCCGCCGCACCGCCTCCCGGTCGCCGTCCCCCAGCGCCGAGCACACCCACACCGCGTCGGTCTCCGGACCGATCGCCGACAGACCCGACACCAGCCCCCCACCGCCCCGCCTCGCGGTCGGCTCCCCGTCCTCTCCCAGGACGTACGACACCGGCCCACGGTTGGACGCGACGAGAACCTCGGCACCTGGCTGGACCGCACTGCGCTCGGAGACCATGTCGCGACATTAACCACTGACCGATCCGCGCAAACGTACGGATCGCCCCTCAGGCCGCCCGCCGTTCCGCGTATTCGGGGATTTCGGCCATCGGCGGACGCTCCTCGGTGTCCACGTCCGTCGTCCGCGGTACGAAGCCGTCCTCGCCGCGGTCGAACTGGGTGAGCCGGGGGCGCACCAAGTGCCCCCGGGTCAGCCGGAGTTGGGCGGTCCGGTAGATCGCCGCGGCCATCCGCCCGAGAGCCTGTCCGCCCTGGTGGCGGTGCTTGCGGACCCCCACGTCCACCTGCGCCAGCGCGTCCAGGCCGACGGTGTGCAGCGCGTCCACCAGGAGGCCCAGCTCGACCCCGTAGCCGACGGGGAACGGCAGCCGCTCCAGGAGCGAGCGGCGGGCCGCGTACTCGCCGCCCAGCGGCTGCACGAAGCCGGCCAGCTGCGGCCAGTGCAGATTCAGCAGCGGCCGGGCTACCAGCTCGGTCACCCGGCCACCCTGCTCACCCCCGGCGGGACCCCCTGCCCGGCCGGCCGCCTCCGGCCCGGCCCCGGTCTCCAGCGGCCGGTCGTACATCGCCTTGACGAACTGGATCTCCGGATCGGTCAGCAGCGGGCCGACGATCCCGGAGACGAAATCGGCGGAGAACTCCCGCAGGTCGGCGTCGACGAAGCAGACGATGTCGCCGCTGGTGACCAGGAGGGAGCGCCACAGGACCTCCCCCTTGCCGGGCACCGCCGGAATCCGGGGCAGCACGGTGTCCCGGTGGACGACCCGGGCGCCGGCCGCGGCGGCGACCTCGGCGGTGCGATCGGTGGAGCCCGAGTCCAGCACCACCAGCTCATCGACCAGCGGGACGCCGCCGGTCATCAGCTCGGCCCGGATCGTTGACACGATGGCGCCGACCGTGGCCTCCTCGTCGAGCGCGGGCAGCACCACGCTGACCGTTCGGCCCGTCTGGCGCTTGACCTCCAGCAGCTGCTCCAGCGGCCGGTCCGCGGCGGACCAGGAGCGGCTGCCGAGCCAGCGCTCCACCTCTTCCAGCACGTCTACGACTCTCCTCGATGGGCGCTCCTGGGGCGACCGCTGTGATCCATCTCGCGGTTCGGACGACTATCTCAACCGTCAGCGCCTTCGGTTACAGTCTTGAACAACGCGTACGGCCCTCGCATGTCGGGGTCGTCGCGCCACAAACGCCTGGGTCCGCCCAGCGCCATACCGCTCATCCAGAGGGGCAGAGGGATACGGCCCGTTGAAGCCCCGGCAACCCTCCAGTCGGTCTCCGCCGCAGCACGCACTGCGCGCGAGGCTCCCGGCTAGGGAAGGTGCCAAATCCGTCTCACGGCGAGATGCGTCGTGAGGAAGATGAGGAGAAAGGGCCTCGCCTCCATGGCTGTGCAAGTCACCGAATCCACTCCCTCTGTCGCTCTGGGCCCCGCCGTCGCGCTCTCCTGCCGCGAGTGCGGGCAGCGCTTCGACCTCGGCCCGATCTTCGCGTGCCAGGAGTGTTTCGGCCCGCTCGAAGTCGCCTACGAGCTGCCGACCGGCGACCCCGAGGGGCTGAAGAAGCGGATCGAAGCCGGCCCCGACAACATCTGGCGCTACGCCCCGCTGCTCCCCGTCCCCGCGGACGTGGCCGACAAGCCCAACCTCAACCCCGGCTTCACCAAGCTCGTCAAGGCCGACCGGCTCGCCGCCGAACTGGGCGTCACCGGCGGCCTGTACGTGAAGGACGACTCCGGCAACCCGACCCACTCCTTCAAGGACCGGGTCGTCGCGATCGCCGTCGAGGCCGCCCGCGCCTTCGGCTTCACTACCCTCTCCTGCTCCTCGACCGGCAACCTGGCCGGCGCGGTCGGCGCCGCGGCGCGCCGCGCGGGCTTCGAGTCCTGCGTCTTCATCCCGCACGACCTGGAGGCCGGCAAGGTCGTGATGGCCGCGGTCTACGGCGGCGACCTGGTCGGCATCGAGGGCAACTACGACGACGTCAACCGCTTCTGCTCGGAGCTCATCGGCGACCCGCTGGGCGAGGGCTGGGGCTTCGTCAACGTCAACCTCCGCCCGTACTACGGCGAGGGCTCCAAGACGCTGGCCTACGAGATCTGCGAGCAGCTGGGCTGGCGGCTGCCGGACCAGATCGTCATCCCGATCGCCTCCGGCTCGCAGCTCACCAAGATCGACAAGGGGCTCAAGGAGCTGATCGCCCTCGGCCTCGTCGAGGACCGGCCGTACAAGATCTTCGGTGCGCAGGCCGAGGGCTGCTCGCCGGTGTCGGCCGCCTTCAAGGCCGGGCACGACGTCGTACGGCCGCAGAAGCCGAACACCATCGCCAAGTCCCTGGCGATCGGCAACCCGGCCGACGGTCCGTACGTGCTCGACATCGCGCGCCGTACGGGCGGTGCCGTCGAGGACGTCGACGACGAGCAGATCGTGGACGCGATCAAGCTGCTGGCGCGCGCCGAGGGGATCTTCGCGGAGACCGCGGGCGGGGTGACCGTCGGTGTGACCAGGAAGCTCATCGAGGACGGCGTGCTCGACCCGTCGCTGACCACGGTCGTGCTGAACACCGGTGACGGCCTGAAGACCCTCGACGCCGTCGCCTCCGGTCCCACGGCCACCATCCGCCCCGACCTGGACGCGTTCCGCGCGGCGGGCCTGGCCGGCTGAGCCCGCTTCCGCCCCTACGCTGCCGCCGGGCAGCCCCGACAGTCGTACCCCGCACCCGCTGGAAGGCAGAACCATGAGCGTCAAGGTCCGCATCCCCACCATCCTCCGTACGTACACCGGCGGCGCGGCCGAGGTGGCCGCCGAGGGCGCGACCCTCTCCGAGGTGATCGCCGACCTGGAGAAGAACCACCAGGGCATCGCGGCCCGTGTGCTGGACGACGCGGGCAAGCTCCGCCGGTTCGTGAACGTCTACGTCAATGACGACGACGTCCGCTTCGAGCAGGGTCTGGAGACCCCGACTCCAGACGGTGCGGGCGTGTCGATCATTCCCGCGGTCGCCGGAGGCTGCTGAGCGGGTTGGCGTAAATAGCGGCTAATTTGCGCCAAGTCTTGCCTTGCTTGACCGAAATTGCCCCGTCCGGCATAAACGGACGGGGCAATTCCGCGTTGTGAAAGGGGATACCATTGAGGCGATCCCCCTCGGCTTATCTCCGCGCGCGTGCCGAACGCATATGAGACCGCGGTGAGTTGTGCCCAAACTGTGTGCGGCTTTTGTCACTTACGCGGCTTATTTCCGGCCCGAGTTGCGCCGGAATATTGGGACTTCCGGTCATATTGCCGATTCACCGCCGCCAGAATTCTCGTCCGATTGACCTGTTGCGCTGGGCATCGGTCCAGATACATTCAGCGGCGGTCGACGCGTTCCGGCGCACACCCCACGGGCCTTTCGCGGGGTGAGGTCTGACCCGGGTCCGCGGAGTGCGGTCCTGTGCAAGGGCCAGTAATAGGGGAGTTAGGCATGGCTCAGGGCACCGTCAAGTGGTTCAACGCGGAGAAGGGGTACGGCTTCATCGCGGTCGACGGTGGTGCGGATGTATTCGTCCACTACAGCGCGATCCAGATGGACGGTTACCGCACCCTTGAGGAGGGTCAGCGAGTCGAATTCGAGATCTCGCAGGGCCAGAAGGGGCCGCAGGCGGACATGGTTCGGGTCAGCGCCTGAGGCGGCGACCGACTGCGCAGCGTCGGGAAGGCCCGCACCCCTCAAGGGGTGCGGGCCTTTCTGCTGCCTCCCGGCCGCCGCCCGCCGGCGTACGCGTGCCCCGGGCGCGCGCCGCGGGCCCCCGTGCGCGGGTCCGGGGGCGCGCACGGCGCACGGCCGGGGCGGGGTGGGCGCACGAGGTGGGCTCGGGAGTGTGGAGGGACCGGTGGGCGCTTGCACTCGACAGGGTCGAGTGCTAATCATTGCGTTAGCACTCTCCCCTTGAGAGTGCTGAATATGGACCGGGTCGGTGAGGCCCGCAGGCCGGGTGGGGCAAGGAACCACAAGGCATGCAGGCCGTCCGTCGCGGGCGCCAGCGCGGTCCGAGCTTTCTCCACCCCAGTCCGGGAGGACCACTTCACATGGCCAAGATCATCGCGTTCGACGAGGAGGCGCGGCGCGGCCTTGAGCGCGGTATGAACCAGCTCGCCGACGCCGTCAAGGTCACCCTCGGCCCCAAGGGCCGCAACGTCGTCCTTGAGAAGAAGTGGGGCGCCCCCACGATCACCAACGATGGTGTCTCCATCGCCAAGGAGATCGAGCTGGAGGACCCGTACGAGAAGATCGGCGCCGAGCTGGTCAAGGAGGTCGCGAAGAAGACGGACGACGTCGCCGGTGACGGCACGACGACCGCGACCGTCCTCGCCCAGGCGCTGGTCCGCGAGGGCCTGCGCAACGTCGCCGCCGGCGCCAACCCGATGGCCCTGAAGCGCGGCATCGAGAAGGCCGTCGAGGCCGTCTCCGGTGCGCTGCTCGACCAGGCCAAGGAGATCGAGACCAAGGAGCAGATCGCCTCCACCGCGTCCATCTCCGCCGCCGACCCGCAGATCGGCGAGCTGATCGCCGAGGCCATGGACAAGGTCGGCAAGGAAGGCGTCATCACCGTCGAGGAGTCCCAGACCTTCGGTCTGGAGCTGGAGCTCACCGAGGGTATGCGCTTCGACAAGGGCTACATCTCGGCGTACTTCGCGACCGACATGGAGCGCATGGAGGCGGCGCTCGAGGACCCCTACATCCTCATCGTCAACTCCAAGATCGGCAGCGTGAAGGACCTGCTGCCGCTCCTGGAGAAGGTCATGCAGTCCGGCAAGCCGCTGCTGATCATCGCCGAGGACGTCGAGGGCGAGGCCCTGTCGACCCTGGTCGTCAACAAGATCCGTGGCACCTTCAAGTCCGTCGCCGTCAAGGCCCCGGGCTTCGGTGACCGCCGCAAGGCCATGCTCGGCGACATCGCCATCCTCACCGGTGGCACCGTCATCTCCGAGGAGGTCGGCCTCAAGCTGGAGAACGCCGGTCTCGACCTGCTCGGCCGCGCCCGCAAGGTCGTCATCACCAAGGACGAGACCACCATCGTCGACGGTGCCGGCGACAGCGAGCAGGTCCAGGGCCGGGTCAACCAGATCCGCGCCGAGATCGAGAACAGCGACTCGGACTACGACCGCGAGAAGCTCCAGGAGCGCCTCGCGAAGCTGGCCGGCGGCGTGGCCGTCATCAAGGCCGGTGCCGCGACCGAGGTCGAGCTCAAGGAGCGCAAGCACCGCATCGAGGACGCCGTTCGCAACGCGAAGGCGGCCGTCGAGGAGGGCATCGTCGCCGGTGGTGGCGTGGCCCTGCTCCAGGCTTCCTCGGTCTTCGAGAAGCTGGAGCTGGACGGCGACGAGGCCACCGGTGCCGCCGCCGTGAAGCTGGCCCTGGAGGCCCCGCTCAAGCAGATCTCCGTGAACGCTGGCCTGGAGGGTGGCGTCATCGTGGAGAAGGTGCGCAACCTGACCCCGGGCCACGGCCTGAACGCCGCGACCGGCGAGTACGTCGACATGATCGCCGAGGGCATCATCGACCCGGCCAAGGTGACGCGTTCCGCGCTCCAGAACGCCGCGTCGATCGCCGCGCTGTTCCTCACCACCGAGGCCGTCATCGCCGACAAGCCGGAGAAGGCCGCCGCGGCTGCTCCGGGCGGCATGCCGGGCGGTGACATGGACTTCTGATCGACTTCGGTTGATCACCGTCCGCTCGTTCGCCGGGGCGGTACCTCCTCTCCCAGGGGGTACCGCCCCGGCGGCGTTTTCCCCTCCTCAGGACCGGCCGGACCAGGCCGGTTGCCCTCGCCGTAGGAGACCCAGGCGGTGCCGCCGGGCAGCTGCCAGGTCTCGTCGGGGTCGGGCGCCGGTGCGGGGGCGGTCTTCGCGCCGGTGGTGAGGAGGACCGCGGCGGCGGCCTGGAGGGCCTTGATGGCCTGGTCTTCGGTGGTGCTCATGAACGTTCCCTTCCTGAGGGGGCGCGGGCGCCGGTCGCTTCGGGCGCCGGATACGTCTCGTGCCGGATACTTCGGGTGTCGGTTACTCGGCGGGTGTGACGACGGAGACCGTGGCGGCGGAGGTCTGGCCGCGGCGGTCGGTGACCGTGTAGGGGAAGGAATCGCAGCCGGAGAAGCCGGAGTTGGGGGGGGAGACGACCTTGCCGTCCCGGACGGTGGCCGTGCCGTTGGCGGGCGCAGCGACCGCGGTGACCCGAAGGCCCTGCGACGTCGCCGATCCGCCGCTGCTGTCGTCGGCCAGGACGTCGACCGTCACCGGCGCGTCCGGGCGAGCCTGGGCCGCGTCGTCGCGTGCCACGGGCTGCTGCGGGACGCGGGTGCTGCCGTAGTCGAGGACCGCGTAGGAGCCGTCTCCCCGGTCGACGAGCTGGAGGCTCTGCGGCTGCGTCCCGTTGAACGTCTGCGCGGAGATGGTCGGGCCGGCCACGGTGAGCGCCGGACCGGAGTAGGCGTTCCGGATGCCGGTGCTGCCGTCGCCCCCGTCGATCCGACGAGGGCCGCGCAGGCGACCGCTGTGCCGGTGCGCCTGCCGAGGGTGTGTGGTGCCTGAGTCATGTCGGTCGCCTCCGTGGGTTCACAGCCGGTGCGGTTCCGTTCCGGCGAGGCAATGACAGCGTGGTGGTCGCTCTCCGCACCAGGTCGTATGTGGACAGTCACGATCGTGGCTACACGGGAGCGCGATCACTGATTGACCAGGGGCGGAGGGTTGCACTCGTGAACGGGTGTTCAAGTGGTCGAAATCGGGTTGATTGCGGTCAGCGGACGAGCGTCGCTCTCGCTGACGGACACTCAAACACGGTGCTCGAATTGGCTGGATCGCGCGATCAGGGGAGCGGTTCGGCCTGTCGGGTGATGGCTGGGCGCGCAACGACCGGCTCGCCAACGTAGCGGGCATTGCGGGAGGGAACCTCGCCTTGTCAGCCCGCCCCCACCGGAACAGGACCCGCACGTGCCGAACGCCACGAGGAGCAGTGCCCGCGCACCGTACGAGCCGCACCTGGACCAGCTCGCCCCCCTGGCCGGCCGGGAGGCATGCGCGGCGGTCATGTTCGCCTCCGCCGCGCTGCTCTACAACTGGTGGCTGCTGGAATTCCTGCTGCCCACCGGGCTGGATCCCCGGCATTCCTACGTCAGCGAGCTCTACGCCGCCGACCAGCCGTTCCGCTGGCTCTTCGGCGGCCTGGAGAGCCTCTGCGCCGTGCTGGTCGTCACCGGCTCACTGCTCGCGTACCGCGCGGTACCCGGCGGCTGGGCACGCGCCGGCTGGCTGGCCATGATCGGTCAGGGCGTGTCCTCGCTGGCGGACGTCCTCCTCCCCATGGCCTGCGCACCCTCCGCGGAGCCCGGCTGCGAGGCCGTCCACCCCTGGCACACCGCCACCAGCGCCTTCGCCCACTTCTTCCTGTTCGCCTCGATGGTGCTGCTCAGCCGCGCCGCCACCGTCGAACGCCCCCGCCTGCCGCGGATCCGCCGCTGGGGTACGCGCGTCCTCGCGCTGGCGCTGCCCGCCGCCGTCCTGACGGTCGGCCCCCTCGTCGGCCACCCCGGCTGGCACGGTGTCCCGCAGCGGACGCACCTGGCCCTCGTGGGCGTGTGGTTCGCGCTGCTCTCGGCCGAGCTGGCCAGGGCGGCCAGAAGGAGCGGCCGAACGCTCCTCGGCCCCACGCGCGGAACGGTCTGACCGGCCCGAACCGTCTACGTTCTGAGCTGCCGGCTGGTCTGCGGACCGGTCTGCGGGCCGGCCTATGGATTTGGCCTATGGGCTGCTCTGCGGTCCGGAGGGCGCCGTTGCGCGTCCGATGGCGCGCAAATGCCGGACATGGGCGCGGACTTGGGCCGGTGAGGTCCGGGCCGGGCCGCGGTCCGGTGGCGCCTCGCCCCGGCAGGCGCCGCAGATCCCTCCGGGGAGCGCGGCCGGGCGCCCTGGAATTCCGCAGACCGTGCACTCCATCATCCGTAGGGGCGCGAGCGGGTCGAGAGGACCGACGGCGCCGAGGGGACTGCAAGGGCTGAAGGTGCTGTTGGGACCGAGCGGGCGGTCCCGAGCGGCTTCGACCGTCACCGGCGGCATCTTGTCGACGAGCCGGCGGTGCGCGAGCCGCCCGGGGTGGTGGATCTGCGGTGGCAGTCCGGCCGTCAGCGCGGTCAGCACCTGTTCCCGCGACGCGCCCCGCGCCAGCCACTCCTCGGCGTACGCCTCCAGGGCCGCGCAGTCCGCCGCCGAGAGCGTCATCCGCGGTTCCGCCCGGCCGAGCGCGGCGAGCAGCGCGTACGCCCGGCTGTAGGGGCGCTGCGGACGCGGCGAGGGCTCGTCCTCGGGCGGGTCCGGAGGCTCTTCCTGGGGCCCTTCGGCCGACGGCGTCCCGGCCGTCGGAACGTTCCCGGCGCGTAAGGCCGCCCACCAGGCGTCATCCCGCGGCGTCCGCGAGAAGTACGTCCGCGTCACCCATTGCTGACTGCCGTCGTCACTCATCAGGTGCTCGGTGAACTGCCGCAGATGACCCGCCTCGGACAGCCGCCGCCGTACGGTCCGCAACGCGCACTGGCCGTAGTCCGCCAGCACCTTGGCCAGCGTCTTCACGGAGATGTCCGCCCCTTCGGGCAGCCGGTCGAGGTACGCGGCGACCGACGCCTCACGGCGGGGCAGATGTGCGAAGTCGGCGGGCCGGGCAGGACGTTGGCCGGGTGCGCTGCGCTTGCCGAAACCCGGCTTCGCGAGGGGGTGGGGGAGTGCGGGGAGGTGCCGGGGAGGGCTAAAGTCTTCGTACGCCATGGGATCGTTGAGTCCGATCTTGTTGGTGCGCCATGGGATCGTTGAGTCCGATCCTGTTGGTGAGACCCCGGCCGGTGTTGGTAGCGCCTGCCGGGGTTGATTTCTTGCTGCGCACGCTAAACCGACGATACGTGGCGTGGCAAACCCGCCACGGAACGTCATCCTTCCTGGTGTGCGCGGAAGTTGCCGCGCGGGGGGCGGGTGGGTGGGTTTCTGGCCGTCCGCCCGTTCCTTGGAAGGAGGGCTCGGATCGCGAGGCTTGAGCCCCGGGGCATGGGCGATTCGCGTACGCTGCTGCGGCGATGACCGAGTTTGTCGAAGAGGTTCGCTCCCGTACCGTCCGCCTGTTGCGCATGGCCAACACGACGGACGACCGGCTGCGCAAGCAGATCGTGGCCTACGCCGACGCCACCCCGGAGCCGCCCATCATGGGCCCGCTGGGCATCGGTACGACAGGCTGCCCGCGCTGCCGCCGGACGATGTGGCAGCAGCGGGACAGCGAGGGGCCCGTCTGGGTCTGCGCGTTCTGTGGTCACGTCGAGGGAGTGACGATGCTCTGCCCGCACTGCAACGTGGCGATGAAGTCCCCCTCTCCCGGCTGGGTCGACCGGTGGTCCTGCCCGGAGTGCCCCAGGGTTGCCGCCACCGGCGACAGCGCGGAAGAGATAGAGGCCCGCGAAGCGGCACGCCTGAAAGCAGTCGAAATGCTTGACCATGCCATTGCTCTGCGTGAGACCGAGTCCGACTCCGGGTAGAACGCAGGCGGGAGGTCGGTATGGGGCAAATGATCGAGACGCGCGGATGCGGTAAGTGCCACAGCACGATGTACAAGACCGTGGAAACCGACGAGAACGGCAATCCCACCGACGAGTCGCAGTGGGTGTGCAGCAACTGCGGACACGTGGAGTAATGCCGGATGGCTGAGAACGACGTGAACTACGGCGTGGCTACGGCGTGACAGGAGCTCGTGACGCGCCCGAGCGGCGCATCACGGGCCCCTTTACTACGTGTTGGGCGGGCGGCGGCTACGGCTAACGGTCGCCGCCCGTCTCCCTTTCCTTGACGCCCGCGATGAACGTCGTCCACGCCGGCGCCCGGAACGCGAGCCCCGGGCCCTGCGGATCCTTGGAGTCGCGAACCGGAACGATGCCGGGGTGGCCGTCGGAGACTTCCAGGCAGTTGCCGCCGCTGCCGCCGCTGTACGTGGATTTGCGCCAGGCGGCTACCTCCAGGCAGTTGCCTCCATCGCCGCCGCTGTAGCTGGACTTGTGCCAGGTAGCGGTGCTCAGGTCGTACTCAGGGATGCTCTTCATGGGCGTAATCCTCCGCCGCTGATTCGATCAGGGCCAGGGATTCTTTCGGTGACAATGCGGTGGCCCCCAGGAAATCGTAGGCGAGTTGGTGCTGAGCGACGGTGGCTGGATCGTCGTGCAGCCGTCCAGTACCAAGGCCTTGGAGGTAAGCCAGCGGGGGTGCATCTTCGAAGGTCATCAGCTTGAGAGAGCCCTCAAGGGCTGCATGCGCCCCAGCACTGAACGGCAGTACCTGAACGATGGCCCGATGACGCCGGACCAAGTCTGCGATGTGGCCCAGCTGCTCGGCCATCACCCCGGGGCCACCGGCGGCTCGGCGTAGCGCCGCCTCGTCCAAGATGCACCAAACCAACGGGGTTGTTGGGCTGTCGAGCAGCCGCGTTCGATCCATTCGGTTCGCGACCAGTTCGTCGATGACGTCTTCTATTGCCGTCGGTTGGTACGCACGGAACACGACCCGTGCATACGCCGGAGTCTGAAGCAGTCCCGGGATCAGCAACTGCTCGTACTCCCTGATCTCTGTCGCAATCGCCTCCGCCTCAGCCGCCTCCGCGAAGTGGTCCGGGTACTTCGACTTCGTCGCCGCTTCGCAGTTGCGCTCGAAGTAGCCGTCCGTGTCCAGGATTTGGTCTATCTGCTGGGCGATGTCGATGTGCATGTGCCGGGTGCCCGCCTCCAACTGGCCGATGAAGGAGCCGCTGACGAAGAGGCGGTTGCCGAGTTCCTCCTGCGTGAGTTCGGCCTTCTCGCGCTGGTGGCGTAATTCGGCGCCGGGCATGGCACGGGGCGATGAGGACGGATCGAGGGGTTTTGGTGCGGGCATCGCAGCAACTCCCTGGTGGAACGGAACGGTTGTTGGGTCTGCGCCTCTGTCCAGGTTGGACCGGTTGCCGCCACGCTGTGTGCATAGCGAAGAACGCTCGGTGCGGAAGGTGATGGTGGGAGTGCTCACGGCGAGTGAGAGGGTGCAGGCGGCCGAGCAGGTCACGGCGGAACTGGACAGCGCGCTGCGAGCGGTGGGGGTGACCCTGCCCTCGCTGTGCGTGGATCCGGTCTCGGCGGCCAGTACGTTCATGGCGCCGCTGGTGGAACTGGGGCGGTGCAACGTGGAGACCGCCCGGCGGTTGGCCGAGGTCCTCGCGGAGTACGCGCAGGGCGCCGCATACGGGCACGACGGGCACGGCCCGGAGGGGCGGCAGCGGTGATTCCGGCGGCCGGCAGCTATGCGATGGACGGGCGTGACGGGCGGATCGGGCGGGTGAGCGGCCACCGGGGGCCGTTCGTGCAGCTCCGGCCGCCCGGCGGTGGCGCGGAGTGGAACTGCCCGCCCGGTCTGCTGCGGGGAGTTCCGCGGTTCGCCGCGCTCGCGGCCCGGCTGCGGGACTTGAACTGGCAGAGCAGCCGGATTCCGTGACTGGCGAGTGCGCAACTCCTGGCATTCGGTGGATCGTTGGCCGTAGGGGAGGTGCTACCCGGCGTCGGGGAGCGGCGCGCGGGTGCCGTCCGAACTCCCCGGATGGGGGACGGTCGGCGCCGCCGTGTCCGCTTCCCCGGCCGCCGGTGCCGGGGCTGTGCACTGCGGGGCGGCGTCCAGGTCCGTACGCATCTGTCGGCTGAAGCCGAAGAAGTACGTGGCGACGAAGCCGACCGCATAGCCGATGACGAGGCCGAGGGCATAGACGGCGACCGTGGTGCCGAGCGGGTGGTTGCCCTTGATCAGGGGGAACAGGGCCAAGCCGGAGGGGCCGATGGCGGTGGAGCCGACCGCGTCGCCGAGCTGGTTGAAGAGGCCGACGACGCCGCCGCCGAACGCGCCGCCGACGCAGGCGGTGATGAAGGGGCGGCCCAGGGGGAGCGAGACGCCGTAGATCAGGGGCTCGCCGACGCCCAGGAAGCCCGCAGCGAGGGCGGACTTGATCGTCGTACGGATCGAGCGGTTGCGGGGGAGGCGGACGTAGACGGCCAGGGCGGCGCCCACCTGGCCCGCGCCGGCCATGGCGAGGATCGGCAGGAGGACCGTATAGCCCTGTTGTTGGATGAGGGTGGTGTGGATGGGGATGAGGGCCTGATGGAGGCCCAGCATGACCAGGGGGAGGAAGAGGCCGCCGAGGATGAAGCCGGCGACGGCGCCGCCGTGGGCGAGCAGCCAGGTGGCGGACGACCCGATGGCGGTGGAGGCCTCGCCCGCCGCGTACATCAGGCCGAAGACGGTGACCAGGCCGGTCAGGAGGACGGTGAGGGTGGGGGTGAGGAGGACGTCCAGGGCCTCCGGGATCCATCTGCGGAGCCGGCCTTCCAACTGTGCGGCCAGGAGGGCGGCGGCGAGTGCACCGAGGACGCCGCCCTGGCCTGGGGAGAGCTTCTGGCCGAAGGCGGTGATGTGGGCGACGCCCGGGAAGACGATGATCGCGGCGACCGCGCCGCCGAGGACGGGCGTACCGCCGAACTCCTTCGCGGTGTTGTAGCCGACGAAGACCGCGATCAGCGACATGAAGCCGGAGGCGATGGCGGTGAGGGCCGGGACGAGGGCGGGGAGCCAACCGGCGTTCGCCAGCAGGCCGTTGACCCCCGCGATGATGCCGCAGCCGATCAGGGCGGGGATGAGCGGGACGAAGATGTTGGCGATGCGGCGGAGGAACAGCTTGACGGGCGTGGCGTTGCGGGCCTTCTGGCGGGCCTTGAGGGCAGCGCCTTGCGCGGCCAGCTCGGCGGCGGTGGTGGTTGGGGTGGGCGCGGGTTGCCGGGGGGCCTCCGGTCCGGCTTGCGGGCCGGATTGCGCTGCGGGGTGTGGTTCGGTCGGTGGTTCCGGTTGCGGGGTGGGGGCGCTGTCGTCGGCTGCGAGGCGTTCCAGTTCGGGGGTGACCCGGGCGACCGTGCCGGGACCGAGCACGATCTGGTAGGTGTCGTCCTCGACCACGCCCAGCACGGCCGGGAGCGCCTTCAGGGCCTCGTCCTGGACCAGGGAGCGGTCCCGGATGTCCAGGCGGAGGCGGGTCATGCAGTGGGCGATGGAGGTGATGTTCCGGGCGCCGCCGACGAGGGGGAGGATCGCGGCGGCAGTGGCGCGGTTCTTGTCTTCGGTCATGTGCGGCGCCTTGTTTGTGTATGGCGGGCTGTCGGTGATCCTTGACGTGACGTCAGTTGGCTTGGGAGGCGGACTGGAGGGCGGCGCGCAGGTGGCCGCGAGAGGTGTGGAGGAGGCGGGCGGCCTGCCGGCCGTCGACACCGCCGAGGAGAACGAGAATGGCGTTCTTCACCTCGCCGTCCGCCTCGGCGAGAGCGGCCTCGATCTCCAGGTCGGTGGCACCCGTCGCGAGCGCGACGATGCGGCGCGAACGGGCCCGCAGCTTCTCGTTGGAGGCGCGGACATCGACCATCAGATTCCCGTAGGTCTTGCCGAGCCGGATCATGGTGATGGTCGAGAGCATGTTGAGGACGAGCTTCTGGGCCGTGCCCGCCTTGAGGCGGGTGGAGCCCGTCAGCAGCTCCGGGCCCACGACGATCTCGATGCCGTGCTCCGCGGCTGCGGCGAGCGCGGAATCGGCGTTGCAGGAAAGGCCGATGGTCAGCGCGCCGATGGCGCGGGCGTGCTCGACGGCGCCGACGGCATACGGCGTACGGCCGGAGGCGGAGATACCGACGACCGTGTCGCGGTCGGCGACGGCGATCGCGGTCAGGTCCTCGACCGCGAGCTCCTTGCTGTCCTCGGCGCCCTCGACCGCCGAAACCATCGCGGACGGACCGCCCGCGATGAGGCCGAGGACCTCGGCGGGGTCGGTGTTGAACGTGGGCGGGCACTCGCTCGCATCCAGGACACCGAGCCGGCCGGCCGTACCGGCGCCGGCGTAGATCAGCCGGCCGCCGCGGGTCATACGGGCGGCGGTGGCATCGATGGCGGCGGCGATCTCGGGGAGGCGGTCGGCAACCGCGGCGGGGACGGAGGCGTCCTCACCGTTCATCGTGCGGGCGATCTCCAACGTGGAACGGCGGTCGATGTCCGCGAGATCGGGCCGGAACGCTTCCGTGGTGAGGCCGTCCAACTGGGTCCGGAGTCTTGTGTAGTTGGGGTCGTGGGCAGCGGGGCTGGTCATGACTGGCGGCTCTCTTCGTGCGTGCGGGGAGGACGGAGGGGCGGCCGGTGCCCGCGACGGGTCAGTGGCCGGTGCGGGGGGAGTGACGGTGGGCCAGCGCCTCGTAGGAGGCGGAGAGCGCCGGGGCGGCGGTCTCGTACGTGCGCTGCGCCACGCCTATGAAGAGGCAGTCCACCACCAGGAGTTGACTGGTCCGCGAGGACATCGCGGCGGGACGGAGCTCGCTCTCGCGGGCCGTGGACGTCGTCAGGATGTGGTCGGCGTACGCGGCGATCTCGCCGTCCGGGCGGCCGGTGATGGCAATGGTCGTCGCACCGTGGTCGAACGCCACCCGCAGGGGCTCTATGACGTCGGTGGTCCGGCCGGAGTGGGTGATCGCGATGGCGACATCGCGGGCCCGCATCTGCACGGCGTTGGTCACGGCGAGGTGCGGGTCCGAGTGCGCATGCGCGATCAGGCCGATGCGGAGCAGCTTCTGCACCAGATCCTGGGCGACGAGGTTGGAGGCCCCTATGCCGTACACATCGATCCGGCGGGCCGCGGAGAGGGCGGCAACGGCCGCTTCGAGCTGGGTGACGTCCAGCGCGGCGGCGGTGTCGGCCAGACACTGCCGCTCCTCTTGCGCGAGCTTGGCGACGACGTCGATGAGGGAGTCGTCGACCGCTATATCCGCGGTCACCGCGGGCGCGCTGCCGGCCGCCTGCTGCGCGGCGAGCGCGGCCAGCGCCAGGCGCAGATCGCGATAGCCGGGATAGCCGAGCAGCCGGGAGGTCCGGACGACGGTGGCTTCGCTGGTGCCGGTGCGCTCGGCGAGGCCGGTGACGGTGAGGGCGGCGCAGCCGGCGGGGTCGCCCGCGACGGCCTCCGCGACACGCTGCATGGAACGGGTCATCGTCGGGGCGAGGGTGCGGACCTTGGCGGCCAGTGCCGCGGGCACGGGCGGCGCCGGAGCCGATCTGCTCGCGGGGTGGATGTCGGGCCGGATGTCCGGCCGGGTCTCGGGTCGGTTCTCGGGGTGGGTCTTGGTGGACTCGTCTTTGAAAGTTTCCTTCACTCCGCTGCTCATGGCTGAAAAGTAATTTCAGCGCGCCGGTGCGTCAATACCCTCCGTGAAGCCTGTGGACAGTTGCGAGGGCGGCTCGGCGGCACCTGTGGATAACTTCGACCGGTCGCGCGGACCGCGAGAGAATGTGTGCATGGAGCTGGAGCAGGCATTGCATACCGCGCGAGCGCTGGTGCTCGCAGATCTGATCGCGGACGAGGTCGCGGACGCCGACATCGTCTCGCTCGTCGAGGACGCGGTCTCCCACCGCCGGTGGTGGGTGGAGCAGTGGCCTGACGGCGCGGCGTTCCTCGCCGGGCTGATAGCGCAGGACGTACAGGACGCGCTGTTGGAACGGTACGGGCGCTGGCCGCTGTGTCCGGTGTGCATCGAGTCCGGTGATCCCCATGCGCTGGACGTGGAACCGGAGTTGGGGCCGGATCCGCACTGGGTGTGCCCGAAGACGGCGGTGGCGGTGGCCCCCGTCGGGCGGCTCCGCACGCCGGCGGAGGGATGAGGTGGCGATCTATATAGATCCGCCCACGTGGCCGGGACACGGAAGGATGTGGTCACACCTGGTGAGTGATCGCTCGTTCGACGAGCTGCATCGCTTCGCGGCTGAAATCGGCGCGCCGCCGCGGGCGTTCGAGCGCGACCACTACGACCTGCCGGCAGAGCGCTATGGGGACGCGGTGCGGGCGGGAGCCGTAGAGGTCGGGTCCAAGGAACTGGTCCGGCGACTGACGGAGGCAGGGCTGCGACGCCCCAAGGGACGCCGACGCCCTGAGGGACGCCCTGGAGCGTAGCGACCGGCCGGACGTGGGGGCCGCGTGGGGACCAGGTGGGGACCACTTGGGGGAGGCGGGGGCGGGAGTAGGGGCGTGGGGTGGGTGGGGGGGAGGGGAGGGCCCCGAGGCCGGAGTGCTGCGCGCCCAGCGGCCGTGGTCCCGCGTCTGCGGTCCGGGTGCTGGGCGCGCCGATGGTGAGCGTCAGTGCTGGTCTGCGGCTTCCCGGGTGGGGGCGGTGGGTGCGGGGGTGGAGGAGGCGATCACGCGGGAGCCGGCCGTGGCGCGGTGGATGCGGAAGGCGACGGCCGTGGTGGCGACGGCTACGGCTGCCAGGGCCGCGCCCGTCCAGGCGACGGCCGGGTAGCCCCAGCCCGCGCTGATGGCCAGGCCGCCCAGCCAGGGGCCGAGGGTGTTGCCGACGTTGAAGGCGGCGGTGGTGGTGGCGCCGGCGAGGGTCGGGGCGGCGTTCGCGACGTTGAACATCCGGGCGTTGAGGGCCGGCGCGGTGGTGAACGCGGTGACGCCGAGCATGAGGGAGAGGCCCACGGCGGCGACCGGGCTGTGCGCGGTCAGCGCCAGGATGGCCAGTACGGCCGTGGAGGCCGAGATTCCGGCGAAGAGCGTGCCGAAGAGGTGCGCATCGGCGATCCGCCCGCCGATGAACGTACCGATCAGCGCGCCGACACCGAAGAGCGCCAGCACCGTCGGGACCCAGCTCTCGGCGAGGCCGGCGGTTTCGGTGAGGAGCGGGGAGAGGTACGAGAAGAGGGCGAAGACAGCGGCGCCGTTCATGGCGGTGGCGATCAGCGCCAGCCAGACCTGCTTGTCCTTGTAGATGCTCAGCTCGCGGCGGAGCTGCGGGCGGTCCTCGCCGGTCGGGACCGCCGTGTACGGAACGAGGGCGATGACGCCGACGAGGCCGATCGCGGAGAGGGCGGCCACTGCCCAGAAGGCGGCGCGCCAGCCGGCGTGCTGGCCGAGCAGGGCGCCGGCGGGGACGCCGGCGATGTTGGCGATGCTCAGACCGCCGACCATGACGGCCATGGCGCGGGCGCGCGCGGTGACCGGTACGAGCGATACCGCCACCGCCGCGCCGACCGCCCAGAAGCCCGCGCAGGCGAGTGCGCTGATGACGCGGGAGACGAAGAGGACGGCGTAGGACGGGGACAGGGCGCCTGCCGCCTGGCCCAGTCCGAAGACGGCGAGCAGGGCGATGAGGGTGGTGCGGCGGGGGAGGCGGAGGGTTGCGGCGGCCAGTACGGGGGCGCCGACGACCATGCCGATGGCGAAGGCGGAGACCAGCAGCCCGGCTTGCGGGATGGAGACCTGAAGGTCCCTGGCCAGGGGCTGGAGGATGCCGGAGAGCATGAACTCGGAGGTACCGAGGGCAAAGACCGAGAGCCCCAGGACGTAGACGGATATGGGCAGGCGGGAGCGGTCGGCTGGTGCTGGCATGTCAGGTACTAACCGTCTTTGGGCTGCTTACATTCCCGGGAAGCCCTCGGGGTTTCCCGAGGGCTTCCAGGGACTTCATGAGGGGCTTCCGGGAGCGTCCCGAGTGACCGACGCTTCCGGCCGTCGGACACTTCCGCGTGTGCCGGGCGGGCTCGGGCACTGGTGCTCAGGTGTCGGTTCTCAGGTGCCGGTACTCAGGAGCGACAGTTCGGTGGTGAGGTTGTGGCGGGCAGGTTGTTCCCAGTGGGCCTGGCCGTGGGGCGTCCTGAACAGGTGGGGGAGGGCGAGGAGTTGGCGGAGGACGGCGGCGCGGCCGGACCGGAAGTCGGGGTCGGGCACGAAGGCGTACTCGGCGCGGACGGCGGCGGCGTAGGCGGCGTACCGGTCGGGGGAGCCGGCCAGTACGGCCAGGTCGGCGTCGCAGAGGACCTGGCCGTTGCGGTCGTCGGCGGCCGGGTCGTGGGTGACGGTGAGGCGTACGAGGCGGGCGACCTCGGCCGTGCGGGGGGCGTCGATGCCGAGTTCGGGGAGGGCGCGTTCGGCGAGGGCGGCGCTGCGCTCCTCGTTCTCGGAGCGGTCGGGGCGGTAGACGGCGTCGTGGAACCACGCCGCCAGCTGGATGGCCGGCAAATCCTCGGCGTGGTCGGCGAGTTCGTCGATGCGGTCGAGGACCGCGGTGAGGTGGTCGGTGGTGTGGTAGCGGCGCTGGGGCTCGTCCCACCGGGCGAGGAGGTTCTTCGCGTACGGGGCGGGGTCGGGGCCCGCGTGGGGGGCGCGGGCGTTGGCCACGGTGGTGGCCCAGCGGCTGGCCAGGGTGGTCATGGGCGCCATTGTGCCCCGGTTCAGGTGCGGGGGGTATCGCGGCAGGAGAGGGAGTCGACGGTTTCCACGCGGGGTTTGAAGTCGGTTTCCCAGGTGGGGTCGGCCGCGGGAATGGAAGGGAGGGACGTGGTGAAGTCGTGGCTCCAGTCGTTGCTGGTGACGTAATCGCGCAGGGCGCCGCGGAGTTTGAGGCAGTCGCTGCGGTGGCCCTTGGCCATGGCGATGCCGTAGTGGTTCGCGGAGCCGAAGGTGATGTCGGGGACGACCTTGAGGTCCGGGTTTTCCTGGGTGAAGCCGTAGAGGATCATTTGGTCGGTGGAGACCGCGTCGGCCACCTTCTTCGTCTTGAGGTCGGTGATGCAGCTGGAGGCGTCCGGGGCTTCGTAGACCGCGATGTGGTTGCCGTCCGGGCCTTGGAGGGTGGTGGCGGAGGTGGTGCCGGGCCAGGTGCAGACGCGCTTTCCGGCGAGGTCGGACGGCTTCCGGATGCGGTTGTCGTTCTTGCGCACCATGAGGCCCTGGTAGGTGGAGGCGTACGGTCCGACGAAGTCCAGTTCCTTCATGCGGTCGACGGTGATCGAGAAGGTGGCGACGACCAGGTCCTTCTTTTTGTCGGTGAGTACCGCGCTGCGGTCCTCCGACGGCACGATGCCGAAATCCGGTTCGGCGCCCACGGATTTGAGGATTTGCCGGGCGACGGTGATGTCGAACCCGGAGAACTTGTAGTTGTGGACGACTCCGGTGCCCGGCTGGTCGTTCTTCGCGCCGACCGAGACCTTTCCGGTGGAGAAGAGGGAGGGCGGTTCGGAGGAGCCGCAGGCGGCGGCGGTGAGGGCGGTCAGGGCGAGTAAGGCCGCCAGTTTCGTCGCGTGGGTGGTGGTCATGAGGGTCCCCGTTCTTCTTGCCTTCCGCGCCCTTGGCTGTCGTGGAGCGTCTACCTGTCGTAGAGCGTCGCTTCCGTGGGGTGGATGTCCATGCGGCAGCCGCGGGCGGTGCTGAGTGTGACGTTGATCCGTACGGTGCTGACCTGCGCGCCCAGGGAGAAGTCGGCGGTGCCTCCGGGGCGGACGGTCTGCTGCTGGGCGGCGACGCCGGAGGTCGTCAGGGAGACGGTGGCGGACGAGTCGGGGAGGCAGGTGGGGCCGGCCGGGTCGTGGTCGGCGATGGCCAGGGTCAGCCGCAGGGCGTTGCGGGGTTCCTTCAGGGCGGGGGCGTCGAGGCCGAGCGTGAGGGTCCGGTGGGTGGCGGCGTCCAGGGGCTGCGTGCCCTGGGAGGCCACTCTTCCCGTGACGTCGATCTCGCCGTGGAGGACGACGTTCCGGAATGCCAGCCAGCCGCCCACGGTGGCGAGGACGGACACGAGGGAGAGGGCGGCGATGACGCGGGCGTCGCGGCGGCGCCGGATGAGGACGCGGGCGGCGGCGGTGGTGAGGGAGAGGGCGGCGAGGATGCCCCACAGGGCGTACTGGCGGGCGGGGCCGTCCGGCCAGGTGGTGCCGGCGATGACCAGGGCGGCGCAGGCCAGGAGCAGGGGCAGCCAGCGGGCGCTGGGGTGCACGGCCCAGCGGATGAAGACGTTCCGGATGGTGCCGGCCGCTATGGAGTGGTCGCCGTGGGCGGTGGGGCTGTGGTGGAGGTCGCCGCCGTCCCGCGGGGTGCTCGGTGGGGTCATGCGTCGTCCTGTGGGCGGGGGCTGCCTCCCATGGTGATGTTGCCGTGGATCTCGACGGCGGCGATGGAGCCCTGGCCGGTCGCGGTGGGGGTGTAGTGGACGGTCTGCGGGCCGGTGGCGGAGGCGAGCCGGGTGACGTGGTGGCGGAAATCCTCGGCTTCGCGCTGCTCGGCGGGGGACCGCAGCCAGGCGGTGACGGCGGTGGCGAGCAGTCGGCGGTCGTGGTCGTCGAGGGTCGCGAGCAGCGCGTCGAGGGTGTCCGCGCGGCGGACGTCGAGGAGGGGCTCGGTGGTGCCGTTGCCGAGGTCGGTGGCGTCGCCGAGGTCGGCGGCGCCGTCGTGGCGGTGCAGCAGGCGGCGGAAGAAGCCCTCGCCGGCGGTCACGGTGCGTTCGGCGATCCGGTCCTGGGCGGCGGTGAGGACGGACGTGCCCAGGCTGTTCGCCGCCACGGCGAGATACGGGGCTATTTCTGCGGAAACGGTCGCTAAGTCCGACATGAGATCCCCCGATGTGTGGGTCATGGGTGGTGCGATATCGCAACACCCTTACCGGAAAGGCGTGTTACCCATGTGCGGGCTGATTCACACTCATGCCAATGGGCGGTTTCGGGATCGTGGGAGCGGTGGGATACGGGTGGATTTCGGCCGTGTCCTGGGGGTGGGTGGCCCCGGCGGGGCCGGTGAGCGCTTAGGCTGGATATTGGACTAGACCTGTTGTGTCCATGTGCCGACGTGCCGGTGTGCCGGTGTGTCGCCGTAGTGCTCGTCGCAGTGCTTGGCGTGGTGCGCGGTGCGTGGCGCTCCGGTCTCCTGTCTCGTCACGTTGTCGCTCGTTACGTCGTCGTCGAAGGGTTGGGTCGTATGAATCAGCGCGCGCTCCTGGAGGTGATCGCGCTCGGTCCGCAGGACGCGATCGCCGCCCGGGCCGGCGGTGCCGACCGGCTTGAACTGGTCACGGACATGGCGGCGGACGGGCTGACGCCGCCGCGGGCCACGTTCGCGGCGATCCGCGCGGCCGTCGACATCCCGCTGCGGGTGATGCTGCGGGCCGCCGACGGGTTCGCGGCGGGCGATGTGGACGCGCTGTGCGCGGAGGCGGCGGCGCTGCGGGCGGAGGGAGCCGAGGAGTTCGTCCTCGGGTTTCTGACGCCGGACGGGCGGCCGGACCTCGCGGCCGTGGGCGCGCTGGCCGGGGCGATCGATGGGTGCCGCTGGACCTTCCACCGGGCCGTCGACCGGGCCGCCGACCGGCACGCGCTGCGCATGGCACTGGCGGGCTGCGACGAGTCGGCCGGGCTCGATACGTATCTGACGGCGGGATCGGCGCAGGGCGTCGACGAGGGGCTGGCGACCCTGGTGGCCGAGCAGGCGCGTACGGAGGCGGGCGAGCCGGGATACGCACCACGGATCCTCGTGGGCGGCGGGCTGCGGCTGGAGCATCTGCCGGAGCTGCGGGCGGCCGGGCTGAACGCGTTCCACATCGGCGGCGCCGCCCGGCCCGGGGGCTGGGAGGCGCCGGTGGAGGCGGCGGCCGTACGCGAGTGGCGGGCGGCGCTGGATCTGCCGGTGGTGCAGCAGGTTTGAGGCGAGGGCCCCGGCCGACCGGGGCGAGCCCGGTCGGTGAGGGACCTCGGCAGGGTGGTGCGACGCCCGCTGGAGGGGGCGGCGGGGCCCTCCGAGGGTGGCCGGGCCCCGGCGGGCCGGGCAGCCGTCGGAGGGGAAGTCCTCGGAGGGGCGGCCGGCGGAGGGGCGGCCTTCGGAGAGGGAGGCCTCGGAGAGGGAGTCCTCGGAGGGCTGAGGGACCGTCCTCAGTTGTCCGTCGCCGCGGTCGTCGTCAACTGCTGTGGCAGGCCGGCCGCATGGACGACCGTCAGGCCGGAGACCGGCCGGGTCAGGCAGACGTACAGGCGGCGCAGTCCGGTCCGTTCGTCCGGTTCGCCGTCGACGATCGCGGCCGGCTCGTCCAGCACCACGTAGTCGTACTCCAGACCCTTGGCCAGAGTGGCGGGCACCAGGGTCAGCCGGGCGGCGGCGGAGGTCTCCGCTCCGGGGGCGAGGCAGCTGATGCCGGCCTCCCCAAGTGCCGTACGCAGCACCGGAATCCGGGCGTCCGCCGCGATCAGGCCGATCGAGCCCTCCTTCGCGAGCGCGTCGCGGCAGGCCCCGAGGACCGCGGAGTCCAGGTCCGCGGGCGGCACCGCACGGATCGCGAAGTCGCCCGCCGACTCGCGGATCGAGGTCGCCTCCGTCAGATCGGGGGCGATGGCGGGCAGCAGCCGGGACGCGTACGCGATGACCTCGCGCGGTACGCGGAAGCCCTGGGTCAGCTCCTCGACGGCCGAACCGGGCTTGCCCAGGTGGGCCAGCGCCTCCTGCCAGGTGTCGGTCGCCCACGGGGTCGTGCCCTGCGCGATATCGCCGAGGATCGTCGCCGAGCCGGTCGTGCACCGGCGGCCCACCGCCCGGTACTGCATGGGGGAGAGGTCCTGTGCCTCGTCCAGGACCACATGGCCGAGCGAGTGCGTACGGGTCACCAGGTCCATCGCCTCGTCGATCAACACCGTGTCCGCGGACGACCACTTGGCGCTCTTCACGCTGCGCGCCGGCTTGGTCCACAGGATCGTCTTCTGCTCCTCGGGGGTGAGGATCCCGTCCGCCTGCTCGGCGAGGAAGTCGGCGTCGCCCAGCAGCCGCAGGACCAGCTTCGCCGGATCGACCGGCGGCCAGACCGCCTTGACCACCGCCTTCACCGCGGCATTACGGGCCACCGCGTCCTGCACCCGGTCGTCGGGCGCCTCGCCCGCCTGCTCCATACGGACCAGGACGGCGTGCGCGATCCGCTGCGGAAGCGCGTCGCGAGCCGCCCCGTATCGGATGTCGCGGTCCATCAACTCCCGTACGATCTCTTCGAGTTCATACGCCGGTACGCGCCAGCGGCGGGAGCCGCGGACCACCACGCACGGCTCCTGCGGCAGGGCGATGTGCGAGCGGACGGCCCGCCGCAGCACCTCGGCCATCCGCGCGTCGCCCTTCACCGTCGCCGCGGCTGCCTCGTCCGTCCCGCGCACCTCCACATGGCCGACCAGGTCGTCCACCGTGGCCTGCTTGACCTCCAGCTCGCCCAGGGCGGGCAGCACCTGCTCGATGTACTGGAGGAAGGAGCGGTTGGGGCCGATGACCAGGGTGCCGGAACGGGCCAGCCGCTCCCGGTGGGCGTAGAGGAGATAGGCGACACGGTGCAGGCCGACGGCCGTCTTGCCGGTGCCGGGCGCCCCCTGGACGCAGACCGAGCCGCCGATACCGGCCCGGACGATCTCGTCCTGCTCCGGCTGGATGGTGGCGACGATGTCCCGCATGGGGCCGACGCGCGGGCGCTCGATCTCCGCCTGGAGGAGGGCGCTGGTGGTCTCGGCCTCGGCCGGGTCGGTGAGGTGCTCGTCCTCGTAGGCGGTCAGCTCGCCGCCGGTGTAGCCGAAGCGGCGGCGCAGCTTGAGGTCCATCGGGTCCTTCTTGGAGGCCCGGTAGAACGGCTGGGAGACGGGGGCACGCCAGTCGATGACCATGGGGTCGCCGTCGGCGTCGTGGACATGGCGGCGCCCGATGTAGAAGTTCTCTCCCGCGGCGCCCTCGGCGAGGTCGAGGCCCGGGGCGTTCAGGTAGTCGAGCCGGCCGAAGAAGAGCGGGGTGTGGGAGAGGTCGGCGAGGGCCTTGATACGGGCGTCGATCTCGCCCTGGAGGACCTTGGCGTTGACCCAGTTCGCGGTGACGTCGGCGATGTTGAGGGCCTGGGCGTCCTCGCGCATCGCGCGGAGGGCGGCACGGGAAGCGGCGAGGTGCGCGCGCTCGCGCTGGAGGGGGTCGAGGCCGGGCGACGGGTGTTCCGAGGCAAGGGCGTCGGCGTCGGGCGCCGTCCGTGAGGGGTGGTGGCTGGGCGACGGGTGGGCGTGCGAGGGCACGGTCTTGCCTCCGGTGGGCGGGTCAGCATCGGTGTGAAGCGAAGGACCGGCCGGTTTCCGTCCGGTCGGTGGCACTCCCCGACGGGAGGCAGGCAGACGCGCGATTGTAGTCAGCAGCTATCAGGGGTGCCAACGGATTTTCCGGGCCCGCGGAGCCGGCGGCGGCTTGCCGTACCCGGGAGGGATACCGCCTGGTCCCGTAGGTCTCCCGTAGGGGGCGGTGTGGACCCATAGGCTGAGGCGGGGCCGTGCGGAGATGGACCCTCGGGCCGATGTGCTGCAATCGCGTGAATTCGATGATGGAGGCATGAGCAGCGCAACGATTTCCTCAGCCTCTGTCGCCTCACTCCCCTCCGTCTCCGCCATTCCCTCCGTCTCCTCTGCCCGTCCTGTCTCACGGCACCCGGTCAGGGGCGCCACAGCCCTCGGCCCCGACCCCAGCGGCGGCACGGCCGACGCCCATGAGCACCGTCATCTGGTCGGCAATGCACTCCGTGCGGTAAAGGTCTTCGCGGCGGCGGCGTTCAGCGTCGTGGTGATGGGGGAGTACACCGAGGGCTGACCGTCCGCCGCGAAACCAAGAAGCGGCGAAACCAAGAAGCAGCGAAACCAACCAGCAGCCAAACCGACGGCGAGATCACCGGCAGGTTGCACGGCCAACCGCGAGATCACCGGCCGGCCGCACAGCCCCGGCCACGAGCACACCGGCGGGCCACACGCCCGCTACGCGATCAGCGCCGGTCAAGAAATCAACGCCAAGCACGCCGGCCGACGACGAGAACATCAGCGAACGACGAGAACACCAGCCAACGAACGACGAGAACACCAGCCAACGACGAGAACACCAGCCATTACGCGCCAGTACGTGGAAGAAGCAGCCGAGTCGGCATGGACATCCGGTCGGCCGGAAAGCGTTACGGACGGTCGGTCTCGATCCACTAGCGTCGCCGCAGAGAGCGCGCGCTCAGGGCGACGAGGAGGGGTCAACGGTGTCTGCCGCCGACGGGACGGGGACGTGGACGTGGAGACGCACCTGGGCGCAGAGCATTGCCAGGCCCGGCCGACTGGCGCTGGGAGTGGCACTGCTGGTGCTGTCCTTCGCCGGGCTGTGGGCGCTGTACATGACGGTGCAGCTCCCGATGTCCGACATAGTGGTCTACCGCGCCGAGGGCCACGCCGCCGCCACCGGCGGTGATCTCTACGGCTTCACGGTCACCAAGTGGGCCCTGCCGGCCACGTACCCGCCCTTCGCGGCCCTGCTCTTCATCCCCACCACCTGGATCTCGCTCACCACCCTCAAAGTCACCTGCGTCCTCGTCAACGCCGCCCTGCTGGCACTGCTGATCCATCTCTCCTGCAAAGCCGCCGGCCTGCGCAAGGCCGCGTACACCGCGCCTGTCATCCTCGCCGCCACCGCGTTCGGCCTGTGGCTCGAACCGGTCTTCCAGACCTTCGTCTTCGGGCAGGTCAATCTCGCGCTGACCTGCCTGGTCCTGTGGGACCTCTCCCGCCCGGACGGCGCCCGGTTCAAGGGCTTCGCCACCGGCATCGCGGCCGGCATAAAGCTCACCCCCGCGATCTTCGCGGTCTACCTTCTGATCACCGGCCGGGTGAAGGCCGCCTTCACCGCCCTCGCCGGGTTCGTGGTCTCGGTGCTGCTGGGCGCGCTGGTGCTGCCCGGCGCCAGCATCGAGTTCTGGACGCGGCGGATGTTCGAGACGCAGCGGGTCGGCAAGGTGTGGATCGTCGACAACCAGTCCCTCCAGGGCCTGGTCGCCCGGCTGCTGCACACCACCGAGCCGGGGATGTGGTGGATGGCGGTGGCCGGGATCACCGCCGTCTTCGGACTCTGGACCGCCCGCCGGGTCTCCCTACTGCGCGGCCAGGACAACTGGGGTGTCCTGGCCACGGCCGTCACGGCGCTGCTGGTCTCGCCGATCAGCTGGTCCCACCACTGGGTCTGGTGCGTGCCGCTGCTGGTCGCGCTGGCCGCGCACACCCGGCGCGTGCCCTGGCGCCGGGCGCTGACGGCCGCCGTCGCCGTCGCCTTCACCGCCCGCTCGATGTGGGCCCTCCACCACCGCGGCGAGCGCGCCCTGCACTTCGCCTGGTGGCAGCAGCTGCTCGCCGCGCCGTACCCCTTCATCGGCCTCGCGCTGCTGGTGGCGCTGGCCTGGTGGACGCGGCGGGCGCCCGATGACGCCGGCCGGCCCGGCAGCGGCATCCTCGGGGCCGGCCGCGGCCGGAGCGGGATACCGCAGCCGCGCGTGGACCAGCGGCTCCGTACGCGGTCCCGGGCGGCGGGTTAGGAACGGGCCGCGGGCCGGGCGGACGCGTCACGCCGGCGCCCGGCCACTGGCGCCCGGTCGAGCGGCGCCCGGCCACTGGTACCCGGTCACCCGCACCCGGTCAGGAACGGGGCGCGGGCCGGGCGGCCGGGTCACGCCGGCGCCGGGTCGTCCTCGTCCGCTGCCAGCAGCTCGTCCGAGTCCACGATCCGGTACGCATAGCCCTGTTCGGCCAGGAAGCGCTGGCGGTGGGCGGCGAAGTCCTGGTCGATGGTGTCGCGGGCGACGACCGAGTAGAAGCGGGCCTCGTGGCCGTCCGCCTTGGGGCGCAGCACCCGGCCCAGGCGCTGGGCCTCCTCCTGGCGGGAGCCGAAGGTGCCGGACACCTGGATCGCGACGGTGGCCTCCGGAAGGTCGATGGAGAAGTTGGCGACCTTGGAGACGACCAGCACCGAGATCTCCCCCTCCCGGAAGGCGTTGAAGAGCTTCTCGCGCTGGGCGTTGGTGGTCTCACCCTTGATCACCGGCGCGTCGAGGTGCTCGCCCAGCTCGTCCAGCTGGTCGATGTACTGCCCGATGACCAGCGTCTGCTCGCCGCGGTGCCGGCGGACCAGCGCCTCGGTCACCCGCTGCTTGCTGTCCGTGGTCGCGCAGAAGCGGTACTTCTCCTCCGTCTCGGCCGTGGCGTACGCCAGCCGTTCCGAGTCGGTCAGGTTGACCCGCACCTCGACGCAGTCCGCCGGGGCGATGTAGCCCTGCGCCTCGATCTCCTTCCACGGTGCGTCGAAGCGCTTGGGGCCGATCAGCGAGAAGACATCCGACTCGCGGCCGTCCTCCCGCACCAGGGTGGCGGTCAGCCCGAGCCGGCGCCGGGCCTGGAGATCGGCGGTGAACTTGAAGACCGGCGCGGGCAGCAGATGCACCTCGTCGTAGACGATCAGGCCCCAGTCCCGGGAGTCGAACAGCTCCAGATGCGGGTAGACGCCCTTCCGCTTGGTCGTCAGCACCTGGTACGTGGCGATGGTGACCGGCCGGATCTCCTTCCTCGTACCGCTGTACTCGCCGATCTCGTCCTCGGTCAGCGACGTCCGCTTCACCAGCTCGTGCTTCCACTGCCGGGCCGAGACCGTGTTGGTGACGAGGATGAGCGTGGTGGCCTTGGCCTGCGCCATCGCGCCCGCGCCCACCAGCGTCTTCCCGGCACCGCAGGGGAGGACGACGACACCCGAACCGCCGTGCCAGAACCCCTCCACGGCCTGCTGCTGATACGGCCGCAGCGCCCAGCCGTTCTCCTCCAGCCGGATCGGATGCGCCTCGCCGTCCACATAGCCGGCCAGGTCCTCGGCCGGCCAGCCCAGCTTGAGCAGCGTCTGCTTGATCTGCCCGCGCTCGGACGGGTGCACCACGACCGTGTCCGGGTCGATCCGCGCCCCGACCAGCGGCTGCACCTTCTTCGACCGGAGGATCTCCTCCAGCACGGGGCGGTCGGTGGTGGTCAGCACCAGCCCGTGCGCGGGGTGCTTGCTGAGCGTCAGCCGCCCGTAGCGCGACATCGTCTCGGCGACGTCGACGAGCAGCGCGTGCGGCACCGGATACCGCGAGAACTGCACCAGCGCGTCCACGACCTGCTCGGCGTCGTGCCCGGCCGCCCGCGCGTTCCACAGGCCGAGCGGCGTCACCCGGTACGTGTGGATGTGCTCCGGAGCCCGCTCCAGCTCGGCGAAGGGCGCGATGGCCCGCCGGCAGTCGTCCGCCAGCTCGTGGTCCACCTCCAGCAGGAGCGTTTTGTCGCTCTGGACGATGAGAGGTCCGTTCACGCGCCTCGCCTTTCGCTTTCCGGGGTGTGTCGCTTGCCGGCGGTCGGCCGCCGGTGCCGGCTTCGGGGACGGCGGAGCCGGGGGAGCCGGGGGTGCGGCCAAAAGTCCAGTGTGCCGCATCGCCCCGACACTGCGGGCCGGTCCGGCAGGAGCACCTTCGGGATCCGGGGGGGGGCGGCCGGATCCCCCGGTGATCCCCGGGGATCACCGGGAATCGACCGGGAGCCGTACAGGCGTCCCTTCAGAGACTCATCTTTCAGGGCCTCCCTGCTCGGGGTGCCTTCTCCAGGCCCCCTCTCCAGGCTCCCTCTAAAGGCTCCCTCGTGGGCGCGGCTCCCGGTAGGAGATGCGGAGATCAGGGGGGACCCCGCTCCCCGGACCTCCGTACCCGTGGTTCTCCCGGTGTTCAGGCCGAGTCGTCGGCCAGTTCCGAGACGCCGGTGATGCGGTGGAGGGCGTAGGTGCGGACCTCGTCGGAGGTGTGGTCGTAGGCGGTGACGAAGCCGCCCTCGACGCGTACGGGGGCGATGACGCGCTGGCTGGCGGCGCCGTCGGCGTTGACGTAGCCGATCCAGACGGGGGAGCTGGTGAGGACCGCGGCCTGCATGGTGGCGAGGGTTTCGGCGGAGGTGGTGCGCGGCAGGGCGCCCGGGGCCGACGGGGCGGCGGCGGGGGCCGGTTTGCGTTCGGCGGTGGCGGCGAGGTCGCCCGCGCGGATGGCGCGCACCGCCGCTTCGAGGAGGGTGCGGTCGGGGGACGGCGGGCCGTCGGGAACCGGGGCGGGGGCCGTGCGGGGCGGGGTCCGGTACGAGTCGGTGCGGGCGATCAGGACGTCGCCGGCGGCGGACTCGGCGGCCGGGGCGTAGCCCATCGCCCGCAGGCCGTCGAGGAGTTGATCGGGGGAGGTCTGGGCGGCGAGCACGGTCGGGGCGAGGCGGCGCAGGCGCAGGGCGGCGGCGCGGCGGTCGGCGAGGATCTCGGAGAGCAGCGCGTCGTCGTCGCAGCGGACGTAGGCGGTGGCCGCGCCGATCCGCAACCGGCCGTGTTTGCGGGCCACATCGTCGATGAGGTACGCGAGCGGCTGCGGCACGGGGGTGCGGGAATGGGTGGTGAGGAATTCCTGGAGTTCGGCGGCGGAGCGGCCGGCGTCCAGGGCGCGGCGTACGGAGGCGGGGGTGAAGCGGTACACCGTGGCGCCGCCCTTGGACTCGATGTCGGCGAGCGCCCCGAGTGCCTCGGCGAGCGGGCGGCGCAGCGGGCCGGGGGCGACGGCGGTCAGGTCGGCCTGGAGGAGGACGTGGTCGAGGGGTTCGGGGAGCAGGGGGGAGAGGAGGGCGGCGGCGTGGGCGGCGCGGGCCTGCTGCGAGGGGTCCGCGGCGGGCGCCCTGGGGGGTTCGACGGCCGTCGGTGTCTCGTCCGGGGCGGTGTCCGGGGCGGGGCCGAGCAGGGCGCGGCCGTGGGCGGACAGTGCGCCGCGCCCGGTGACGCCCAGCAACTCGGCCTCCGTGAGCGTCCATTGGGCGAGGCGGGAGCGCAGGTCCTCGACGGGCGCGGGGGCGGTCGCGGCCTCCGGGGCGGCGGCGGGTGCTCCGGCGCCCGGTGCCGCCGCGGCGCCGCGCAGCGGACGTTCCCAGCGCAGCCGGGAGAGGATCGCCGCCGACGGTACGGAGGCGCCGGGCGGGAGCGCGGCCAGCAGGGTCAGCGCGCGGCGCCGGACCTCCGGGGCCGGGGAGCGGTCCAGGTGCGGGCCGAGGGCGGCCAGCGCGCGGCCCTTCGCGTCGGCGGTGCCGACCACGCCCGGCGTACGGGTCGCGGGCAGCCAGGCGGTGACCAGTACCGCCCAGCGCTCGTGGTCGGGCAGCTGGAGCCAGTCCTCGGCGGCCGGGGTGGCGGCGTAGCGCTCGTCGGCCTCGCCGTCGGAGGCGATCAGCCCGGCCGCGTAGGCGAGTTCGAGCCAGAAGGCGGCGAGCTGCTCGGTGGTGTCCAGGGCGACGGCGGTCCGCTTGAGGTCGCGGACGCTCAGGCCGCCGGCGCGCAGTACGGGCGGGCCGCCGAGGTCCCACTCCTTCAGCAGCTCCTCGACGGTCGCCAGTGCCGTGAACGCCTGGCTCGCCGCCGCGTTGTCCACAAGCTGTGGATCGCGTTCGGTGGCCGGGGCGAGGGTGGGCGGTTCCGGTTCGGGGACGCGGTGCGCGCGCCCGGCGCGCAGATGGAGCGCGGCCTCCCGGGGCAGTACGACGTTGCGGGCGCCCGCCGGGAGGAGCAGGCCGCGGTCCAGCAGCCATTGCAGATGTGCGGCCGGCCGGTCGGTGACCGCCCCGTACGGCGGGCCCCACAGCAGCTTGTCCAGGACGGCGACGGACTCGGCGGGCGCGGTGTCCAGCAGCGCGGCCATGCGGGCGCGGTCGGCGAAGAGGGCGGTGAGAGCGGCGACCGCGGAGACCGGGTCGTGGGTGGCGGGCAGCCCGGCCGCGGCGATGATCTCCTGGAGCCGGCCCGGCGACATCCCGGCCGTGGCCTCCGCGACGCTCGGCCCCAGACCGGTCGGCGAGGGGTGCGCGGCGCTCGGCGTCAGCAGCTCACGCGCCGTGCGCACCAGCCGCAGCCGGTCGTCCGGACCCCACACCAGCGCCTGCGCGCGCAGCGCCGCCACCGCCCGCGGCAGCTCGGCGGCCACCGCCGCGTCCCCGGCGTCGCCCGCCATCAGCGCCGCCAGCGCCCCGTACGGGCACGGGTCGGGCGCCACCGCCAGTGCCTCCGCGGCCTGGAGGGCGAAGGTGTCCAGCCGCTCCACGGCCCGCACCACCGAGGCCCGCGTCCCGGCCCGGGTCGCCAGCTGTGTCAGGTCGCCGGGCACCGGGTTCAGCAGGTCGGGCCGGGACCGCAGCAGACCGGCGAGCCCGCTGTCGGAGCGGTTGCGGAGCTCCTC
The DNA here is from genome assembly GCF_014648695.1 of Streptomyces albospinus. Lineage (GTDB taxonomy): Bacteria > Actinomycetota > Actinomycetes > Streptomycetales > Streptomycetaceae > Streptomyces > Streptomyces albospinus. Next base: position 177,323 of record NZ_BMRP01000011.1, read on the forward strand.
GGCGAGGGTGCGCGGGGTAGGGGTGGTCATTCGTCTTACGTTAGCCGGGCGGGCGGAGGTGGGGGAGCACGCGGCGGTTGCGGCCTCGGTTGCCGGGGGCCGGGGCACCGGCGCGTCCGGTCCGTCCCGCGCCCCTCGGTCCGCCTCCGTACCCGGTGGCGGACCGGCGCGTCCCGGCCCGTCCCGGTGCGCCGCCTCGCGCGCGAGCCGCGGTGCCGGCTCGGGCCGAGGGAGTACCGTCGGGGCAGCCGGGGCAGCAACCAGCGCACGCCGCAGGGGATTTCGTGGGGATCGAGAGCGATCAGCTCGTCTTTGACTATCTGAGTCGGGTGGGCGACCTGGCCCAGCAGCGCGGGCTGCCGTCCGGCGACCGGATGCGGCTGGTGGCCGCGCTGCGCGCCGAGATCGACGCGCAGAAGGTCGACTCGGTGCCCGGGGTGAAGCGGGTGCTGGCGCGGCTGGGGACGCCGGAGGCGGTGGTGAAGGCCGCCGGGAGCCGGGATCGGGACGCGCCGCCCGGTGGCGGGCCGTCGGCGGCCCGGGATTCCGGCTCGCCCCTCGTGCCGCACCTGGAGCCCGAGCCGCGGGCCGGTGCGCGGCAGCGGCTCGGCGAGCTGATCGGGAAGACGCCGGCGTCGCGGGACCTGGACGAGGAGGAGGCGGAGCCGGGCCGGCGGCCGGGTTTTCTGAAGAAGCGCGCTGCGCAGCCGGCCGTCCCCGAGGCGCCGGCCGCCTCGCCGCCGCATCTGGCGGGTGCGGACGAGCTGGGGGACGAGGAGGACCCGCCGGACTGGTGGCGGGTGGAACCGGAGCCGTATGCGGCGGGCGACGCCGTGCCCGGGTTCGTCGGCGGCATCGAGGTCCCGGAGATCTGGGAGCGGCCGGAGAGCGAGCAGGCCGGCGAGGGCGCGGGGGCGGCGTCGGAGGAGCCGGGCGGCGACGGGGCGGACGGCGGCGCGAGGCGCGGGCGGATGCTGCCGGTGCTGCTGCGGCGGACGTTGGGGCGGCGGCGCAGCGCGGCGGCGGGGGAACCCGACGGCGCCGACGGGGCCGCCGGAGAGGGCGAGGAAGGCGCGGAGGCTGTGGAGGCCGCGGGGCCGGTTCCGCTGCGGGCCTGGCTCAGCCCCGTACCGACGCTGGCCGTGCTGCTGCTGGTGGCCGGCGCGGTGACGGGTTCGTGGCTGGCGCTGGCCGGCGGCTGGGGGCTGGCGTATGTGTCGCGGCGGCTGAGCCGGACCGAGACGAAGTTCGCGGCGCTGGGGGTGCCGGGGATCGTCGTCGGCGGGCTGGTGGTGTGGACGTGGGGCCGGTTCGACGGGCGGTGGGGCGATCCGATCGCCCCGGGGCGGCTGGGTCCGGAGCTGTTCGCCGAACTGCCGGGGGTGGTGCGGGTGGCGGCGGTCGCTTCCGCCCTGTTCCTGCTGTGGCGGATGCGGCGGACGGCGGGGTGACGGCCGGGCCGCCCGCGCCGGGCGGCCACGGAGCGGCGCCGCCCGCCGCGTCTCAGGGCACGGCCCTCACTTCTTCGTGAGCTTCTGCTGCACCTCGTCCAGGATCCTGCCGGCTGCCGTGTAGCCGATGCCCTGGATCCAGAGCTGGTCGTCGACGCGCTGCGCCGTCCCGTTCCTGACGGCCCGGAGGTTCTTCCAGAGGGGGCCGGCGGTGATCTGGGCCTCCTTGGACTTCTCCGGGCTGCCGTAGGTGGCGTAGAAGAGGGCGTCGGCGTCGGCCTTGTTGATCTGCTCGGGACCGACCTCGACCATCAGGCCGTCCTTGGAGCCGTTGACGACGGAGGTCGGGCCGGTGCCGATGTCGGCGAGGATCGTGCCGATGTAGCTCCGGCAGCCGTAGATGCGGGTGTCGGCGCCCTCGACGAAGCGGACGACGTTGGTCCGGCGCCGCTTCGCCGCTGCCGGGCCGCCGAGGGCCGCGGTGACCCTCCCGGCGTGCGCGGCGTACGCGGCGACCGCCCGCTTCGCCTCGGGGATCCTGCCGAGGGCGGCGGCGTGCACGGCGAAGTTCTGCTTCCAGGGATAGCCGGTGGTCTCGGTCATCACGGTGGGCGCGATCTGGCGGAGCTGGTCGTAACGCCCGCCGTCGCGGGCCTTGTTGGTCAGGATCAGATCGGGCTTGAGGGCGGCGATCGCCTCCAGGTCGGGGGCGCCGATCTTGCCGACGTCCTTGATGCCGGCGAGCTTGTCCTTGGGGAGGTAGTCGAGGAAGCCGGAGGCGACGTCGGAGCGGGTGGCGCCGACGGGGGTGATGCCGAGGGTGATCGCGGAGTCGAGTTCGGCGGTGTCGAGGACGACGACACGGCGCGGGGCGGCGGGGGCGGACACCTCGCCCATGGCCGTCGCGATCTTGCGGGTGCCGTTGCCGGCGGCGGGGGCGGGCCAGGTGGTGGCGGGCTGCGCCGGGCAATCGGCCGGTGTGAAGGAGCCGTTGGGGCCGGCGGCGGAGCCCTCGCCGTCGCCGGAGCCGCACGCGGTGAGCAGTAACGCGGTGGCGGCGAGCGCAGTGGCGGCGGCGACGGACGTGGTGGTGCGGTGCCTGGTGGCGGCTGCGGAGCGGGACATGGCATGTCCTTTCGGCTCGTACGGCGGCGGACGGCGGATCGGAGCGACACCTGACGGGGAGGGACGGGTGACAGGGGGGAGGGATACCCGGCGGGAGGACGTGGGGGCGGTCAGCCGTCCGACGGGCGTTCCCACGGGCGGCCCGGGACCACCAGCGGGGAACCCGTCACCGGGTCCGGCACGACCACCGAGTCCAGGCCGAAGACCTCGCGGACCAGATCCGCGGTGACGACCTCCCCGGGGTACCCCTGGGCGACGATCCGGCCCGCCTTCATCGCCACCAGGTGGTCGGCGTAGCGGGCGGCCTGGTTGAGGTCGTGGAGGACGGCGACGACGGTGCGGTCGCGGTCGTGGTTGAGCCGGCGGACCAGGTCGAGGACCTCGACCTGGTGGGAGATGTCCAGGTAGGTGGTCGGCTCGTCGAGCAGGAGGAGATCGGTTTCCTGGGCGAGGGCCATCGCGATCCACACGCGCTGGCGCTGGCCCCCGGAGAGTTCGTCGACCGGCCGGTCGGCCAGCGGCACCACGTCCGTACGCGCCATCGCCTCGGCCACGGCCCGCTCGTCCGCCGCCGACCACTGCTGCCACCAGCGCTGGTGCGGCTGGCGGCCACGGGCGACCAGATCGGCGACGGTGATCGCCTCGGGCGCGACCGGGGTCTGCGGGAGCAGGCCGAGCGACCGGGCGAGCTTCCTGGTGGGGATGCGGGCGAGGTCCGTACCGTCCAGGAGGACGGCGCCGCCGCGGGGCCGCAGCAGCCGCCCCAGGGCGCGCAGCAGCGTCGACTTGCCGCAGGCGTTGGGGCCGACGACGACGGTGACCGCGCCGTGCGGCACGTCCAGGTCCAGACCGTCGACGACGATGCGGTCCTCGTAGGCGAGGGTCAGCTCGCGGGCCGTGAGGCGGGCGGTGCCGGGCTCGGGCCGGCCGCCGCTGCTCCCGCCGCGCGCCGCCGCCTCGCCCGCGCCGGCGGGGACGCTCCCGCCGGCGGCGTCCCGCTCCCCGGCACCCACTCGCTCGGTCACGCTCTTCCTCCTGCGGCACGGCCACGGACCCGACGGCCCCTGACGATCAGCCAGATCAGATACGGGGCGCCGACACCGGCGGTCGGCACACCCACCGGGAGCTCGGTCGGCGCGAGCAGCTTGCGGGCGAGCAGATCGCCGAGGACGACGATGACGGCGCCCAGCAGCGCCGAGCCGAGCAGCGGGATCTGCGCGGTCCTCGTCAGCCGGCGGGCGATCTGCGGCGCCAGCAGCGCCACGAAGTCGACCGGGCCCGCCGCGCCCGTCGCCATCGACGCCAGCACCACGCCGACCGCGACCAGCCCGAGCCGGGTGCGGCCCAGCCGGATGCCGAGCGCGGTCGCGGTGTCGTCGTCCAGGGAGACGGCCCGCTGGGCGCGCGCCGCCCACAGGACGGCCGGCAGCAGCGCGAGCAGCGCCCACCCCAGGGGCGCCGCCTCCGGCCAGCCGCGCCCGTTCAGGGAGCCGGTCATCCACACCTGGGCCTGCTGCGCCACCAGGTAGTCGCCCTTGGTGAGGAAGAGCTGGGTGACCGAGCGCAGCGCGACCGCGAAGCCGATGCCGACGAGGACGAAGCGGATCGCGTGCAGCCCGCCGCGCCAGGCGAAGACGTAGACGAGGACGGCCGCCAGCACGCCGCCCGCCACGGACAGGTACGGCAGCACGGCGTACGACGTGATACCGAAGGTCATCGAGCCGACCGTCAGGGCCCCCGCGCCCTGGGTGACGCCGATGATGTCGGGGCTGGCGAGCGGATTGCGGGCCACGGTCTGGATCAGCGCGCCGGCCACGCCGAACGCCGCCCCGGCCAGCAGGCCGACGGTCATCCGCGGCAGCCGCAGCGTGCCGACGACCAGGTCGTGGGAGGACCGCTCGCCGAGCAGGACCCTGAGCACCTCGTAGGGCGCGACGAAGCTCTCGCCGACGCAGAGGTAGGCGACGCAGACCGCCGCCAGGAGCAGCGCGAGCGCGGCGGCCACGAGGGTCGCGCGGCGGTGCACCAGGAAGGAGGCGCGGCCGGCCCGGACCACGAGGTGGCCGGCGGGGCGGACCGCGGTCGCCGGCGGGTCCGCGCCGGCTGCCGGGGCCGTCATGCCGGCACCGCCCTGCGCCGTACGAGGGTGACCAGGAACGGCACCCCGATCAGCGCGGTCAGCACACCCGCCGGGACCTCCGACGGCGGGAAGACGATCCGCCCGACGGTGTCCGCGACCAGCACGATGACCGGCCCGAGCAGCGCCGCCATCGGGAGCGTCCAGCGGTGGCCGCCGCCCACGGCGGCGCGGGCGAGATGCGGTACGGCGAGGCCGACGAAGGCGATCGGGCCGGCCGCCGCGACCCCCGCGCCGGTCAGCACGGTCGCACCGAGCCCGCCCACGATCCGTACGGTCGCGACGTTCTGGCCGAGCCCCCGGGCGACGTCCTCGCCGAGCGCCAGCGCGTCCAGACCGCGCGCCACGGACAGCACCAGCACCGCGCCGACCAGCAGGAACGGCCAGATCTGCGCCGCCACCCCGATGTCCCGCCCGGTGAGCGAACCGACCTGCCAGAACCGGAACTCGTCCAGCGCCGCGGCCTTGGTCGTGAGGATCGCCATCGACACCGACACCAGCAGCGCGTTGATCGCGGCGCCGGAGAGGGCGAGCCTGACCGGGGTGGCGCCTCCCCCAAGTTCTCGGCTCCGCTCGAACAGAGGGGTCCCCCATCGGCCCCGGGTCGCGATGCCGTGGACGACGACGGAGGCGAGGCCCGCGCCGGCGAACGCGAACCAGACGTAGCCGGTCGGGGTGTGCACCCCGGCGAAGGCGATGGCGGCCACCACCGCGGCCGAGGCGCCCTGGCTGACGCCCAGGATGCCGGGGTCGGCGATCGGGTTGCGGGTCAGGCCCTGCATGACCGTGCCGGCCAGGGCGAGCGCGGCGCCGACCATCAGGCCGATCAGGGTGCGCGGCAGCCGCAGGAACCGCACCACCTGCGCGGCATCGCCGCTGCCGCCGCGGAACAGCGCGCCGGCGACCTCGGACGGTGCGAACGCGCGGCTGCCGACGGCCAGCGAGAAGAACACCGCCAGCAGCAGCGCCAGCACCGCCAGCGCGGTCAGGCCGAGCCGCCGGCTCCGCATCCGGGACGTCGGCTTCATCGGCATGGCTTCACTGGCTCCGGGCCCCTTTCGCGCGCGGTCCGGGTGGCGCCGCCCGGAGGTGTGCGTCGCCCGCGGCGGCCGGAGATCAGGTAAGGCGGGGCTAACCCTACGTCCCCGTGCGTGCCGTCTGCGGGCACAATGGCCGGCATGGCTGCGTACCCCCTCACGGTCGGTTTCGACCTCGACATGACGCTGATCGACTCCCGGCCCGGAATCAAGGCCGCGTACCAGGCGCTGTCCGCCCGGACCGGGACCCACGTCGACGCCGACGCCGCGGTGACCCGGCTCGGGCCGCCGCTGGAGGAGGAGATCCGCCGGTGGTTCCCGGAGGAGCGGGTGGCGGAGATCAGCGCGGTCTACCGGGAGCTGTACCCGGAGCACGCCATCACGGGGACGCTCGCGATGCCCGGCGCCCGGGAGGCGGTCGACGCGGTGCACGCGGCCGGCGGCCGGGCCGTCGTCGTCACCGCCAAGTACGAGCCGAACGCCAAGCTGCACCTCGCCCACCTGGGCATCGCCGCGGACGCGGTCATCGGCTCGCGGTGGGCGGAGGCCAAGGCCGAGGCACTGCGGGAGCACGGTGCGCGGGTGTACGTCGGCGACCACACCGGGGACGTCCGCGGGGCGCACACCGCGGGCGCGCTGGCCGTCGTGGTCGCCACCGGGCCGTGCGGCATCGACGAGCTGCGGGCGGCCGGCGCCGACGTGCTGCTCGGTGACCTGACGGACTTCCCGTCGTGGCTGGATCGTTACGTTGCGGGTGGCGCCGCGGGCGCGGGCGGGGTCGCCGCCTCCGCCTGACGCCGCTGCGCGGTGACGGAGCGGACCACTCCGGCACCGGCGATCAGGAAACCGGCGCCCATCAGCATGGACACCCAGTAGAAGACCCACGGCAGCGGATGCGTACCGAGGAACAGCGGCAGCACGGTGGCGAGAGTGGCCACTGCGCCAACTAGGAACACGATCGCGCCGATTCGGACCAGCAGATCCCCGGCCTGGGGCGTTTCATCAGACACCTGACCAGGGTAAGTCCGGGCCAGAAGCACTGCGGATCCCCCTGGCGACGTCTTGTCACCGGCCACCGGACCATTAGCCTTGGAGGTGGCGGGTCCTGTGGCCCGCTGCACTGCTATCCAGACCAATTTCCTCTTGCGCTTTTTCCCGCAGTAAACGCAGTAGACCCACCCAGAATTTTCCGACGAGTACGAGGACGAGGACAGACGTGCCTACCGGCAAGGTCAAGTGGTTCAACAGTGAGAAGGGCTTCGGCTTTCTCTCCCGCGATGACGGCGGTGACGTCTTCGTACACTCGTCGGTGCTGCCCGACGGCGTGGCCGCACTCAAGCCCGGGCAACGTGTCGAATTCGGTGTCGTCGCGGGCCAGCGCGGCGACCAGGCGCTCACCGTGACCCTCCTCGACCCCGCCCCCTCGGTCGCCGCGGCGCAGCGCCGCAAGCCCGACGAGCTCGCCTCGATCGTCCAGGACCTCACGACCCTCCTGGAGAACGTGACCCAGCAGTTGGAGCGCGGGCGCTACCCCGACAAGGTGCACGGCGCCAAGATCGCCGGCATGCTGCGGGCGGTCGCCGATCAGCTCGACGTCTGAGGTCCGGGCCGGAACCCGCCGGCTCACACGAAGTTCAGCGCATCGCGGCCGAGGGGCGGTACCAGCCCCTCGGCCGCGGCGCGGGTGAGCAGCCCGCGCACCGCGGCATAGCCGTCCTCGCCGAGGTCGGCGGTGAACTCGTTGACGTACAGCCCGATGTGCTGGTCGGTGACCTTCGGGTCCATCTCCTGGGCGTGCTCCAGCACGTACGGACGGGAGGCTTCCGGGTCGTCCCAGGCCATCAGGACCGACGAGCGGATCGCCGCCGCCAGCCTGCGCAGCACCGGCTCGCCCAGCGCGCGCTTGGCGATGATCGCGCCGAGCGGGATCGGCAGGCCGGTGGTGTGCTCCCAGTGCTCGCCCATGTCGGCGAGGCAGCTCAGCCCGTAGTTCTGATACGTGAACCGGGCCTCGTGGATGACCAGTCCGGCGTCGACCTTGCCGTCCCGGACGGCCGGCATGATCTCGTGGAACGGCAGCACGACGACCTCGCCGACCCCGCCCGGCACCTCGGCGGCGACCCACAGCCGGAACAGCAGGTACGCCGTCGACCGCTCGCTGGGCACCGCCACCGTCTTCCCCGCCAGATCCGCCACCGCTCCCGGCTCGCGGGTCAGCACCAGCGGGCCGCAGCCGCGCCCCAGCGCCCCGCCGCAGGGCAGCAGCGCATAGTCGTCCAGCACCCACGGCAGCACCGCGTACGACACCTTCAGCACGTCGAACTCACCGCGCTCGGCCATGCCGTTGGTGAGGTCGATGTCGGCGAAGGTGACCGCCAGCTCCGGTGCGTCCGGGACCCGGCCGTGTGCCAGGGCGTCGAAGACGAAGGTGTCGTTCGGGCACGGCGAGTACGCGATGTTCAGCGGCCGGGTCACGGGATCCTCCTCGGGGACGGAGCCGGTCCGGCGGCGGCCGTCAGGGCTTCGGGGAGCGTACGGAAGGCGCCGGTCAGCGCGGCGAGCGCGGGGCCGATCCGCCAGGCGGCGCGGTCGCGGGGGCCGACGGCGTTGGAGACCGTACGGATCTCCAGCACGGGCAGGCCGTGCGCGGCGGCGGCCTCGGCGACGCCGAACCCCTCCATCGCCTCGGCCAGCACGCCCGGGTGACGGGCCGCCAGCTCGGCGGCGCGGGCGGCGCTGCCGGTGACCGTGGTGACCGTGACGACGGTGCCGGCCGCCGCGCCGGCCGCCGCCGCGACGGCCCGGACCAGGACCGGATCGGGCCGGTGCGCCACGGTCCCGAAGCCGAGTTCGGTGACCGGGACGAAGCCGTCGGCGGTCTCGGCGCCCAGGTCGGCGGCGACGATCGCGTCCGCGACCACCACCGAGCCCAGCGGCGCGGCGGGCGCGAACCCGCCGCCGATACCGGCGGAGACCACCAGGCCGTACGGCTCGCCGGCGAGCGCGGCGGCGGTCAGCGCGGTGGCCGTACCGGCGGACGCGGCGGCCGGGCCGACGCCGGCGGCCAGCACGTCCGGGGCCGGCGGACCGCCGGGCGCGCGGTGCAGTTCGTAGCCGCCGGGCAGCGTCCGGGTCCCGTACGCCTCCCCGGCGGCGCACACCGCGTCGCGTTCGGCGGCCACCGCGGTGACGACCAGCACCCGCATCAGGCGGCCCCTGCCGCGGGCCGCCGGTCCCCGGTCAGCGCGCTCAGTCCTTGTTCTTCAGGTTGAAGTGCCAGATGGCCGTGGGGCCCTGGCCCGGGCCGACCTGGGCGACCATGAGGGTGACCTCGTCGAGGTAGCCGGTCTGGCCGGTCTGCGGGTTGGTCTGCTTGAAGAGGTCGTCCGCGTCGAAGGTGCGGTACGTCTCCGTGCTGGGCGCGCGCATGATGGGCTGGCCGCCGATCACGAACCAGCCGGCCTTGGCGACCTTCGGGTCGACGCCGACGCCGACCTTCTCGCCCGGGTGCACCGTGATGGTCTCGGTGCCCTTCTTCGTGATGCAGTCCTGGAGGGCCTGCTTGTCGAGGACCTTGCCGTCGCCGTCGCAGCCGGGGGTGACCTCGGCCTTCACCGTCTTCGAACCGACGGTCACGGTCGCCAGCGCCGTCGGCTGCTGACAGGCGGAGAGGGTGAGCAGGCCCAGGGACACGGCACCGAGGGCGGCGGCGGCGCGGCGGCCCTTGCCCCGGGAGATCAACGCAGCGGTCATACGGGCAGGCTATCGGGCGTCCCCGCACGCGCCACGCGCGGGTACGGCGCGCCGCGTCGCCGCCCGCCACACGGGGCGCCGGACGGCCCGCCTCACACCACGCGCGGGGCCGCCCGGCCGCCCCGCCGGGCCGCGCCCAGCAGCCCCCGTACGGCCAGTGCGGCGCCCAGCCCGACCAGGCCCGCGGCCACCGCCATGCCCAGGATCCCGAACAGCGGCAGCGAGATCCCGATCGCGCCGCCGACCACCCAGGACATCTGGAGCGCGGTCTCGGACCGGGCGAACGCGGAGGTCCGTACCGCCTCCGGGACATCGCGCTGGATCATCGCGTCCAGCGACAGCTTCGCCAGCGCCTGGCACAGCCCCGCGGTGGCCGCCGCCGCGGTCACCACGACGATGGCCAGCACCGCGTAGAAGAGCGCCGCGACGACCGTGACGCCCAGCGCCAGCCCCAGCATCGCCGCGATGATCGCCTCCGGGGCGCGCGCCTTGAGCCAGGCGCCGAGCGCCGTACCCAGGGCATTGCCGGCGCCTGCGGCGACCGCGACCAGCCCCAGCGAGACCGCGGGGTCGAGGCCGCCCAGCGGGTGCACGCGCAGCAGGAAGGCCAGGAAGAAGGTCAGGAAACCGGAGAGCGAGCGCAGTGCGGCGTTGGCCTGGAGGCCGTGCAGCACCGACGGGCCGACCGTGCGCAGACCGGGCTTCCGGGGGCCGCGCAGCGGGCCCGCCGCGGCGTCCCGGGAGGCCAGCCGGGCCCGCGTCTCGCCCTTCCCGGAATCGACCTTGTGCGGCAGCGAGAACGACAGGAACGTTCCGCCCACGAACACCGCGAACGCCCCGTACAGCGGCCAGCTCGGCCCGATCAGTTCCAGCCCGGCCCCGATCGGCGCCGCCACCCCCGTCGCCAGCAGCCCCGACAGCGTCACCCGCGAATTGGCCTTCACCAGCGAGATCCGCGGCGGCAGCAGCCGCGGCACCACCGCGCTGCGCACCACCCCGTACGCCTTCGACGACACCAGCACCCCCAGCGCCGCCGGATACAGCTCCAGCCCGCCGCCGGCCACCGCGCCGGACATCATCACCGCCAGCACCGCCCGGGCCAGCATGGAGCCGGCCATCGCCGCCCGGCGGCCGTGCGGCACCCGGTCCAGCAGCGGCCCGATCACCGGCGCCAGCAGGGCGAACGGTGCCATCGTGACCGCCAGGTAGAGCGCCACCCGGCCCCGTGCCTCATGGGTCGGCACCGAGAAGAACACCGTCGAGGCCAGCGCGACCGTGATCATCATGTCGCCCGCGGAGTTCACCGCGTGCAGTTCGATCAGCTTGGCCAGTCCCGATTCGCCGGCGCCGTGGGCGTGGGTGGCGCGGCGCAGCCCGCGGGCCGCTCCGGTGAACGGCCGATGCAGCGCGCGCCCGGCCGACCGGCCCGCCCGGCGGGCCTTCGACTCCCTCGACGCCCTGACGGCAGCCACCCGGCCATAGTGCCCCAACCCGCCCAGGAGAGGGGGCTTTCTCCCGTCTGGGCGGGTTGGGGCGCACGGGCCGCGAGCCGCTGCCCATGACATTTGCCGCTCCCGCCGAGGGGTCGTACACCTTTGAAGGGGTAGCGTGTGCAGAGCGCCACCGGCGGTCTGTTTCGGCCGCGTGCCTCATCGCATTGCTATCCCGCAGAATGGGACGTAAGAGGTGCGCTCGACCGAACGAGCCAGCCGGGCGCGGACGTCGACGCGGTCCTCTGGTCCGCTCCGCCCGCCCCGGCCCCCGCCGGTCGTCCGGACAGGACCAGGACAGCTCCGGCTGGCGCGCTCGTGAGACGGCGTGGAAGAGAGAATCGATTCTTGTGAGTGCTGCGATGCGAAGCCGTACCCCTGACCGCCTGTGCGCCGAGGCGGTCGACCTCGCCCGTGAGGCGGCCGAGGAGGTCGCGATGCCCGGCATGGTCGGCGAGTACCTCGACGCCGTCGCCGACGGAGATCGCGTCGTCACCCACCTCTTCACCTGCGAGGAGCCCGGCTACCGCGGCTGGCGCTGGGCCGTCACGGTCGCCCGCGCCTCCCGCGCCAAGAACGTCACCCTGGGCGAGTCGGTCCTGCTGCCCGGCCCCGACGCGCTGATGGCCCCGGAGTGGGTGCCGTGGAGCGAGCGGCTGCGCCCCGGCGACATGGGCCCCGGCGACCTGCTGCCCACGGAGGCCGAGGACCTGCGGCTGGAGCCCGGGTACACCGGCGAGGAAGGGCCGCCGCCGAACTCGCCGGTCGCCGAGGGCATGGCCGCCGAGATCGCCGACACCGAAGAGGCGGACGTCGTCCCGGGCTCGCCCGCGGTCCAGCCCGCCCCGGCGCGCGGCGGCATCGCCGCGGTCGCCGAGGAGCTGGGCATGGCCCGCGCCCGGGTCCTGTCCCGCTACGGCCTGCACGCCGCCGCGGACCGCTGGGAAGAGGCGTACGGCCCCAAGACCCCGATGGCCCAGGCGGCCCCCGCCACGTGCATGACCTGCGGCTTCCTCACGCCGCTCGCCGGCTCCCTGCGGCAGGCGTTCGGCGTCTGCGCCAATGAGTTCGCCCCCGCGGACGGCCGGGTCGTCTCCCTCTCGTACGGCTGCGGTGCGCACTCCGAGGCCGCCGTGATGCCGAAGCCGCCGAAGCCGGCGGAGCCGGTGCTCGACGAGACGGTCGTCGAGCCGGTCGCCCTGCGCCCGGAGCCGGACAGCGGCTCCGTCGAGGACACGGGGCCGGCGGAGGAGCTGGGCCACAGCTAGGCGCTCGCCGCTCGGGCCGGCTTCCCACGTTGTCGGGTGCGGCGCCGCGGTGGTTGCTCGCCGTGGGCGAAGGTTGTGTGAGGCGGCGCCCCTGGTGAGTGGTGGGTGCCGGGTCCGGGGCCTCCGGGGTGGGTGTGCGGACTGCTTCGCTTTACGTCCGCACACCCACCCCTCCGGCCCCGCCCCCTCCCGTACGCATGCGGGACCCCGCCTCGGTGGGGGTGGGGGAAGGGGCCGGTGGGGGTGCACCTCTGTCTCTGCCGTGAGCACCTGGGGCCTCCCGTTTTTCCTTCTCCCCTCTGGGGCGGGACCGCTTCACCGGGCGGGAGGGGGGGCCGGAGGGGGTGGGTTGCCGGACGTAAAGCGAAGCAGTCCGGCAACCCACCCCCGGAGGTCCGCCCCCGGCACCCACCACTCGGCGAGCGGCGGGCCCCGCCCGGTCAAAACCCCTCGCCAACGGCGAGCAGGCCCCGCGGCCCCGCACCCGACCACGTGGGGCGATACCGTCGGGACAGAGTCGCTTGGACGAGGGAGACGAGAAACGTGGCTGGTACGCCGTGGGTGCGAGGCGCGGACGAAGGGGCCGACCCGTTCGGTACGGCCCGGCTGCGGCGCGGCGTGCTGGACGCCTGGGCCGCCTCGCCGGCCCGGTTCCGTGAGGACGCCAACGCGGAGGAGGACCTCGCGCTCGGCGGCTACCGCGACCGGCTCGCCGTGGAGCTGGCGCAGAACGCGGCGGACGCGGCGGCCCGCGCCGGTGTTCCCGGCCGGCTGCGGCTGACCCTGCACGCGGCCGACGCCGGGGTCCCCGCCGTCCTGGTCGCCTCCAACACCGGCGCCCCGCTGGACGCCACCGGCGTGGAGTCGCTGTCGACGCTGCGCGCCTCCGCGAAGCGGGAGAGCAGTGTGGCGGCCGGTGCGGTGGGCCGGTTCGGCGTCGGGTTCGCCGCGGTGCTGTCGGTCAGCGACGAACCGGCGCTGGTGGGACGTACCGGCGGGGTCCGCTGGTCGCTCGCCGAGGCCCGCGAGCTGACCGGGGAGGTGGCCGCGCACAGCCCCGGTCTGGGCGGAGAACTGCGCCGCCGCGACGGGCACGTACCGCTGCTGCGGCTGCCCTTGCCGGCGGAGGGCGGGGCGCCCGAGGGGTACGACACCGCGGTGGTGCTGCCGTTGCGCGACGGCGCCGCGCAGGACCTCGCCGAGCGGCTGCTGGCCGGGATCGACGCGGCGCTGCTGCTGACGCTGCCGGGTCTGTCCGAGGTCGTCATCGAGACGCCGGAGGGCGTACGGGTTCTGACGAGGCGTCAGGACGGGGACCATGTCCTGATCGAGGACAGTGAGCGCGGCGCCACCCGGTGGCGGGTGGCGGGCGACGGCGGGCCGCTGGACCGGGCGCTGCTGGCGGACCGGCCGGTCGAGGAGCGGCTGCGGCCGGTGTGGTCGGTGACCTGGGCGGTGCCGGTCGACGAGGCGGGCGCGCCGGTGCGGCCGGGGACGGCGCCGGTGGTGCACGCGCCGACGCCCACGGACGAGCCGCTGGGGCTTCCGGCGCTGCTCATCGCCTCGTTCCCGCTGGAGCCGACCCGGCGCCATGTCGCACCGGGCCCGCTGACGGACTTCCTGGTGGGCCGGGCGGCGGCCACGTACGCGGCGCTGCTCCGCGACTGGCGGCCGGTGTCGGTCGGCACGCTCGACCTGGTGCCGGGGCCGCTGGGCAAGGGCGGACTGGACGGCGAACTGCGGCGGCAGGTGCTGGAGCTGCTGCCCCGGGTGCGGTTCCTGCCGAGCGCCGGGGCGCCGGCGGACGGGGCCGGGGAGGAGCCCGCGGAGGCCGCAGAGGTGCCCGCGGACCGCGAGTGGGACGCGGGCGACGGCGGCGCCGAGCGGTACGTACTGCGGCCGGTGGACGCCGAGTTGGTCGAGGGCGCGGGCGCCGCGACGGTCGCGGTGCTGGCCGAGCTGTTCCCGAGCCTGCTGCCGGCCGGGCTCGAACGACGCCCTGAGCTGCGGTCGTTGGGCGTCGCCCGGGTGCCGATCGGCGAGATGATCGACCGGCTCGCCGGCGTCGAGCGGTCGCCCGACTGGTGGTGGCGGCTCTACGACGCGCTGGCCGGCACCGACCCGGACCGGCTCAGCGGCCTCCCGGTGCCGCTGGCGGGCACCGCGGGCCAGGGCCCCGGCGGCGCCAACGGCACCGTGCGCACCACCATCGGCCCCCGCCAGGTGCTGCTTCCGCTGCCCGGCGGCGGCCCGGACGGCGACGGGGACGCCGGGGCCCGGCACCGTACGCTCGCCCGCCTCGGGCTGAAGGTCGCGCATCCGGACGCCGTGCACCCCCTCCTGGAGAAGCTGGGCGCCACCCCGGCGGCACCGCGTGCGGTGCTGACGACCCCGCAGGTGCGGGCGGCGGTGGAGAACTCGCTCGACGCCGACGAGGACGCCTACGACGTCTTCGAGGACGAGCTGGGCGCGGGCACCGGTGTGCCCCTGGGGACCGAGGAACTGGCGGAAACCGTCCTGGGGCTGGTCCGGGACGCCAATCTCGCGCCCGGCGACGAGCCCTGGCTGGCCGCGCTGGCGCTGCCCGACGAGGACGGCGAGCCGGCGCCCGCGGGCGAGCTGGTCTTCCCCGGCAGCGCCTTCGAGCGCGTCATCCGCGAGGGTGAACTTGCCGCCGTCGACGCGGAGTTGGCGCAGCGCTGGGGCGAACAGCCGCTGACCGCGGTCGGCGTGCTGGCCGATTTCGCGCTGGTCCGCGCCACCGACGTCGTCCTGGACCCGGACGAACTGGAGCCGCGCGAGAGCGACTTCGCCGAGCCCGACGACGCCGGGCTGCTGGACGCGGTCGACGTCTGGTGCGAGGACATCCTCGACACCCTGCCACCGACCCCGGTCCCCCCGGTCGTCACCGAACTGGTCGCCGTACGCGACCTCGACCTGGTCGACGACGACGCCTGGCCGCAGGTCCTCGCCATGCTCTCCCGACCGCCGCTGCGCGACGCGCTCACCGCTCCCGTACGGGTCCTGCTCCCCGACGGCACCACGGAGTCCGTGCGCCCGTACACCGCCTGGTGGCTGCGCGGCCACCCGGTCCTGGACGGGCGCCGCCCCGCCGGCCTGCGCTCGGCGGGCGGTGACCCGCTGCTGGCCGGGCTGTACGAGTCCGCGGACGCCGGCGAGGTCGACGCCCAGGTGCTGCGCGCCCTCGGCGTGCGCACCTCGGTCGCCGCCCTGCTCGACGAGCCCGGCGGCGCCGCCGAGCTGCTGGCCCGCCTCGCCGACCCGGAGCTGGCCGTCGGTACGTCCCAACTCCACGCGCTCTACGGCATGTTGACCGACCTCGACCCCGATCAGGTGACTCTTCCCGACGAGCTGCGGGTGGTCGTCGACGGTGCGCTCCAGGTGGCGGACGCTGCCGACGCGGTGGTCGCCGACGCCCCGGACCTGATGCCGCTGGCGGCCGGCCTGGCCCTGCTCCCGGTCCGCCCGGAACGGGCCGCCGAACTGGCCGAGCTGTTCCAGGTGCGCCGGCTGAGCGAGGCGATCGCCGCCGAGGTCCGCTCGGAGGGCGTCCGGCACGACGTCCCGGAGGCGGTCCGCGCCCTCCTCGGCCCGGCCACCCCCGCCTCCTACGTCGAGCACGAGGAACTGCTGGTCGGCGACGGACCGGACGACACCGCCGAGCTGGACTGGCGCCGGACCCCGGACGGCACCCTGCACGCCGCGACCCTGGAAGGCGTCGCCGCGGGCCTGGCCTGGGCCGCCGGCCAGTGGCCGCGCCGCTTCGAGGTCGCGGCCCTCCTGGAGGAACCGGACCGCGGCGACGAACTGGCGCGCGCCCGCTGGTTCGACTGACCGGCCGGACGGACCCCAGGGCCTGACCCACCGCGCAGGCCCTGGGGGCACCGGCCGACGTCGCGGGTCGCGAGGAGCGCGCGTGGTCCTGTCCCGCGCCCAACTGCCAGGAGCACCCCCCACTTTCGTCGGGGGTGAGCTCCGCATTTTCGTCGGGGGCGAACTCCGACCATCGGGCGATCCGCGGGCCGGTGCCCCGTTCCTAGCGTCGGCGCCATGGACAACTGGACCTCTTTCCCCGCCTTCCTCTACGAAGCCGTGCGGGACATGCGCACCACCGGAGCCATCGCCCCCAGCGGCGCGTCGCTGGCCCGGACGCTCACCGCGGACCTCGGCGGACCGCCGGGCGGTGGCCCGCTGCGCGTCCTCGAAGCCGGGGCCGGCACCGGCGCGGTCACCCGCACCCTCATCTCCCGCCTGCCGCGGGGGAGCGTGCTGGACGTCGTCGAGGCCAACGCCCGCTTCGCCGAGCGCCTCCGCCGCCTCGCCGCCGGCCACCCGGCGCTCGCCGGCTCCGCCCGGCGGGTCCGTGTCCACCACGCCCGGGTCGAGGAGTTCGGTCCCGCCGCGGACCCCGGCCGGCGCTACGACGCGATCGTCTCCGGGCTGCCGTTCACCAACTTCCCCCCGGATCAGGTCGAGGCGGTCATGGACCGCTGTCTGGCGCTCCTCGCCCCTCACGGCACCCTCACCTACTTCGCCTACCGCGGCACCCGCACCGCCCGCGCCCTCTTCTCTTCCCGCGCCGAGGCCCGCCGGCACCGCGCCGTCGAAGCCCTCCTCGCCGACTACCGGCGGCGGTACGCCACCGGCTGCCGCACCGTGTGGGCCAATCTGCCCCCGGCGCGGGTCTGGCAGCTGTGCCCCCGTCCGGCGGCGCGGCCAGCCGTCCTCCTTCCCGACCGGGCCGGAGCCCGCCGGTGACCGGGCCTGCCGGGTTGCTCTCGCAGGTACCGCCGACCGCCGCCTACGCCGTCCTGGCCGGCGCCGTGCTCGTCGAATCGGTGCTGCTGGTCGGGGCGTTCGCGCCCACCCGCGTCCTGCTGCCGACGGCCGGCGCGCCGGCCCGCGCCGGGGCCCTGAGCCTGCCGCTGCTGATCGCCACCGCCACCGCGGCACTGCTTTGGGCGAGCGCGGAGGCGGGTACGGGATCTCTGGCGGCGGCGTCCGCGGGGTAGCCGTGTGGATAGTCGGTGCAGGTGTCGGTGAATATCGGTGAACGCCGTCCAGACATCTCCGGTAATGTCGGCCCGCTGGGGTTTCGGAACCGAAAAGGCAGATATGGCCGTCGGGTCGGGTGTGGATATTTTCTGGTTCTTTCCGGGGGCTTTTGTGTCTGGTCTCCGGGGGCTTCTGATGCGGGGCGGGGAATTCGTTTTGCCATGGTGAAGGTGCAGTTCGGAGGCGGTAAAAAACCATGCGGGACGTTGCCTGCCGGTCCGTGGGCGTGCTTGCATCCAGCCAGTGCACAAGCCGTCAGAACGGCCACCCTGCCAGGGTGTTTGACGGTCTGCCGAAATCCAAGAAATTGTGAAGGGAAAAGCGCCAATGCGTAACGGCTTCACCCCTGAGATCGACACAGTCGAGATTTCCGACAGCGAGCTGGACAACATATCCGGTGGCCTTGCCACCCTCGGCGGCGAGATCGCCGGGCACGGCCTCGTCGTGAGCATCGGCGACCTCGGCGGCGAGCACCACGGCCACCACGGGCACCATGGCCACCACGGGATGCACGGCGGCCAGGTCGGCGGCCTGGTGTCGGTCCGCACCATGGGCATCTGACGCAGCGCCCGCGGTCGGCGGGCCGTACGGAACCCCGGGACGTCCCGTTCCGGGGTTCTTGTGATTCCGGGAAGTCCGGGGTGATGTGGGAATGCGCGGCCGTCAATGACCGCGTGAAGTAGGGGGGTTGACGGGCGGCGGTGGAGGACCGGGGCCTCTCCCCCCCCGCAGCGGTTCTGCCTATGCCGGGAAGCGCCGCCCCACCCACCGCCACACCAGCTCCAGCAGCACCCCCGCCACCGCCGCGATCGCCACCGCCGCCCACGGCATCGTCGTGCCGACCAGCCGCAGTTCGAAGAAGCGCTGGAGCCAGGGCGTCACCAGCACGATCAGGAAGCCCAGCCCCATCGCGAGGACCAGGGCGATGCGCCACCAGGTGTACGGGCGGGCGATGATCGTCAGGACCCAGAGGGCGATGAGGAAGAGCGTCAGGGTGGCGGCGCTGGTCTGCGCGGGGAGCGCGTCCGGCCCGGTGTAGTGGATGCGGGCCAGCAGGTAGGTGCCGAAGGCCGCGATGCCGGCGATCAGGCCGGACGGGATGGCGTAGCGCATCACCCGGCGGACGAAGTGCGGGCGGGCGCGCTCCTTGTTGGGGGCCAGGGCGAGGAAGAAGGCGGGGACGCCGATGGTCAGGGTGGACAGCAGGGTGAGGTGGCGCGGCAGGAACGGGTACGGGATCTGCGCGCAGGCGACCAGGATGGCGAGCAGCACCGAGTAGACGGTCTTGGTGAGGAAGAGGGTCGCCACGCGGGTGATGTTGCCGATGACGCGGCGGCCCTCGGCGACGACCGAAGGCAGCGTGGCGAAGCTGTTGTCGAGCAGCACGATCTGGGCCACCGCACGGGTCGCCTCGGAGCCGGACCCCATGGAGACGCCGATGTCCGCGTCCTTGAGGGCGAGGACGTCGTTGACGCCGTCGCCGGTCATCGCGACGTGGTGGCCGCGCGACTGGAGGACGGCGACCATGTCCCGCTTCTGCTGGGGGGTGACCCGGCCGAAGACCGCGCCCTCCTCCACGGCCGTGGCCATCGCGTCCGGGTCGTCGTGGGGGAGCTTGCGGGCGTCCACCGGCGATGTGGCGCCGGGCAGGCCCAGTTTGGCGGCCACCGCGCCCACCGAGACCGCGTTGTCGCCGGAGATGACCTTGGTCTGGACGCCCTGCTCGGCGAAGTAGCGGAGGGTGGCAGGGGCGTCCGGGCGCAGCCGCTGCTCCAGGACGACCAGTGCGGTGGGGCGCAGTTCGCGGGTGACGTCGGGGTGGTCCAGCGGCCGGTCCGCCCAGGCCAGCAGGAGGACCCGCAGCCCCTGTGCGTTGAGGCCGTCGATCTCGGGCAGCAGCCGGTCGCCGTCGGGGAGGAGGACGTCGGGGGCGCCGAGCAGCCAGGCCGACCGCGTGCCGCCGGGCTCCTCGAAGGCCGCGCCGCTGTACTTCCGGGCGGAGGAGAACGGGAGCGTACCGGTGCAGCGCCAGGAGTCCAGGGGCGCGTAGGCGTCGACGACGGCCTGGAGGGAGGCGTTGGGGCGGGGGTCGGAGGCGCCGAACGCGCCGAGGACTTGCTGCACGTGGACGGGGTCGGCGCCGTCCAGCGGACGCAGTTCGCTCACGTCCATGCCGCCCTCGGTGAGCGTGCCGGTCTTGTCCAGGCAGACGACGTCGACCCGCGCCAGCCCCTCGATGGCCGGCAGTTCCTGGACCAGGCACTGCCGGCGGCCGAGCCGGACGACGCCGATCGCGAACGCGACGGAGGTCAGCAGCACCAGCCCCTCGGGGATCATCGGCACGATCCCGGCGACCATCCGGCGGACCGCTTCGTCGCCCGGCAGTCCGAGGGTCAGCAGATGGCTGAGGATGAGGCCCAGCGCGGTCGGAATCATCATCCAGGTCACGTACTTGAGGATCTGGCTGATGCCGGTCCGCAGTTCGGAGTGGACCAGCGTGAACCGGCTGGCCTCCTCGGCGAGCCGGGCCGCGTACGCCTCCCGGCCGACCTTGGTCGCGGTGAACGCACCGCCGCCCGCGACGACGAAGCTCCCGGACATCACGGGATCGCCCGGCTTCTTGACCACCGGGTCCGCCTCACCGGTCAGCAGCGACTCGTCGATCTCCAGGCTGTCGCTCTCCAGCACCTCGCCGTCGACGATGGCCTTGTCGCCGGGGCCGAGTTCGATGACGTCGTCGAGGACGACCTCGGAGGTGGGGATCTCGGCGGCGACCCCGTCGCGGCGCACGGTCGGCCGGGCCTCGCCGATCAGCGCCAGGCTGTCCAGGGTCTTCTTGGCGCGCAGCTCCTGGATGATGCCGATACCGGTGTTGGCGACGATGACGAAGCCGAACAGCCCGTCCTGGATCGGGCCGATGACCAGGATGATCGCGAAGAGCACGCCGATGATGGCGTTGAACCGCGTGAAGACGTTGGCGCGGACGATCTCGGCGGTCGAGCGGGAGGACCGCACGGGGACGTCGTTGACCTCGCCCCTGGCCACGCGCTCGGCGACTTCCGCGGCGCTCAGCCCGCGCACGGCCGGCACCCGGCGGCTCGCCCCGGCGGGCCCGCCGCGCTCGGGTTCCTCGACTTCGGTCTTCGCCCGGTCCGTCATGACCTAGACGTTACGGGCGTAATGCCCGATTCACCTGCCGGGTGGCGGGCGGAGCGACATCCCTGGGGCCGGGCGTGCGGTCAGCCGGCGTCGGATACCGCCGCCGCGGCGCGCTTGATCGCCGCGTCCCGCCTGCGGACGTACCAGACGCCGAGCAGGCCGAGCCCGCCGCCGGCCAGGCAGGTCCACAGGAACCAGGTGTGGCCGTGGTCGGCGTACCAGCTGTAGAAGGGCAACTGGCCGAGGAAGAGCACGAACCAGATGACGGTGCCGCCGGTGATCGTGCCGACGACGGGACCTTCGAGGGGCGCCGGGGCCTCGCGCAGTTCGGACTTCTTCCACATGGGGCTCAGCTTACGGGGGCCGTGTGCGGGGCCGGCCCGCGCCCGCCCCGGCCCGCGCGGGGGGTGTCTACGCGCGGAGATAGCGATCAACGGATTGTTTATTCATACTGAACCTTTCTGGAACTGACCGGTTCGGATCGTTGATTCCTCCAATCTGATCCCTCCACTCTGATCCAGTTCGTTGGTTTCTGTTCGCCGTCTGTGCGTGTTCCCGGCCCTCGGGCCCGCGCGCCCGCCCCGGCCCGTACGACTGAGGTCCCGCATGTCGCCCTCGACCACCACGCCGGTCGACACCCTCAAGAACCCTGGTCCCCAGCCGCCGAAGAACGGCCTGGACCGCTTTTTCAAGATCTCCGAGCGGGGGTCGACGGTCGGCCGCGAACTCCGCGGCGGGCTGGCCACGTTCTTCGCGATGGCCTACATCATCGTGCTGAACCCGATCATCCTCGGCGCCGGTGTCGACAAGTTCGGCCACCACCTCAACAACGGCCAGCTGGTCACCGCCACCGCTCTGATGGCCGGTCTCGGCACGATCCTGATGGGCGTGATGGGCAACGTCCCGATCGCCATCGCCGCCGGCCTCGGCATCAACGCCGTCGTCTCGCTCCAGCTCGCGCCCAAGATGAGCTGGCCGGACGCGATGGGCATGGTGGTGCTCGCCGGTCTGGTGCTGATGATCCTGGTCGCCTCGGGGCTCCGGCAGCGGGTCATGGACGCGATCCCCAACGGGCTGCGGCGGGCCATCGCGATCGGCATCGGCCTGTTCATCTCGCTGGTCGGGCTGGTCGACGCGGGCTTCGTGTCCCGCAATCCGGACGCCGCGCACACCACCGTCCCGATGGGCCTGGGCGAGGGCGGTCAGCTCAAGGGCTGGCCGGTGCTGGTGTTCGTTCTCGGCCTGACGCTGATGTTCGTGCTGACGGTGCGGAAGACCAAGGGCGCGATCCTGATCGGGATGGTCACCATGGCCGTCGTCGCGATCATCATCAACGCGGTGGCGACCATCCCGAACGCGTCCTGGGGACTGGCCGTCCCGAACGTCCCCGACAAGATCGTCGGCGCGCCCGACTTCGGACTCATCGGCCACATCAGCCTCTTCGGCGGCTTCAAGGAAGTCGGCGTGCTGACCGGCTGCCTCTTCGTCTTCACCGTGCTGCTGTCCGGCTTCTTCGACGCGATGGGCACCATCATCGGCGTCGGCGAGGAGGCTGGGCTGCTCGACAACGAGACCGGCAACCTGCCGAACATGGGCCGGATCCTGATGGTGGACGGCATCGCGGTCGCGGGCGGCGGCTTCGGCTCCGCCTCCGCCAACACCTGCTTCGTGGAGTCCACCGCCGGCGTCGGCGAGGGGGCCCGCACGGGCCTGGCGAACCTGGTGACCGGCGGGCTGTTCCTCCTCGCACTGATCTTCACGCCGCTGGCGACCGTCGTACCCTCGCAGGCCGCCACGCCCGCGCTGCTGGTCGTCGGCTTCCTGATCACGGCCTCGAACGTCAAGGACATCGACTGGGACGACTTCACCGTCGGCATCCCCGCGTTCCTGACGATCATCTCGATGCCGTTCACCTACAGCATCACCAACGGCATCGGCATCGGCGTGCTGGCCTTCATCCTGCTGCGGACGGCGACCGGCCGCTTCAAGGAGATCCCGTGGCTGCTGAACGCGGTCGGGCTCTGCTTCCTGGTCTACTTCCTGCTCAACCCGATCGAGCAGGTGCTGGGCGTCAGGTGACCCGGGCCGGGCCATGGGCGGACCCTGGGTCGCGGACCGTCACGACGGTCCGGCGGCCGGTCCCCAGCAGCCCAGCCGCTCGGTCTCGTCGACCGACGTCTTGAACCGTTCGTCGAAGTCATCGCGGATGAGCGTCCGGACCACATAGTCCTGGACGCTCATTCCGCGTTTTGCGGCATGCTGCCGAATGCGCTCCAGCAGCTCCCCGTCCACGCGCAGGCTGAGCACTCTCGATCCCATACGGACACGGTCCCCGCACCAGGCGGTCAGGTGTGTCCCTTTCCGCAGCGTCCTCACTCATATGGGTGATCCGGTGAGCGATCCACCGAGGCCGTAAACCGATGCTTTACTTAGAGAGGGTAATGAGTTATGCTAACGACCATGCCGGAACTGTCCAACGGCGACGACGCTGACGCCGTGAACGCACTGCGGTCCGCCGTCATGCGCCTGTCCCGCCGCCTGAAGCACCAGCGGGTCGACGAGTCGCTGAGCCCCACCGAGATGTCGGTGCTCGGCACCCTCGCCCGGTGCGGCCGGGCCACCCCCGGTGAACTGGCCCGCAAGGAGCATGTGCAGCCGCCGTCGATGACCCGCATCGTGGCGATGCTGGAGGCCAAGGGTCTGGTCCGGCTCGAAGCACACCCCGACGACCGCCGCCAGAAGGTCGTCACCCAGACCGAACAGGCCGAGGCGATGCTCGAGGAGAGCCGCCGCAAGCGCAACGCCTGGCTCGCCGAGCTGGCCTCCGGGCTGGACGAGGACGAGTGGGCGAAAGTGCGGGCCGCCGCGCCCGTGCTGGAGAAACTCGCACAGTTGTAACGCACCAGGCCGAGGAGGCGAACCCACTTTGAGTACGGGACCCGGAGCACACTCCGCCCCCGCACCGAACTCCCACAACCCCCCTGAGCGCGACACGGGACCCGGCGACGCGACCGCGACCACCCCGGGCCCCACGACGGCCCCCGGTATCGCCGCAGGCTCGGCCGCCACACCGCGCAAGGGCACGTTCAGCTCGCTCCGCATACGCAACTACCGCCTCTTCGCCACCGGTCAGGTGGTCTCCAACACCGGCACCTGGATGCAGCGCATCGCCCAGGACTGGCTGGTGCTCAGCCTCACCGGCTCCTCCGGAGCCGTCGGCATCACCACCGCCCTCCAGTTCCTCCCGATGCTGCTCTTCGGCCTCTACGGCGGTGTCCTCACCGACCGCTTCGCCAAGCGCAAGCTGCTGCTCTGCACCCAGTCCGCGATGGGACTGACCGGCCTGGCCCTCGCCGTCCTCACGCTCAGCGGCCATGTGCAGGTCTGGCACGTCTACTTGGTGGCCTTCCTCCTCGGCCTCGTCACGGTCATCGACAACCCGGCCCGGCAGGCGTTCGTCTCCGAGATGGTCGGCCAGGAAGAACTGCGCAACGCCGTCAGCCTCAACTCCGCCAACTTCCAGTCCGCCCGGCTGATCGGACCGGCCGTCGCCGGTGTGCTGATCACCGCCCTCGGCAGCGGGTGGGCCTTCCTCTTCAACGGCCTCTCCTTCGTCGCGCCGATCACCGGACTGCTGATGATGCGCACCGCCGAACTCCACAAGGTCGACCGGGTCCCGCGCAGCAAGGGGCAGCTGCGGGAGGGTCTGCGCTATGTCTCCGGCCGCCCCGACCTGATCTGGCCGATCGTCCTCGTCGGCTTCATCGGGACCTTCGGCTTCAACTTTCCGATCTGGCTGACCGCGTTCGTCTACAAGGTCTTCCACGCCGGGGCCGGTACGTACGCACTGTTCAACGGACTGATGGCGGCCGGCTCGCTGATCGGCGCGCTGCTCGCCGCCCGGCGGGGCAGCTCCCGGCTGCGGATGCTGGTCGGCGCGGCGCTGCTCTTCGGCCTGCTGGAGATCGCCGCCGCCCTGTCGCCGTCCTTCTGGATCTTCGCGGCGCTGCTCGCGCCCATCGGACTGGTCGGCCTGACGATCAACGTCACCGCCAACTCCAGCGTCCAGATGGCCACCGACCCGGCGATGCGCGGCCGGGTGATGAGCCTGTTCATGATGGTCTTCATGGGTGGTACACCGCTCGGCGCCCCGGTGGTCGGCTGGGTCACCGACGCGTACGGCCCCCGGATCGGCTTCCTCTCCGGTGGGGTGGTCTCCATGGCCGCCGCGGCGCTGGTCGGCCTGGCCCTCGCCCGGGTGGGCGGACTGCGGCTCAAGATCGACCTGCGGCGCGGGCACCGGCACGTGGCGTTCGTCCCGCGGGTCGGCCCGGGGGAGACCCCGGCGGAGAAGGAACTGGCCGCCGCGGCCTGAGCGGCCGATGACCGGTGGGACGGCGGCGCGGAAACCGGCCGCGCCGCCGCCCCTGGGCAACACTGACCCCATGAGACTCTTCGCCGCCGTGCTGCCGCCCGCCCCCGCCCTCGACCAACTGGCCGCGGAAGTGGCCCTGTTGAAGCGGCTGCCGGGCGCCGACCGGCTGCGCTGGACCGGCCGCGACGGCTGGCACTTCACCCTCGCCTTCTACGGCGAGGTGTCCGAGGACCTGCTCCCCGACCTCCACGAGCGGCTGGCCCGCGCCGCCCACCGGCACGATCCCTACGGGCTGCGGATCGCCGGCGGCGGCCGGTTCGACGACCGGGTGGTGTGGGCCGGGGCGGACGGCGACCGCCCCGCCATGCGGCACCTCGCGGACGCGGCGGCGGCGGCCGGCCGCCGGGCGGGCGTACGCATGGAGGAGCACCGCCCGTACACCCCGCACCTCACCCTCGCCCGCAACCGCACCGGCAGGCTGGACCTCACCCCGTACGCCGCCGCCCTCGCCGACTTCGCGAGCAGCCCCTGGACGGTCGCCGACGTCGCCCTGATGCGCAGCCACCCGCCGGCCCCGGGGCCCGGCAACCAGCCCCGCTACGAGGCGGTGGCGTCCTGGCGGCTGGGCGGCTGAAGCCCGGCATTCGCCGCCGGTTACGCTCGACGGGTGGATCCCAAAACCCGTAACCGGATCATGTCCGGTCTGCTCGCCGTGCTGCTCGTCGTCGTGGTCGTGGCGGCGGCGCTGCACTGACCTGCGCCGCGGACGTGCCGCGGACGCGCGACAGGCGTACGGCAGCGGCCGGTGGGCACCGGCCGCCGGCCGCCCGCTCAGCGCATCCGCGGCACGGCTCACCGGCGCGTCACCAGGCGAACGCCTCCGGCGACGGGCCCGGCCCCGGGAAGATCTCGTCCAGGGACGCCAGCAGCTCCTCGGGCAGGGTCAGCTCCAGGGCCCGCAGGGCGGAGGCGAGCTGGTCCGCGGTCCGCGGCCCGACGATCGGCCCGGTCACCCCGGGCCGGGTCAGCAGCCAGGCCAGCGCCGCCTCGCCCGGCTCCAGCCCGTGCTTGTCGAGCAGGTCCTCGTACGCCTGGATCTGCGCCCGGGTCGCCGGGTCGGTGAGCGCGTCGGCGGCCCGTCCGCCGGTCGACCGGGCGCCGCCGCCCTCCCGCTCCTTGCGGAGCGCCCCGCCCAGCAGCCCGCCGTGCAGCGGCGACCACGGGATCACCCCCAGGCCGTAGCCCTGGGCCGCCGGGATGACCTCCATCTCGGCCCGCCGCTCCGCGAGGTTGTAGAGGCACTGCTCGCTGACCAGGCCGTACGAACCCCGGCGGGCGGCCGTCTCGTTGGCGCGGGCGAGGTGCCAGCCCGCGTGGTTGGACGAGCCCGCGTAGAGGATCTTCCCCTGCTGGACGAGGACGTCCATGGCCTGCCAGATCTCGTCCCAGGGGGTGTCCCGGTCGACGTGGTGGAACTGGTAGAGGTCGATGTGGTCCGTGCCCAGCCGCCGGAGGCTGGCGTCCACCGCCCGCCGGATGTTGAGCGCCGAGAGCCGGTCGTCGTTGGGCCAGGCCGGCACGCCGTCCGGGCCCATGTTGCCGTACACCTTCGTGGCCAGCACGGTCTTGTCCCGCCGCCCGCCGCCCTGGGCGAACCACGAGCCGATGATCTCCTCCGTACGGCCCTTGTTCTCGCCCCATCCGTAGACGTTGGCGGTGTCGAAGAAGTTGACGCCCGCGTCCAGCGCGGCGTCCATGATGCGGTGGCTGTCGGCCTCGTCGGTCTGCGGGCCGAAGTTCATCGTCCCGAGGACGAGTCGGCTGACCTTGAGTCCGGTGCGTCCGAGCTGCGTGTACTTCATGGTCGACCAGCCAAGTCGCTGGAGTGCGCTCGAAGCAAGGACACACGGACGGGAGTTGCGGACCGGACGGCCGGCTTGCGCTATCCGGCGTACGGCCCGCCGACGCCCCACGCCTGGTGCATCGCGTCGGCGAACGCCCCCGCCAGCAGGTGCTCGCCGAGCGCCGACGGATGCGTCCCGTCGTACGTGGCGCGGTCGATCTCCCAGCCGGCCGGCACGGAGGCCAGCAGCAACGGCGAGCCGGGCGCGGAGAGATCGGCGACCTCCTTCGCCAGCAGTTCGTTGAAGCGGGCGCACTGCGCGCCGAAGTCCGGGTCTGCGACGGCCCGCACGTTCGGTATCACGGGCATCAGCACCGCCCGTATGCGGGGCGCCGCCGCCCGCGCCCCGGCGACGAAGTGCCGTACGTTCTCGGCGGTCTGCTCCGCGTTCGTGTAGAAGCCGAGGTCGATCAGGCCGAGCGAGACCAGCAGGGTGTCCGCGGCGTGCGCGCGCACCGCGTCGCCGATCAGCGGGGCCATGTGCAGCCAGCCCTCGCCCCACCCCGCGAGATGCCGGCGGGCGTCCTGGGGGAAGTCCGGGTCGCCGTACGCGGACGAGGTGGGGGCGCCGGCGGCCGGGTCATGCAGCGTGTGGCGCGGCCCGACGATGCGGAACGGGCCGGGGCAGACCGCGTTCAGGTGCTGCCACATCCGGTAGCGCCACGTGAAATCGCCGGCGCTGCCGATCGTCATCGAGTCGCCGACGCACATGATCCTCATCCGGCCATGATGTCCGAGAACGCTACCCGCGGGTACGTGACGCTGGCCACGCCTCCTCGCCCTCGATCAGCCGCAGCTCGTAGTGGAGCGTCCGCTCCCGCTTCAGCCGGTGCGCCAGCGGCACCAGCAGCCCGTGGATCAGCGGGTACTTGCGCGTCAACGACCGCTCGGCGCGCCGGTATTCGCGGGTCTGCGGGTCGAGCAGCCGGGCCCGCGCCCGGCACGCGGGCCCGGTGGGCCGGCCGCGCCATGTGGCGGCGCGGATCTCCACCTCGGGGAAGTTCCGCATCCGCTTGACCTTCCAGGCGCTGCCGTAGGTGCGGAAATAGGCGTGGTCGCCGTCCACCGCGATGTTCACCGGCGTGCCGACGCCGCTGCCGTCCCGCTTGTACGTCGTGAGCAGGATCGTCCCCTGCCGCTCGAAGGGGGCGAGGCCGGGGGTGGGAGGAATCGTCATGCCCTCCATGGAGGCACATCCGTCCCGTTTCGTCACGTCGCGGTGCGTCCGTTCGGGGGGCGTACCGGTCCGGAACGGCGTGGCGCCATCCGCGAGACGAGCGCCGAACTGCCGTGCCATCGCGGCGGGTTGCGCAATGCGACGGGCCCCGGCGGTGGTCCGCCGGGGCCCGTCGTCGCCGCTGGGGCGCGGTGCGGCTACAGCTGGCCGATCACGTAGTCGATGCAGGCCGTCAGGGCCTCGACGTCCGACGGGTCGATCGCCGGGAACATCGCGATACGCAGCTGGTTGCGGCCGAGCTTGCGGTAGGGCTCGGTGTCGACGATGCCGTTGGCGCGCAGGGTCTTGGCGATCGCCGCGGCGTCGATGTCGTCGTTGAAGTCGATCGTGCCGATGACCTGCGAGCGCTTCGCCGGGTCGGTGACGAACGGGGTGGCGTACTTGGAGTCCTCGGCCCAGCCGTAGAGGGTGCGCGAGGAGGTGGCGGTGCGGCCGACCGCCCAGTCCAGGCCGCCCTGGCCGTTGATCCACTCCAGCTGCTCGTTGAGCAGGAAGAGGGTGGCCAGCGACGGGGTGTTGTACGTCTGGTTCTTCAGGGAGTTGTCGATCGCCGTGGGCAGCGAGAAGAACTCCGGGATGTGGCGGCCGGACGCGTGGACGGCGCGGGCGCGCTCCAGGGCGGCGGGGGAGAACACCCCGAGCCAGAGGCCGCCGTCGGAGGCGAAGGACTTCTGGGGGGCGAAGTAGTAGACGTCGGTCTGGGCGATGTCCACGGGGAGGCCGCCGGCGCCGGAGGTGGCGTCGACCAGGACGAGGGCGCCCTCGTCCGCGCCGGACACCCGCTGGATGGGGGCGGCGACGCCGGTGGAGGTCTCGTTGTGGGTGAAGGCGTAGACGTCCACGCCCGCCTCGGCCCGCGGGTCCGGGTGGCTGCCCGGGTCGGCGGAGATGACGGTGGGCTCGGCCAGCCACGGCGCCAGCTTGGCGGCCTTGGCGAACTTCGAGGAGAACTCGCCGAAGGACAGGTGCTGCGACTTGTTCTCGATCAGGCCGTGCGTGGCGACGTCCCAGAACGCGGTGGAACCGCCGTTGCCGAGGACGACCTCGTAGCCCTCGGGGAGCTGGAAGAGGTCGCGCACGCCGTCCCGCACCTTGCCGACCAGGTTCTTGACCGGGGCCTGGCGGTGGGACGTGCCGAGAAGAGAGGAACCGGTGGCGGCGAGGGCACCGAGCGCCTCCGTACGCACCTTGGAGGGGCCCGCGCCGAAGCGTCCGTCGGCGGGCTTGATGTCAGCGGGGATCTGGATATCAGCCACGGAGGAAGCCTAAAGGGTCCCGCCGGGGCCGGGTGCCGCGTCCAGCGGATGAGATGACCGGCGGCCGGAGTGTGGACGGCCGGGGGCGCGGCGGGACGGCGCTCATGGGGTGGCGTTCATGGCCGGGGTGTCCGCCGCGTAGAGGGCGGTGAGGTCGGCCGCGGCGCCGGCCAGGACCCGGCGGGCCTCGGGCGGGTGCAGGACTTCGAGGGCGTCGCCGAACTGGAGCAGCTGGCGGACGGCGGGGAGCACCGGGTACGCCAGCTCGATGACGGCCCAGCCGTCCCCCTCCGGGGCGTCGGTCCGCGGCGGCCCGGTCAGCGCCCCGCCCAGGATCCGTACGGCCAGATCCAGCCGGTCCGGGCGGATCCGGGCGGTGATCCGGACGTCCGCCGGCCGCTCCTCCACCCCGCGGCGCAGCAACTGCCAGACGTCCGCGAGCTCCACGCCCGGCCGGCGCCGCACCGGGGCGTCGGTGAGGGTCGCCGAGGCCACCCGGTCGGCCCGGAACAGCTGCGGCCGGCCGCGCCGATCGGCGACCAGGTACCAGGTGCCGGCCTTGGCGACCAGCCCGTACGGGTCGACGGTGTAGGTGCGCAGCCGGGTCTCGCCGCTGTGCCGGTAGCGGATCCGCAGCCGCTGGTCGGTGAAGACGGCGCTGTGCAGCTCGTCCAGGTCGACGGCGGGGCGCGGCCCGCTCATCCAGCGGTCCGGGTCCACGAGGATGCGGCGGCCCGCGAGTTCGGCGGCCGGGCGGTGCGGGGCCGGCAGCGCCGCCATCACCTTGCGCAGCGCCGAGCCCAGCGCGCCGTCCAGGCCGAGGGCGGTGTGCGCGCCCTGCGCGGCCAGGATGAACAGCGCGCGGGCCTCGTCGGTGGTCATCCCCGTCACGTCGGTGCGGAAGCCGGGCAGCAGCGCGATCCCGCCGTGCCGCCCGCGCTCGGCGTAGACCGGCACACCGGCCGCCGACAGCGACTCGACATCGCGGTAGACGGTCCGGGTGGAGACCTCCAGCCGCGTGGCGAGTTCACTGGCCGGGACCCGGCCGCGGGTCTGGAGGAGCAGCAGGATCGAGAGCAGGCGGTCGGACTTCACCCCCGGTTTATAGCCGGGTTCCGCGGCCTGCGCTCTCAGATTCCGGGGGTCGTTCCATATATGACGGCAGGTGTCAGGTTATTGCTCCAGAGTGCGGTGCATGACGACCGAAGAGCTTCTCGCGCAGCCCCGCCCCGCCACCACCGCCGGCGCCCCCGCCCCGCTCGACCCCGACGCCCTGGCCGCCCTCGCGGCGCAGGTCGGCGGGCCCGTCCTGGTCCCCGGGGACGCGGGGTACGACGCCGAGCGCTCCGGGTTCCAGGCCGCGTACCGGCACCGGCCGGCGGTGATCGTCGGAGCGGTGGACGCCGCGGACGTGGCGACCGCGGTCGGCTTCGCCCGCGCGCAGGGGCTGCCGGTCGCCGTCCAGGCCACCGGGCACGGGCTGTCCGCCGCGACCGACGGCGGGCTGCTGATCAGCACCCGGCGGATGTCCGGGGTGCGGGTGGACCCGGAGACGCGCACCGCACGGGTCGAGGCGGGCGCCGTCTGGGGGCAGGTCGTCGAGGCGGCGGCCCCCCACGGGCTCGCGCCGCTCAACGGCTCGTCCCCGGGCGTCGGGGTCGTCTCGTACACCCTCGGGGGCGGCGTCGGGGTGCTGGCCCGCACCTACGGGTACGCCGCCGACCAGGTGCGGGCCGTCGAGCTGGTCACCGCCGACGCGCGCCGGGTACGGGTCACCGCCGACCACGAACCCGACCTCTTCCGGGGCCTGCTCGGCGGCGGCCACGGCCTGGGGGTGGTGACCGCGATGGAGTTCGGGCTGGTGCCGGTGGCCCGGCTCTACGGCGGCCAACTCGTCTTCGACGGCGCACAGATCGGGGACGCGCTGGACGCGTATCTGCGCTGGACCGACACGGTCCCCGACGAGCTGACCTCGTCGCTCGCGCTGATCGTCTACCCCGACCTCCCGCAGCTGCCCGCGCCGCTGCGCGGGCGCCATCTGCTCCAGATCCGCATCGCGTACACGGGGAGCGCCGAGGAGGGCGAGCGGCTGGTGGCACCGCTGCGCGCACTGGGCCCGGCGGTCGGCGACGAGCTGCGCGAGATGCCGTACGCCGAGTCGCACACCATCCACCGCGACCCGAGCGGTCCGCATGCCTACAACGGAGACAACGCGCTGCTCAGCGGCCTGGACGCGGCGGCGCTGCGCCGGGTGGCCGAGCTGACCGGGCCGGCCGCGCCGGTGATGGTCGTGGTCCAGCTGAACCACCTGGGCGGCGCGCTGGCGACGGGGACCGCGGCGGTCGGCCACCGGGACGCGCGGTTCGCCCTGCGGCTGCTGTCGCCACTGGTCGGCGACGACCCGGCGGCGGACCTCGCGACCGTACGGGCGGTGCACGGCGAGGCGCTGGCGGCGGTCGCGCCCTGGCGGCTCGGCCGGAGTGTCAACTTCCTCTTCGGTGCGCAGCAGGACCGGGCGGACGCGGCGGAGGTGGCGCGCAGCGCCCATGGAGCGGCGGAGCGGGCGCGGCTGGCCGCCCTCAAAGCCGCCCACGACCCGGCGAACGTGTTCCGCTTCCACCCGTACGGGCCGGAGCGGGGCTGATCCCCGGTTCGAGTCCCCGGTTCGAGTCGCCGGTTCGAGTCGCCGGTTCGAGCCGGGGAGTCACGGCCGCCCCCGAGTGGGAAGGCTGGGGGCATGGTTGATCGCAAGGAGCGCGGCGATCGCAAGGATCGCAAGGAGAAGAGCGGGTCGGCGGACCGGCGGGAACTGGCGCGGGAACTGGCCGCGGCGGTACGGGGCGAGGTCTCGGCCACCGCCGCCGACCGGGCCCTGATGACGATGGACGCGTCCAACTACCGGCGGGTCCCGGACGCGGTGGTCGCACCCCGGGACGCCGAGGACGTCGCGGCGGCGCTGCGGGTGTGCCGGGAGCGCGGCGTCCCCGTGGTGCCGCGCGGCGGCGGCACCAGCATCGCCGGGCAGGCGACCGGCACCGGCGTCGTCCTCGACTTCACCCGCCATCTGCACCGGATCGTGTCGCTGGACCCCGAGGCCCGTACGGCCGTCGTCCAGCCGGGCGTCATCCTGGACGACCTGCGGGCCGCCGCCGCCCCGCACGGCCTCACCTTCGGGCCCGACCCCTCCACCCACAGCCGCTGCACTCTGGGCGGCATGATCGGCAACAACTCCTGCGGTTCGCACTCGGTGGCCTGGGGCACCACCGCCGACAACATCCACGAACTGGAACTGCTGACGTATGGCGGCGAGCCGGTACGGGCCGGCCGGGGCGCGGACGCCGCCGGCCGCCCCACCGGACTGCCGCCGCGCCTCGGGGACGGCGTAAAGGCCCTGGTGGCCGGGGAGTTGGCGCTGCTGCGGACCGGATACCCCACCGGCCTCCCGCGCCGGATCTCCGGATACGCCCTGGACGCCCTGCTCCCGGAGTCGGGCACCGACCTCGCCCGCGCCCTCACCGGCAGCGAGGGCACCCTCGGCGTCGTCACGGAGGCCACCGTACGGCTCGTCGACACCCCGGCGGCGCGGGTGCTGGCCGTGCTCGCCTACCCCGACGAGAGCGCCGCCGCCGAGGCCGCGCACACCCTGCTCCCGTACCAACCGCTGACCGTCGAGGGTATGGCCGCCGACCTGGTCGGCAGCGCCACCGGGCTGCCGAAGGGCGGCGCCTGGCTGTTCGTGGAGATGGGCGGGGCGAGCCGCGCCGAGGCGACCGCACGGGCCGAGGAGCTGTGCCGGGCGGCTGCCGCGGACGGCGCCACCGGCCACACGGTGGTCGCCGACCCGGCCGGACAGCGCGCCCTGTGGCGGGTCCGCGAGGACGCCTCGGGTGCCGCGAGCCGGCTGCCCGATGATGGGGGTACCGCCCGCGCATGGGGGTCCCCCCGCTCGAGCGGAGTCGAGAGTGGGGGAGGAGCCGAGCGTGGGGGAGAAGCCTGGCCCGGCTGGGAGGACTGCGCCGTACCGCCCGCCCGACTCGGCCCGTACCTGCGGGACTTCCGCGCCCTGCTCACCCAGCACGGGCTGCGCGGCACCCCCTACGGCCACTTCGGCGACGGCTGCATCCACGTCCGGATCGACTTCGACCTGCTGACCGCCCCCGGCATCCGCCGCTTCCGCGAATTCTCCTACGACATCGGCGAGTTGGTGGTCTCGCACGGCGGCTCCCTCTCCGGCGAACACGGCGACGGCCAGGCCCGCGCCGAACTCCTCCCCAAGATGTACGGCGACGAACTGGTCGGCCTCTTCGGCCGGTTCAAGGACCTCTGGGACCCGGCCGCCGGCCTCAACCCCGGCATGCTGGTACGCCCCGCCCGACTCGACGAGAACCTCCGCTTCGCCGTGCTCCCCAAGCGCCCCGTCCCCGTCGAGTTCGGCTATCCGCACGACAACGGCGACTTCTCCGCCGCCGTACGCCGCTGCGTGGGCGTCGCCAAGTGCCGGGCCGGCGCCGTCGGTCCGGGCTCCGCCGAGGTGATGTGCCCCTCCTTCCGCGCCACCGGCGAGGAGCGGCACTCCACGCGCGGGCGGGCCCGGCTGCTGCACGAGATGCTGGCCGGCGAGGTCGTCACGGACGGCTGGCGCTCCCCGGAGGTCCGCGATGCGCTCGACCTCTGCCTGTCCTGCAAGGGATGCCGCAGCGACTGCCCCGTAGGCGTCGACATGGCGACCTACAAGGCGGAGTTCCTGCACCACCACTACGCGGGCCGGATCCGCCCCGCCGCCCACTACGCGCTGGGCCGCCTCCCGCAGTGGCTGCGCGCCGCCGCCCCGGCCGCGCCGCTGCTCAACGCCCTCGCCCGCACGCCGCTGGCCGCCGTCGCCGGGCGCGTCGCCGGGATCGCCCCCGAGCGGACGATCCCGGCGCTGGCCACCGAAACGTTCAGCCGGTGGTGGTGGAACCGGCTGAAGGAGGGCCGGGCCGGACAGGGAGGCGGCGGCCATGCGGCCGACCGCACCGTCCTCCTCTGGCCCGACACCTTCACCAACTTCCTCTCCCCGCAGGTCGGCCGCGCCGCCGTACACGTCCTGGAGGACGCCGGGCTGCGCCCGCTGCTCCCGCCCGCCACCCCCGTACGCCCCGCGGGCCGCACCCGCCCCCTGCCCCGGCTGCACCGCCCCACCCTGTGCTGCGGACTGACCTACGTCTCCACCGGCCAGCTCGACCGGGCGCGGGCCGTGATGCGCCGTACGGTCGAGGTCCTGAGCCCGTTGCTGCGCGACGGCCTCCCCCTCGTCGTCCTCGAACCGAGCTGCGCCGCCGCCCTCCGCACGGACCTGCCGGAGCTGCTCGCCGGCGACGACGACCCGCGGGCCGCCCGCCTCGCCGCCTCCGTCCGGACCTTCGCCGAAGTCCTGGAGGAACGGGCCCCCGACTGGACCCCGCCCCGCATCGACCGCCCGGCCGCCGGCCAGACCCACTGCCACCAGCACGCCGTCCTGGGCGACGCCGCCGACCGGCGATTGCGCGAACGGGCCGGGTTGAGCGGCGAGTTGAGCGGCGGCTGCTGCGGCCTGGCCGGCAACTTCGGCTTCGAGCGCGGGCATTACGACGTGTCGGTGACCTGTGCCGAGGAACAGCTCCTGCCCGCCGTACGAGGCGCCGCCCCGGACGCCGAGATCCTCGCGGACGGCTTCTCCTGCCGCACCCAGCTCGACCAGCTGGGGGAGCGGCGGGGACGGCATCTGGCGGAGGTACTGGCGGAGGGGTTGGGGCATGGTGGGGTGGAGGGGCGGGAGGAGGGTGCCGCTCGCGATCTGCCCTAGGTGGCGTTCGGTGCGGTGTGGCGGTGGCCCATCACCTCGTGGGCCAGCGCCACCAGGTCCGCGATGCGCGGATGTCCCGGGCCGTCGCGCCAGGCGATCACGACCGGGACGGGTGGGGCGTCGGTCAGCGGGACGTACGCCATCTCCGGATGCGGGTGCATCTCGGCGGTGGCCGATGTGGTGACGCCGATGGCCCGGCCGCCCGTGATGGCGGCGAGCCAGTCGTCGGTGTTGCCGATGGTGATCGTCGCGGCGGGGCGGGCGGTGGCGGGCCACAGGTCGAGAGTGGTGATCCCGGAGACCGTGTTGAGGGCGAGGGTGCGGTCGGCGAGGTCGGCGAGGGACAGGGTGGGGCGGCGGGCCAGCGGGTCGTCGGCGGGGAGGCCGGCCACCCGGGGCTCCGTCGTCAGCTGCTCGGTGATCAGCCCGGGGGCGCGGACCTCGCCGCGCAGCAGGGCCGCGTCCACGTCGCCGCGGGCGAGGCCGGCCGTGCGGTCGTCGATGCGGAGGAGTTCGAGCGGGGTTTCCGGGTGCTCCTCGTGCCAGCGGCGGAGCAGTGCGGTGGTGCCCGTACCGGCCGCGGACCAGGCGTGGCCCAGGCGGAGAGGCCAGCTGGTGCGGCGGGCGTGGCCGAGGGCCCGGTCGAAGGCGGTGACCGCGATGGCGGCCTGGTCGCGGAAGGCGAGGCCGTCGGGGGTGAGGGCGAGGTGGTGGGTGGAGCGGTCGACGAGGCGCACGCCGAGGTCCTGCTCCAGTTGCCGGAGCGTACGGGAGACGGCGGGCTGGGTCAGGTGCAGGCGTTCGGCGGCGCGGGTCACGCTGAGGGTGTCGGCGATGGCGAGAAAGCAGCGGAAATGACGCAGCTCGATGCTCATGTGTGCGGAGCATAACAACGGAGAAAATGGCATTTCACGTGCCGGAAGGCGGGCCGTAGCGTGGGGGTGTGAACGCATCGCCCGCCGGTTCCGACGGCTCCTTCCCGGCCACGTCCGCCTCCTATGCCCCTGCGACCTCCGCTGGCTCCGTCGACTCGATGGGCTCTGCCGACTCCATGGGCTCCGTCGGCTCTACGAGCGGCGCGATAGCCGACGGTGTGATTCCGCAGCCCGTGCCGCCGTCGCCCGAGGTGCTGTGCGCCGAGGCGGAGGCCGGGGCCGCGGGGCCCGCGGGGGCGCGTGGCCGGCTCGGGTCGGTGGCGCTGGTGATCGGCGGGATCGTCTCGCTGCAATTCGGGTCGTCGGTGGCGGTGCTGCTGTTCCCGCGGGCCGGCGCGCTGGGCGTCGTCACGCTGCGGCTGGTCGTCGCTTCGCTGGTGCTGCTGATCGTCTGCCGGCCGAAGGTACGCGGCTACACGCGCGGCGACTGGGTCACTGTCCTCGGCTTCGGCATCGCCCTCGTCGGCATGAACTCGCTCTTCTACCAGGCCATCGACCGCATCCCCCTCGGCGCGGCGGTCACGCTGGAATTCCTCGGTCCGCTGATCCTTTCGGTCGCCACCTCGCGGCGGCTGCTGAGCGTGGTGTGGGCGGCGCTGGCGCTGGGCGGTGTCGTGCTGCTGGGGCGCGCCGGGTTCGACGGGCTGAACCTGCTCGGGGCCGGGTTCGCGCTGGCGGCGGGCGGTCTCTGGGCCGCGTACATCCTGCTCTCGGCCCGTACCGGGCAGCGCTTCCCGCAGGCCGACGGGCTGGCGCTGGCCATGACGGTCGCCGCGCTTCTCAGCCTGCCGCTCGGACTCTTCAGTGCGGGGTCGGCGCTGCTCGACCCGGTCACGCTGGGTCTGGGGGCGGCGGTGGCGCTGATGTCGTCCGTGATGCCGTACACGCTGGAGCTGCTGGCCCTGCGCAAGCTGCCCGCCTCCGGCTTCGCGGTCATGATGAGCCTGGAGCCGGCTGCGGCGGCCACCGCCGGATTCCTGGTGCTGCACCAGGCGTTGGGGTGGGTGGAGCTGGTGGCCATCGGGCTGGTCGTGGTGGCCAGTGCGGGGGCGGTGCTGAGCGGGTCGCGGCGCTGAGGGCCTGTGTGGGGGCGGGCTTCGTTTCGGGTTCTGCCCGGTGGGTGGGGGCTGGCGTGGCCTCGGTTGCTGTCCGGTGGGTGGGGGCCGGAGGGCTGCACCGGAGTACGTCCTCGGCGCGGGCGCATCTGGTCTGTGGATGAGGAATGCCCCGGCGTTCGCTCCAGGTCCTGCGGGCGCACTCCGGTACATCCCTCCGGCCCTGCGCCGTCGCCGACCGCACCCCGGTGGGGCTGTCCCACCGGGGTGCGAGCGTGTTCGGCCGCGCTCAGACCTTCTGGAGGTCTTCCTTGAGCGTCGCGATGTCGATGCCGTTGACGACGCCCTTCTCCTCGTACTCCTCCGACAGGATGGCCCATGCCTCGTCGGAGTATGTGGACCACCAGTCCCAGGCGATCGGCTGGACCGCACCCCACGTGATCGCGTAGACGTAGTCCGCGTCATAGCCGAGCAACGGGATCGCGTGCCCGCCTTCGATGGGCTGTTCCTGCCAGCCCGGATCCAGCGTCCACGGCTTGCCGTCCCGGAACTGCTGCTGGGCGTTGGCCGGTACCTGGATGCCCGCGTACACCGCGCCGAAGAGTGCGATGGTCTGCCGGATCGCGGTCAGATCGTGGACGTTCACCGGGGCGTACGCCACCACGCGGTTGCCCCACAGGCCGCCGTCCTGCCAGGTCTTGAGCACATTGGACTCGACCAGTCCGGTGTCCTCCCCGCCGGACAGCTGGAGATACTGGTCGATGACCTGCTGCTCGGTCGGGACCGGCAGGTCCTCGCTGGTCTGGGCGTTCCAGGACTGGAGCGCGTGCGCGGCGGCGGCCATGGTGCAGTCGCCGTACTGATCGTTGCCGTCCATCGGCCAGGTACTGACGTTCTTCTCCCAGTAGACGGTCGGCGGCGGTGCTGCCAGCGGGACCGTCTCGTATTCCGTGAAATCCCTTATCTCGACCGGGAATTGCGGACCGAGCTTTCCGAACATTCCTGTGACCCGAGCCATATCCTTCTCCAACCGCTCGTACGCTTGCGGTGGTGCGCCCCTCGTGCGCCGTCGGGTGGCAGGTTTCGGCAGCGGTCCGGCGTGCGCAGGAAGCCGCCCGTGCCAGGCGGTCGAGAAACGGTAACCGCGGGCGATGCTCCTGTAGTTAGTTGCCATTCTCCTGCCTGCCGCCCCGCTCGCAACTGGGGCACCGGCACGGCGGATAGCGCCCGGGAGCATCGTCGACCAGCTGCCAGGGATCGTCGTGCCGAACGACGACCTCGCGGAGCGGAGTACGCTCACCGGCCGCTGAAACCCGGTACACCGAGAGTGTCATCCGGCGTGGACTGATCTGCCACGGATTGATCTTCACGGCCTCTGTCCCCGCATTTCCGTCCGCTCCCGAATCCATGCGGCGAGCCGGAATGCCTCGGCCGCGGACATCCCGCCGAGCTGGACGTGGGCCCGGTTCATCACGGGAAAGTCGCCATGGAGGGAGGGGAATGTGAACCCGGCGGAGGCGAGCGCGGACGCCAACTCCTGTGCCGCGATCCGACCTTGGGCCAAGGGACTGTCCCCGGATGAGGGCTTTTTCTGATTCATGCCTCCCATGGTCGGCATCCGTGCTTAGCCTGCACAGTGATGGCGCGCATACGGAGAGTGTCCGTAGCCGTACCCGAGGAGGCATGGTGAATTCAGACGGTGGCGGGGAGCGGGCGTCGGTGGCGTTGCGCGTGTTCGGTGGGCAGCTGAAGCTCTTCAGGGAGCTGGCATCGCTGAGTCGCGAGGAGCTGGGGAGGCGGCTTGGCTACGCGTCCCACACGATCAAGTCCTACGAACTGGCTCAGCGCATCCCGGACCCGGCCACGGTGGAGCGGGCGGACGAGCTGCTGGGAGCGAATGGAGTGCTGCGGGCGGCGATTCCGCTGCTGGATGAGGTGCGATACCCGAAGTTCTTCCGTGATCTGCCGAAGCTGGAAATGAAGTGTATGACGCGCTACTCGCACGACCCGCACTGCGTACCGGGGCTGTTGCAGACGGAGGACTACGCGCGGGCGGTGATGGGCTGGCGCGTTCCGGCGTTCACCGAGGGGGAACTCGAATGCCACGTTGGCGCCCGGCTGGACCGGCAAGTGCTCCTCACCCGTGAAGATCATCCGGCGGTGCACTTCATCGTCGAGCAGTCAGCACTGGAGCGTCCGATGGGCGGGCGGAAGGTTCATCGCACCCAACTGGAGAGGGTGTTGGAGCGGACACAGCTGCGCAATGTCTCCCTCCAGGTCATGCCGACGGATGTTGAGCACCCGGGTCTCGACGGCTCGATCGTGTTGTTGGAGACAACGGAACCGCGCTGGTTGGGCTACGTCGAAGGTAATGCGGAAAGCCAGCTGGTCTCCGACCGACAGAAGGTTCGAAATCTGACGCAACGCTATGCCATGATGCGGACACAGGCTCTGTCCACGAGGGAATCGACAGAATTCATCGAGAAGTTGGCAGGTCGGGTATGAATGAACAACTGGTGTGGTTCAAGTCCAGCTACAGCGGCGTTGAGGCCGGCGACTGCATAGAGGTGGCCACCAACCCCAACGCCATCCTTGTACGCGACTCCAAGGACAAGGCGGGCCACGTCCTCGACGTAACCCCCCGTGCCTGGACCGCCTTCCTTCGCCACGCCGCCTCGGCGGAGTGAGGAACCCCCGCCCGGGCGGGGAAGCTGAACCGGGCGGGGGAGTTCAACGGGCCTTCGGCCCGTGCGGTGGTGTCAGCCGTTGAAGCCGTCGTTGGCGAAGGTGGGGTTGAGGCCGCCGATGACGGTGCCGGTGTTGCCGACGACGTTCACGGGGACGTGAACGGGGGCCTGGACGAGGTTCCCGGAGACGACGCCGGGGCTGTGCTCGGCCTTGCCGTCGGCGTTGGCGCCGCCATGGGCGAACGCCGAGCCGGTGGCGCCGAGGGTGGCGAGGCCGGCGGCAGTGAGAGCCAGGGCGGCTTTGGCGGCGAGGTTCATCGGTGTTCTCCCGTGCTGGTCAGGTGAGTTGGGAAGGTGTCGGCTCCGAGGGCGGAGACGCACGCTGTGCAACGGTTGAGCCATTCGGATGACACGGTGCTCCCTGGCAAAAAATCATGCATGCGTGCTTGATTGTTTCTGGACGCGCTGCCACCCTCGGTACCCGCACCGCAGCACTCAACGCGCCCTTCCCTCAGGGGACATGGGCTATGGCGTCGACGAGGAGAGCGCAGGATGGCCGATCCGCGGGAGGTTCGGGAGGTCCTTGAGGACCTGCGGGCCGAGGGTGAGGAGCTGGACGGGCTGGTGGCGGGGCTCCCGGAAGGGGAGTGGGGGCGGGCGACGCCGGCCGCCGGGTGGACCGTCGCGCATCAGATCGCGCACCTTGCGTGGACGGATGAGCGGGCGGTGCAGTCCGCCGTGGATCCGGGCGCCTTCGCGGAAGAGGTGAGGG
Source organism: Streptomyces albospinus (assembly GCF_014648695.1). Taxonomy (GTDB): domain Bacteria; phylum Actinomycetota; class Actinomycetes; order Streptomycetales; family Streptomycetaceae; genus Streptomyces; species Streptomyces albospinus. The sequence goes on from NZ_BMRP01000011.1 coordinate 217,863, forward strand.
TGGCGCTCGCCTCGCCGGAGACCTTCGTGGACGAGGGGGCGGAGCGCGGGGCCCGGTTGGCTCCGGCTGAGCTCTTGGCGCGGTGGCGGGCGGGGCGCGAGGAGTTGCAGCGGGTGCTGGCCGCGCAGCCGGCGGGCGCCAAACTCCCTTGGTACGGGCCGCCGATGAGTGTGGCGTCGGTTGCCACGGGGCGGCTGATGGAGACCTGGGCGCACGGGCAGGACGTGGCGGATGCGCTGGGGGTGCGGCGGGTGCCGACGGCGCGGTTGCGGCATGTGGCGCGGATCGGGGTGCGGGCCAGGGACTATGCGTATGCGGTGCGCGGGCTGACGCCGCCGGGGGAGGAGTTCCGGGTGGAGCTGACCGCCCCGGATGGGGACGTGTGGACGTTTGGGCCTCAGGACGCGGCGCAGCGGGTGACGGGGACGGCGCTGGACTTCTGCCTGCTGGTGACGCAGCGGGTACACCGGGACGATGTCTCCGTCGTCGCGACGGGGGCGGACGCGGACCGGTGGCTGGACATCGCGCAGTCCTTCGCCGGGCCGGCGGGGCCGGGGCGGGCGCCGGGCGGGGTGCGGCGGTGACGGAGCCGGGGGTGGCGGAGCCGCTGCGGATCGGGAATGCGTCCGGGTTCTACGGCGACCGGTTCGATGCCGTACGGGAGATGCTGACCGGCGGGCCGCTGGACGTGCTGACCGGGGACTATCTCGCCGAGCTGACGATGCTGATCCTCGGCCGGGACCGGCTGAAGGATCCGCGTCTGGGGTACGCCAAGACGTTTCTGCGGCAGCTGGAGGAGGGGCTGGGGCTCGCCGTCGAGCGGGGTGTGAAGATCGTTGCGAATGCGGGTGGGCTGAATCCTGCCGGACTGGCGGATGCCGTAAGGGAGTTGGGGGAGCGGGTCGGGGTTCCGGTGCGGGTGGCGCATGTCGAGGGCGATGACCTGGTGGGGCGGGGGTGGGGCGAGGGGGTGCTCACCGCCAACGCGTACCTCGGCGGTGCGGGGATCGCGGAGTGCCTGCGCGCCGGTGCGGACGTGGTGGTGACCGGGCGGGTGACGGACGCGGCGCTGGTCACCGGGCCGGCCGCGGCGCACTTCGGGTGGGCGCCGGACGACTACGACCGGTTGGCGGGTGCGGTCGTCGCGGGGCATGTGCTGGAGTGCGGTACGCAGGCGACGGGCGGGAACTACGCGTTCTTCGGGGAGCATGACGTGCGGCGGCCCGGGTTTCCGCTGGCCGAGATCCATGCGGACGGCGGTGCTGTGATCACCAAGCACCCGGGGACCGGGGGCGCCGTCACCGTCGGTACCGTCACCGCTCAGCTGTTGTACGAGACCGATGGGCCGCGCTACTTGGGGCCTGATGTGACGGCGCGGCTGGACAGCGTACGGCTGACGCAGGACGGTCCGGACCGGGTGCGGATCGAGGGCGTACGGGGCGAGGCGCCGCCCTCGACGCTGAAGGTCGGGCTGACCCGTATGGGCGGCTGGCGCAACGAGGTCACCTTCGTGCTCACCGGGCTCGACATCGAGGCCAAGGCGGCGCTGGTGCGCGGGCAGTTCGAGGATGCGCTGGGGCGGGCCGGGCGCCGTCCGGCAGAGGTGCGGTGGACGCTCGCGCGGACGGACCATGCCGACGCGGGTGTTCAGGAGGAGGCGAGCGCGCTGCTGCGGCTCGTTGTACGGGATCCGGAGCCCGAGGCCGTCGGCCGGGCGGTCAGCGGCGCCGCGGTCGAACTGGCGCTGGCCAGCTATCCCGGGTTCCATGTCACGGCGCCGCCCGGCAAGGGCTCGCCGTACGGGGTCTTCGCGGCGGAGTACGTCGCGGCGGCGGAGGTGCCGCAGGTCGCCGTGCTGCCGGACGGGCGGCGGGTGGAGATTCCGGCGGCCGAGGTGATGGTGGCGGACGGTTCGCGCCTCGTGGGGGAGCTGCCCGCGCCGCTGGCTCCCGGGCCCACCCGGCGGGCTCCCCTGGGGGCGGTGGCCGGGGCCCGGAGCGGTGACAAGGGCGGCTCGGCGAACGTCGGGGTGTGGGTCCGTTCGGATGCCGCCTGGCGGTGGCTCGCACACGAGCTGACCGTGGAGCGGTTTCGTCGACTTCTGCCGGAGACGGTCGGGTTGGTCGTCGATCGGCATGTGCTGGGCAACCTGCGGGCGCTGAACTTCACGGTGCAGGGGCTGCTGGGGGAGGGCGTCGCCTCGCAGGCGCGCTTCGATCCGCAGGCCAAGGCGCTGGGGGAGTGGCTGCGCTCCCGCCATCTGGAGATACCGGAGGAATTGCTGTGACCGTCCTCGGGAGCGCGCTGGATACGGCCGGCGCCGAGTACGCCGAGCGGCGTGCGGCGATGCTGGAGAAGCTGGGGGAGGTGGCGGCCGAGCACGCCAAGGCGGTGGCGGGGGGCGGGGAGAAGTACGTCGACCGGCACCGTAAGAGGGGGAAGTTGCTCGCCCGGGAGAGGGTTGAGCTGCTGCTCGACCCGGATACCCCGTTTCTGGAGCTGTCGCCGCTCGCGGGCTGGGGGAGCGACTACGCGGTGGGTGCTTCGCTGGTCACCGGGATCGGGGTGATCGAGGGCGTGGAGTGCCTGATCACCGCCAATGACCCGACCGTACGCGGCGGGGCGAGCAATCCCTGGACGTTGAAGAAGGCCCTGCGGGCGAATGAGATCGCCTTTGCGAACCGGCTGCCGGTGGTCAGTCTGGTGGAATCCGGCGGTGCTGATCTGCCGAGCCAGAAAGAGATCTTCATTCCGGGCGGGGCGCTGTTCAAGGACCTGACGCGGTTGTCGGCGGCGGGGATTCCGACGGTGGCCGTGGTGTTCGGGAATTCCACGGCCGGTGGTGCGTATGTGCCGGGGATGTCGGACCACGTGATCATGGTGAAGGAGCGGGCCAAGGTCTTTCTCGGCGGGCCGCCGCTGGTGAAGATGGCGACCGGGGAGGAGAGCGACGACGAGTCGCTGGGCGGCGCCGAGATGCACGCCCGGACCTCGGGACTCGCGGACTACTTCGCGGTGGACGAGCTCGATGCGCTGCGGCAGGCGCGGCGGGTGGTGGCGCGGCTCAACTGGCCTAAGGCGCACGGCGATCCGGGGCCGGCGGCGCCGCCGGAGTACGACGCGGAGGAGCTGCTGGGGATCGTTCCCGGCGACCTCAAGGCGCCGTTCGATCCGCGCGAGGTCATCGCCCGGATCGTGGACGGCTCGGATTTCGACGAGTTCAAACCGCTGTACGGGGCCAGTCTGGCGACCGGTTGGGCGGAGCTGCACGGCTATCCGGTCGGGATCCTCGCCAATGCGCAGGGGGTGCTGTTCAGCGCGGAGTCCCAAAAGGCCGCGCAGTTCATCCAGTTGGCGAATCAGCGGGACGTTCCGCTGCTGTTCCTGCACAACACCACGGGCTATATGGTCGGCAAGGAGTACGAGCAGGGCGGGATCATCAAGCACGGCGCGATGATGATCAATGCGGTGTCGAACTCGCGGGTGCCGCATCTGTCCGTGCTGATGGGCGCCTCGTACGGAGCCGGGCATTACGGGATGTGCGGGCGGGCGTACGACCCCCGGTTCCTGTTCGCCTGGCCGAGCGCCAAATCCGCCGTGATGGGGCCGCAGCAGCTGGCCGGGGTGCTGTCCATCGTGGCGCGCGCCTCGGCGGCGGCGAAGGGGCAGCCGTACGACGACGAGGCGGATGCGGGGCTGCGCGCCATGGTGGAGCAGCAGATCGAGTCCGAGTCGCTGCCGATGTTCCTGTCCGGGCGGCTGTACGACGACGGCGTCATCGACCCGCGCGACACCCGTACCGTCCTCGGCCTGTGTCTGTCCGCGCTCCATACCGCGCCGGTCGAGGGTGCGCGGGGCGGCTTCGGCGTCTTCCGGATGTGAGGTGGCGATGACAGTGGTCGATTCTGCGGAGGAGGGACGCGCGGTGATCGGTTCCGTGCTGGTGGCCAACCGGGGGGAGATCGCCCGCCGGGTCTTCCGTACCTGCCGCGAGCTGGGCGTCGCGACCGTCGCGGTGCACTCCGACGCGGACGCGGACGCCCCGCACGTACGGGAGGCGGACACCGCGGTACGGCTTCCGGGCGATGCGCCGGCCGACACCTATCTGCGCGGCGATCTGATCGTGAAGGCGGCGGTGGCGGCCGGGGCGGACGCGGTCCACCCGGGGTACGGGTTTCTGTCCGAGAGCGAGGAGTTCGCCGCCGCGGTGGCGGAGGCGGGGCTGTGCTGGATCGGGCCGCCGCCCGCCGCCATCGCGGCGATGGCCTCCAAGACCCGCGCCAAGGAGCTGATGGCGGCGGCCGGGGTGCCGCTGCTCGCCCCCGTCGACCCGTCCGCCGCCACTGCCGCCGAACTGCCGCTGCTGGTGAAGGCGGCGGCCGGGGGCGGCGGGCGCGGGATGCGGGTCGTCCGGGAACTCGGCGCTCTGGGAGGTGAGTTGGCGTCGGCGCGGGCCGAAGCGGCGGCGGCCTTCGGGGACGGGGAGGTCTTCGTCGAGCCGTATGTGGAGGGCGGCCGGCACGTCGAGGTGCAGGTGCTCGCCGATACGCACGGCGCGGTCTGGACGCTCGGTACCCGTGACTGCTCGCTCCAGCGGCGCCACCAGAAGGTCATCGAGGAGGCCCCGGCGCCCGGACTTCCCGACGCGCTGCGCGACACCCTGCACCGGGCCGCCGCACAGGCCGCGCGCGCCATCGGCTATCGGGGCGCGGGCACCGTCGAGTTCCTGGTCTCGGCCGACGGGCGCGCGTACTTCCTGGAGATGAACACCCGGCTCCAGGTGGAGCACCCGGTCACCGAGGAGATCTACCGGATCGACCTGGTGGCCCTCCAGCTGAGCATCGCGGAGGGCCGGCCGCTGCCCGCCGAACTGCCCGCCCCGCGCGGGCACGCCGTGGAGGCGCGGCTCTACGCGGAGGACCCGGCGGCCGGCTGGCAGCCGCAGACCGGCACCGTGCACCGGCTCGCGCTGCCGGACGGCGTACGGCTGGACTCCGGCGTCACCGACGGGGACACCGTCACCGTCCACTACGACCCGATGCTCGCCAAGGTGATCGCCTGGGCGCCGACCCGCCAGGAGGCCGTACGGAAGCTGGCGGGCGCCCTGGAGAGGGCGCACATCCATGGACCGGCCACCAACCGCGATCTGCTCGTGCGGTCGCTGCGGCACCCGGAGTTCGCCGGCGCCACCGGGCTGGACACCGGCTTCTACGACCGCCATCTCGCCGCCCTCACCGCGCCCGAGCCGGCCGGCGACGCGGTGTACGCGCTGGCCGCCGCCCTCGCCGACGCGCACGGCCGCTCCCGCTTCGGGGGCTTCCGCAACGTCCCGTCCGGCCCGCAGGTCAAGACCTACGCGCCGGCCGGGGATGGGCAACGGGCGTATCCGGTCCGCTACCGGCTCGGGCGGGACGGCTTGGCCGCCGAGGACTTCCCCGGCGTCCGGCTGTGCTCCCTCGCGGCGGACGCGGTGGTGCTCGAAGTCGACGGCCTGCGGCGGCGGTTCACCGTCGCCCGCTACGGCGACCGGGTCCATGTCGACGCACCGGCCGGCGCCCGCACCTTCACCGCGCTGCCCCGCTTCCCCGACCCCGCCGCCCGTACGGAGCCCGGCTCGCTGCTCGCCCCGATGCCCGGCACCGTCGTGCGGATCGCGGACGGGCTCGCCGAGGGGGACCGGGTCGCGGCCGGCCAGCCGCTGCTGTGGCTGGAGGCCATGAAGATGGAGCACAAGATCACCGCACCGGCGGCCGGCACCCTCACGTCCCTTCCTGCCCGTACGGGGCAGCAGGTCGAGGTCGGCGCGCTGCTCGCCGTCGTCACCGACTGACGCGGTCCCCGCACCCTCACGTCCCTCACCCACCGCCACAAGGAGCCGGCATGAGCAAGGTCCCGAGCAAGGCCGTGAGCAACCCTGTGATCGAGTCCGAGGAACACCGTGCGCTGCGCGCCGCCGTGGCGGCGCTCGGCACACGCTACGGCCGGGAGTACTTCGCCCGGGTCGTCGCCGACGGCAGCCACACCGACGAACTGTGGGCCGAGGCCGCCAAGTTGGGCTACCTCGGCGTCAACCTCCCCGAGGAGTACGGCGGCGGGGGCGGCGGTATCGTCGAACTCTCCCTCGTGCTGGAGGAGTTGGGGGCGGCCGGTTGCCCGCTGCTGATGCTGGTGGTGTCGCCGGCGATCTGCGGCACGGTCATCGCCCGGTTCGGCACCGAGGAGCAGAAGCGCAGCTGGCTGCCGGGGCTGGCCGACGGCAGCCGGAAGATGGCCTTCGGCATCACCGAACCGGACGCCGGGTCCAACTCGCACCGGATCACCACCACCGCCCGCAGGGACGGTGGAGACTGGGTCCTCGACGGGCGGAAGATCTTCATCTCCGGCGTCGACATCGCCGACGCGACGCTGATCGTCGGCCGCACCGAGGACGCCCGGACCGGGAAGCTCAAGCCCTGCCTGTTCATCGTGGAGAGCGACACCCCCGGCTTCGGCCGGAGCCCGATACCGATGGAACTGGCCGCCCCGGAGAAGCAGTTCGAGCTGACCCTGGACGGGGTGCGGCTGCCCGCCGACGCCCTGGTCGGCGACGAGGACGCCGGCCTGCTCCAGCTGTTCGCCGGCCTCAACCCCGAGCGGATCATGACCGCCGCGTTCGCCCTCGGCATGGGCCGCTACGCCCTCGGCCGGGCCGTCGACTACGCCCGCACCCGCCAGGTCTGGAAGGAGCCCATCGGTGCCCACCAGGCCCTCGCGCACCCGCTCGCCCAGTCCCACATCGAGCTGGAGCTGGCCGGGCTGATGATGCGGAAGGCGGCGCTCCTGTACGACGCGGGCGACGACCTGGCCGCCGGCGAGGCCGCCAACATGGCCAAGTACGCGGCGGCCGAGGCCGCGGTCCGCGCCGTCGACCAGGCCGTGCACACCCTGGGCGGCAACGGCCTGACCCACGAATACGGGCTCGCGTCGCTGATCACGGCCGCCAGGGTGGCGCGGATCGCCCCGGTCAGCCGGGAGATGATCCTCAACTTCGTGTCGCACCAGTCGCTGGGGCTGCCCAAGTCGTACTGAGACCGGACCACGTGCGCCCCGGACCCACCGAAGGAAAGGCCCCGGCATGGATTCCCACGTGTACCGCAGCGCATACGCCGATGTCGCTCCCGTGGAGCTGCCCATCCACGAGGCCGTCCTCGGGCGGGCGGCGGAGTACGGTGAGCGGCCCGCACTGATCGACGGCGTCGACGGCAGCACCGTCAGCTACGCCCAACTCGACCGGCACAGCCGCCGGATCGCGGCCGGCCTCGCCGCGTCCGGGCTCCGCAGAGGCGACGTGCTGGCCCTGCACAGCCCCAACTCCGTGGCCTTCCCTGCCGTCTTCTATGCCGCCTCGCGGTGCGGGGCGGCGGTCACCACCATCCACCCGCTGGCCACGGAGGAGGAGTTCGCCACCCAGCTCCGGGATTCCGGGGCCCGCCGGATCGTCACCGTGGCCGCGCTGCTGGAGACCGCGCGCGGCGCCGCCCGGAAGGCCGGGGGCATCGCCGACATCCTCGTCTGCGACCGGGCCGAGGGCCATCGCTCGATCGGCGACCTGCTCGCCGCCGACGCCCCCGAGCCCCCGGCGGCCCTCGACCTCGACGCCACCACGGACCTCGCCGCACTCCCGTACTCCTCCGGCACCACCGGCACCCCCAAGGGCGTGATGCTCACCCACCGCAGCATCGCCACCAACCTGGCCCAGCTCGCCCCGCTGATGTCCAACGGACCCGGCGACCGGATCCTGGCCGTCCTGCCTTTTTTCCACATCTACGGGCTGACCGCCCTGATGAACGCTCCGCTGCGCAACGGCGCCACCGTCGTCGTGCTGCCCCGCTTCGACCTGCGGCAGTTCCTCGCCGCGATAGCCGACCACCGCATCACCGAGGTGTACGCGGCGCCCCCGATCGTGCTCGCACTGGCCAAACACCCGATGGTCGACGACTACGACCTGTCCTCTCTCCGGCACCTCGTCTGCGCCGCCGCCCCGCTGGACGACGGACTCGCCGCCGCCTGCGCCCGCCGGCTCGGCCTGCCCGCGGTCCTCCAGGCGTACGGGATGACCGAACTCTCCCCGGCCACCCACATGGTGCCCGCCTCCGCCACCGCACCGCCCCCGGGGGCCGTCGGCACACTGCTCCCCAACACCCGGATGCGCATCGTGTCCCTGGAGACCGGCGCGGACCTGGGGCCGGGCGAGAGCGGCGAAATCCTCATCCAGGGACCGCAGATGATGAAGGGCTACCTGGGGCGGCCCGCGGAGACCGACGCGGTGATCGACCCCGAGGGCTGGCTGCACACCGGCGACATCGGACGGGCGGACGCGGACGGCTGGCTGTATGTCGTCGACCGCGTCAAGGAGTTGATCAAATACAAGGGGTACCAGGTCGCCCCCGCCGACCTCGAAGCTTTGCTGCTCGCCCACGAAGGCATCGCGGACGCGGCCGTCATCGGCGTCACCGACGAGGACGGCAACGAGGTCCCCAAGGCATTCGTGGTGCGCCGGCAGGGGGCCGAACTCACCGCGGACGAGGTCATCGCCTACGTTGCCGGTCGGGTAGCCCCGTACAAGAAGGTGCGCCGCGTGGAATTCCTGGACAGCGTGCCGCGCGCCACCACCGGAAAGATCCTGCGCCGCGAACTACGCGCCAGGGAAAGGAGTTCGACGGCCCGATGACCGACGCACCGCCCGCGCCCGCCGGCGCGGCCTCCGCGACACCCCTGGTGGTGCGCTCCCACGAGCGTGGCATCGCCACCCTCACCCTCGACTCCCCGCACAACCGCAACGCGCTCTCCGCCCGCCTGGTGGCCGAACTGCACCAGGGCCTCGCGGACGCCGCGGCGGACGACGGCGTGCGCGCCGTGCTGCTCGCCCACACCGGCACCACGTTCTGCGCCGGAGCGGACCTGACCGAGGCCACCTCGGGCGCCGCCACGGACGGCCCGCTGGGGCTCGCCCGGCTGCTCCGGGCCATCGTCGAGCTGCCCAAACCGGTCGTCGCCCGGGTGACCGGCCACGTACGGGCGGGCGGGCTCGGCCTGCTCGGCGCCTGCGACATCGCGGTGGCGGGACCGGACGCGACCTTCGCCTTCACCGAGGCGCGGCTCGGTCTCGCCCCGGCGGTCGTCTCGCTGCCGCTGCTGCCGCGCCTGGACCCCCGCGCCGCCGGCCGCTACTACCTGACGGGCGAGAAGTTCGGCCCGGCGGAGGCCGCCAGGATCGGCCTGCTGACGCTCGCCACCGCCGACCGCGCCGAAGACGCGGACGACGCCGGCATCGACGCCGCACTGGCGCCCCTGCTGGACAGCCTGCGCAAGGGCTCCCCCCAGGGACTGGCCGAGTCGAAGAAGCTGGTGACGGCCGGGGTGCTGGCCGCCTTCGACCGGGACACCGACGCGCTCGCCGAGCAGTCCGCCAGGCTCTTCGGCTCCGCCGAGGCACGCGAGGGCATGACCGCCTTCCTTGAGCGACGGGCCCCCGAATGGGCGCGCTGACCCCGGCGCGCGGCCCCAAGGAGCCCCAGCAGGAACGCAGCCGCGCCACCCGCCTCAAACTGCTGGAGGCGGCCATCTCCTGCCTGGCGGAGCGGGGCTGGAGCGGCAGCACGGTCTCCGTCGTGGCCGAGCGGGCGGGCGTCTCGCGGGGCGCCGCCCAGCACCACTTCCGCACCCGGGAGGACCTGTTCACCGCGGCCGTCGAGCACGTCGCCGAGAAGCGGCAGGGCGCGCTGAAGGCGGTGGCCCACAACCTGCCGCCCGCCGGCTCCATCGCCCGCACCTGGATCATCGTCGAGGAACTGGTGGGCCTCTATACGGGCCCGCTGTTCCGGGCCGCGCTGCACCTGTGGGTGGCCGCCTCCGACGAGGATCAACTGCGCGCCCGGGTCACCGCCCTGGAGGCCCGGGTGGGCCGGGAGGCACACCGCACGGCAGTGGCCCTGCTGGACGCCGACGAATCCGCCCCCGGCGTACGGGAGACCGTCCAGGGCCTGCTCGACATGGCACGCGGGCTGGGCCTGGCCAACCTCCTCACGGATGACTCGGCCCGACGGGACCGCGTGGTCGCCCAGTGGGCGAAGATCATCGACGACGTGTTGTCCCGACGGATGTGAGTTTGCCCCTCCCACGTTGTTGGCTCCCCCCGCCGTGGGGGTTGCTGTCTTTTGCGCCTTCGGCGCGGGGTGTTGTCCGCTGCGCGGGGCTTTCGGGGTGCGGTGACGGTCCTGCGGGGGCGGTGTGCAGGACTGCTTCGCTTTACGTCCTGCACACCGCCCCCTCCGGCCCGTCCCCTCCCGTGGGTGGGAGGGAAGATCGGTGGGTGGGGGCTGGGGCGAGTGGTCCGGTGACGGTCTCCGTCGACCCCTGAACCTGCACGGTCCCACCTACGTTCACCCCACCGGCTTTTTCCCACCCACAACGGGAGGGGGCGGGCCGGAGGGGCTGGGTGTCCGGACGTAAAGCGAAGCAGTCCGGACACCCAGCCCCGCAGGACCGTCACCGCACCCGAAAGCCCCGCGCAGCGGACCCGCCCGCCGCAGGCGCAACGGCGAACAACCCCCACGGCGGGAAAGCCGACAACGTGGGAAGCAGGCGCTACGCGAACCGGTAGCCCTCGATCGACTGCGGGCTGCGCGGCCCGGGACCGACGTAGCGGGCCGACGGCCGGACCAGCCGGCCCGTCCGCTTCTGCTCCAGGATGTGCGCGCTCCAGCCGGCCGTGCGGGCGCAGGTGAACATGGAGGTGAACATGTGCGCCGGGACCTCGGCGAAGTCCAGGACGATCGCCGCCCAGAATTCGACGTTGGTGGCCAGCACCCGGTCCGGGCGGCGGTTGTGCAGCTCCTCCAGCGCGGCCTTCTCCAGCGCCTCGGCGACCTCGAAGCGCGGTGCGGCCAGTTCCTTGGCGGTGCGCCGCAGTACGCGGGCCCGCGGGTCCTCGGCGCGGTAGACGCGGTGGCCGAAGCCCATCAGCCGCTCGCCCTTGTCCAGCGCCTGCCGGACGTAGGCCGCCGCGTCGCCGGTGCGCTCGATCTCCTCGATCATGCCGAGGACCCGGGACGGCGCGCCGCCGTGCAGCGGGCCGGACATGGCACCGACCGCGCCGGAGAGCGAGGCGGCCACGTCCGCGCCGGTGGAGGCGATGACCCGGGCGGTGAAGGTGGAGGCGTTCATGCCGTGCTCGGCGGCCGACGTCCAGTAGGCGTCGACGGCCTTGACGTGCTTGGGGTCGGGCTCGCCGCGCCAGCGCTTCATGAAGCGCTCCACGACCGTCTCGGCCTTGTCGATCTCCTTCTGCGGCACCATCGGCAGGCCCTGCCCGCGCGCCGACTGGGCGACGTAGGACAGCGCCATGACGGCGGCGCGGGCGAGGTTGTCGCGGGCGGTCTGCTCGTCGATGTCGAGCAGCGGTTTCAGGCCCCATACGGGCGCGAGCATGGCGAGCGCGGACTGCACGTCGACACGGATGTCACCGGAGTGCACCGGGATCGGGAAGGGCTCGGCGGGCGGCAGCCCCGGGTTGAACGCGCCGTCGACCAGCAGCCCCCAGACGTTCCCGAAGGACACGTGCCCGACGAGATCCTCGATGTCCACCCCCCGGTAGCGGAGCGCGCCGCCTTCCTTATCCGGTTCGGCGATCTCCGTCTCGAACGCGACGACTCCCTCAAGCCCGGGAACGAAGTCGGACATCAGGCGGCTCCTCAAGATGGGGACGGCAGACGGGTCGGAACCGGCTGCCGTGCGGTCGAGTCAAGTTCGGCGCCGGTGCGGTTACGCGGTTGCGATGGGCAGCTCGCGGTCCGTACCGGTCACCCCGGTGATGCCCCGCCGGGGCAGGGGCCACGCGACGGTTCTGCCCGCGGGGGGTCGGTCCGCGGGCGCGGACGCCGCGAGTGGTGCGCCGCAGCGGCCTGAGGACGGACACGATAACTCCCGATGTCCGGAGGCCACAGTGGGCCGGGCCATGATTTTGGCGGGTTCATCACCTGCGAGGAAGCGTGACGTCCGGCACACTGGTCAATTCGCCGACGGGAGGGTTACGCACCGGCGACGAGGGGCAGACTTCCAGCCCACCCGGCTGCCCGGCGTGGCGTCGATGCTGCAAGATGAGGCCGTGCATCCCGCCGACATGCCCTCCGCCGAGACCCCCGATCCCTCTTCGATGCGTGCGCATTACCGCCATGAGGGACTTGCCGAGCCCGATCTCGCCGCGAGCCCTTACGACCAGTTCGCGCGCTGGTTCAAGGACGCGGCGGCAGCCGGTCTTCACGAGCCGAACGCGATGGTCGTCTCGACGGCGGACGCCGCCGGCCGGCCCAGCTCAAGGACCGTGCTCCTCAAGGCATTCGACGAGCGCGGCTTTGTGTTCTTCACCAACTACACCAGCCGAAAAGGTCGTGAACTGGCCGAAAACCCCTATATTTCGCTGCTGTTCCCCTGGCACCCCCTCGCCCGCCAGGTCATCGTGACCGGCACCGCGGAGCGCATCGGCCGCGACGAGACCGCCGCCTACTTCCGCACCCGCCCGCACGGCTCCCAACTGGGCGCCTGGGCCAGCGACCAGTCCACGACGGTCGCCTCGCGCGCCGAACTGGAGCATGCCTACGACGAGTTGGCGGCCCGCTATCCGGAGGGCGAGCAGGTCCCGGCGCCGCCGCACTGGGGCGGCTACCGGATCACCGCCGAGACGATCGAGTTCTGGCAGGGCCGGCTCAACCGCCTCCACGACCGGCTGCGGTACGTCCGCGAGGGAGCGCCCGGGGCCGGGCAGTGGCGGGTGGAGCGCCTGGCGCCCTGAGGCCGCGGCGGGGGCGGGGCGGTCCGGTCCGGCCGGCCCCCGCGGCTGCGGCCGGGCGTACCCGCGGCCCCTCGGGCCGGGAACGCAGACGACCCGCGGGCTGCTTCCTCCGCGCTCGGTGGCGCGAAGGGCCGGTCGGACGAACCGGCAGCCCGCGGGTCGGGTGACTGCTGGGAATTGGCCGGCTGCGCATCTGCAGTATGCGCTGGTCCGGCGCTGCACTTCGGTGAAGCGACGGGCCGCTAGCCCGCAGCCACCTCACGCGTCCGGTGCGAAATCATCTGCCGAACCACCTCCCTTCTCGTGTGCCCCACACGTTAGGAAGCCGCCGGCCGTCGCACAACCGAATTTTCCGGTGGCGCGTGCCACCGGCGGCGATTTCCGCGAATCGGGTGTGGGCCACGTCACGTTCCAGTTGAATGCTCCCAGGTGGAGCACGTGCGACCGCGTTCGTAAGGGGTGCCAGGCCAGTGACTGCCTCGTCAGCTTCTTCTGCCTCGTCGGCCTCCTCGTCACAGCAGCACGCCGCGACCGGGCCGGACGGCTCCCAGGGGGCGGCAGCCGCGTGTCCGCCGACCGGTGCGGACGGAGCCCCCGACCGGCCTCCGGACAACGACGACTCCGGTCTGCTCGCCGCCCTCCTGGACGGCATGGACGCCGCCCTGGTGGCCTTCACGGCGGACGGCACGGTCACGCACTGGAACCACGAGGCCGAGCGCATCCTCGGCTGGACCACCGACGAGGCGGTCGGCCGTACGGGGCTGGCGGGCTGGGCGGTCCGCAAGGAGGACGCCGACGGGATCGAGGCGGCGCTGACCGCCGCGATGCGCTCCCCGGGCCGCCAGGTCCATGAGTTCGCCCTGCTGACCAAGGACGGCCACCGCGTCCTGGTCCGCACCCAGTCGTCCGCGGTCCGCTGCCCCGACGGCGAGGTGGCGGGGGCCTACTGCGCGTTCAGCGAGGTGCACGCCCAGATAGACCTGGAGCGGGCCATCGCGCTCAGCGAGGCGCTCTTCGAGGACGCGTCCTGGGGCGTGGTGCTGATCGACGCCGACCTGCGGCCCGCCGTCGTCAACGCGTACGCCGCCCGCACCCTGGGAGTGGGGCGTACGGCGCTGCTGGGCCGCCCGCTGGGCGATCTGCTAGTGCAGGGCGTCGAGGAACTGGAGAGCGCGCTCCAGCACGTTCTCGCCGAGGGTGCGCCGCCGGCCGTCGGCGAGTTGTGGGTGACGCTGCGCGACGGGGAGGCCGAACTCCCGCGCCGGTGCTGGCGCAGCGGCTTCGTCCGGCTGGCCTCGCCGCTGGCGGAGGAACCGGTTCCGCTGGGCGTCGCCTGGCTCTTCCAGGACGTCACGGACGCCAAGCGGGCCGAACAGGACAACTCCCTGCTGCGCTTTCGCGCCCATCAACTCCACCGCGCGGGGCGGGCCGCCGCGGAGTGCCCGGACCCGGCCGAGGCCGCCGCCGTCCACCTCGATTTCGCCCTGGCGGGCTTCGCCGACCACGCCCTGGTCGACCTCGCCAGGACACCGGCGCCGGCCCCGTACGGCGCGGTGGACGCGGACGCCGAGTGGGACGCGGACCGGGCGCCCCTGGAGGAGGACGCCGGCGTGGGGGAGTCCCGCATGGGCGGTACGGGCGGCTCGCCGCGGCTGGTGCGGGCGCTGGCCTCCCCGGCCGGTTCGCCCGGCCCCTCGGAGGCGGTCCCGCCGACCGGCATCCCGGTGGCGTACGTACCGGGCCACCCCGCCCTCCAGGCGTATGCGCGGCGCGGCTCGGTGCGGACCAGCGCCGGCCAGGCCTCCGCCGAGGGCTGGGCCGCCGCCCGCCACTGGCCGGACGGCACCGTGCACGGCCTGTGCGTGGTGCTCCGCAGCCGGGGCCGCACCCTCGGCGTCGCGACGTTCCTGCGGGTGCCGTCGCGCCGCCCCTTCGACCGCGCCGACGCGGACTACGCCGAGGAGGTCGCGTCACGTGTCGCCGCCGCACTGGACCTGGCGGGCGCGGCGGGCGTCTGAGGGCGCCGGCGGAGCCCGGCACCGGGAAGACCCGGCGAGAGTCCGGGACAGCTCGATCCGCGTTCCCTCGATCCGCGTTCCCTCGATCCCGGCCCGCTCGATCCGGATCCCCTCGATCCGGATCCCCCCTCGATCCGGATCCGCTCAGTGCCGGTAGAAGATCCGGTCCGCGTACTCCCGCATCACCCGGCCGTTCCACTCGTGCCCGCCGTCGACGTTCCCGGAGCGCAGCAGCGGCGGCTCGGTGCCCCGCTCGGCGAGGGTGCCGGCGGCCGTCGCCACCACCGCCTGCATGATCGCGCTGGTGACGACCGTGGAGGCGGGCGCGAACGGCGCCTCGATGCCGGGCAGTGTCAGCTCCGCGTCGCCGACCGGGATCCGGCTGTCCAGGACGATGTCGCAGTGGTCCTTGAGGTAGGTCCCCGAGGAGTGCCGGGACTTGGTCTCCTCCGCATACGCCACCGACGTCACGCCGACGACCTTGATGCCGAGCGCCCGCGCGTTGATGGCCATCTCCACCGGGAGCGCATTGCGCCCGGAGAGCGAGATGATCACCAGTACGTCGCCGGCCTCCAGCGGGCTGGTGTCCAGGACGGCCGCGGCCAGCCCGTCCACCCGCTCCAGCGCGCTGCCGAGCGTCGCGGGCCGTACGTCCACGCCGACGACGCCCGGCACGGCCAGCAGGTTCATGACCGCCAGGCCGCCCGCCCGGTAGACGGTGTCCTGGGCGGGCAGCGAGGAGTGGCCCGCCCCGAACGAGAAGACCCGGCCGCCCGCCTCCACGGTGGCGGCGATCAGCTGCCCGGCCGCGGTGATCCGGTCCCCCTCCGCGTCGCGGACCTGCCGCAGCAGATCGATGGCGGCGTCGAAGTACCTGCCGGCCAGCCCCTCGCTCCGGTCGCTCTCAGCCATTCCCGCCGGCCCCTCTCGTCGGTCGTCGTCGCGTCTTCGTCGGTCTTCGCAGGGTGTTCGCCGCATCTCGGATCAGTGGCGCGGATCACGTTGCGGTCTGGACCAGTGCGCTGTCAATACGCCGGTCGATGCACCGGCCGACGCACCGGTTCCCCGGTCCGCACGGTCCGCTGCGCGGACAGGGAGGCACCGATGTCGGTGGGATGCGTCAGAATTGGATCCAGGGCCACCGCACGACATATCGAGGGGCACGCATGTCCGGACTGATCGACACCACGGAGATGTATCTCCGCACCATCCTCGAACTGGAAGAGGAGGGTGTGGTCCCCATGCGCGCCCGCATCGCGGAGCGGCTCGAACAGAGCGGCCCGACGGTCAGCCAGACGGTGGCGCGCATGGAGCGAGACGGCCTGCTGACGGTTGCGGGCGACCGGCATCTGGAGCTGACGGAGGAGGGCCGGCGGCTGGCGACGCGGGTGATGCGCAAGCACCGCCTCGCCGAGTGCCTGCTCGTCGACGTCATCGGGCTGGAGTGGGAGCAGGTGCACGCCGAGGCGTGCCGCTGGGAGCACGTGATGAGCGAGGCGGTCGAGCGCCGCGTCGTGGAGCTGCTGCGGCACCCGACGGAGTCTCCGTACGGCAACCCCATCCCGGGGCTGGAGGAGCTGGGCGAGAAGGCCGAGGTCGATCCGTTCCTGGACGCGGGCATGGTGAGCCTGATGGATCTGGACGCCGGGGCCGACGGCAAGACGGTCGTGGTGCGCCGGATCGGCGAGCCCATCCAGGCCGACGCCCAGCTGATGTACACGCTGCGGCGGGCCGGGGTGCAGCCGGGCGCGGTGGTCAGCGTGACGGAGTCCCCGGCCGGTGTGCTGGTCGGCAGCAGCGGCGAGGCCGCCGAGCTGGACGCCGAGATCGCCAGCCACGTCTTCGTCGCCAAGCGCTGACCGACCGACCCAGCAGCCGGCGCGGTGGGCGGACCGGCACTTTTCCGCTTTTTCGCACGCGCCTCCGAAGATCCCCGCGAGCCCGCTGAGCTGCGCCGATGCGCAGTTCGGCGGGCTCGTCAACGTCCGGCGCGGTGAATGAAGTTGTGCGAATCCGTGCGGTACGGCCGGTCTCGTGCCACCCTGGCGACGACGCATGGCCATGCGTCGTCACTCACGCGTGATGCGCTGACGGCCTAGGGGGCTCGGATGCGTCCACTGAGTCCGATCGGGGACGGTCAGGGCCCCGGCGCTGCGAGCAGCCGGGGCCCTGCCTCCCCATGTCCCCCCGCCAAGACCCGGAGCCCCGAGCTCTCAGGGTCTTTCCCCACGGGCCCCCTTCCCGGTAGGGCCCGCCTCCCGGCAGATGTCTCCCCGTGGTGGGCGCGGCCAATCCCTGAGCAAGGTCACTCGAAAGTGGGGTGTTGGGCGCGGCAGCGGTCCGTTCGAATATGGGTTCGATAATGTGGGGTGTACGGGGCTGGCCAGGGGATGATTGGGGGTGCCAGGACACATGGTGCGGCGTATCGATGTGACGGGGTCCGGCGGCGTGCGGCTCGCCGCCTGGGAGTTCACCGACCCGCCCAAGAGCGGCAGCGGGTCGGCGGGGAGCAAGCAGGCCCCGGGGGTGCTGCTGCTCCACGGTCTGATGGGGCGGGCGTCCCACTGGGCGGATACCGCCCGCCGGCTGAGCGCGGGGCACCGCCCGGTCGCCCTGGACCAGCGCGGCCACGGCCGCAGCGAGAAGCCCGGCGAAGGGCCCTTCGACCGCGAGGCGTATGTCGACGACGCCATCGCCGCCGTGGAGCAGCTGGGGCTCGCCCCGGTCTCCCTGGTCGGCCATGCCATGGGCGCGCTGACGGCGTGGCAGTTAGCGGCCCGGCGCCCCGATTTGGTCAGTGCGCTGGTGATCTGCGATATGCGCGCCTCGGCGCTGGGTGCGGCCTCGCAGCGGGAGTGGAGGGAGTGGTTCCGCTCGTGGCCGGTGCCGTTCGCGACCCTCGCGGACGTCCGGCGGTGGTTCGGCGAGGACGATCCGACGCTGGAGCGGCCCCGGCCGGCCCGCGGGGAGTTCTTCGCCGAGGTGATGGCCGAGCGCGCCGACGGCTGGCGTCCGGTCTTCTCCCGCCGCCAGATGCTCAGCGCCCGCGAGACCTGGGTGCACGACGCCCACTGGGAGGAGCTCGCGCAGGTGCAGTGCCCCGCCCTCGTGGCGCGCGGACTGGACGCCGAGCTGGGCCGCGCCGAGGCCCAGGAGATGGTCCGGGTCCTGCCGCGCGGGGAGTACGCCGAAATCCCCGATGCGGGTCATCTGCTGCCCTGGGAGCAGCCGGACGCCTGGTATCGCGTGATCGAACCGTTTCTCCGTACGGCGGCGGCCCGGCCCTGAGGAACGGGTCCGGGGCCGGTGGCCCCGGGTGCGGCTCCCCGGAACGGCGCGGCCCGCGCGGCACGGCCCCCGGGTACCGTGCCGCGCGGGCGCGTGGCCCAACTGCCGTACCGTCAGCCGTCGTTGCCTAACCTCCCGATGGGCGGGTTGGTGGCGCCCTCGTCGCCCCAGTGGACCTCCAGGGCCCTGGCGCCCTTGGGGATCATGTAGGTCTGGCAGATGACGCGGCTCCGGCCGACCTTCCGGTTGTCGATGTCGACCGGGTCATCGCAGCCGGGCAGGCATTTCGGGCCGCCCACCGTCCCCGCACGCCAACCGAGTCGTACCGGAAGTTGTGCCGGGCTCAGTCCAATGTCCGGGTGAAATCGCCCCGTTGGACATGCGCGGCCAGCGAGTCACCGGCCAGCAGCGAGCCATAGCCGGTCGCGGCCCACAGGCTTTTCTCCGCGGGGACCTCGAAGTACGGAACGGGATGCCCGTCCAGACGGTCCGTCAGCACCTCAGGAGCGCGGCGGGCGCGTACGGCGCGGAGGCAGGTGTCGCAGGCGGCGACCCGGAGCTGTTCACGGCGGCCCAGAGGGCGCCAGGGTATGCGGCGGACGGCGGGGCCGTGCAGCGGGTGGAAGAAGCACAGCGGGAGGGTGGCGGGAGCCGTGGAGAGCGCCGCGCGGCCCTCGGCGATCAGCGCGAACACGCCTGCCAGGTCCGGGACTCCGCGGGCGCGGTCCAGGACCGTTCCGGCCGCGGAGTAGGCGTCCAGGGCCCGCTCGACGGCCGCCGGATCACCCTCGGCGGCGCGCGCCTCCTCGCCGAGCCGCACCACCTCTTCGGTGGCCCGGTCACGGAGCCCGTCCTCGTCCGCCTTATGGGCGGCGGCGAAGACGGACCGCGGCATCGCGAACGGCGTGGCGAGGTCACGCAGCCGCGAGCGGCGCCGCAGCAGCAGCCAGGCCGCGGCCAGCACCAACAGCGGACCGGCGACCAGAGACACGATCCGCACCACGGGCGAACTTCCGTGTGCGGCGGGCTTCTTCGCCGTACTGCCCGGCGACGCGCCGAGATGGGCGGTGAGCCGGTCGTAGACCTTGTCGCCGTCTCCGGCCTTGATGATGTCTATCGCGCGGGAGATGCGCTTGGTCAGCCCCGCGCCCTTCATGGTGTCGTCGAAGAAGAGTGAGGCGGCGGCACGCTCCGCCTGGTGGGCGTTGGAGGGCCATTCGGTGGCGGCGATGTCGGCGGCGTAGTTCCCGGGCGTGATGAGGATGGCCGGCCCGCCGCCCATCCTGTCGTGCACCACCTGGGAGAGCTGCTCCGACTTGCCACCCCAGCTGTCGCCCTCGACCAGCGGCACCAGCACGACCTTGATCGGCAGACGGGTCTGCTGGATCTGGGTCACCAGCTTGCGCTGATCGTCCGGGCCGACCGCCGACGAGAGGGACGGGTCGACATAGACGGGGGAGGTGCGCAGCGCGTCGGCGATCTTCTGCCCGGGGCTCTCGGCGGCCGTGCCCGGCGCCGCGGCGCAGAACAGCAGCGCGACGGACGCCGCACCGACGGCGAGGGCGGACCGCAGCGAACGGCGGCAACGTGGGTCACTGGACACCGAAGTACTCCCGTACATCGCGGGTGAGTTGATCTATTCGGGCGCCGTCGGCGAGCGTGGCCAACGGGCCCGGAAGGGTGGGGTACGCGGCGTGGCCCCGGCGCCCGTGGCCGTCGGAACCGGGCAGCCGCAGCACCGCACCGGGCGTCTCCCGGCACGCCGCGCACACCGGCATCGACACCGGCTTGCCGCCGCCGGCCGGGCGCTTCTGCTCCCGCTCGGTGGCCGCGCCGTGCAGCGGATTGCGGTAGCAGACGTACTCCGCGGCGGCCGGGTCCTGGACGGCGGTCCGGCCGACGCGGGCCAGCGTGATCGCACAGGCGAGGCCGACCGGCGTGGCATCGGCGTCGATCAGGCCGTCGCTGTCGCCGTCGATCAGCAGCGCGGCGGCGTCCAGACACTCCCACGCCCGGCGCCGGGACTCCTCCGCCATCGCGGTCGGTTCCAGGGCGGTGGTGAGGGCGGCGACCTCCAGCCGGGCCGTACGCCGCAGCCATGCCGGCCTGGGCTCCACCGGCGCCTCGGGCGCTGCACCGGCACCCGCCGGCCGGCGGAGCCCGGCCAGCCACCGGACGATCGCCCATACCGCGACCACCACTCCGAAGAGCAGCAGGGCGGCCAAGGATCCGGAGAACAGCCCCGGGCCGAAGTCGCCGGTGAACAAGCCGGGCAGCTTCTGCGCCGCCACCGGATCGCTTGCCGGTGACGGCGCGTTCGGAGAGCCCGCGGTCTTGGACGCCGGGGCCTTGTCGAGGTACGTGAGCAGCTTGCTCAGCCGCGGGCCGAGCGCCGAGCCGCCGTCGCTGTACTGGAGGTCGTGCGGGCGGTTGAAGAGGTAGCCGGCGTCCACATGGGTGCCGTAGTTGATGACGTCGAGGGAGCCGGACGTCGGATTGGCGAGCACGAAGAGGGATTCGCGGTGCAGCCGGTCGTGCAGCGACTTGGCCAGCAGATCCGCATTGCCGCCGGACTCGTCGTCCATGGACGTGGGCAGGGCGGTGACCAGAGCCGTGACGTGCAGCGCGCTCAGCTGGCCGTGCAGTTGGCTGCGCTGGGTGGCGTCCAGGGGGGACGGGCTCTCGGGGTCGACGTACAGCGGGTCGCGCCGTAGACCGTCGGCGACCCGGTCTATGCGGGCCCGCATGTCGGCGGCCGTGGGAACGGAGCCGTCACCCGAGGTCGTGTCGTGGAACACCAGCGACGCGGCGAAGGCCAGCAACCCGGCCAGCACCAGCGCACCCAGCAGAAGGGGGAACGACTGCTCGCGGGAGCTGGAGGTGGGACGGGAGGCGGAGCCGGGGCGGGAGTTGGAGCCAGGGCGGGAGGTGGAGCCGGGGCGGTTGGTGGTCTTGTGGGTGCCGTGCTTCGTGCTGCCCGGTTTCGTGCTGCCGGTCTTGGCTGCGCCGGATTTCGTACCGCTGGATTTCGTACCGCTGGGGTGCGTGCTGCCGGCCTTTGAGCGGCCGTCCTTGATGCCGCCGGTCTGGGCGCTACTGGTCTTGGCGCTAGTGGTCTTGGTGCTACCGGTCGTCTTCGGCGGGCCGGTCTCGGCGCCGGCGGCGTGCGGCGGACTGGACTTGACCCCACCGGCCTTCTTCGGTTCATCGCCCTTGGCGAAGCTCACTTTCGCGCCGGCTGACGTGGAGCCGGCGGCGTTCTTCTTCCCGCCGCGGGAGCCGCCGGAGCCGCCGGAGCCGCCGGAACTGTCGGAGCTGCCGGATCCATTGGAGGCGGCCGGACTGTCGGCACGGCGGATGCGGCGGCGACGCATCGCGTAGCTCGTGATCAGCAGTGCGGCGAGGGGCACTCCGACGACCACGGCGCCGGTCAGAAAGCTCTGGTTCTCACGGTCGACCGGGTCGGTGTGCAGCTTGGGCGGCTCGTTCCTGTTGTACGCCCCGCCGTATTCGTCCCGGCCCTTCTCGGCGCGCTGATGAGCCTGTCCCGAGGTGAGCACGTCGACGAAGTGCTGGAATGATTCGCGGGCCGTGGCGTCGTGGGGCATTTCGTACATCGTGGCCGTGCTGGCGTCGGCGGCACCCGGCACACTCACGCCGTACGTCTGCACATCGCCCAAACCCAGCTCGGACAGGGAGACATACAGCCCCTTGCGCCCCAGCCGGTCGTGGACCTGCGCGAGCAGCCCGGAACCCAGGCCGCCGGCGGAGGTGTAGGGGAGGACGACCACGTACGTGGGAACGCCGAGCCGTCGAGCCTCCCTGGCGAACGCGGGGGCCGTCGACCGCGGTACCGCGCGCGGCAGTTGGTCGCTGATATAGACAGGATTATCCCGAAGCTTCTGGGCGAGATATGCGGCCTGGGTCGGGATGTCCGAACCCATCGGCGCGGCCTGCACTGCCCCAGCGGCGAGCAGCACCGCCAACCAGCCCGTCACCAGCACCAATCCGGCGCGCAACACCGCCCCCACCACCCCTCGTTCGTGTTGTCGCCAAGACGCTACAGCTCTCGCCCGTCGGCCGGTGAAGCCTGTGGATAACTTCCCGGCAAAGCCCGTGAGCTGCGGCGCGGCGAGGGGATGGGGGGAGGGGACGGCGGGTGGGGGTGGGGGAGTGGTGCGGATGGTTGGGGGACGGGACGGGACGGGACGGGGTGGAGCGGGGCGGGGCTGGGCGGGCTGGGGTGGCTGGAGGTAGCCGGCG
>NZ_BMRP01000012.1:0-78755 GCF_014648695.1 Streptomyces albospinus
CCGCCGGGCGCCATGGCCCGGCGGACGGTGCCGAGAATGCGCAGGCAGTCCTCGTCGGGCCGGCCGTGCAGGACGCTCTTGAGCAGGTACAGGTCCCTGCCCTGCGCACGGCGGTGAAGAAGTCTCCCCCTTCCACGCGCCCACGCGGCCAGGTCCTGCGCCGAACGCGACCCGTCGGCCAGGTCGGCTCGGCGCGCGGCCGTTCGGCCTAGCAACGGTGGTGGGCGCCCCCGCCGACGGCCAGGGTGAGAACGCAACCGGCTCTCGCGGCGGGCGGTGGTACCCGTCACCCGGCGCTCGGACCGGGCGCGACGGGATCGCCCGCACACGGTGCGGAGCAGCGGTGCACGGACGACCTCAGGAGAACGATCATCATGGCCCTCAGTGAGACGGATCTGCTCAAGGCCGGTGACGCCGGGCTGCTGGAGCTGTTCCGCAAGAGCCCCCCGGGTGTCATTCCGAAGGGTCCGCTGGAGGGCACCGGCATCGTCCGGTGGGGCGGCCGTCGGCTGACCGGATCGCTGGCCCGCTTCGTGCGGCTGGCCCTGTGGCGGGGCAAGGTCATCGACCACGAGGGCTATCTCAGCAACCGGCTGACCGCGTTCGACGTGCTGGCCGTCCTGGCTCAGGTCTACAAGGGCCCGAGCATGCTGGACGACCGGGACTGCATCGTCATCGACTATTCCCGTATATCCCTCGCCGCCCGCGCGGTACGTGACGAGATGCGCCAGGTCGGCCCGGATCTCTATCTGGGCGTGGTCTGGCTGTTCGGGCTCCGGGTCGGCTGGTTCACCCTGCGGGTGCCGGAGCGCGGCAGCGCACCGGTGGCGGCGGACGAGGCCGCAGCCGGGCAGCCGGGATGACCGCCCGCCGCGCCCCGCACCGCGCCCCTCCGTCGGCCTTTTCGGACGTCGCCCTTCTTGAACTACGCACAGGGAATGGTTCGGAGCTATGAGCACCTCAGGCATACCCACGCGCAGGCCCGCCCACGTCACAGCCCGCCGTGCCCGGAGACGGCCCCGGCCGTGGCAGCTGGCCTCGGCCGCCGTCGCCCTGGGCGCGGTGTGCATCCCGACGGCGCCGATCGGTGCCGCGACGTCCCCGCTCCACGGCACGGTCACCGGCGCGGGAAAACCGCTCCGCGGCGTCCGGGTCACGCTCTTCGCCGGTTCGCGTACCGGGGTGAGGGAACTGGGCCGGGCGACGACCGACGGATCCGGATCCTTCACCCTCTCCACCACCAGGCCCGCCGCCGGCGTGCTGTACGTGGAGGCCGCCGGCGGGGACGGACAACGCCTCCGGCTCCGCTCCGTGGTGGGCGTCGGTGACGGCGGCGGGGTCCCCGCGCGGTCGGTGGACACGGTGACGGTCAACGAACTCACCACCGTCGCCACCGCCTACGCCATGGCCCAGTTCAGCGACCGGCGCGGCATCGCCGGGCCGGGACCGGGGCTCCAGAACGCCGCGGCGACATCCTTCAACCTCGCCGACCCGGCCACCGGCCGGCCCGGAGGGGCGGTCACCGCCGACAGCGCGAACAGCGAGACCCTCGCCACGCTGAACACGCTCGCCGACATGGTCTCGGTCTGCGCGACGGGCACCCCGCGCTGCGCCGAACTGCTGCGGCTGGCCACCCCGCGCGGCGGGACCGCCCCGGCCGACACGGTGCAGGCGGTCCTCAACCTCGTCCACCACCCGACGCTGTCCCCGGCCGCCCTCCACGCCCTGGCGGGTGGGGCCAAGGTCTTCGCCCCCGGGCTCAGCACGCCCCCCGCGGCCTGGATCCTGGCGCTGCGCCACACCGCGGCCGACCTCTACGCCCCGGGCCGCATCGGGTTCGACGCGCAGGGCAACGCCTGGGCGTCCAACAACTGGCTGCCGGGCACCCGGCAGTCCAACCCCTTCGTCACCGTGCTCGATCCGGCCGGCCGCCCCGCCCTGGGCAGCCCGATCAGGGGCGGCGGCATGGACGGCGGGGCGTGGGGCCTGGCCGTCGACCCCAACGGCTCGGTCTGGGTGCCCAGTTACGGCGGCAACGCCATGGCGAAGTACGCGGCCGACGGCGTCCCGCTGTCACCGTCCACGGGGTGGCGGAACGGCGGGCTGGTCCGCCCGCAGGGCGTCGCCGTCGACCAGCGCGGCAACCTGTGGATCGCCAACTCCTACGGCCTCAAGGGCGCAGCCGGCCTGGGCAGCCTCGTCGTGTACCCGCACGGCAATCCCGCGAAGGCGTTCACCATCACCGACCCCGCCTTCAACCATCCGTTCGCCCTCCAGATCGACGGCCGCGGACGGGCCTGGGTCACCAACAGCCATATCTCCTTCGCCCAGCTCATGGAGACCCGGCAGACCGGCTCGCCCGGCCCCGTCGGCGGCAGCGTCACCGTCCTGGGCCCCGACTTCAGACCGATCAGGACCATCCACAACAGCGCGCTCCAGGGGCCGGTGGGGCTCGCCCTGGACTCGAAGGGCAACGCCTGGGTGGCCGGCCTCTTCAGCAGCGCGATCACCGAGATCCGGCCGGACGGAACCGTCGCGGGTGTCTACCCGCTGCCCCGCCGCGTCCTCCCCTGGTCGGTGGCCGTCGACGGGCAGGACCGGGTGTGGGTCGCCGGCTTCGGCAACTCCTCCGTATCGCTGCTGTGCGGCACCAACACCGCCGCCTGCCCGCCCGGCGCCGCCACCGGCACCGTCCTGTCGCCCCCGGTGGGGCTCCGGAACAAGGCGATCCAGCACCTCACCGCGGTGCAGATCGACGCGTCGGGCAACGTCTGGCTCGCCAACAACTGGTCGAAGCTCCTGCCGCCCACCGGAGGCGAGGGACTGGTCCAGCTCGTCGGCCTCGCCACCCCGGTCTGCACCCCGCTGACGCCGCTGCCCGTACGGCCTTCGTCAACCGGCTGCTCCCCGGGAACCGCGGTGGCCGGCCCGCCCACCGGCAGCGCCGACCACTACACCGTGCGCCGCGGCGACACCCTGACCCGCATCGGCCACACCCACGGCGAGTCGTGGCTGACGCTCTACCGCAGCAACACGGCCGTCCTCGGCCCCGACCCGCACCGGCTCCGCCCCGGGCAGCGCCTCACCCTCCCCTGACCGGCATACGCTCAGCGGATCCCCAGCTCCCCCAGCACCCGCCGCTGCGTCGGCGCCGGCCGCGCCGGGAAGTACAGGTAGCAGACACCGCCCGACCCGCTCTTCACCTTCCCGCTCGCGTCCTTGCGCTTGGTCCGCAGCCAGATGTTCTCGAACTGGGATGCGGGGCATTAGCAGACGCCGGATGCCATGGCAAACGTGCAGGTCAACAGCTTGAGCTCGTTCACGGCGAGGGAACCTAAGCCGGGCCGTGCTGACTTCGTGCTGAGTTCCGCTGCCGTCCATTCCGGTCCTGCCGGGAGCGTTGTGCTGGATCGGTGCTGGTTTCAGGGCTGCGGGGGGAACTGCGGGCAGCGCGAGGCCGTAAGGCGCTCGCTCTTCACTGCGTGTCACGACGGCACCCACGCCCGCCTCCCAACGAAACGCCCGTTGCCAGGCCCATGAAGGTCACGAGGCGCTGCACTGGTCGTTTGGTGCGGCCGCGTTCCATCCTTATCGTGTCGCACTCCCAACCTACGGAAGTGAGCAGCAATGGACCAACCGATGTGGACTGTGCTGGCCCTGGCAAACTTTCTCGGCAAGCCCGTCTCATGGGTCTACGACAATCACGAGAAGCAGGCCATCCCCAGCTTTCGCGTGGGCCAACAGCTGCGGTTCTGGCCCAGCGAGATCAAGACCTGGCTGGAAGAAAATTGCCGCGAACAGGGGGTCGCATGAACGTCAAGTACAAGGAGACGGCGCGGCGCGGGCTCGCCGTCAACATCATCGAGTGCTGAGGAAATAGCCCTGGCCAGCGCGTTCGTGTCTTTCACCGCTGAAAGGGCCTTCCCTGCTTACGCGGCGGAGAGTCTCCGAAAAGTCCCCTCGACAGGATCCGCCCAGGACACGTTGACCGAGGACATGGCCCTCCTGACGAGGCTGAGCCAGCCCTTCTTGTGGATGCTGGACTCCGGACAGCGGCGCCTCACCAACATCGACCGGGTCATCGTGCTCCTGGACGGCCTGGGCGCCCCGCCAACCTCACAGGACCGATGCTTCCTCCCTCGGTCGCGTCGGACCTGCCTCTCCAATCAGTCTCCTGACCCCGGAATGCGAAGGCCACGACTGGGCAATGTGCACTGCTGACGAACCGAGCACTGCGTTCGGGTGCGGAAGCGGTGTACTGGTCCAGCATCAGCGTTCACCGCCGCATGGCTGGAGGCAGACCCAGGGCCCATTGTGCGCAGGTCTATGACGGTACGGAGCTCTTGTAACCACAAGTGCGCTCGCGGTTGGAGTCGGCGGCTTCTTGTCAGGAGGGGCCGCCCCACTCTGTGAGCGGCCGTGGTGTAAGGAAAGCAGGCCGTGCCCGTCGTCCAGGCCTGGGTGCCAAAGGGGCCACCTCACTACCGGTCACTCACCGGGTTCGGCGGGTAGGAGGGATCCCAACTCGGGTGACCCATAGGTCAAGAAAACGAGGTCACTGTCGCTGCTGGTGTCCCAGGTGTCGCGGTCGAACGTCACGGGGACTGAGGCCGTGGATCGCTGGCTCAAGTAACTCTCGACGGACGTCGCGCCGTCGGAACGCCCGAAGGACACACGGGCGTCGTCACGCGCAAGGGCGAGGCTGTAGATGCCGGGGCGCTCGTCATCTGGGGTTAGGCACCGGCTTGCGAGGAGGTTGTTGGTGAGCTTGGTGGCCAGGTCTGACGGAGTGATGTCTCCGACCAGGTCCGGCGGTGGCTTGATGGTGATGTCTTGGTTGGGAGTGCCGAGGTCATCGGTGGTGACGGGCTGGTTGTTGATGTCGCCGATCTGGGTTCGAATGCCGGCGATCTCACTGGCGATGACTTCGTCACTGAGGTTCGCGGCGAGGACAAGGTCTTCGATGACTTTCTCGACGGTGCCGAGGACGGGGGCAGCGCCGCCGAGGATGTTGGTGAAGTCGTCGTAGTTGTCCTTGATGCCCGTGTAGACCTGCTCCTCGACGGTGTCTTCGTAGAAATAGTTGCTGATCTGGAGGCGCTCGTAGGCGGCGCCGATCCGGTCGATACGGCCGATGCGCTGCTCGACGCGCATCAGGTTCCAGGGCATGTCGTAATTGATGAGACGACCCGACGTCTGCAGGTTGAGGCCCTCGCTCATCGAGTCGGTGCCGATCAAAACCTCGACATCGCGGTTACGGAATCGGGTCTTAATCTCGGCCTTGGTGACCGGGATCCACTCCTTTTCTACGGGATCGTATATCTCGCCGCCGCGGCCGGAGTAGCACCCGAGCTTGTGGTAGCCAGCGGCTAAGAGGCGCTCGCGAACGTAATCCATGGTGTCGGCGTACTGAGTGAAGACCACCGAGGAGTCATACGTCTTGAACGACTCGGCCAGGTCCTCGACGAGCTTCTTGGCCTTGGTGTCCTCACCGGATATGTCGCCCAGATCGTTGAGAAAGGAGCGGAGCTCGACGATCTCTTCCCTGAGGCGGTCGGCACTGACGTCGAAGGTCTCAGGGTCGAAGAGAGAGTTCTCCAGGTCGGCGTCGTCGTCGTCGGTGAGGAGATCAGCGAGGCTCTTGCCCTGCTCCAGGACATCGAGGCGGCGTTGCAGGGACCGCTTAATCGCTTCGAAGGAGGAGGTCAGCCGGCGCCGGTAGACGGTCATGATGAAGCCGAGGGCCTTGGTGGCTTTGTCGGACTTGTAGGCGTTGTAGTGGCGGCGGATGTACTCCTCGATGCGGTCATACAACTTCCGCTCGTTCGCCGTCAGGCGGATGAACTCGTCCGTGACGTGCCGATACGGGATGACGACCGAGGCCGGGATGATGCCTGCCGCCTGGTAGGCAAGCATGGTCTTGCGGGTGTTGCGGAAGACCCGATCGCGCATCGGGGTGTGCCTGCGAGCCCACTTATCCATCCACTCGGAGGTGGCATTAGGGAACAGTGCCCTGAGATCAGGCGACGGCGGATTGCCGGCCATCCCGGTCACCGTGAACGCGTCAGCCCACCCGAGTACGTCGTTGACCTGCTGCTCCAACTCGTAGTCGTGTTCCGCGAGTGGGTCGGAGAAATAGTCCTCCAGCATGTCGCAGATGAGTTTCCAGCCGCGCCTCTCGGGCGGGTCTCCGAGGTAGGTGAAGTATTGCGTGAAGAAGAACGCCTGCTCACCCCACTTTCCCGGCAGCCCGAGGAGCTCGATGAGGTCCCATGCTTCGTGCGGATACATCTGCATCGGGGTCGCCGAAGCGAGGTAAAGCGCACGCCAGAGGTCGCGCTTCTTCATCTCCTGCAGCAGCGCGAGCAGGGAGTTGGGAGTATCGGTCGCCTTAGAGCCGCGGCGGCGAGCGTGATGGGCCTCGTCGACGAGGACGACATCCCACGGTCCGGCTTCAAGGATCTCTGTACGGCGAGTGCGGCGGCGAGCCAGGTGGGAGGAGGCGAGCACGATGGGGAAGGCCGACCACGGATTCGCCGTCGGACCGGTCGCGATGGGCTGGTCAAACCGGTCGACGAAGCCGCCCTTGTGGTAGCGGGCGACGTCGAGGTTCATCTTCTCGTGGAGTTCCTCCTGCCACTGCTTCATCACCGAGGCAGGCACCAGCAGTAGCGCCTTCTTCGCCCGGCCTGAGGTGAAGAGCTCGCGTAGCACCATGCCTGCCTCGACCGTCTTGCCGAGACCGACCTCGTCGGCGAAGAGATAGCCGCGCGGGTACGTCGACACCACCCGGTCGATCACCTCGGCCTGGTGCGGCAGCGGCTGAGCCCACGCCGTCCCTACCCCGGTCCACGCGGACGCCTTCGGCGCATCACGGAGAGCGATCAGCTCGTCCCAGGCCGCCTGGGTATCGGGAACCATCTCGACAGGCAGTGCCTCGCGATCGGCCTTTCCATGCCTCGGCTGCGGTACGGGCGCCTCGAAGGGGGACGGCGGAGCGTCGGGGGCATGCTCAATCAAGTGCTCGCGGACCGCGGTGGGCAAGTCGATGATCGCCCAACCCTGGTCTGGGTTAGCGCGCCAGTGCCGCTCGAAGGCTCGCTCCTTGGGCTTGCCGTAGTCCTCCCAGGACTCGGTACGCCAAGAGCGATAGGCGTCGAAGGTCTCGTGGTTCTTCACCCATGCGGTCACCGAGGCGTTGTTAGAGCCGCTGAACGCGACCTTGTGGCCGTAACGGTCTGTGAAGATGCCGTACTTGGTATGGAAGTAGCGGCCCGACTCCTGATGGGTGAGCAGGTGGCCGTGACTGTCGACCGGAACGCCGACCCGAATATGAAGACGGTCGTTGGCGACCATCCAGGCCAGTACGCTGAGGTGCTCGCTCTGTACGATCTTCGTGCCCTCCAGGCCAGGTTCAGCCAGTAGTCGCTCGGCGACTACATCGTCGAGCGGAGTGCCGGAGAGTAACGCGTCGACGTCCTTCTTACCGAGCTGGGCGCCGACGATAACTCTCATCACGCCACCACCGGCGATGAAGTGCGCCGTGCCCTGCGCGGCAAATTGCAGTTCTGCCCCGGACCAGTAGCCGACTGCACGGTCGTAGGCGACGGCCCTGGAGAGCAGCGGCTCGTAGAATGCCTCAAACGGTGCATCGTCGGGCGAGTACATTGCCTTCAGCATCACGCTACGGAACGAGTCCTGGGCCGTGGCAGGGTCGTGGTCGAAGAGACCACCCTGCGCTGGTGCCGCTGGCTTGGCGGCGGCACCGGGGAACAGGGCGTCGTCGTACTCGGCCAACCTCACTCCATCTCGAAGAGCGTGTCGGGCTTGTCCTCGACCAGCGTGGCCACGTCCGTGGTCTCCGGCAGCGTCACGTCGGGGAAGTAGAGTGTGCACAGGGTGTCAAGGCGCCCTGCCTCGGGTACAAGCCACTCTCCCTTGACCTTGGTGCACGGCATTGCGTTCACCAGACCCTGCAGCGCGGATATGAATCCGGCGTCGTTGGTGTAGCCGTGCTTGTCGAGGAATCGCTTCGCCGCCGGCATACCATCGTGCTCGGCGATGTACAGGGTCGTGTCGACTGCGTCGATGATGTAGTCGAACGAGGCAGCCTCGGGCCGTACGCCGGGTGCGCTGGAGTCGCCACCGCGCCGTACCCGCTCGCTTGGGCTAAGTAGCGTGACCTTGCCAGCGGACTTCGAGACCACCTTGGCCCTCTCGAGCGCGTCAATGTCGAGCCCGCCGACGGCGAGCGCCAAGAGACGGGCAGTGTCGAAGGGAAACTCGCGGACAGCGAAGGTGTCCCAGGCCAACAGCACGAAGTCGGTGAGTATGTCGACCTTCGCCGCCTTCCCGACCAGTCGGGAACGGCGCAGGTCCACGATCTCCTCGCGTGCCAGAGTGAGGGCTTCCTCTGGGCGCAGCAGCTTGTCGCGCCCTTCCTCATCCGGAGCCGAGGAGTAGACCGGCCAGCTCTGCGAGATCACCGAGAGCGTTGGGCCATACGTGGACAACAGCAGGTCGACGCCCTCAATCCCGTCGTGCTGGAAACGCATCGCTGCGTCACGGGCTGCACGACGAACGTCCTGCTCGATGTCATCGAGATAGAATTTCCCATCACCCTCACGGTCTTCACGCTTGCGGCACACCAGCATGATCGTCGACTGGGCTGAGTTGAGAGCCCTGATGTTGAGCCCAACCTCAGTCTCGGTGTTGACCGGCCACGAGGTCTCGATTGTGAATCCTGCCTGCAGAAGGCCCATGCCAAGGGTGTCCCACGCATTTGCCTTCTTGTGCGTGAACATCACCGAGAGCACACCATCGCGGGTGAGGACTCTACGGCACTCGGCGAAGATGTTGGTCATCTTCGTCTCGTAGTCGAGGTCAGCGAGCTCTTGGCGACGCTTTCCCATCGTAAGAAAGCGGGCAACGTTGGCGACAGCCTCGTTGTCCTTGTCGGTGAGGTCGTCGCGGAAGTAGTCGGGAACCAGCCGGCCGAGAGTGCGTCTCTCCCAGACATAGAAGTAGTCGGCCAGCTCCGCGTACATCACGTTGTCGTAGTAGGGCGGGTCCATGCACACGTGAGTCACGGCGCCGTCAGGAAGGGCCAGGCTTGCGCCACTTCCCTGCAGGACAGTCACCTGTCGTGTCAACCGATCATTGACGTCCGCTGGCGCGACTCCGGTTTCATCCAGCAGGCGCGCGATACCGCCATAAGCGTCAATAAGCTGGTCGAGACACCACGAGAACAGCGCGTGAGCGCCCTCGAACTCGGCGAAGGTCCACTTGAATGAGAAATCATGGCGGTCGAAGACGCTGCGCATCTTCTGACGTGACACGTCCCAAGACGATAAGCGCGAGTTCCAGTTCAGAGCTTTACCTTGCATCAATGCCAACTGGAACAAGACGTCGGTGGCGTCCTCACCGAGTACCTCGCGAACCTCGGCTACGAGCCTGGTGAATTCCTCGACGAAGACCCCTTGGACGAGTGCCTGCCGCCGGGTGAACATGTCGGTCCAGTAGGTGAAGCCGTAGGGCCGGATCTCGTGCTTGGGGATCAGGTCGGGGATCGCTTCGCTTGGCAGGATGCCCGTGGCGAGCCAGAGGTCCTTGACATCGGAGTATGCGGCTTCAGCGGCCGCGATGGCGTCGAGGTCGGTCTGGGTGGGGGCTCGGAAGGTGCGTTCGCCGGACGGCTTGCGGACGGCGACGGCGTAGAGGACCTGCTTCATCTGGCCAGCCTGGGCGGCCTGCTTGATGTAGTCGCCGTCGATGACGAGGCTATCGTAGGGCGAGATGGCCTTGCCGCGGGCGGTGGTTCCAGTGGAAGCGTCGGCCTCATCGACGTCCCTACCGAGGGCGACTTCGAAGATTGGCTCGGGGAGCTCGACGCCGTCGTACTCGGTACGCATCCGAACGGCGGCTTCCTTGCCTGCGGTTTTGCGGAGCCACTTGTCGCGCAGGAGTGGTACGAGGCGGCCGGTGCGAGGGCAGGGGATGGCGTTGGCATACAGGTAAGTCGCGACGGCCTCAGCCTTGCCGCTCGGGAAGTATTCCTTGAGGCGTTCCTTGACGCGCTTGATGAGGATGCCGCCCCACTTCTTGAGCTCCGGAAGAAGGTCGAGCCCGCGGGTCGCGGGGACCTCGACACCTGCTTTGAGCACGCTCGCGGCCACGCCGTTGAGGTCGTTGGCAACGACTGGAAGCCCGAGTCGGCTGGCGGCCCACGGAATGGAACCGCCACCGGCGGTCGGGTCTGCGATCACTGGCAGCTCGCCCCAGGTGTGGATCAGCACCGCATGAAGCAGGTCGATGTCCTTGCGCGGAATCGCGTTTCGGAA
Source organism: Streptomyces albospinus (assembly GCF_014648695.1). Taxonomy (GTDB): domain Bacteria; phylum Actinomycetota; class Actinomycetes; order Streptomycetales; family Streptomycetaceae; genus Streptomyces; species Streptomyces albospinus. Next base: position 10,341 of record NZ_BMRP01000012.1, read on the forward strand.
GGCTTGCTTGTAGGTGTAGGGATTGGGGATCCGCTGGCCTGTCGCGACAGCGACGTCATACATGCGGCGGGCGGTGATGGGGTCACCCCAGATGCCGACGAGATGGAGGAGCCAGCGGCGGTAGGCGGCCTCCTCCTGGAGCTCGACGGCGTCGGGAAACGCTTTAGCGAGCTCCTCGGACCACGCGGGGAGGACACCCGCGAGAGCGACGGCGGCGGAGGCGACGAGGGGGCGGCGGGCCCACCAGATGTGGAGGAAGGAGAGCGGGGGGAGTGCGGATGCGGCACCGCGTTCGCGGCGCGATTCGATGCCGAGCTCGGCGACAGGGAGCCAGTCCTCGATGAGGAGGCGCGGCTTGGTGCTACTCAAGGCGGGCTCTTTCAGTCGTCAGAGAGGAGGGTGCGGAGAGCCTTGCGGGCGCGGTTGGCGTCGACGCCGATGCACTTGGAGTACCAGTAGTAGGTCTCTTCGGTGCTCATGGCGTTGAGGCCGGCGACGAGTGCGCGGACGCGCTCGTGCTTGGCGATGGGCTGGGTGGCCATCAGGATCAGGGCCAGGCGTACGCCGTCGGGTTCGGCGAGCCAGATGGGTGCCTTGCGGGTGAAGGTCAGCACGCTCGGCTGGTGGCCCGATCGCCTCATGGCTGAGAAGAGGGCATCGATGATGCGGCCGGTCTGCTGCGGGGTGAGGGTGACGACGGCCGTGGCAAGGGCAGAGCCGTCCTCGCCGTACGTCTCCTCGATAGTGAGGCCGTAGGTCTCGTTGCGGCTGGGCTTCACGATGAGGCGGAAACCGCGGACGCCGTTGATGGCAGAGAGCCGTCGGCTCGGGGCTGTCATCGTTCCCTGGAGAGTGGTCATTTGGTCACCTCGGCCGTCATCGTTGTGTTCTTCATGCCGAGCTTCTTGATGACGTCATGAATCTGGGCGATCTGCGGGTCGTCGGCGTCGAGCGCCGGGTCGAACCGGAAGGTGAGGGTGACGTCGCCGGCGACCTTGGTGGCGGCGGTTAGCGCCTTCTTGGCGTGGCCATACGCCACCTGGAAGTCGGCGCGCTCGGCGGTGCCCTGGAATTGGATGCCGCCTCCGGTGAGCCCCTTGTATTCGGCGCGGATGGTGGAACGGACCGTGATGGCCTGTTTCTGCAGCATGCCGAGCGAGGCGACGGCGAGGTCGATGTCGCTCGGGCCAGACGCGGCATCCGCGCTCACCTTCAAAGTGAGGGTTGAGATGGCGCGGATCGCATAGTCAGAGACGGCATCGAGCAGGGCCTGCATGGCCGCGCCGCCGGGACCGTTCGCGGTGAAGGTCTTGGAGGTAGCCGTGCGAGTGGGGACCTCGACTCCGATTTCGTCGGCGGTCTCGCGGGCCAGGATATGCACAGTGTCGAGGCCCTTGCCCTTGATGGCCGAGGGCGAGAGTGCCCGGACGCCGGCAGCAGGCTCGATGTCGGTGACGACGAACCAGCCGTACTCGCTGGACTGGACGGCGGTGGCCAGCAGGTCGAGGACGTCGGTCTTGGAGGGTTCGCCGCCGCAGGCTGCCTCAAGGCGAGCGCGGAGGTCAGCGCCGGTGAGCTGGTCGCTGGTGAGCACCGAGCGGAGGTCCGTCTGGGTGGGTTTGCGGACCAGGAGTCCGCGCTTCTGTGCCTCGGTCTTGGTCATGACCTCGGCGTCGGCGCTGAAGGTGATCGACATGCCGGCCTGATTGTTGGCCGTGTATGCCTTACCGCTGGCCGAGTCGTAGTAGACCCAGTCATCGTGGTTGACACCGTTGACGATCGCGTCACGCAGCAGGGAGGTGTTGCGGACGATGGACGCCTTATGGTCGGACCAGAAGTAGTCGGCGATCGCGGCCGTGCTCGTGGCCTCCTTGTGTGCCCAGGTTCGGTTGCGCAGGAAGGACGCGGTGAACGGGCTGGTACGAACCTTCTCCTCGTCGGTCAGCAACGTGATGACCGCAGAGGTGGAATTCTTCGGGTCGCCCTGGGCCTGGGCGGGAAGCTCACGGTGGCGCAGGTAGCCGGTGGCCTTCTCATCGGCTGGGTAGTAGATGTGCTTGAAGCAGCGGGTGACCGCGATGCGTGCCTGGAGACGGGCCTCCTTGTCGTATGCCTCGACCTTCTTGCCGACTCCCTCGCTGAACTGACTGAGCCGGTGGGTATCGGCAGCGAGGTTGTTGGAGGCGATCAGGGCCCGTGCACGGTCCTTGAGCACGTGGACCTGCTCAGCGTCGGCCAGGGCGAAAACCAGGGAGTTGCGGTACTTGCGCGGCGCGCCGACCGACCCAACCTTGTCGAGCATCTCCACGATCTGGGTCGGCGGCTGGTCAGCGTGGGCCGGGTCGACGGTGACGACATCGTGGTCGAGCACGACCACGCGCAGTGCGTCCTTGTCTGGGATCTCGGCAGGGCCTGACGGGAAATGGATCGCGGTAACGCCGCCGTCATTCGCAAACGCCTTCTGTATCAGGCTGTCAACTTCCGCGGCGACCGCGGTGTTGGCGACGTTGCGCTTCTCCGTCTCGATGATGGCGTTGACATTGGGCTCGATGTTGAAGCGCCAGCGAGCACCGTCGTACGACAGGTGCCAGAAGACCTTCTCCGACTCGGTGAGCGCCTTCTCGAAGATGGTGGCGTCCTCGCCGGGGCGCAGGGTGCCGACCAGCCAGTCGTTGCGGCCCGCCCCTGCGGTGGAGACCATTTCCAGGGAGTGAGTGAACACGGTGCGGGTAACGCGGGTGACGTAGATGGGCTTGCCGGGGAAGACCTCGGCATCGACGACTGCCGCGTGCGAGGCTTTGGAGGCGAAGTCGCCCTTGGCCACGCTCGCGAACTCAGCGCGCTGGAGGCCGTCGGTGAGATGGTTAAGGACCGGCTCGTTGGAATAGTCGATGTCGCCGACGTTGATGATCGCTGCGTCATCGTTGGTGGCGTAGATGTTGGCCACGACCTCGGCCAGGAGCTTCAAGGCACCGCGGGCGCGCTGGAAATCGGTGATGTTGCCCAGACGCTTGTCGAGCACGCGGACCAGCTCGGGGTGAAACGGGTAGGTCTTGGTGACCAAGTTGCCGTAGGAAGCCGGGTGCTCGGCACCGCCGGCGAGTTGCTCGGTCTCGGAGAGCTGTTCGTATAAGCCCCGGTAGGCATCCCCGGCTGCCCTGGCGGCATCCTCGTCGACGGAGGCGAAGATGCGCTTCTTGAGAATTTCTCCGATCTCGGTGTCGTCGGCCGGTGTGATCACCGCGCTCGGTCGCACCGCACGGGCCAGCACGTCGCCAGTCTCCTGGGCAGCCTTGACCGAGGCTGCATTGGCGGCGTCGGCCCTTTCCTTCTCCTCACCGGTCAGCTCACTGATCTCGGTGGTCTCTGCACCGAACGCGTTCGTGGTCGCAGCCAGGGTGATGATGACCGAGACCTTGTTGGTCGGGTCGGAAGCGACCTCGAAGAGGTTGCCGAGGAAGACGGGTATTGCGCCAGCCATGCGGCGTACGTCCTCGCTGCCAGAGGAGGTCACTGCACGCAGGTGCTTGGCGATCTCGTCGACGATCACTACCGTCGGCTTGCCACAGAAGGCGGCCTTGATCGTGGCGGTGCCTGGAGCCGTGCGTTGGGTGTCGTTCGCCTCCATCACAGCGAACGCGTCGTCGCCGATTTGGGCGGCCATCTCACCCCACATCGTGTAGGTGCGATGGCCGTTGGTCTCGATGCCCGCGGTGGGGTCGAGAGCATCGCCGACCAGGGCCGCGATTTGGACCGGGCCGTCGGGAAGCAGGATCGGATCCAGGAATTCAGCGATGTTGGACGGCCGGGCACCCTTGGCGAGATGGTAGACGGCGGTCAGGCCGTGAGTCTTACCGCCACCGAACGAGGTCGTGGGGCGAAGCACGCCGTTCTCCCCTGCGACACCCTTCGCTCCGCTCAGGCGGCCGAAGGTCTTGGTAAGCAGCGTCTTAAGGCCGCTCGTGGGGTAGGTCTGCGCGAAGAACGCTTGCGCGTCGCCATACACCGGATAGTGCTCCGCGTCGCGGACCACCTTGTCCAGCTGCGCTGCGAAGTGGTTGTCCGCTAACCCGCCTTCAAGTACATCCTCCCTCGGAACACACACCTTCCGCAGGGCTTCTAAGCTCGACGCTGCCATGCCTCTCCTGCCCCCAGACGCCGTGCACGCGGCACCCCTCTTGTGAATCATGCGATTGTAAGTCACCGGCGATGAGTGCAGCTTCAATGAGGGGGCTGTCGACCAAGAGGTGAGTACGAGTCAGTGACGGTAGGGCAGCCGGTAGTTGCGGATGGATTCCTGCCGTTCGTGCCAGGCTCAGCAAGTGTCGAAGTCGCCGTCGTTGCGCGGACGGCGAGCCTGCAGGACAGTGTCGGGTCGGCACACCGGGCAGGCCACCGTGACCATGTCCGTCCTGCCGAGCGCCGCGAGCGCCTCCTCGTCGGACACCATGCCGCCCATCGACTGCGCCCGCGCGCAGTCCGGGCGGTGGAGGTATGCCTCGACCCAGCCGTCTTGGGGGGTGGCGGGGAGAGGCGCCATCGCTTGTGCTTCTCGGGTGAGGGAAGGTCGAGGCTGGTGTAGTTGACCCCGGGTAGACCCTGGACCACGGGGAACGGTGCGCTGAAGGTGACCGTGCGGGACGTCAGGGTCGACCCGCAGCGACGGTCATCAACCCGGTCGGGCAGCTCGATCTGCAGGTCGTACCACCACGTGCCCGAGCGGTCGCGGCGCTGGCGCAGTACTGCCACCTTGACGGGTCGAATCAGTATTCGCTTCGCCGACGTGCTTGATCGCCGAGCGTGCAGTGACCGGGTCCTCGCACGCACTCCAGATTTCGTGGACGAAGACAGAGGTAGCGAGTTCCATCTGGCCGGCGCGCAACTCGTTGACCTGCTGATTTTCCTCGTCGTTCCAGCCTGGGGAGTCAGGGCGCCTCGACTCGAAGTAGCGCCCACCTTCCTTGGTGTGCGACCAGCCCAGCAGGGGCTTCCCCACCAAGTTCTAGTGTTCAGCTTCCAGGTGCCAGCCCCGACCACACGGGGTTAGCGTCGAAGGAGGTGCTGTCGCGCAGGAGGAGTCGCGACGCGCGAGAAGGGATCCGTGCGCTGTGTTGGCCTTCAGTACGCGGGGCTGGGATCGGTTCTTCGCCGAGTGGGTGATGCCAACCGTCCAGTTGTTGATTCCCGCTGTGCTCGCCCTGCTGATACTGCTGGCCCTGGCCGGCCTGATCACGCGCTGGCTGGTGGCCACGAAGGCGCAGGCGTGGCCACCGGTCTTGTGCTGGATTTGGGGCGTTGCCGGCGCGCTGGCCATCACCGCGGCTGCGGCGTTTTTCTCCATGTTTCCGATGTTCGAGCCGTTCGGCCCGGGCCTCTGGCTGTCGTGGGCTGGAGGCGTGCTGTGCGCAGCCGGTGGGTTACTCATCGCGCACGCGGCAGGTTGCCTGCGCTGGACCAGCCTGCCTGCCGGCCACCAGGTGATGCCCGTGCCATCAGCCGTGTTCTGCGCGCTTGCATGGGCGGCGCTGTTCAGCTGCTTCTACTCATGGGGATCGCGCCATCGCCTGGTTGTCGCGGAGATCAGCCTGGCCATGCTCGGCGTGGTAGCAATCGGGCTCTCCCTGGGACAGAACCTGAGACTCCAGGTGATAGTCCGGAACGCCCACGGCACAACCGACGTCGCCGCCTCCGAGTACGTGATGGCACGCCTGCAGTCGCTTGGATCGAAGCCCTCAGCCAGTCCCGACGTCGCGCGAGAGACCGATCTGAGCCGGCTGCGCAGTGAAGATCTAAGCGCGATACCCGCGGGCGCCATCGCCGGCACTCTCGCAAAGATCATGTACGCCGTCCAGCCAGGCCTCACCTGGCGGGCCAACGTCACCCTGGTAGACCCGGACCGGGCCACCGTCGCACTGACCCGTAACAACCGGCTCGTGGCAACCACCGCCGTCAGCCGCGCAGCGCTACGTCTGCCTGGGTGCCCGAGAGACCTCGCAGCACCCCAGCTGGAACACGAGCAAGGCCGAAACCGGGCCCAGCTGCTTACCGCGACTGCCGCGTTCGTCCTTGTCCGTCTGAGCCAGTGCCATCCTCAACGGCTCGAACCCGCCCTATGCGGAGCCCAGAGGTGGAAGAGCGTCGCCCTGCAGCTCATCGCCAACGAGCCTGCCCTGTCCGGAGACGACCCTGCTCTGCGCGTCTACTTGCTGCGGAAGGCCGTCAACCTCGACCCCGGATATGGCCTCGCCCGAATCGCCTACCTGAACGAGCTGATTCTCGGCCCCACCGGCCCGGCCAATCGCTTCCGTTTCGCCCGCATGCTGGACCAGGAACTGCAACTAACAAAGAGAGAGGGTGACCCCCAGGAGGGGTGCAAGGCAGGCTGGGAATTCCCGAGACTGCAGATCTGCTACAGCAGCACCGCCCTGCGCATCAACGGCGTCCTGCACGAACTGGCGGAAGCCGACGGCACGCTCTCACCGGATGGCCGAAGCGCCCTCCTCACGGCCAAAGCTCGCGTCGCGACCCTCAAGACCGACGCCAAGGCCATCGCCCAGCTACCAGACGGCAACAACGACACAGCCAAAGACTTCGCCGTCTACCTCGCTCCGGTCGCCGAGGGCCTCAGCAGTGCCATAGACCTTCTCGTGCAGCGCTGCCAGCTTCCCGACGGGCAGCCGGAGAACCCGCCCGACGTCACGCCCTCGTCACCGGACTTCCAGTACCAGCGGGCCTGCCTCGCCGCTGTGGAATACCTCGAAGGGGGGCCCAATCGGCAGCTCGGTCAGCTACTCGACTGCCTCCTGTATGCCGGGCGGCCGAACAGCATAGTCCAACGCGACGTCTCCTTCACCCAGCTCCTCAAGCAAGACCCCGAAGGCCAGCAGATCCGCACTACGCTCGGCATCGACGAGCACTCCTCATTCACGAGGTACACACACAGGCTGACTGAGTGGTGGAAGCAGCGCTGTTCCAGCTGACGACCTGAGGCTCAGGGAGATGTCAGGCGCTTGCTCAGGTCATCGTCAGCGGGGCCGCCCGGCGAGGCTGCGACCCCGGAAGTCAGGAGTGGTAGTTGTACTACCTTGGGACAGCGGACTCGGCACCCGCACCACTCGCCATTCGCTCGACTGACGCTTGAACACGCTCAATCATCAGGGAATGCGGCTCCACCTACCACGGCAGTCGCTTGCGCAGGGCAGACAACTCCGACCGGACGGTGTGCAGCTGCTCTTGGGCGTCCACCAGGTCCGCAGAAAGTCGAACTTTTCAGCCACCGCGGCTCGACCCTACCCAGGAAACGGACGTGAGTTTGATTCGCGGTTGGGGGCCGGTCCGACCCCCGCCTCTCCTCGTCCGGGTGATGTTCCCGGTGAAGAACCCTGCGGGCTGGTAGAGGTGGGCTCGCTCGTGACCTACTTCAGGGAGGCAGGAATGCCCGCCAGTGCGTGGACGGACGAGGTGCTGGACGACCACCACCGGATGCCGGATCGATAGGGAGAGTCGGGGCGGCCGGCGACGACGCGGCCATGGAGTCCTTCTTCAGCCTGCTGCAGAAGAACGTCCTCGACCGCCGGACCTGGGCCACCCGTGAAGAACTGCGGATCGCGATCGTGTCCTAGATCGAGAGGACCTACCACCGGCGCCGCAGACAAGCCGCACTCGGCCGGCTGATACCCGTCGAATTCGAGACCCCTGACCATCGACGAGGTCAATGAGATCTACCTCGTCGAGACCTGGGTTGCCAGCTTCGGACCGATGCCACAGGCCCTCGAAAACCTGGTGCTCGGCGTGGCTCCCCGCCGGATCGATGAGGAGTATGAGCCACAGGAGCAAGCTTCCTGACTTCCCGGAGCCAGATCCGAGCGACCGCCGTCACTGAGCGTGCGTGCGTCGCGGAAGTTGAGCCAGGACCACAACTGCTCGATAAAGCCACGTGGCAATGCCTTCCCAGCTCTCACATTCGCAGCCTCGTTGATTGTCAAGTACGAGCGCTACACACCATCGAACCGTGTCGGAGCCCCTGCCATCTATGCCATCGACGGCACCTGTCGCGCCTCGCGCTGCGACAATGCCCTCATCGTCACGACCAGCTCGTTCAGTCCGGACACGCTGCGCCCCGAACTCGGCCCCCACGCCTGTTGACAGACGCGCTCGGCCGCTGGTATCCGGAGGCCGCCCACCCCGGAATTCCTGACCCCATGGTGTACGGCGAGTAAGAACAGAACCTCTATCGCCGGCCACGAGGCTGCCCGCCCCGAAGATCCCCACAACGACCGATGCGGAAGTCGCCGTCACGCCGGAGCACCTAGGATTGTTGCCGGGTGCGGGACTGCCGATGGACTGAGGTTCATCGACCGTGACTGCGGCGACGGACAACTGAGGCGCGGACGGACGACGAGATGGCGTGGGATTACGACAATCAGCTGCTGGAGTCGGTAGCAGTGCGCCGACGCAGGATGCGGGATGCCCTGTTGTTCGGCGCGCAGCGGGGGCGGCGCACAGCGGACGAGCGGCTCGGGAAGGTCTTCACGGGGATCGCCATCACTGCCGTCCTGTGCGCGGGGTGCGTCGGATGGTCCTTCCTTCAGCACACGTTGATGCAGCAGAAGGCCGAGCAGGAGAAACGGCAGCGTCAGGTGCAGCAGTTCGAGCAGCCGACAAGGTCAGGGAAATCCTAGAAGTCCACCGATCAGATTCGGACAGGCTTGCAGCGTTCCAGGGACATATGCGAAGACCTCCGAGTAACGCCAGATGGGTTCCTGATGCGGGGCCGGAGTGGAAGTGAGCAGCACAGGCATGTCCAGTTTGGCCCGAGAGTTCGTCAACGCCGCGATGATAGGTTCCCGTAAGTGGTGAGCAGAGCAACGACTTCCCGGGGGCAGCTGAGCCGAGTGACGTTGGTCGGCGAGCGACGCCGGGCCGATGTCGTCCTGCTCTCCGATACGCCGGTAGGGCAACTGATCCCGGAAATCCTGCAGCTGCTGGACGACCGGCCGGCAGCGCAGCCGATGACACGGCAGTTGGTTACGTCCGACGGCTCCGTCCTGCCTCATGACAGCACGCTTGCGTCGGCCGGGATAGCCGACGGCGCCGTGCTCCGGCTCGTCACGACGCACTCCGCGCCGCCCGCTCCCGTGGTCCATGACGTCACCGACCAGGTAGCTGAGGACCTCGACCTGCGGGCCTGGCGCTGGAGCCCCGCCGCACGCCGGGCAAGCGCCGGCGGGGCGACTGTCACCTTCGCGGTGATCGCTGCGCTGCTGGCCCGTCGTGAGTTCCCGCTAGGCGCCCTCGCCGGTGCCTTCTTGGCTGTCACGGTCGTGTTGCTGGCGACTGGTGCGCTCGTCGCCAAGGTGGGACGGGGGAATCGGGGTTTGGCGACCGCGCTTCTGGTCGCCTCCGGTGGGCTTGGTGTTCTCACTGCGTGGACGGCTGCCGATGTGTTCGGCTGGCCGGGGACCGCGCGGCTCCCCGCCGTCACGGGCGCGTTGGTCGTCACGCTTGTGTTCCTTGGTTACTTCTCGCCGCTCGGCAAGGGCGGGCTCGTTGGCGCCGTGACCACCGCCACGATCACCATCGTGTGGGAGGCAGTCGCGGCCGTCCAGGATGATCCGGCGCGGCTCGGCGCTGTGATGGCTGTCTTCTCTCTCGTGCTGCTCGGTGTGCTGCCGCGGCTGGCCCTGATGGCCTCGGGGCTCACCGCGCTCGACGACCGCCGCTCGGGCGGTGTCTCTGTCAGCCGTCACCATGTGGGTACCGCTCTGGCAGCGACGCACCGCGGTCTTGCCCTGTCGACGACGGTCACTGCGGTTTCGGCAGTCTGCGCCGGCTGGCTGCTCACCCTGGCTGAGGTGCCGACCGTATGGACAGTGATGCTGGCATCGCTCGTCGTGGTGGTCCTGGTGTCGAGAGCACGGGCATTCCCACTGGTCGCCGAGGTCGTCGTGCTCTTCCTGGCCGCATCGAGCCTCATCGTGCGTCTCGTGATGATGTGGATGGACCACGCAGGGGGCGGGGGGCCGCTTGCTGTGCTGTGTGTGGCTGCGGTGCTGCCGCTGGTCGCCTTGGCGGTGCAGGTACCCGAGCATGTGCAGGTGCGGTTGCGGCGCATGGCCGATCTGGTCGAGTCCGTTGGCATGGTGGGGCTCTTTCCGCTCGCCTTTGGCGTGTTCGGTGTGTATGGGCAGTTGCTCAACCAGTTCTGAGTTGATGTGCCGACGGTTTGGGCCCGGCAGCAGCAGGTTTGGGGGTGAGGGGCAGACATGTCGAACGGAGACGGCTGGCAAGGGGATGTGCTGCGCGACCTGAGAGGCGGTGCCCAGCAGGGTGCTCAGGGCACCAGCGGGCAGACGTACCAGGCTTCCGCGTCGGGTCCGGGCCTGTCTGCGCAGAGTGCCCAGGCGCCGGACGTCACCCATGGGGGTGGTGCGCCCCGGCAGGCCGGCCACCCGTACCCGGGGCAGGAGCAGCAGGTGGGCCATCAGGGCGGCTGGCCGCAACAGGCCAGCTCTCAGGGGCAGAAGCAGCAGAGTCCCGCCGCCACGTATGCCCCGAGTCCCCAACCACCTCACAGCGCCGCCCCCGGCTCTCGGCCTGTGGTGGACGAGGGCCTGGCTGGGGCGGTGTGGGTCAAGCCGCAGCACGGCGAGTCCTTCGGTGCGCGTGCCGCACGTGCTCTGCGGCGCACTCTGTCCTCGTCAGCGGCGCGCGAGGTTGCCGAGGTCACCCGCACCGCTCAGGTTCTCCAGCATCCCGTGACGACCGGGCGGCAGATCGCGGTCACGTCCATCCGGGGTGGCTCGGGCAAGTCGACCGTCGCTGCGCTGCTCGGCACCACGTACGCGCACTACCGGCAGGACCCGGTCCTCTTCCTGGAGGCCGATCCGGCACTCGGCTCGCTGCCGCTGCGTCTCGGCGCCCACGCGCGGCGCTGGACCACCAGCGATATTGCGGACATCATCAAGCCGAACATGTCGCTGCTCGACGTCACCGGCTATCTCGTCCAGCTCCCCAACAACGCCTGGCTGCTGCCCGCGAGCAAGGGCGAGATCGGCGTGATGCTGGACAGCCGGGCGTACGAACGGGCCGTGGTCGCGCTGCGCCGCTACTTCGGTCTGATGGTGATCGACTGCGAAACGCTGCCCGCCGAGGTCGCCCGGGTCGCGCTCGCCGCCGCCCACAGTCGTGTTCTGACCACACCTGCCACGCCGGAAGGCATCACCAGCACGTACTCGGTACTCCAGTGGATGCAGCGGCTGCCCCGGCACATGATCGCCGGCACCGTCCTCGTACTCACCGAGTTGATGCCTCACTCAGGGATCGACCTCGACGAGGCCACCGAGAAACTCAAGTCCACCGGGGTGAGCGTCCAGATCCTGCCGTATGACAGGCACTTGGCGGCCGGCGGGCCGGTCCGTACCGAGTTCCTCGCCGCCCCGACCAGGGAGGCCGCCGCGCGGATTGCCGCGGACGTCTTCCAGCTCTCCCAGACACGCTACTGACCGGATAACGAGCCCGACCGTGAACAACGGACGACGAACCGTGAATGACGGACGACGATGAGTACCCGACTGATCCACCGCCCGGCCAGGACCACCCGGCCGCCGGCCGCCTCCGAGGCGCGCATCATCGAGGCCCCGCCCAACCTCCCCGAGGGCAAGGCGGGCAACATCGCGATGTCGCTGCTGCCGGTCGCCGGTGTCATGTCGTCGGTGGTGATGATGACGGTGGTGCGCAACAGCCAGTTCGCCGGGCTCGGCGCGATCATCCTCGTCGTGACCGTCATCGGCTCGGTCGCGCTGGTCTTCTCGCAACGGGGCAAGGCCCAGCGCACCCGGCGCACCCAGCGCGAGGCGTATCTCGCCTATCTGGAGGATCTGCGCGAGGAGCTGTCTGTCGAGGAGCGTGGGCGGCGTGAGCGAGCTGAGGTCCTCAACCCGCCGCCGGCCGCCCTCTACGACATCGTGCGCGATCCGGCCCGGCTGTGGGAGCGCAGGCGCGTTGACGGCGACTTCCTGCGCGTACGTGTCGGCACGGGCGAGATGCCGGTGCGGGATTTGCAGATCGCTCAGCAGGGCTCGTCCGTCCTCACTCCCCCTGACCGTTTCATGCTCAATGAGGCGTCGGCGTTGATGGCGCGGTTCCGGACCGGCACCGAACTCCCCCTCACCGTCCCACTCGACCGCGTCGGCAACGTCAGCGTCATCGGTCCCCGCGAGGACTGTCTGCGCGTCGCCCGCGCTCTGCTCGTCCAGGCCGCGGCCCTGCACGCGCCCGACGACGTGGCCATGGCGCTCGCGGTGCCCGGCGACCAGCTCGCCGATTGGGAATGGGCGAAGTGGCTGCCGCATCTGCTCGATGCCGAGCAGCTCGATGGCCCTGTCGCCGCTCGCCGTATCGCCCCTTCCGCGCCGCAGCTCGCTCGGCAGCTCGGCTCCGAACTGCGCCGCCGAGCGTCCTATGCGGCCGAGGTGCGCCGCGGTCTGTCGGGCAACGACGCCTTGTCCATGACATCACGGCTGCTCGTCGTCGCTGACGTACATGGCGAGGACGCCGTGGACCTGCCGCGTCCTGACGAGGCGGTCGGGTTGCGGGAGATGGGTGTCACCGTCGTGCATCTGCTTGAACAGCGGGTGCAGGAGCCGGGGCATGTCGCCGTCCGGATCACCGTCGACGGCGACCAGATAGTCATCGAGGACCTGCGCGGGCAGGAGCCGGTCAGCGCGCACGGCACTGTGGACGAGGTCGCCATCCCGTTCGCCGAAGGGCTGGCCCGGATGCTGGCCCCGCTGCGGCTGTCCGCCGAATCACTCACCGACGCCCCGCTGACCGGGCCTGTCGACTTCGCCGAGCTGCTCGGTGTCGACGACGTGGCGCGCCTGGACCTCCCGCACCTGTGGGCGCCGCGCGGCGAACGTGCCTTTCTGCGCGTACCGATCGGCATCAATGACTCCCACGAGCCGGTGCTGTTGGACTTGAAGGAATCCTCGGAGCTCGGTATGGGCCCGCACGGCCTGTGTGTGGGTGCCACCGGCTCCGGCAAGTCGGAGCTCCTGCGCACCATCGTCCTGGCCCTGGTCGCCACTCACCCGCCGGAGGATCTGGCCCTGGTCCTCGTCGACTACAAGGGCGGTGCGACTTTCGCGCCGTTCGCGGACCTGCCGCACGTCGCCGGCGTCATCACCAACCTGGAGAACCAGGCGGGCCTCGTCGAGCGCGTCCACGCCTCGCTCGCCGGCGAGGTCAAGCGCCGCCAGCAGGTCCTCAAGGACGCGGGCAACGTCGCCGACATCGGTGACTACGCGGCGCTGCGCGCCAGTCGGCGCCCCGACCTGGAGGCGCTGCCGCACCTGTTCGTCGTCATCGATGAATTCGGTGAACTTCTCACCGCCAAGCCCGACTTCATCGACCTGTTCCTGTCCATCGGACGTATCGGTCGCTCCATCGGGGTGCACCTGCTCCTCTCCAGCCAGCGCATCGAGGGCGGACATCTCAAGGGACTGGACACCTACCTCTCGTACCGGCTCGGCTTGCGGACCTTCTCCGCCGACGAATCCCGCACGGTCCTGGACACCACAGACGCCTTCCATCTGCCGCCGCTGCCGGGATTCGGCTACCTCAAGGTCGACACCAGCCACTACGACCGTTTCAAGGCAAGCTACGTCTCGGGCGCCTACCGCGGCCCCGTGCAGCGCTCGGAGGAAGAGGACGCCGGGCCCCTCGCCTTCCTCTACGAGACCTTCAACACCACCGTCGATGCGGATGATTCGAGCGCGCAGGAACCCCAGGTGCGGCGTCGCGAGATGGGGCCGACGGAGTTGGGCGTCATGGTGGAGCAGCTGGCGCACGCCGCCGGGCCGGTGCGCCGCATCTGGCTGCCTCCGTTGCCGGATGCCATCGCCCTGGACACGGTCGCCGGCCCCCTGGAGGTCGGTGCGCGCGGGATGCAGCTGACCAAGCGGCGCGGCCCGCTCGAAGTACCCCTTGGCCTGCTCGACGACCCGACCCGTCAGTGGCAGGGCCAGTGGTACCTGGACCTCACGCTGGCGGGCGGCCACGCCGCCGTCATCGGCGGCCCACAATCCGGCAAAACGACGCTTCTGCGCACCCTCATCCTCTCACTGGCGCTGACCCACACCCCGCAGGAGGTCGGCATCTACGGCCTCGACCTGGTCGGTGGCGGCCTGGCGGCGCTGTCCGGCCTGCCGCACGTCGGCGGCATCGCGAGCCGCGCCGACCGCGAGCGCGCGGCCCGCACCGTCGACGAAGTACGGAACATGCTCGCGGCCCGCGAGGATCTCTTCCGCGAGCACGGCATCGACTCCCTCTCACAGCTGCGTGACCTGCACGCGGCGGGTCGGTTGCCCCAGCTGGCCTCCGCCGAGATCGTGCTCGTCATCGACGGCTTCGGCGCGTTGCGCGACGACTTCGAGGAGCTCGATGACGACGTCGCCGACATCCTCAAGCGCGGCGGCGGGTACGGCATCCACGTCGTGGCCGGGATGCTGCGCTGGAACGACGTGCGCATCGCCGTCCAGTCGAACTTCGGCACCCGCGTCGAGCTGCGGCTGAACGACCCCAGCGAGTCCAGCATCGACCACAAGCTCGCCGCGACCCTGTCGCCCGACGAGCCCGGCCGTGTGCTCACCGATCGCAAACTCTTTGCGCAGGTGGCGCTGCCCCGTACGGACTCACGTGCCGACACCGCGGACCTCGGCGCCGTCCTGGAACGGACGGTCCGGACGATCCGCGCCACCTGGAGCGGCGAGGTCGCCCAGCCGGTACGGGTGCTGCCGCACGTCGTGGAGCCCCACCTCCTGCCGGGCCCGGTCGCCGAACCTCAGCGAGTGCCCATCGGCCTGGACCAGACCGCACTCGATCCCGTTGTGCTCGACCTGTTCCAGCATGACCAGCACCTGCTGATCCTCGGCGACAGCGAATGCGGCAAGACGAATCTCCTGAAGACCATCGCTGGGGGCCTCATCGACCGCTACAGCGAGGATGAGCTGGTCTTCGCCGTCATGGACCCAAGGCGCAGCCTGCGCGGCGCGATCCCCGAGGAGTTCAATGGCGGCTACGCCTACAACGCCAAAATGTGCGCGGGGCTGGCCGCCGGTATCGCCACCGTCTTGGACAAGCGGCTACCGGATGACGCCACGGGTCCTCAGGACCTGGAACCGGGCAGCTGGGGCGGCGGCCCGCGGATCGTGGTCCTCGTCGACGACTACGACGTGCTCACCACCGCTGGCCAGGAACCGCTGGAACCATTCCTCCCGTACATTCCCTCCGCGGCGGACATCGGCCTCCACTTCGTGCTGACCCGCCGCGTGGCAGGCGCCTCACGGGGCATCTATGAACCCCTCGTGCAGGGCCTGCGCGAGTCCGGATCCTCCGCGCTCCTCATGGCGGGCGACCGCAGCGAGGGCCAGCTCTTCCCCGGGGTCTACGCCTCTCAGCAGCCGGCCGGACGCGGCATCTTCATCCGCAGAGGCCAGCCCAACCGCCTGATCCAGACCGTCTCCTCCCCCGAGTGACACACCGGAGAGCCCTCCCGCGCAGCCGAGCCATGTCCCCTACGGCACCCCTGCCACGAACGACGAAGGACAAGACGACCCATGACCAAGGACGTCATCGCCCTCACCCAGCGCATGCCCGACCCGTCGGCCATGCTCGCGGGCCTGCTCTCCGGCGGCCCCGACAAGCTGCTGGGCGCGGCGGGCGAAGGCGCCGTCGTACGACTCTGCGACGGTGAGGGCCGACCGCTCGTCTCCGTCGAGGCACCGCTACTTGTGCAGGTCGCAGGCGAGGCCGAGCGGCTGCTCGGAGCCACCGCGCCGCCCGTTCCCTACTGGTGGACCGAGGCCCGCGCCACCACTGGTGTCGAAGAAGCCGAGCGGCTCGCAGGTACCTTCGCTGCCCGGCTGGCGGCGTTGGCCGACGGTTCCGCCTGGCCGCCGGAGGCCGCGCAGTCCCTGGCCGTGGTGGAAACCGACGGTGTGAGCGTGGCGCCCGCGCCCGACGCCGCGCAGCCGGCCGTCGACGTGCTCACCGACAAGGTCGCCGTCGTCATCATGGACCGTCCGGTGATCGCCATGACGGCCTGGCTCCAGCACGCTCTTCGTACCGCCGCAGGCGCCGAGCTGGGCCTCCAGGTCGTCACCCCGCCAGGAACCATGCTCTCCCCGGCCGTACGCCACAGCCTGAGCAACTGGCCCTCCCGCTGGGTCGTGCGCGACGAGCGGGACGGCTACTACGACGGGCTCTCCGGAGCCGTACTGCGCTGGCAGGACGACATGTTCCAACCGGTAGCGGCAGCCGACGCGACCGCTGACGACCCCCGCACCCCGGTGGCCGCCTCCTACCAGGAAGTCACGGCCACCGGCGAGCACCAGCTGGCCATTACGTTCCGCACGGTCCACCCCGCGGACGAACGTCTGGTACTCGGCGGCGCGCTGGAGTCGATATGGCGCGAACTCACCGGCGAGCCCCCCGCCGGCTGGGGCACCGCGGAACCCGCCAACCTTCCCTGGTCGCCGCGCCAGATGACCGACCTCGCCTACGAGAGGGCGCCGGAGCCGACCTGGTTCGTGGTGGTCGGCAGCCCTGCCCGGCCGGGCCTGGCCACGGTGCGCGTCAGCCGTACGAAGGCAGGCGTGGAGGAGTACGTCACGCTGATGTTCGGCTACGGCCCCGACGAGGAACCGCCGGTGGACGCCCTGCCCAGAGCAGCGGAGCAGCTCGCCACCCGACACCGGCTCCTGTCGATGCTCGTCCAGCTCCGCAAGGCCCACCGCTCTCTGACGGTACCGCCCCGCTTCGAGGGGCCCGGTGTCCCACTCGCCTTCGTGCTCGGCGCGGAGGAGGTCCACCAGATGCCCGGCGACCGTGCCCGGAACACACCGCTGTCCCAGCCGCCTCTCCCCCTCGGCCCGAAGACCCGCCCTGCGCTGTACTACCCCCTGCCGGGAAACCCAGCGGACCTGTCGGGCTGGCAGGACTTCGAGCGCCTGATGCGGCATCTGAAGGGCGCGTAGAGCACACCTGTCTGTTGGGGCTGGACCCGAACACGCCGACAACGTTCAGCACACCACAGCACGTGACCGGTCTGAGCCCTAGCCGTTTTGAGCCATTGTCAGACCCTGCTCATAGCATAGTGATTGTGAATTGCACCGGCCATGGCCCGGTTGATAGGCATGACCGTACATACGATCGTCAAGTCCGGCGGGGGGAGCCCGATGAAGTTCGACATGGGGGCGCAGACGCTCTCGACCCTGAGGTCGAAGTCGCAGGGATCGAGCACGGAACTGGGCACGTTGATCCACCAACTCGTCCAGGCAGCAGAGCCGTTGGAAGGCAAGTTCAATGGCTCGGGCAAGGCGGCGTTCGACTCGTTCAAGTCGCGGGCGGACGAGATCACGTCAGCGTTGAACAGTGCGCTGTCTGCGATTGTGGGCGGCCAGTCGGGCATGGAGTCGGCGTTCGGCTCGGGTGTTCAGGAGCAGGCCGACAACGCCCGGTCGCAGATGGCAGCGGCGAACTTCGACGCGGCCCGCTTCTCGGGCCGCTGACAGCCCGCTTGCCGCAACGGTATTCGGATCTCGTTTGATCTTCAGGGGGAGTGATTGTGATGGCTGCTGGCATGGATCGCCGCTCGTACGACTCGGGTGCGTCCGCGGAGGCGCAGGGCAACATCCAGGCGGTGATCGGCCGCTTGGAGCAGGTGATCGCGGCCCGTGACGCGCAGGTGAAGGCGGCGATGGCGGACTTCGCGGCGGATGGCGTGGCGGAGGAGTACCACGGCAAGGAACTGCGCTGGAACCGCGCCTCACAGGAGGTCAGGAGCATCATCCAGCTGCTGAAGACCACGCTGGAGAAGAACGACGCGACCGCGCACCAGACGCTCGCCCGCGCGAAGTCCGCAGTCGACAACATCGGCTGAACCAGCCCCAGCCCACCAGAGGAGAGGCAATGCTCCCCTGTGGGCCGGTGGGTGCCGATCGTCGGCACGGCGGCGCCACGCGCGCCGTGGTGTGGGTTAAGGAGACAGGAGTGCGGGGGGGCCTTCATGGCGTCGTGGGACATTCAACCGCAGGGCGTACAGGGCCAGCTGAAGGTCGTCGGCACGCATGCCGAAGACTTGGGGAACGCCCTCAATACGCTGCTCACGGACATGCAGGAGGCGGCTCAGGCAGCGGGTACAGCCGTGCCGGGCTCACACGCCGAGACGCTGCCGCAGGGGGGACTGATGGCGCCGCGGGGGTACAAGCCGGTGGGACCGGTGGCCCCCGACTTGTTGCCGCATAAGGCGACGGGGCCGGTCGCCGCGGCGCTGGTCGAGTACGTCAGGCACCGCAAGAAGGACATGAAGGCGATGGCCGATCGCTGCCAGGCCGCCGTCCTGGGCGCAGCCAAAGCCACGAACGAGTATGTCCAGGGCGACCTGGAGGCGGCCAAGAACGCCCAGAGAGCCGCGCGGGACGTGCGGCTGAATGCTCTCAAGGACTTCGGGGGGAAGAAGAAGTGAGCGACGCGCCGGTCGACCCGGCCGAGGTACCGGTCTTCACTGGCGATCTGGCCCTTCTCGAAACCAAGGCGAAAGCGCTGTCTCGTGGCGGCTCCAAGGTCCAAGCTGCTGGCTCGGACGTCCACAAGTCCTTCGGTGGACTGTCCGCCTTCTACAAGGCGCCCGAGGCGGAGCAGCTGTTCGGCGTCACCAAACCGGTGGAGCGCACGGCACACGGCCTGAGCGAAGACATGCACGTCATCGCCAAGGCTCTGAACACCTACGCCCATGAGATCACCCCGCTGGTACACCAGCTGAAGCAGCTCAAGCAGGACGCCGCTGATTTCCGTGCCACGGAAGCCGCTGACGACGACTGGAACGAGGACGGCGACCTGGTCGAGGAGAACCTCAACCGCCGCAACAAGATCGCCGAAGTCTGGGCAGCCTTCCAGGAAGCCGAACGCGACTGTCACGCCAAGATCGTCGCCCTGGTCGGCGGCAAGGCGCTCCACACGATCGACGCCTCCCACACGAAGGGTTACGGCTATGACGCCGAAGCCCTTAAGCAGTCCAAGAGCCTGCCCTGGGGCGACGCGGTAGAGGAATCCGTCCCCTGGTGGCAGGTGTGGGAGCACGCCTACGACTTTGGCAAGGGCTTCATCGTCGACGGCGTCGGGGGCACCATCGACGGCCTGTACACCCTGTTCGGCGGGCATGGCGGGGACGCCGCCGGCGAGGCGTGGAAAGGTCTGGCCAAGCTCTCCACAGCCTTTACGATCAGCACCCTGCCCGTTGTGGGACAGACCTACCTGATGATGCCAGGAAGCATGCTCCCCTCCTGGCTACGGGACTCGCGTAAAGCGATGCTCGATACCGGCAAGGCTCTTGTGGCCTGGGACCAGTGGGAATCGAACGGCTCCCGGGCCGCCGGCGCGGTCACCTTCAACATCGTGACCGCCGTCTTCACCCGCGGTGGCGGTGCCGCCGTGGAGGGTGCAAGCAAGGCCGGCGCGTTGGGCAAGGGCCTGTCCGTCGTCAGCAAGGTGGGCAGCGCCGTCGACCCGATGACGTACGTCATCAAGGGCGCAGGCGCGGGCCTGTCGAAGGTCGGCGACGTGATGGCCCACCTCAAGGGGCTCGGCCACGTCGAGGTCCCGAAAATCTCCGAGGGGGCCTACAGCCTGCCCGAAGGCGCCGTCAAGATGCCGGACGGCACGGTGGAGCTGCCCAAGGGCGCCGCCATTCCGGAAGGGGCGACCAAACTCCCAGACGGCAGAATCGAGCTGCCCAAGGACACGGTCACCTTCCCGCCCGACACGGTGAAGGACCCGTCCACCGGGAAGTACATGAGTGGCAGAGGCGACCTCTACAACGAGGACGGGAGCCTCTTCCAGCGTGCCGAGGATGCCCCCAAGGAAACGCCCACTCAACCCGCTGCGGGCGCGGATAACCCGCGGGTCGAGCCCCCGGTCCGCCAGGAACAGCCAGCTCTTGTCGGCGTTGGCGGACGGGGCGACGACATCACGCGCGTCGGCTCGGACTTCCCCGACCCGGACCGCGTCGGCCACAACGCAGGCCACGGCGACACCGGGCCGGGCGATCACAGTCGCATGGGCCGCGCCGACGACCACGGCACCCCCGGCGGCCACGCCCCAGACAACATGCCGCGCAACGACCTAAACCAGCACCCCCGCGTCGGCCACGGCAACTCCCCGACCACCCACGGCACCAACGCTCCAAGCGGAGGCGACTCCCGCCCGCACGGTCCCGGCGGAGGCGGCACGCACCCGGACACCCCGAGCACCGGCGGCACCCACAACCCGCTGGGCGGCCACGGCCCCGGCGGCTTCGACGACATCCCGGGCTTCGGTGACGACGCGGCCCGCGGGGGCGACGGGACGGCCCCGGCGGGCGGTCGCGAAGGCCAGCCGACGCACCCCGCTTCCGGGCAACAGATGACGCCCGAGCAGGTCAAGGCCAGGCAGGACGAGTTCGTGCAGAAGGCGAACGATCCCGACAAGACCTGGTTCAACCAGTACTACCGGTCGGACGGGCACCGTCTCAGCATCCACACCAAGATCGACGGCGTCGAGCTGCCGATCCTGGCGAAGGACAGCGACGGGTCCTGGATCTCCAAGAACAGCCTTCCGTCCGCCGGCTCCGAGACAAAGTTCGGCCGTGATCAATTCCTCCGCGACGAGACCCATCCCGCGATCGAGCACCTCGACGACGTAGCCAAGGACCGCAAGGCTTCCGTCGAACTCGCCAACGCCGAGCGCGCACACAAGACCTCGCCCACCGCCGATACGCTGGACCAGCTGGCGAAAGCGCAGGAGCGTTTCGACACCCGCATGACCCCGCAGTGGGGCGAGAACACCTCCAACAACACCTCGTTCTCGGAACGCCTGGGCGAGGACGCGGCGCGGCTGCACGTCGTCCCGGAGAGGTTCCCTGGCTCGGTGGAGCAGCCGCTACCGAAGACGCCCAACGGCGCCAACATGTTCGACCAGCTGTACCGTCGTCCGGACGGCAAACTGATGATCATCGAGGCGAAGGCACCCTCTTCCGGCCTCCTCTGGCGCAAGGGCGTCGGCCCGGCCGAGGGCTTCATGGTGAAGCAGGGCACCGAGCCGTACCTGCGGACCATCATCGCCGAGATGCAGCTCCGGCCGAAGCTGAAGGTGACCGATGCATCGGGCAAGGTATGGACGAACGCGGACCTTGCCAAGGAGCTCAAGACGGCCCTGGACGACGGCAACCTGGAGTACGCCATGGTGAAGGCCACGGACGGCGGCGGTGAGTACGCTGGGGCCGTGCTCGAATTCTTCAAGATCTGACAAAGGAGACCGTGTCCGTGATCGTGGCGCGCCAGGACTATCCGAGGGACGAGATGGCGGCGGTGGTTCCCGTCATGGAGGAGTCACTGTCCTATTCGCTGGAGAAGATCGAGACCTCGCACAACTCCAGGTCGGAAGCAGTCATGGAGTCGCTGAACGTCGCCCTCGTCCGCTGTGTCGGGGACCCCACTGCCGGCATGTTGGAGACCTGGGAGTCCTGGCTGCTGGCCATGCAGGTACATTCGGCCGTCTTCGCCGCCGCCGATCCCAACCGGGAAACGGTCACCTGCAAGATCCGCCAGGAGGAGCGCCACCTCGCCACCACCGGGCCGCAGACCTACCTCAACGCGAACACCTGGCTCAACGCCTTCTACCTCGCGGTCATCTGCCGTGAAGCAGCCCGCCTCGACATGCTGGCCCGGATCCCGGTCTCCCTTCTGCGCGACTTCGGCGGCGCCCTGGACGAGTACACCTACGCCTGGGTGGAGACCCTCCAGAGCTTCTGGCTCCGCCGGGACGACCTGCGCACGCACCTGGTGCGGGCCGTGGACCTGAGCGCTCCCGAGCACGCCCGCGTCGTCGACGCGGAGACAATGATCAAGCTCAAGTACCCGCCGATCATGATGCTCTACCGGTACCTGCGCAACGACGTCGCTGGCTTCAACGACGCCCTGGCCGACGCCATCCGCTGGCACAAGGAGTACTGGACCGCCGACGAAGACCGCACCGAGAACATCCTCGGGATCGTGGCCCTCGCTCCGCTGGCCATCGCCAGCCTCGCAAAGGCCAACGGCATCCCGGTCGAGGTCGAGACCGACTACCTCCCCCAGGCCCTCCTCGAATTCGCCTGGGAAGGCGAATTCGACGCCTAACCCGTCGCGAAGGCCCGCACCACGGAGCGCGGTGCGGGCCTTGGCAAATCACAAGCCCCCTTCGTTTCGGGTGGCGGCTCATTTGTCTGGGAACAGCAGCGGGTGAAGGAACGCAAGGACGCCGAGACCAGCCATG
This sequence comes from Streptomyces albospinus, assembly GCF_014648695.1. Classification (GTDB taxonomy): domain Bacteria; phylum Actinomycetota; class Actinomycetes; order Streptomycetales; family Streptomycetaceae; genus Streptomyces; species Streptomyces albospinus. The sequence continues at coordinate 32,691 of NZ_BMRP01000012.1, forward strand.
GCTGCCCTGCGATACACCAACGCTGCCGCGATCACTGTGCTGGCGACGGCAATCTGGTTGGGCAAGTTCATCGCCTTAGCGATCAGAGCGAGCCCTGTAACAAGACCAACAGCGAATGAAAGCCGTAGCGCCTCATGCCGTGACTGTGGGTCTGGAAGGTCGCCTGGGTCCAGCAGGGCACCGACCTTCCCCTGCGCATAGCGCTCACTGATCTTCAACATCATGCGGGCGAGATTCCGCGCAGCCTCCTCCGGCTCCACGTCAAGCCCAGCCTCGGCGGTCCGAAGTGCCATCACCACTCGTTCGGCATGTTCCTTCGCCTTCCGGCGCCGCCAGGACGATCCGATGGTGTTTCGCGCCCGCCATGCGCCACGCACCCGCATGACCGGAATACTCAGCGACAGGGCGCGTAAGTGGTCGCTCCGGTCATGGCCTGACCGGACTATGTCTGCGCACTTGCGGACGCCCCCCACCCACTCTGCGACGCGCAGAAACGTCCAGGCCCGCAAGTCAAATGCGTACGTGATGAAACGCATAGTGACCCGCGCAACAAGCCCAAGCGTGACGATGAAGATCCAACCGCTCGCGAACTGCAGCCCTCCCGCCCGAGTTGTCAGCATTGCATTACGTTCAGCAAGATCGCTCAGCAGCCATGACGGCGCGTGGGCGTGCAAGCCCCCTCTCATAAGCCGCCCGACGAGCCACCACTCGGCCACAACGATGGGTATAAGAACGGCCCACGTTGGGAGTGCTGTTTGATAGCGCACCCGGAGCGCTACCCGTACCGATCCTGGCACCGGGCCCAGACCAAGCACTGTGGACGCTTCGCATAGCTTGCGTATCGCTTCGTCGGCCTTCTTCTTTTGCCGACGGGCTAGTTGGCCCCGTATGCGTTCGATCACCCATCAAGGGTGACAGCTGGCGGCGGCAGATGTGCCGTCTGCAAGATTCTGTCGAGCCGAGCGCGCTGTTTCAGCCCTGGCGAGATGTGCTCACGGTTTGGTGGGAAGGCAGCGAGGCCCCGCCGGAATAAATGCCTTCTGGGCTCGATTGTTCGTTCGCAGTGATCGATGTGGAGTCGGGGGTGACGTATGAGCAACCTGAAGGTGTTCCGGGTGCGCGGCGGGCAAGCCACGGAGATTGCGGGCTCGTCCATGGCGCTGGAGCGCCAGTTGCAGACGCTGGTCGAGGACAACATGGAGGCGATGCTCGGCATCCGTTTCCTGGCGAGCGAGTACGCGACGGGTCGACATCGGGGCCGGATCGACTCTCTGGGTCTGGATGAGAACGGTACGCCGGTCATCGTGGAGTACAAGCGCTCCCGTGACCAGAACGTCACGAATCAGGCGCTGTCGTATCTGTCGTGGCTCCATGACCATCACCATGAGTTCGCGAGCCTGGTCAAGGAGAAGCTGGGCACCGAGGCGGCCGAGATGATCGACTGGAGCAATCCCCGGCTCGTATGCGTCGCTGGGGACTTCACGCACCATGACACGGTTGCCATCGAGATGATCGGGCGCCGCATCGACTTGGTGAGCTACCGGGTCTTCGACGATGTGCTGACACTGCAGCTGGTCGCCTCCGTTGCCGGCTCCGCCTCTCCGGCTCGGGGAAAGTCACCCACCACGGCCCGAGTCGCCGGTGCGGCTTCGCCGAAGTCGGTGCAGCAGTACTTGGACGAGTCGCCACAGGCCCTTCAGGATCTGTACGCGGACCTCGACGACATTCTCCTGTCACACGAGGACGTGCAGAAGGAGACCCAGCTGCACTACATCGCGTACCGACGGATCAAGAATGTCGCCACGGTGCGCGTCCAGCCGCGGAACCGCATGCTCGTGGTCAACCTGAAGCTGGATCCGGATGCTGTGGAGCTGGAGGAGGGTTTCTCCCGGGACGTCCGCGGGCTGGGGTGCTTGGGAATCAAGGACGGCGTCGAGGTGCGTATCAGATCGCGCGAGGATCTCGCACGAGCCGGTGACCTTATCCGGCAGAGCGTCGAAGCAGGCTGATCTCGAACGTCAAGGGCGGTTGCGTCACCGGGTTTTCGATGACGCAACCGCCCTTCTTCTGTGTTCTGGCCCGGTCTTCCGGGGCGTGTCGCTCTCACTCTTCGGGCCCGGCGAGTGCGAAGTCGTCCTGGGTCAGGATGTTGCGAAGGCGTTGTTCGGCGATGTTGGCGTAGTGGTCGGAGAGTTCGACGCCGACGAAGTTGCGGCCTTCCTTCAGGGCGGCGATGCCGGTGGAGCCGGAGCCGGTGAAGGGGTCGAGGACGGTGCCGCCGGGCGGGCAGACCTGGACAAGCTGCTGCATGACCTCGATCGGCTTCTGGGTGATGTGGACGCGATCCTTGCGGGGCTGCGAGGCGATGAAGTGGCCCGGGAGGTAGAGGTCGCGGGTGTTGTCCAGGGTGCCCTTGACGCCCCAGAGAATGAACTCGGAGTCCTGCTTCGGTCCGCCCTTGCGGGGCCGTGAGGCCGGCTTGATCCACGGCATTTTCCCGTGCCAGGTCCAGCCGGCCATCTGCAGGGCATCGGACGTGGTGGGGTCCTGCCTCCAGTCGGAGAAGACCATGACGACGGCGTGTTCGCGGCTGGCTCGGTATGCCTCGGTGAGCAGTTCGGTCAGCCAAGCGCGGTAGGAGCGTTGGTCGCGGTTTTCGCCGGGGAAGTTGGCGAGGTCGTGGCGGGCGTCGCCGCTGGTGTACTTCGCCCGTGCGGTGCGGGCGGTGCGTTCGGAGCTGGTGCGTCCGCCGGAGTTGTAGGGCGGGTCGGTGATGACGGCATCGACGCTCTCGTCCGGCAGGGACTTCAGGACGGTAAGCGCGTCGCCTCGGTGGAGGGTGTACGAGGACATTCGGCGAATCTCTCTGTCTGGAGGACGACCACATGCACGCACTCGTGGATCGGGATATGCGTGCAAGAACTGGTCGGGGCAACCGCGCAGGTGGCTGACCGGGCGGGCAGTGGGCTGGAGGTTAGCGCCTTTTTCCGGCGGCACCCAATGGCGTGATCTTGGTTTTTCCTTTCATGATCGCGGCTCGTTTGGTGCGGCCGGATTTTATCTCTACAGTCTCGCCGTGTTCGCAGGACGGGCCCTGGGCCCGGCCCTGTTGAGCTGTGCTGTTGCGTGTTGCCTCGTCCATTCGGCAGCCCGTTCAGCACCCGTGAAAAACCTTGACGAATGCGGGGGAGACGAATTCATCGTGTGGCGCCTGAGATTACGAGCGCGGCTGGCTGCCGTGTTGCGATAAAGGGTCCGGCGCTTCGGGGTTAGCAGCTCTGAAGCGCGCGGCCCTCCTTCGGGGACTTTCGAGTGTTTAACCGGTGTGGTGCCGGTGGCCTTTCCGACGAGAACGCCGGCGCCACGCTGCCTACGAGTGAGGAGCTGCTGATGCAGCATGCCCAGGCACGCCCGTCGCCTGAGCCGGATATCTGGATACGCCGAGCATCCGGTGGTCGGCTGTGAAGAAGGTCGCCGCGATAGCCGGGGGCGTCGCCCTCGCCCCGATGCTGCTGATCGCGCCCATTGCCGTCGCCCTGGCCGGCGCCAGCAACGCCCAGGCCGCCTGCGGCGACGCCAGTGGTGCTGGCGCGGTGGATACCAAAGCCGTGGCCAAACAGGTGGAGTCGATCCTCAAGGGCGGCGGCAAGGGTTCGGTGTCCGTTGCGGGGCTGGACAACCCGAAGGAGCAGATACCGAACGCCAAGACGATCCTGGCCACCGGCGTCGCGATGAAGGTGCCCCCGCGCGGGCAGATCGTCGCGCTGGCGACTGCGTTGCAGGAGTCGGGGCTGCGGAACTTGGACTACGGCGACCGGGATTCGCTCGGCCTGTTCCAGCAGCGTCCCAGCCAGGGATGGGGCACCGCGACGCAGGTCCGGGATCCGGTGCACGCCTCGACGAAGTTCTTCGAGGGGCTGCTGAAGGTCCCGGGCTGGCAGTCGATGACCATCGCCCAGGCCGCGCAGGCAGTCCAGGCGAGCGGGTTCCCCGACGCCTACGCCAAGTGGGAACCCCTGTCCACGGCGCTCCAGAAGGCCATCGCCAAGAATCTCCCCGCCAAGGGCGGTTCCGGCAAGGACGACGGCACGGACGCCAAGCCTGAGGTCTCTTCTGGCGGGTGCGGGACGGGAGGCGATGGGAGCGGGTTCGGCCCGATCCCGGCCGGGTCCGTCCCCAAGGGCTACAAGATCCCGGCCGACGCGCCCAAGTCGATCCGCACGGCGATCCGTTGGGGGCTCGGTCAGCTTGGCACTGCGTACCAGTGGGGTGGCAGCTGCACCGATGCGCATGGCCAGGATCCGATGGGCCGGTGTGATTGCTCGTCGCTGATGCAGGCGTCGTACAAGGCCGGTGGGGTCTCGATTTCCCGGACCACGTACACGCAGGTCAAGGAGGGTAAGGCGGTCAGCGTTGATGCCCTCAAGCCTGGCGATCTGCTCTTCACCCGCGGAAGTGCCGCGGTGCCGGAACACGTCGGGATGTTCATCGGCCAGGGGCTGATCCTGCAGGCGCCGAAGACCGGCGACGTCGTCAAGATCTCGACGCTCGCCTCCTGGCAGCCGGACATCCTCGCCGCCCGCCGAGTCGTCTGACCGGCCCCTCTTCCTCTCTCCGGGCTTTCGCATGCCCATATTCGCACTGGAGTTCCTATGAAGCTCATGCAGCACGCCCAGTACCTGGCCTACAACCCCGGCGTCACGCCCAAGCAGGGCGGGCTCCCCGGTCTCGATGTCCTGAAGAACGTGATAGGCAGCATCAACCTGTTCGGCATCATCGCCACGGTCGGCGCCTTGGTCATCTCCGCAGTCGTCTGGGCCTGGGGCCACCACAGCGGCGGCCACCAGGCCGAGCAGAACGGCAAGAAGGGCACGGCCATCGCCGCGGGATGCGCCCTGTTGCTGGGTGCCGCAAACGGCATCGTCGCGTTCTTCTCCGCCATGGGAACGCAGGTCCACTGATGCCGAAGCAACGTTCCCGCGCCACCCAGGAGCGCACGTACGGAGAACCAGCCTCGGTCCTGCGGCGCTCACTGATCGGCGGCATCACCCTCGCCGTGCTGCTGGCCGTCGCCGGTCTCGTCGCGTATCTCAACCGTACGGACAGCCCGGCCTCGGCCAAGCCCTCCCCACCATCGACGTCCGCCCAGGAGCCGTCGCCCTCACCCGAGGCGACTGACGGCAATCGTGTCGCTGTCGCGGATCCTCCGAAGACGAGCGATCCGATCGTGTTCGCCAAGGCGGCCACGAAGGTCCTGTGGACGTACGACACCCGCGCCTTCTCCCAGGCCGAGCATCTGGCCGGGCTGAAGCGGTGGATGAGCGGCGAGAAGAAGTACGCCGACTGGAAGTCCATCACGGACCAGGTGCCCAGCCCGGTGCTGTGGTCGCGGATGCACGACAACCGCCAGCACGCGAGTGCCACGGTCGGCGAGGGCCACTTTCCGCAGGCGTTCAAGACCGCGCTGGCCCAGGAGCCCGGTGCGATCACCGAGGCATACGTCTACGCCGTCACGGTCACCGGCAACCAGGCCCTCGCTTGGAAGGGCTCGGGAGCCGGGGCCGAGGCCCGCTCGATGACCCTCGCCGTCCAGTGCCGACCGCACCAGGACTGTGCGCTGGCCGCCGTCCTGCCCAACGCCGCGCCATGAGCGCCCTGATTCCGGATAAGGAGGTGCCCTGATGGGAGCCTGCGACCTTCCTCTGATGAATACGGTCTGCGACGCCGTCGGCGGCGTCGTCAGCTCCACCGGCGAGGCGGTCACCGACGGCATCGGTGCCTGGATCGCCAAGTCGATGGGCGAGGTGGCCCAGTCCGCCGCCGACCTCGCATCCAAGGCCGTCGACCAGACCACCGCCATCGACCTGAACGCCGAATGGTTTCGCAACAACTACGAACTGCTCTTGCCGATCGGGTTGATCCTGACGGTTGGCACGTTCTGCCTGCAGCTCACCCGTGCCGCCTGGCGCAGGGACGAACGTGCCCTTGCCCAGGCCGCGTTCGGGACCATGGTGGGCGTCTTCTTCGCCTTCGCCGCCATCGCCTGCACCACCGTCGCCATCACCGTGGTCGACGCGCTCAGTGCGGGTCTGTTCAAGGCCGCCAACAGTTCCGTCGATGATGCGGTCCGTCGCATGATCAAGGTGAACGAGCTGGGGGCGATGTATGGCCTGGGCTGGGGTGTTCCCTCGATCATCGCGCTCGGCTGCGCGATCGGGGCGTTCTTGTACTGGGCCGTGATGGTGGCCCGCAAGGTCGGCATCCTGGTCCTGGTCACGCTGGCGGTCTTCGCCGGTGCCGGCGGGGGCTGGGAGGTGGCCAGGCGCTGGCGCCGCGGCTGGGTCGAGGCCACGGCCACCCTGGTCGTCAGCAAGTTGCTGATGACGATCGTGTTCTTGCTGGGCGTCTCGGCCATGGGCAAGTCCGACTCGCACGGTGGGCTCGCTGCCCTGTCGGATGCGATCGCGGGCATCGTCGTGATGGTCCTGGTGATGCTGTGCCCCTACGCCACCTACAAGTTCATCCACTGGGCCGCTGATGGCGGCGGCCACGATGACCTGCACCGCACCAGCATCGCCGGTATGGCGGTGGCGGCGGGCGCGGCCAAGACCGCAGGCCAGCTCGCCATGCAGGCCGGCACCGGGACGCCTGCTCCGCAGGGGCCGTCGAAGGTGCCGGGCCAGGGCACGGATGGCATCGCCTCCGGCATCGACCCGACCGGCGGCTCGAGCGGTGGCGGGAAGCCGCAACAGACCCGATTCCGCTACGGCGAGGACCCCAACGCCACGGGCGACAAAGGCCGGCCGCTGATCCAGCGGCCTCCCACGGACGGCGACCGCGGCCAGCCCCTGATCCAGCGCCCCGGTCAGGGGGCCGCCCCGGGCGCGGCGGCAGCTTCGGCGCCGGTTTCGTCCACGCCGGGCGCCTCGGCGCCGGGTACGCGGATGGATCCGCCTGCGCCACGGCCCAGCGGGCCGCCACCGGCGAGTGGGCCTCCGCCCCAGGGCGGCACCACGCCGCAGCGGTGGATCTACCCCAAGCCACCGGGTGGATCGGGCTCGTAGCCCTCATCTGACGGGGGCGGGCGCCTGACGCGCTCGGCCCGCCCGCCCCCGTCTCCCCTTCGTTCTTTCTCACCACGTTCCAAGGACGGCTTTGCCATGCATCCCGACGCTTCTCTGCCTGACGGCCCGGCTACCGTGAAGTTCCCCCATCGCTCACGTCGAGGCGTACTGCTCGGCCTCTCGGTCGCCCAGCTCATCGTCGTCACCCTCACCGGCCTGGCCCTGCTCGGGGTGCTGATGCAATCCGGCGTCACCGGGGCGCTCAAGCTCATACCGCTGTGGGCGGTCATCTTGGGGGCGGTCTTCATCCGCCACCGCGGACGTTCCCTGGCCGACTGGGCGCCCATTGCCCTGCGTTATGCGCTGCGGCGTTTCAAGGGCCAGCTCATCTGGCTGGCCCGCCCCTCCCGACCGCGGCGCGAGGGTCTACTGCACCTTCCCGGCACCGCTGCTTCCCTGCGGGTGGTCACCTCTCCGGGCGGCGGCTTCGGTGCGGTGCACGATCCGCACCACGGCACGCTGACCGCTGTGGTGAAGGTGTCCTCCCGTGCCTTCGCCCTGCTGGATCCGGCCACGCAGACCAGCAACGTCGCAGGCTGGGGCCGCACCCTGGCTGCCCTCTCCCGCACCGGTCACATCGCTCGCGTCCAGGTGCTGGAGCGGACCGTGCCCGACTCCGGCGATGCGCTTAACCGCTACTGGAGCGAGCACGGCAACGCCGACACCCACCTGGCCGGCCCCATCTACAGCGAACTGCTGGCCGCCGCCGGTCCCGCAGCGGCCCCACACGAGGCATACGTCGCACTGGCCCTCGATCTCAAGGCCGCCCGGCGTCTGATCAACCAGGCCGGCGGCGGACTCACCGGCGCCTTCGCCGTGCTGTCCCAGCTCACCTCCACCTTCGACCAGGCCGCCCGCAACTCCGGTCTCACACCGGGCGGCTGGCTGGGGGCGAGCGAAATCGCCGCCGTGATCCGCACCGCCTACGACCCAAAGGCGTCCGCGGCCCTGGATCAGTGGTCCGAGGCCGGCCGCCCGCAGGCCGACCCGGCGGCTGCCGGTCCGGTCGTGCTGGTGGAGAAGGCCGACCGGATCCAGACCGACTCGGCCCGCCACGCCACGTACTGGATCGAGAACTGGCCCCGCATCGAAACCAGCCCCGGCTTCCTGCACCAGCTGCTGTTCACCTCCGGAGTGCGGCGCACCCTGTCGTTGACCTATGCGCCCAAGGGCCTGGATGCAGCGCTGAAGGACGTGCAGCGCAAGAAGGCCACGGTGATCGCGGACGCTGCCGAGCGGCAGCGCAAGGGCCAGGTCGACTCCGAAGAGGACTCGGTCGAGTACGCCGACATCAAGGCCCGTGAGCGCCAGCTGATCGCCGGCCACGCGGACGTCGCCCTGACCGGCCTGCTCACCGTCAGCGCCGACACCGACGACGAACTCAACTCCGCCTGCGCCGCCATCGAGACGGCCGCGGTCTCCGCGCTCCTCGATCTGCGGCTGCTGACCTGGCAGCAGGCCGAAGCCTTCACAGGCGCCGCCCTCCCGCTGGCCCGCCCCTAGCGCACCAGCTCCACCACCGCGCTCACCCGAAGGGCCCTCCCCATGCCGACCGATTCCCTGCCCGACCTGGCTGAGGACTTCGTCCCGTTCGCCACTGCGGCGCTCGACTTCCACCGGGCGATCAACCTCCCCACCGGCCCCGTGGCCGCACACCGCACCGAGCTGGACGCTCTCCACGCCCACCTCACCGCCCTGTACGGCCTACTCGAGGCCCACACCGCCCGCACCACCCCGGTGGCCGAGGCCCAGGGCGATCACCTGCGAGCCTGCCGGATCCGGCTGTGGCAGGCCGCCGAGCACCTCCACGATGCCTACCACACAGCCGCTCACCCCGGCACCGGCCGACCCCGCACGCGGGAGGCGTGCCGGGCGCGGCTTCCCGAAGGCGCGCCCGAACTGGCCATCTGCCAGCGCCACCTGGCCACCTCCGCCCACGTCCGCCGTGACCACACCCCGGCCGACCTGCGCGACCCGTTCACCGGCCTGACCCGCCACTGACCTGCTGGAGCACCCGTCATGTCCAACCACACCCGCGACCGCGCCAGCGCCAGCCCGCTGTTCGTCCCCCGCAAAAGCGACCGCCGCTCCGCCCGCGCGGCCCGTGTCCAGTTCGCTGCCGCCCGCGATCAGGCCCGCCATGCCGCACGTCCCCAAGCCCGCCGCGCCGAACCGGGCATCGACTCCGAGCTGCGGGCTACCTACCCGGCCGCCGGCCGGCCCGGCCCGTACTCCGCCCGCGGGGGCCGTCTCAAGCTCCCCGCCCACCGGATGACGACTGCCACCGCGAGCGGCGCGTATCCATTCCTCGCCGAGGGCGGCCTCGGCGCCCAGGGGCTCTACATCGGCCGCGACGTCCACGCCGAGGCGGCGTTCACCTACGACCCGTTCGCGCTGTACGGGCGTCTCGACGGGTTCACGAATCCGAACATCCTGCTCGCCGGGATCATCGGCATGGGCAAGTCCGCCCTGGCCAAGTCCCTCGCCCTGCGGGCCGTCGCCTTCGACTACCGCATCTACGTCCCCTGCGACCCAAAGGGCGAGTGGACCGTGGTCGCCCAGGAGCTGGGCGGCCAGACCATCGCCCTCGGCCCCGGCCTGCCCGGACGGCTCAACCCCCTGGACGCACCCGCCAGGCCGCACGGCGTCAGCGAGGAGGACTGGGCCAATGAGGTCCGCAAGCGGCGCCTTCTCCTCCTCGGCTCGCTCGCGAAGACCGTCATGCGGCGGGACCTGCACCCGATCGAGCACACCGCTCTCGATGTGGCGCTCGACCAGACCGTCGCTCACGCCGAGGCCAACGGCACCACGCCGCTGCTGGGCGATGTCGCGCATATCCTCGGTTCCACTGAGCGGCTCGACTCCGCGCTCGGCGAGCTGACCGGCCGCCTGGGACACGCAGCCGAAGACCTGGCCCACGCGCTTCGCAGGCTCGTACACGGTGACCTGGCCGGCATGTTCGACGCCCCCAGCACCGTGGCCTTCGACCCCAGTGCGCCAATGCTGTCCATCGACCTCTCGCGCCTGGGCGGTGCCGGCGACGACACCGCGCTCGTCCTCGCAATGACCTGCGCCTCAGCGTGGATGGAGTCCGCGCTCGCCGACCCCACCGGTGGGCGGCGCTGGGTGATCTATGACGAGGCATGGCGCGTCATGCGGCACGTCGCCCTGCTGGAGCGCATGCAGAGCCAGTGGAAGCTCTCACGCGGTCTTGGCATCGCGAACCTCATGGTGATCCACCGCCTCAGCGACCTGCTGACCGCAGGCGATGCCGGCTCCCGAGGCCGGGCACTGGCCGAGGGTCTGCTCACCGACTGCTCGACCCGGATCATCTACCGCCAGGAAGCCGACCAACTCGCGTCCGCCGCTGCCCTGCTGGGGCTCACCGGCGTCGAGACCCAAGCCGTGTCCGCCCTCACCAAGGGCCGGGGCCTATGGAAGGTGGCAGGCAGGTCGTTCATCACACAACACCTCCTCCACCCGCGCGAGCGCGAACTGTTCGATACAGATATCCGCATGCACGCCTGAGCATCAGCCATCGCCCTGCTCACCTCACGGAGGGAGCCGAAGCCGCGCTTCGGCTCCCTCCGCCCACTCCTCCCAAGCATCGAAGTCATCCATTCCCATGGCTGGGCAGCAGGGACCGCGCCTTCATGCCATTCCTGACACCGGACGATGTTGGCTCGGCCCGGTGGTCGGTGCGCTGCGCACCGTCGGCGAGATTTCGCGAGGGTCAGTGAGGCCCTAAACAAACCTTCGTGGAGCCGCATGCCGTACAGTGCGCTCCGTCGCGGGCAGGGGGCCCGCTGGAGTCTGGGGGACGCCATGCGCCCATCTCGCCACGCCACTGCGTTCGTCATAGCAGCGTTAGGCATGACGACGTTTGTAGCCGGCTGTTCGTCGTCGCCAGAAGCACCTGCGGACCGGCCACACCCGTCAGTACCGAAGCGAGAGAAGGCTACAGGGCCGCTGCAGAAGCAGGGCAAGGCTCCGGTCGTTACTGTCGGAAAGACGGCTTCTTACAGCGCTGCTAATGGCACTACAGGGGCAAGGACGACCTTTTCTGTCACCTTTCACTCCGCCAAGTACGTGACAGCGTCGGAGATCAGCGCAGGGAAACCAAAGGGACGATATGCGGTGATCACCATCGAAGTCACCAATACTGGCAGTAGAGATGGCTCCTTCCATCCATACGGCTTCATGAAATGGGAGGGCGGAAATACCGTGACGCAGGGGGTTGCCACGCTGTACTCGACTGGTACACAGCGTGTCGATTCGACGTACCACCCTGGAGAGGCCGTAACCGGTGACATCGTCCTTGACGTGCCACGCAAGGGCGGAAAGGTCAGTTACTACGAGGGAACGGGAACGGCATCGCTCACCTTCGTGATGCCGTCGAAGTAAGGCCGGACGAACATCTCCGCATGCCAACGTTTCTCTGCGGTTGCCGCGTGTCACCGCGCGGCTCCCCCCAACAGGTCGCGCTGGAGAGCCCGCAGCACTTCAGCCTCCCTCATGAACCGTCCGGCCATCGTTGTGCGGACTGGGTGAGCAAGCGGTCCTGGGAGTGTGACTGGCGGAAGGCGAGGCAACATGTGACGGTTGTCGAACCGAGGGCAGGGAGTACGCGCAAAGGGCTCCCTAACTTATAAGCACTTCACCCTTTTTGGAAACCTGGTAGTAGTCAACTACCGGGAATTCCAGTTTGAACACCATTCCATACTGCCTGCGTATCTCGGCCACCGTCTTCTGCGCCGGTTCGTGCAGGCACCGTGTGACCGGCGGATCACCCTTCATGCAGGGAGCCAGCTCTTGCAGCAGGCGCTTCTTGCTGCTGCGTACGGTGTCCCATGAAAGGGTTTGCGAAGGGGTGAAGACCTGGGCCGGCTCCTGCGCGTCCGGGCCCGATGGGTTTGGACCGTGGCCTCGGTAGTAGTCGACGAGGCGCCTGCGATAGGAGTCATGGCTGAACGGGATGGTGGCCCCGGCCGTGCCCTGGGAGGCGTAGTGGTCACCGGCGGCGAAGACGCCGTGCAGAGTGTCTCCGATGCGGTGGGGGTCGGCGCCATAGTAGGCGGTGACGCGAAGGGCACAGCGGATCTTGTACTGGTCCTTTCCGTCCTGAAAGAACCACTGTTTGGCTTGTCCACCTGAGCAGATGTCGTCCACGGTGACCAGGGCCAGGGTGAGGGGGGTCTCCTTGCCATAGGCCTCTGCGATGGACCTCAGCCGTTTCTCTGCCTTGTGACGCGACTCTTCGGCCTGCGCGCTTCCTGCGAGTCTGCGTACCTCTTTGGGGCTGGTGGCGCGGTTTTGGGAGGAGCAGGCGGTCAAGGCGAAAATGAGGAGGACGGAGAGAATCCCGAAGATGCGTCGGACGGCGTCACGTAAGGTGGCTGCGGCCCTCTGCGCCTGTTTGGTGGTCATGCTGTCATTGTCCCAACGTGGTTGGCGATGTCTACGCGAACGGACACTCCTACGGATGGGGGCGCCCCATGTGGAGCGCCCCCGCAGGTAGTGGAGGTACGGTTACAGACCCATGCCCGCCATGGTCCTTTCAAGGGAGTTCGCGTAGAGCCGCGCACCCCCGATCTTGGGGTGGAAGGACTGGGCAGAGAGGCCGTACTTGTTGATGATTGGCCAGTCCTTGACGGGATCGTCGGACGCGGTCAGGGTCTTCACGAGCCCGTGAACCTGTTCGGGATCACCGCATACCGCCTGGTTCACGAAGTCTTCCCTTGGATAGGAGAACCAGACGGGCACGCCCTGCTTCTTGGCATCGTCGACTGCGCCCTGCATAGCGCCGGCGAGGGTTTCGGCAGTGCTGTTGAGCCAGATGGCGGAGGCTTCGGACAGACCGATGGTGGGCAAGCCGATGATGCTGATGTTGAGGCAGGAGCCTTTGTCGGAGATCAGAGGCGGGTAGCCCATGAGGACGATCTTCGCGTTCCGGGCCAACGAGTGGATCTGGAAGAGGGTCTGGGTGATGTCGGGTCGGACGATTTCGTTGATGATGCCGGGGACAGCGGTCACCAATGGCTGCCCGACAAACTTCTGGTCCCGTCCGTGGACATCTTCGTCCGGCTTGTCGAAGGCCTTGTCTTGGCAGCTGCCGCCACCGAAGGAGACCAGGCACTTCTGGACGGTATCGGCGAAGCGGGCGTCGTTGCCGCCGACGGAGATCGTGACCAGGGTGGTGTTTTTGTCGAGGTAGCCCTGATTGATCTGCGGGAGTTCACCCCCATTTTTCTGAACCTTGCTCAGGACGTTGTAGGTACGCGCCCCGGAGCAGGCGATGAGGTGGTAGTCCATGTCCGAGTCCGAGTTGTCGTCCAGGGATCCGATTGCCCGGGACTCGCCGGGAAGTGTGGCTTGCCGTGACCACGCGTAGCGGGAGCGGTGACAGGCGTCGCGGGACTTGTCATTGTTCTTGTTGCGGTAGTTGGTCTCGGGGTAGTAGTCGCGGTTTCCTTCGGAGGCGCCTTCACCGGACGAGTAGGAGTCGCCCATGGCCACGATCATGTGCTTCGGCTTGCCAGGCAGCGGCTGGAAGGCTACGGCCCCCCAAGCGATGTCTTCGTCGGCGGTACCGTCTTGAGTGTCATTGGACAGCTCGACCTTGGGTGTTCCGTTGAAGTGGAATACGCCGAGACTGACCCATCGGCCCGCGCGCTGCTCGACGGCGCGTACTGAGCTGTCGCTGTCGGTGTTGAGAACGTGGTATTTCGCCTGGCGGGTCTGTGCGCCGGTGTCGGGGAGGTGGACCAGGACCCGGGCCCAACCGAGGGTTTCGGGATCAGTCCAGGTGCCCTTGACGGTCATGGGGCCGTTTTCGCCGCCCAGGTGTTCACTGTTGCGGGTCTGGGCGTACCAAAAGTGGCCGCCATACCCGCCACCGATCTGGTAGAGATCTTCCTTTGCTTCGTAGTGATTGTCGCTGTCGGGGTAGAAGGTGAATTGGAAGCTTCCCGATGAGGCGATCTGCCCGCAGTCACTCCACGTTTTGGTGGTGTCAGGGACAGAGGCGACGACATGGGAGCCTGGCGGAGCACCGGCGCATACAGGCTGGCCGTATTGAAGCCGGTATCCGCGGCCAGGCTCGGTGATGAGCGTTGTGTACTTGATGTGCTCGTTTCCACAAGTGCTGTCGCAGTCGGACTTCCATGTGGCGTTCGGCTGGTGCCACCAGTACTTCTGATAGCACGCCGCGTCGGGGCAGACCGGCGGAGTTGCGGTGTCACAGTTGTTGTTGCTGTTGCAGAAGGTGCTCAGGGGCGGTGAGACGGCGCTGCGTGCTCCCGTCGAGTTCCACCAAGCAGGGTAGAAGCCGGCAGTGGCGTAGCCAGCCTCTCCGGGCCAGTCCTGGCGGCCGGAAGTGGCGTAGGAGTAGCCGGTGTCTATGGACCAGGCGGACCAGCCCATCACCTTCTCCTCATAGGGCCAGTCCTGAGGGTGGGCGGCGTCCTTGTTGGCCTCAGAGCCATCCACGTCGGTGTCCATGAAGGGGTGCCCCCACCCCTTGGCGTATACCGGGTTGGCAGGGTTGTTGTACCAGCCGAGGCCCCAGTGTCCGTTGTTGGCGCCAGCGTCCGATGGGGCATTGAATCCGAGGTTGTAGTTCCAGATAGCGGTGAACCAGTTCTCGACCTTGGAGGGGTCGTCGTTGTTCACGGTGACCTTCTGGCCGTCGGTGTGCACCTCGTTCCACTTGTCGGCGAGGATCTGCACGGCTGCGGCAATGTTCGTGGCGTAGTCGACTGCCACGGCCTTCTGCTTTGCGGGCGGCAGGTTCGGGATCTTCTTCCCGGACGGGTCGGTCTTCTCGAATCCGTTAAGGCGCATGCCGTCGGTGACCTGTCCGACCCCGTACCCGCAATCGGAGTCGTCCCAGTGGATCCTCCAGTAGGCATTCGGGTCGCCTTCGACGGCCTTCCGGCCGTAATAGCCGTCCATGGCGGCGAGCGGACTGCCCATCTGGCCTGGGATGGAGCCGGGTTCGGCCTGCCACAGGTTGGATTCCTGGGCGAGGATGCCGAGGAGCACGTTGGCGGGGACCCGGCCGCCCCCCTTGAGCGTCGGCTTCGGGAACATGCCCTGCGGGTCGACGGTGCCGATGCCAATCTGGTCGCGGTAACCGGTCTGGATCAGGTAGCCAGCGTGCAGTTCACCACGCACGGCCATATCGACCGCCCACTCCACCTGGTTGGGGGTGGGCTGGAGCGCCTGGCTGTGGACGTCGTTGCGGGAGATCGCGCAGTGGCGGTCCGGGTCGGTGGGGTCGTGGGAGACACCGGCGGCTGCGAGGGAACGCGGCTTCTTTCCGGTGGCGATCAGGGCCGGCGAGGGATGGGAGGCGGAGGCGCTCGCCGTCTGCTGGGTAACGGCCTGGGTGACCTTGGCACCGGTCGCGGTGACCGTCGACGTCACCGTCAGCGGCTGGCTGTCGGGCCTGTTTGTCCCGCGCGTCTTGATCTTCGCCGCGCTGTTTTTCGTGAATCCCTTGCCTGCGCTGGCGATCCGGTCCAGTCCGGCTTTGACGCCCGGGGACAGGACAGGGGTGGTGGCCAGGCGGCCCTCGGAGGAGATGTCGGAGGTGGCAGGAACGTTCAGGCGGGTGATGCCGGTTCCGGCGCTGCTCGCTCTACCCGTCGGGTGTCCGGTCAGGAAGACGCGGGAGGCGCCCTGGGCGAGGGCGAGATCGCCGAGGGAGCCGGTCGCGACCACGGTCGGCTTCTCGGTGTCCTTCCACACCTTTGCGTGTGCCGTCTTGTCCCCGTCGCGTTCAATGAACGCCACTCCGCTTCCCTGGGTCGGGCGGATGTCAAAGGGAACGCCGCGAGCTGCCGCGAGGGTCTTCACCTTGCCGGCGCGGTCGAGGTGGATGAGACGGTTGCCGCGGGCGGCCACGGTGCCGTCAGACACGGGAACGGCGGATGTCACCTCGCCGCCTGTTGTCACGTCGCCGGTCGTGCGGCCAGCTGTGGTGACCGTGACCACCCGCGTCTTCATTCCCTTGACATCGTTCATGCCACGGAAGGCTGTAAAGGCTGCGGTGCGGGTCGCCGGGTTGCAGGTGGGGTCGAAGGAGAAGAGCGAAGCAGTGAACCGCAGCTTGGTCACCGCGCCGGTCTTCAAGTTGACGATGGCTGCGAAGGCCCCGCCCTGCATCAGGTCAGGCTTGTTGGTGAACGTACGGGGTGCGTAGACAGCAGCTACATGGCTGGCGTCCATGATGCACTCGTTGCCGATCCACGAGTCAGTCCGCATACCGGGTTCGGCGAGGGTCGCGGCGGCGTTCCAGTCGTACGCCTTGCCGCTGTCAGCAACGAGGATCTTGTATCCGTCAGTGTCAGGCGCGCCAGTCACAGCGCGGTCCTGGCTGCTCTTCCAGCCGCGACCGAGGGTCTTGTTCGGGTTCTTGACGCCGCCGGTTGGGGCGGCGTCCGAGGCACTGGGTGTGGGAGAGGGTTTGGCGATTGCGGACTGGGCCTGTAAGAGCCCTAACAGGGTCGCGGTGGCAGCCAAAGCCGCCACCACAGTTCTTCGGGAGCCGGACATCACAAGGTGCCTTTCTGTGAGCGATGCGGACATCGATGTCCACGGGAAGGGACGGCCTCCAGGCAGCGGAAACGTGTCTGGGCGGCATCGTGGTCTGGGCGGAGCAGTCCTGTCTGAAGACGGACACGGTGACGGTGTCCGACGTTCTCGTCCGAAGTTCGTGGCAGTCATCTGACCGGGGACGAGGAGGGTGCACGTTCATCGGTGGCGATCGTGAACCACATGGTCAGCACCCGCTGCGCCGGACGGACATGGAGGGCAGGCGAGCACTTCGTGGGCCGGCGCCGCAGACGACGGGGACGCCGTGGTGGTCCTGAGACGGCTGCGGGTGTCGTAGGGGCGACCGACGCCGTTGTGGTGGACAGCTGAGCAGGAGCCGTCAAGCCGTCGTCGATGCTGTCGGCTTGGCCCAGGCTGCAGTTGGCCGCCGCACCGGCGAGTGCGGCGGCCAACGCCCAGCTATGCGGGCGTGCGTGTCACGCGAATGATCTCGACCCTGGGGTGCTTGGGTATGCGTGCTCCGGAAGAATCCATCGCTGTGAGTACCTGAGACGCCGTGGCCCCCGGTGCAAGCACACCACTTGTGGTCCTCACGGTTGCCGAGAAACCTTCAGGACCGGTCACACGGATCTCCACCTTGTAAGCGGCCGATGATTGTTCCCGGTTGGCAATCTCGATCGCTACCCACATCCCGCTCCCGGAAGGCTTGGGAACAGGCTGCTTCACCCTCACACCGTCTTTGCTGACGACAGCCGGGGGTGGTGCGCCCGGCCTTACCGCTGAGTCTTTTGACGGGGCTTTAGGCTCTGCGATTGCCTGGGACGGTGGATGGGATCTCCTCGGTTTCGTACCGGGGGATGCACTCTGGGTCGGCTGTGGGTTCTGCGAAGAGCCCGTCTCTCCGCTTGTCGTCTCTGGAGAGCTTCCCGCCCGCCTGGCGGCCGTGACAGCCGGTCCTGTGTGTTCACCGGGTCCGTCTTGCCGGAGCCCGATGAAGGCAGCGACAGACAACGCAGCCAGCACTCCCAGTGCAAGGGACACTTTTAGAGTCCGACGCCAGGACGGATGTGGAGTGGGGCGAGCAGCGCGGTTCCCCATCAGTTACATGGAGCGGCGTAGGTGACACGGTCGATCACTGCGACACCACCGCTCTTCATGACGGCAGTCACCTTCGAGCAGAGGATGTAGCTGTTGTAGCCAGTGGTGTAGACGGGACCGGCGTACTCACTGAATGTGCCCTCGTCTGTGTCGCAGGTTGCCCCCGTCCGGTTGGGGCAGATCTTGAGCTTCATGTACTGCTTGGCTCCTGTGTTGTTGTCGAAAATCGCACAAGCGCCAGAGAGGCCCGAGGAACCGCTCTTCGTGTAGGTGAAGAGGGTCCCAAGCCTGGTTGCATCAGGAAGACGCTCAGCCATAAAGAGCTCATAACCTGAACCGCAGAGATTGGCTGCCGCGCGTACCGACTGGGGATCCGCGGCCGCGAGGGCCCGTGCCTTGTCACTTGCTCGGGCGGAAATCTTTACCCCCGGCCCCGCAGTGGCGTCGGCAGCAATTGCCTGCGGAGCGGCAAGCCCCAGCATCGCTAACGCAGCTGCAGCCACAGCAGATCTTCTTCTGGATTTGACATTGAAGCCGAACATTGAATTCCCCCTCTGGCGAAACGTGAAATGGCTGAATCGCAAGGGAAAACCGCCCCGATGAACCCCCCGGTTCACGCGAGTCGAGGTCCCCGCGATCGGCATGGAACATACATCGCCGGGCCTCCACGAAGGTGTATCGAAAGGTACCGGCTTGTCAGCTTCCTGTTATTTAGTAACGACCAGTAGTGATCAAACTGACTGTCTTCGTAGATTTCATGATGAGGTGAGACATTTCAAGAGCGAGGCATCAACGATGAGTTACTCCGTGACCTCCGTCACTTTCGCTCTGCCGTGTCGCTTCGAGAGCTATTGAGTGACTGGGCTACGTCATGGCAAGACTCGTCCTGGGCTGATTTCGGCTCCCACGGCGACCACGTGAGCGGTCATGACCCCAGCCCGCAAGGCCGCGGCCAAGCCGGCGACTGTATGCGTGTGGCCAGGTGACATCGCCATCAGGAGGACCTCGATCAGTGTCCGGGTGCCGTCCCGGTCGCCGTGGTTCCTGCGGTCTGGTCCCCCAGGCGTCGTGAGCCTGGGGGGGGAACTGCCCGGTGAATCAGCCTGTCCGGGAGTTGCAGAGCCGGGGAGGCGCCCGACTTGCCGTTCAGGACTTCCAAGTGATCCAGGCCCAGGCGGACGGCCGCTTCGCGATCAGTCGTTCGTGCCGGCCACCGACACGTTCTGGTTGTAGGCCACCAGATGAAAGGCATGTAGCACGGCTCGCAACGCGTTTGCCGATCAGCCGGATCGCGATCGAGTAGCGGCTGATGCGGACTGGGATACGGCCGTAACCGTCGACCCGCGAATGAACAACCGGCCCGTCGCGACGGGCTCCTCAGGGATACGCCCGCCACGGAGATCAGCGTCGCCCTGAACCGAAATCCCTTAGCAGATAGTCCAGGCGTCACCAAACCCCTCTTCGGGCCGCACCCTCGTCGTCCGCATGGCCCCAACCTCTGCGAGGTGCACCACTCGTGGCGGAAACACGTCCGCACATCACCGTCAACCACCACGACCGCTATGGCGTCGTGGCAGCGGCTTCGCACGAAAATCACGTCGCCGACCACATGCTGCGGCGGGTCGGCTTCGAGCAGCTGCCTGGCAGCAACCTCTACGCCCTGGCCGAACCGAACCGCGATCCGGGCCGACGAGGACAGCAGGCGGTCCAGTCCCTGCGTGCCGCGCAGTACACGGTCACCTCAGACACCGCATACGACCTCAATCCCCACGCCCCGCTCACCCCCCACCAAGGTCTTGGCCGACTGGAGAAACTTTCCTTCCCGCAGGTGCCCAGCGCCGGGCAGGCGGCCTTCGCTTCCGCCCGCGCGCTCGACGCTGACATACGGGCAGCTCAGATCGTGGTGCACGACCAGGTACGTGACCGTGAGGGCAACCTGCGCGCGGTCGGCACGGACGTACGTACCCGCGAGGGACTGCTGCTCCGCGGCGAGGGCGATCTGCGGTACGTCGATACTCGGCTGGAGCACACCGGCCGCGCGTTCGACGCCTTCTACTCGATGCCCGGCAACGAGCGTCGTGACCCGCGGCTGTCGATGATGCAGCGCCGCGCTCAGGCAGCCACCGCCCTCTCCCCGGCCCGTGCAGGCGTCACCCTGCCGCAGCAGCCAGCCGCCACCGTCGCCTACCGCCCGCCCTCCACCGCCCAGCAGCCGGTTCGCGCCCGTTAACGCTCCAGCCTCGAAGGATCCTTCGCGATGAACCTCCCCGACAACCCCGACGTCGCCTTCGGAGTCCACCCCGATCTTGGTGTGGCCGCCGCGGTAGTGGATGACCGGCCGCACCTGGACAAGGTCCTGCGCAAGCACCACTTCCGCTACAGCCAGGACCTGGACGTCTACCTCCTGCCAGAAGGCACACCACACAACACCGCGGTCCGGACCGTGGCCGCCGCCACCCGCGAATTCCAGGATGCCGGCCACACCGTCGCTGTCGATCCCCGCATCATGCTGCCGCCGCCCATCCCCACGCCGGACGGTGTGACCGCACGTACAACGCAGCCTGGGCAGTCGTTGACCGCGCTGACCGGCGAGCTGCACGAGCTGCGTCGCTCGGCCGACGTCGCCGAAGTGCTGGAGCAGATCCTCGATGAGCACCACGGTGCCGTCGGCGATCTGGAGGAGTTCATCGACACCGCTGCCGCCTGGTGCGAGCGACTCGATACCCCGGGCGGCCGGGAGCTGGGCCAGCACCTGCGCACGGTTGCGCACCATGTCGCCTTTCTCGGCGACCGGTTGGCCGACGCACAGCTCGATCTGTCGGTCATGCCGGATGTGACACCCAAGGATGCCCCGCCGCTGGCCGACGTTCCGCTCCCGAAGCGGTATGAGGTCCCCTCCGTCACGCACACCGCCCGTGCTCGCGCGGCCGTGGCGTCCTCACCGAAGCGCCCAGCCGACCTTCCTGCGGCTCCGGAAGAAGCGCCCCATTCCACGGCCGCGTCGCCCAGCCCCCGCCGTACACGCTGACCACCCCTTTTCGATCCCCGAAGCACAGATGAAGGAGTTCCTGTCATGGCCGTCAAGACGCTGTGGACCATCGACCACGCCTGCGGACACACCACCGAGGCCGACCTCTCCGACCGTCCGGCCGACCGGCGTGCCGGATACGCCCGCTGGCTCTCAGCACGGGACTGCACCGACTGTTGGCGGGCCGCCCCGGGCGAGGATGCCGAGTCGAAGGCCGAGTGGCTGGCGAAGAAGCAGGCCGCCGAGCAGGCCGAGGCCCAGGAGTGGTCCGAGCAGTACCGCATGCCCGATCTGGAAGGCACAGACCGTGCCATCGCTTGGGGCACCCGCTGCCGCCACCAGCTCGTCTCCGCCGCCTACGCCGCCCTCGTCCTCGAAGGCACCACCAGCGAAGCGGAATGGGAGGCCATCGAGGACGCGGTGCGCCCTCTGACCCGCGCCAGCTGGTGGATCGACCAGCGCGACGCCGACCCCGCCGACCTGCCTGAGCTGCTGGACGCCGCCACCGAGGGCGACCGGCCGAACGAAAACCCCCACTTCTAACCCCCGAAGGGATCTGCCGTGCATCCGTCCTTCGACTGCCACATACGGCGCTCCGCCGACACCGCAGCACTTCTCACCACGCTCCACGCCAACCGCAAAGAAGGCTTCGAGCCCTACCTCCTCGCCGCCTGGTCGCCGCACCTGGAAGCCGCGAACGCGCCCTCCCTCGCGCATCTCGTACAACTGCTCGATGAGCCCCTCCATGCACGCCAGCAGCGCACCGGGCGAAGGCTGGCCCGTCCCGCCTGGCACTGCTCCGTGGTCAAGGACACCGGCCGCGTCCTGTCCGACGAGCAGTGGGCGGCCCTGGTAAAGGACATCGTCGCCGCCACGGGGATAGAGCCCGGCGGCGACACGACCGCCTGCCGGTGGGTCGCGTTGCCCGGGGCCACCGCTCGGTGGATCTCGTCGCCAACGTGATCCGCCAGGACGGACGCCGGGCCCGGATCCATCAGGACACCTTCCACGCACGCTCCGCATGTGACCACTACGCCGGCGCCCTGACCGCCCAGCTCGCTGCCTGACCCGCCACCACTCTTCTTCCGAAAGGCCGTCCCATGTCCCGCATCAGCCGATTCCTGTCCCGCTGCATCTCCTCCCTCTACGAGGTGTACGGGCGGGAAGCCGAGATCTCCGCGACCCGACCAGCGGCGCGGTCATCGCCGACTGCCGCAACAACTGCGCCCGCCTGATCTTCCGGGTTTGCGGCTTCGAGCCGACGGGCACCGCCTTCCGTTTGCGCCTGCCCGAGGGGCTGACGGAGGCCGAGCAGAAGGCCCGTGCCACCCAGGCCATGGTCCATCTGTTCCATGCCGGCCACTACACCGACATCGCCTCCCACCTCATGTGCGAATCCACCCGCGATGCCACATGGGCCGAGATCCGCGACCGCCGCCCCGACTACCCCGGCTGGCCCACCAGCCCGACCGCCGACACGCACACGCCAACGGGCGCACAGACCGCCGCCTCCCGCCGTCCGTAGCCCCCTCCTTTAACACCACCCAGGAGCCCTCGTGATCACCAGAACAACGCGCCGCCCCGCCGTCCCTCACCGCGCCGCGCCCCCTGGAACTCACCTTGTCCTCCCCACGAACCAGCACGCCCTCGACCACCACCGGCACCGACCTCCTCCTCTACCTCCTGCTCGCCGTCGCCGGGCTCGGCATGGCAGGAGGCTCACTGGCCTGGCTGTTCGGCAACCTCACCAACGCCATCGCCGGCTCCGACCCATGGGCCGGCTACCGCCCTGAAGAAACATTGCTTCACCCGGAGCGGGTCTGGCCTCATCTGCCGCAACCCGCTCAGATCACCGGCTGCTACGTCCTGCCCGCCCTCGTCCTGGTAGCCACCGCCGTCGTCGCCGCGAAGGTCTGGCTGCGCTACCGCAGCAGCCCGTCGGGGCTGGCCACCCGACGTGACCTGGAACCTCTCCTGGCGAAGCAGATCGCCACCAAGGCCATCGACCTGCGCCCCAGCCTGGCGGGTAAGAAGCCCAAGGACATCGCCCCCGACGACCGGGGCGTTCTGCTGGGCACCCTCACACCGGGCAAGGACGAACTCCGCTCCTCCTGGGAGGACGTGATCCTGGCGATCATGGCTCCCCGCTCCGGAAAAACCTCCGGCCTGGCCATCCCCGCCATCCTGCGCGCCCCCGGCCCCGTGCTACTGACCTCCAACAAGGCGGCACGCGACGCCTATACCGCGACCGTCGACGCCCGAGCGGAGGTAGGGACGGTGTGGACGCTGGATCCGCAGCAGATCGCCCACGCGCCGCAGATCATGTGGTGGGACATCCTCGCCGACGCCCGCGATCTCGCTGGGGCGCGGCGGCTGGCCGGGCACTTCGTCACGGCCTCCGTAGACGAGTCGAGCGCAGGCGACTTCTGGTCCACGGCCGCGGCCAACACCCTCACCGCGTTCTTCTTGGCCGCGGCTCAGGCCCGACGCCCGATCACGGACGTCCTGGCTTGGCTGGCCTCGCCGGCCGACCGCACGGCGATCGATCTGCTCCAGGACGCCGGGTTCGACGCGGTCGCCGCCCAGCTGCAGGGCACCGTGGCCGGCGCGGTCGAAACCCGCGACGGCATCTTCGAAACAGCCCGGCAGTACGCCAGCTGCCTGCTCGATCCCGGCATCGCCGCCTGGGTCACGCCACCCAACAGCCTTGAAAAGGTATGGGAATTCAAGCCGGAAGCGTTCGCGACCAGCAAGGACACTCTGTATCTGCTGTCGAAGGACGGCGGCGGATCCGCCTCGGCGATCATCGCCGCAGCAGCCGACGCCGTCATGCGCACTGCCGTCATCCAGGCCGAACGCGACGGCGGACGCCTCGATGCCCCGCTACTGGCGATCCTGGACGAGGCCGCCAACGTCTGCAAGATCGCCGACCTGCCGGACCTGTACTCGCATCTCGGGTCCCGCGGCGTCATCCCGATGACGATCCTGCAGTCCTACCAGCAGGGCGTCAGGGTCTGGGGCCAGTCCGGCATGGACGCACTGCTCTCCGCCGCGACGATCAAGGTGATCGGCTCCGGCATGGACGACGCCGACTTCGCCGACAAGATCTCACGCCTCGGCGGTGACCACGACGTGCGCACGGTCTCGGTCTCCACCGGCGAGTCGGGCAAGTCCACCTCCGTCTCGATGCGCCAGGAGCGCGTGCTCCCACTGGACATGCTCCGCGCGATGCCCAAGGGCACCGCCGTGTTGATGGCCACCGGTATCCGCCTCGCACGCATCGACCTCAAGCCCTGGTACAAGGGCCAGGGCGCCAAGAAGTTGGGCGCCGCGTCCGCCAAGGCCACAGCCGCGATCAGCGAACGCGCTGCCGCCAAGGCACTGCGCCAGGACGACTTCACTCCTGCGGCATGACCGGCCTCCTGCGACCCCGCCGCCGGGCAAGACCCACCCGGCGCGACCCCCGCGCCGCGCCGCCGCCTGATCCGCTTCCTGGCCTTCGCCTTCTTCACGAGGTGCTCTTCCATGCCACACCCCGCACCGTCCTGGGCATCGCTCAGCCAATCCGAGCGGCTGGCCGACGCTCCCGTCGTACGCCGCGGCGGCTGTTGGTGGCTCGTATCGTCCTCCGGAGCCATGCTCGCCTCCGACCGCGCCTTTACGGGCGAACTGGACCGCTTCGCCACCGATATGGCCGCCGCCAACCGAGCCGTCGCTGATCTGCCCAACGCACGCGACGCTTCCGACACTCCCGTTCGTGAGGTTCGACGGTGACACCGCTCGTCCACGCCGAGCAGGCCGTCCTGGGTTCGGTCTTCCTGGCTCCCGGCCAGCTTGACCACCTTTCGCCCTGGCTACGGCCGGAGCACTTCTCCCGTCCGGCACACGCTGCGATCTACGCTGCAATGCTCAGGCTCCGAGCCGACGGCCACCCTGCCTCGAAGGCGCAGGGTGCTGGCCCCGTGCCGATGTCGTGGATGACCGACACGGTCGCCAAGGCGAGCAAGCACACCCGAGGCCTGACCGCCTCCTATGCGCACTCCCTGGTGGCGGCTTGTCCACGGCCGGAGCACGCAGCGGTCTACGGACGGATGGTGCTGGAGGGTGCCATCCACCGCAGTGTCGCCCAGCACGCCTCACGACTGCACCAGGCCGCCCGCGCCGATGCCATCCGTGGCGGGGCTGAGGAAACGGAGCATCACGTCCAAGTTCTGTCCGACGTGCTGGCCGATCTCGCACGCCGCTGGGGCGGCGAGCCCCGGCCCGTAGCACCCCCAGCATCGGTACCGCCTCCCCCTGCTCCTCCACAGCCGGTGGGTGAACAGCTCTTGGCTGATGAGGAGTTCCTCCTCGGATGCCTCAGCGCGCGTCCTCAGAAGCTGGACGAGGTCGTGGGCTGGCTCCACCCCATCGATTTCGCCGATGCCGGACATCAGCAGATCTACCGGTCGCTGGGCGCGCTCCACCACCGGGGCGAGCCCATCGACCAGCTGACCGTGCTGTGGGAGACCCAGCGCCGCGGCGCCCTGGCCGACCGAACCCTCGATACCGAACGCGTTCTGTGGATCTGCGACCCCTCGGCGTTCGCAGGGTCGGCGGAGTACGTCGGCGAGCAGGTCGTGCGAGCCTCCCTCGTGCGGACGGCAGCCGCCTCGGCCCGCCAGGTGCGGGCGCTGGCCGACGACGAGTCGCTGGCACCGGGGCAGCTGATCGGCTACGCCCTCCACGCACTTGGACCGCTGGAGGAAGTCCGCCGCCGCTGGCGCATCGGCGCGGGGGCCGAGCCCGAACCACAGCGCCCCTCCGACCATCCAGCCGGTTCGCCACCGGCAGCCCGCATCGAAGCGGCCCGTTCACGCAGCCGTCGCCCTCGACCCGCCATCCCCGCCACGGCGCCGACCGCAGCTTCGCGTCCCGCTGTTCTCGACCGTCCTCACCGCCGGAGTCCGTCATGACCGATCACACTGGCCCCGCCGGCCTGGAGCAAGAAGAGCTGTACGCCGTTGCCCCACGAGTTCGACAAGCTGCGCACCGAAATCAGCATCCCCGGGGCACCGAGCGGGCTTCCCAATCTCACGACCGCATCCAAGCATCTGACCACCCTGGCGGGATTGACCAAGGACTTGTCGGAGGCCGTCCGGTACAGCGCGGAATACGACTCCCCGAGCTCGACCTCGGACTAGTCATCGACGCCTACACCTCGGCCTCGGTGCCCGCCGGGCGCGCCATAGAGAACTACACCCAGGCGTACGCCCAGCTTGGATCCCTGCGCCGCTTCGCCGAATCCCCCGCTACAGCCGACCTTCGGGACGCCCGGCTGGCCACATTCTGCGTCTTCCAGGAGCGGATGATCTACGTCCGCGACGATCTGTAGGAAGCCGCCAACGCGCTGCGGGGCTCGGCCGACCGCATCGACGGCACTCCGCCACGCATCCTGGCCGCACTGAGCCGGTCAGCCCGCCCGACGAACTCGATCTACCGGATCCCTCCAGAGCCCAACGCCCCCGCACCAACGCCCACCCGACTCACCGACACCCCCGCCCCCCGCCATGCCCGCTCACCTGACGGTGCCGCCGACCTCTCCCGTTGATCGGGAGTCTGTGCTCCGGATACGGCGGCCTGGACCTGGACGTCCAGGCCGCCCTGGGCGGCGGCACGTTTGCCTGGCATGCCGAGGTCGATCCGGGGGCGTCCCGGATCCTGTCCCGCCACTGGCCCACCGTGCCCAACCTCGGCGACATCACCACCGTCAACTGGGCCACCGCTCCCGGAGTGTGCGTCCTGACGGCCGGTTTCCCCTGTCAAAGACGTCTCGGTCGCCGGCCGCCGCGCCGGACTGGCTGACGGCACCGGTCCGGCCTGTGGCACCACATCGTCCGTGCTATCGACGCCCTCAACCCGTGCCTGGTGGTGATCGAAAATGTCCGAGGACTCCTGTCCTCCCCCGCCGGTTCCCCTGGCGACGTGGAACCCCGCCCGTGGTGTCTGGGAGACGCAGCAGGCCAGTCTGCTGTGCGCGCACTCGGTGTCGTACTTGGATCCCTGGCCGACCTCCGGTTCGACGCACGATGGTGCGTGCTTCGCGCCTCCGATTTCGGAGCCCCGCATCACCGAGCACGGGTCTTCCTCGCCGCTTGGCCATCCGGGCGGACCGCCGCTGCTCAAGACGCCGACGAGCAACTTGGCGACCAACGGCTGAAGCCAGCACCCGGCGAAACGCAAGGAGGGCGGCCACGGCCCGAACCTCGCGGACGAGGTCGAGTGGCTCCTGCCCACCCCGGTAGCCTCCGACCAGATCAAGGGGTCACCGAACCAACTCCACGGCAATCGGGACGTGCCCCTCTCGTCAGCAGCACGGCTCTCACACCCATCCAATGCGAAGGGCATGCACACGGGGTGGGGGCGGAAGGGCGCCGTCGGCGAGGCGTCGCTGACGGAGGTGCTGTTGCTGTTCGCGGATCCGGCGGACGTGGAGACCGGTCCAGGGTCTGGGGACCGTATGGCGCCGCCATCGCCCGATGGGAGAAGAGCACCCGCCCCGCACCGCGGCGACCGATGACGCGGGCCGCCTGAGTCCGCTGTTCGTGGAGTGGATGCAGGGGCTTGATCCTGGCTGGGTGACCGCCACTCCAGGGCTCGGACGCTCGCCCAACTGGCCGCCTTGGGCAATGGTGTTGTGCCGCAACAGGCCACCCGAGCCCTGCAGATCCTCGCCCCGCCCCGACCGTCCTGCCGCCACCACACGCTGCTCTGACCTGCGTCTTCTACACCAAATTTCCGGCATCGCCAAGCCCTGTTTTCTCCGGAACCTCGACACCCAAACGTTCACGCCAAGGGGTATCGATGTCTGAACCCGCTCACGAGAGCGAGCCGGTACGCATACCGGACCACGACCTGGACGACCTTGTCTCCACCGTCACACAGCTCGTCGCGGAGAGCCGCAAGCAGGGCGAGACGCTCGCCCGGCTCACCGACGAACAGCCGCCCGAGCAGGACGGCGAACAGGACGAGACCGGTCACGCGGAAGGCACCACGCCGGCCTCGGCCCCGGAGGGCAGCGATGCGGCTGCCACCGGGGCGGAGGGGCCGTCCTCCATCTTCATCCTCGCGCTCGACGGCAAGGCGTACGCCGAGGAACTCGCCGCGCTGGCGACATGGGTGCACCACCTTCTCCTGCCGGTCTACGGGCGGGAGATCACCACCGGCCGGCCGTGGTGCCAGCGGTGGCAGGAACACCCCGAGGCGGTCGCCCGACTGCATGCCCTGTGGCTGGCCTGGCAGCAGCTCACCGACGTCGATGCCGGCCTCACCGGCCCATCGACATGGCACCGCGACCACTTGGACCCGGCTCTGATGCAACTCCGTACAG
The DNA here is from genome assembly GCF_014648695.1 of Streptomyces albospinus. Lineage (GTDB taxonomy): Bacteria > Actinomycetota > Actinomycetes > Streptomycetales > Streptomycetaceae > Streptomyces > Streptomyces albospinus. Next base: position 60,868 of record NZ_BMRP01000012.1, read on the forward strand.
CGGACGGGCCGTTCGGTGCGTGCACCACCAGCCCGGCTCGGCCCAACCACCGGCTCCTGGCCTCGCCCGAGCCTGCCGGAGACTGACATGACCAACGCATCTGTCCCGAAGCCGGACTATCGGATCGACGGTTTCGAGCCCGCCACCGAACTGATCGAGGACAACTTCCACACGGTCACGCTCTCGGACGACATGCTTCAGCCTCTTGCCGAGCACCACAGCGCCGATGGCCGCAACACCTACCTGCTGCTGTACGACCGAGCCGCCATCTGGGACAGCCCCGGTACGGCGGAGTTCGTCACACTGCACATCACCCGGGACATCAAACAGCGCACGTTCAGCTTCGAGCACGCGCGCCACCCAGTCATTCCGCTGGCGCAGAACTGGCTCATCCGCCAGGGCTGCCCTGCCGAATCGGCGGAGCTGCCCAAGAACCACTGGCCCCGGCCAGCCGATGCGCTCACGGCCCGGCTGGAGGACATGCTCAGGGCGAACCCGGACGGCCGGTACACGGTCCTCAACCACTCCACCGGAATCTCGGGCTCCTCCCACTTCGGCATCGAGGTCAGCACCCTCGTCCACGACAGCCACCCGGACTCCGCGCACGCTCCGTACCGGCTCTTCCTCGAAGAGACCACCGAGGAATTCCGCTCCTACACGGTGCGGGAGGGAGCTTTTCCCACTGCCGAGGCCGCGGATACCTGGGTCAGGGAACGCTCCACTCCCCTTCCACTGGATCCGGCACCCGACGGCGCGGTCGTGTGCCGGGCAGAGGCTGCGCGTGCCCGCTCGACGGTCACGACCGGCGGCCTCGCCGTGCCGTCGGTTGCTGCCGTACCGCCTCGATCGGCGACGGCTGCGCCGTCACGGGTGCATCGGAGCGCGCCGTGAGCCGGGCCCGGTACGCCTTCGCGGCGCAGCCCGAGGCCCTCGCCGACCTGCGGTCCGTACCGGAAGACATCCGCGATCTGGCCCTGCTGGAATTGCAGCACTTGGTCCACGGAAACGAACGCGGAGCCGCTCTGCATCGCGAACTGGCGGGCTGCCACAAGGTCTACGTCGACCCGGAGACCCGGTGGCGGCTGGTCATCCAATACCGAGACGCCCCGGACTCCTCCCAGCACAAGAGGGAGATCTACCTCCTGGCCGTCGGCGAGCGTCAGGACCAGGCCGCCTACCGCACCGCAGCCCGCCGACTGGAGCGCGAGCGGGAAGCATCCGCCGCCACGCAGCCTCTCGGGCGTCGAGCCCAGGCCGCCAGGGCCCGCTCCCCGCACTCGGCCCCGGTGCCCCCGGCACGGTCCGCAGCGCTGCGCACCACTGCAACGCCGCCCCGCTTGGCTCCCTCGAATGCACCCCCGCCCACTGAACGCTCTAAGCGCACCCGCTGACAGCACCCGACCGACTCCCGGAGAACTGGACATGCGCGACCACCGCGTATCAGCGCACGACGCCGCGCTCGTCAGCAAAGCGATCGGCCGCCTCGCGCCCCGCTGGACGACCTGGACGCTCCAGACCATCGCGCAGCACGGCCAGACGCGGCTCACAAAGATCGCCGCTGCGCTGCCGTGGCTCAGTACCCAGAACACGCAGCAGATCCTGCGGCGAATGCACACCAACGGCCTGCTGGACCAACCGGACTACGGGCTCTACGAGGTCTCCCCGTCGGGTCGGAACGCGCACAGCGTGCACCGCACGCTCGCTTCCTGGCACCGCACACACACCGGTGGAAGCGGCCCGGCGGTCGCCGAGGCGGAGCGCACGGAGGACGCTCTGCGCCGGCTACGCGGCGAGGGGGCAGTCGACGTCCTCCACGCCCTCTCGGAGCACGGCCCTCTTCCGCACGGTGAACTGCGCAAGGCATCCGGACTCGCCACGAGCTCCTTCTACTACCGCCTCCAGCAGCTCCAGGATGATCAGCTCCTGACCCGCACCGGCCCATCGTTCCGTGCCGCGTACACCCTGGCTCCGGCAGCCCAGGCACTCGGGCCGATCTACAGGGAACTGGCCGCCTTCGGCTCGATGGCGCCCTCCGTCGCTGTGCAGCGCAAGCCCGCCGCGCTGGCAACGGCCAGCACGGCCAGGGCCAACGCGGCCGTACGACGAACCCCCGCAGCCCTCCCGGGTTTGTTCTCCCACGCCTCGACCCCCCAGCCACGTGTCCCAGCACACGTCACAGCGCTCTCCCACCCCTCACGAACCAGGTGATCCGCATGCCCACCGTCAGACCCCGCCGCCACACCGGCGCCCGCGCACATTCCAGTGCGAGCCGCGCGGGCGCCCGTGCACCACCCCTCCGGAGCTGTTCCCATGCCCACCACCGCCCCTCACGCCCTCGGCCCCGCCGCCGATGTCCTCATCACCCCCGCCTACCTCGCCGGCCCCGGTACTGATGACGCCATCTTCAACAACCTTGACTCTGCGACAGGCTGGACCAAAGTCGTGGCGTTCGGCGAGGACACGTACTACACCAGCCCGTGCCAGCGCGTGCGCATCGCCAATGTCATGGACAGCCACTACGGCGGCTGGACGATCTCGTATGCCGAGGACCCGCTCGGCGTACCGGACTGGATCACCACCTTCGACCGCGACACCCCCCGAGAGATCGTGGCGGCCTTCACGGACACGCTCGTCGCCGGGCTGCCGAACAACTTCGCCAACTACCTCAGCGGCGGCACGCACTACACCGGACACACGCCCGCCACCGTGCTTTCCAGTCATCACTGGGAGGCCGTCCGCGGCACGCGGCCGTTCCGGATGGTTTCGCCCGACGGTCACGCCGCCTACCGGATACGCGGCGGCTGGCTCCACGAATACGACGAGCTCCTCGACCCGGAGAACCTGGCGCATGTCCGCCGGCCCCGACCCCATCTCCAAGCCCAGCTGGCAGGCGTACTTCAGCCGGGGCACCCCCGAGCACCTCATCACCGCCTCGGCCGTGGCGCTCACCGACCCGACGCCCGTGACCCGCGCGGCAGACCTCATCCCCGATCGTCACCGCTCCCTGGTGGAGATCCTGCCCGTGCAGCGCAGCCTCACTCCGCGCACCGAAGCGGCACTGGCACGCAGCCCACACACCGAGTCGATACAGCCTCTCCAGCTCCCGGCCGCCGGAGCCACTCCCCTCGCGCCTCGCGCCATCGGCTCGCGCCGTCAGCGCTGACCTTCCCATCCCGCACCCTGGAGTCCCGTCATGCCCACCCACGCTCCCGAAGGGGACGTCTACGTCTCACCGGTCTACCTCGCCGGCTCCACCTTCAGTGGTGATCCGGCGCTCCAGCCGCTCCTGGACCAGGGATTCCTTCTCCACTGCGACGAACTAGCGAACGTCTACGCCTCGTCGCCCGAGCAGCACCTTCGACTCGGTTATCTCCCGGAAGGCGAGAACTCCACCTTGTGGAAGATCGCCGCGCACTCCGACCTGGTCGGCCCACCCCGCTGGATCGCTACCTTCGACGACAACACGCCTACGGAACTCTTCTCTGAACTCCGCCGTCCTACCTCCAAGGGTGGACGCAAGTGCTCCGTTGCAGTTCCTGTTTCGGTCCGCACCATTCCCTTCGCGCCCTCCACCCGGCGCTGACGACCGAGCCAGGCACAGCACGGACCGGTCTTCGTCTCATGGTTGCCCAAGGCCGCGGCGGCGCATGACAGCACGCTCAGCCGCCTCGACTTCCAGTCGACCGACAGTGCCCCGCGCCCGCGCCGCCGCCCGAACCAATGCCAGAAGGAACAGGGCCGGCGCGCAGGGCGCCCAGGATTCGGTCGGCTCTTCAGCTATGAAGTCGAGAACGCTCTCAGGATCGGCGTCGCAGAAGACATAACGGTCGTGCTCCCATTCCTCTTTGAGGTACCCCTTGCCCAACCGGGCCCGGAGGTCTTCGCTGCGGAGATCGGTGAGTACGGCGCGGAAGAAGGCTGCCCACTGGTGATTCTTCAGATCCAAGGCAAAGCCAAGCAGTTCCAGGTCCACAGCATCAGCCGGCTCGATGGCCAACTCCTCCCGGAGAGCCCGTCGTGCTGCGGCATACAGGTTGGGGGCGTTGCTGCCAGACGACAGGTCGCTCTGGCGAGACAGCCCGTCACTCGATGACGAATTCCATCGCCACGTGTGTGAGCCGGATGCATTGCCACTGCGGAATGAAAAGATCATTTTGTGATCCCGTCCCGTCTCCACAGCGACGTTGACGCCGAAGCTGCAGTTCATGAAGGGGGGAGCACAGGCAGGGTTTCGCTCCAGATATTCCTTGCGGAGAGTGAGGCCACTCACCCGGGGGCGATCAAGGTTACGAGCGGTAGCCAGAAAGTCGTAGTAGTCGGCGTCACAAAGGGACAACGTCACGATGGGTACATGGGCGGTGTGAAGGGTGTCCCCTCCTGGCGACGTGCGACTGACAGTTAGCGCTTGCACTGCAAACCGCTTGGAGTTGCAGAGGTGAGGCAGCCCGCTGGCCTCCTTGCGCTTCTGTTCCTCCGCGATCTCCTGTCGCCAGGCTCTGACTTCGGGCGGGAGCGAGACACGCTCGGGTGTGTACAGCACTCGCAGGTTGCCCGGCGTGACGGCCCAAGTCCCGTCCCCCTCAATGAGGGTGCAATCGCCGGCCCTCCCGAAGAGCCGGAAACGGTCACGAGGGGTCGCGAGGTCTTCCGCCTGCGGACTGCAGGGCAGTTGCTTCGCCCTAGGGTTCGATCGGGGGGCGGGCTCCGCAGGTTGGGCGGCGCTCCGTCGTAGCTCCCCTAATTCATCCAGCACCTCAGACTCAGGGTCCGCGGCCCGATCCCAAAGGATCTTGAACCGGTCGGCCTCGGCTTGCGGCTCCAACCGCGGCCGGGCAAGCGCAGCAAGCTCCTCGACGATCAGCTCAACCACGCCCCAGGAAGGCAGAGCCGCCTTGGTGAAGGCGTGGTGGATCTTCGTGTAGCTGAAGACGTGCCCCTCGTTCTCCACCCGCCCGCCATCGATCCTCGCCTGAATTTCCCGGGCTGACGGATATCCGGCTCTCTTGTGCAGGGCATGCAGCTCTCGGTTGAGCACTCTATGTGGGCCGTCCGGGAGGTCCGGCATCTTCCACTTCGGCAACCGGATCCCCCTGGCCGCTTGTCAGAAATTGTCAGAAGCTCTCTCGGCCATACTGCCAGCCCTCGTCACAGGCTGTCAGCGAGTGTGCAATGCCGTGAATGATCGTTGGCAGTCATCAACGCCTCGGCATCGGCATCGATGCTGGTCAGCAGGTATCTACTGCCGATCGGAGGATTTGATGGACGAGATCAGTGTGCGTGGGCTTTTGCTCCTACTCGTAGGGGCACTCGCGGGGTACGCCGCCTTCCGCCATCCCGAGCTTGGAGCCGCCATTGGGGTAGCGGTCATCGTTGTGGCACTCCTACATGACCTGCTGGCCAAGTAACGCCTGGGGACGGGACAGGAAGCTGTCGCCGGTCGGAAGTTCTGCCGCCGACCGGCAGTAGCAACCACTCCTCACACCCCCAGCTCGGGCCCGTGGACGCTGGACGACGGCCTCGGACACCGGCTCCGAGCTGCCGTGCAAACGCTGCTCGACTCGCTCCCCTCTGTCATCGACGACATAGAGATGCGCTTGTCCGACGCTCTCGTCGACGGGGGCATTTGTCCGAGGCAGCACGCGCACGTTCGTCCAAGCCGGCACCAGCCTCGCCCACCGACACGCAGATCACCGGCCACACGGCGAGTGCCGGAACGCACAATGAGGTGCGCTCGCCCCGCCGTTAGACGGCGCCAGCCGCACCATGCCGGCCCGTGCCACACTCGCCCGTGGCTTCGGCACCGACCAGCTGCGCCAGCTCGTCCACGGTCAGCTCGATCCGCCTGCCGTCGGCCATCCGGGCCCGGCCCAGCGACGCGGCCTCCGCATCGTCGACCGCCTCGGTGTACCTACGGATCTCTTCGCTCTCCAACCCAACCTCCCACAGCGATCGGTCGCCCCCGGAACAGCCCGCGGGGCGACCGATTCATTCCCCCTTGCGCGGACATCAGCAGCCGGCCCCCTCCCAGTTCGCCGACGGCAGACGCACACCGCCGCACACGACTGGAGACCCCCTCCCAGACCATGTCAACGTACGGACACCGCGAAAAACCGCAGGTCAACGAAGGGATTGCTGCTCGTGACACTCACCGCTACCGCCCCGTTCCAAGCTCCCGCCACGCTGCCGTTCGCCGCCCTCGGCGAGCGTGAGTGGCTGCTCGACTGCCACTGCGCAGGCCCCGTCACCGACCTCCTCAAAAACCAGGGGTGGGACGTCATATCCGACCTGGACAGCAACGTCCACTGCTCCAGCCCCGACCAACGCGTCCCCGAGAGCCCGGCAGCGGCGCGCGGCGAGCTGTGGCACATCCACGTCAAGGGGACGAACGGTACAACCGCCTGGCACCAGAGCTTCGGGCCGGACACCCCAGCACAGGCCGTCGCCGGATTCCTCGCCGCCCTCATCTCCGCCCCCAGCCGCTCCTGCGCCTGCATCTGACCAGGAGGTCCCGCCATGCCTCGCCACTCGATCACCGTGACCGCATACCACGCCGACGGCACGATCTGCCCTGCCGACCACCGTCATACCACCGGCAGTACACCGCTCACCGAGGGATGCCCCGGACGGGAGCGCTTCCTCGCGACGTGCACCTGCAAGCAGTGGACGAGCGATCCCTCGTCCACCAAGACCTACGCCGCCGAGCTGGGCAGACGCCACCGCGCTGACCTGCTCCCGGCGAAATCCACACCGCCGCCGAAGGGCCCTGCCGCACTGCGCGAGCTACTGCGATTCGATGCAGAGGACTAACGAGCCTCCCGAACGCTTCGCCCGCTACCCCTCCCCGTTCACTCTTCGTCCAGGAGACCGTCTTGTCGCACCAGATCACCGTCCGCCAACTGATCCACCAGCTTCAGACCGTCGACCCCGACCTGCCTGCCTACTTCGCCATCAACCCCGACTGGTCCTACGCCCACTACATCGGCCGCATCATCGAAGTCCCCGGCCCCAACGGCGCCGTCTACCTCGCCGAGAACGGTCAGGAAGGCGTACTGCCTCCCCAGGTCCGCACCGAGCTGTGCTGGGCGGACGTGTGACCCACCGTGCCCCTGCGCGTCTCTCAGCGGAGGCAATCGGCCCGGACCCATACCTGGCTCTGAACGATCAGGTCCGTCACCCCATGCCCGCGTCGGCACGCGGCGCTGTGGTGTGCTCCGTTCCTCAACAGCCCACGGAGCCGATCCGCGCCGTGTGGGACACCGCCCCGCAACCCGAACCGATCCGCCCCGGCGCCATTCTGCTGACCTGGCACCCGTGCCGCGGCGGCGGCATGGACGTCACCGCCCGCCTCGGCCTGGCCGCCACCACCGTCATCCTCGCCACCTGGCCCAGCCTCCACGGCGACTGGACTCCGATCGTCCACCCCACCCTCTTCGAAGTCACTGGTCTTCACGCCGCGCTGACCGTGGCCACCGACGCCCTGCACCTCGCCAACCACCTGGCCACCCCCTGACCGCCGCACACTCCGCCCTTGGGGGCTGCCCTGTATCGGGACAGCCCCCAAAGGGTTAGCAACATCGCGCATAACCGATGGAAACGTTGACGTTCACGTACCTTGGCGCACCTCAATACTTGACCTATGACTGGACGACAGCAGCTGATGACGGCCGAGGAGATCCGCAAGCTCGTCACCGCCGCACTCACAGACCCCACCGTCGACCTCGCCACCCCGCTCGCGCTGACGCTCGCGTTCCGCGAGGGCCTGCGAAATGCGGCTCTTGCCGACCTCGCCCGTGGGGATTACCACCCGGCCGTAGGCGACGTGTCGGGGAGCCTGACCTACCGGCACGGCGACCAGGTCCGCATCGTCTCGCTCTCCCCGGAGTCCGAGCTACTCCTGGCCGCCTACCTGGGCCGATAGTCCCAGAGAGCTCCTCGGCCTCACTTGTGCGGCCAAGTACCTGGTTATGAACAGGGGATGTCCTGAGCGAGTTATCCACAGGTCCGCATGGGATCTCCGTGCGGGCCTTACTGTGCTCCCCACAATCGACCACGGGGGTGCGCGATGCGATGCGGCGTGGTGATGGAAGAACTGGCTTCGGAGGTTGTGGCGGAGCTGCCGGATGATGCGGCACGGCGGGAAGTGCTCGCCTTGGTCGAAGTCGTCCGGGCGGATCCGCGAGCCTTCCCGGATGTCCGGGACCCCGGCGCAGTGGAAGAGATTCGGGAAGCCTTCGGGCCGTGCTGCTGGATTCAGTACATGCCGCACGACGGGACGATCGAGGTACGCGAGATCGGCTGGGCCGGCTGAGCGGCAGCGCCCTGCTAGCCGTGCCCGGCGGACTAACGACGAACCCTCCGGAGCCGAACAGCTCGGCATCAAGCGCCCGCGTCCCGCACAACGCGATGCAGCATACGGGCAGTTTGACGGCCGGTTCAGCTCGCACGGGAAGAACAGGCCGCCCATCTTCCCATCTCTGCCGGGAAGTTGAAGCACGACCAAGGCGACCCGGCTATACTCTTGGCATCCGACTTGATCGGCTGGTTGCAGAGAACCAGGAGAAGCGACGCCCGGGCCCGGTACCAGCGGTGTCGTCTTGCGGGTGTGGTGCACCCACTCTGCATAGCAGTGGTAGCAGCGTTTCTTGACGTGTGACCTAAGCGTCGACCGGGCGGCGAGTGGGGTGAAGCATGTCTGAGTCCGGTCAGCAACGCGCTGCGCACATTCGGAAGAGTTACACCGAAGAGTCGTTCGAAGCTGCTTTTCCTGGAATTAATCGGCGTTCGAAGGCGACTCACGTACCGCCAGACCTTGAGGGCGTCGCCCCTTCGGAATTCCTCGTTGGCGACTCCCAGGGATACGATCTCGGGCTTGATTCTTGCGATGACGCGCAGCTGAATTTCCGCGCGATCATGGCGCTCGGCCTCTTTAACTACGGATCACACTACGGCTCAATTGCGGCACCCCCCGCCCAGTGGAACCTCGGCGTGCTCACCTGGTACACAATCAAGGTTTCTCCGCGATGGAATCGATTGGTGTTGATTACGAGCGCACCGGACAATGTCATGCAGCGCATAGTGCCTGATAGTTTCCACGCTTCACGCACTCCCGGAATGCGGCTCCTTCGCTCACATGGCCGTACGTACGTTGCCCGGCACATTCCAACCGGGGCGGAGATCGTCGTCACTTCCCGTGAAGACGGAAAATCGGATGGCGTTCATAACCCTATGGCTTCTCGCTTCCTACTCATGTCCGATGTTCCGGTGAGCCGTAGGGAAGAGGAGCAACTGTCCAGCCTTCCGGGGATGGCCAGAAACGCGCGTCGGCTCTTGGCCGGGCTAGTGACCCGTATGTCGATGACAGATCCGCGCAGGAAATGGTCGACGGGAAATTGGTACTGGGACCCCCTGGAGCGCCCAGAGAGCGAGAACCGCGAGTCCGGCGACACAGAAAGACGCCTCTGGGGAGAAGGGTACGAGTGGGACATAGAGTGGCATGGCTATCCTCACCCCAGCGATGTCGCTCAATCTATGACCGATCCCGTTGTCGGTCTGCAGGGATCACGACTCGGGCGAAATAGAAATTCCTACGAGGTAATCCTGGGAAGCTCGGTACTCAGGGTAAAGAAATGAATCCAAGTCTAGCTATCGATTCGGATGCCTCGTACGGAGATTCACCGCGCCATGATTGAGATTCTACCCACCGCCGTTGACAGCCTCCCCTGGTGGGCGCTGCTGCTCCTTGCCCTCCTGACTATAGGAGGAGCCTTTACCCTGCGACTAGTCCGGGTAATTCTGCCGAAAGAGTCCAGGGACTTACTTTCGTGGTGGATTGTCTTCCTGAAGCATCGGAGGAAAAGGAAAATGGATCGGGCACGGCGTCGCCGGTCTCTGCCAAGATCGCGGAGACCTCCGCTGACACGCCGACGTTATCCAGAGAGTGCGTCGAGGAGCAGGCGCTCGTGACTACTCATGCGGGTCGAGGCTCGTTCAGGTAAGCGCCGGCGAGCGTTCCGTCGTACCCCACGGCCTGAGCCGCGGCCTCCAGGCTGGAGTAGTCCTGACCGATGCCTTCGCCGATCATCGCCAGGTAGTCCGCGCGGGTCAGTTCGCGCTCGACCCACTGGTGTGCGCAGCGGCAGCGGATGCTGACTTCGTTGCGGTCGCAGATGACCATCCAGTCGCGCCGGGCTCCGCACTGGGGGCACATGACGGTGATGCCGGTGATGCGGATTTCCTCGGGGTGCGTGGTGGCGCGCAACCCGATGTTCCCGCCCGCGGGTTGCGTCTCCTGCTGGAGCCGCACCAGCGGGTCATCACCGGATCCCGTCTGAGGCAAAGCAGTTCTGGGGGCCTGAAGGTTCTTGCTGAGCATCCGCATCGTCTCCATGTCTCTGTTCAACCAGCCATAACAAGCGCCGGCTGACGTGTCCAGCCCTTTGCTGTGCTGGTCAGCGCCTTGTCCGCGGGGAACGGGGAACGCTGGGGTGAGTTCGGACGGTGCTCTCGGTCTCCTGCGGCTTCGGGGACAGGGGGCGCTGCTGGGACGTGCACTGGCTCCTCCGTGCGCGGGCGGAGTCGGAGGTGGCTGGCAAGTTCCCCAGCCGCCGCAGTCGCCAGACGAGAACGTCGGTGACGCTGTCGGCAGTGTCCAGTTCGCGCCATGCGATGGCCTGCTGGAGTAGGACGTCGGGGTCGTGTCCGGCCCGCTCGGCCTGATCCAAGGTGGCGGTCAGTGCATCCCAGCCGGGTTCACGCAACACGTGGTCCGCGTGCTGGGGCAGGGTGGCTTCGACGGTACGGGCGTACCGCTGTCGTACGGGTTCGGGGAGGCGGCGGCCCTGCGCGCGCAGGGCGTTCATGGGGGTGGTGGCCGCGGTCTGGTAGGCGGCACGCAGGTGCTGGGCGGTCTGGTGGGCTGCGGTGGCCTGCTGGGCGTGGCCGCGGGCGGAGTGCCAGCGGGCGGCGGCGATGGTGACGAGGACCATTGTGGACAGGAGCATCGCGGTGGCGCCGCCGTCTTCGCCTTTGCCCAGGGCGTTGCCGGCGCGGACGATGCCGCGGGCAGCGGACCGGATGGCGCGGTTGTCGGCGCGTTCGGCGCGGATGTGGGAGCGGGTGGCGCGTTCGAAGGCGCGGGCGGCCTCGGCGAGTTCCTTGCGGGTCGAGGCCGGGGAGGTCTGGGCGACTGCGTCGAGGAGTTCGCCGATGCCGACAAGTTGGGCGGCGGAGTCTGCGTCGTCGTCTGCGCTCAGTACCGATGCCGCTCGCTCGGCGGCAGGGGTTGCGTCACGCCGGGCGCGAGCCGGACGTGGGGCTGCTTCGCCGGAGCGGTCGATGACGGGTGCATCGCTGTCGGGCGCCCCGGTATCGAGGCGTTGGCGGATCTTGGGGAGGGAAAGGTCCGGGGCGAGCTTTGAGCCGGGGAACCAGATGGGTTCGCCGTGGCGGTTGCGGTCGCCGGGGAGGGCGACCTTGTAGCCGAGGGTGTCGCCGGAGGGGGCGAGGCGCTTTTCGACGCGGAGGCCGGCCTCGGCGAGGCGGCGGAAGAATTCCTCTTCGCTAACGGCTCCGGCCAGTGCCTGGCGGACACGCTCTCGCAGGATCTCGCGGGCCGTTGCCGTGCGTCCGGCGCGTTCGGCTTTTGAGCGTTCGGCGCTGGTGGGCCTTTGGGCGGCGGTGCGGTCGCCCTCGTTGAGGATCTGCAAGCCCCATTCCTTCTCGATCTTGCGGCATTCAGCCTGCGCGCGGATGCCGTCATCGTGACGGCGAGGGCTACGACCGTCCTCACGCTTGAGGGTGGCGACGATGTGGATGTGGTCATCAGCGTGGCGGACGGCGATCCAGCGGCACGCCTTGTCGTCCCCGTATTCGGCGATGCCGGTGGCGTGCACGATGCGACGGGCGACTTCGGCCCATTCGGCGTCGGTGAGGTAGCGGTCGCCGGGGGCGGTACGGACGGGGCAGTGCCACACGTGCCGGGCCGGCCGGCGGTGCTTGGGCACGGCGAGGACAGGCAGGTCGAGGCGATCGGCGAGCTGCTTGAGCGTGGCGGCCTGGTCACGTCCGGGGTCCGGGGCCAGCTCAGGCATCCACGAGGCGACCAGGTGCGGGTCAATGTGCTCGTCGCGCCGACCAGGACCATAGAGGTAGGCGAGCAACCCGTAGGTACGGCCACCGGTAGAGATGTCGGGCACCACGGTCAGCGCCTCGCCATCTCGACGGCCGCTTCCTCGACCCGAGCCGCGGCCCGCAGCACGCGGACCACCACCTCGTCCACGTAGGCGACATGGCCTCCGGAGTTCAGGACGCGGGCGATCTGGTTGAGGTTGTTGCCGACGCGGGCCAGCTGCGCGCCGGCCGCCATGAGTTCCTCCACCCGGCCACGCTGGTCCAACAGCCAGGGTTTCGGACCGCCTTGGGCCTGGGCGACCGCGACGGCGGCATCGGCGATGAAACCGGCGGTCATCAGACCGGCCGCTTCGGCGGCACGCTTGACGGATTCGAGTTCGTCGCGGGTCAGGCGGACACTGCGGACTTGGTCGCGGTGCACGCTCTGGCGCAGGCGAGGACGCGTACGTGGCGCAGCGGGCGCGTTCGTTTCCCCCTCTGGCTGCGGTCCGCCCTCGGTCGCAGCCCTGGAGCCCGGCACCCCCTGGTGCCGGGCCTCCCCCGTCCCTCCCGGGGCGGGGGCAAGCCCTTGCGAAACTCCTCCGCTGCCCGTGGCTGCGGAGGAGTTTCGGAAGGTACAGCTTGCTCGGCCTCGTGCCGGGCAGTGGCCCTGCTGCAGTTCAGGGGTGGTGCTGGACGGTTCGGAGGGGTTCATCGGGGCGTCTTTGCGGTGTGGCTGCGTACGTCGCGGAGGATCTCGGCGACGTAGTCGAGCGCGAGGACTGGGTGGTGGAGGGTTCGGGGTGTGCTTGCCGGGTTTCGCTGAACGGTCCAGTTGCCGTCGGGGCCGGGTTCGGCGCGGTGGAGGTGGCCGTGGTCGCGAAGCACGGTGATCCAGGCGTCGGCCTCGGCGTGGGTGGCCGCTGTGGTGCGCATTGTGGTGCCTCCGTGGTGCGGAGAAGTCGATGGTGTGGCGCGCGGGGCCGGTGACCTGGCGTTGCGGTCGGCCAGGTCACCGGCCTACGTGGTGCGTTCGGTCAGCCCGTCTTTGTGACCGGCTGCCTGTGGGTCTCGGCGCGAAGCCGGCGCATCAGGACGGTCAGCCGGTCGTTGCCGAGCGGGAGGTTCTCTCCGCGGATGGCATCAGCGACGACCTGGCGGGTGGCCTTGCCCGCCTCGGTGACCGCCTGGCGGGCGATCGGCAGGAGTTCTTCGGTCACCGGGTCGGTGTCCGGAGTGTGGGTGTCCTCGTTCTCCGCAGCGGTGGCCGGGTCAGTCTCCGGCGGTGCGGCGGCCGGCGCGGCCGGATGGAGGCGGGTGACCGGGGAGGGTCTGCCGGCCAGGTGTCCGCCCAGGTCAGCGGTTCGGCCATCCTGGTCAGGCTCCGGCTCAGCCAGACCGCCCCGTTGTCCGGACCGGTCCTGCGAGGCACCCGCTTCCTGGGTGTCCTGGCCGACGGTGACCGCTGGGCGGTTGGTCTCCGAGGCGGGCAGCTCGACCTGGAGTCCGGAGGTGACCTGCGCCGGCCGGGGCTCGTCCTGGCCGCCGGGAGTGTCCTGGCGGGCGGCGGTGACCCGGTCAGCTCGGACACTGGTGGTGTCCGGGTGTCCGGAAACAGCGGGCCCGGTGACTCGCCGGGCAATCAGGATGTACAGGTGGACCGCTCCGGCCAGGGCGAGCGGGGCGAGGGTGGACAGAATGCCCACGGTGACGTCGCCGAGCCGCAGTCCCACGCCTTGCGCCTGCTGCTGGTTCAGGCGTACCGCGTGCAGCGCATTCGCCCAGATGCTGGCGGCCGTCGCGGTGCCGAACAGCAGCCACACGTAGCAGCGGGCGGCGAGCGGTGCGGTGCGCAGGACCAACAGGGCGCGCACTCCGTAGGCGATGAAGCCGTCGATGACCAGAGGGAATACGTAGGTGAGAAATCCGCGGATGTGGATGGCGATGGCCATCTGCTGCAGGGCATCGTAGGAAAGCGCGCATCCGGCGCCGCCGAGGGCGATGATGGCGGCCCGGTCCCAGCCGGTGATCCGCGCTGGTAGCGGCGCGATGTGGTTCACGCGGCCGTCCCGAGGTCGTCGCGGGAGGTGTTCGTCGTGGCTTCCTTGAGCACGGTGGTCTGGTTCCTGGGCTCTCCGTTGCCCTTGTTCCTGTTGTTCTCCGTCTTCTGCTGGTCGACCGCGCGGTTGCGGATCTGGCGGCGGGTTTCCCGGTAGAGCTTCTGGGCGTGTTCCTTGCTGACCTTGAGCAGTCGCGCGAGCTGTTCAGCCGGGGTACCGGCCTGGTAGGCAGCATGGACGACAGCCTCGCGCTCGGTCTGGGTGAGGTGGACGTCGCGACCGGCCAGTGCGGCGTTGACACGGGCGTAGTTGAGGCGGTGCCGGAGCTTGCGGTGCAGCGGCGATCGTTCCTCTTCGGTCATGCCGCCGCGGATACCGTCGCGATCGCCGCTTTCGAGGGCGGCGTCGAGGCAGATGGTGCGGACGGGGCACTGTGCACACAGCGCCTTGGCTGCGCGAATGCGGTCCATCTCGTCCGGCTCGGGGAAGAAGATTTCCAGGTCGACCTTGTGGTGAGCGGTGGAGCGGCAGGCGGCGTGGTCGTGCCAGGTGAGGTCGCCGAGGGTGCGCGGCGTCTGGTTCTCGGTGCTGTGCATGGGATGTCTCCGTTGCCCCGGGGCCCGTTTGGGCAGGCGCGCCCCAGGGATTGATCGTGAAGGAGGCGACCGGTGACGTCGGTCGCAAAGGGCCGCTAGCGGTTCGGGCGGCGAGCAGCGGATACGGCCGTGGGAGCTGCTGGCGCGGCAAGTGCGGTGTATGCCGGTGGCGTTGCGGCTGCGGCGTTGCGGCGTTTGGCTGCGAGGGCTCGTCTGCGGTCGGGGCCGTCGAGGATGACCTTGTCGGTCATCTCGGTCAGGCGGGAGGCGACGCGGTCGCCGATGTGCTGGCGCAGGTCGGCCATGCCGAGGTTGGTGGTGACCAGGGTCGGGAGCATCTCGTTGTAGCGGCGGTTGACCAGCCGCATCGTGATCTCCTCGGTCCACTCGCTGCTCTTGGCCGCGCCGAGATCGTCGATGATCAACAGCGGGCAACGGGCGAGGTCCATCAGTTCCCGCTCGCCGTCGTGGCCGGGGCGGGGCCGCAGCTCCGCGTACAGGTCAGCGGCGGTGATCGCCTTCCAGCGCAATCGGACGCCGGCGAGGAGCAGGGAACGCACCGCTCCGTACGCCTGATGGGTCTTGCCCGTACCGGTGGTGCCAACGATGAGCAGCGAGCGGCCCTGGGCGATACCCGGAGCGCCCTCGGGCCCGGGGCGTCCGGCTTGGGCGACCTCGTGGACCCAGGCGACGACGGCCGGGTGGTCGGCGACGGCGGCCTGATAACGGGCCGGGATGCGGGCCTCGGCCGCCTGCAGGGCGGGGATGGGCTCGGCAGCCTCGGTGAGCTTGGCAGCCGGGTCGATGCCCCGGGCGGTAAGGATGTGGGCCAGGCGGCGGGCGATGCCGCCGACGGGCTGGGCGTCGTAGTCGCGCATCACAGCTCCTCGGCGTAGGCGGCGGCAGGGTCAGCGGGATTGGCCCAGGCCCGGTGACCGGGCAGGTTAGGCCGCGATTCCGTCCGCACCAAACCAGCGGGGGTGGCGTTCATCGCCTCGTGCACGAGACTCGGCAGGGTGCTCGGGTGCAGCCCCTTGACGCGATGGCGGGCCAGGCCGGCGCGGATATGGGTGGGGGCGATGCCTTCGGCGAGGAGCTTGGCGGTCTCGCGCCCGAGATGGCCAAGTACGCCGCTGGGCGGACGGTGTGCGCAGGCGGCGGCGTACTCGTCCATGAGCTGCTTCGTCGAGACGGCCTCCGATGCGGGGGCGTTTGCGCCCCCCGATGTAGTAGTTCCTAGATCCAAGTTCCTAGGTCCTAGATCCGGACCGTGAGGACTCACGGACGGCTCACTGAGTTCTCCGTGAGGGCTCAGTGACGGCTCAGTGAATGTGTCCTGACCTGCGGTGTTGTGGTTCCTGGAGCGCTCGGTGAGTCCTCCGTGAGCGTTCACTGAGGACTCACCGATTGTTCCGTGACCCTTCACGGAGGACTCCGTGAAGGCCCCGTGAGCCTGCGGTGTGCCCGGAGCGGACTGGTCTCCGTCGTGCTGCGGGCAGGCGGGGTGGCGAATGCCGCTCGGCCGGTTGATCTTCTGGTGCTGGCGCCAGGTAACGACATGCAGGTAGCGCTTGCCGTCGTCGCCCTCGTAGCGGCATATCAGGTTGGCGCCGGCGAGCTGGGTCAGATCGTCCTCGACATCTACAGGGCCGTGCTCAGGACGCAGGGACCAGAGCAGTCCGGTGATGACGGCGGGCTGGTCACGAAAGCGGCCGTGGTCGTCAGCCTGGGTGAGCAGCCCGAAGAAGGTCCGCTCGGCGGTGAGGGAGACGGCGGCGAGCGACTCGGAAGCGAAGGCTTCGGGTTTGATGGTGCGGATCCTGGCCACGGTTAGCGGCCCCCGCCCGTTGCGGCATATGCGTCAGCGCCGGGGCGCAGGGCCCCTGTGGTCAGGTCGAGGTCGTACGCCTCGTCCCAGATCAACTCGGGGTGGGCTCGGATCACCCAGCGTGCGACCGTCATGCCCTGGGCTCGGTTGAGCGCAATGTGCTGGCCCTGCGCGTCGTACGCGCGGGCGTAGGGGCTCGGCCAGCTCCGCCCGGGCTCGCGCTGCGAGACACGGAGGGTGCGGGCTCCGGGGACCATGTCCGCGATGAGGGCAACCAAGCGGTGTTGGTGGGTTCCGGCAGTGGGTTCAACGGCCTTGGCGGACTGGACAGCGGGCGCCCTTCCGCCTCGGGACTTGGGCATGCAAGAATTCCTTACTCGTAGGTGGGGTGGGGCGGCCGTTCTCGTCGAAAAGGTCAGCCGACTCATCCCGGTTATGAATCCGCAGCCCTTCGGGGCGGCGGGGTCGGCGCCCCGAAGCTGCTAACTTCTGGGCGCCGACTTCATTTTCCCCTGGACTTTGGAGACTTGGCACTTGGCGCTACTTCTGGCTCCTCTCCTCGTGTGCGCTCACCTTCGGCGTCTTCACCGAGGGAGCAGCAACATATGCGGAGGGCTGCCAACACTCCAGCGTCCAGGCGGAGATGTATCACTTCGACGCCAACTCGACATATGACACTCCTCGATGAAGCGTAGGCCGCTTCGGGGCGGCCTCTAGAAGGGGCCGACGTAGTGTTGGTGGGCGATCTCGCGCCAACTTCGAGGCGGAGTGCCATTCACGACGAGCATTCCTCGCGCTGCCCTCAGCCTCAGACAGGCAATGGAGCGACGACCACTCGCGCCCTCTTCTTTCGTAGTGCTCCACTCGGCTTGCCGACTGCTGAGCGATCAACAAATGCAGGGCGGGTCAAGATCCAGAGATGACTCAGCCTCTGCCAGTGCGGCGTGAAGCCCTACCAGTGGGCCAGAGCAGGAATGAGGCTTCCGTCACAGCGCAGAGAGTTGTGTGATCCCGCCCCGCCGTAAACAGGAGCTGCGGGCCGGCCGCTTCTTTTCGAATGATTGCAACGCATACCCCTCCCCCGGCGAAATCCCGGACCAACCGGTTGCCGAACCGATCCATGCGGTGATTTAAGCGGGATCTAAGTCCCCAGTCAAAGCGACCATAAGCCCGAGTTGACGCGCGTAGATCAGGGAAATCAATAGGCTTGATCGAAGGGTCCGGTAATACCAACTCGCCACATAGACGCCAGACATGACGAGCCATCACTGAAACGTGCCACGTCAAACCCGTCTT
>NZ_BMRP01000012.1:78829-153394 GCF_014648695.1 Streptomyces albospinus
AAATTGCCGCCCAATATGCCCGAATCGCGACCGTAGGTGTCGCCTTACCCGGGGCCGCAAAGTGGAGCACTGAAATGATCTTCTGTTTCAAGTGTGGCCTGGCCCACAATTCCGATCTCATCGATCATGAAAGGTCGGCAAGATCGAATTCGAGTTCCCTTATCGTTGATGTACGGAACCCAGGGGAGGGGGCGGCCGATGGCCTCCACCTTTTCCATGTCCCGGAGAGGGAAGCGGTGGCCCTGGCGCAGGCAACAAAGCACGGAGGATGCGATGGGCGGGGGAACCGCTGAAAGCGGACCCGAGCAGGGCGGCAACGAGCCGCTCTCCGGTAAACAGGATGGAAAGCAGGCTGGCCGGGAAGGCACCCGACCGCTCGTCCCAGCGCAGCTGATGGGTCTCGCCGGTCTTCTGCGGGCCTGGAGAGCGGTGGCCAGTGAACGGCTTGGTCGACAGATCACCCAGCAGGACGTCGCCGACGTGTGTGCCCGCTCTGTGCGCTGGTACCGCGATCTGGAAACCGGCGCCACGACGCGGTTGAGCCGCGAGCAGTGCGAGGCCATCGGAAAGCTGTTCACCCTCGGGCGCGACGAGCTTCAGGCCCTGCTCCTCTACAGCATGGGTGGTGCAGTCGCTGCTGGTCCGGCGCCGGCGTTCGATACGCCAACCCGCCGTGCCGTACAGGCCCTGCTCGACCAACAGGCAAATCCGGCCTGGCTGCTCGACTCGAAGTGGAACATCGTCGGGTACAACGACCCCATGAAGACCTGGTGCCCGTGGGTCATGGATCCCGGCGCCAACCTGATGCGATGGTCGCTGCTCAGCGACGAGGCGAAAACGGTCTTCGTGGACTGGAACAAGCACGCCATCGAGTGGCTGGCGATGCTGCGCTTCTCCGTACTCCAGCACCCGCAGGATGCCGAAATCGGCGCTCTCGTCGCAGAGATCATCAACGCCGATGCGTACCTTCGGCGGCTGTGGGAAGAGCGCTGCGATGTCACCGAGGCGCGGGAAGCCTTCTACTACCGGGTGTCCCTGCCCACCCACAATTTCGAGATCGTCGAGCTGGAGTCTCAGACGCTCTTCCCGGCGGCCTTGCCGGACTGCCGCATGGTCATCATGACCTGGCTGCACCCCGAGAGCTCCAAGACGCAGGCCGCAGAGATGTCCGCCCAGGCCCCGGAGAGCGGGGAACTGGCACGCCGATCGAACGGCCAGCTCCCCGGACAGATCAGCGTCGCCACTGCCGCCGAAGCCGCGACGTACGCCGGCGAGGGTGCCGTCGCCCTGCCCATCCTCAGCGAACTGATGGGACATGGCTGCCGGCTGACCTATGGCCCTTCGACCCGCACCGTCATCTGGGCCACGCGGCAGGACGACGGCCGCTGGGACGTCGCCGAGGTCAACCCGTACACCGTCATCGTCCGCATGCCGCAGGCAATCCACGTCAAGGGCGCCTCCGAGGAGTACAAGCTGCTCACTCGCGCCCTGCTGCCCATCGACTCCCACGACGCGGTACAGCGCATCCAGGAGATGACCGCGCAGCTGCGCCGGCGCATTGAGGTGCTGGAAGAGGTCCACCGCGACGAGTGGGAAGCCAACCGCGACCAGGTTCCCTACACGTGGCACCCGGTCGACGAGATCTAGTAACGGACGCCGCGAACTTGGTGGAGGACCCGCGGTCGGGGCGAGGAAACCGGCCGCACGAGCGGGGCAAGCCGCGAGGATCCTCCAGGTTTCGGGAGCGACAGCTGGCTGCCGTACGTGGCCTCGAAGGCCTTGGCCGGTGTCGGCCGACGGCCGCCCTCAGTTGCCTATGCCCAAGCCAGGCAGGGTCAGCAGTCCTCGGTCCGCGCAGCTGACATCGTCCAGGCCGAGGTCTCTGGGGGAGCGCGCTCCACGCAAGCGCAACTCGGCGACCGCCATCTGTGCCGCTGCCGCGGCACTCCCCCACCCTGGCTCTGCGAAATTCGCTTCCCACCATCCCATGAGAGGCACCTGCCAGCCCCGAGCCTCCATCTCTTCTGGAGGAGTGCCCCCACCGGGCAAGCCACGGTCGTCGACAAGCACCGTCAGACCGTCCGTACGTCCACAGAGGAGCCCCACAACACGGTCATTGTTGGCCCGGTTGACGATATTGAACGCGGCCGCATCGTCCCCGACCTGCGCCGGCAGCTGCTCGCCCCACGCGCGCAGCAGGCTCTCCAGCGCCTCCTCCAGTCGCTCCCAGTCCGGAGCTACGTAGCCCGCAGGGAATACCTTCGGCGGGCTGCCGGGACCGGAGCGGTAGAGCTGCCACAGATACGGCAGGCTGCTGGCGTACGACACCTGCTCAGCGCCGTCGCCCACGCCGCGCTCGAAGCAGGCGTACTCCTCCCGCTCCAACGCCGCCGTACGACGCACGGCCAACTGCAGGCCCCCCACTCCATGATCCAACAGCAGTGTCCGCTCATCCGTCCGCCAGCGAATGTTTGGGCCATAGGCGTCTCCGCCGTACAGCGTCGGCGGACCTATACGACCAACCACCGCATCCAGGACCGCCCGAGCGGCATCTGTGCGCTGCGCCGACGTCATCGACCCAGCTCGATACTCACACACGGTGACTGGTGGACACCTGAAGTCACTTTCTCTAGACCGCTGGTGCAAGCGCTCCGCTACGTCGCCCGCCTCCCTGACACCCGAGGCACCCATATATCCACTTTGCACGAAAAGTCACATTTGGCACCCGGTGGCGGCGACGATCGCACCGAGCAGCGCCACCTGAAGCCCCGCACACTGCCCGTCGTCAACCGCCTGGGCAGCTGCCAGGCAAGATGGCCCTATGGCAGCACCACCTCCTTCACAGTCCGACACCGAGCTGGATTTCTGGCAGGAACGCCGCATCTGCTTCCTCAGTACTCCGCGGCCCGACGGCACCCCTCACCTCGTCCCGGTCGGAGTGACGTACGACGCGGAGACTCGCATCGCCCGAGTCATCAGCAGCCGCACCAGCAAAAAGGTTCGCAACGTTCTCGCCGCTGGGCCGGACGTCACCGTCGCGGTCAGCCAGGCCGAGGGGCGCCGCTGGTCGACGCTGGAGGGCACCGCCGTCATCAAAGACGACCCGCAATCGGTCGCAGACGCCGAAGCGCGCTACGCCCAGCGGTACAAGCAGCCACGGGTCAACCCTGAACGCGTGGTCATCGAGATCAGGGTGGCCAAGGCAATGGGCACGGCGAAACCACCGGGCTGGTGACCTCTACACCAGCGAAGTCCTGGTAGCCCACCGCAGAGCGCAGAATTCCCTGTCTGCGGGCAGTGCTGCAACGACGGCGTGGACGAGATGGAGCGCCTGGCCGCGCTCGCCGGAAAGCGGTCGTGAGCACCGTCGAACCGGGACAGACAGGCTGCTGGCCGTGGAACTGGTGGGACTGTTCAACGACGCCGAGCACTACAACGCCCCCAGCTCCACCGCGACAACCGCCTGGACTACCTCGACCGCCGGGACCGCCGGGCCGCCCTGCTGCACCGGCTCGTCGACGCCCTCGGTGACGAGTCCTCTCGCTACCTCGCCCAGGACGCCGAGGACCGCTCCGAAGACGTACGGGCTGGGGCCAATGCCTTGGCGCGGGAGTGCGGCGGCCCACATCACCGCGCCAGTCGCAGTGATGTGGGACCACAAGGGTGCTGGACGGTTCGTGATGCGGGTCTACCTGGGCTCGCGCCGCGCCCTGGCCTGACGGTCAGACAGCGCGCAGTCGAGGGGGGTCAGGCTGCTCTGGCTCGACCTCCGCAACGACCGTGAGGGGAATGGGGACCTCTGCTTCGGTGGTCTCCTCCGCCCGGCGGCGCAGCTTCGACTTTAGGCTGATCAGCCCGCTCTTGACGTGCGGCGCGGCCTTCACCGCAGCCGCCGTCACCACGACTCCCGCGGCGAGGATCCCCAGGACCGCCTTGTCCCCGTCGAACAGCACGGCGTGCGTGTCGAGCTTGTTGTCGTCGTCATCCCGCACCAGCGGGCTCTTTCCGCCCGGAGTGCTCGACTGCGAGAAGTGCGTGTCGGAGGGACGCTTCGTCAGCATCAGTTCCCAGATCGATTCGCCCGAGTTGAACTCCATGACGCAACTGTAGAGGCGACCAGGTACGCCGCGACCCGAAATGGCAATGTTCTCCACTTTGGTCTGCGAACGGACCGCGAAGACCTTGACACCCTTTCAGTCAAGAGCTTCAGGTCCTCAAGGAGTGGCCCGGCGGCCGCCGTAGCGTCAGGCAATCTGTGTCTGTTGGGGACCATCGTGTCCCCAGCTCTACTCCTGAACGAGGTCGTAGACAGCCTGTTGAGGGTCGGTTTTGACGATGAGCCCGTTCGAGCACAGGTCGCGCAGGATCTGCCGGACCCGTTTCTCCGCTGCCCGTTGGTCTTCCCACGTGTGACCGTGCTCGCCCAGAGCCTTGATGGCGCGCTGCGGATCCCAGGTGCCGCCGAGGGTGCGAATCGCCTGGGCGAGGACATGCCGGTCGGGATGCTCCTTCTTGCGGTGGTTGGCGATGCTGGCAGGGGCGCCGCTGTAGTTGCAGTCAGCGCACTTCTCCCACGAGCAGTCCGGATCGGTGACGGCAGCGTGCCGGACGGAATGGTGCGAGCCGAAGCCGTGGGCGTGAAGCAGTTGTGCGACGGACCCGTCGTACTTGAGGGCCATGAGCGCGGCTTCGGCGACCTTGTCGTGGCCGGCGGCGAAGAACTTGCCCAGGCCGACGTCCTTCCCGCAGCCGCACCAGCACTTGCCGGTCGGGATGAGGCGAGGCTTCTCATTGCCTGACATGAAGCCAAGGTAGCAATCCTTGGGTTGAACTCAAGGAATAATCCAAGGATGCCATCCAAGAGTTGCATCGGCGCAAGCAGGCGTGCAGCCGCAGTCCGGCTTCATGCGCAGCAGGGTCAGCGGCGCGCGTCGCCGGGGGCGAGCAGGCTGGTCAGCTCAGAGATCGCTTCGGGGAAGGCTTGAAGTAACGGCGGTCGTTCTCCGGCTTCTTGTGCCGGGACTTGGCCATCAGCAGGGAGGATCCCTGCTCTCCGAGGTCAGGGAGGGCGGAATGGCGCTACACGTGCAGGTCCCAACCGGTCCCCGGTCCGCGCACAGGTCGTGACCGCGGATTGGGCACACGCCCGAGAAGGGGTTCGCCGTCGTACTGGATCAGCACACTCTCCCCGCCATACAGCGCACCGAGCAGCTCGGTCGCGGCCACCGGGCGCAGCCCGGTCCAGCGGGTCCCACCGCGGCGTCCGCTCCTCCCGGGAAAGGGAAAGCAGGCATCGCGCAGGAGGCCCGAGTCCAGCGCCCCTTCCTCATACAGCCGGGCAACCATCTCCGCCCGGGCGCCAAACCCGGCTTTCGTCTCCGGCCCACCGCAGCGGCTCATTTGTGTGCCCCGCGGTGCTCGCCGTCACCCTGGGATTCCTCAGAGGTGACCTGGTAGGACAACAACTGCTGGAACAGGCCCGGTTGCTGGGAGAGCTGTTGGTAGGTGCCTTCCTGCACGATCCTGCCCTCGTCGAGGACCACGATCCGGTCGGCCACGGCGACGTTGGTGATGCGGTGGGTCACCAGCAGCACCACCCGGTCCCGTGCCAGGTCCCGAAGCCGCTGGAAAATCCGGTACTCCGCCCTCGGGTCAAGGTTTGCGGTCGGCTCGTCGAGGACCAGCAGCCCCGCCTCTTTGAAGAACGCCCTTGCGAGAGCGATGCGTTGCCACTGGCCACCGCTCAGCTCCTCGCCGTTGAGCCACTCGCGGGCGAGGAGGGTGTCCAACCCGGCGCCGAGCTTGTCGACGACTTCGTCGGCGCCGGCGGCCTCGCACGCCTCATGCACGGCCGCATCGCCGCGCGGCGAGGGTTGCCCGAGGGTGACGTTCTCGCGCACGGTCAGGGGCCAGTGCGCGTAGTTCTGTGGCACCAGGGCCACCTGCTGCCACAGCGCCTGTGGGTCGGCGTCGCCGGCAGGGGTGCCGTCCCACAGCACCTGGCCGTCCGTGGGCAGGTACAGGCCGCTGACCAGCTTCGACAGCGTTGACTTGCCCGAGCCGTTGAAGCCGACCAAGGCGGTGACCTCGCCACGGCGCAGAGTGAGCGAGACATCGGACAGTGCGTCGTGGTCCTTGCCCGCATAGCGGTGGGAGACGGCCTTGATCTCGATCTTCTCCGGCGGCTTGGGCCGGTGCGTGCCCCGGCGCATGCGGTATCCCCCGGCCTTGTCCAGGAATCCGCTCCAGTCGTCCATGTACAGACCCGTGCGTACCGCCCGCGCCCCGATGGCCACCAGGCCGCGGACCGACTGCCCCACCGTCTGCAAGGCAAAGACGGCCGTACCGGCGTGCCCGACGCTGATGCGGCTGGTTGCCAGCAGCCACACGACCGCCGCCCACACCAGGGCCGAGCCCAACCCTCCGCACAGCGCACCAACCAGGGACATGCGCGCCCCCTTGTCGGCTGCGGCGCGGTCCTCGCGGTTGATGCGGGCGACCGTCTGCCGGTACCGGCCGGACAGGAAGCCGGCCATGGTGCCGGCGCGGATCTGGTCGGCGGCGTCGCGGGTGTAGATGTGCCAGCGCAGCACCGACAGCATCCGGTTGTCGCCGTTGCTGCGGAGGTTCGCCAGGTAGCGCACGCGTGCGGCGCTGATCTGGGCCAGGGCCTGCGGCAGGCTGGCTGCCACCAAAAGTGGCAGGAGCACCCAGTGCACCCCGGCCAGCACGATGGCGCCGGCGAGGAAGGAGGCCGTCGAGGCGATCAGGTCCTGCCCCTCGTCGATCAGGTCCCCGGTGACCTGTGCTCCGCGGTCGGCGGCCTCGCGGTCGCGGTTGAAGTCGGGCTCGTCGTAGGCGCACAGCTCCACCTCGGCGCAGCCCGTCAGCAGCATCTGCTCGGCCTCGCGCGACATCAGCGGGCCCAGCCGGGAGGAGAGCCAGTTGACGGTGATTCCCAGGAGCGCTCGCACGCCGGATGCGCCGGCGAGCAGGACTACCGACGGCCACGCCTGCAGAAGCCGGTGGTAAACGTCCCCGCTGGTCAGCAGCGCGGTAAGGGTCCCGCTGATCGCGACCAGGCCCAGGGCCTGCATCACACCGGCGACCCCCTGGCACAGCAGGAGACCGACGGTCGCTGCCCGGTCGACGCGCCAGGCGAGAGCCAACGACCGGCGCACCAACTGCGGCAGGCGCCTGGCCATGTCGCTCATCCGGATCGACCGGCCGGCCGCCTCACGGCTGCCGGTCAGGTCCACGTACCGCATCTGCGCCCCCGGATCGGTCGCTTCGGCCGCGGTGCCCGGCTTGGCGCCAGGGGGGACGTCATGTCCGCCCTGCCATCCGGCAGGTTTCGTCGCGGGCGGAGGCGGCTGAGGGGAGGTGCGCGGCCCCGGGACACGGTCGGCTGATGCATCGGTGGGTTCGCTCATGCCCCCCACCCCGCATCCGGGTGTGATGAGTGGCGGGCATTACGGGCAGCAGCGTCAACAATGCGCTCCAAGAAGCGGGGGGCTGGCTGCCGTTGTTCGATATCGGTAGGGGGCATCACGGGGATGGCGACGGGATGCATGGCTCCTCCAGGGGAGTCGCTGATGAGTACAGGTGCTCTAAGAACGGGCTCGATCGCACCCCCGTAACGGGCGCTTCGGGGGCAAATAGTGAACATGAGTTCCCATTGCCGACTCAGGCTGTGCGACTGTGGGCCTGTATGTGGCTTCGGGTGCTCGAACAGCTCAAATCACTCCATTGAGGTATTGCGGCAACGGGATTGACGGGGTGTGACCTCCGCCTGGGCGCGGGTTGCGAGCGCGATCAATCCGGCGTACCGGGGCCGAGCTGTTCTGGCTCCGCTGAGAGGTTGCTACGGAGCAGCTGGCCAGAGGGGAGAAGCGCCCGCAAAGACTTCAGCCGTGCCTGCGCAACGGCTCGCTGTCGAAGGGTTCGGTGCCCGATGAGTTGATCAGGGCCAGCCGATGTCCTTATGTCACGAGCCATATGAGGCCCATCCATCCACTGGCGATCACGATGAAGACCAGGAGCAGGAGGATGAATGTCGCGGCACGTATTGGCGGGTCAGGTTTTGGCGGCTCTGGCGAGGTATGGCCGTGTATATGTGCCGCGTGTAGGCAATCAGGGCAGTTGGGGTGGCGCGTCATCGCAGGGTGGTCACCTCGCGACGTCGAGGATGCTCTTCACGGAAGTCTCCTTGGGGTCATGCGCGGGTGAGCCAGCGGTGGCGTTCGGCGTCGGTGACGATGTGCTGGTGGTGGGAGATCTCCAGCTGGGCGAGGTGGGCGTAGTGCGCGACGGCGTCGGGGCCGAGGGCGTCGCGGACGATGGAGCTGTTGCGGAGGGCCACCTGTGCCTGCTTCAGCGTGCTCGGGAGGGGTGGGCCTCCTTCCCGGTAGGCGTTGCCTGTCTCCGGCGGTCCTGGGGTGAGCGCGTTGTCGACTCCGTGGTTGATGGCGGCGACAGCAGCGGCGAGCGCGAGGTAGGGGTTGGCATCCGCCCCAGGGACGCGGACCTCCAGGTGCCGGCCTTCGCCGTGGCCGACAACGCGGATGGCGCACGTGCGGTTGTCGTAGCCCCAGCTGGCGGTGGTGGGCGCGAAGGAGTCGGGGACGTAGCGCTTATAGGAGTTGATGTTCGGCGCGTACAGCACCGCCATCTGCGGTAGAGCGTCGAGCAGTCCGGCGATGGCGTGCCGAGCGAGTGCGGACAGGGCGCCGTCGGCGCCGTTGATCGCGTTGGTGCGGTTCTTCCACAGCGAGATGTGCAGGTGGAGGCCGCTGCCTACGCCGGTTGTGGGGGCTGCCATGAAGGTGGGGGTGAGACCTGACCGGCCGCCGATGGCTCGGACGGCGTGTTTGAACGCAAGGTGCCCGTCGCAGGCGGCAAGGGCCTCGCCGTAGGGGAAGGTCACCTCCACCTGCCCAGGGGCGCTTTCCGTTTTGACCGCCTCGACGGGAAGACCGGCGCCAGCGAGGGCTGCTTGTAGGCGGCGGAAGAACCGGTCTGCGGCTGGCGGGTGGTCCAGGGCGTAGTCCAGGTTCCCCATGGCCAGAGGCCGCAGGCCCTGGTAGCCGCACTCGGCGGCCTCTTCGGGGGTTCCCTGGTAGACCACGAACTCGCATTCCAGGCCCGCCTTGACGTCCAAGCCATGGCGGGCCAGGCGGTCCAGCTGCCGACGCAGCATCTGGCGCGGGGCCACCTCGATGGGGTTGCCCTCGTGGTCGACGGCGTCGCCGAGGACCAGGGCAGTCTTCGACATCCACGGCGTGAGACGGAGCGTCGTGAGGGCAGGGGTGACCGCCAGGTCCTGATAGCCGGCGGCCCATGAGGTCAGGGCGAAGCCGTCCGCGGGGGTCATGTCGACGTCGGTGGCTAGCACGTAGGCGCACAAGTCCGCCCCGCCCGTGGCGACGCGGTCGAGGAAGTGCCGCGCGCCGTAGCGCTTGCCCTTCAGCCGGCCTTGCAGATCGGGGACAGCCAGCACCACCGTGTCGACCCGTCCAGAGCCGATCAGGTGGTGCAGCTGTTCGAGGGTGAGATGGCCCGACGCGGCGCGCCCCTGTCCCGGAGGAGTGGCGAGAGGTGCATCGGAGCCGTTGCCGGAGTTGGCAGAGGACATCACACGATCTCCTGGTCGAAGCCGTCGGAGGAGCGGTCGAGGCCGAGGGTGCGGGCGGGAACGTCGTAGGTGCGCTTGCCTGCGGCCCGCCACCACAGCCAGGCCAGCGACAGCACGGCGATCAACGCGAAGGGTGCGTAGTTGAAGGTGGCGACGGATACCGGGCTGGTCTGGGGCAGGCAGAACAGGACGGTGACGAACGCCACCCAGGCCACGGCGACGGTGCCAACCGTCACGCCCCACCGGCCCAAGTTCCACGGTCCGGGCCGGAACCGGTGGCGGTGCTTGATGCGCAGGTAGATGGGGATGGCGTAGGCGGGGGTGATGCCGATGACGTTGATGCTGGTGATCGCCGCGTACGCGGTCGGGCTGTACAGGCTCGGCACGGCGAGCAGGGCCGCGGCGCCGACGGTCAGCCACACCGCGTGGCGGGGCGTACCAGTGCGGGCGTGCACCCGCCGCCACAGGCCCGAGCCTGGCAGCGCGCCGTCCCGGCTGAACGCGAACACCATCCGGGAGGCGGCGGCCGTCTCGGCGTTGCCGCAGAACAGCTGGGCGACGATGACGATCAGCAATAGAGCCTTCGCGCCAGACACCCCCAGGGCGTCCAGGAAGATCTGGGCAGGCGGAACTCCGGTCGCGGTGGCGCGGGTCGCGGCGTAGTCCTGAATGGCGAACGTCAGGCCGGCCAGCAGGAGGAAGCCGGCCGCCCACGACCAGCCGATGGCCCGCATGATGCCGCGGGAGGCGCTGACTTGGGCGTTGGTGGTCTCCTCCGACAGGTGCGCGGAGGCGTCGTAGCCGCTGAAGGTGTACTGCGCGAGCAGCAGGCCGATCAGCGTCACGTACACGGGGCTGGACCAGCCGGTGTGGTTGACGAACTCGCCGAAGACGAAGCCGGGTTCCTGGTGGTGGGCGGGGACGATGGCCAGGACGCCGACGATCACGGTGACGCCGGCCAGGTGCCACCAGACACTGATGCTGTTGAGGATGCTGACCAGGCGGACACCGAAGAGGTTCAACGTGGCGTGCAGGGTGAGGATGGTCAGGTAGATGACCATGGTCTTGCCCGAAGTGGGCTCGAAGCCGAATTGCAGGTTCAGCCAGGCGCCGGTGAACAGTGCGGCTCCGTAGTCGATGCCGGCGATCGCGCCGAGCAGTCCGAGCAGGTTGAGCCAGCCGGTGTACCAGCCCCATTTGCGGCCGCCGAGCTTCTCTGCCTGGTAGTACAGGGCCCCGGATGTCGGGTAGGCGGAGGTGACCTCGGCCAGTCCGGCGCCGACGAACATCACCATCACGCCTACGGCGATCCAGCCCCACATCATCACCGCCGGGCCACCGGTGGTCAGACCGAAGCCGTACAGCGTCATGCAGCCGGAGAGCACCGAGATGACGGAGAAGCTGATTGCGAAGTTGCCGAACGGACCCATCCGGCGGGTGAGCACTGGCTCGTACCCCAGTTCGCGCAAGTACGCGTCGTCCGGGGCGCGCCGGGAGCGATCCGACCGGCGGTGCTGACCTAAGCGGAACACGAAACCTCCAGGAAGTGAAGAAAGGGGCCAATGGGCTGAACGTGCGTGTCGAGGGATATGGAGATGTCCGGCAGAGTCACGGACGAGGGCCGGCGCGTGGAGCCTTCCTGTGTGCGTAGGCCAGCGATTCCCGGCGGGCCCGCAGCATTAGCTCCTGACCTGTGTCGTCTCCCGAGAGCTGGTCCTCCACCGAGGACCACGGTTCGCGGGTCGCGTAGGGCTCCATGGAGGTGAACACCTGGGCCGCTTCGACAAACTGGTGACCGGCCCACAGTGCATACGCAAGGTGGCTCAGGTCGGTCAAAGACCGTAGAGAGGGGTCCGTGGTCTTGAACCAGTGGTGGAAGGCGTTGCGGGTGTAGGAGCGCAGTGGGTCTTCAGCCCACTGCCGTCGCCACAGCGGGTGCACCCTGCCGCGCTGCATCTGCTGGCGGCACTGCTCGACTTGAGCGTATGCCGGTAGCAGGAGCAGGGGCGATCCGGCCGGCGCCCACGATGCCACCCACCGTCCGAAGTCGAAGACGGCAGCCAGCCCTCCGGATGCTGGGGCGTCCCGGGAGAGCAGGACCTGCAGGATCCGGTGGAATGCTTCCCGGTTGAACGGATCCCGCCGGTGCACCTCTCCCAGCAACTGCCACGGCCCCGGCGGCAGCATCGGTTCGCTAGACGGCACACGGTGCTCCGGTCGCTGTTGATGTACATCGATCTGCGCGAGGGCCAGCAGGCACACCCACGGGACCGGGTCGTGCGGAGCCCGGTGTGCGGCCATCTGCGCTGCATGTCGGCCACGGGTCTCGAACTCGGATACGGCGGGGTGTTGTTGGCGGTGGGCGCGCAAGGCGCGCTCCACGAAGACTCGGGCTCTCATGACCTGGGCGTCGTAGCTGTCCGACTCCTCGGCCAGCCACACATCCATCACGTCGCTGCCGGCAGCGGCGACCGCCAGGACCTGAGTCCTAGACGTCCTCAGCGCCAGAGACCGCGTGGCGGACAACAGGTTTCGCGTGGCCGACCACCGTCCGGCTCGCAGCTCCACCAGGGCCACTCGCAGGTCATCATCGCTGCCCGCGGGGTCATATACGGGATACATCAGCACCCCTGGCGCCAGCATGCGCCGTCGCGGCCCTCATCCCTGCGTCGGAGACGTGAGCCCTGTCGGCCGATATCCTGAGTGCTGCCTCGATCAGGCCGATATGGCTGAACGCCTGCGGGAAGTTGCCCACCTGGCGTTTGGCCTTGGGGTCCCACTCCTCCGCGAGCAGCCCGAGGTCGTTGCGGAGCGAGAGCAGCCGCTCGAAGAGCTTGCGGGCCTCG
Organism: Streptomyces albospinus; assembly: GCF_014648695.1. GTDB lineage: Bacteria > Actinomycetota > Actinomycetes > Streptomycetales > Streptomycetaceae > Streptomyces > Streptomyces albospinus. Next base: position 91,310 of record NZ_BMRP01000012.1, read on the forward strand.
TCAACCCGGCCGATCATCGCCAGGTCGTCCGCGAGCCAGAACGAGCAGGCCAGGAAGGCACCCTCCTCGCCCTCCAGCCCGTCCACACCCAGTTCGCCCTGGCCGGCCGTCGGGTAGCGCAGCACGAAGCCGTCCTCGGTGGTCAGCTCCCGCTGGATCGCCTCGATCGTGCCGATCACGCGCTTGTCGTCCGGCGGCAGGAACCCGACCTGCGGGATCAGCAGCAGCGAGGCGTCCAGCTCCTGCGAACCGTAGGACTGGGTGAAGGTGTTGCGCTCCTTGTCGTAACCCTTCTCGCAGACGTCCCGGTGGATCGTCTCGCGCAGGTCCTTCCAGCGCTCCAGCGGGCCGTCGACGTCCCCGGACTCGATCAGCTTGACGGTGCGGTCGACGGCGACCCAGGTCATCACCTTGGAGTGGACGAAGTGCCGGCGTGGTCCGCGAACCTCCCAGATGCCCTCGTCCGGCTGGTCCCAGTGTTTCTCCACCCACGCGATCAGCTTCAGCTGCAGACTGACCGCGTGGCCATCAAGTGCAAGGCCGGAGGCGCGTGCGACGTGCAGCACCTCGATGACCTCGCCGTAGACGTCCAGCTGGAGCTGGCCGGCGGCGCCGTTGCCGACCCGCACCGGGCGGGAGTTCTCGTACCCGGGAAGCCAGTTGAGCTCGTTCTCGCCCAGCTCCCGCTCACCGGCGATGCCGTACATGATCTGCAGGTTGTCCGGGTCGCCGGCCACCGCCCGCAGCAGCCACTCCCGCCAGGCCCACGCCTCCTCGCGGTATCCGGTGCGCAGAAGGGCGGACAGGGTGATCGCCGCGTCCCGCAGCCAGGTGAAGCGGTAGTCCCAATTACGAACACCGCCGATGCACTCCGGCAGCGAGGTCGTCGGCGCCGCCACGATCCCGCCGGTCGGCGCGTACGTCAGCGCCTTCAGCGTGATCAGTGAACGGACCACGGCGTCGCGGTAGGGGCCGTGGTACGTGCAGTGCTCGACCCACTCGCGCCAGAACTCCTCGGTGGCCTCCAGCGACCCCTCCGGGTCCGCCACGGCCGGCGGCTGGTGGTGCGAGGGCTCCCAGCTGATCGTGAAGGCGATCCGCTCGCCAGGCGAAACGGCGAACTCGGAGACCACTGTTCCGTGGCGGGCGGTCGCACTTGCAGGGGTGTCCAGCCACACGGAGTCGGGGCCGGCAAGCGCGACGGTCCGGCCGTCGACCGAGTGGACCCAAGGCACGACCTTGCCGTAGGCGAACCGCATCCGCAGCTGCGAGCGCATCGGGACGCGCCCGCTGATCCCCTCCACGATGCGGATCACCTGGGGTGCGCCGTCGCGCGGCGGCATGAAGTCGATCACCCGGACTGTGCCATGTGGTGTGTCCCACTCGGATTCCAACACCAAGCTGTCGCCTCGATAGCGGCGGCGGTCAACAGGTCGGGGGCTGGCGCCGGGAGCATGGGCCGGGCCGATGGACCAGCAGCCGTGTTCCTCGGTGCCGAGCAGCGCCGTGAAAACCGCCGGCGAGTCGAAGCGAGGCAGGCACAGCCAGTCGACCGTGCCGTCCCGGCGCACCAGAGCGGCCGTCTGCATATCGCCGATGAGCGCGTAATCCTCAATGGGCATGGACATGGGTTGGTGTCCGATCGTCGTGCGGGAGCGTTCCGCGGGCAGGTACGGCAGCAAGGAACCGCTGGGTGACACGGCCTTTGGTGAACAGGCGGGATTGTTCGTAAGCGGCCTGCGCGGCCTCGCAGTAGGCGCGGGGAGACGCGAGGAGAGCGCGGGCGAGTTTCAGCAAGGCGCGGGGCCCGTGTTGTGGTTCGGTAAGCAACGCCCGTTCTCGCTGCGCTGCGCCGATGAGGGATGGCAGATTTCCGCACCGGTATCCGATGACGGGGACTCCCACGGCCATGGCCTCAAGAGCCACCATCCCCAGTGAGCCGGTGGACGGCGTGATCACGATCGCGGCCCCCGAGAGCCAGGCGGGCACGGCATGCCACGGCAGCGCTCCGGACCAGCTCATGTGCGCCGCCAGATCCACCTGGCGCCGACAGGTCTCCGCCAGGACGATGCCGGCTGGTCCTGACTGCAGGTAGTGCGTTGCTGCCGCGACGCGCATCACGCACGAGCTGACGGTGGTCCCCTGGTGCCGTGCCGCTCGCAGCAGGGCAACAATGCCGTTGGAGGTGTCCCCTACCGCGCTCAGAATCCGGAGGTCCCCGGATTGCAGTCGGCCCAGCACACTGACGGGATTCGGTTCGGGCGGTTCGTGGAGGAGGGCGTGAGGGAGCACACCCCACATCGATGTGTCCCAGCCACGTTGGTGCGCCGCGTCGAGGACCGCTGCCGTCGGCGCCAGGACGATATCGGCCTGTGTCAGAGCTATCGCGTCGCGGTCGTCGGGCAGTCGTTCCACCGTCAGCACCCGGCAGACCCCGTCGGGGAGGTTCATGCGCAGCCGGCCCAGGCCCCACAGCGCGTCGGTGCACAGCACCGTGTCGGCGTTGTGCCGTTCGATCAGTGAGCGCAGCTGACGCTGAAGGCCCCACGCACCGACGCTGATTGCTTCCCGGAGTGTGTCTGGAGGGCAAGGCAGGCTGACGGGCAAATCGATCTGCTCCACGACCACCCCCTCAAGCCTGGGGCCTGGCATGGGCGGGGCCGCGGTGACGATCACTGCCCTGTGTCCGGCACCCACCAACCCGACGGCCAGGGCTGCGGCGGCCTTCACGGAGCCTGAGGCCGCATTCATCTGCCAGGCCAAACAGACCACCAGCACACTCCGGCGACCACAAGCGGCTACCCATCCGCCCTGGCTGGGTCGGGGAAGCGTGATCGCGGATGCCGCAGGGCGCTGCGGGGGCTGCCAGAGCTGGCGCGGGTCGGGGGTGCGACGGGAGGCTGCGCTAGTCATGCTCACCAGCGCACTCCGTCCACCAGCAACTTCAAGGTGGTGCGGGCACGTTCGGCGACATCGGGCTCACGACAACGGACGCCCTGGAGCAGGCCGTCGACAGCATCCACCGCGGCCAGGGCCGGCAGCACCTTTCGCTCCGGCCCCGTCAGCTCACGCCCATATCCGCTGAAGAACATTCGCCGAAGCCGCGGAGATTGCATCCACGGGCCGACAGCCAGATGCACGAAATCGTCGACGGCCACCGCAGGCCGCGCCTGCCCGAAATCGAGCAGAGCAGCGCACCCGCTGGGCCCATCCCACAAGAAGTTGAGTTCCCGCGCGTCACCATGGACGAATGCCGTAGGGCACGCCTCCAGCTGGGGCAGCTCCCTGACCAGGCGAAGCACCATCTCCTGCTCGGCATGCGAGAGGAGGGCACCGGCCGCAGCTACGCCCTGGCCCGCGGATGCCGTCCGTGCACGCACCTCTGCCAGCACATCCACCGCCGCCCGGGGGGCGACCAGCATGTCATGAAGCTCACGCAGCAGGTAGCCCGCTTGGCGGTGCACCCGGATGAGGTCGTTCATATCGAGCACGGCCGGTGCCACCGTCTCGCCGGGCACTGCGGTCAGGAGCATCGCCAGCTCACCGGGATTAGCCGCCTGGAGCCGTGGAGCGCGACCGGGACCGAGAGCCGGTACCGCGAATCTGTAAGCGTGGACTTCGCGGTCGTAGGAGGCTTTCGTCGACGCAATCTTCAGGAAAAACCGCGTGCCGTCCGCACAGGTCAGCTCCCACACCTTGGAGTTCGTGCGGCCCCGTGAGGCGTCCAGCACACCCGTGACCGCGCCGAGCACGCACGAAGCCCAATCGAGCACGCAGCCAGGAATCGTCGACCGCTGCGAGGGAGGAGGAATCTTGGTCACGATGCCCACCCCGCCTCCGCAGGAGAGCACTTGGTCGGTGCATGCCAAATATGGGCTTGCGCGGTATCGGGAGCACGCAGTCGGCGGAGCACGTCGTGATCGTGCTCCAACGTGAGGTACGTGCCGATCGTGAGGTGACGGCTCATGAGGACTTTCTCGGAAAGGCGGTTCGAACAGGTGGTCCGCGTTCGCGCCGGAGCGGACGGGGGCGGAGCGAGTCCGAGGCCGGTCAGGCAGCTGCGGCTACAGGGCGCGGCCTTGAAGCGCGCAGCGCATCCAGCTGCGCGGCAAGGGTCCAGAAGTCGGTGACAACGTGGGGATCTTGCGGGAGGAGCCAAAGCCGGAAAGGTCGGCATCCACCACGGTGAATGCGCTGGTCGTCGTACGGGCAGGACAGCTCTCGCCCCTTCACCCCCAGGCGCTCGCCCAAAAAACTCCCCCTGGCCTCCGGCTCCACTGGTACGTGGAGCCACCGGTGCCACTGGCACAGAAGCACCGGACCGACGGCCGCGCCGGCTGGGACCAGCGCTTCCAAGGCTGCCAGCCCTGTCGAAGGACGGAGGGAAAGCGTTGCCCAATCTCGATCGGGAAGTGGCTTCGGATGGGGCCACTCGTCGAGTTGATGCCACCACGGATAGGTGGTGCTGCTTCCAGTGGCCGAGGAACTTGACGAGAACGTGGTCGAAGGCATGGCACATCACATATTCGCGCTGATGAAGCGGCGGATTTCGGCGAAGTTCCAGGGGGCGACAGCCGCAGTGCCGAAGGCGGTGGGGCCTTCGCGGAGGTGGGTGAGCACGCCGAGGATCAGCTTGTGGGACACGGCAAGGAGGGAACCGTGGAGGTGCGCAGTGCGCCGTAGGAAGCAGGCGCAGCGAGCTGCACGGGTGTGGAGTTCGGCAAGGCTCTCCGCGTCCTCGAAACGGAGCGACGGTTCGGTGAGTCGGCGGTTTCGCCACGACTGGTAGTCGGGTGGGCAGGCATCGGAGGTGCGACCGAGGACGCTGCTCGGGGCACGCCACTCCGCCAGCAGCCTGGACGTGTCGACGATCGGCAGTCCGGTGAGGCGTGCGACGAGGTCGGCAGTTTGGCGGGCTCGGGGGACGGGGCTGGTGACGATGCCGGTGATGTTGTCCGGCAGAGGCAGGGCGTGTCGTACCTGCTCGTGTCCTTCCTCGGTCAGCGCTGCGTTGTACGGGGCGTGGTGTCCGGGGCGATGGCCTTCGTAGGCGCCGTGGCGCATGAGCCAGATGTCAGCCAAGGATCCAGCCCCCGTCGATGCGAAGGGTCTGGCCGGTGATAAAGCCTGCGTCGTCGGTGGCGAGGAAGGCGACGGCTGCGGCAACGTCCTCTGGACGGCCCCTGCGTGGGATGCACTGACGGGCCAGCTGCCGTGCGGTCATGGCGGCCGGGTCGGGGACGACGGAGTCCTCGGCAGCAACGCGGATGGAACCGGGCGCCACGCAGTTGGCGGTGATGCCGGAGGCGCCGAGTTCGCGGGCGAGGGCGCGGGTGAGCCCTTCGAGGCCGGCCTTGGCGCTGATGTAGCCGCTCAGGTCACGGCGGCCTGCTGCAGCAAGGACAGAGCCGATCGTGACGATTCGTCCCCACCCACCGGCGGTCATGCCGGGTGTCAGCTCGTGGGCGAGGAGGTAGTGGCTGGTGAGGTTGGTGTCCAGCGCGTTCTGCCAGCTGTTGGGGGTCGTCTCCGCCCACGGTATGCGGGGGTAGGCGCCGGCGTTGCTGACGAGGACATCGATCGTCCCAAGCTGTTCGCTGGCCTGTCGGCAGAGCCATCGGACGGCTTCGGGATCACGGAGGTCGGCTTCCAGGGGAAGGACGGTGCCTCCCCTTCGAGCCATTCGTTCGACGATGTGGGTGGCGGCTGGCTGGTCGCCATGGTGGGCCACGATGACGGCGGCGCCCTGAGCGGAGAGACGTTGGGCGATGGCGGTGCCGATGCCGCCGGTGGCTCCCGTGACGAGGGCCGTGCGCCCGTTCAAAGGGCCGGGCATGGGGACTCCAGCGGGGAGAAGTAGGCGACGGGGTCGAAGGAGGGGCTCATGGCCTCTGCCAGCCGGGCCAGGAGCACGAGCCGGTCTTCGGGGGCCAACTCGGCCAGGTTGTAGACGGCGAGGATCCGCATGGCGACGTAGGGGCGGAGCAGGTCGGCCAGGTTCGTGCCGGCCCAAAGCCGTTCGGCAACTGGCAGCACCAGGCGCTCCCAGTAGGCGTTGATGGCAGTTCGCCGCGGTGCTGAGAGGCGCCACGCGTAGTCGATGTGGACCGTGTTCGTGGTGCGGTCGACGGTGGCTCGCAGGAGCTGAGGGGTGTTGGCCACGATGTGATCGAAAGTGGCTCGGTGGTCGGCGAAGGCGGCCGGGTTGTAGGTGGGGACCAGCCAGCCACCGAGGGCGGAGGCGTACCACAAGAAGTTCGCGAACTCGCCCGGGATGCTGTTGAGGCCGGCGGTGTCATAGTCGAGCCAGGCCAGGGGGTGGGCGAGGTTGACGTCGGTCGGATCCCCCTGGGTGAGAGCCGCCCAGACAGGTTCAGGCTCGGCGAAGTGGTCGTGAAGCCGACGGAGCGTGGCGGCCCAGTCGAGGTGGAGCCGCTGGCCGTTGATGTTCAACACGTACGTGCCGAGGCGGGAGACCGGGACGTCGACGATGCCGGCGGCGACGGGGAAGTCCCGTCCGCGGTAGTAGGCGTCAAGACGGCCCCCCGGCGCGGCGCGATCCCAGTACAGCTTGCGCACGACCTGGGCTTGGTCGGCGCGCTGCGCGGTGGTGAGGATGGCGTCGCGGTAGGCAGCGGTGAGCTGGCGCATGTAGGCATGGAGTTCGCTGCTGGGTTCGTGCGCATTGAGGAGGTCGAGCAGGAGTCCGCGGTCAGGACCGATGGGGAGCCGTTCGTACGTGAGCACGTATCCGCCCGGCACCCGTAGGCGGGCGCGGAGAGCGGGTACGCGGTAGTGCTGGCCAAGGCGGGCGTGGCCGCGGATCTCGTCGCGGGCTTCGGACGGGTTACGGGTGTACTTCACGAGCAGGTGCTGGTCGAAGAAGTCGACGGGGAGAAGCAGGTTGCGGGTGAAACGGCGCAGCGGGCCGATCCTCAGGTGCGTTGGTCCGGTCATCACCTGCTCCCATCGAGTAGGTCGGAACAGAGCTGGGCGAGCGAGGCGGGTGTGATGGCCTCCATGTGCCTGTCCGCATTCGCGGAGAGGCCGTCGCGTACGGGGCACAGGTCGCCCTGGTGCATGCGGTCGGAGAGGGCGGTGGCGACGGCGTGGTGGTGGGGCTGGCCGGTGCGCCATTTGCTGTGACTGTGCCGGGCATAGAGCCCGATGACTGGCGGGCCGGCGCCGTCTGATCTGCGCGCCAGTCCGGCGAGGTGGGTGAGACCAGTGTCGTTGCCGACGACCAGGTCGCAGTGTGGGAACAAATCGGCAAGGTGAACGGCAGACACCCCGTCAAGACGCAGGACCTGGACGCAGTGGGCGGGGCTTTCAGCGGCGGCGTGAATACCACCGTTCTGGCCGCCGATGAGCAGCAGCTGAGTGGGTGTTCCCCGCGCGTGGGCGATGCGTTCGGCTACCTCGATGAAGCGTTGCACCGTGTAGTCCTTGCGCTCGGGCCAGCTGGTAGCGGTGATGGCGGCGATGGTCAGCCCGCTGAGCCAGCCTGCGGTCCGCAGTTGTTCCACCAGGCCGCTTGACCGGTAGGTGAGCGTTGGGGAGAAGGGAGCACTGCCGGGTAATCGGACGCCGAGGCGGCGTTCCAGTGCCAGGTAGTGGCGTGCGGGCAGGTCCGGGTGCGCCCGTCCGCCCGATGACCAGCAAGGTGGCGCGGCGGGATCGCAGACCAGGGCCGTCGCAGCCTCCGCCTGACGGGCCTCGATTCCCAGCCGGTCGCCGATGACAACACGATGGCCGTGGGGCGGGGTGGCCGGGTTCTGAGTGACCAGGCCGCAGCGAGAGATCAGTTCGGCGTGCGGGCCGGTTGCCCGGACTGTGGGTGGATCGGAGTGCAGGCCGATCCATTCGGTCAGGGCGCGGACGGCAGAGAGGGCGAGGAGGGTATCGCCGAGCTTCCCGTGGAAGGCCACCTCGATGTCACCGCACTGGCTGAGGCGGTCGGTGAGTTCGACCGAGGCGGGGAGGGGAAGGGGTGCACCGACCGGGAGGTCGTCGCGGTCGTATCCGAGGGGCGTGGTGTGGACGGCAGTGGTGGGGATGCTGGGAGAGCCAGGGTGGAAATGGATCCCAGCGGAGAGGACCTTCACGCTTCTGCCTCGATCGTGGTGAGGGCGATCAGCGGGAGGCCGAGATCCTCGTTGAGCAGGCGGCGGGCCCCGCGCGTGGTGTCCTCCACGAGGCAGGTTGCAGCCAGTGGAATGGCTCCCGCCTCTCGGAGGGCCTGGGTGAGGTTGGCCAGTGTCCTGCCGGTGGTGACCTCGTCGTCCACAAGGATGATCCGCTGCCCCGGTGTGATGCCGTAGGCAAAGACGTCGGTACGCATCGCGTGGGGTTCGCTGAAACGGACCGCGCCGTCGAGCGGGAGGTGCAGCTTCCAGGCGATCTTGTAGGGGAGCTGTGCGGCGGCGGCCAAGGAGACGGTGGGCAGGATGCCACCGGCGTCCAGGCCGAGAAGGAAGTCCACGGGGCCGAGTTCTTCGGCGACGTGGTGCTGGACGCGCTGCCACAGGCAGGCGCCAGTGGTGGCGAGGTTTTGGGGGGTGACGGGAGCTTCGAGGCCGTCCAAGGAGTGGATGACGCGTTCGCGTCGGCTGGTCGGACTGACACCCAGTCGTTCGACGATGCGGGCAGTGAAAGGCGGTGCGGCCAGAGTTTCGGGCACGGCAAATTCCCTGTGGGCGAGGTGGAAGGTGGACGAAACTGGCAGGCAGTGGCTCGTCAGGCCGCGAGCTGCACGGCGTACCAGGTCAGAAGCTGGTCGACTGCCGGGATGACAGCCCCCAGGGCCTGCTCGCTGCGGCCCTCGCGCCAGGCGGCGGATACCTCCGCCAGGGGCGGTACAGAGAGGCCAGGCAGCTCGGGCAGCCGGGAGGCAGCGGTGAGGATGCGGTCGGGACCGTTCTCCCACTGATTGTGCTCGCGAAGGAGGAGACGGCAGGCCAGCACAAGGTGCTTGTACAGCTGCCGCAGCGTCTCGGGGCAGGCGTCGGTGCGCAGCCGCCGCATGGTGAGCATCACCTGAGGGAGTTCGCGGACAGCGGCCAGAGCGAGTTCGTCCTGCGTGATGGACGGAAGCTCCAGATCAGGTGCGTAGTGAAGAACGGGCTGTCCTTGCTGAAGCTGGTACAGCGAAAAGGCCAGGCGCGGCGTGAGCCGCCGCGCGGTCAGCTCGCCGGGTGTGACGAGAGTGAGCCCGAGAGCAGCCGCATCGCCCAGCGCAGCCCGGTAGCGTTCCAGGGCTTCGGTGATCCTGTCGGTGACGTCGTGTTCGGCGACCACCAGCAGGTCCAAGTCCGACCAGCCGGCGATCCAGGTTCCCTCGCCGGGGCTTCCCGTCAAGGCCACCAGCTGCACGGCCGGGCCGTTGGCGCGAAGGGCGTCGACGAAGTCGGACGTGGCCGCCGCCACCGGCGCGGACAGACCCAGGCCGTACGCGGTGGCGATGCGAAGTGCGCCTGGGCCCGCGGGAGCAGCTATCCGCAGGAGTCGGGCGCGCAGAGCGGCGACGCTGCCGGAGTTGTCCATCACGTGGTCGGCCACGGCGGCGACCTGGTGTGCGCCGCGGCTCATCTTGATCTCGTCCTTGGCAGCGACGGCCTGGGCCGGCATTCCGGATCGCGCTACCCGCACGGCGAACGCGGCGTCCAGGTAGACGATCTGCAGCTTGTCGCCCATGAGCTGCTTGAGCTCGGTGATCGAAGCGTTGTCGTGGACGGACTCGATCGTGAACAGTCGTGTGTCCACGTGCGCGTCCGCGAAGCGGTTCAGCTCACCCAGGAGCATCTCGGCCTGGCGTCGCGCGGACAGTGCGTAGGGGTCCGCGAGGCCCTGACGATGGGCCGCCTGGCGAAGGAGAAAGCCGATCTTCAAGCGCTGGGCTCCACAGGTCTGCCGGACGAACTCAGCGCTGGTGCTTTTGCCGCACTCGCTCAAACCGCCGAAGGCGATGACGCTGCCAAGGTGACGGCTGGGCTTGATGTCGGGTACCTCGAAGTCGTCGCATCCGTAGAGCTTGTAGCGGGCCGGCGCGGGAAGGCGCTTGCGACCACATATGACGTCGGCGACGAGTGTGTCGAGAGCGGCGGACATCTCCTCGCGCTGCTGGAGGAGCGCAGGGACGCGGCGCCGAGCAAGTTCATCGCGCGCCGAGATGCGTTCGTTGTGCCATATCCGCAGGGTCAGCACCGACAGCCGGTCCACGACGGAGGCGAGCGTCTCGGTGTGCAGCGGCGCATCAGCGCGGCCTTCGTCCGCCAACGTCCCGAGGACTTCGTCTGCCCGTTCGGCCAGAGCGTTGCGCTCGGCGTTGAGCTGGTCGATTTCCCGCTTGCAGTCGGCGACCTGGACGGCGGTCAGGCGCGCGTCGCGCACCCGGTCCTCGGCGTTCCACAGGTTCGCGTTGACGGTGTGGAGTCGTGTCACCGCATCGTCGAGACGCCGCCAGTCCTTCTCCGACAGCGTGGCGGTGGCTCGGGAAAGCCCCGGCGGAAGGACCAGGGGTGGGGAGTTCTGGGTCATCGGGGGCTCCCGTCCTCCAAAGAGGTAACTGGCAGGTGGGCGCTGACGCAGCCGAGCACCTCGGCATAGACGTCGTCTGTGGAGCGGTCCTGGCAGTCCACGACCGCCGAGTACACGCCGTTGTCTGCTTGGCGGAGCAGTACCGAGTGCAGCGCCATTTGATAGGCGGGATAGATCCCGGTCCAGGAACGGCCTTCACGGGCACTGGTGATCGCATAGCTGCGGTCGGGATCACGCGCCGGCAGGAGAAGAACGGAGGTTTCCACCGGGGTGGACCGTGCCCGGGCAATGCCGGCCACGGTACCCAATGCCTCCCGTACCGTCAGACGGTCCTTGACCACACAGGTTGCGGCAGCCACGGCCAGGAGCATGGGAAGGCCCCGGTCAAGCAGACCCGTCCGGCCGGTTTCGCGAGCAGCGGCCCGCATGGCATGGCCGGCCAGCAGCATCGTGGTCAGCTCCATCGTCGTGGACGTCTCGAACCACCACGTGGCGTAGTCGTTAGCGGCCACCTTGGCCCACGGCTCCGGGTCGTGTTCGTGGACCGCGCCCAGCGGTTGGAAACCGCTCCAGAAGTCGGCCAAGCGCCGCAACTGCGTCGTCTTACCGACGTTGTCAGGCCCGTTGAGGCTGACGAAGTTCGGCACGCTCTGCATCGGCGCTCACACCTTGCGGATCGGAGTGTCGAGGACAGAGGTGATCGCCTCGGTGTTGGCGGAGATGAACTCGGACAGCTCCGGCGGCATCAGCTTCAGTCCGCGAACCGCCTCGGCGGTGAACGGCACCCGGACGACCTCGTATTCGCCACGTTCCGGCTTGGAGAACTCCGTCCCCGTTCGAGCAGAAAGGTTCATGGATGCCAGGCGGGCCGCGAAGATGTGCTGGACGCCGATGCCACCGTCCGCAAGGTCGTCGGTAATCAGGTGGACGAGTTCGGCGCGGTCCAACTTGCCGCCGAGTTCCTCGAACACCTCGCGGTGCAGGGCGTCCTCGATGGTCGGGTCTTCCTCCTCGACCCCGCCGCCAACCGACACCCAGTACGGTTCCTTGCCCGGCTTGGTGCGCTTGATCAGGACCAGCTCATCACCGTCGAGGAGGATTGCCCGGGCGTTCCGCTTGACGATCTCTGCCATGCCAATTACTCCTTTGAGTAGTGTTACTTGGCCAGCGGCCCCCCTGAACGGGTGGACTCCTGGGAGGGGTGTTGCTCTCCGCCTGGCGCTCCAGCATGGAGCACGCTGGACCGGGAGCGGGATGCACAACTGCTGCACCAACGCCGTACCAACGCCGAACACCTCTCGCCAGCCTGCGCGTTCGGCGCTGACACTCGGACAACGGACAGGGGGACTGGCAGTGGTCATGGTGCAGCGATGGTCCGGGCGAGAGGCCCGGTTGCTTCGTGAAGCCAAGCGCATGAGCATCCGTGACTTCGCCGAATACCTAGGAGTCAGTCACCGCGGCGTCTCGAAGTGGGAGGCCGGCGGAGAGCTCTACTTCCCGCGCTCGGCCTCGCAGGCCGTTCTCGATACCGTCCTCGCACGCGCCTCGGACGAGGAGAAGTCACGGTTCGCGGAAGCCCTCGGCGGGCATGCCCAGAGCCCGTCAGGCACTGCAGGGATTCAGGTCGACTCCCACAAGTTCCTACCTGTTTTCATCGGCATCGACCACGCACAGCGGCTACGCGCCCACATGACGCAGGATGCAGCAGCCGGCTGGATGGAGTCATCTTCGACCCGCGTGGAGCACCCGGAAGCACCGATGTGCACCCTCCACGTCTTCGCCTGCGGTGTCGCCGTGTTCCACCTGGTCCAGCCCCGGGAACCGGCCACCCTTACCGAACTGGCAGTGTGGCGTTACCGCTCTTACGCCTCCGATCTCACGTGGGCGAGGGCGACGATCCGCGAACTGCTGGACGCGAATCACCCCCTCGGGCCGAGCCCGCAGTACGTCCTCTCCCTCTACTGGCTGGCCTCCAGCCCATGGACCGGCAACGAGTACGACACCGCTCTGCGCCTGCTGTCCACACCATCGGTGCTTGTCGACCGTGGGGCGCCAGACGGCCCCGCGCCCTTGGAAGGCTCGGTGGAAAAGGCGCTCCTGGCCACGGGCTTTGATCACCCCGATATCGTCTCCTTCGGCGTACGCGGAGTCTCCACCGGATACGCGGGCTGGTCCGGAGTCTCCTACGCGTCGATTTCACAGGAACGCAGCCTCACCGTCGATGAACTGGTCGACTGTGAACTGACCGTCCAGGCACTGTGGTGTTTCACTCACCAGGTTCAGCAACTGGTCGAGGAGGGGCAGGATCCATCCATGCCCGAAAGCTACGGCTGGCGCTTCCTTCGAGCCGCCTACTCCCGGCTCAGCACGGCACGCGCCCAGGAGACCGCGCAGCACTGCCTCATGCGCGAGGCCATCATCAACACCAGCGGCCTGACCGAACGACTCCGCGCCGCACAGGACGCGCTGCGCGAAAGCGCCAACTGAGAAGGCAGGGACCACGTATGGACCCCAGTAGAGCAGCGCTGGTCGTGATCGACCTGCAGAACGGCTTCGTGAACCACCACAGCCACCATGTCGTCCCCGCCGTCCAAGACCTGGTGACCCGCTGGGCCGACGCAGGCAGGCCGGTCATCTTCACCCGCTATTTCAACCACCCCGGAAGCCCGTACGAACGGTTCTTCCAGTGGAGCCGACTGCAGGGGCCCCCTGAAACCGACATCGTCCAGGAGCTTGCCGGCCAAGCCGCCGGCGCGTACGCGACCATCGACAAGGCCGGCTACACGCTGTTCACGCCGGAAGCCACCGAACTGGTCCGGAAAGCAGGCTGGACCGACCTGCTGTTCTGCGGCGTAGCCACCGAAAGTTGCGTCCTGAAGTCCGCCGCGGACGCCTTCGAGCACGGCTACGCGCCCAAGATTGTCACCGACGCCTGCGCAAGCGACGCCGGACCGGAAGTGCACGAGGCAGGCTTGCTTGTGGCACGCCGACTTATCGGACCACGACAGCTGACCACCAGCGCCGACGTGATGAGAGAACTCTCAGCACCTTGTAGTGCCGTGGTGCTGGAATAGCCCCATGGCTTCCACACCATCTCGTACCAGTGATACCGACTTGATCGTTATCGGAGGGGGCCCGGCTGGCTGCGCTGCTGCTCACATGGCCGCGAGCGTGGGCATGCGCTCAGTGCTCATCGAACCGGATGGCCTCTGCCGAAACCTCTACCGCATCACGGCTCTGAACAATGTCCTCGGCGGCTACACCAACGGCCCCGAACTTGCCCACTCCATCTCAGCGGACCTGAACAGCACCGACCGCTGCCGCATCGAACTCGGCCACCGTGCCACCGAGCTACGCGCGTTCGACGACCACGTCGCCGTCACCCTGGAGACGGGTGCCCGTCTGACCGCCCCACACGCAGTCCTGGCCACCGGCGTGGGAGCACTCCAGCCCCGCGATGCTGATTGGATAACCGCACCGCCGAACCTCACCCTGCCGCCTCTGTGGCAGGCCGAACCGCACCATGCCGAGGGCCGCACGCTGCTCGTCCTCGGTGGCGATCGCCCGATCGGGACGTTCTTGCGGGCCTATCCGGACACCAACACCCGCCTGCTCGTGGCGTACCCCGCAAGCGATGAATACAAGGTCGAGGAGATCCGCGACGACCCTCGCGTGACCCTCCTGCGTATCGATCACCTGCTCCTACGCACGCCAGAAGGGCCTGTGATCACGGCTGAGGCGCTCGGCCGGGACGGAGAGCGGAGCACTGTCGAGGCCGACGTCGCGTTCCTCAGTATCGGCAGCGCTCCGATCGCCCCTCCAGGCGATCTCGTCCGTGACACCGCAGGCTACTGCCCACCCTCTGACCAGCATCCCCGCATCATCATCGCTGGCGACCTGCGCTCGTCCCAATTTCAGCGGATCGCGACTGCCATGGGCTCCGGCAGCGAAGCCGCCTTGCGGGCCTACTACGCCACTCGGAATTCGTGACGGCTGGAGTCAGGGCGAATTGTGCGTCGAATCCGGTGCCGCACCGCTGTCGGCGCCGGCGAGAAGGGGCGATGCCGACCCGCCGTGGATGCACACACCGGCGCCGCCCCATCTCACCGATCCCGCAGACCATTTACACGATTTTTCGCGCCGTCGTGACGCCTGATCGCCCGGCCTAGACTCAAGGGTCGCTTGGCCGGCGTCGGCCGAGCGCCACCAGGGGTGCACGCCCTTTCACGCCCTGCCCTGGCCCAGGGCACCGCCGGGTGGGTGCCCGGTTCCGATGAATGAATGAGGGGTGCTCCCGTGCCCGAGAAGGTCACCAAGGACAAGGTGCTGTGCTACGTCGTGCGCGACGGGAAGCTGCTGGTGTTCCGGCACACCGAATACAACTACGAGGAGGTCGGGATCCAGGTCCCGGCCGGCAGCATCCATGAGGGCGAGACGCCGGATGCGGCGGCGCTGCGGGAGGCCCGCGAAGAGACTGGTCTGAAGGACTTCAAGATCGTGCGGAAGCTCGGCGAGGCCGAGTACGACATCAGCCCCTACCGGTTCGAACTCCAGCGCCGTCACGTCTTCCACCTGGAGCTGACCGAGCCCACTCCAGAGCGGTGGATGAGCCAGGAGGACCACGACGGGGAGCAGGAACCCACGCACTTCGAGTGCTTCTGGATTCCGCTGGAGGCCGCCCACATCCTCCAGTCCGGCCAGGGCGCGCTCCTGGGACGCCTGTACGACTGATCCCCGTCCGGTCACGGCACCCGGGAGGCAGCCGATGCACCGCACCACCGAAGAGCACGAGCGTGATCCGATCGCCCAGATGTACCGCGGCTTGGACGCCGAGGATACCGACAGTGCCGTATCAGTGATCTTGAAGTTACGCGATGAGACCTGCGACGTCGACTGCCTGTACTGCTATGAGAAACGCAAGGAGGCCCCAGGAGGAGCACGGATCGATGCCGGCCAAGCTCGTCGGCTCTCCGAGCTCTTCCAGGGGCGTCCGCTCACCATGGAGCTTCACGGCGGTGAGCCGCTGGCCGCCGGCCGCGACCACCTCGCCGACGTCCTGCGCGCACTCGCCACCCGTGGCACGACGAGGGCGAGGACATGTTCGAGCGGCTCCTCGAGGTACCAGCTACACGGAGGATGCGACGCTCTCCTCCGTCTGGATCCCGAGGACCCGATGCAACTCCGCTGTCACCACGCGGTAGGCGTTCCCAAGCCTGAGGACCGCGACCGGGTACTCGCTGCGCTTTGCCAAGGCATATCCCATGCTGCGGCCAATCGTCAGCGCCTTGTTGGCTGTGTCGACGTCGACGCGGCTGGCAGCGCCAACAGCTCTTCGTAGGTCATCCCTCGTGCAGCTTTGCGTGTAGCCGTGATGTATTCCGATCACGCAAAAGTTGCTCTGACAACGAACTGCGGACCACGAATGTTGCAGCAACGTATTTCCCTGTTTGAGACCCATCGCTGAGAGCCCATTCCCAGTCTGTTGCCCCGCAGGCAGCGACCTTGCGCCGATCCCCAGCTCCAGCAGCCAGTCCGGAGCCGGAGGCCGCGAACAGCACCTGCCCGCCGGCCTCCAAGAGGTCAAACACCACTGGGTGGGCTGGCACCGCATGAGAAGCCTCGGCCGCGCCCCGGCGACACCGCCGGGTTCGCTCCTGGAGCGCCGTGAGGTCCAACCGACCCTCGTGGAATCGACGGCGTTCACGGGAGGAAACCAGGGCGGCCCTCGGCGGCGGTGAAATGGTAGGTGGTGGCCTCGGAGAGGACACCGAGGGGCGGATCGCCGTTCTCGATGATCACAGCCTGGCCGGGGAAGGCGAGCATGTCCTCGTAAAAGCGGTCCACGACGGTGGATGTGATGCGCACGTCGGGTAGATCGGGGTCCTCTGGGGTGCTCTTCACCGGCTGCCGGTAGGTGACTACGGGGGAGTCCAGGACCACAAAGCCAAGATGGGGGAGGTCTCGTTCGATGCAGAAGCGAGCCAGAGAGGTGGTGAAGGCCGAATGCAGTACGGATCGCACTCCCTTGCCACGACCCTCACGCGGGCGACCCCCTGCCCGGATTTCCGCGTTGAACTGGTCGTACCCGGAGTTGTCGACTGCCGGCACTTCCCAGCTACTCAGGGTGCGTTGGAGCACTGAGTCGAAGTCGTTAACGACCCTGGCGGCGATGTACTCCGCAGGCCGGGTAGCCGGCACCGCTCCCTCCCCGTCGAGGCGAGAGCGCTTATCCTCAAGTTCCGCGATCCGCGAATGCAGTTCCAGCCCCCGCTCGATTGCAGATCGTGCGTCCAACAGTTCTTGAAGGCCTTCCCTGAGCGGTGCGATCTGGCCCTCGGCTTCGCCAATGCGTTCATCCAGCGCCTCCAGGTCGCCCTTGACGGCCCGCCAGGTCCGGGAGGTCTCTTCTTGTTCGCGGGCAAGGTCGGCGATAGTCGGCAGGAGGTCGGTGAGCAGGGCAGTCGTCTTCGCGGCCTCCGCCTGCACTGCGATGTGGAGCTGAGTGGACTCCTGCTGACTGTGGCCGGGGTGCTGATGCTCGGGATCCGCTCCACAGAAGACACAGGTTCCGACGCGGAAGTAGCCGAGGATGCTGCCGGCCTCGTTGACCATGACCAAACGCTCCAGATCGGAGCGGTACTGGTCCTCCAGCAGCCTAAAACGTCCCAGCAGATCGCTGACCTCGGCCAGCCGCTCGTCCAGCCCGGCAAGTTGGCGTGCGTGCGTCATGCGCTCGCGTACCGCTTCGCGGTGAGCCTCGTCGGCCGAGCGCAGTGCAGTGCTCTGCGCATCGATCGCGGTTTTGACCCGTGCCAGCCGGTCCCTAAGGTCGCGCTCAGATTCGTCCGACTCAAGCTTCGCGTACAAGTCGATCACGAGCTGGTCTAAAAGGTTGATCTGCCCCCTGTTCACACGCCGCTGTCCCGCGTTGGGCCCGGTGTCGACGGAAGGGTCTCCTTCCCCGGTCAGGAGGAATCGCATGACCGACGTCTCTGCGGTGCGGGTGCTGGCGGCACCGGTGCGTATGACCGGGGAGGACATGGCGATCATGCGGTCCTCCGTAACCACAGACAGGTGTGCCAGATCGGTCAGCGCCAAGGAGCGGGTACCGCCGGCTTCGTTCTTGCGGATGCGGACCTCGCCTAGACCCATAGCGCGCATCAGGTGGACTGAGAGACTGTTCTTGCTGCGGGCGTTATGCACGGAGGTCACGGTGGTGTCCGGCGGGCGGTGAACCAGGTCGCGGAGGTCCTCGTAGTGCAGGTGCGTGGAGTTGGTGCCGGGGCGCCGGACGAGGGTCAGCGGGCTGCCGTCGGGCAGCAGCAGCCCGAGCAGGAGCTGGGTGTACCCCTCGGCCTCCGGAATCATGGTCAGCTTGGCGCCGCCGAGCATGTACTCGACAGACCTGACGATGAAGGTCTTCCCGGTGTCGGAGGCGCCGTAGATGGTAGTCAGCTCGGGGCCGAAGACGATTTGCGCTAATGGCTTGCCAGAGCCGGCGTAAGTGAGGTGGACCAACTGGAGACTACCCACGATGGCCCTCACAGGAAGAAGGATGAGCCGCTAACAGGGACCGGGTAGTGCCGCGTACGTCGGTGTCCGGTGCCCATTGGTGGACGGCCCACTCGGCGCGCTCGCGGAGCCGCAGGACGTACGGGGCCTCAAGAATGTCTACGAAGGCCGGGCCGCGCTCCGTGGCCCGATAGACCAGGCCGGTCCCGTCAGCTTCGAGTTCGGCCAGGCCGGCGCGGATGAGCACCAGAAGTGCCTGTTCGAGGACTGTGCGCTTCAGACCGAGCTCTCCCGAGCGAGCCGGCAGGTCCGGGTGCAGGCTGGGCGGTCCGTCGAACTCTTCGCTATGCAACACGGCATGGTCTAAGAGCGCGAGCTGGGCCAGGTCCAGTGCATCGGGATGGCTCTCCGAGAGCAGCACCAGTGCCCGCACACCGATCTCCAGCGGGCTGTTCAGCGGTTTCATGTCCCTTCTCCCTCACACCACGTGAGCTCGTCCTCGTTAGCCAGGTGATGACATACCCCGGTGCGGTCCAGAGTCCTCACGTGCTGAGCGAAAATTGTCTGCGTCAGCCCGGCGCTGATCGCCTGCGAGGTGACGGCCTGTAGGCGTTTCCACCCCGTGGGGTGGTCATCCCTCGCTACATCGACCACGGCGTCGTATACGTCCTTGACGATGGCTTCGAAATGACCCGCAGGGTAGGCCTCCTCCCCGAAGCGGCGCAGAGACTCGGCGCTGAAGAACGCTTGACGCTGGTGGCGCAAGTGCGGACCAGCCGTGCGATGCTGCGCAACCTGGGTAACAGTGCTGGCATCACCGGGCCAGCGCTCGGCGTAGACCTCAAGGAGCTGCTGCACGTAGCGGGCCTCGCGCGGCTCCGGCTTCTCGGGCGGTTCCATGACCGGCGGGCGAGGAGGGGACTCCGGCGGGAATCGCTTCACCCAGAAGTCGGTAGTCTTGTGCTGTGCAAGCATCTGCTTCATGTTGACGGTCTGAAAGATCTCGAACGACGTATCCGCCGCCAGCTCCTCGACCTCGCGTCTCAACGACGGATCTAGATCTGTGATGACCTTGTCCGTGGTCCCGCGCAGCGACTCCACGAACTCCTTGCGGGTACGGTCCGGGCGTTGCAGAGCCTGCTGCAGGCTGGGTCCGATGGACGGCGCGACGAAGGTGTACTGCTCCGGCACGATGAACTGGCCGGTGACCACGCCCGCGAACATCTTCCGAATCTCACCCGCGGCGATGCTCCACGCCAACGTTCCCTTGTAGCGCTTGCACTGGTAGTTGTGCCACGGGCCCTCCAAGCCCTGGCGGGTGAGGAATGCAGCCACGTCGATGCCGTGGTCACCAGCGCCTCCCTGGCGTTCCACCCGTACATACAGGCTGTCCAGCGCGGGCACCCACTCCTCGACGAACTTCTCGAACTCGTCAGGATCGTAGGTGAAGACTAGTTTCTCAGGCGACGGCATAGCCGGAAACTGCATCGCCGTTGGGTAGTTGAGAATTAGCGGCGGGTCACCCGCCCGGCTCCCTGCCCCCTGCGGCGTCTGCCTCGGATCCAACGTCTCCCCCTGAATGCCGTCGTCACCTTCCACGATGGACCCACTAGAGGTACCACTGGCAGATCGTTCACGAAAAGGCCATCACCAAATCAATAGGAGTCGGTGGACTCTTGCAGGCGCTCGGCCAGCGCGATCAGCTCTTCGGTTCCGTCCAGGCGGGCGCCGAGCAGGACCGGGACAGGAGTGCGCCTGGCCGAGCCGCACCTTGGGGTGGACCCCGCCGGCCCAGACGTCGACGTAGCCACGGTCGGAAAGGTGGGGGTCATGGAAGGCGGCATTCCACTGCTCAGTCGGCCGGGTAACTCCGACTCCGCTCTCTACACCATCGTCCTGCCCGCCTCCGCTGGGACACCCGCGCCCGTGACTACGTGGAGCGGCGCACCAGCGAGGGAAAGAGACGTCGCGAAGCCATCCGCTGCCGCAAACGCTACGTCGCACGAGAGATCTACCAGACGATCGTCCCGCCCAGAAGCCCAGTGCCACCCCCACCAACTGACGCTTGACATCCGTAGGGGGATCAAATGTGGCTACCGCTTCAACCCACCCTGGCCGTTGCAGCCGTCGTCAACTGGCTCCGCGACACCTTCCAAGAGCCATCAGAGACGGCCGTTGTGACCGCATAGGTTCGCTGGGTTGGCGGTTGGAGCGGTTGGATAAGTAGCGACGGCCGCTCCAACCGCTGGAGGTGGGGCGGCCGAGCCTGTGCGTGTGCGCAGACTGACCGATCAGGAAGGGCGGGAACTGCAGAAGATCGCGCACCGGGGCAACTCAATCATCCCTCCTGAGTTGCCGCGTAGCCAAATCATCAATGAGAGTCTGCATTTGGCACGGCCGGAATTCCGAGCTACAACAACACACCCTGACGGGAGGACCCGTCGGTGACGCTCGGACGGATTGGCGCGGATTTGGCGACGGTAGTGGACAAAGGTGTTGGTGCGCCCGGCAAGCGATGGCTCGTACGGTACCGGGAGCCCGGGGGGCGTAGCGCTCGGCAGCGTGAGAAGTCATTCGACCGCAAGAAGGACGCGGTGGATTTCGCTACCAAGATGGAGAACGACAAGCGGGAGAACAGCTACGTCGATCCTTCTGCTGGCAAGGTGTCGGTGCGACGCTATGCGGCTGACTGGCTCGCTCTGAAGCCCATGGCGGCGGGCACGGAGGAGTCCTACGAGCGCATCATGCGCCTTCACGTCCTCCCGCAGCTGGGGAAGAAAACCATCTCCCAGGTCACTGCGGCTGACGTGGAGGAGCTGTACGCCCTCTGGCGCCGGCAGGGCGCGATGCCCAACACCATAGATTCGCGCCGCATTGCTCTGTCGGGCATGTTCTCTCACGCGGTTCGCCACAAGAGGATCCGCGAGAATCCGGTCAAGCAGGCCGAGAAGCCTGCCAACCCCAGCATGCAAGTGGATGAGAGGACGCTTCCCCGCTTCGATGAGATTGCAGCCTTGGCCAAAGAGATCGGTCCACGTCTGGAGCCTGCTGTGTGGCTCATGGCGTGCTGTGGATTGCGTATCGGAGAGTCGCTGGGAGTCTTTCCAGAGGACATCTCCGAAGGCATGTTGCGTTGCCGACGACAGGTTGTGCGGATCAAAAACTCCTCAGGTAAGTACGTTGCCCTCTACGCCCCCTTGAAGCATCGGAAAGAAGGCGAATGGCGCGATATACCGGCGCCCGCCACCCTGGAACCGCTCGCCGAAAAGCTGCCCATTCGGAATCAGGCCGGAGGCATGATCTACCCCGACCTGTTCCGTAAATCCTGGGACCGCGCCCTCAAACGCCTCGGCCTTCGCGACTACAACCCGCACGACCTCCGTCGCAAGTGGGCCACCGTGACCCTGAGCAACGGCGTGCCCATCCACGAGGTGTCGCGCTGGATGGGGCACAGCTCCATCAAGATCACGGTGGACCAGTACGGCCACCTCACCCTCGACGGCAGTGACCGCTGCCGTCAGGTCATCGAGGCCACCTTCGGGGTGCACATGCTCAGCGGATTCCCAGCTCCGCGAGTACCCGGTGCTGAGTTGGTGCTGGCTTAGCCGGGAAGTAGAGGTAGCACACGCCTCCGCTACCGCTCTTGACCTGGCCTTTTGCGTCGTATCGCTTGGTCCGCAGCCAGATGTTCTCGAACTGCCGCCGCTTGTAGACGCGGCGGACGGCCGGGTCGTCCGGGGACGCCGGGTCGTTGGCGATGACGTCGCCGTGCTGGGTGAAGCCGATGACGGTCATCAGGTGGCCGGCGGTGCCGTAGCCGGCGCCGTCGAGTTCGGTCTTCAGGAAGGACTGGGAGGTGATGACCGGGATGCCCGCGTGGACCAGCCGCTCGATGTCGTTGAGGGAGGCCAGGCGGGTGACGACGGACTGCATGTCGCGGTAGGTGGCGGCGTAGGCGGCGTTGAAGGGCCAGTTGCCGCAGCCCTTGTACTGGTAGTCGAAGGTGTGGCGGGCGGCGTGGCAGACCTGGGGGTCGGCGTAGGCGGGGTCGACCCAGGCGAGCTGCTCGCGGGTGGGCCTGCGGCCCCAGTACTCGATGATCATCTCCGAGGAGGTGGGACTGCACCATGCCTCTCCCCCGTTGTCGTACTCGGGGTACTGGCCCTTGTGGATCTCCTGCGAGTAGCGCGGGACGGACAGCTCGCGGCCGACGGTGCCGGGCCTGGACGCCGGTACGTCGAAGCGGTCGGGGATGTCCGAGCCCATCGCGCCCAGCCGCCAGACGGTAGGGGTGAGCGGGGTGCCGGGCTTGCGGTAGAGGGTGAGCCGGAGCTGGTACGAGACCAGCCGCAGACCGCTCGACGGGGTGTCGATGGCGAAGGTGTCGGTGGAGATGCTGCTCTTGCCGTCCTTCTGGTCGTCGACGGAGGTGCGCCGGATGTCGGCCTCGCCGTCGCCCGCCGTCCAGCGGCCCATCACGTACCACGGCGTGTGGCCGCCGTCGCTGTAGGCGCCGCGCAGTTCCACGGCGATCCACGTCCCGGCCGGGGTGTGCGCGTTCCACGAGGCGACGACCTCGGTCGCGGGGACCGTGAGGCGGTGCACCGGCCCGGTCCAGGTGGCGTATTCCCAGGTGGCGGCCTTGCCGGTGTGCGGATCGTGGTAGTCGGCGGTGCCGGCGGCATGGCCGATCCGGACGCCGGGGCGGGGACCGGGCCAGACGATGGTGCCCTCGATGCGGCCCTGGGTCCAGTCGGCTGCGGTGGTCCAGGAGTGATAGTCCACGAGGCTCTTCGGTCGGTGCGGGGCAGCGGTGCCGGGCGTGGTGGCGGCGGTCGGGGTCGCCGGGCCGGGCTCGAAGGCGGCCCGCGCCAAGGGGGCGGCGGCGCCCGCCGCGGCGGCGAGCGCGGCGGCCAGGACGGTGCGCCGGGGCGCGGAGCTGGTCATGTGAGGTCCCCCAGTCGGATGCGTACGAGCGATGGGCGGCGTTCGGTACAGAGCGGCGTTCGGGCACGTGCATGTCAGCAGGGGTCAACTATTCCCGTTCCGCACGGCCTTCGGAAGCCGGTCCGGCGCGCGTCGCGGCACGAATATTGGTGTGGACCACTGACGTACGCTGAGGGCATGGACCCCGCGCTGACCTCGCTCGCCGCCCGGCTGCACACCCTCCCGCCGTCCTGCGGGCCGGTGCGGCTGATCGCGGTGGACGGGCACGCCGGGTCCGGCAAGACCACCTTCGCCGGCCGGCTGGCCGAGGCCCTGGGCGGGGCGCCGGTGGTGCACACCGACGACCTGGCGACGCATGACGAGCTGTTCGCCTGGAGCGACCGGTTCCGCGAGCAGCTGCTGACACCGCTGTCCCGGGGCGAGCCGGCGCACTACGGGGTCTACGACTGGGTGCACCGGGAGTTCACCGAGGAACGGGAGCTGCCACCGGCTCCGGTGGTCCTGGTGGAGGGCGTGGGCGCCGGCCGGCGGACGCTGCGGCCGTATCTGGCGTGCCTGCTGTGGATGGAACTGGCGAGCGAGCATTCATGGGAAAGGGGCCAACTCCGCGACGGCCCGGGGCTGTCCGCGTTCTGGGATGGCTGGATCCCGGCGGAGCGGGCGCACTTCGCGGCGGACGCTTCGCGCCCGTACGCCGATCTGCTGGTGCACCAGGGGCAGTTGGGATACGAGCTACTCGTGGGGCCGTCCGGGACGCCATGACCGGGCCCGGATTTCACCCTGTGTAGCCGACCATGGCTGACACGCCGAACATTGCCGACCGGGACCCGCCGAGTGCGCCAACTCGGCTTGACCTGGGGGGCGTACAGGACTTACGTTCTCAATGTGCGGTTCAACGGACCGCCCACAAACGCGAAGCCCCCGGTTGTTCCCCCGTGATCGGGGGCTTCGTCCTGTGCAAAACCACATCCCGCCGCCGTCGCGGCGCGGCGCCTCCCTCACCCTGGGTCACCGCATCCTTCACGCCGATGCGCCCCCTTCCGCGCCCCCACTTCTGCCCCGTGCGGCCCTCTACGACCTGCACCGACAGCGCAGGTACGATGCGAGTCTGTGCCACCGCAGGATCCGCACCGAGCTGCGCGGTGACGGCAACTCCCGCCCACCGTAAGCCGGTTCGGCCAGGGCCGGACTGGTCCTGGGCCCACGGCCCGGCACACGTCCGGTGGTACACCACGGGGGGACGTTTTGTGGGGGGACGGGATGGATGTCGGCACTCAGGGTTCGCCCGCCCCGGCCGAACTCGCCTGGCTGCGCGCGGTCGACGCCTACACCGTGGGCGCCTACCCCCAGGCCGAGGAGGAGTTCCGGGCCGCGGTACGGCTCGATCCGACGATGGCCGACGCCTGGCTCGGACTGCACGCGCTGCGCGCCGACACCTCCATGGCCCTGCTGCGGATGCACCAGCACCGCCACCGCTTCGGTGAACAGCGCGCCCGCCACCGACGCACCCTCAACTCCTGGTACTGGCTGGGCTGGTGGGTCCAACCGGTGCTGGAGACCGGCCGCGACCTGCTGCTGGCGCACGCCTCCCACTGGCTCGACGGCCGCCATGTCGCCGAGCTGGACCAGGCGCTGGCCGGCTGCCCGCCGGTGGACACCGACCCCCAGGTCCGCTTTCTGCACGCCTGCCGCGCCTACCTCGTCAAGGACTGGGACCAGCTCGTACGGCACACCGAGCCGCTGCTCGGCGATCCGGTGCTGGGCATCGAGGCCGGGCTGTTCGGCGGCATGGCGCGGGTGCGGCTGGAGATGTACGGGCAGGCCGAACCGCTGCTGTCCGCGGCGCTGATGCGCTGCCGCAGCGAGCAGCCGCAGCGCAAGGAGCTGCGCTACTGGCTCGCCCGCGCCCATGAGGGCACCGGCCGCAGCGCCGCCGCGCTCCCCCTCTACCGAGCGGTGCACCGGGTCGACCCCACGTTCATGGACACCGCGGCACGGCTGGCCGCCATAGCGGAGGCGGACGGGCTGGACGAGGGCGCCGATCTCGCGGCGGTCTCCGCCTCGGGCCCGGCCCAGGAGGCTGCCGGCGACCTCGATCCGCTGGCCCCGCTCGATCCGGTCGACGGCCGTGAGCTGCTGGTGGCCGGCGAGGCGGACGGGCCGGAGGGCCAGCGGGCCGGCGGGCTGACCGGGGGCGAGACCGCGGCCCGGGCCAAGTCCGCGGTGCCGGGGCGGCGCGGCGCGGAGCGGCTGCCCGCCGGACCCGCCGACCCGGTCCTGCTGGAGCGGGCGCTGGCCGAGCTGGAGCGGATGGTCGGCATGGAGCCGGTCAAGCGGCAGGTGCGGGCGCTGTCGGCGCAGTTGCGGATGGCGCGGCTGCGGGCGAGCCAGGGACTGCCGGTGGCGCCCCCGAAGCGGCACTTCGTCTTCTCCGGTCCCTCGGGCACCGGCAAGACGACCGTGGCCCGGATACTGGGCCGGGTCTTCTACGCGCTGGGGCTGCTCGGCGGCGACCATCTCGTGGAGGCCCAACGGGCCGATCTGGTCGGCGAGTTCCTGGGCCAGACCGCGGTCAAGGCCAACGAGCTGATCGACTCGGCGCTGGGCGGCGTGCTCTTCGTCGACGAGGCGTACAGCCTGTCCAACTCCGGCTACAGCAAGGGCGACGCGTACGGCGACGAGGCGCTTCAGGTACTGCTCAAGCGCGCCGAGGACAACCGCGACCGGCTGGTGGTCATCCTCGCCGGCTACCCCGAGGGCATGGACCGGCTGCTGGCCGCCAACCCCGGCCTGTCGTCCCGGTTCACCAGCCGCGTCGACTTCCCCAGCTACCGGCCGCTGGAACTGACCAGGATCGGCGAGGTGCTGGCCGCGGAGAACGGCGACCGCTGGGACGAGGAGGCCCGCGACGAGCTGTGCAGCATCAACGGCCATGTCGTCGAGCAGGGCTGGATCGACGAGCTGGGCAACGGCCGCTTTCTGCGCACCCTCTACGAGAAGAGCTGCGCCTACCGCGATCTGCGGCTGTCCACCTGGCTGGGCACCCCGACCCGCGACGACCTCGCCACCCTCCGGCTGCCGGACCTGATGCAGGCGTACGGCGAGGTGCTGTCCGGCCGCGGACCGGGCCCGCAGGCACCGCCGAAGGGGCTGGACCTGTAGAGCGGCGGGGCGCGCGCCGGGCCGAAACGGCGGCCGGCGCACGCCCGGTGGCCGGTCAGCCGGCCAGCGCCGGATCCTCCGCCGGCCGCGGCGAGCCCTCGCGCGGTTCGCCCACCCGCTCGTGGCGCGGTGCCGCGCCGGCCGCCGGCTCGGTCCGGTGGGCCGGATCGCGCACCTCGCCGACCAGCATCTCCAGGACGTCCTCCAGCGCCACCAGGCCGAGCACCCGCCCGGCCGGATCGGCCACCGCCGCCAGATGGGAGGCGGCCCGGCGCATCGCGGTCAGCGCGTCGTCCAGGGGCAGTTCGGCGCGGAGGGTGGTCATCGGGTGCCAGATGCGCTGCGGCACCGCCCGGTCCCGCTCCTCCAGGTCGAGCACGTCCTTGACGTGCAGATAGCCCATGTACGTGCCGCCGGGCGCGCACACCGGGAAGCGGGAGAATCCGGTCCGCACGGTCAGCTCCTCCACCTGACGGGGCGTCACGGTCACGTCGACGGTGATCAGCCCGGCCCGGTCGAGGAGGACGTCCGTGACGGGACGGCTGCCGAGCTCCAACGCGTCGGACAGCCGCTCCTGTTCGACGGGGTCCAGCAGGCCGGCCTGCCCGGAGTCCTCGACGAGATGGGTCAGCTGCTCGCTGGTGAAGACCGCCTCGACCTCGTCCTTGGGCTCGACCCGGAAGAGCCGCAGCACCCCGTGGGCCAGCGCGCCGAGCAGGGCGGTGACCGGGCGGCACAGCCGGGCGAAGGCGACCAGCCCCGGGCTGAACCACAGGGCGGTCTTCTCGGGCGCGGCCATGGCCAGGTTCTTGGGAACCATCTCGCCGATGACCAGGTGGAGGAAGACCACGAGCGCGAGGGCGATGACGTAGCCGAGCGGATGGATCAGCGCCTGGGGCAGCCGGACGGCCGCGAAGACCGGCTCCAGGAGGTGGGCGACGGTCGGTTCGGCGACCGCGCCGAGGGTCAGGGAGCAGACGGTGATGCCGAACTGGGCGGCGGCCATCATCTGCGGCAGGTTCTCCAGGCCGTGGAGCACCTGGCGGGCCCGCTTGGAGCCCAGGGTGGCCAGCGGCTCGATCTGGCTGCGGCGTACCGACACCAGGGCGAACTCGGCCCCGACGAAGAAGCCGTTGGCGAGCACCAGGAGCACCGCGAAGAGGAGCTGGGCCACGGTCATCGGGCCACCTCCGCACCGGCCGCGACGGGCTCCCGGGGCTTCTCGGCGGCGGGCGCCGTCCGGACCAGCCTTATCCGCTCGGCGCGGTGGTGCGAGACCAGCCGCACCCGCAGCCGCCAGCCGTCGAGCTCCGCGGTGTCGCCGGGCGCCGGGATCCGGCCCAGTATGTGCGCGACCAGCCCCGCCACCGTCTCGTACGGGCCCTCCGGGGCCTCCAGACCGATCCGCCGCAGGGTGTCGACCCGGCAGCCGCCGTCGGCGTCCCACGTGGGGCGGCCGTCCTCGGCCGGGGCCTGGCCCAGTTCGGGCAGGTCCACCCGGTCGTGCTCGTCGCGGACCTCGCCGACGAGTTCCTCGATGATGTCCTCCAGGGTCACCACACCGGCGGTGCCGCCGTACTCGTCGACCACCACCGCGATCGGCTGCTCGCTGCGCAGCCGTTCCAGCAGCGGCTGCACCGGGAGCGTCTCGGGCACCAGCAGCGGCGGCACCGCTATCCGGAGCGCCGGGGTGCGCAGCCGGTCCTCGGCCGGGACGGCGAGCGCGTCCTTGAGGTGGACCATGCCGACGATCTCGTCCAGCCGGGTGCGGTAGACGGGAAAGCGGGAGAGCCCGGTGGCGCGGGTGAGGTTGACGACGTCCTCGGCGGTCGCGGTCGCCTGGAGGGCGCTGACCCGTACGCGGGGGGTCATCACGTTCTCCGCGGTGAGGTCGCCGAGCGAGAGGGTGCGCACGAACAGATCGGCGGTGTCCTGCTCGATGGCGCCGGCCCGGGCGGAGTGCCGGGCCAGCGAGACCAGTTCGCCGGGGGTGCGGGCGGAGGCCAGCTCGTCGGTGGGCTCCACTCCCAGGGCGCGGACCAGGCGGTTGGCGACGGTGTTCAGCAGGGTGATCACCGGCCGGAAGAAGCGGGAGAAGGCATCCTGCGGGCCGGCGACGAAGCGGGCCACCTGGAGCGGCTTGGAGACCGCCCAGTTCTTGGGCACCAGCTCGCCGACGACCATCTGGACGGCGGAGGCCAGCAGCATGCCGATGACGACCGCGATGCCGGGGACCGCTCCCGTGGGCAGGCCGGTAGCGAGCAGCGGTCCTGACAGGAGCCGGGCCAGCGCGGGCTCGGCGAGCATACCGACCACCAACGAGGTGATGGTGATGCCCAGTTGGGTGCCGGAGAGCTGGAAGGAGAGTTCGCGGAGCGCGGAGACGACGGTGCCGGCGCGGCGGTCGCCGCCGGCCGCGGCCCGTTCGGCGTCCGCCTTCTCGACGGTGACGAGGCCGAACTCCGCGGCCACGAAGAAGCCGTTGGCCAAGATCAGCGCGAGTGCCGCCGCGAGCAGGAGCAAGGGGCCGGTCATGCCGCCGCCTCCGTCGTATGCGGGGGATGGGGAGGGGCGGCGCAGGTACTACAGGACGATCCGTCCATTGCCGGAGGGAGTCACTCCTCGGGTTGTCGTGGTCCCACTGAGGGGCGGGGTGCGGGGCGCACTCCGGAGAACAGAGTAAACAGCGGGGCCCGCGTTAGGGCAGGCTCACCCGGCCGTGTGGTCGACGGCACCATGGCTCTCGGCGAGATCGCGCAGCGCGCGGGCGTCGCGGATGGCCTGGTCCTTCGCGATACCGGGCTGGATTCCCATCGCGGGCAGGCTGGTGCCGTCGGCGAGGTCCAGATGGACCCATGGGTCGCCGGCCCGGAGGTTGACGCGCACCACCTGGGCCCAGGCCAGTTCGCGCGTGGTGGTGAGGTTGACGACGGTGATGCCCTCCTGCCGCGCGACCACCTTGGGGCGGGCGAGCAGCAGGAGGACGGCGGCCACCAGGGCGCCGACCGCGACGAAGCTCATCCGCTCGCCGCCGCTCAGCTTCGGCAGCAGCAGCGCGATCACCACGAGGGCGACGAGCTGGGCGATGCCGACGGCGTACAGGACGGCCCGGGTGCGGGCCGGCCGGAAGGTCACCGGGAGGCCGGGGAGGGAGGCAGCGGGGGACGCGGGCGCGGACACGTGTCGTCTTCCGTCAGGGGGCGTGAGGGTACCGGCGGCGGTATGTCAGAGCCGGCAGGCGTGGATGCCGGTGGTCAGGATCGCGCGGGCGCCGAGGTCGTAGAGCTCGTCCATGATGCGCTGGGCGTCCTTGGACGGGACCATCGAGCGGACCGCGACCCAGCCCTCGTGGTGCAGCGGGGAGACGGTCGGCGACTCCAGTCCGGGGGTGAGCGCGACGGCCTTCTCGACCTGCTCGACCCGGATGTCGTAATCCATCATCACGTACCGGCGGGCCACCAGAACGCCCTGCATACGACGGAGGAACTGGCGCACCTTCGGGTCGTCGTCCGGCGCGCCGGTGCCGCGGATGACCACGGCCTCGGACGTGAGGATCGGCTCGCCGATGATCTCCAGGCCGGCGTTGCGCAGGGTGGTGCCGGTCTCGACGACATCGGCGATGATCTCGGCGACGCCGAGCTGGATGGCGGTCTCGACGGCACCGTCGAGGTGCACGACGGAGGCGTCCACGCCGTTGTCGGCAAGGTGCCGGGTCACCAGGCCCGAGAAGGACGTGGCGATGGTCATGCCGCCGAACTCGCGGACGTCCTTGGCGGTGCCGGGGCGGGTGGCGTAGCGGAACGTCGAGCCGGCGAAGCCGAGCTGGAGGATCTCCTCGGCCGGCGAACCGGAGTCCAGCAGCAGGTCGCGGCCGGTGATGCCGATGTCGAGCCTGCCGGAACCGACGTACACGGCGATGTCGCGGGGGCGCAGGAAGAAGAACTCGACCTCGTTCTCCGCGTCGACCAGGACCAGTTCCCTGCGGTCCTTGCGCTGGCGGTAGCCGGCCTCATGCAGCATCGCCGACGCAGGCTCGGACAGTGAACCCTTGTTGGGGACAGCGATGCGCAGCATGAGAGCGAATTCCTTTGCAGCTAAAGGGAGTTGGCGGCGGAACGGGGGCGGGATCAGAGGTGGGCGTAGACGTCGTCGAGGGAGATGCCCTTGGCGACCATCATCACCTGGAGGTGGTAGAGGAGCTGGGAGATCTCCTCGGCGGCGGCCTCGTCGGATTCGTACTCCGCGGCCATCCACACCTCGGCGGCCTCCTCGACGACCTTCTTGCCGATCGTATGGACACCGGCCTGCACCAGCTCGGCGGTGCGGGAGGTGGCGGGGTCGCCGGTGGCGGCCTTCTGCTGGAGCTCGGCGAAGAGCTCCTCGAACGTCTTCTTGGACATGATGTTGCCTACCCTACGCGGTGCAGTCACAGCGGCGCGCAGCGCCTCGTATGAAGGGTGGTGGTGGGAGACGGGCGGGCGGCGCGCAGCGCCTCGTATGAAGGGTGGTGGTGGGAGAGGGGCGGGCGCTCAGCGCCAGGGCTCCGAGACGGTGCGCAGGGTGGCGGCGGTGGCGACCGCGGCGGTGACCGCTTCGTGGCCCTTGTCCTCGGTGGATCCCGGCAGGCCCGCGCGGTCCAGCGCCTGCTGCTCGGTGTCGCAGGTCAGCACGCCGAAGCCGACCGGTACGCCGGTGTCCACCGCGACCTGGGTCAGGCCCTGGGTGACGCCCTGGCACACATAGTCGAAGTGCGGGGTACCGCCCTTGATGACCACGCCGAGGGCGACCACCGCGTCATAGCCGCGGCCGGCCAGGACCTTGGCCACCACCGGCAGCTCGAAGGCGCCGGGCACCCGCAGCAGCGTCGGCTCGTCGATGCCCAGCTCGGTGAGGGCGCGCAGCGCGCCGTCCACGAGGCCGTCCATGATCTGCTCGTGCCACTGCGCGGCGATCACGGCCACCCGCAGGTCGCCACAGTTCTTCACGGTCAGTTCGGGTGCGCCCTTGCCGCTCACGGTTCTCCTCGTACGGGTGATGGTGCTGAATCTGGCTGACGGGGGGGTTACTGGTTGCCGCAGGTGCTCGTACCGGAGGCATCGAGCCAGGGCAGGTCGTGCCCCATGCGGTCGCGCTTGGTGCGCAGATACCGCAGGTTGTGCTCGCCGGCCTGGACGGGCATCGGCTCGCGGCCGGTGACCTTGAGGCCGTGCCGGACCAGCGCGGCGGTCTTCTCGGGGTTGTTGGTCATCAGGCGCAGCGAGCGCACGCCGAGGTCCCGGAGCATCTGCGCGCCGGCGCCGTAGTCCCGCGAGTCGGCGGGCAGCCCGAGCTCCAGATTGGCGTCGAGGGTGTCCCGGCCGCGCTCCTGGAGCTCGTAGGCGCGCAGCTTGGACAGCAGCCCGATGCCGCGTCCTTCGTGGCCGCGGAGGTAGATGACCACACCGCGGCCGGCCTCGGAGATCCGCTGGAGCGACGCGTCCAGCTGGGGGCCGCAGTCGCAGCGGAGCGAGTGGAAGATGTCGCCGGTCAGGCACTCGGAGTGGACCCGGACCAGGACGTCCTCGCCGTCGCCCAGATTGCCGGCGACCAGCGCGATGTGCTCGACGCCGTCGACCGCGGAGCGGTAGCCGTATGCGGTGAACTCGCCGTGGGCGGTGGGCAGTCGGGTCTCCGCCTCGCGGCGGACGGTGGGTTCGGACGACCGGCGGTAGGCGATCAGGTCCTCGATGGAGATGATCGCCAGCCCGTGCTTGCGGGCGAACGGGACCAGCTCGGGCAGCCGCAGCATGGTGCCGTCCTCGCCGGCGATCTCCACGATGGCGGCGGCCGGGCGCAGTCCGGCCAGCCGCGCGAGGTCGACCCCCGCCTCGGTGTGGCCGTTGCGGACCAGTACGCCGCCGGGCCGGGCCCGCAGCGGGAAGATGTGGCCGGGCCGTACGAAGTCGCCGGGCACCGCCGCACCGGAGGCGAGCAGCCGCAGGGTGGTGGCGCGGTCGGCGGCGGAGATGCCGGTGCTGACGCCGTGCGCGGCGGACGCGTCGACGGAGACGGTGAACGCGGTCCGCATCGACTCGGTGTTCTGGTCGACCATCTGCGGGAGTTCCAGCCGGTCCAGCTCGGCGCCCTCCATCGGGGCGCAGATCAGTCCGCGGCATTCGCTCATCATGAACGCGACGATCTCCGGGGTGGCCATCTCCGCCGCGACGATCAGGTCGCCCTCGTTCTCCCGGTCCTCGTCGTCCACCACGACGACCGGCCGGCCGGCGGCGATGTCCGCGATCGCGCGCTCCACGGGATCCAGCACCAATGCGTCCTCGGTCTCGTCGTACCAGCTCTGCAATGCGGTCATGCCGCAACTCCTTCCAGTACAGGACCGGCATCCGCGCTCCGCGAGCGCAGCCACCAGTCGCGCATGCCCCACACGACGAGGGCGAGGTAGACGACGTAGACAAGGCCGGAGAAGGCGAGCCCGCTGCTGAAGGCGAGCGGGACGCCGACGACGTCGACCAGCAGCCAGGCGAACCAGAACTCGACCAGACCGCGGGCCTGCGCGACCATCGCGGCGAGCGTGCCGACGAAGATGTAGGCGTCCGGCCAGGGGTTCCAGGACAGCTGGGGGATCAGGGTGAACAGGCCGCCGACGGCCGCGGTGCCCAGGGCCGTCCCGCCGATCAGCAGTCCGCGCTCGCGCCGGCCGGCGAACCGCACGGCGACGGAGCCGTCCTGCGCCTGCTGCCGGCCGCGCTGCCACTGGCGCCAGCCCCACAGCGCCACCACGATGACCAGCAGTTGCTTGCCGACGCCGCCGCTGAGGTGGGCGGAGGCGTAGGCGGCGACGAGGATGACACCGGAGAGGAACTGGGCGGGCCAGGTCCATATGGAGCGCCGCCAGCCGAGCGCCAGGGCGGCCAGGCCGATGGTGTTGCCGATCATGTCGGACCAGATGACGTGCTGTCCGAAGGCCGTGAAGGCGGGGCCGTTCAGCCAGTCCAGGACGCTCACCGGTCCATCTCCTTGATCTCCGCGAGGTCGTCGGTGTCCTGGGAGCCCCGGCCGAGCAGCCGCTCCACGTACTTGGCGAGCACGTCGACCTCCAGATTGACGGGGTCGCCGGACTGCTTGATGCCGAGGGTGGTCAGGGCGAGGGTGGTGGGGATGAGGCTGATGGTGAAGTAGTCGTCGGCGGCCTCGACGACGGTGAGGCTGACGCCGTCGACCGTGATGGAGCCCTTCTCGACGACATAGCGGGCGAGTTGGGCGGGCAGCGCGACCTTCACCAGCTCCCAGTGTTCGCCGGGGGTGCGCTCGACGATCGTGCCGGTGCCGTCGACATGGCCCTGGACGAGGTGTCCGCCGAGCCGGCCGCCGAGCGCCATCGGGCGCTCCAGGTTGACCCGCGAGCCGGTGGTCAGCGCGCCGAGGCTGGAGCGCTTGAGGGTCTCGGCCATCACGTCGGCGGTGAACTCCCCGCCTTCGGTGTCCACGACGGTCAGGCAGACGCCGTTGACGGCGATCGAGTCACCGTGCTTCGCGCCTTCGGTGACGACGGGGCCGCGGAGCCGGAAGCGGGCGGCGTCACCGAGGTCCTCGATGGCGGCGACCTCACCCAGTTCTTCGACGATTCCGGTGAACACTTCAGTTCTCCTCGGGACGGGAGTGGCGAATGGGGGTGGCGGTGATGCGCAGGTCGGGGCCGAGCCGGGCGGTGTCGGTCACATCGAGGCGCAACGCCTGGGCGATGGTGGTGATTCCGGCGTCGCCGACGGCGGCCGGGCCGGCGCCCAGCAGCACCGGCGCGAGATAGCCGACGACCTTGTCGACGGCCCCGGCGGCGAGGAAGGCCCCGGCGAGCGTGGGCCCGCCTTCGAGCAGTACGGAGCGCACATCGCGTGCGTGCAGGGCCTGGAGCAGTGCGGGGATGTGCAGGCCGCGCCCCTCGGCGGCGCGCGGCAGCCGCACGATCGGGGCGAGCCCTTCGAGGTGGGCCGCGTCGGCGTCCTCGGCGACCGCGATCAGGGTGGGCGCGGTGCCGTCCAGGACGCGGGCGCCGGCCTTGACGGCGGTTGCGCCGGAGTCCACCACCACCCGCAGCGGCTGGCTGATCTCGTCGTCGGACAGCCCGGCGATCCGCACGCCGAGCTGCGGATCGTCGGCGCGGGCGGTGCCGGAGCCGACGATCACCGCGTCCGCGGCGGCCCGCAGCCGGTGCACATCGGCCCGCGACTCGGGCGAGGAGATCCAGCGGCTGGTGCCGTCGGCGGCGGCGATCCGGCCGTCCAGGGTGGCGGCGTACTTCCACAGCACGAACGGCCGGCCGCGCAGCACCGACGTCAGCCACGCTTCGTTGCCGGCCGCGGCCTCGTCGGCGAGCAGTCCGCCCTCGACGTCGATCCCGGCCTCGGCCAGGGCCAGGGCACCGCCGGTGGCGGTCGGGTTCGGGTCGGCGACGGCGTAGACGACCCGGGCGACACCGGCCTCGATCAGCGCCCGGGCGCACGGTCCCGTACGCCCGGTGTGGTTGCAGGGCTCCAGGGTGACCAGCGCGGTGCCGCCCCGGGCCCGTTCGCCCGCGGCACGCAGCGCGTGGACCTCGGCGTGCGGCCCGCCGGCCCGCTCGTGCCAGCCCTCGCCCGCCGTACGGCCCTCGGAGTCCAGGACGACACAGCCGACGACCGGGTTGGGGCTGGTGCGCCCGAGGCCGCGGGCGGCGAGCTCGATGGCTCGGCGCATCGCCGCAGTCTCTACGGGGGCTGCGGTGGCCACCGGGTCCTCCTGCCTCTCAGGGCACGGACTCCGGGGCTGTCTGGACGACAGAAGCGGAAACAGAGCC
Organism: Streptomyces albospinus; assembly: GCF_014648695.1. GTDB lineage: Bacteria > Actinomycetota > Actinomycetes > Streptomycetales > Streptomycetaceae > Streptomyces > Streptomyces albospinus. The sequence continues at coordinate 126,297 of NZ_BMRP01000012.1, forward strand.
ACGGGGACACCGAGGCCGGAAAAGAGGGCTCGCCCGGAACATGGCCGGACGCGCCGCCGACGGCGGTGTACCGAAGCTCGCCCGCCGCGCACTGCCTCCCATCCGGACTTTCACCGTCGGTGCAGGAATTTCACCTGCTCAACCGGCCGCTGGCTGCGGACGGGTCGCGGACTGTTACCGCCGGTTCGGAATTACACCGACCCCGGAGTGCGCTGCTGCTCTTATGTCAGTACACGCTCAGTGTGCCACGGCTGATCGTGACCCATGCGAGCGAAGCCCTGTGGGCTGCCTCACAGACCCCGGCGCGTCGCCTGTCGCAGCCGCCACCGATGTTCCGTCATTAGGCCGGTATCCCTCTGATTTCCCGCCTCCCACCCCAAGGACTGATCCGCGATGGCGACAATTCTGGTCACCGGCGGCACGGGCACGCTCGGACACGCCCTGGTCGACCGGCTGCTCCGCGACGGCCACGACGTACGGTCGCTCAGCCGGCGGCCCCATACGGGCACCGCGCGCCCGCAGCTGCGGTCGTACGCCGTCGATCTGCGCGACGGCACCGGCCTGGCGGACGCGGTGGCCGGCGTGGACGCCGTCGTGCACTGCGCCACGGCCCCCACGGGCGGCGACGAGGAGGCGGCGGAGCGGCTGGTCGAGGCGGCGCGGCGGGCGGGCATCCGGCACCTCGTGTACATCTCGATCGTCGGCGTGGACCGGATCCCGCTCGGCTACTACCGCACCAAGCTCGCGGTGGAGCGGCTGATCGAGGAGTCCGGCGTCGGCTGGACGGTGCTGCGGACGACGCAGTTCCACCACCTGGTGCTCAGGATCGTCAAGGCGCTCGCCAAGTCACCGGTGCTGCCGGTGCCGGCGGGGGTCCGCATCCAGCCCGTCGACGTGGGCGAAGTGGCGGACCGGCTGGCCGAGTTGGCGCTCGGCGCGCCGGCCGGGCGGGTGCCGGACATGGGCGGGCCCGAGGCGCTGGAGTTCCGGGACCTGGCCCGCCTGACCCTCGCGGCGGGCGGACGGCACCGGCTGCTGCTCCCGCTACCGCTGCCCGGCGCGAGCATGGCGGCGCTGCGGCGGGGCGCGAACCTCGCACCGGACCACGCGGACGGGCGGCGGACCTATGCGGAATTCCTGGCGGAGCGGGTGGCCCGCTGAACGGTCGGGAGCCGCGTCCTGCCGCCAAAGTGCCTTTGAACTGGGGGAGTCGGTGGCCGACCCGATTCCCGTGTTGTCAGGCGGGGTTCCCGATAATTTACCGCCCATGGCTGACAACGGCGCTCCCGACGTCATCCCCCGCCCCCACCCCGTTCTGCGCCGCGCACGCCGGTCCGTCGCCGCGGTGTTCCTCGTGCACGGCGCGGCCACCGGAAACTTCGCCACCCGCATCCCCTGGATCCAGGACCACACCGGCATCTCCCCCGGCCAACTCGGCCTGGCCCTGGCCTTTCCCGCGATCGGCGCCTCGTTGGCGATGCCGCTCGCGGGCCGGATCAGCCACCGCTTCGGCGCCCGCACCGCGCTCCGCGGACTGCTCGCCTGCTGGACTCTGTCCCTGCTCCTGCCCGCCCTCTCCCCCGATGTCCACGTGCTGTGCCTGGCGCTGCTGGCCTACGGCGCGAGCTCGGGCATGGCGGACGTCGCCAGGCACCGACGCGGGCCTGGCCGCCGCCTCCACCACCGCCTTCGCCTGCACGATGGCCGCCGCCCGGCTGGCCGGCGACACGGTGGTGGCGCGGTTCGGGCCGGTGCCGTCGGCGCATCGCCCAGGCGACCTCGCTGACCGTCTCCTTCATGCTGGTCACGGCGCTGGCCTTCGGCCTGGTCGTGGGCGCCCGGGTGCTGCGGGTCCCGTCCGGTACCGCGTCCGGGGGCGCGGCGGCCGTGACCGGCGATCTGGAGCGGTCCTGACCGCCGCGCGTCAGGCGGCGTCCGCCGCCGCGCCCGCCGTCTCCGGCTTGAGCAGGTCCGCGGCGATCGCGCGGGCCCGGTCCGACCAGGGGGTGGGGCGCAGCGTCCCGGCGTCGACGCGGACGAGCACCCGGTGGCCGTGTGCGTAGGTCCCGGTCCCGTCGGCGTCGCAGATCCGGAAGCCGTAGGTGAGCCCGGTACGGCCCAGGCGCTCGACCCACAGGTGCGCGGCGAAGCGGCCGGCGCTGGTGACCGGCCGCTCGTAGGAGACCCGCATCTCCTTGATCACGTTGCACATGTCGCCGGCGGCGGCCCAGTCGCCGTCGAACCCGAAGCCGAAGCCGTGCCAGTACTCGGCCCAGGCCCGCTCGACCAGCAGCGGGTAGCGGGAGTTGTGGAGCATGCCGAGCGCGTCGAGGTCGTCGAAGTGGACCGTGACGGGGACCAGTTGCCCGTAGGGGACGGGGTCGGCGGCCTGGAGGGGTTCGACGCTCACTGCTGATGCTCCTGGTTTTCCTGGTGCGGTGACCGGTACGCGTGGCACCGGTGGGGCTGCTGTGATGAGCCCGAGCCATCGTAAGCGGCTGCTTAGAATGCTTTCCGTCCCCCTGTGAACACCTCATGAAGACTGGAGCAGTCATGGGCCTCGGTGTGCGCTGGACCGTACACGGCGACGGGCGCAACCCGGCCCCCGGAGCGGTGGTCGGACCGGACGAGCGGCTGTCGTGGCCGCGGACGGCGGGCCTCGGCGCACAGCATGTCGTCGCGATGTTCGGCGCGAGCTTCGTCGCCCCGGTGCTGATGGGCCTGGACCCCAACCTCGCCATCATGATGTCCGGTGTCGCCACCGTCATCTTCCTGCTGGCCACCCGCGGCCGGGTGCCCTCCTATCTGGGCTGCTCGCTCTCCTTCGTGGGCGTCGCGGCCGTCATCCGGGCGCAGGGCGGCACCAGCGCGACGGTCACCGGCGCGGTCCTGGTGGTCGGTGTGGTGCTGTTCCTCATCGGCCTGGCGGTCCAGCGGTTCGGCGCGCGCATCATCCATGCCGCGATGCCGCCGGTGGTCACCGGCGCCGTCGTCATGCTGATCGGCTTCAACCTGGCGCCGGTGACGGCGAGTACGTACTGGCCGCAGGACCAGTGGGTGGCGCTGCTGACGATGCTGGCCACCGGGCTCGCGGTGGTGTGCCTGCGCGGCTTCTGGTCGCGGATCGCGATCTTCCTCGGGCTGGTCTTCGGCTACGCCATCTCCTGGATCTTCGACCGGGCCTTCGGAATGATCCATTCCGTCAACGGCGCCGGCAAGGTCGTCGACCACTGGCGGCTCGACTTCTCGGCGGTCGGCAAGGCGGACTGGATCGGGCTGCCGTCCTTCCACGGGCCCGCCTTCCAGTGGTCGGCGATCCTTGTCGCGCTGCCGGTGGTGATCGCGCTGGTCGCGGAGAACGCCGGACACGTCAAGGCGGTCGGCGAGATGACCGGCGACCCGCTGGACGACAAGCTCGGCACCGCGATCTCCGCGGACGGCGCCGCCTCGGTGCTCTCCACGGCGCTCGGCGGCCCGCCCAACACCACCTACTCCGAGAACATCGGCGTGATGGCGGCGACCCGGGTCTACTCCACCGCGGCCTACTGGGCGGCGGCCGGCTTCGCGCTCCTCTTCGGCCTGTGCCCCAAGTTCGGCGCGGTGGTGGCCGCGATCCCCGGCGGGGTGCTGGGCGGTATCACCGTCATCCTGTACGGGATGATCGGCCTGCTCGGCGCCCAGATCTGGGTGCACAACAAGGTGGACCTCCGCAATCCGCTCAACCTCGTACCGGTCGCCGCGGGCATCATCATCGGCGTCGGCGGGGTCGACCTGCGCATCAGCGCCGACTTCCAGCTGGGCGGCATCGCCCTGGGCACGATCGTGGTGCTCTCCGGCTACCACGTACTGCGCGTCCTGGCCCCCGCCCACCTCAAGGAGCAGCGCCCCCTGCTGGACGAGGGCACCTCGGCGTACGACCGGCCGGCCGACGAGCGGGACGCACGGCCGGACGAGCGGCACTGACGCACCCCTCGGGCGATCCGGTGGCGCGGACGTGGGACATCCCGCATTCCGCGCCGCCGGAACCGCCTACCGCCCGCTTGCGCCGAACTTCCCGACCGCCTCGCCATCAGGTCCACGCCAGCGCGTTGCAGGAGCTCTTCCTCGCACCGGAGCAGACCGCGCAGACCCGCTCGAAATCCTCGTACAGCGCACGGTCCACGCGCGGTTCGTCGACGGCGAAGGTGCCCGCCTCCTTGTCGCTGCGGTATCCGAAGTCCTGCCGCGCACAGGAGGTCTTGAAAGGAAATCCGAAGGGGTTGTCGGGGAGCCTGGTGCAATAGTCGGTGGACCAGTCGAATCCATAGGCGGCCCCTTTCGCCCGACGGTTCCGGGCGGCCGGCCAGCGGCCGTCACCGGCGCGGTCGCCGCCAGGAGCGGGTCGGCCGACGCGGCGGACAATCTCGGGGAAATGGGTCAACTTGCGGAATTGTGCGCCGCGTTCACCGCGGTGATTCCTGGGACGCCGAACGGAAATGGGTTTCGCAAAGGGCATTGGCTTCCGGGGCGGCCCGTCGGAAGTACGTGACAAACGTCGTCACGCGCCCCGGGAACGCGCGGGAAGGGCCTCAGGACGGCGCGCTGATTATTACTCCGATCCGGTCAACAGGCCGCGGTCGGCGGCATATTCGGGGGCATCCCGATGTCACGCTGAGCAGATGACGACGATTCAGCAGCACGGCGGAAAGGGCCCGCGGCGCACCGCGGAGAGCCCCGCCGCACGGCCCCCCGACGGCGCCGGCCCCGCGACAACGGCAGGCGTGGCCGATGTCCTGGCGCGGCTGCGCGCCCTGGACGCATCGCTGCCCCCGGAGGACGGGGTGGCGGTGTTCAACCGGGTCTATCTGACCGTCACCGAGGCGGTCGCGCAGCGCGTGGGGGGTGGCGCCTTCGAGGACCCGGAAGCCACCGGTGAACTGGACATCCACTTCGCCCGCCGCTACTTCACCGCCGTGGACGCGGACGCCACGGGGCTGCGCCCGCCGGCCTGCTGGCGCCCGCTCTTCCAGCTGCGGCGGCATCCCGGGGTCCGCCCGCTGCAGTTCGCGCTGGCCGGCATCAATGCGCACATCGGCCACGATCTCGCGCTCGCCGTCCTGGACACCTGCCAGGCGCTCGGCTGCGAACCGCCCGCCCTGGAAGGCGACTTCGACCGGATCGGCACCGTTCTGACCGGCCTGGAGGAGGGCATCCGGGAGACCCTGATGCCCGGCCCCGACGTGCTCGACATCGCCGATCCGCTCACGCATCTGATCGGCTCCTGGAGCCTGGAGATGGCCCGGGACGGCGCCTGGGCCGCGGCCCGGATGCTGTGGGGCGTCCGCCGGCTGCCGGAGATGGCCGAGGAGCTGGCCGAGCGCCTGGACGCGAGCGTCGGCCTGATCGGCCGGTGCCTGCTGACGCCGCTGAACTGACCCCGCCACCGGGCACGGGACACCCTGGGCGGCGTCATTCCGCCGCACCGCCGGGGGGACAGCACGGCGGCGCCCGCGAGGTGCTGCTCGATCTCCAGGTCCGCCGCCGGGGCGGCGGCGAAAGGGCCGACCGCGCCGCCGGACTGCACGCCCGGATCCGCGCGGCCGGCCTCCGGCAACCGGACCGGTCAGTCCTCGGGGAGCTCGATCGGGGCGATCTCGTCGTAGACGTCGCCCGGGCCAGGGTTGGCCGCGTCCGTGGCGCCGCCGAAGTGGTGCATCACGCCCCACACCGCGTTCAGCGCGGTCTGCACGGCGCCCTCGGCCCAGCCCGCGGTCCAGGAGATGTCGTCGCCGGCCAGGAAGATGCCGCGCTTGTCCTCGGGGAGCAGGTCCTGCATGAAGTGGGTGAACAGACGCCGCTGGTAGCGGTAGTGGCCGGGGAGGTTGGCCTTGAACGCGCCCATGAAGTAGGGCTCGTTCTCCCAGGAGACGGTGACCGGGTTGCCGATGATGTGCTTGCGGATGTCGACGTTCGGATAGATCTCCGACAGCGACTTCAGCATGACCTCCATGCGCTCGTTGGCGTTCAGCGGCAGCCACTTGAGGCTGTCGTCGCACCACGTGTACGAGAGGCAGATGACGGCCGGCCGGTCCGGCCCGTCGTCCAGGAGGTAGGTGCCCCGGGTCATCCGGTCGGTGAGCGTCATGCTCATCACGTCCCGGTCGGTGGGCTCGCCGTTCTCGTCGACGGCCTTGTCCAGCCAGAACGGCCGGTCCACGGGCACGAAGAGCTTGCTGGACTCCATGTAGTGGGTCCGCTCCATCGCCGTCCAGTGGTCGATCGGGAACAGCGCGTCGTCGCAGGCGATCTTGCTCAACAGCATCCAGGACTGCGCGGTGAAGACCGCGGCCTCGTAGGTGCGGATGTCGCCGGCGGCGTCGGTCACCGTGACGCGGTTGCCCGCGGTGCGGTGGAGCCGGGTCACGGCCGGGCGGGGCGCGCCGTCGTGCAGCGTGGCGAGCGAGGTGCCCGGCGCCCAGTACACGATCTTCTCGGGCTCGCGCTCCCACAGGCGCAGCGGAAGCTGCTGGCTGCCGCCCACGATGCCCCGGTGGTGGTCGTCGGCCTCGGTGTAGACGACGCGCAGGATCTCCAGGATGGAGTTGGGGAAGTCGGTGTCCCAGCCGCCGGTGCCGAACCCGACCTGGCCGAAGATCTCCCGGTGCCGGAAGGAGCGGAAGGCGGTGGAGTCGCAGAGGAATCCGTAGAAGGTCTGGTTGTCGAGCTTCTCGACGAGCCGGGACCAGATCTCCCGGATCCGCGGGACGTCGCGCTCGCGCAGCGCCCGGTTCATGTCGGAGAAGTCCGCGCCCTCCTCCAGGCAGGCGTTCCAGGCGTCCATGACCTGGGTGTAGACCTCGGGCAGGTCCGCGACGGTGCGCGCGTAGTGCGACTCGCCCTTGAGGTCGACGACCGTCGACGGGGTGTCGGGGGCCAGCGGGTTGGGGAACGGCCTGGTCTCCAGGCCCACCAGGTCGATGTAGTGCTGGAGCGCGGTGGAGCTCGGCGGGAAGCGCATCGCGCCCATCTCGGCGGTCAGGCCCGGGTCGCAGCCCTCGAAGCCGACGGTGCGCAGCCGGCCGCCTATCCGGTCCGCCTCGTAGACGACGGGCTTGAGGCCCATCTTCATCAGCTCGTAGGCGGTGATGATGCCGGAGAGGCCGCCGCCGATGACCGCGACCTCCTTGCCGTGCTCGGTGGCGGGGACCTGGCCCAGGCCCGCGGGGTGCGCCAGGAAGTCGTCGTAGGCGTACGGGAAGTCCGGGCCGAACATGGTGATCGGCGGCTGGGCATCCGCGTGGTGGGCGGCGGTGGGCACCGTGGACGTCATCGGGGCGGACTCCTTGCGGGCGGGGCGGTGTATCGGGGCAGGCCGGAGCGGGGCTCGGCGGGGTACGAGGGCCGGGGGCGGTGCGGCGGGGCAGGCCGGGGCCGGCCCGCGCCCCGTCGTGCGGCGGGGGCGGATCAGGTCACATCAGGGGCAGGTCACATCAGGGCAGGTCACGTCGGGTCGGCGGTCGGAGTACGGTGGCGCTCCGGTCACGCCGGGGGGCGGTTCACCTGCGGGGTCCGGTCGCGTCGGCGGGGGTCACGCCAGGTGGCCGTACAGCTCGGGCCGCCGGTCGTGCAGATAGGGGTTGTGCTCCCGCGACGCCTTCAGGAAGTCCGGGTCGACGGCGGCCTGCACCAGTTGCTCGGAGCGCCCGGCGCGGGTCCGTACGACACCGTCCGGTCCGGCCAGGCAGCTGAGCCCGACGAACTCGAACTCGCCCTCCTCGCCGACCCGGTTGACATACGCGACGTACATCTGGCTCTCGAAGGCGCGCACCGGGACGACGGACTCGGCGACGAACTGGAAGGGGTGCATCTGCGCGGTCGGCACCAGCAGCAGGTCCGTACCGGCCAGCGCGTGCGCCCGGACGTTCTCCGGGAATTCCACGTCGTAGCAGATCAGCAGGCCGATCCGGACTCCGGCCAACTCGGCCTGGACGACGGGCCGGTCGCCCGGCGTGAACCATTCGCGCTCGAAGCAGCCGAAGAGATGGGTCTTGCGGTAGTTCGCGAGCCGGGCGCCGTCCGGCCCGATCAGCTGCGCCGAGTTGTAGACCACGGCCCTGCCGTCGCCCGCGCCGTCGTCCCCGCTCTCGGGGGCGCGCTCCGGGTAGCCGTAGAGGACCGCGATGCCGTGGGCGGCGGCGATACCGGCGACGGCCCGGGCACCGGCGCCGTCGGCGGTCTCGGCGAGGCGGTGGACATCGCCGCCGATGGCATAGCCGGTGAGGAACAGCTCGGGGCAGGCGAGCAGCCCGGCGCCGGTCGCGGCTGCCTCACGGGCCGCTTCGTCCAGCAGCCGCAGGTTGTGCGCAACGTCGCCGGGCCGTCCCGAACTCTGGAGCAGGGCGGTGTGCAGCGGCGGCATGGGACCCCTCGGCGGGACGGTTCGGGCGGGACGCAATGACGGTACGGGCCGCCGCCGATCCCGGACAAGGCGCCACCGTTGCGCGCCGACGAACGATTCGTTGCGCGTTCAAGGGCTTGCCCGGCGATTCGTTGCGCCGGGCGTCCGCGCAGGTGGGGCCGGGGCGGGGCAGCCCCGGCAGCGGGGGCGGCTCGCCGCGCCGGGGTGGCGGTCCGCGGTCCGCGTACGCGCGACGCACCGGCCGCACCACTCAGCCGACCACCGCGGCCACCGTGCTCCGGACCAGTCCACGCAGCCACACATGCCCGGCGTCGGCGTCCTGCCGCGGGTGCCAGGCCATCGTCATCGACATCGGCGGCAGCGCGAGCGGGATCGGCAGGGTGTGCAAACCCAGCCCGCGGACCGTCGCTGCGGCCATCCGCTCCAACGACAGGCCCACCGCATCGCTGTCCCGCACCGTCAGCAGCGAGGCCGCGAAGGTCGGGACGGTGGCGATCACCCGCCGGCGCAGGCCGAGTTCGGCCAGCGCGGTGTCGATCGGGCCGGTCAGCCGCCCGCGGCGGGAGAAGTTGACGTGCGCGGCATCGGCGAAGCGGCGGGCGGTGACGTGCACCGCGGTGAGCGGATGCCCCTGGCGTACGACCGCGACACCGCGATCGGCGAAGACCTCCTCCGTACGGATCTCCGGCTCACGCGCCTCGACGGCTCCGAACTCCAGATCCGCCGCACCGTCCCTCAGCAGCGGCAGATCGACAGGGCTCTCGCCGAGGAAGCGCAGCACGACCTGCGGAGCCTCCTGTGCGACCCGGGCGACCAGTGCCGGGCCGATGGCGGTGACGAAGTTGTCGCTGGCGGCGATGGTGAACACCCGGGCCAGCTCCGCCGGATCGGCGGGTGCGGACGGGGTCAGCACACCGTGCGCCTCCTCCACCAGCCGCCGCACATCGGCCTTGATCTCCAGGGCGCGCGGGGTCGGCACCATATGGCGGCCGGCGCGTACGAGGACGGGGTCGCCGATCGTCCGCCGGATCCGGCCGAGCGCCCGGCTCATGGCGGGCCCGGAGAGCCCCAGCCGGTCGGCGGCTGCGGTCACGCTCTCCTCTTCCAGCAGTGCGTCCAGTGCGATCAGCAGGTTGAGGTCGATGTTTGCGTTTCGCGCAATCATGCAGTGCACACCTTGCAGTTGAGATCAACTAACCGGGACTCTAGCGTCCCGGCCATGACCTCGTCAGCACCCCTGCCGCCCACCGGCCGCGCCCGGTCCGCCGGCCCCTCGACCACCGCCCCGCGGACCGCAGACGGCTCGACCGCCGGCAGCCCGACCGCCGGCGCGGGCGCTCCCCGATCGGCCGCCGCAGGCTCCCGTGCCGGCCGGCGCTCGGTGACGGCCGCGGTGTGCGCCTGCGTCCTCGTCGCGCAGTCACTCGTGGCCGCGATGAACCTGGCCATTCCCAAGATCGCCGCAAGCGCTCTCCACCCGACCCCGTCCCAACTCCTCTGGATCGTCGACACCTACGTCCTGGTCTTCGCGGGCCTGCTGATCCCGGCCGGCGCCCTCGGCGACCGGTACGGCCGCAAGGGCATCCTGCTGACCGGACTGGGCGTCTTCGGCGCGGGCGCGCTGCTGAGCGCACTGGCCCCCGGCCTCCCGATCCTGCTGGTGGCCCGCGCCGTCTCGGGCGCCGGCGCCGCACTGCTCGTCCCGGCCACGATGTCCGTACTGCTGCACGCCACCCCGCCCGAGCAGAAGGCGTCAGCGGTGGCGGCATGGAGCGCAGCGCTCGCCGTCGGCGGGATGGCGGGCAACGCCGGCGGCGCGCTGATACTCCAATACCTGCCCTGGCAGGGGCTGTTCTGGGGGTATGTGCCGCTGGCGCTCGTGCTGTTCGGCTGGGTGGCGCGGTCCGCGCCCCGGGTGCCCCGCCAGACGGCAACGCTCGACCTCCCGGGGTCGGCGCTGCTGGTCCTCGCATCGGCGGCGCTGCTCTTCGGCATCATCGAGGGCCCCGCACTGGGCTGGGCCTCACCCCCGGTCGTCGCCGCCTTCGCGCTGGCGCTCGCACTGTTCGCGGGGTTCGTCCGCCATGGCCTGCGGGCCGCGCACCCGGTGCTGGATCCGCGGCTGTTCCGGCTGCCGCGGCTGCGCGGCGGCAGTATCGGTATCGCCGTGGCCTTCTTCGGCCTGTTCGCGCTGTTCTACGTCAACGCGCAGTTCCTCCAGTACGTCAAGGGCTATTCACCCCTCCAGACCGGCTTTGCGATCGTGCCGATGGCCTTGGGGATGATGGCCGTGACGAGGTACGGCATGAGCCTGGCGCGGCGGATCGGTGAGGCCACAACGGCCGGCGTCGGGCTGGCCCTGATAGCGGCCGGTCTGCTCCTGCTCTCCACCGCCGACGCCGGCACGCCCTACGCCCTGTACCTGACGTTTCTCCTGGTGCTGTCGACCGGCGCGGGCCTGGCGATGCCCACCCTGTCCCATGCGGTCGTCGCGTCGGTGCCGGCCCACCGGTCCGGTATGGGCTCCGGACTCCAGGGCGCGGCACGGGAGTTGGGCGCGTCGCTGGGCATCGCCGTGGTGGGGACCGTACTGTCCGTCCGCTTCGCCTCGGGGACGGGTCACGGGGCGGGCACGGCCGGTGCGTTCACCGACGCCGCCGCGTTCGGCTACCGCATGGCGGCGGGCGTGGTGCTGGTGGCGGGCGCCGTGGTGATGTCCGCCCTCCGCGCCGGAGCGCACCCCACCGGGGCAGGCCCGGCCACGCCGCCGCCACAGCCGCCCGGCGCCCGATCCGCGGCCTCCTCCGAAGCCGGGACCCGACGCACTTGACCTCAAGTCCGCTTGAGATACCAGGATCGCCGCATGAGCACACGCCAGAGCGCAACGCCGGAAGAGCCCGCCCTCGCCGACCGGGCAGCCACCACCGACACCACCGACACCGGGGAGCAGTCCGTGACCACGGACAAGGCCATGACCACCCTCGAAGCCACGGCCGCCAACGGCACGACCACCAACGGCACATCGCCCCGGCCCCGGCCTGAGGCCGGGGCCCGGCTCGGGCCGCAGCTCCAGCACCTCATCGACCGCGCCGAGATCACCGACCTCCTGGACCGCTACCTGCGCTCCCTGGACGAGGGGATATTCGACGAGGCCTGGGCCCGCGCCTTCCATACCGAGGAGGTGACCGCCGTGATGCCCGTCGGCACGGTCCACGGGCGGGACGCCCTGCTGGCGAGCGTCAGCCAGGCGATGGCCCTGTTCGACCGGACGGTGCACCTGGGCACCAACGCCGTCATCGAGATCGACGGCGACCGGGCCACCGCCCGCGGCGCCCAGCTCAGCACCCATGTCCTGGCGGGCGGCTCCGCAGAGCTCTTCGTCTCCGCGGGTCACGCGGACAGCGAGCTGGTGCGGACCCCGGACGGCTGGCGGATCTCCGCGTCGTCCCTGCGGATCGCCTGGACGCAGGGAACCCCGCCGCGGAGCGCGACGGGGCCGGAGACCGGGGAGGGGGACGCGGCCTGAGCCCGCCCGAGGAGCGGGCCCACGCCGGGCCGTGCACGCAGCGGGCCGCGCCGGCCCCCGCCCGGCACGTTCCTAGCCGGGTGCCCCCGACCCGTAGCGGCGCAGCAGTGGCGAGAGGACCAGGACGGACTTGGTGCGCTCGACGAAGGGTTCGCCGGCGATCCGTTCCAGGACGCGTTCGAAGTGCCGCATGTCCGACGCGAAGACCTGGACGATGGCGTCCGCCTCTCCGGTGACGGTGGAGGCGGGCGCCACCTCCGGGTAGCGCGACAGGCCGCGGTGGATCGCCTCGGGCGAGGTGTTGCGGCGGCAGTAGATCTCGATGAACCCCTCGGTCTCCCAGCCGAGGGCGGCCGGGTCGACCCGCACGGTGAATCCGGTGATCGCGCCGTCCGCCCGCAGCCGGTCCACCCGGCGTTTGACCGCCGGTGCGGACAGGCCGACCTCCTGGCCGATGTCGGCGTAGCTGCGGCGGGCGTCCTCGGCGAGGGCGTGGACGATACGTTCGTCGAGATCGTTCAGTCGCACTGCGGGTGGGTCACTTCTCTGCGGTGGCCAATCGGGAGCGGCGCAAGCCGTATCCGAAGTAGATCACAAGGCCGACGGCCATCCAGACTCCGAAGACCACCCAGGTCACGGCGCCGAGCCTGGCCATCATGACGACGCAGAGGACGAAACCGATCGCCGGGAAGAGCGGCGAGAGCGGCGTACGGAAGCTCCGCGGCATGGTGGGCCGGGTGCGGCGCAGCACGATCACCGCGATGTTGACCAGTGCGAAGGCGAACAGCGTGCCGATGCTGGTGGCGTCGGCCAGCTGGCCCAGCGGGACGGCTGCGGCCAGCACGCCGCAGAAGAGGGAGACGACGACGGTGTTGACCCGCGGTGCGCCGCTCTTGGGGTGCACCTTGGAGAACACCTTCGGCACCAGGCCGTCGCGGGACATCGCGAAGAGGATCCGGGTCTGGCCGTAGAGGACGGTCAGCACGACGCTGGCGATGGCGACGACGGCGCCGAGGGAGAGCAGGACGGCCCAGAAGTCCTGGCCGGTGACCGACTTCAGGATGCCGGCGAGCGCGGCCTCGGAACCCTTGAACTTCTGCCATGGCATCGCGCCCACCGCGATGGCCGCGACCAGGCAGTAGAGCGCGGTGACGATGACCAGCGACAGCATGATCGCGCGGGGCAGGTCGCGCTGCGGGTTCTTGGCCTCCTCACCCGCCGTGGAGGCCGCGTCGAAGCCGATGTAGGAGAAGAACAGCGTGGCGCCGGCGGCGCTGACGCCGGCCATGCCCATGGGCATGAAGTTGGCGTAGTTGCCGGACTTGACGCCCTGGAGCGCGACGCCGCAGAAGAGCAGCAGCGCGACGATCTTGACGGCCACCATGATCGTGTTGGCGCGGGCGCTCTCCTTGGCACCGCCCAGCAGGAAGACCATCGCGAGCATCACGACCAGCAGCGCCGGCAGGTTGAAGTAGCCGCCCTGGCCCGGCGGGGCGGAGAGCGCGGTGGGGATGGTGATGCCGAGCGTGCCGTCGAGCAGCTCGTTCAGGTACTGGCCCCAGCCGACGGCGACGGCCGCGACCGAGACGCCGTACTCCAGGATCAGACACCAGCCGCAGACCCAGGCGACCAGCTCGCCGAGGGTGGCGTAGGCGTAGGAGTACGACGAGCCGGAGACCGGGATGGTGCCGGCCAGCTCGGCGTAGGAGAGCGCGGAGAACAGCGCGGTGACGCCGGCGATGACGAAGGAGATCACGACCGCGGGTCCGGCGTCCGGGACGGCCTGGCCGAGCACCACGAAGATGCCGGTGCCGAGCGTGGCACCGATACTGATCATGGTCAGCTGCCAGACGCCCATCGAGCGGCGGAGGGTGCCACCCTCGCCCTTGCCGCCCTCCGCCACCAGGCGCTCGACCGGCTTGCGCCGCATCAGCCGGGTGCCGAGTCCTCCGGGGGAGGGCGACGGGAAGTCGCTGGTCCCCGGGGGTGGGGCTGCGCCGTTCTCCAACACTGGGTGGCTCCTTTGTCGCTGCCGGTCAAAATGACACGTTCCGGCACATTTCTGTGACGGCGACCGCAGCGGCCTCGCGGGCAGGCAGAACCGCCCCAGCAGGAGACCGCCGAGCAGACGGTCTCCGCCACTCCACGTACAGCGCATGACCTTACGGCCCCTCGCTGACCTGCCGTAATGCAGGTTCCTTGCGCAACCGCAGTTGATCATTGCGCACCGGGCCCGGCGGCGGTGGTTCGTTGCACGCCACCGCCCGGAATCACGGCCCGCCGGGGACGCGAACGGCCCCGCACCGGATCGGTGCGGGGCCGTCGAGCGGCGGCTTCGGGAGCCGTGCCGGCTCCGGGCGGTCAGCTCCAGCTGTCGTGCAGCGGCTTGCCCTCGGCGTAACCGGCGGCGCTCTGCACGCCGACCACGGCCTTCTCCGCGAACTCCTCCAGGGAGGCGGCACCCGCGTAGGTGCAGGAGCTGCGGACGCCCGCGATGATCGAGTCGATCAGGTCCTCGACGCCGGGGCGCGCCTGGTCGATGAACATCCGCGAGGTGGAGATGCCCTCCTCGAACAGCGCCTTGCGAGCGCGGTCGTAGGCCGACTCCTCGCTCGTGCGGTTGCGCACCGCACGCGCGGAGGCCATGCCGAAGCTCTCCTTGTACGGCCGGCCCTCGGCGGTGTGCTGGAGGTCGCCCGGCGACTCCAGGGTGCCGGCGAACCACGAGCCGATCATGACGTTGGACGCGCCCGCGGCCAGCGCCATGGCGACATCGCGCGGGTGCCGCACGCCGCCGTCGGCCCAGACGTGCTTCCCGTACTTCTTCGCCTCGGCGGCGCACTCCAGCACCGCGGAGAACTGCGGGCGGCCCACGCCGGTCATCATCCGGGTCGTGCACATGGCGCCCGGTCCGACACCGACCTTGATGATGTCCGCGCCGGCCTCGATGAGGTCACGGACGCCCTCGGCCGCGACGATGTTGCCCGCCACGATCGGGACCTGCGGGTCCAGCGCCCGGACGGCCCTGATCGCGCTGATCATCGACTCCTGGTGGCCGTGCGCGGTGTCCACCACGATCGTGTCCGCACCGGCGTCCAGCAGCGCCTTGGCCTTGCCCGCCACATCGCCGTTGATGCCCACGGCAGCCGCGATGCGCAGCTTGCCGTTGGCGTCCGTGGCGGGGGTGTACAGGGTGGCGCGGAGGGCGCCCTTGCGGGTCAGGATGCCGACCAGCATGCCGTCCGCGTCGACCGCGGGCGCCAGCTTGCGGTTCGCGGCGTCGAGGCGGTTGAACGCCTCGCGGGGGTCGATGTCCGCGTCGAGGACCAGCAGGTCCTTGGACATGACCTCGGCGACCTGGGTGAAGCGGTCCACCCCGGCCAGGTCGTGCTCGGTGACGACACCGACCGGCCGGCCGCCCTCGACCACGATGCCCGCGCCGTGCGCCCGCTTGGGCAGCAGCGACAGGGCGTCCGCGACGGTCGAGATCGGGGACAGCACGATGGGCGTGTCCAGGACCAGGTGGCGGTGCTTGACCCAGGTGATGACGTCGGTGACGACATCGATGGGGATGTCCTGCGGAATGACGACCAGGCCACCACGGCGGGCGACGGTCTCGGCCATCCGGCGGCCGGCGATCGCCGTCATGTTGGCGACCACCAGCGGAATGGTCGTGCCCGAGCCGTCGGGCGAGGCGAGGTCCACGGCCTGGCGGGAGCCCACGGCGGAGCGGCCGGGCACCATGAACACGTCGTCGTAGGTCAGGTCGTAGGGCACCGAAGAACTCTCTTCGAGGGCGCCGTTCTTCGGATTCAGGAATCGCATACCGCCAGGATACGGGCCCTGACCAGGACTCATGCGATTGTCCTACGGGCCAGCGAGCCGGGTGGTGCGATCCGCCAAGGCCGGGGCCGGCCACCGGGACGGCGGCTCACCGGACGTGCCCGTGACGTCGCGGAACGGCGTGCCGGACGGGCGCCCGGCGGTCGCTACGCCCCCTGCCGTCCGCGCCCCCTCGCCATGATCACCGCGAGCCCGGTGTCGGTGTCCCGCCAGTACCCGACCGCGTCCGCCAGCACCGTCTCGACGATGCTCCAGTCCTCCGGCACGGCGGCTGCGTACCCCTGCCAGCCCGTGACGACCAGCAGCCGGCCGCGGTCGGCGGGGCACCACGACAGATCGGTGAGGCAGTCGGCCAGCGCGTCCCAGTTGCGGCCGAAGTAGTCCGGCAGCCGCAGCGAGCGCGCGCAGCGGTCCATGAACTCGGCCTTGTCCAGGGCCCCTTCGAGGTCGAGCGCGGCGCCGCTCCAGCCCGCGTCCCGGGCCGCGGCCAGCGCGTCCGCCAACGGGCGGTCGGCCGGCCAGGACAGCACCCCCGCGGGCGTACTGCCGTCCAGCACCGCGGCCAGCGGCCGGGGCACCTCGGCCGTCACCGGAGCACCTCCCGACCGCGTCCCCCAAAGGACGCTCCCCGGGCCCCCGGCGGCTGCGCGGCCTCCCGGAATCCCGCTGTGTCTTCTGTGTCAGCTGTGTCTTCCCCGTCGAACACCCTGCACGTCATCGGAGCACCGCCTTGAAGGTCCGGTAGTGGTCGTCGGTGTAGAACGTCTCGTGGCTCTTTCCGCTGATCAGACGGCGCGCGCCGCGGTCCCGGGAGCCCGGCGTGGGGACCGTGTACTCGTGGTAGTAACCGCGCGGCTCCTTGGGCAGCTGCCGCTCGTAGTTGCCGAAGACGGTGCCGTCCTTCGGGTACGGGAAGGGCCCGCCGGCGTCGATGAGCTTCAGGGTGTGCTGCGCCTCGGCGGGCAGCCGGCCGGTCTGGACGGTCGGCATCCCCTTCGCCCAGCCCGGCGTGCCGGACGTGCCGGACGCCCCCGTTCCCGCCGTGGCCGTGGCGGACGGCCGGTGCGCCCCGGACGAACTCCCTTTGCCGCCACCGCCGGTGGAACAGCCGGTGAGAACGAGAAGCAGGGCGGCGAGCAGGGCGCCGGCAGCGGCGGCGGCCCGCCGCGGGGCGGAGTGGATCAGCATGCGCCGATGCTGTCACAGCCGCGCGCGGGCTGCTCGCCGGTCCGCGCACCGGAGCGCAGCGGACCGGCGCGGCGGGCCGGAGCCGCGGGGCACTCCCCCGCCGCCACGACCGTCCGCGCGGCCCTCGCCGTCACTTCCCGTCGGGGTCCGCCCGGTCCAGGGCGGGCCGCGGCCCGGGGCCGGTCTCCAGGAGGAGGTGGTCGGCGGCGGCGGTGTCCGTCACCAGGCTCGTGACCAGCCCGGAGCGCAGCACCGCGCCGATCGCCGCGGCCTTGCGCCGGCCGCCGGCGATGGCCACGACCTCCGGGATGCGGCGCAACCGGTCCGCCTCGACGGTGATGCACCGCTCGCCCAGATCGCGGCCGATGCGCCGGCCCTCGGCGTCGAAGAGGTGCGCGGACATCTCGGCGGCGGCACCCAGCGACGCGTAGTGCTCCCGCTCGTCCTCCGACAGCATGTCGTAGACGGTCGAGACGCCCGGCTCCCAGGAGCCGATGGAGACGCAGGCGACGGTGACCTTGTCGAAGTACTCGAAGGCCCGGGCGATACCCGTCTGACCGCGCAGCGCGGCGGCGGTCGCCGAGTCGGGCAGCAGCATCGGCGCGTAGATCGGGTGCGCCTCGCCGCCGGAGACATCGGCCGCGCGGCGCACCGCCTCGACCGAGCCGCGGTCGGCGGTGCCGGCGTCGTAGACACCGGTCAACTGGACGACCGTGCACGGCGGGAGCCGGTGCAGCGCGGCTGCCATGTGGATGGTCGAGCGTCCCCAGGCCAGCCCCAGGACATCGCCCTCGGCGACCAGTTCGCCGAGCAGGTCGGCTGCGACCTCGCCGAGGTTCTCCGGGTCGGCGGCGTCCTCCGAGGCGTCGGCGGGCGATTCGACGACGACCGCGTGCCGCAGGCCGTAGCGGGCCCGCAGGGCGTCGGAGCGCTCCGCGTCCAGTTCGGAGGGCACCCGGATCTCGATCCGTACGAGATCGCGCTCCAGGGCCGTCTCCAGTACGCGGGCGACCTTGAACCGGCTGACGCCGAACTCCTCCGCGATCTGGATCTTGGACTTGCCCTCAAGATAGAAGCGGCGAGCCATCGCCGCGGCCTGCACCAGCTCGGCGGGGCCCATTCCGGACTGTGGGCGGCTGGCTACCACGAAAATCTCCCCTTTTGCGCATCTGATCGAGTCTTTGCTCATCCTTTCAGAAACCCGAGGTGTACGGGGACCAAGACCGACTCGACGAGCATGAACGCTCGGTTGCCGAAAGGACAACCGGCGGCGCGCACGACGCCGCAGAAAGCCGGCCCCGGTCCGCGTACCGGCCGGGCGCGCTCGATCAGTGGGCGCAGCCCCAGCTCGCGGCCGTCGCCGCCTCGGCCTTCTCCCGCAGGTCGCGGACCGCCTTGGCCGGATCGTCGGCCCCGTAGACCGCCGAGCCCGCCACGAACACATCGGCACCCGCCTCCGCACACCGCTCGATGGTGGACGCGGAGACCCCGCCGTCCACCTGGAGCCACAGCTGGAGACCGTGCCGGGAGATCAGCTCACGGGTGCGGCGGATCTTCGGCAGCATGATGTCCAGGAACGCCTGGCCGCCGAAGCCGGGCTCCACCGTCATGATCAGCAGCATGTCGAGCTCGGGGAGCAGGTCCTCGTACGGCTCGATCGGGGTGGCCGGCTTGAGCGCCATCGACGCCCGCGCACCCTTGGCCCGGATCTCCCGCGCCAGGCGCACCGGCGCGGCGGCGGCCTCCGCGTGGAAGGTCACCGAACCGGCCCCGGCCTCGACGTACTGCGGCGCCCAGCGATCCGGGTCCTCGATCATCAGGTGCAGGTCGAGAGGGGTGTCCGTCGCCCTGCTCAGCGACTCGACGATGGGCACGCCGAGGGTGAGGTTCGGGACGAAGTGGTTGTCCATGACGTCGACGTGGAGCCAGTCGGCGCCCTCCACGGCCTTCGCCTCCTCGGAGAGGCGGGCGAAGTCGGCGGACAGGATGCTGGGGTTGATCAAGGCCATGCCACCAGTATGGCCCGGCGCCCGCGCGCGGGCGGAGGCGGGCCGGGCGACCCCGTCACCGGGCACGCACGGGTCCGCCCCGGCCGGATGCGACGCCCGGCCGGGGCGGAACGGCTGCGACCTTGCGCGACTAGCGCTTCAGGGACGCCAGCGCCTGGTTGAGCGTCGCCGACGGACGCATCACCGCCGACGCCTTGGCGGCGTCGGGCTGGTAGTAGCCGCCGATGTCGGCCGGGGAGCCCTGCACCGCGATCAGCTCGTCGACGATGGTCTGCGCCTGCTCGGTCAGCGTCTCGGCCAGCGGCCCGAACGCCTCCGCGAGCTGCGCGTCGTCGGTCTGCTCGGCCAGCTCCTGGGCCCAGTAGAGCGCCAGGTAGAAGTGGCTGCCGCGGTTGTCGATACCGCCCAGCTTGCGGCTCGGCGACTTGTTCTCGTTGAGGAACGAGCCGGTCGCGCGGTCGAGGGTGTCCGCCAGGACCTGGGCGCGGGCGTTGCCCGTGGTCGTCGCCAGGTGCTCGAAGCTGACCGCGAGGGCCAGGAACTCGCCCAGGCTGTCCCAGCGCAGGTAGTTCTCCTTGACCAGCTGCTGGACGTGCTTCGGAGCGGAGCCGCCGGCGCCCGTCTCGAACAGCCCGCCGCCGTTCATCAGCGGTACGACCGACAGCATCTTGGCGCTGGTGCCCAGCTCCAGGATCGGGAACAGGTCGGTCAGGTAGTCACGCAGCACGTTGCCGGTGACCGAGATGGTGTTCTCGCCGCGGCGGATGCGCTCCAGGGAGAACGTGGTGGCGTCGACCGGCGTCTTGATCTCGATCTGGAGGCCCTCGGTGTCGTGCTCCGGGAGGTACGCCTTGACCTTCTCGATGAGCTGGGCGTCGTGCGCCCGGCCCTCGTCGAGCCAGAACACGGCCGGGTCGCCGGTGGCGCGGGCGCGGGTCACGGCGAGCTTGACCCAGTCCTTGATCGGGGCGTCCTTGGTCTGGCACATCCGGAAGATGTCGCCGGCGCTCACGACCTGCTCCAGCACGACGTTGCCGGCGCCGTCGAGGACCCGCACCGTGCCGGTGGTCGGGATCTCGAAGGTCTTGTCGTGGCTGCCGTACTCCTCGGCCTTCTGCGCCATCAGGCCGACGTTGGGCACCGAGCCCATCGTGGCCGGGTCGAAGGCGCCGTGCGCCCGGCAGTCCTCGATGACGGCCTGGTAGACGCCGGCGTAGCAGCTGTCCGGGATGACGGCGAGGGTGTCGGCCTCCTGGCCGTCCGGGCCCCACATGTGGCCGGACGTACGGATCATGGCCGGCATGGAGGCGTCCACGATGACGTCGCTGGGGACGTGCAGGTTGGTGATGCCGCGGTCGGAGTCGACCATCGCGAGCGCCGGGCCGTCGGCCAGCTCGGCGTCGAAGGACGCCTTGATCTCGGCGCCGTTCGGCAGCGCTTCCAGGCCCTTGTAGATGCCGCCGAGGCCGTCGTTCGGGGTCAGCCCGGCACTCGCGAAGGTCTCGCCGTACTGGGCGAAGGTCTTCGGGAAGAACGCGCGCACGACATGGCCGAAGACGATCGGGTCGGAGACCTTCATCATCGTGGCCTTCAGGTGCACGGAGAACAGCACGCCGTCGGCCTTGGCGCGCGCGACCTGCGCGGCCAGGAACTCGCGGAGCGCCGCGACGCGCATGACGGACGCGTCCACGACCTCACCGGCCAGTACCGGTACCGACTCGCGCAGGACGGTGGTGCTGCCGTCGTCGCCCGACAGCTCGATGCGCAGCGTGCCGTCCTCGGCGACGACCGCGGACTTCTCGGTGGAGCGGAAGTCGTCGGCGCCCATGGTGGAGACGTTCGTCTTCGACTCGGGCGTCCAGGCGCCCATGCGGTGCGGGTGGGCCTTGGCGTAGTTCTTCACCGACGCGGGCGCCCGGCGGTCGGAATTCCCCTCGCGCAGCACCGGGTTGACCGCGCTGCCCTTGACCTTGTCGTAACGGGCGCGGATGTCGCGCTCCTCGTCGGTCTTCGGGTCGTCCGGGTAGTCCGGCAGCGCGTAGCCCTGCTTCTGGAGCTCGGCGACGGCCGCCTTCAGCTGCGGGATCGAGGCCGAGATGTTCGGCAGCTTGATGATGTTCGCACCCGGGGTCTTGGCCAGTTCGCCGAGCTCGGCGAGCGCGTCGTCGATGCGCTGGCTCTCCTCAAGATGCTCCGGGAAGCTGGCGATGATCCGCCCGGCCAGCGAGATGTCACGGCTCTCCAGCGTCACCCCGGCCGTCGCGGCATACGCCTCGACCACCGGCAGGAACGAATACGTCGCCAGGGCCGGGGCCTCGTCAGTGTGGGTGTAAATGATGGTCGAGTCAGTCACCGGGTGCTCCGCTCCATCCACGTCTCAACATTGCTTGACATCAAGATATCTCGTGACCGGGATGCGCTCGACAGGGGTCCGCCCCAACTACGACCGAAACCCGCCGCTTCCGTAAGCCGCTTCCCGGGCGACCACCGTTCGCGCCCGGACACACGGCGACGGCCCCGGACAGCCCCTCGTCCGGGGCCCTCCGGGGCCGTCGTCGCCGGCCCGGCGCGGCAGGTCAGCCCGTCCGGCGCACGAGCGCCAGATACATCGCGTCCGTCCCGTGCAGATGCGGCCACAGCTGCACATCCGGCCCGTCACCGAGCGCCGGCACCCCCGGCATCAGCGGCCGGGCGTCCACCCACTCGACCTCCACCGCGGCACCGCCGCGCCCCTTGATCATGTCCTCCACCACGGCCCGGGTCTCCGCCGGATGCGGCGAGCAGGTCGCATAGCCCACCACACCACCGACCCGCACGGCCGCCAGCGCCTGGCGCAGCAGCTCCCGCTGGAGCGGCGCGAAACCCTCCAGATCCTCGGGGCGGCGCCGCCAGCGGGCCTCGGGACGGCGCCGCAGCGCGCCCAGGCCGGTGCACGGCACATCCACCAGCACCCGGTCGAAGGCACCGGGCCGCCAGGCCGGGCGGGTGCCGTCCGCGGCGATCACCGCGTACGGGCCGGGGTTGCCGTCGAGCGCCCGCGCCACCAGCCGGGCGCGGTGCGGCTGCTTCTCCGACGCCAGCAGCGCCGCGCCGCGCTCCGCCGCGAGCGCGCCCAGCAGCGCCGCCTTGCCGCCGGGCCCCGCGCAGCCGTCCAGCCAGACCCGGTCCGGGCCCTCCAGCGGCGCGTTGGCCAGCGCGATGGCGACCAGCTGGCTGCCCTCGTCCTGCACCCCGGCACGGCCCTCGCGCACCGGGTCCAGCGCGCCGGGTTCACCGCCCTCGGCCAGCCGCACGGCATACGGGGACCAGCGCCCTGGCAGCGCGCCGCCCTCGCCGACGGCGGCCAGCAGCTCCTCGGCGGTGGCCCGGCCGGGCCGCGCCACCAGGGTCACCTCGGGGCGCTCGTTGTCCGCCTCCAGCAGGTCCTCGATGCCGGCGCGGCCACCGCCCAGGGCGTCCCAGAGCGCCGAGACGATCCAGCGGGGGTGGGCGTGCACGATCCCGAGATGGTCCTCGGGGTCCTCGTCGTACTCCGGAGCCACCCGCTCCAGCCAGCCGTCCAGATCGTGCGCAGCGACCTTGCGCAGCACCGCGTTGACGAACTTCGCCCGTCCGTCGCCCAAAACCACCCGCGCCAGCTCGACGCTCGCGCTGACCGCCGCATGCGTCGGAATCCGCGTCCCGAGCAACTGGTGCGCGCCCAGCGTCAGCACGTCCAGTACCGGCGGGTCGACCTCGCGCAGCGGCCGGTCCACGCACTGCGCGATGATCGCGTCGTACGTCCCCTGCCGGCGCAGCGACCCGTACACCAACTCCGTGGCCAGCGCCGCGTCCCTGGAGTCGAACTCCCCGCCCTCCCGCGCCTTGCGCAGCAGCGGGGGCAGCACCAGGTTCGCGTACGCGTCCCGCTCGTCGACGGCCCGCAGCGCCTCGAAGGCGAGGATCCGCACCGGGTCCTTCTTGGGGCGGCGATAGGGCTTGCGGGTGCCATGGCGGCGGGGCGGCTGCTGACTCACAGAAAAGGTGCTCCGGATACGGGAAGTGGGTTCCGCCCCAGCCTACGCGGGCTCCCCGGCGGCAGCGCGCGGGGCCGGACCGCCGGGACCCTGGTCAGGCCGTGGCCGGAGGCCGGTCGCCCAGCCGCTCCCCTGCCGCGATCCGTACGCCGCGCGCCCAGTCCGCGCCCTGCATCGGCTTCTTGCCCTGCGGCTGGACCCAGAGCAGCTCGACGGGGTGGCTGCCGGTGCCGACGTACACGGCCTTCTTCGTGCCGGCCAGTTCGCCGGGCGCGAGGTCCAGTTCGGCCTGGTCCGGGGCGACGGAGGCCGCGATCAGCTTGAGGCGCTCGCCGCGGAAGACCGTCCAGGCACCGGGCGCCGGAGCGCAGCCGCGGACCACCCGGTCGACCCGCAGCGCCGGTGCCGTCCAGTCGACCCGGGCGTCCTCGACCTCGATCTTCGGCGCGAGCGTGACGCCCTCCGCCGGCTGCGGCACCGCCTTGAGGGTGCCGTCCTCGATGCCGTCCATCGTGGCGACGAGCAGACCGGAGCCGGCGAACGCCAGCCGGGTGAGCAGATCGCCACTGGTGTCCGTGGGCCGCACCTGCTCGGTCAGCACCCCGTACACCGGACCGGAGTCCAGGCCCTGTTCGATCTGGAACGTCGTGGCACCGGTCACCTCGTCGCCGGCGAGCACCGCATGCTGCACGGGCGCCGCACCGCGCCACGCGGGCAGCAGGGAGAAGTGCAGATTGACCCACCCCTTGGAGGGAATGTCCAGCGCGACCTTCGGCAGCAGCGCCCCGTAGGCGACCACCGGGCAGCAGTCCGGCCCGATCTCCCGCAGCCGGCCGAGGAAGTCCTCGTCCCGCGGCTTGACGGGCTTGAGGACCTCGATGCCCGCCTCCTCCGCACGCTCCGCGACCGGGCTGGCGACCAGCCGGCGCCCCCGCCCGGCGGGTGCGTCGGGCCTGGTCACGACGGCCACCACCTCATGCCGGTCCGAGGCGATCAGGGCATCGAGGGCGGGTACGGCGACCTCGGGGGTGCCGGCGAAGACAAGCCTCATGGGTGACGGACTACCTCTCACACGCAGCGGAACGGCGCACCAGTCTATGGCTCTTGGCCCAGGTCATGGGCCCGGACGACAGGGGGGCGTGCGAAGTCGTCCGCGCCCCGCGCACAAGCCCGTACGCCCCCATACCGTGACCAGAGCCACTCCTGTCGCGTTGGTCAAACAGCATTGACCAATATCGGGCCGCTTTGGCGGCCCGAACGCTTTCACCCTTCCTTTCCACGCCGGTTCGAGAGGCTTGCTCATGGCCGACCACGCAACCCACGACGCCCAGGCGCGCGCCAGCCTTCATCTCCTGGTGCGGGACATCGAGCGGGTCCGCCGGCAGGTGGACGCCCTGCGCACGCTCACCGCGCAGCTCGGCAACGTCTACCGGCCGCGGCGCACGGGCCCCTCCGCGGGCTTCGTCGTCTACGGACGGGCGCCCGCGCCCACGGTGCGCCTGGCACAGGAGCTCCGGGACAGCGTCGAGACCCTCGTCACCGCCGCGGTCGACTTCGACCGCTCGCTGGGATTCTCCTGGGACGCGGTGGGCTCCGCGCTCGGCGTCACCAAGCAGGCCGTGCACCGCCGTTACGGCGCGCGCCGGGCCACCGCCCAGCCGCCCGCCGACAGCGGCGACTCCGCGGTGCGCTCCTCCGACGCCTCCGCGGCCCGCGCGGTCAGCCTGGCCGGCGGCCTGCCCGGCTCCCCGTCCGTGCCCGCCGCCCGCTCCATGCCCACCCAGCCCTCCGCGGCCAGCAGGGACGAGGTGGCCCGCCCCGGCGCCTTCCCCGGCCCCCGCAACGGCTGACTCCCAGCCCGCTCCACACGCTCCGCGAACGACGCTTGCCAACGCCCCGGACCGCCTGCCGACTTCGGTCCCGGGGCGGCACCGTTCGCGGGCCGCGGCCTCACCCGAGGTCCGGCGGATCGATCCGCACCCGTACCGGCTCGCCCTCGCGCTTGACGAGCCGCGCCGCGCGGGCGGCCTTCAGCGCCGCGGCCAGCGCCGCCCCCTGACCCGGCCGGACCCGTACCAGCGCGCGCTCCCACGCCTCGCCGGGCGGCGGATCACCCGGCCTCCGGGGACGCCCGGGATCCGGCACCGGAAGCGGTACGGGGCCCAACACCTCGGCCTCCGCGGGGAGTTCGGCCGCCCGCAGCAGACCGGCGACGTCCTCGGCGCGGCCCGCCACCGACGCCATCCGCGACACCGGCGGGAACCCCAGCTCCGCCCGCTCGGCCAGCTCGCGGACCGCATGGCCGACCGGATCCCAGCGCACCAGCGCCTGCACCGGCCGCAGCGTCGGCTCCGCGATCACCGCGACCGTGCCGCCCTCCGCCTGCCCCCGGACCAGCGCGGCAGCCCCCAGCCAGCGGCGCAACGCCTCCTCCCCCGCCCGGAGATCCGGCCGGCCCAGCAGCGCCCAGCCGTCCAGCAGCAGCGCGGCGGCATACCCCCCGCCCTCGGCCACCGGCTCGGCCCCCGGCGTGCTCACCACCAGCGCGGGCACGCCCGGCACCGACGCCAGCACATGGTCCCGCCCCGATGTGCGCACCGGCACCGCCGGGAACGCCCGGCCCAACTCCTCGGCCGTGCGCCGGGCTCCCACGATCTGCGCCCGCAGCCGGGCCCCGCCGCACTCGGCGCAGTGCCAGTCCGGCTCCTCCCGGCCGCACCACACACAGCCCAGCTCGCCCGCCTCGCGCGCCTCCAGCGGACCGGCGCACGCCCGGCAGCGGGCCGGGGTCCGGCACCGCTCGCACGCCAGCCGGGGCGCATACCCGCGCCGCGGCACCTGCACCAGCACCGGCCCGTGCTTGAGCCCCTCACGCACGACCTGCCACGCCATCGTCGGCAGCCGGGCGGCCCGCGCCGCGGCGTCCCTGGCCTCGTCGCCGTCCCCGACCGTACGCACCAGCGGGGCGGCGGCCCGCACCTGCTCGCGGTCGGCGGTCAGCGGCCGGGCCCAGCCCGTCTCCACCAGCTGCGCCGCCTCCACCGTGCAGCTCAGCCCGCCCAGCAGAAACCCGGCCCGCTCGCTCACCGACCGCTGGATCAGCACCTCCCGGGCATGCGGCTGCGGGGCATGCGGATCACTGTGGCTCGCGTCCCCGTCGTCCCACAGGGCGACCAGGCCGAGATCGGCGACCGGCGCGAACATCGCCGCCCGCGTCCCGACCACCGCGCGCACCGACCCCCGGCTGACCGCCAGCCACCGCCGATACCGCTCCTCGGGCCCGGAATCCGCGGTCAGCAGCACATGCCGGCCCTCGCCGATCAGCTCCCCCAGCGCCGCGTCCACCCGCGCCGCGGCCCGCCCGTCCGGCACCACCACCAGCGCCCCGCGCCCGCCGGCCAGCGCCGCGGCGGCGGCCCGCGCCAGCTCCTGCGGCCAGGTCGCCCCCGGCAGCGCCGTCCACACCGCCCGCGGCGCATCCCCGCGCCCGAGCGCCGCCAGGAACCCCGCCCCGGCCCCGTACCGCGCCCAACTCCCGGGCTCCGGCGGCACGTTGGGCGGCAACGGCGCAGCGGACGGCTTCGCCTCCGCCCGCGCCCGGCGGGGCGGCACCGCCAGCTGCACCACATCCGCCAGCGACCCGGCATACCGGTCCGCGACCGACCGGCACAGCCCCAGCAGCTCCGGTGACAGCACCTGCTCCGGCGACAGCACCTGCGCGATCGGCGCCAGCACCCCCCGGAACTCGCTCTGTGCCACCCGCTCCACGATGAACCCGCTGACGAGCTTGCCGCCCTCCCGCCGGCCGCCCTTCTCCCCCGCCCCGAACCGCACCCGCACCCGCACCCCGGGCTGCGCCTCGGCGTCCATCGCGGCGGGCACCGCATAGTCGAAGAGCCGGTCGAGATGCACCAGCCCCTTGTCGACCAGCACCCGGGCCACCGGCAGTCCGGCCGCCAGCTCGGCCCCACGCCAGGTCCGCGGCCTGGCCCGCTCCCCCTTCGTCTCCCGCACCGCCTCCCGGATAAGGGCCAGCTGCTCCCCCCCACCCGGCCCCGTCCGTCCGTTCTCCCTGCTCACAGCATCAGTCTTAGCAGACGGGTCCGACAGCGGGCGGG
>NZ_BMRP01000012.1:153441-204187 GCF_014648695.1 Streptomyces albospinus
GGGCCGTCGGTCATCTGCCCTGCGGAGCGGAGGCTTACAGCCCCGCGGCCTTGCGGAGGGCGTCCACCCGGTCGGTGCGCTCCCAGGTGAAGTCCTCCAGCTCGCGGCCGAAGTGGCCGTAAGCGGCGGTCTGGGCGTAGATCGGGCGGAGCAGGTCGAGGTCGCGGATGATCGCGGCGGGACGGAGGTCGAAGACCTCGGCGATGGCCTGCTCGATCTTGTCGGTGTCCACGGTGGCGGTGCCGAAGGTCTCGACGAAGAGACCGACCGGCTCGGCCTTGCCGATGGCGTAGGCGACCTGGACCTCGCAGCGCGAGGCGAGGCCCGCGGCGACGACGTTCTTGGCGACGTAGCGCATGGCGTACGCGGCGGAGCGGTCGACCTTGGACGGGTCCTTGCCGGAGAAGGCGCCACCACCGTGGCGGGCCATGCCGCCGTAGGTGTCGATGATGATCTTGCGTCCGGTCAGGCCGGCGTCGCCCATCGGGCCGCCGATCTCGAAGCGGCCGGTGGGGTTGACCAGCAGGCGGTAGCCGTCGGTGTCCAGCTTGATGCCGTCCTCGACCAGCTGGTTCAGGACGTGCTCGACGACGAACTCGCGGATGTCGGGCGCCAGGAGCGAGTCCAGGTCGATGTCCGACGCGTGCTGCGAGGAGACGACGACGGTGTCGAGGCGGACGGCCTTGTTGCCGTCGTACTCGATGGTGACCTGGGTCTTGCCGTCGGGGCGCAGGTAGGGGATGGTCCCGTTCTTGCGGACCTCCGACAGGCGGCGGGAGAGCCGGTGCGCCAGGTAGATCGGGAGCGGCATCAGCTCGGGGGTCTCGTCGCAGGCGAAGCCGAACATCAGGCCCTGGTCGCCCGCGCCCTGTCGGTCCAGCTCGTCGTCATCGCCCTCGACGCGGTTCTCGTACGCGGTGTCGACACCCTGGGCGATGTCGGGGGACTGCGCGCCGATGGACACCGAGACGCCGCAGGACGCGCCGTCGAAGCCCTTCTTGGACGAGTCGTATCCGATGTCCAGGATCTTGTTGCGGACAAGGTTGGGGATGTCGGCGTACGCCTTGGTCGTCACCTCGCCGGCCACATGCACCAGGCCGGTGGTGATCAACGTCTCCACGGCGACCCGGGAGGTCGGGTCCTCCTTGAGGAGCGCGTCGAGGATGGTGTCGCTGATCTGGTCAGCGATCTTGTCAGGGTGGCCCTCGGTGACGGACTCCGAGGTGAACAGGCGGCGGGACACATCGCTCCCTGGGGTTGCAGCGGCTGCTGGCTGATCATTGGCGGAAAGGCCGAGAGCTGCGCTCGGCCGAATCCACTGCCAGTTTACGGGTCGTATGTGGCGCTCGGGCACCCAGTCTCGATTTATGGAACCCCCGTGACCTGGGACACCACGCCTCACGGTAGTGACGATCACCTTGAGAATCGGTCGGGTCAAGAGGGCATGCCGAATTTTGCGGGGCCAGTGGGAGTACTGAGGGGGACCATTCCGGTGCGCTTTCCCTGGTCCCTCAGGGGCTTCCCCGGTCAGCGGCCGGGGCCGGCCAGACGGGGGGCGACCAGGTCCCAGAGAGTGTCGGCGAGGGCTTCCTTGGGTCCGTACGGGACGGGCGTCTCGGTGCCGTCCGTGGCCAGGATCACGGCTTCGTTCTCGGCCGAGCCGAATGCCTTGTGCTCGCCGACCTCGTTGACGACGAGCAGATCGCAGCCCTTGCGGGCGAGCTTGGCCCGGCCGTTGGCGAGCACGTCGTCGGTCTCCGCGGCGAAACCGACGACCAGCCGGCCGGGTCGGGCCCGGTCGGCCGAGAGCTCGGCGAGGATGTCCGGATTCCGTACCAGGGTGACGGGTTCCGGCTCCTGGCCCTCCTGCTTCTTGATCTTGCCGGGGGCGTAGACGGCGGGCCGGAAGTCGGCGACGGCGGCGGCCATCACCACCGCGTCGGCGTCCGCCGCGGCCTTCAGCACGGACTCCCGCAGCTGCCCGGCGGTACCGATGTGGATCACGTCGACACCGGCCGGATCGGGCAGTTCCGTATTGCCCGCGACGAGGGTGACCCGCGCACCGCGGGCCGCGGCCGTACGGGCGAGCGCGTAGCCCTGCTTGCCGGAGGAGCGGTTGCCCAGGTAGCGCACGGGGTCCAGCGGCTCCCGGGTGCCGCCCGCGCTGACCACGACATGGCGGCCGGCGAGGTCCTGCGGGAGGCCCTTGGCGCCGCGGGCCAGCACCTGGCGACAGAGCTGGAAGATCTCGACGGGGTCGGGGAACCGGCCCTTGCCGGTGTCGACGCCGGTCAGCCGGCCGACCGCGGGCTCGATGACGATCGCGCCGCGGCGCCGCAGCGTGGCGACGTTCTCCTGGGTGGCCGGGTTCTCCCACATCTCGGTGTGCATCGCGGGCGCGAAGACCACCGGGCAGCGGGCGGTGAGGAGGGTGTTGGTCAGCAGGTCGTCGGCGAGGCCGTGGGCGGCCTTGGCCAGCATGTCGGCGGTGGCCGGGGCGACCACCACGAGGTCGGCGCGCTGCCCGATGCGGACGTGCGGGACCTCGTGGACGGACTCCCAGACCTCGGTGGAAGCCGGGTTGCCGGACAGCGCGGCCCAGGTGGCCTCGCCGATGAAGTGCAGCGACGCGGCGGTCGGCACGACCCGTACGTCATGGCCCGACTCGGTGAACTGCCGCAGCAGCTCGCACGCCTTGTACGCGGCGATCCCGCCGCTGACCCCCAGGACGACCCTCGGCCGCTCCCGCTCCTGCTTCTCCATCGCTTCGCCGCTCCCCGAGTCTCGGTCCGAACGCATGGCGCTCTACGTATGCCCCCATGACACACCAAGGGCCCGGCAGACGCTCTGCCGGGCCCTCGATGAGGAATCTGCGCTACCGCCTACTGGGCGGCCGAGCCCTCGACGGACTCGGAGGTCAGCAGACCCGCGTTGATCTCGCGGAGCGCGATCGACAGGGGCTTCTCGTGGACGTGCGTGTCGACCAGCGGGCCGACGTACTCCAGCAGGCCCTCGCCGAGCTGGGAGTAGTACGCGTTGATCTGGCGCGCGCGCTTGGCGGCGTAGATCACGAGGCTGTACTTCGAGTCGGTGGCCTCGAGAAGCTCATCAATGGGCGGGTTGATGATGCCCTCGGGTGCGGTGATGGAAGAGGACACTCTCTACCTTCCGAAAGGGGATGAAGCAGGTGGCAGCGTGGAAACGCTGAAACGGGAAATCCGCGGCGCCGGGATCGGAGTCGGGATCAGCTGCTGGCGTTCCGGTCCCCAGATCGACGCAGCATGAAGGCTAGCAGCTCACGGCTGACGTCCTCGACGGAGGTGTTGACGAGAGTCACATCGAACTCCTTCTCCGCGGCCAGCTCGACCCTGGCGACCTCCAGCCGGCGCTCGATGACCTCGGGCGCCTCGGTGCCGCGGCCGGTGAGCCGGCGCACCAGCTCCTCCCAGCTCGGCGGGGCCAGGAAGACCAGGTGGGCATCGGCCATGGACTCACGGACCTGGCGGGCGCCCTGGAGGTCGATCTCCAGCAGGACGGGCTCGCCGGACTCCAGCCGGTCCAGCACCGCCTTGCGGGGGGTGCCGTAGCGGTTGCCCGCGAATTCGGCCCATTCCAGCAGCTCACCATTGGCGACCAGCTTGTCGAATTCCTCGTTGTCGACGAAGAAATACTGGACGCCGTGGCGCTCCCCGGGGCGCGGCTTGCGGGTGGTGGCCGAAACCGAGAGCCAGACCTCGGGGTGGACCTTGCGCATATGCGCGACGACCGTGCTCTTGCCGACCCCCGAGGGGCCGGAGAGCACGGTCAGCCGCGGTTGTCTGGCCGGGGGGACGGGGGTTGTCCCCCGGGAGACTGCAGAACTCATGCAGCGATTATTCCAGCTTCCCGGCGGTGCCGGAAAACTCAGGAAGCCGGGCTGCCGAACTCGCGCTCCAACGATGCGATCTGGTTGGAGCCGAGGCCACGTACGCGGCGGCTCTCGGAGATGCCGAGCCGCTCCATGATCTGCTTGGCACGGACCTTGCCGACGCCGGGCAGGGACTCCAGAAGGGCGGAGACCTTCATCTTGCCGATGACGTCGTTCTCCTGGCCCTGCTTGATGACCTCATGGAGGGAGGCACCGGAGTGCTTGAGCCGATTCTTGACCTCGGCGCGCTCCCGGCGAGCCGCGGCGGCCTTTTCGAGCGCGGCAGCGCGCTGTTCAGGGGTAAGGGGCGGAAGAGCCACGCCTACGTCACCTCGGATGTCGAACTGTCGGATACGGACCGGTGTGGAACCTAGTCGCCCCGCATCAGCGGAGCAACGAGCAACGCGCTTACGTGCAGTGCTCTCGACGGAGACTAGCGGCCGATCGCGCCGGAGTCAGCGAGAACAGACGAAAAGTCCTGGTCAGACTCTGCTGACCAGGACATTTCGGGACCAAATGACCGCCTTATCCGACCGCGGTCCGCACTTCGTCGGCGAAACGGGCCGCCGCCGCGCGCAGCGCAGCGGTGTCCGGGCCGTGCCGCAGCACTCCCCGGCTGACGCTCGGCACCACGTTGCGGACGGTGTCGCCGAAGACGGTGGGCAGGTCGGCGGGGGTGGCGCCCTGCGCTCCGATGCCGGGGGCCAGCAGCGGGCCGTTGATCGCCAGATCGAACGCGGAGAGATCGCCGAGGGTGGCCCCGACGACCGCGCCGAAGGACCCCAGCGGCGCCTGGCCGGCGTTGTCCGCGGCGAGGTGGCCGAGCATGGTGGCGGCGACGCTGCGGCCGTCCTCGCGCACCGCGCGCTGGACCTCCGCGCCCTCCGGGTTCGAGGTGAGCCCGAGCACGAACAGCCCGGCGCCGTTCTCCCGCGCCATGTCGACGGCCGGCCGCAGCGAGCCGTAGCCCAGGTACGGGGAGACCGTCAGCGCGTCCGAGAACAGCGGCGAGTCCTTGCGCAGGAACGCCTCGGCGTACGCGCTCATCGTGGAGCCGATGTCGCCGCGCTTGGCGTCCATGAGGATCAGTGCGCCGCGCTCGCGGGCCTCCTCGACGGCGGTCTCCAGGACGGCGATACCGCGCGAGCCGAAGCGCTCGAAGAAGGCCGACTGCGGCTTGAAGACCGCGACCTGCTCGCCCAGTGCCTCCACGACGGTCCGGGTGAAGCGGGCCAGACCTGCGACATCGTCGTTCAGGCCCCAGTCGGCCAGCAGCGAGGCGTGCGGGTCGATGCCGACGCAGAGGGGGCCGCGCTCGTCCATGGCGCGGCGCAGGCGGGCGCCGAAGGGCTCGGGTCCGGCCGTCATGAGGTCACCTTCTTGTGGTCGGCGCCGACCGCGTCGGCGAGGGTGGCGTACGGGCTGTTGCGCAGGCGCGCGGCCAGGCCCTTGTGGATCGCGCGGCACCAGAACGGGCCCTCGTAGATGAAGGCGCTGTAGCCCTGGACGAGGGTGGCACCGGCGAGGATCCGCTGCCACGCGTCCTCGGCGGTCTCGATGCCGCCGACCCCGATGAGGGTGATCCGGTCGCCGACCCGGGCGTACAGGCGGCGCAGCACCTCCAGGGAGCGCTCCTTGACGGGGGCGCCGGAGAGGCCGCCGGTCTCGGCGATCAGCTTCGGGTCGGAGGTCAGCCCCAGGCCCTCGCGGGCGATGGTGGTGTTGGTGGCGATGATGCCGTCCAGGCCCAGCTCGACGGCGAGGTCGGCGACCGCGTCGATGTCCGCGTCGGCCAGGTCCGGGGCGATCTTCACCAGGAGCGGGACCCGGCGGTCGGTGACCGTGCCGTCGGCGGCCTCGCGGACCGCGGTCAGCAGCGGGCGCAGGTGGTCGACGGCCTGGAGGTTGCGCAGTCCGGGCGTGTTCGGGGAGGAGACGTTGACGACGAGGTAGTCGGCGTACCGGGCCAGCCGCTCGGTGGAGGTGACGTAGTCGGCGGTCGCCTCGGTCTCCGGGACGACCTTGGTCTTGCCGATGTTGACCCCGACGGTGGTCCGGAACACCGGGTTCCGGGCGGCCAGGCGGGCCGCGACGGCCGCCGAGCCCTCGTTGTTGAAGCCCATCCGGTTGATCAGGGCGCGGTCCGGCACCAGCCGGAACAGCCGCTTCTTCGGATTGCCGGGCTGCGGCTGGGCGGTGACGGTGCCGATCTCGACGTGGTCGAAGCCGAGCATGGTCATCCCGTCGATGGCCACGGCGTTCTTGTCGAAGCCGGCGGCCAGGCCGAAGGGGCCGTGCATCCGGCGGCCCAGGGCCTCGGTGCGCAGCTCCTTGTAGCGGGGGGCGAGGGCAGCCGCGACGAAGGTGCGCAGCACCGGCACACGGGCGGCCAGGCGGATCCAGCGGAAGGCCAGGTGGTGGGCCTTCTCGGGGTCCATGCGCTGGAAGAACAGCTGGAAGAACAGGCGGTACATGGTGGGGCGGGGCCTTCCGCGGGTGGGTTCGGGTGGGCTCATGAAGAGGGGGACACCGCCGTGGTGTCCCCCTCCCGGGCCTACTCCTCGCGGGCCGCGGTCAGATGTCGCGCGTGCTCCTGGAGGGAGCGCACCCCGACGTCGCCGCGGGACATCGCGTCGATGCCCTGGACGGCGGCGGCCAGCGCCTGGACCGTGGTCAGGCAGGGGATGCCGCGGGCGACGGAAGCGGTGCGGATGTCGTAGCCGTCGAGCCGGCCGCCGGTCCCGTACGGGGTGTTGACGATCAGGTCGACCTCCCCGTCGTGGATCAGCTGGACGATGGTCTTCTCGCCGTTGGGGCCCTGGCCCTCGGACTGCTTGCGCACCACGGTGGTCTTGATGCCGTTGCGGCGCAGCACCTCGGCGGTGCCGGAGGTGGCCAGCAGCTCGAAGCCGTGGGCGACCAGCTCGCGGGCCGGGAAGATCATCGAGCGCTTGTCGCGGTTGGCGACGGAGACGAACGCGCGGCCCTTGGTGGGCAGCGCCCCGTAGGCGCCGGACTGCGACTTGGCGTACGCGGTCCCGAAGACCGAGTCGATGCCCATGACCTCGCCGGTGGAGCGCATCTCCGGGCCGAGGACGGTGTCCACGCCGCGGCCGTGGATGTCGCGGAACCGCGACCACGGCATGACGGCCTCCTTGACGGAGATCGGCGCGTCCAGCGGCAGGGTGCCGCCGTCGCCGGTCCTGGGCAGCATGCCCTCGGCGCGCAGCTCGGAGATGGTGGCGCCCAGCGAGATCCGGGCGGCGGCCTTGGCCAGCGGCACCGCGGTGGCCTTCGAGGTGAAGGGGACGGTGCGCGAGGCGCGCGGGTTGGCTTCGAGGACGTAGAGGATGTCGCCGGCCATCGCGAACTGGATGTTGATCAGCCCGCGGACCCCGACTCCCTTGGCGATGGCCTCCGTTGAGGCCCGCAGCCGCTTGATGTCGAAGCCGCCGAGGGTGATCGGGGGCAGTGCGCAGGCGGAGTCGCCGGAGTGGATGCCGGCCTCCTCGATGTGCTCCATGACGCCGCCGAGGTAGAGCTCGTGGCCGTCGTAGAGCGCGTCGACGTCGATCTCGATGGCGTCGTCGAGGAACCGGTCGATGAGGACCGGGTGCCGGTCGATCAGGCCGGCGTGCCGCTCCAGGTACCCGGCCAGCGACGGCTCGTCGTAGACGATCTCCATGCCCCGGCCGCCGAGCACGTACGAGGGCCGGACCATGACCGGGTAGCCGATCTCGGCGGCGATCGTCTTGGCCTCGTCGAAGGAGAAGGCGGTGCCGTACTTGGGGGCCGGGAGCCCGGCCTCGGTCAGCACCCGGCCGAACGCGCCGCGCTCCTCGGCCAGGTCGATGGCCTCGGGCGAGGTGCCGACGATCGGCACGCCGTTGTCCTTGAGCGCCTGCGCCAGGCCCAGCGGGGTCTGGCCGCCGAGCTGGACGACGACGCCGGCGACCGGGCCGGCCTGGGTCTCGGCGTGCACGATCTCCAGGACGTCCTCCAGGGTGAGCGGCTCGAAGTAGAGCCGGTCGGAGGTGTCGTAGTCGGTGGAGACGGTCTCCGGGTTGCAGTTGACCATCACGGTCTCGTAGCCGGCGTCGCTGAGCGCGAAGGAGGCGTGGACGCAGGAGTAGTCGAACTCGATGCCCTGGCCGATGCGGTTGGGGCCGGAGCCGAGGATGATCACGGCCGGCTTCTCGCGCGGGGCGACCTCGGTCTCCTCGTCGTAGGACGAGTAGAAGTACGGGGTCCGCGCCGCGAACTCGGCCGCACAGGTGTCGACCGTCTTGTAGACCGGGCGGACGCCGAGGGCGTGCCGGACCTCGCGGACGACGTCCTCGCGCAGGCCGCGGATGTCCGCGATCTGGGCGTCGGAGAAGCCATGGCGCTTTGCGTCCGCAAGGATGTCCGGGCCGAGCTTGTCGACCGCGGCGATCTCGTCGGCGATCTCCTTGACGAGGAAGAGCTGGTCGACGAACCACGGGTCGATCTTCGTGGCGTCGAAGACCTCCTGCGGGGTGGCGCCGGCCCGGATCGCCTGCATCACGGTGTTGATCCGGCCGTCGGTCGGGACCTGGGCCAGCTCCAGCAGCTCCGCCTTGCCACCGGGCTCACCGGTGAAGGCGAACTGACTGCCCTTCTTCTCCAGCGAGCGCAGCGCCTTCTGGAGCGCCTCGGTGAAGTTGCGGCCGATGGCCATCGCCTCGCCGACCGACTTCATGGTCGTGGTGAGGCTGGCGTCGGCGGCCGGGAACTTCTCGAAGGCGAACCGCGGGACCTTCACGACGACGTAGTCGAGCGTCGGCTCGAAGGACGCCGGGGTCTGCTCGGTGATGTCGTTGGGGATCTCGTCGAGGGTGTAGCCGACGGCGAGCCGGGCGGCGATCTTCGCGATCGGGAAGCCGGTGGCCTTGGAGGCCAGCGCGGAGGAGCGGGAGACCCGGGGGTTCATCTCGATGACGATGACCCGGCCGTCCTCGGGGTTGACCGCGAACTGGATGTTGCAGCCGCCGGTGTCCACGCCGACCTCGCGGATCACCGCGATGCCGATGTCGCGCAGGATCTGGTACTCGCGGTCGGTGAGCGTCATCGCCGGCGCGACGGTGATCGAGTCGCCGGTGTGCACGCCCATGGGGTCGAAGTTCTCGATGGAGCAGACGACCACGACGTTGTCGTGCTTGTCGCGCATCAGCTCCAGCTCGTACTCCTTCCAGCCGAGGATGGACTCCTCCAGGAGCACCTCGGTGGTCGGCGAGAGCGTGAGGCCCTGGCCGGCGATCCGGCGCAGCTCCTCCTCGTCGTGCGCGAAGCCGGAGCCGGCGCCGCCCATGGTGAACGAGGGGCGGACGACGACCGGGTAGCCGCCGAGCTCGTCGACGCCCTTGAGGACGTCGTCCATGGAGTGGCAGATGACCGAGCGGGCGGACTCGCCGTGGCCGATCTTGGCGTTGACCGCCTCGACGACCTCCTTGAACAGGTCGCGGTCCTCGCCCTTGTGGATCGCCTCGACGTTGGCGCCGATCAGCTCGACGCCGTACTTGTCGAGGGTGCCGGCCTCGTGCAGCGAGATGGCGGTGTTGAGCGCCGTCTGCCCGCCCAGGGTGGGCAGCAGGGCGTCCGGGCGCTCCTTGGCGATGATCTTCTCGACGAACTCCGGGGTGATCGGCTCGACATATGTCGCGTCGGCGATCTCCGGGTCGGTCATGATCGTGGCCGGGTTGGAGTTGACCAGGACGACGCGCAGGCCCTCGGACTTGAGGACCCGGCACGCCTGGGTTCCGGAGTAGTCGAACTCGGCGGCCTGGCCGATGACGATCGGGCCGGAGCCGATGACCAGGACGGACTGGATATCGGTGCGCTTAGGCACGCTGGCCCTCCATCAGGGAAACGAAGCGGTCGAAGAGGTACGCGGCGTCGTGCGGACCCGCGGCGGCTTCGGGGTGGTACTGGACGCTGAAGGCCGGCTGGTCGAGGAGCTGGAGCCCCTCCACCACGTCGTCGTTGAGGCAGACGTGGGAGACCTCGGCGCGGCCGAAGGGGGTGTCGGAGACCTTGTCGAGCGGCGCGTCCACGGCGAACCCGTGGTTGTGCGCGGTCACCTCGACCTTGCCCGTCGTACGGTCCTGGACCGGCTGGTTGATACCGCGGTGCCCGTACTTGAGCTTGTACGTGCCGAAGCCCAGCGCCCGGCCCAGGATCTGGTTGCCGAAGCAGATGCCGAACAGCGGGGTCTTCCGCGAGAGCACCTCGCGCATCACGGAGACCGGGTGGTCGGCGGTGGCCGGGTCGCCCGGCCCGTTGGAGAAGAACACGCCGTCGGGGTTGACCGCGTAGACGTCCTCGGCGGTGGCGGTGGCCGGCAGGACGTGCACCTCGATGCCGCGCTCGGCCATCCGGTGCGGGGTCATGCCCTTGATACCGAGGTCGACGGCGGCGACGGTGAACTTCTTCGCACCGATCGCCGGGACGACGTACGGCTCCTTGGTGGCGACCTCTGCGGAGAGGTTCGCGCCCTTCATCTCGGGGGCCTGGCGCACCTCGGCGAGCATCGTGCCCGCGTCGGGCAGCGCGTTGCCGGAGAAGATGCCCACCCGCATCGCGCCGCGCTCGCGCAGATGGCGGGTGAGCGCACGGGTGTCGATTCCGCTGATGCCGACGACGCCCTGGCGGCGCAGCTCCTCGTCGAGGGAGCGCCGGGAGCGCCAGTTGGACGGCACCCGGGCGGGGTCACGGACGACATAGCCGGAGACCCAGATGCGCGCGGACTCGGGGTCCTCGTCGTTCACGCCGGTGTTGCCGACGTGCGGGGCGGTCATGATGACGACCTGGCGGTGGTACGAGGGGTCGGTCAGCGTCTCCTGGTAGCCGGTCATGCCGGTGGAGAACACCGCCTCGCCGAAGGTCTCCCCCACGGCCCCGTAGGCACGGCCGCGGAACGTGCGGCCGTCCTCCAGGACGAGTACGGCGGGGATTTTGGCGGTCCCCTTGGTGGAGGTCGTCATCGTGCGCCTTCCGTTTCGGTGTGCTCGGTGGTGTGCTCGCTGTTGCTGAGCCGGTTGATGGCCTCGACCCAGGCCGGGTGCTCGCCGGCCCGGTCGGAGCGGAAGCCGGAGTCGATCTGTCGGTCGCCGTGCTCCCACGTGACGACCAGCAGGCCGCCTTCGGTCAGGACCTTGCCGGCGATGCCCTTGTCCAGGCGGGCGCCGCGCAGGGCGGCGACCGGCACGAAGAAGTCCTCGGCCCCCGGCCGTACGACGTCCAGGCCCCGGTCGGTCAGGGCCAGCTCGACGCGGCTGCGGGTGCCCAGGCCGCGGGCGACGATCCGGTCGAGCCACTGCCCGGCGGTGGTGGAGCCGTGGTACCGGCCGCTGAGGGTCAGCCGGGGCTCGCCCGCGTCGTCGGGCGCCGTGGGCAGCTCGGGCAGATCGCCCTGGAGGGTGCCGCGCCACTTCCAGCCCTGGCGCATCAGCCAGTAGACGAAGACGACGAAGACCAGGAGCCCGACGACCCAGCCGATCCGTGCGGCCCAGTCGGTGACCGGAGCGGAGTGCGGCGCTTGGGCCAAGTGGATGAGTGGAGGAGTCACGCCAGCTTCCCGTCGACGAGCGTTGCGCGGCCCCGCAGGAAGGTGTGGGTGACGCGCCCCGGCAGCTCACGGCCCTCGTAGGGGGTGTTGCGGCTGCGCGAGGCGAAGCCCGCGGGGTCCACCTCTCCACGGTAAGCGGAATCGACCAGCGTGAGGTTGGCGGGCTCGCCTACCGAGACGGGGCGGCCGTGGCCGGTGGCGCGGCCGATCCGGGCCGGCGCGAAGGACATCCGCTCCGCGACGTCCGCCCAGGTCAGCAGGCCGGTCTCCACCATCGTCTGCTGGACGACGGACAGCGCGGTCTCCAGGCCCACCATGCCCATGGCCGCCGCGGCCCACTCGCAGTCCTTGTCCTCGTGCGGGTGCGGGGCGTGGTCGGTGGCGACGATGTCGATGGTGCCGTCGGCGAGGGCCTCGCGCAGCGCCATGACGTCGCGCTCGGTGCGCAGCGGCGGGTTGACCTTGTAGACGGGGTTGTAGGTGCGCACCATCTCGTCGGTGAGCAGCAGGTGGTGCGGGGTGACCTCGGCCGTCACGTCGATGCCGCGGGACTTGGCCCAGCGCACGATCTCGACGCTGCCGGCGGTCGACAGGTGGCAGATGTGCACCCGGGACCCGACGTGCTCGGCGAGCAGCACATCGCGGGCGATGATCGACTCCTCGGCGACCGCGGGCCAGCCGCCCAGCCCCAGCTCGGCCGAGACGACGCCCTCGTTCATCTGGGCGCCCTCGGTCAGCCGCGGCTCCTGGGCGTGCTGCGCGACGACCCCGCCGAACGCCTTCACGTACTCCAGGGCCCGGCGCATGATCACGGCGTCGTCGACGCACTTGCCGTCGTCGGAGAAGACGGTGACGCCGGCCGCGGACTCGTGCATGGCGCCCAGCTCGGCGAGCTTCTTGCCCTCCAGGCCGACGGTGACGGCGCCGATGGGCTGCACGTCGCAGTAGCCGTGCTCCTTGCCGAGCCGGTAGACCTGCTCGACGACGCCGGCGGTGTCGGCGACGGGGAAGGTGTTGGCCATGGCGAACACGGCCGTGTAGCCCCCGGAGGCGGCGGCCCGCGTGCCGGTCAGCACGGTCTCGGAGTCCTCCCGGCCGGGTTCGCGCAGGTGGGTGTGCAGGTCGACGAGGCCCGGCAGGAGGATCTTGCCGCCGGCCTCGACGACCTGGGCGCCCTCGGCGCTGGAGACGGTGAGATCGGTACCGACGGCGGTGATGGTCTCGTCGGTGATCAGGACGTCCTGCGGCTCGCCGCCGAGCACCTTCGCACCGCGGATCAGGATCTTGCTCATGTCTCTTACTTCTCCTCGGTACGGGGGTTCGTGACGGCGGGCTCGTTACCGCCCAGGAGCAGGTACAGGACGGCCATGCGGATGGACACGCCGTTGGCCACCTGCTCGACGACCGTGCAGCGGTCGGAGTCGGCGACCTCGGCGGTGATCTCCATACCGCGGACCATCGGTCCGGGGTGCATCACGATGGCGTCCCCGGGCATCCGCGCCATCCGGTCGCCGTCCAGGCCGTAGCGGCGCGCGTACTCGCGCTCGGTCGGGAAGAACGCGGCGTTCATGCGCTCGCGCTGCACCCGCAGCATCATCACGGCGTCGGACTTCGGCAGCACGCTGTCGAGGTCGTACGACACCTCGCACGGCCAGGTCTCGACGCCGACCGGCACCAGGGTGGGCGGTGCGACGAGGGTGACCTCGGCGCCGAGGGTGTGCAGCAGGTCGACGTTGGAGCGCGCGACCCGGCTGTGCAGCACATCGCCGACGATGGTGATGCGCTTGCCGCCGAGGTCCTGGCCGAGCCCGGCGTCCGGGCCGATGAGGCGGCGGCGCATGGTGAAGGCGTCGAGCAGCGCCTGGGTGGGGTGCTGGTGGGTGCCGTCGCCGGCGTTGATGACGGGGGCGTCGATCCAGCCGGAGGTGGCGAGCCGGTACGGGGCGCCGGAGGCGCTGTGCCGGATGACGACGGCGTCGACGCCCATCGCCTCCAGGGTCTGGGCGGTGTCCTTGAGGGACTCGCCCTTGGAGACGCTGGAGCCCTTGGCGGCGAAGTTGATGACGTCCGCGGACAGCCGCTTCTCGGCGGCCTCGAACGAGATCCGGGTCCGGGTCGAGTCCTCGAAGAAGAGGTTGCAGATCGTGCGTCCGCGCAACGTGGGCAGTTTCTTGATCGGCCGGTCGGCGACCCGGGCCATTTCCTCGGCGGTGTCGAGGATCAGCACGGCGTCGTCCCGCGTGAGATCGGCGGCCGAGATGAGGTGGCGCTTCATCCGGTTTTCTCCGGGAGTGAGGGAGGTGTACGGGAATGTCCGTTGAGCGGGCATGGGTGCGGGCCCCGGGGTCACCGGGTCCGTACGCGGTGCGCTAGCGCTCGCCGGCCGGGGCGTTGTGCTCGGCTTCCGAGGACTCGGTCGAAGAGCCGAGGCGGAGCGAAGCGGAGCGGAGGCCGAGCAGCACGGCGTCCCGGCCGTCCTCCTCGGTGAGCTGGACCTTGACCGTCTCCCGCAGCGACGTGGGGAGGTTCTTGCCTACGTAGTCGGCGCGGATCGGCAGTTCGCGGTGGCCTCGGTCGACCAGCACCGCGAGCTGTACGGCGCGCGGGCGCCCGATGTCACCCAGGGCGTCGAGCGCGGCGCGGATGGTGCGCCCGGAGAAGAGCACGTCGTCGACGAGGAGGACGACCCGGCCCTCGATGCCGTCGGCGGGGATGTCCGTACGGGCCAGCGCGCGGGCCGGGCCCAGCCGCAGGTCATCGCGGTACATCGTGATGTCGAGCGAACCCACCGGAATGGCGCGGCCGGTGATCTCCTCCAGCTTGGCGGCCAGCCGCCGGGCGAGGAAGACACCGCGGGTGGGAATCCCCAGCAGCACCACGTCGTCCGCGCCCTTGGCGCGCTCGACGATCTCGTGGGCGATGCGGGTGAGCATCCGCGCGATGTCCGGGCCTTCGAGCACCGGCCGCGCGGGAAGCTGAACTCTCGTGTCGGAACTGCTTGCGTCCATACGAAACGGACCTCCTTCTCCGCCTCACGGGACGGACTTTAAAGGACGTCGGAATTACGTTGTTCAGGCTATCAGGAGGCCCGTCAGGGGCCGCGCACCCCCCTGACGGGTGAGGGTCTGCCTCATTCGGCTTGACGAAGTCAGATTACGCTGCGTAACCTCACAGTGAGTTACCAGCCACGCGGCGGTGCCGCATGTCCATATAGCCGTCTGGGGAGCTTTATGTCCAGCGAATACGCCAAACAGCTCGGGGCCAAGCTCCGCGCCATCCGTACCCAGCAGGGCCTCTCTCTCCACGGCGTCGAGGAGAAGTCCCAGGGCCGCTGGAAGGCCGTGGTGGTGGGGTCGTACGAGCGCGGCGACCGTGCCGTGACCGTGCAGCGCCTCGCCGAGCTGGCGGACTTCTACGGCGTCCCGGTCCAGGAGCTGCTTCCGGGCACGACGCCCGGCGGCGCCGCCGAGCCGCCGCCGAAGCTGGTGCTGGACCTGGAGCGCCTCGCCCATGTCCCGCAGGAGAAGGCCGGCCCGCTCCAGCGCTACGCCGCCACCATCCAGAGCCAGCGCGGCGACTACAACGGCAAGGTCCTCTCGATCCGCCAGGACGATCTGCGGACCCTCGCGGTGATCTACGACCAGTCGCCCTCGGTGCTGACCGAGCAGCTGATCAGCTGGGGCGTGCTGGACGCGGACGCGCGCCGCGCCGTGCAGCACGAGGAGATCTGACCACCTCTGCCCCACGCTTCACACGCAGAAACGTACCGCCGCTCCGGGTCCTCCCGGGGCGGCGGTCGTCATGTGCGGGTCCGGTGGATCCAGCGGGTGCCAACGGCGCCGGGCGGGCATACGACGGGCCCGGAGCGATGAACCATCGCTCCGGGCCCGTTCCGATGCTCGGCCGGCCGCTAGTGCGTCTCGCGCCGCAGGCTCGGCTTCAGCTCCTTGAGACGGCCCAGCAGGCCGTTGACGAAGGCCGGGGAGTCGTCCGTGGAGAACTCCTTGGCGAGCTGCACGGCCTCGTCGATCGCCACCGCGTCCGGTGTGCCGTCCACCCAGAGCAGTTCGTGGGCGCCGAGCCGCAGGATCGAGCGGTCGGCCGCCGGCATCCGGTCGAGGTCCCAGTCGACGGCGTAGGTGGAGATCAGCTCGTCGATGCGTGCGACATGCTCGGCGTAGCCCTCGACCAGCTCCAGGGTGTACTCGTTCACCGGGGGCTGCCGAGGGTCGGTCCGGGCGTGACGCATCCAGTCCGCGAGCACGGACTGCACATCGGCACCGCGCTGGTCGGCCTCGAAGAGGATCTGGAAGGCGCGCTTACGGGCCTTGGTGCGGGCAGCCACGGTTAGCTGTTCACCCGGCCGAGGTAGTCGCCGGTACGGGTGTCGACCTTGATCTTCTCACCGGTGGTGATGAAGAGCGGGACCTGGATCTCGTAGCCGGTCTCCAGCGTGGCGGGCTTGGTGCCGCCGGTGGAGCGGTCGCCCTGGACGCCCGGCTCGGTCTCCTGGATGACCAGCTCGACGGCGGCCGGCAGCTCGACGTAGAGCACCTGGCCCTCGTTCTGCGCGACGA
Organism: Streptomyces albospinus; assembly: GCF_014648695.1. Classification (GTDB taxonomy): domain Bacteria; phylum Actinomycetota; class Actinomycetes; order Streptomycetales; family Streptomycetaceae; genus Streptomyces; species Streptomyces albospinus. Next base: position 169,511 of record NZ_BMRP01000012.1, read on the forward strand.
CGGCCTCGAAGCCCTCGATCAGGAAGTTGGCGGCGTCGCCGACGGCCTTGCGGTCGACGTGCAGCTGGTCGTAGGTGTCCATGTCCATGAAGACGAAGTAGTCGCCGTCCATGTACGAGAACTGCATCCCGCGCTTGTCGACGTTGGCCGTCTCCACCTTCACACCGGCGTTGAAGGTCTTGTCCACCACCTTGCCGGAGAGCACGTTCTTCAGCTTGGTGCGGACGAAGGCCGGGCCCTTACCGGGCTTGACGTGCTGGAACTCGACGACGGACCAGAGCTGGCCGCCTTCGAGCTTGAGCACCATGCCGTTCTTGAGGTCGTTCGTGGAAGCCACGGTTGCGGAATCTCCTGGACTACAGGTGGTGGAAACCTCGAAGCCGCGCGCAGCGAGCCCGCGGGCTCACAGGGCGAGCAGCTCTTTGGTCGTGATCGTGAGTAGCTCGGGTCCGCCGTCCGCCTCGGGGCGGACGACGAGGGTGTCGTCGATCCGGACACCCCCACGGCCCGGGATGTGAACCCCCGGCTCGACGGTGACCGGCACGCAAGCGTCCAGTTTACCCATGGCGGCAGGTGACAATTGAGGGTCCTCGTCGATTTCGAGTCCCACGCCGTGCCCGGTCCACGGTCCGAGCCCCTCGCCGTGCCCCGCCGTCTCCAGCAGATGACGGGTCACCCGGTCCACCTCGCGGCACTCCACACCCGGTGCCAGCGCCTCCCGGCCGGCCTTCTGGGCCGCGAAGACCAGTTCGTACAGCTCGATCTGCCAGTCCGCCGGAGTGGTGCCGATGACGAAGGTGCGGCCGATCTCGCAGCGGTAGCCCCGGTAGTTCGCGCCCAGGCCGACGGTCAGGAAGTCGCCCTCCTCCACCCTGCGGTCGGTGGGCAGATGCCGGCCGCGGCCGGAGTTCGGCCCGGTCGCGACGGAGGTCGCGAAGGCCGGGCCGTCGGCGCCGTGGTCGACCAGGCGGCGCTCCAGTTCGAGCGCGAGGTGCCGCTCGGTCCGGCCGACCAGGATCGACTCCAGGAGTTCGCCCAGGGCCTGGTCGCTGATCTCGGCGGCGATCCGCAGACAGGCGATCTCGTCGTCGTCCTTGACCAGCCGCTGCGCCTCCACGGCACAGGCCAGATCGGTGAGCCGCATCCGCGGGGCGACCTGGGCGAGCGCCCGGTGGCGGGTGACGGTGAGGTGGTGCTCCTCGACGGCCAGCGTGCGAACGCCCTGTTTGGCGGCCAGGTCGGCGGCGGCCACGACGGGGTCGCCGCCGCGGGTGGGCAGCACCGAGATCCGGACGTCGTCGGCGGGCCGCCCTTCGGTGGGATCGCCGCTCAGCGGTCTGCCGCAGAGCAGTACGTCATCGCCGGGACCCAGCAGCAGCGCCGCACCGGGCGGCGTGCAGCCGGTGAGGTAGCGGACGTTCGCGGGGCGCGAGATCAGGGCGGCACAGCTTCCGGTTGCGGCGCAGCGGTCGCGCAGCCGCGTGCGTCGAACCGCGTACAACTCGGACATATCGCCAGCGTACGACCGCTCTCCCGGGGCGGCCGTTCGAGACGGCCGCCCGGGGGACCGGAGTCCGGCGGCGGGCGCGGACTACCAGCTGGGCGGGCTGGCGATGCTGCGGGCGACGACGTCGTCCAGCATCCCGGCGGTGGTGGCGACGTCGTGCTGGGAGTTGTCGATGATCGGCAGTCCGGAGCCGTACCAGCCGGCCATCCGGCCGTGGATCCGGGCCACCTCTTCGTCGGAGAGGCGGCGGTTGCCGGTGCGCCGGGCGTTGCGCTCCAGGACGATCTCCAGCCCCGGGAGCAGCACGATCGGCAGCAGGCCGGGGCCCACATGGCGCTTCCAGCCGCCGAGGCCGACGACCGGGCGGTCCGGGAAGACCGCGTCGTCGAGGATGCAGGAGATGCCGTTGGCGAGGAAGTTGCGGGCCGCGAAGCCGCAGGTGCGGCGGGCGAGGCGGTACTGCGCCTCGGAGTTGTCGTTCCAGCCCGACTGCGGATCGGCGAAGCCGGACCGGACCCACTCACGGACGTCGTCCAGGCTGATGTGCGCGGTCGGCACCCGCCGGGTGTCGGCCCAGTGGCGGGCGACGCTGGTCTTGCCGGCGCCGGCCGGGCCGATCAGCAGCACCGCGACGGCGGCGTGCGCGGCGTCCGGTGCGGCGGCGCCGAGGGGCGGGCTGGGCAGCGCGACCGGGGCGCCCGGGGGCAGCTGGATATGGCCGGTGATGTCGGTGCTGTGCTGGGTGGGCGGGGCCTGGTGCGGTGCGGGGGCGGGCCAGCCCGGTCCGGGGGCGCCGTGCGCGGGGGGCACGGGGGCCGGCGGGGCGGCGGGCGGCGGCGGGCCCGCGGGGGCGGGCGGTGAGCCGGGCGGGAGGGGCTGCCCGGGGTGGGGCGTCCAGCTCATGGTGGCCCCGGGGGTGTGAAGCGGCCCGCGGGGCGGCGGCAGCGGGGCCCCCACTGCGTACTGCATCCGGTGGCTCTCCGTCTCGTGCGGTCTACGTGGTGCGGTGCCCGGCGCCGGGCCTGGCTGCCCGGTGCGCCGTGCGGTAACCGACCGGCCCGGAAGGGCCGTTGGTGCCCCACCGCCGGTGGTGGGTGGTGCTGCTGTGAACCGTACCTTCCCGACGGCTGCCCGGAAGGGTCCCTACCCCCGGCGTCCGTCGAATGAACGGCCGAGGGCGGGGAGGATGACCGAAGCGGGTGCGTCAGCCGGAGAGTTCCTCGGCCAGCGCGCGGAGCGCGAGCCGGTACGAACCGATCCCGAAACCCGCGACGGTGCCGCTGGCGACGGCCGCGATGACCGAATTGTGGCGGAATTCCTCGCGGGCGTACGGGTTCGAGATGTGCACCTCGATCAGCGGGGCGGTGCGCTGGGCCGCGGCGTCCCGCATCGCGTACGAATAGTGCGTGAACGCACCGGGGTTGATGATGACCGGAATCGATCCGTCGGCGGCCTCGTGCAGCCAACGGACCATCTCACCCTCGTCGTTGGTCTCCCGGACCTCGGCCTCGAAGCCCAGCTCCCTGCCGAGCCGGGCGCACTCGGCGACCAGTCCGGCGTAGGAGGTGGCGCCGTAGACGTCGGGCTCCCGGGAGCCCAGCCGGCCGAGGTTGGGGCCGTTGAGGACCAGCACGCGGCGGCTCATCGGGCTCACGCCGCGATCTCGGCGTGCGCCGCGAGCAGCATGGCCGGGTCCGGGCTCTCCAGGACGGTCGGCTTGGCGAGGCCGTCCAGGACGATGAAGCGGAGCCGGTCGCCGCGGGACTTCTTGTCGACCTTCATGGTCTCCAGCAGCTTGGGCCACTGATCGCCGCGGTAGGTCAGCGGCAGTCCGACGGAGGCCAGGACGGCGCGGTGCCGGTCGGCGGTGGCGTCGTCCAACCGGCCCGCGATCCGGCCGAGTTCGGCGGCGAAGACCATGCCGACGGAGACCGCGGCGCCGTGCCGCCAGTTGTAGCGCTCGTTCTTCTCGATGGCGTGCGCCAGGGTGTGGCCGTAGTTGAGGATCTCGCGCAGACCGGACTCCTTGAGGTCCGCGGAGACCACCTCGGCCTTGACCCGGATCGCCCGCTCGATGAGCTCGGCGGTGTGCGGGCCGTCGGGGCGCCTGGCGCCTTCCGGGTCCGACTCGATCAGGTCGAGGATCGCCGGGTCGGCGATGAAGCCGGCCTTGATCACCTCGGCCAGGCCGGAGACGTAGTCGTTGACCGGCAGCGAGTCCAGCGCGGCCAGGTCGCAGAGCACTCCGGCCGGCGGGTGGAAGGCGCCGACGAGGTTCTTGCCCTCGGCGGTGTTGATGCCGGTCTTGCCGCCGACCGCCGCGTCCACCATGCCCAGGACGGTGGTCGGTACGGCGATCCAGCGCACCCCGCGCAGCCAGGTCGCGGCGACGAAGCCGGCCAGGTCGGTGGTGGCACCGCCGCCGACGCCGACGATCACATCGGTGCGGGTGAAGCCGGTCTGCCCGAGCGCCTTCCAGCAGTACGCGGCGACCTCGGCGGTCTTGGACTCCTCGGCGTTCGGCAGCTGGATCGCGATCGCGTCGTAGCCCTGGCCGGCCAGGTCCTCGCGCAGCGCCTCGCCGGTGGCGGCCAGCGCCTCGGGGTGCAGCACGGCGACGCGCTTGGCGGCGGCGCCGATCAGGCCGGGGAGTTCGCCCAGCAACCGGCGCCCGACGAGCACCTCGTAAGGGTCGGTGCCCGCGGTGCCGCCGACCTGGATGCGGGTGGCCTGCTCCGTCATGCCTGTTCCTCCCTGCCGGCGGGCCGCGGGGTGTCCGCGGCGGTCGGCCGTAGCTCCAAAGCGTCCACGATCGCGTCGGCGACGTCCTCGGGGGTGCGCTCCCCCGTGGCGATCACGGCACGCGCGACTTCGGTGTACAGCGGACGGCGCCGCTCCATCAGCTCGCGCCACTGCTTGCGCGGGTTGACCGCGAGCAGCGGGCGGGGCGCGTCCAGGCCCACCCGCTTGACGGCATCGGCCAGTTCGACGTCCAGGAAGACGACCGGCAGTCCGGTCAGCAGCTTCCGGGTGCCGTCGTCCATGATCGCCCCGCCGCCGAGGGAGAGGACTCCGGGATGGGTGTCGAGAGCCGTACGGACCGCCTCCCGCTCCAGGTCGCGGAAGTGCGGCTCGCCCTCGTCGATGAAGATCTCGGCGACCGGCTTGCCGGCGGTGGCGACGATGTCCGCGTCGGTGTCCCGGTAGCCGACGCCCAGCCGCCCGGCCAGCAGCGCGCCCACGGTGGACTTGCCGGCCCCGGGCGGGCCGACCAGTACGACGACGGGCGCGGTCACTTGATCGCCAGGTTGTCGAGGAAGCTGCGCACGTTGCGGCGGGTCTCCGGCACGCTGTCGCCGCCGAACTTCTCCACCACCGCGTCCGCCAGCACCAGCGCCACCATCGCCTCGGCGACGATGCCGGCGGCCGGCACCGCGCAGACGTCGGAGCGCTGGTGGTGCGCCTTGGCCGCCTCGCCGGTGGCGACGTCGATCGTCGCCAGCGCCCGCGGCACGGTCGCGATCGGCTTCATCGCGGCCCGCACGCGCAGCAGTTCACCGGTGGTCAGCCCGCCCTCGGTGCCACCGGAGCGGCCCGAGGCGCGCTTGATGCCGTCGTCGGTGGCCAGGATCTCGTCGTGCGCCTTCGAGCCGGGCACCCGCGCCAGGTCGAAGCCGTCGCCGACCTCGACGCCCTTGATGGCCTGGATGCCCATCAGGGCCGCCGCCAGCCGGGCGTCCAGCCGCCGGTCCCAGTGGACGTGCGAGCCGAGTCCCACCGGCACGCCGTACGCCAGCACCTCGACCACACCGCCCAGGGTGTCGCCGTCCTTGTGGGCCTGGTCGATCTCCGCGACCATCGCCTTGCTGGCGTCCGCGTCCAGGCAGCGCACCGGGTCGGCGTCCAGCTTCTCGACGTCGGAGGGCTTGGGGTAGACGCCGTACGGGGCCTTGGCTGCGGCCAGTTCGACGACGTGCGAGACGATCTCGATGCCGGCCGCCTCCTTGAGGAAGGAGCGGGCGACCGCGCCCAGCGCGACCCGGGCCGCGGTCTCCCGGGCGGAGGCGCGCTCCAGGATCGGGCGGGCCTCGTCGAAGCCGTACTTCTGCATACCGGCGAGGTCGGCATGACCGGGGCGGGGGCGGGTCAGCGGGGCGTTGCGGGCCAGCTCGGCCAGTACGCTCTCGTCGACCGGGTCGGCGGCCATCACCTGCTCCCACTTGGGCCACTCGGTGTTGCCGACCATGATCGCCACCGGGGAGCCCAGCGAGCGGCCGTGCCGCACACCGCCCAGGAACGTGACCTCGTCCTGCTCGAACTTCATCCGGGCACCGCGGCCATAGCCCAGCCGGCGGCGGGCCAGGGCGTCCGCCACCAGCTCCGTGGTGATCGGGACCCCGGCCGGAAGGCCCTCCAGCGTCGCCACGAGTGCGGGGCCGTGCGACTCCCCCGCCGTCAGCCAGCGCAACCTGCTCAACGGTGCTCCTCAGTACTGCTCATGTGCTGCTCATCCGCATACGGTCTTCCCCCTGATCCTCCCACGTCGCACGGGCCGGGCGGCGCCCCGTCCACGCTGCGGACCGGGGCCGCGGGGCAGCCGGGACGGGGCGGCGGGTCAGCGGGCCGCGAGCGCCGCCTCGCCTGCCGTGCGCATCGCGGCCAGCGGCCCCGGGGACCGCCCGGTCATCTGCTCGACCTGGAGGACGGCCTGGTGGACCAGCAGGTCCAGACCGCCGACGACGGCACCGCCGCGGTCGGCCCAGGCGGTGGCCAGCGCCGTCGGCCAGGGCTCGTAGAGAACGTCGAAGAGCGTGCCGGGCCGGTCGGGGACGGCGGCGGCGAGCGCGTCGGTGCTGCCCGCGGGGGTGGTGGCGATGGCCAGCGGCGCCTCGAAGGCCGCGGCGGCGTCCTCCCAGGGGGCGGTGCGGACCGTGACACCGAGCCGGTCGCCCCAGCCGCGCATCTCGTCGGCGCGCGCCGCGCTGCGGACGTACGCGGTGACCTCGCCGGTGCAGATGCGGGAGAGCGCGGCGAGCGCGGAGGATGCGGTGGCCCCGGCGCCCAGGACGGCGGCCCGTTCGACCTTGTCCACGCCGCGTTCGCGCAGCGCGGCCAGCATGCCGGGGATGTCGGTGTTGTCGCCGAGGCGGCGCCCGTCGGGGGTGAACACGACGGTGTTGACCGCCTCGACCGAGGCCGCGGTGGGGGTGATCTCGTCGAGCAGCGGGATCACCGCCCGCTTGAGCGGCATGGTCAGCGACAGGCCGGCCCACTCCGGGCCGAGCTTCTCCAGGAACCCGGGGAGCGCGGCTTCGTCGACCTCGTGGCGGCCGTACTCCCAGCCGGTGAGCCCGAGTGCGGCGTAGGCGGCGCGGTGCAGCACCGGCGAGAGGGAGTGCGCGATGGGCGATCCGAGGACCGCCGCCTTCTTGTTGTCGGACACGGCCTTGCCTTCAGTTCCCGTTCTGCTTCTTCTTCTCTTGCTGCCGCTTGTTGAATTCCTGGACCAGCTTCTGATGGTCGACGTAATTTGTGGTGAATTCCGTCGTCTTACCGTCCACCGAAATGAAGTAGAGCCACTTGTCGGAATTATCCGGATTGATCGTCGCCTTGAGCGCATCGGCACCGGGATTTCCGATCGGACCGGGCGGCAGCCCCTTGTAGAAGTAGGTGTTGTACGGGTCGTTGTAGTGCCGGATTTCCTCGGTACTGATATTGATCTTGCTCTGGTTCTTCAGATAGTTGAAGGTCGAGTCGAATTCCAGCTTCTGGAACGTATCCCTATTGGTCGGGGCCAGCCGGTTGTAGACGACGGCGGCCATCTTCCGGAAGTCATCGTGCGTCATGCCCTCGGCCTGAGTGAGGCTGGCGACCGTGATGAGCTGGAGCGGAGACGTCAGATGGAATTTCTGGGCATTCGCTTCGAGATCGTACTTCTGGTATTCCTGGGTGGCTCGCCCGACCATTTCCTTGAGGACGTCCGCCGGCTTCGCGTTGTCGCCCACGCTGTAGGTCGACGGGTAGAGGAAGCCCTCCAGCGGGTCCTTGATCTTCGGAGAGTCATCGGCCCAGGACGGAAGTCCCAGATTCTTGGCCTGGCTCCTGGCGACTTCCTTGGTGGTGCCGGCCGTGAGCTTGAGCTTTTTGTCGATCATTTCGTAGACCGCGGCGGCCCGCAGACCCTCGCGGATCGTGAGGCCGTTACGGCTCTTGGGGTCCAGCATCAGATCGATCGCGGCAGCCGCGGACATCTGCTTGCGCAGCGAATACGTACCGGGCTGGAGGCTCCGCGCCTGTTTGTTGTTGTCGGCCGCCTCGCTGAACGCCTCGGCGCTCTTGATCACACCGTCCTTGGCGAGGATCACGCCCATCTGGGACAGCGGCACCCCGTCCGGGATCACCACCTGCACCTCGCCGGTGCCCTCGCCCGTGTAGTCGGGGGCCGGCACGAAGTGCCGCATGATGAAGTCGTAGCCGAAGTAGCCGACGGTGCCCACGACACCGGCGAGGGCCAGGGTCACCACCAGGCACGCGGTGCCGCTGCGCCGCTTGGTCTTCTTGCCGCGTCGCTCCCTGCCGGACTCCCCCTCGTCCTCCGGATCCAGGTCGTCGTGCCCGTCGTCCGGGTCATCGGCGAAGAACGAGTCCCCCCGCCCCCGCTCGGCCGTCTCCGGCTCGGCCCGCCAGTCGTCCCCGGCGGCGGCCGGGTCGTCGTAGTGCGGCTCGCCCTGGTGCGGATGCTGCGGACCGTACTCCTGCGGGTGCCCGTCCGGATGCGGCGGATGCGGCACCTGCCCGTACTGCTGCTGGTCCTGCGGCGGCCCCGCCTGCTGCGCGGGCAGTTGCTGGGTGTCCGGGAACGGGTAGCCGTCCTGGCCGCCGTAGTACTCGTGGCCTCCCTGGGCCGCGTACGGATCGGCCGGCGGGTGCTGCGCATGCTGCCCGTAGGGGTCGTACGGGTCGTACGGCAGCCGGCCGGCCTGCGGTGCGCCGGTCCAGTCGCCGTGCCCCGGGTCGTACTGCTGCTGGGGGTGCTGCTGCTGGGGGTGCGGGGGCTGCTGAGGGTGTTGCTGGGGATACCCGGCGGGCTGCTGCCCGTTCCACTGAGGCTGCTGCGCCTGGCCTCCGTAGGGACCCTGATCTCCGTAGAGCGGGTCCTCGGGATGCCACGGTTCGGAGCCGTAGCCCCGGCCATACTCGGTCATCGATCCCCTAGAGCCGAGAGGCGGGGCGCCCCTTGCCGGCAGCGCCTGCGGTACCCATCCGCCTCTACTTGCACGCGCGGCTGTTCGAACCGGCGCCACATCCCGCGGAACGTTACCGTACCGCGATCAGATGACCACTTCGACGCTCTCCCCCGGCGGCTGCCCAGAGGTCCGTTCGGTTTCCAGCGCGCTCTGGAGGATGACCACCGCGGCGGCCTGGTCGACCACCGAGCGTCCCTTCTTGCTGCGGACCCCGGAGGCACGCAGCCCCTGGGTCGCGGTGACCGTCGACATCCGCTCGTCGACCAGCCGCACCCCTACGGGTGCGATGTTCCGGGCCATCTCCTGGGCGAAGGCCCGGACCTTGGCCGCGGCCGGCCCCTCTCCCCCACTGAGGGAGCGGGGCAGACCGACCACGACCTCCAGCGGCTCGTACTCCTCGACAATCGCCTTGAGCCGCCGGTGTGCTGAGGGGACATCACGTCCCGGCACGGTCTCGACGGGGGTGGCGAGGACCCCGTCGGGGTCGCACGAGGCGACCCCGATGCGGGCGTCCCCGACATCCACCGCGATGCGCCGGCCGCGTCGCATCTCGCTCACGCCGGTCAGGCCGCCTCGGCCACGAGCCGCTCGACGGCGGCGATGGCCTCGGGCACCGCACCGGCGTTCTGGCCGCCGCCCTGCGCCACGTCCGGCTTGCCGCCGCCACCGCCGCCGAGCGTCTTGGCGGCCGTACGGACCAGGTCGCCGGCCTTGATACCGCGCTCACGGGCGGCCTCGTTGGTGGCGATGACCGTCAGCGGGCGGCCGTTGGCGACCGTGAAGAGCGCCACGACCACCGGGCGGTCGCCGAGGATCCGGCCGCGGACGTCCAGCACCAGCCTGCGCAGATCGTCGGCGGAGGTGCCGTCCGGGACCTGCGCGGCGGCCAGGGCCAGCCCGCGGACGTCCTTGGCGCCCTCGGCCAGCCCGGCCGCGGCCTGGAGCACCTTCTCGGCGCGGAACTTCTCGATCTCCTTCTCGGCGTCCTTCAGCTTGGCGAGGACGCCGGAGATCTTCTCCGGCAGCTCCTCCGGGCGCCCCTTGACCAGCTCGGTGAGCTGCGAGACGACGGTGTGCTCACGGGCCAGGAACCTGTAGGCGTCCACACCCACCAGCGCCTCGACGCGGCGCACGCCGGAGCCGATGGAGGACTCGCCGAGCAGCTTCACCAGGCCCAGCTGGGCGGTGTTGTGGACGTGCGTACCGCCGCAGAGCTCCTTGGAGAAGTCGCCGATGGTGACCACGCGGACCCGGTCGCCGTACTTCTCGCCGAACTCGGCGATGGCGCCCTGCTTCTTGGCGTCCTCCATGCTCATGACCTCGGCGTGCACGTCGAGCTCACGGGCGAGCACGTCGTTGATCTTCTGCTCGACGTCGGTCAGCACCGAGCCGGGCACCGCGGTCGGCGAGCCGAAGTCGAAGCGGAAGCGGCCCGGGGAGTTCTCCGAACCGGCCTGGGCGGCCGTCGGGCCCAGGGCGTCGCGCAGCGCCTGGTGGGTGAGGTGGGTGGCGCTGTGGGCACGGGCGATGGCCCGCCGGCGGGCGACGTCGATGGCGGCGTACGCGGCGGCGCCGAGCACCACCTCGCCGACCTGGACGACGCCCTTGTGGACGGTGACTCCGGGGACTGGCTGCTGGACGTCGCGGACCTCGACGACGGCGCCGGAGTCCAGCTTGATCCGGCCGGTGTCGGCGAGCTGCCCGCCACCCTCGGCGTAGAAGGGGGTGCGGTCCAGGACGACCTCGACCTCGTCGCCTTCGTGGGCGGCGGGGGCCGGGACGCCGTTGACCAGCAGGCCGAGCACGGAGGACTCGCCCTCGGTGGCGCTGTATCCGGTGAACTCGGTGGTGCCGGCCGTGTCGGCGACCTCGCGGTAGGCGGACAGGTCGGCGTGGCCGTGCTTCTTGGCCTGGGCGTCGGCCTTGGCGCGCTCCCGCTGCTCCTTCATCAGGCGGCGGAAGCCCTCCTCGTCCACCGACAGGCCCTGCTCTGCGGCCATTTCGAGGGTGAGGTCGATCGGGAAGCCCCAGGTGTCGTGGAGCAGGAACGCCTTGTCGCCGGAGAGCACCGTGCCGCCGGCGGACTTGGTCTCCGTGACGGCGCTGTCGAGGATGTTGGTGCCGGCCTTCAGCGTCTTGAGGAAGGCGGCCTCCTCGGCGAGGGCGACCGTCTCGATGCGGCGGCGGTCCTCCAGCAGCTCCGGGTACTGCTGACCCATCGTCCTGATGACGACGTCCAGCAGCTCTCCGACGACCAGCCCGTCGGCGCCGAGCAGCCGCATGTTGCGGATGGCGCGGCGCATGATGCGGCGCAGGACATAGCCGCGGCCCTCGTTGCCGGGGGTGACGCCGTCGCCGATGAGCATCGTGGACGTCCGCATGTGGTCGGCGACCACCCGCAGGGAGACGTCGGAGGCGACCGCGGCGCCGTAACGTACTCCGGAGAGCTCGGTGGCCTTGTCGATGACGACGCGAAGAGTGTCCGTCTCGTACATGTTGCGCACGTCCTGAAGGATCATCGCCAGCCGCTCCAGACCGAGGCCGGTGTCGATGTTCTTGCTGGGCAGGTCGCCGAGGATCTCGAAGTCCTCCTTGCCGATGCCCGCTCCGCGCTCGTACTGCATGAAGACCAGGTTCCAGATCTCCACGTACCGCTCGTCGTTGACGGCCGGGCCGCCCTCGACGCCGAATTCCGGACCGCGGTCGTAGTTGATCTCGGAGCACGGACCGCACGGGCCCGGGACGCCCATGGACCAGTAGTTCTCCTTCTTGCCCAGCCGCTGGATGCGCTTCTTGGGCACGCCGATGACCTCGTGCCAGATGCGCTCGGCCTCGTCGTCGTCCAGGTAGACGGTGATCCAGAGCCGCTCCGGGTCGAGGCCGTAGCCGCCGTCCGCCTGCGAGCTGGTCAGCAGCTCCCAGGCGTGCCTGATGGCGCCTTCCTTGAAGTAGTCGCCGAAGGAGAAGTTGCCGCACATCTGGAAGAACGTGCCGTGCCGGGTGGTCTTGCCGACCTCTTCGATGTCCGGCGTACGGACGCACTTCTGGACGCTGGTGGCGGTCTTGAAGGGGGGCTTGACCTCGCCGAGGAAGTACGGCTTGAAGGGGACCATGCCCGCGGGGACCAGCAGCAGCGTCGGATCGTCCGCGATGAGCGACGCCGACGGCACGACGGTGTGCCCGCGCTCCTCGAAGAAGCGCAGCCAGCGGCGGCGGATTTCAGCCGACTCCATCAGTGGTCCTCTTTTCCAGTCGGTCCGGTCAGACCGTTCGGTCCGGTTGTTCTCGTGGTGCGGTACGGCGTTTCGAGCACCGCGCGGCGCGGTGCGGGCAGCTCGCGCACCTCGGTCTGCGAGCTGAGCCCGAGGGCGTCGTGCAGCTGCTCTTCACGGTCCGCCATTCCGGTCCGTACGTCCAATGCAAATTGACGCAGCCGGTGTCCGGTCTCGACGGCCTTGTCCGCGGCCTGTGCGGCGAGGCTGTCGGGCTGCAACTTGCGCAGCTTTTGGTGGACCTTGTTGGTGGCCCACACTCCGGCGGCGGCGCCGGTGGTGAACCAGAATGCGCGGCGGAACATCGCTGTGATCAGTCCTTGGAGCGACGGTTGCGGCGCCCGCCGCGGCGGGCGCCGGGCAGGGTACGGCCGACGACGACGGTGCGCTGGGTGCGCCCGGAGGCAGGGGCTGCCTCGCCCTTCTTGCCGATCGCGCGGCGCACGCCGTAGCCGAACGCGGCCACCTTGACCAGCGGCCCGCCGAAGGCGGAGGAGACGGTCGAGGAGAGCGCGGAGGCGTTGGCGGTGACCTCTTGGACGTCGGCGGCGATGGCATCGACGCGGGCGAGCTGGGTGTGCGCGGAGCGGACGGTCGCGGACGCGTCGGCGAGCAGCGGGACGGCCTGCTCGGACACCTCGGCCACCATCTTGGTCGTCGCCTTGAGGGTCTGTGCGAGCCTCACCAGTACGAGGGCGAGGAACGACACGAGGATCGCCCAGAAGACGGCCACGAGGATCCCGGCCACCTCTCCACCGGACACGCTGGCACCACTCTCCGACTGGTTCTTGGGTCTGGTCTCGTCCTGCTCGAACGGCAACCTCGACCTTATCGCGCCGTGACTGTCCGTCCGTACCCCGTTCCCGATGCCGAGAGGGGCACCGGAAGGGGTGATTGTACGGTCCGTATCACCACGAGTACGCTCCGTGTGCCATGCGACGCTTCTCGCGCCCCGGCCCCGCTTCCCGCCGCTCGCCCGCGCGGGGGCGGGCGCCCGGCAACCTGCCCACGGAACTCAACCGGTTCGTCGGCCGCAGGGACGAACTCGCCGCGCTGGACCGGCAGCTGGCCGCCGCCCGTCTCGTCACCCTCACCGGTCTCGGCGGCGTCGGAAAGTCCCGTCTCGCCCTCCGCGGCGCATCGATCTTGCAGGATCGCTTCTGCGATGGGGTGTGGCAGGTCGAGCTGTCCGCACTGCGCGAACCGCATCTCCTCGACCACGCGGTCGCCGAGGCGCTGGCGCCGGCCGACCGCACCGGACGCCCGCCCCGCACCGCGCTCCACGACCACCTCGCCGACCGCGAACTGCTGCTCATCCTGGACGGCCACGAGCACCTGGTGGACGCCTGCGCCGAGCTCACCGCCGAACTGCTGTGCCGCGCCCCCGGGCTGCGGGTGCTGGCCGCCGGCCGCCGCCCGCTCGGCCTGCCCGGTGAGCAGAACCTGCCGGTGCCCCCGATGAACACCGCCGACGCCACCGCCCTCTTCACCGACCGCGCCGCGTCCGTGCTCCCCGGTTTCGCGGTCGAACCGGGCGACGAAGCGGCCGTCACCGAACTCTGCGAGCGCCTCGACGGCATCCCGCTGGCCCTGGAACTGGCCGCCGGACGGCTGCGCGCGCTCTCCGTCGACCAGGTGCTCCACCGGCTCGACGACCGCTTCCGGCTGCTGACCGGCACGGCCCGCGAGGCTCCCCCGAGCTCGCGACCCGGTTCGAACCAGGGGGTGCCCCCACCGCGCCACCGGACGCTGCGCACCGCCATCGGCTGGAGCCATGAGCTGTGCGCCCCGGAGGAGCGGCTGCTGTGGGCGCGGCTGACCGTCTTCGCCGGGCAGTTCGACCTGGACGCGGTGGAGTACGTCTGCTCGGGCCCGGAGCTGCCGGCCGATGAACTCCTCGATGTCGTCGAGGAGTTGGTCGCCCAGTCGGTGCTCGCACGGGAGGACACCGCGGCCGGGGTGCGCTACCGGATGCTGGACACCGTGCGGGACTACGGCGCGGGCTGGCTGGCGGCGACGCCGGACGCCGAGCGGCTGCGCCGCCGGCACCGCGACTGGTACGTGGGGCTGGCGACCTGGTGCGAGCTGGACTGGTTCAGCCCCCGGCAGGCGGAGATCGCGGCACGGATCGACGCCGAGCTGCCCAATCTGCGGGTCGCGCTGGAGCAGAGCCTGGAGAGCGCGGACGATGTCCACCTCGGCCAGTATCTGGCCGGCACCCTGTGGTTCTACTGGGTCGGCTGCGGGCGGCTCTCGGAGGGCCGGCACTGGCTCGACCGGGCGCTGGAGCTGGACAGCGGCCATGACGACGCCCGGCTGAAGGCCCTGTGGGTGAGCGGTCATGTGGCGGTGCTCCAGGGCGACACGGTCGGCGCGCTGGGGGCGCTCCAGGAATGCCGCGAGGAGGCCGAGCGGACCGGCAATGCCACGGCCGCCGCGTACGCGCTGCACCGCACCGGCTGCCTCGCGCTGGTCTGCGACGACATGCCGCGCGCCGAGACGCTGCTGCGCCGGGCGCTCGCCCGCTACCGGGAGATCGGCGAGCTCAACAGCAATGTGCTGATGGGCCAGGTCGAGCTGGCGATGGTGGTGGCCTTCCAGGGACGGCTGGACGACGCGGTGCGGCTGTGCGAGGACGTCCGGCAGGTGTGCGGAGACCACGGCGAGCGCTGGACGCTGGCGTACGCGCAGTTCGTGCTGGCCTTCGCGGCCTGGTCGCGCGGGGAGGGCGGGCAGGCGCGGGCGCTGCTGGAGGAGTGCCTGGCCATCGACCACTCCTTCCACGATCTGCTGGGCGCGGTGCTGGCGATCGAGCTGCTGGCCCTGGTGACGCTCGACGAGGGCGATGCGGAGGAGGCGGCGGTGCTCCAGGGCGCGGCCGGCCGGATCTGGCCGTCGGTGGGGCTGCCGCTGTTCGGCTCGCGCCACTACAACCAGCCGCACGAGCGGTGCGCACAGCAGGCCCGGGCGCGGCTCGGTGCGGCGCGCTACGAGCACTGCCTGCGGACCGGCGGGCAGCTGGACCTGGACGCGACGGTGGCCCGGATCCTCCGGCCCGGGAGCCCCGAAGGCACCGCCCCCGGGCCGCGCGGGGTGGTGCGGATCGCCGCGCCGCCCACGAACCAGCCCGCCGCCTCCCCCTCCGCGAGCGGCGGGGAGACGGCGGGCTGAGCGGTGCGTGCTGCGCCGGCCTGATCAGCGGGCGTAGTACTCGACGACGAGCTGCTCGTCGCAGATCACCGGGATCTCCTTGCGGTTCGGGTCCCGGTCCAGGCGGAAGGCCAGCGCCTGGAGGTTGACCTCCAGGTAGCGCGGGGTCTCGCCGTCCGTGGCGTAGCCACCCTCGCGGGCAACCTGGAAGGGGTGCTTCTCGCGGCTGCGCTCGCGGACCATCACGACGTCGCCGGGGCGGACGCGGAAGGACGGCTTGTCGACCTTGCGGTCGTTCACCGAGATGTGGCCGTGGACGACCATCTGACGGGCCTGGTAGATCGTCCGGGCCAGCCCGGAACGCAGGACGAGCGCGTCCAGACGGCGCTCAAGCTCGACGATCAGGGCCTCGCCCGTCTTGCCTTCGACCTTCCGAGCGCGGTCGTAGGCACGGACCATCTGGCGCTCGCTGATGTCGTACTGAGCGCGCAGACGCTGCTTCTCCAGCAGTCGGACCTTGTAGTCACTGCTCTGCTTGCGGCCACGGCCGTGCTCGCCGGGCGGGTAGGGACGGGCCTCGAAGTACTTGACCGCCTTCGGCGTCAGCGCGATGCCGAGCGCGCGCGACTTCTTGACCTTGGGACGCGACTGGTTCACGTGGAACGTTCCTCCATGTAAGTTAGGTGAGGCTTACCTTACCGTGAGGAGAACGCATGTTTCGACCTGGGATCCCCCTGCCCGGCGCTCACAGCACCAAGGCGGGTCAGCCGCGTCCCGTGGAAGACGCCCAGCGGCCCTCGGCGGCTGAGCGCATACGAACTCTCGTCGAATCCCATGCTATGGCGTCGCTGGACATCCCCGGAGTCGAGGACCCCGACGAGACCGGCCTCTCGGCACCGGTCTGCCGGAGCGTGACGGACGAGGGAGACGTGCTGTTGCTGGTTCCCGGGGACTCCGCGGCGGCCCGGGCGGCGGCGCACGCGCAGGACGACGACCTGGCAGCCGTGATGGAGATCACGGACGTGGCGCCGGTTTCGGTACCCCATCGGATCCGCGGACGAGCCTGGGTGGCCGGCTGGCTGACCCCCGTACGCAACGAAGAGCGCGGCTCGGCGGCGCTGCTGCTCGCCGAGCGGCACCCCGTCGGCGAACTGCTCGGCATCGGGGAGGCGCTGCGGCCCGACGCGGTGCCGGGCCTCTCCGGGCGGGCCGCCTGGATGATGCTGCGCCTGGAGGTCGGCGAGGGCGCGGTGGACGACCTCTGGGGCGCGGAGTCCGTCGAGCCCGACGCGTTCGCCGCGGCGGCGCCCGATCCGCTGATCGCGCACGAGGCGGAGCTGCTCCAGCATCTGCACGCGGCGCACGGTGAGCAGGTCCGCGGACTGTGCGCGCTGCTGGGCGACCGGGATGCGGCTTGCGGACTGCGCGACGGGGCCGTGCCGGTGGCGCTGGACCGCTTCGGGCTGCGGGTGCGCTTCACCGACGACGCGCAGCGGTCCTTCGACGCCCGCTTCGACTTCCCCGAGCCGGTGGGCGACATCGCCGAGCTGCGCCGGGCGATGCACACCCTCTTCGAGGCCGCGGCGCAGTGACACCGGATCCCGGCGTACGGCGCCGCCCGCGCCCGCCTCAGTCGCCGCTCTCGCCGCGCAGCCTGGCGCGGACCCGCTCGGCGACATCGGCGTAGCGCGCCTCGGCGCCGTGCCGGGTCGGGGCGTAATAGCGCTTGCCGTGCACCTCGTCCGGGGCGTACTGCTGGGCCGCGATACCGCCCGGCAGGTCGTGCGGATACTGATACCCCTGGCCGTGCCCGAGCTTCTGGGCGCCCTTGTAGTGGCTGTCGCGCAGATGCGGGGGGACCGCACCGGCATGCCCGGCCCGCACATCCGCCAGGGCTGCGTCTATCGCCATGTAGGCGGCGTTGGACTTGGGTGCCAGGGCGAGCGCGATGGTGGCCTGGCTCAGCGTGATCCGGGCTTCCGGGAAGCCGATCAGCGCCACCGCCTGGGCAGCCGCCACCGCGGTCTGGAGCGCCGTCGGATCGGCCAGCCCGATGTCCTCGCTCGCCGAGATCATCAGCCGGCGGGCGATGAACCGCGGGTCCTCCCCCGCCTCGATCATCCGCGCGAGATAGTGCAGCGCGGCATCGACGTCGGAGCCCCGGATCGACTTGATCAGCGCGCTGGCGACGTCGTAGTGCTGGTCGCCGTCCCGGTCGTACTTCACCGCCGCACGGTCGACCGACTCCTCCAGCGTCTGAAGGGTGATCTCCTTCTCTCCCTTGGCCAGCGCGGACCCGGCGCCGGCCTCCAGGGCCGTCAGTGCCCGCCGGGCGTCGCCGCCGGCGATCCGCAGCAGATGCGCCTCGGAGTCCGCGGGCAGGGTGACCGTCCCGGCGAGCCCGCGCTCGTCGGTCAGCGCGCGGTGCAGCAGCGCGCGCAGATCGTCGTCGGTGAGCGGTTCCAGCGTCAGCAGCAGCGAACGGGAGAGCAGCGGGGAGATCACCGAGAAATACGGGTTCTCGGTCGTCGCGGCGATCAGCGTCACCCAGCGGTTCTCCACCGCGGGCAGCAGGGAGTCCTGCTGGGCCTTGCTGAAGCGGTGGATCTCGTCGAGGAAGAGGACGGTCTCCTTGCCGTAGCCCCCCGAGGCGCGGCGGGCGCCGTCGATGACCGCCCGGACCTCCTTGACGCCGGCGGTGATCGCGGACAGCTCGACGAACCGCTTGTTCGTCGCCTGGCTGACGACGTACGCCAGGGTCGTCTTGCCGATCCCGGGCGGCCCCCACAGGAACACCGACGACGGCCCCGCCGGCCCGCCTCCCACCCGTCGCCCACCACCGCCCTTGGTCGAGGGCCCTTCGGGCCCGCTGCCGTCATCGCCCACCAGCCGGCGCAGCGGCGACCCCGGCTTGAGGAGGTGCTGCTGTCCGACGACCTCGTCGAGGGTGCGCGGACGCATGCGGACGGCGAGAGGGGCCCCCACGGGGTCCCTCTCCTGACGGTCTTCCGCGGCGGCGGTGAACAGGTCGGGCTCCACGCTCAGGAGCCTATGCCACACCACTGACAACGCCCCGGCCGCCGTGATCGGCGGGCCGGGGCGCGGTGCGGTTCCGGACAGGTCTCAGAGCAGGCTGCTCCAGTACGACCACCACCGGGTGAGGATCAGCAGGGCGATCACGCCGTACCAGAGCACCGGGACGACCCAGTGGAACTCCAGGACCGCGTTGCGCAGCCCCTGGGGGGCGGGAATGATGCCGTGCTTGAGGTTGTGCACCGTCGTGTACCAGAACATCAGGATCGTGACGCACCAGGTCAGGGTGCACCACAGGCACAAGGCGTTGATCTCGTACAGCGACTGGGACATCAGCCACATGCAGAAGACGGCGGCGAGCAGCGTGCCGATGTTCAGGCCGATCCAGTACCAGCGGCGGAAGCGGGCGCCCGCCAGCAGGGCCATACCGATCGCGATGACCACGCCGAACCCGACGAGCCCGGCCATCGGGTTGGGGAAGCCGAAGACGGCCGCCTGCTTGCTCTGCATGACGCTGCCGCAGGAGATGATCGGGTTGAAGCTGCACGCCGGCTTGAAATTCGGGTCCTTCAGCAGCTCGAACTTGTCCAGGGTGATCACCCAGGCCGCCAGCCCGCCGAGCGCACCGGTGATCACCAGGAGCAGGGCCAGGGCGCGCCCCGAGCCGATGGGGCCCGTGCCGCTCGCGTGATCGTCGTCGGTGGACACGTCGTCAAGCGCTGTCGTCGTCATATCGCCGTTCCGTCGGTCCCTTGGGGGATGAGACTCGGCCGGCGGACCCGGCCCGGTACTTCATTGTGCCGCACCTCCCTGTGAGCCCGGGGTGTCCTGCGCGGATCCGGAGTGATTCCGCGTACCCGCTGTTGACGCGAGGGGCCCGGACGGCGATCCGTCCGGGCCCCTCGGAGTCGTCTCGCCGACGCGGTCAGCCCAGCGCGCGCCGGACCTCGTCGACCACCGCGTCCAGCGCGACCGGGGTCTGCTCGCCGCTCTCCAGGTTCTTGAGCTGGACGACGCCCTCCGCCAGGTCCCGCTCGCCGGCCACCAGCGCCAGCCGCGCGCCGGAGCGGTTGGCGGACTTCATGGCGTTCTTCAGGCCCTTGCCGCCGTACGCGAAGTCGGTCGCGACCCCGGCCCGGCGCAGCTCGGTGACCGCGCGGAAGAGCACCCGGCGGGCCTCCTCGCCGAGCGGCACGGCGTACACCGCGGTGGCGGCCGGGATGTCGAGGGTGATGCCCTCCGCCTCCAGCGCCAGCACCGTGCGGTCGACGCCCAGCGCCCAGCCGACGGACGGCAGCGCGGGGCCGCCGATCATCTCGGACAGGCCGTCGTAGCGACCGCCGCCGCCCACCGCGGACTGCGAGCCGAGGCCGTCGTGGACGAACTCGAAGGTGGTGCGGGTGTAGTAGTCCAGCCCGCGGACCAGCTTCTCGTCGTCCTCGAAGGCCACGCCCGCCGCGGTCAGCAGCTCGCGGACCTGCTCGTGGTACGCCTTGCACGCCTCGCAGAGGTAGTCGCGGAGCATGGGCGCCCCGGCGAGCTGCTTCTGGACCGCCTCGCGCTTGTCGTCCAGGACGCGCAGCGGGTTGATGTCGACCCGGCGGCGGGTGTCCTCGTCCAGGTCCAGCCCGCGGAGGAAGTCCTGGAGCGCGGCGCGGTATACGGGGCGGCACTCCTTGTCGCCGAGGGAGTTGAGCAGGATGCGGAAGTTCCGCAGGCCCAGCGCACGGTAGGACTGGTCGGCCAGGATGATCAGCTCGGCGTCCAGCGCCGGGTCCTCCGCGCCGATCGCCTCGGCGCCGACCTGCGAGAAGTGGCGGTAGCGGCCCTTCTGCGGACGCTCGTAGCGGTAGTACGAGCCGGAGTACCAGAGCTTGACGGGGAGGTTGCCCGCCTTGTGGAGGTTGGCCTCCAGCGCCGCGCGCAGCACCGACGCGGTGCCCTCGGGGCGCAGCGCGAGCTGGTCGCCGCCCTTGGTCTCGAAGGCGTACATCTCCTTGGTGACGATGTCGGTGGACTCACCGACACCGCGCGCGAACAGCTCGACGTTCTCGAAGCCGGGCGTCTCGATGTAGCCGTACCCGGAGTTCTTCAGCGGCGCGGCGATCGCCTCGCGCACCGCGAGATACGTCGCGGAATTCGGCGGGATCAGGTCGTAGGTGCCCTTGGGTGCCTGAAAGGTGCTCACGGAAGGTCTCGTCACATTCCTCGTCGCGGAGCGGCGGTCGGGGTGCCGTCTCCGAGGCCGGCGGCCACCTGCCTCAGGAAGGGGTTGGTGGTGCGCTCGCGGCCGATGGTGGTCTGGGGGCCGTGGCCGGAGAGGACCACGGTCGAGTCGTCCAGCGGGAGGCATACGCGCTCCAGCGACCGGAGGATCTCGGCGTGGTCGCCGCCCGGCAGATCGGTGCGTCCGATGGAGCCGGCGAAGAGCAGGTCGCCCGAGAAGAAGACCGGCGGAACGTCCGCCTGCTCGGGCATCCGGAACGTCACCGACCCCTTGGTATGGCCCGGGGCGTGCGCGACGGAGAACTCCATCCCGGCGAGCTCCAGGGCGGCGCCGTCGGTCAGTTCCTTGACGTCGTCCGGCTCCCCCACGGTCAGCTCGCCCATGAGCTGCTGCCCGATGGAGCGGCCCAGGGCCTTCTCCGGGTCGCTCATCATGTAGCGGTCCGCGGGGTGGATCCAGGCGGGGACGTCGTGCGCGCCGCACACCGGGACGACCGAGGCGACATGGTCGATGTGCCCGTGGGTGAGGACGACCGCGACGGGCTTGAGCCGATGCTTCCTGACCGCGTCCTCGACTCCCTGGGCCGCTTGGTGGCCCGGGTCGATGATCACGCACTCCTCGCCCGCGGCGGGGGCGACCAAGTAGCAGTTGGTCCCCCAGGCCCCGGCGGGGAACCCGGCAATCAGCACGTTCGTCCTTAAAGATCGGTGGGACCGGTCCGCGGGACCGCGCCCGGAACATCCCGGCAGCTCCAGAGCCTACCGGCGGGACTCCCGGCAGGGCGAACCCGTATACGGTACGGCCACGGCAGACGGCAGCGATCGATGCTCAGGAGAAGGAGACGACCGGTGGCCAGCAGCGATCAGCGGCGGCGGCAGCTCGCCCGGCAGAAGTACGCGCGCCAGCAGGAGCGCCGGGCCGCGAACCGTCTCAAGTCCAAGCGCCGCAACGTGATCATCGCGTCCTCCCTGGCCGTCGTGCTCGCCGCGGGCGTCACCGCCTACGCCTCGGTGTCGCTGACCGGCGGCGGGCGCCAGGGGGCCCACGACGACGCGGCGTCCCAGGCGCCCTCCACGGCCGCCGATCCGTGCGGCAAGCCCGCGAAGGGCGCGCCGTCGGCGAAGACCTGGCCCAAGGAGCCGGCGTTGGCCATCGACACCTCGGCGTCGTACACCGCGAAGCTGGCCACGACCTGCGGGCAGATCACGTTCACGCTGGACGCCGGCACGGCGCCGCACACGGTCAACTCCTTCGCCTTCCTGGCCGGCCAGGGCTACTTCGACCACAGCCGGTGCCACCGCCTGGTCGACTCGCAGATCTACGTCCTCCAGTGCGGCGACCCGAAGGGCACCGGCGAGGGGACGCCCGGCTACACCCTCCCGGACGAGAACCTCAAGGACCCCCGGATCAAGGGCGGTGTCTATCCGGCGGGCACGGTCGCGATGGCCAACCGCTACGACGGCAAGGACGACAAGACCCGTAATTCCGGCGGCAGTCAGTTCTTCCTCGTCTATCAGGACAGCCAGCTGCCCCCGAACTACACGCCGTTCGGGAAGATCACCGGCGGTATGGACGTCCTGAAGAAGATCGCCGCCGCCGGTTCGCGACCCGATCCGGCGAACGGCAACACCGCGCCCAACGCCACCGTCGTCATCGACAAGGCGGCGGTCACGAAATCCTGACCGCCGGCCCGAAGGGGGCGGCGCCTCGTGCTCCCCATCTGGAATTTCGGTCGTGCTGGATGCGGACAGCCGACCGCGGGTCGCCTAGATTGGCGTTGTGTAGGGTGCCTGCTCCGACGGCCTGACCACCCTCACCCGCAAGACAGCCCGTCGGACCGGCCAGGGCGCTGCCCGGCCGGACAGAACTGTGGACGATGCCGGGGGGCCGCACGCCCCGTCGGCATCATGTGGAGGAGGCGCTGTGAGCAGCGACCCATGGGGCCGCGTCGATGAGACGGGGACCGTGTACGTGCGTACCGCCGACGGCGAGCAGGTCGTCGGATCGTGGCAGGCGGGAACTCCCGAGGAGGCCCTTGCCTACTTCGAGCGCAAGTATGAGGGCCTGGTCGTCGAGATCGGCCTCCTGGAGCGGCGGGTCAAGACCACCGACCTCTCGGCGAAGGACGCCACGACCGCGATCGACCATCTGCGTCAGCAGGTGGACGAGCACCACGCGGTGGGCGATCTGGAGGCGCTGAGAAAGCGGCTGGACGCGCTCGTCAGCACGGTCGAGTCGCGCCGCGAGGAGCGCAAGGCCCAGAAGGCCAAGCAGAGCGACGAGGCCCGGCAGTCCAAGGAGAAGCTGGTCGTCGAGGCCGAGGAGCTGGCGGCCAGCGAGCAGTGGCGCGCGGCCGGTGAGCGGCTGCGGGCGCTGGTCGACATCTGGAAGGGCCTGCCGCGGCTGGACCGCAAGACCGACGACGAGCTCTGGCACCGCTTCTCGCACGCCCGCTCGGCGTTCTCCAAGCGGCGCAAGGCGCACTTCGCCTCGCTGGACGCGCAGCGCGAGGAGTCCCGCAAGGCCAAGGAGAAGCTGGTCGCCGAGGCCGAGGCGCTGTCCGGCTCGACGGACTGGGGTGCCACCGCCGCCCGCTACCGCGAGCTGATGACGGACTGGAAGGCCGCGGGCCGCGCCCAGCGCGAGCACGAGGACGACCTGTGGAACCGCTTCCGCGGCGCCCAGGACGTCTTCTTCCAGGCGCGGGGTGAGGTCTTCGCGGAGCGGGACGCCGAGCAGCGGGAGAACCTGACCCGCAAGGAGGAGCTGGCCATCGAGGCGGAGAAGCTGCTCCCGGTGACCGACCTGAAGGCGGCGCGGGCCGCGTTCCGGGCGATCAACGAGCGGTGGGAGGCCATCGGCCACGTACCGCGGGACGCCCGTCCGAAGATCGAGGGCCGGATGCACGCCGTCGAGCGCGCCATCCAGGACGCCGAGGAAGCCGAGTGGCGGCGTACGAACCCCGAGGCGCGGGCGCGTGCCGCGGGGCTGACGGGCCAGTTGCAGGACGCCGTCGACAAGCTTCAGAAGCAGATCGACGCGGCGCGGGCGGCCGGCAACGACGCCAAGGCCGACAAGCTCGGCCGTGAGCTGGAGGGCCGCAAGGCGCTGCTGGACCAGGCGCTCAAGGGCCTGGAGGAGTTCGGCGGCTGAGGCCGTCCCCCTCTCGTCCGCGACGGCCCGCCGGGGATTCCCGGCGGGCCGTCCGCTTGCCGTGCCCGGCTCACAGCCGGCTGCGCTGCGCCGTCTCCGCCAGGTCGAGGGCGTGCTTGAGCACCTCGCACGCCTGGATGTGGTTGCCGGACTCCTGGAGCAGATCGGCCAGCCGTCGGCAGACCAGCAGGGCTTCCGGCCCGTAGACCTGGTGGGCCTGCTGGAACGCCTGCTCCAGGACCTCGATGGCCTCCTTGGTCTGGCCGGTTTCGGCGAGGAGTTCGGAGAGCTCCAGCTGGACGGCGAGGAGACCGCCCTTGCTGTCGGGGCCACGCTCGCGCAGGGCCAGCCGCAACACCGGCAGCGCGTCCCGGCTGTGCCCGGTCGCCCGCAGCATGCGCGCCAGGCTGAGGCCGGACGCGACCATGGCGGCCCGGACCTCCGCGTCGAGGACCGGGCCGGCGGGGGCGCGGCGCTGCGCCAGCGCGCGGTTGCGGGCCAGCGGCAGCCGGCCGACGGCGTTCTCCTGGGAACGCTGCGGCAGCGGGCGGTTCTTGGCGCGCAGGCGTTCTTCGAGGGCGCGGTAGAGGGTGTCCAGGTCGATCAGCTCGGGCCCGTCGGTGATCCCGCGCCGCAGGATGCCGAGCAGTTCGCCGGTGAAGGCGGTGTGGCGCTCGCCGTCCGGGGCCAGCGCGACCCGGTCGCGCGGTGAGGCGGTCAGCACGTAGGCGCCGTCCACCGCGGCCTGGGCGGCCAGGACCTCGCTGCGCCCGGCGAGCGTACGGGCGGCCCGGCCGCTGAAGCAGCAGTCCAGGACGACGACCTTGCGGCGGGCCCGGGCGGCGCGGATGGCGCCTCGCAGGTGCTGGTAGGCGACCGCGGTGTAGCCGACGCTCTCCCGGGAGCCGACCAGGCTCAGGTAGAGGTCGGCCGACTCCGCGTCCCGCATGCCGTGGCCCGCGTAATAGATGACCAGGGTGTCGGTGGCCTGCTCGCCGGCGCGGTGGACGGGGTCGAGCATCGCGGCGGCGCTCGGCGGGTCGAGCACCACCTCGCAGTGCGGCGCGGGCAGCCCCCAGACCGTGGCGTCGGCGAGCGTCCCGGCCAGGTCCTGGAGGTTGGCCTCGACGGCCGGGAGCCCGTCGAGGTGGTGGTAGGAGGCGGTGCCGAGGAGGACCGCCCGGGACGCGGCCGGATCAGGCAGTGCCGCCATCGCCCCCGGGCTCCTGCGGTCGGTCCAGCAGCGCGGCGATCCGGTCGAGGGTCTCGGGGTCGCGGGCCGCCCCGGGCGGGATGCGGACCTCGATCTCCCCGACGCGCAGGGTCAGTTCGGGGGTGCGGCGGCGGGCGTCGCGCCACTGGAGGACGGACACCGCGAGCGAACCGCCCGATACGGCCGTACCGACGGCCAGCTGGAGCAGGTCGAAGCCCAGCCCCATCTCGCCGGGTTGCGGCCCTCGGGAGGCGGCGAGTCTGCCGCGCACCTGGCGGTGCAGCCCCTCGTCCTCGTGCAACCACTCCAGCAGGGACCGCAGTTCGTCCTCCGCATCGCCCCCGGGCGCCGGTACCGCCCGTACGACGAGATCAGTCATGCTCGCTCCCCCTCTTCCGCTCCGTGTGTGCATTGACCCGTGAGAACAGTTCCAGCGCCTCCGCGCCGGCGCCCAGCCGCGCCAGGCAGACCGCCTGCCAGTACTGGCTGGTCAGGGTGGTCGGATGGTCCGGCCCCAGCGCCGAGGTGCAGACCTGGGCGACCGCGGTGAGCATCCGCACCGCCTCCTGGAGCTCACCGCGCAGCACCAGGTTGACCGCCTCGCGCTGGCGCGACTGCGCGTTCTGCGCCGTCATGCTGCTGAGGACCAGCCGGCGGGTGGCATCGCTCAGCGTCAGCGGCCGGTTCGCGTCCTGGGTGGCCGTGTCCGGCCGGGGAATCGCCGCCCAGTCGAGGAGTTCGGGGACCGAGGAGTCCTGGGCGGGCGGGCTGTAGACGAACTCCACGGCCTGCTCCCGGACGCAGCGGGCGACCAGGTCCTGGAGCACGCGCTCGCCGTCCGCGTCCAGCAGCGGCACCAGCAGCGACTCGACGGACGCCGCGTCCGGGCGGTCCAGGGGATCCTGCCGGCAGAGCGCGTCCACCAGCCCCGCCAGGCTCTCCGGCAGTCCCCGCCGCTCCTGGCCGGCCAGCTGCGGGACGCCCCGCTCGACCGCCCGCTCCACCAGGACGCCGACGTCGACCGGGTCCGAGCCCAGCGGCGGCGCACCGGTCAGCATCAGATACATGCAGGCCCCCAGCCCGTACAAGTCGGCTGCTGGACCCGGGAGTTGACCGCGGATCAGATCCGGCGCCATGTACTGCGGCGTGCCGAGCAGCGCACCGGCCTGGGTGATCGCCGGCTCCTCGACGAGCCGGGCGAGCCCGAAGTCCTGGAGCACCACCCGGGCGCCGCGGGTGACCGTGACGTTGGTCGGCTTGACGTCGCGGTGCAGGACGCCGGCCTCGTGCGCGGCGGCCAGCGCCCGGCACATCGCCAACCCGATGCGGGCCGCCAGCGCGGGCGGGAGCGGGCCGTGCGCCTCCACCAGCGCCGCCAGCCCCAACCCGTCCAGCAGCTCCATGACGAGGTACGGCGTGCCTTCGTGCACCCCGCTGTCGTAGACGTGCACCACCCCGGGGTGGCTGATCCGGGCCTGCGCCTGCGCCTCGCGCCGGAAGCGCGTCAGGGCCGTCGGGTCCGCGCCCAGACCGCCCGCGGCCAGCAGTTGCTTGACCGC
This sequence comes from Streptomyces albospinus, assembly GCF_014648695.1. Classification (GTDB taxonomy): domain Bacteria; phylum Actinomycetota; class Actinomycetes; order Streptomycetales; family Streptomycetaceae; genus Streptomyces; species Streptomyces albospinus. The sequence continues at coordinate 195,872 of NZ_BMRP01000012.1, forward strand.
GACCCGGCGGGCGAGCGCGGTGTCCACCGCCTCGTGGACGGCGCCCATCCCGCCGCGGCCGATCAGCCGGACGAGCCGGTAGCGCCCGCCGAGCAGGTCCTCCCCCATCGTGTCCCCCGCCGCTCTCTCAGGGCCTGCGTGCCGAGGTCACCCGGTAGACGTCGTAGACGCCCTCAACTCCCCTGACGGCCTTGAGGACATGGCCCAGATGCTTGGGGTCGCCCATCTCGAAGGTGAACCGGGAGGTGGCGACCCGGTCGCGGGAGGTCTGGACCGCCGCGGACAGGATGTTGACGTGCTGGTCGGACAGCACCCTGGTGACGTCCGACAGCAGCCGGGAGCGGTCCAGCGCCTCGACCTGGATGGCGACCAGGAAGACCGAGGACTGGGTGGGCGCCCACTCGACGTCCAGGATCCGCTCGGGCTGCTTGGAGAGCGAGTCGACGTTGACGCAGTCGGCGCGGTGCACCGATACGCCGCTGCCGCGGGTGACGAACCCGATGATGGGGTCGCCCGGCACCGGCGTACAGCAGCGGGCCAGCTTGACCCACACATCGTCGACGCCCTTGACGACGACGCCCGGATCGGCGCTGGACCGGCGCTTGGAGCGCGGCCGGATCGGCGTCGACTCGGCGATGTCCTCGGTGGCCTCGTCCTGCCCACCGAGCGCCTGCACCAGCTTCTGGACGACGCTCTGCGCGGCGACATGGCCCTCGCCGATGGCGGCGTAGAGCGAGGAGATGTCCGGGTAGCGCATCTCGTGCGCGAGGGTGACGAGGGAGTCGCCGGTCAGGATCCGCTGGATGGGCAGGTTCTGCTTGCGCATGGCGCGCGCGATGGCGTCCTTGCCCTGCTCGATGGCCTCGTCGCGGCGCTCCTTGGAGAACCACGCGCGGATCTTGTTGCGGGCCCGCGGGGACTTGACGAAGCTGAGCCAGTCGCGGGACGGCCCCGCACCGGCCGCCTTGGAGGTGAAGACCTCCACCAAGTCGCCGTTGTCCAGGGTCGATTCGAGCGGTACCAGCCGTCCGTTGACCCGTGCTCCTATCGTGCGGTGGCCGACCTCGGTGTGCACCGCGTACGCGAAGTCGACCGGGGTGGCACCGGCCGGCAGCGCTATCACATCGCCCTTGGGCGTGAAGACGAAGACCTCGTTGCGCGAGAGGTCGAAGCGCAGCGACTCCAGGAACTCGCCCGGGTCCTCGGTCTCCTTCTGCCAGTCCAGCAACTGCCGCAGCCAGGCCATGTCGTTGACGGTGTCCTGGCCGGCGCCCTTGCCGGTGCCCTTGGGCACGTCCGTACGCACCTTGGAGGCCCCGGCGACCGCCTCCTGCTTGTACTTCCAGTGCGCGGCGATGCCGTACTCGGCGCGGCGGTGCATGTCGAAGGTGCGGATCTGGAGTTCAACGGGCTTGCCGTTGGGGCCGATCACCGTCGTGTGCAGCGACTGGTACATGTTGAACTTGGGCATCGCGATGTAGTCCTTGAACCGGCCGGGGACCGGATTCCATCGCGCGTGGATGGTGCCGAGGGCCGCGTAGCAGTCCCGGACCGTGTCGACGAGGACGCGGATGCCGACCAGGTCGTAGATCTCGGCGAAGTCGCGCCCGCGCACGATCATCTTCTGGTAGACGCTGTAGTAGTGCTTCGGGCGGCCGGTGACGGTGGCCTTGATGCGGGCGGCGCGGAGGTCGGCCTGGACCTCGTCGGTCACTATCGCCAGGTACTCGTCCCGTTTGGGGGCGCGCTCGGCGACCAGCCGCACGATCTCGTCGTACATCTTGGGGTAGAGGATCGCGAACGCGAGGTCCTCCAGCTCCCACTTGATGGTGTTCATGCCCAGCCGGTGCGCCAGCGGGGCGTAGATCTCCAGCGTCTCGCGGGCCTTCTTCTCCTGCTTCTCCCGCTTGAGGTAGCGCATGGTGCGCATGTTGTGCAGCCGGTCGGCGAGCTTGATGACCAGCACCCGCGGGTCCTTGGCCATCGCGACGACCATCTTGCGGACCGTCTCGGCCTGCGCGGCTTCGCCGAACTTGACCTTGTCCAGCTTGGTGACGCCGTCGACGAGCAGCGCGACCTGGTCGCCGAAGTCCCGGCGCAGGGTGTCGAGTCCGTACTCGGTGTCCTCGACGGTGTCGTGCAGCAGCCCCGCCATCAGCGTCGCCGGGTCCATGCCCAGCTCGGCGAGGATGGTGGTGACCGCGAGCGGGTGGGTGATGTACGGGTCGCCGCTCTTGCGCTTCTGGCCGCGGTGCCAGCGCTCGGCGACCTGGTAGGCGCGCTCGACCTGGCGCAGCGTGGCGGTCTCGATCTTGGGGTCGTTGCCCCGTACGGCACGCAGCAGCGGTTCGAGGACCGGGTTGTACGGGCTGGAGCGCTGGACGCCCAGACGGGCCAGGCGGGCCCGGACGCGGTTGGGCGAGCCGGAGCGGCCCGGGGAGACGGGCGGCAGCGGCTTACCGCCGGCCGGCGGCTGCGTCGCGGTGGCCGGGCGGGGCCGGTCGGCGGGAGCCTGGGGCGCGGCGGGCCGGTCGGCGGGCGGCCGGGGCTTGGCGGTGCCGTCGGCCGCGCTCTGCCGCTCGGGCTTCGGCGCGTCGGAGGAAGCCGCGGTCTCCGGCTTCGGCTCGTCCGGGCGCACGGCAGGGGTTCCCGCCGGACGGATTCCGGGGGAGAGCGGCTGGGCCTCGTCTGGCAAGAGCACTCCTCATGCGGGTACGGACCCCAGGACCTCGAAGCGGCCGGGGTGCCATGGTATCGAGCCCATGGCCACGGCCGCCGCGCGGCCATGGCTCCGTACATGACACAGCGGCAGGGGCACCCGGAATGTTCCGGATGCCCCTGCCGCTCGTACCGTGCCCAGGACCGGCTCAGATCGTGATCAGCGCCTCCAGCGGAGCGCCCTTCAGGCCCGGCTCCAGCCGCTGCCGCCCGGCCAGGAAGCCCAGCTCCAGCAGCACCGCCAGACCCGCGACCTCGGCACCCGCACGCCGGATGAGCTGCATCGACGCGTCCGCGGTACCACCGGTGGCGAGGACGTCGTCGATCACCAGCACCCGGTCGCCGGGCGCCAGCGCATCGGCATGGATCTCGATCTCGGCGGTGCCGTACTCCAGCTCGTACGCCTGGCCGAGCGTCGTGCCGGGCAGCTTGCCCGCCTTGCGCACCGGTACGAAACCGATACCGGCGGAGACCGCGACCGGGGCGGCGAGGATGAAGCCGCGGGCCTCCAGGCCGACGACCTTGTCCGCGCGGTACCGCTCGCACAGGTCGACAAAGGCGCTGGTCAGCGCGGTGAACGCGGAGGGGTCGGCAAGCAGCGGGGTGATGTCCTTGAACATCACGCCGGGCTTCGGATAGTCCGGGACGTCCGAGATCCGGCTCAGCAGGAGCTCGCGCAGCTCCGGAGAGGCGGTCATCGGCGCTTCCCCGACGGACGGCCGCGTCCGCGGCTGCGGGACGCGGGCTGCTGGCGCGGCCCGACGACCGCGGCGTCCTCGCCCTCGTCGTCCGCCGGGGCGGCGTCCGGCTGCCCGTCCTCGCGAGCGTCCTTGGCCTCCGCCGCGGCGCGCTTGGCGAGGACCCGCTTGGCGAGCGCCTGCATCTGCGGCTCACGGCCCTTGAGGTCGGCGACCAGCGGCGTCGCGATGAAGATCGAGGAGTAGGCACCGGCGGCCAGACCCACGAACAGGGCCAGCGAGATGTCGTTGAGCATGCCGGCGCCGAGCACCCCGCCGCCGACGAACAGCAGACCGGCGACCGGGAGCAGCGCCACGACCGTGGTGTTGATCGACCGCACCAGGGTGCCGTTGATGCTGCGGTTGGCGATCTCGCTGTACGTGAAGCGGTTCTGCTTGGTGATGTCCTTGGAGGCTTCCTTCAGGCTGTCGAAGACGACGACCGTGTCGTAGAGGGAGTAACCGAGGATCGTCAGCAGACCGATGACCGTGCCCGGGGTGACCTCGAAGCCGACCAGGGCGTAGACGCCGACCGTGATCGTCAGGTCGTGGATCAGCGCGACCAGCGCGGCCAGCGCCATCCGCCACTCGAAGGCGATGGCCAGGTAGAGCACCACGAGGACCATGAAGATCCCCAGGCCCAGCCATGCCTTGTCGGCGATCTGCTGGCCCCAACTCGGGCCGACCAGCTGGGTGTTGACGTCCTTCACCGGGACGTTGAGGTCCTTGGCGAGCTCTTCCTGGACGGGCAGCGCCTGCTTGGTGTCCAGACCGCTGATCTGGATGCGCAGCGCGCCGCCGCCGAGCTTCTGTGCCGTGGCCTGGTGGCCACTGGCCGCCGACTCGGCCCGGTGCCGGGCCTCCTCCGTCGTCACCGAGGTCTTCGGGGTGGTGAAGACCGCACCGCCGGAGAACTCGATGCCCATGTTCAGACCGCGCACCGCCAGGCCGACGATGGCCGTGATGGTGATGAGGATCGAGATGCCGTACCAGATCTTCCGCTTGCCGATGAAGTCGTAGCCGACCTCACCGCGGTAGAGCCGGGCGCCGATGTTGCCGAGCTTGGACATCTCACGCCTCCTTCGTCTGGGTGGGGGCGGTGCGACGACGGCGCAGCGGCGGCTTGGCGCCCAGGCGCTTGGGATCGAGGCCGGACCAGGAATGTCCCTCGGAGAAGAACTTCCGGCGGGCCAGCAGCGTCATCAGCGGCTTGGTGAAGAGGAAGACCACGACGACGTCGAGCAGGGTGGTCAGGCCGAGCGTGAACGCGAAGCCCTGCACCTTGCCGACGGTGACGATGAACAGCACCGCGGCGGCCAGGAACGACACGAAGTCGGAGACCAGGATGGTCCGGCGGGCCCGCGGCCAGCCGCGCTCGACGGCCGGGCGCAGCGTGCGGCCCTCACGGATCTCGTCCCGGATGCGTTCGAAGTAGACGATGAACGAGTCGGCGGTGATACCGATCGCCACGATGGCGCCGCAGACCGCCGGGAGGTTCAGCGCGAACCCGATGGCCGGACCCAGCAGCGTCATGATCGCGTACGTCAGGATCGCCGAGACGAGCAGGCTCGCCAGCGCCACCAGCGCCAGCCCCCGGTAGTAGGCGACCAGGTAGACGACGACCAGCGCGAGGCCGATGGCACCGGCGACCAGACCGGCGTGCAGCTGCTCGCCGCCGAGCGCCGCGGTGACCGTGGTCTCGTCGTCGATCTTGAAGGACAGCGGCAGCGCACCGTACGAGAGCATGTTGCCCAGGTCCTGCGCCGACTGCTGGGTGAAACCGCCGGAGATCGTGGCGTTGCCGCCGTTGAGCCGCTCGCTGACGCGCGGGTCGGAGACCACCGCACCGTCCAGCACGATCGCGAACTGGTTCTGCGGCGGCGTCTTGGTGGCGAGCTTGCCGGTGATGTCCGCGAACTTCTTGCCGCCGCCGGAGGTGAAGTCCATCTGGACGATCCAGCCCTGGCCCTGCTGGCTGTCGAAGACCGCCTTGGCGTCCTTGACGTCCGTGCCCTCGACGCCGACCGGGCCGAGCACGTACTTCTGCGAACCGTCGTCCTTGCAGGCCACGACCGGGTCGGACGGCTTGGCGTTGGCGGCCTGCTCACCGGCGGTGGCCCGGCTCTGCTTCGTGGAGCAGTCCAGCGCACCGAGCTGCTTCTGGAGGGCCGGCGGGATGTCCGCGCCACCGGGGGCGGGCGGCGTCGGCTGGGCGGAGGGCTTGGTCGACCCGGAGGCGGACGGCGGCGCGGACGGCTTCTTCAGGGCGTCCGTGACGGCGCGGCCCTGGGCCGTGGAGCTCGCACTGGGCGACGGCGAGGCGCTCTTGCCGCTGTCCTTGCCGGTGGCCTGCTCGCCGCTGCCCTTGCCGTTCTTGCCGCTCTGGGAGGGGCTGGGCTTGGGCTCCGGGGTCTTGGTGCCGGCGGTGGTGGTCAGCACCGGCCGGAACGCGAGCTGAGCAGTGGTGCCGACCTGCTGGCGGGCCTGCTTCGCGTCCGTCCCCTTGGGGATGTTCACGATGATGTGGTCGCTGCCCTGCTTCTGGACCTCGGCCTCGGTCACACCGAGACCGTTGACCCGCCGCTCCATGATGCTCACGGCGGTGTTCATGTTGGTCTCGTTGATCGCGTTGGGCTTGCCCGGCTGGTTCTGCGCCGCCAGCGTGAAGCTGGTGCCGCCCGCCAGGTCGATGCCCAGTCGGGGGGTCAGCGTGCCGGTGGAGAACATGCCTCCGACCAGCGCCGCCATCGCGATCAGGACCAGGATCAGGGTGCGCCCTGGATGCCCCTGGTTAGCGGGCGCCCTGCGGCCCTTCTTCGGTGCTGCCACCTTGTCGTTTCTCCCTGTCCAACCCCTCGGCCTGGGATGTCTGCCGAGCGGCCACGAAGTCTTGTGGGGACCTGCCCCCCGCCGGAGCCTAGACCGTCGGGGAACCGCGGTGCCGCCGATCGGGGGGCGTGCCGCGGTTCCCGGAGAACGGACTACTTCGCGTCGGCGCCGCCGGCCTTCTTGTCTTCCTTGGCGGTGTCGGCCTCGGCCTTGGCGGGCTCCTCGGCCTTGGCGGCCTTGTCGGCCTTGTCCGCCGTGTCCTCGTCGGCCTTCGCGGCCTCGTCGGCGGCGGGCTTGGCCTCGGCCTCGGTCTTGCCCAGGTCGATCTTCTCGGCCTTGTCACCCTTTTCGGTGGCCTCATCGGCACCGGCACCGGTCAGCGACGAGACGTCGTCCGGCACGACCGGCTGCCCGTCTCCGACGATCGGGTCGGCACCGTCCAGAATGCGGTTGTACTCCTCATCCGCGAGCACCGCGCCGATGGCGTTCTTGGCATAGATGGCGTGCACGCCGGGGGCGACCTCCAGGAGGACGGTTTCCTCGTGGATTTCCTTGACGGTGGCGTACATGCCGCCGATCGTCCGGACGCCGGTGCCGGGCTGCATTTCATCGCGCATCTGCTGGGCCGCCTGCTGCTTCTTCTTGGCGGACCGCGTCATCAGGAACATGGCCCCGATGAGGACGATGAACGGGAGGAGAGTCACGATACTCACGGGACGGAAATCCTTCGCACGACCGCTGCTCCGCGGTCTCATATACGGGGGTGGATACACCGCCCATACGGACGGCATCGGCGGAGTCTAAGCGAGTCTCCACCAGTGGAACAACGCCCAGCATCGCACCGCAGTTCCTCACCGGGCGAGTCTCCGCGCCGTCATGCCCCGAACAAGCCCTGCTGCCCGCTTCCGCCCGCCTGCTGCTGCGGCGGGACCAGCCCCATGTGCGTCCAGGCCGCCGGGGTCGCGATCCGGCCACGCGGCGTACGGGCCAGCAGCCCCTCCCGTACGAGGAACGGCTCGGCGACCTCCTCGACCGTCTCACGCTCCTCCCCCACCGCGACCGCCAGGGTGGACAGTCCCACCGGGCCGCCGCCGAACAGCTTGAGCAGGGCGGTGAGCACCGCGCGGTCGAGCCGGTCCAGGCCGCGGCCGTCGACCTCGTAGACCCCCAGGGCCTGCGAGGCGACCTCGCGGGTGATCACTCCGTCCGCCTTGACCTGGGCGTAGTCGCGCACCCGGCGCAGCAGGCGGTTGGCGATCCGGGGCGTGCCCCGGGAGCGGCCGGCGATCTCGGCGGCCCCCTCGGTCTCTATGACGACGTCGAGCAGACCGGCGGATCGGTGGATGACGCGCTGGAGCTCGGCGGGGGCGTAGAACTCCATGTGGCCGGTGAAACCGAAGCGGTCGCGCAGCGGCGGCGGCAACAGGCCGGCCCGGGTCGTGGCCCCGACGAGCGTGAACGGCGGGAGCTCCAGGGGAATGGCGGTGGCGCCCGGGCCCTTGCCCACGATCACATCGACCCGGAAGTCCTCCATGGCCATGTAGAGCATTTCCTCGGCGGGCCGGGACATCCGGTGGATCTCGTCGAGGAAGAGGACCTCGCCCTCCTGGAGCGAGGAGAGGATCGCCGCGAGGTCGCCGGCGTGCTGGATGGCCGGACCGGACGTGATCCGGATCGGGGCGCCCATCTCGGCCGCGATGATCATCGAGAGGGTCGTCTTGCCCAGCCCGGGAGCCCCGGAGAGCAGCACGTGGTCGGCGGTGGCGCCCCGGGCGCGGGCCGCCTTCAGCACCAGGTCGAGCTGTTCGCGGACCCGCTCCTGGCCGACGAATTCCTCCAGGTCCTTGGGCCGGAGCGCGGCCTCGACGGCGGTGTCCTCACCATCGGCGTCGGCCGCCACCAACCGGTCGGCCGCGGCGCCGGCGGCGTCCTCGGCGGTGGGCGGTGCGGTGTCGTCCCAGTTCACTGCGGATTGCCTCGCGGGGTCGGGGCGGCCGGGCCGCCTGCGTGGTCGTACGGTCGGGGGCGCGTG
>NZ_BMRP01000012.1:204214-224181 GCF_014648695.1 Streptomyces albospinus
CGCCGGCCGCCGCGGCGGGCCGCCGGACGCCGGGGCGCGCCGGTCATCGCGCCCTGTTCAGGGTCTGCAACGCGGCCTTCAGCAGCTGCGGCACCTGCGGCTGACCGCCCGCGGCTGCCGCCGCCTCGGCCTGCGGGCTGACCGCGGCGACCGCCTCGTCCGCCTCCCGGGTGGCATACCCCAGGCCGATCAGCGCGGCCTGGAGCTGATCGCGCCAGCCGGCGGTCACGGCGCTGGCGACGGCCGCCCGGCCACCGCCGAGCGGTGCGCCGAGCCGGTCCTTGAGTTCCAGCAGCAGCTTCTGCGCGCCCTTCTTGCCGATGCCGGGCACGGCGGTCAGCGCCTTCTCGTCGCCCGTGGACACCGCGAGCCGCAGCGCGTCCGGCGCGTGCACGGCCAGCATGGCCTGGGCGAGCCGGGGGCCGACGCCGCTGGCGGTCTGGAGCAGCTCGAAGGTCTGCCGCTCGTCGTCGTCGGCGAAGCCGTAGAGGGTGAGCGAGTCCTCGCGGACGACGAGGGAGGTGGCGAGCTTGGCCTGCGCGCCGACCCGCAGCCCGGACAGGGTGTTCGGCGTGCACTGGACGGCCATGCCGACACCGCCGACCTCGACGACGGCGGCGTCCGGTGCGAGGGCCGCGACCGGGCCGGAGACAAAGGCGATCATCGGGTGCCCTTCAATGTGCGTACGGGAACGGAGGCGCGGCGGGCCGCGGCGTGCGCCTGCTGGAGGCGGTTGACCGCGGGGGCGCGCCAGATGTGGCAGATGGCGAGCGCGAGAGCGTCGGCGGCGTCGGCCGGCTTGGGCGGTGCGTCCAGCCGCAGCAGGCGGGTGACCATAGCGCCGACCTGCGCCTTGTCGGCCCGGCCGGAGCCGGTCACCGCCGCCTTGACCTCGCTCGGGGTGTGCAGCGCGACCGGCAGCCCACGGCGGGCGGCGCACAGCATGGCGACCGCGCTGGCCTGGGCCGTGCCCATGACCGTACGGACGTTGTGCTGGCTGAACACCCGCTCCACGGCGACGAATTCGGGGCGGTGCGTGTCGAGCCACTCGTCTATGCCGCGCTCGATCAGCACGAGGCGGTGCGCGACATCCGCGTCCGCCGGGGTACGCACGACGCCGACACCGACCATCGCCAGCGGGCGGCCGGCGACGCCCTCCACCACGCCGACCCCGCACCGGGTCAGCCCCGGGTCCACCCCCAGCACCTTCATCGGGCCCCGCTCCTCCCCGTTTTCGGTCGCCTGTTCCTGTGTTCCGCAGGTTAGTGGCTGCCACTGACAAACGAACGGGCCGGCGGGGTGTGTCCCCGCCGGCCCGTCGTACGACCGTGAGTCGGCCCGTGCGTCAGGCGTCGACCTTGGCCATGACGTCGTCCGACACGTCGAAGTTGGCGAAGACGTTCTGCACGTCGTCGCTGTCCTCCAGCGCGTCGATCAGCTTGAAGATCTTGCGCGCGCCCTCTTCCTCCAGCTCGACCTGCATGGTCGGGACGAAGTTGGCGTCGGCCGAGTCGTAGTCGATGCCGGCCTCCTGGAGCGCGGTCCGCACCGCGACCAGGTCGGTGGCCTCGCTGAGCACCTCGAAGGACTCACCGAGGTCGTTGACCTCCTCGGCACCGGCGTCCAGGACCGCGCCCAGCACGTCGTCCTCGGACAGCTCGCCCTTGGGGACGATCACCACGCCCTTGCGGTTGAACAGGTACGACACCGAGCCCGGGTCGGCCATCGAGCCGCCGTTGCGGGTCATCGCGACGCGGACGTCGGACGCGGCACGGTTGCGGTTGTCGGTCAGGCACTCGATGAGCACCGCGACACCGTTGGGACCGTAGCCCTCGTACATGATCGTCTCGTAGTCGGCGCCACCGGCCTCAAGGCCGGCGCCGCGCTTGAGCGCGGAGTCGATGTTCTTGTTCGGGACCGACTGCTTCTTGGCCTTCTGGATGGCGTCGTACAGCGTCGGGTTGCCCTCGATGTCGGCGCCGCCCATGCGCGCCGCGACCTCGATGTTCTTGATCAGCTTCGCGAAGAGCTTGCCGCGCTTGGCATCGATCACGGCCTTCTTGTGCTTGGTCGTAGCCCATTTAGAGTGGCCGGACATCTGCCTGTCTCCTTCGCGTTACCCATGTCAGAAACGATCGCCTGAGATCCTACCGGGGATGCGTCAGGCCGCCGCACGCACCATGTCCACGAAGAACGCGTGGATCCGATGGTCACCGGTCAGCTCCGGGTGGAACGACGTGGCGAGGACGTTACCCTGCCGGACGGCCACCGTATGTCCACCGTACGTCGCCAGGACATCGACGGACGCCCCGATCGACTCGACCCACGGCGCCCGGATGAAGACGCCCTCGACCGGCCCGCCGGGGATACCCGCGACCTCGACCGCGGCCTCGAAGGACTCGTTCTGCCGCCCGAAGGCGTTACGGCGCACGATCATGTCGACGCCGCCGAGCGTCTCCTGGTCCTCGCGGGCGTCCAGCAGCTTGCCCGCGACCATGATCATGCCGGCGCAGGTGCCGTAGACCGGCCGGCCCGCCTTCACGAACGCGCGCAGCGGCTCCAACATCCCGAAGACGACGGCCAGTTTGGACATGGTGGTGGATTCGCCGCCGGGGATGACCAGGCCGTCGACCTCGGCCAGCTCCTCGGGGCGGCGCACCGGCCGCGCCTGGGCGCCGGCGTCCGCGAGCGCCTTGACGTGCTCGCGGACGTCGCCCTGGAGCGCCAGCACACCGATGGTGGGGGTGGTGCTCATCTCCGTATAGGTCCTTACCAGCCGCGGTTGGCGTAGCGCTCGGCCTCGGGGAGGGTGTCGCAGTTGATGCCGACCATGGCCTCGCCCAGGTTGCGGGAGACATCCGCGATGACCTTGGGGTCGTCGTAGAAGGTGGTGGCCTTCACGATCGCGGCGGCGCGCTTGGCCGGGTCGCCGGACTTGAAGATGCCGGAGCCGACGAAGACGCCCTCGGCACCGAGCTGACGCATCAGCGCGGCGTCGGCCGGGGTGGCGACACCGCCGGCGGAGAACAGGACGACGGGCAGCTTGCCGAGCTCGGCGACCTCCTTGACCAGCTCGAACGGGGCGCGCAGCTCCTTGGCGGCGGCGTACAGCTCGTTGTTGTCGCAGCCGCGCAGCTTGGCGATCTCGCCCTTGATCTGGCGCAGGTGGCGGACCGCCTCGACGACGTTGCCGGTGCCGGCCTCGCCCTTGGAGCGGATCATGGCCGCGCCCTCGGCGATACGGCGCAGCGCCTCGCCCAGGTTGGTCGCACCGCAGACGAAGGGGGTGGTGAAGGCCCACTTGTCGGAGTGGTTGACCTCGTCGGCGGGGGTGAGGACCTCGGACTCGTCGATGTAGTCCACGCCGAGCGACTGGAGGACCTGGGCCTCGACGAAGTGGCCGATACGGGACTTGGCCATGACCGGGATCGAGACGGCTTCGATGATGCCGTCGATCATGTCGGGGTCGGACATGCGGGCCACGCCGCCGTCCTTGCGGATGTCGGCCGGCACCCGCTCCAGGGCCATGACGGCGACGGCGCCGGCGTCCTCGGCGATCTTCGCCTCTTCCGGCGTGACGACGTCCATGATCACGCCGCCCTTGAGCTGCTCCGCCATGCCGCGCTTGACGCGCGCGGTTCCGGTCTCGGGGTTCTGGGGCGTGTTGGGCGTGCTGGACACGTTGACCTCACTCAATGCGGGTGGTTGCGCTTCGGCGCCCACACAACCGTTGGCCAGGGGCCCGGGAAAAGGGCCAATTAGAGGCCGGTGGCTTGTCACGGGCCGACGTCTCACCCGCCGGACGCCGGTTCCCCGGTACGCGGCTGCCGGCCGGCCCCGCATCCCGGCCCGTCAGCTCCCGGCCGGGCGGCCGTCCAGTACGGCCGGCGGCTCGTCGTCCATCTCGAAGGCCATCGGGAACGGCGCATGGCCGGCCAGCCGGAGATAGCGCACCACCCGGTGGCGGCGGACCGCGCGCGCGGCCCGTACGGCGTCGTTGTGGAACCGGCGCGCCATCGGGACCCGCCGCACCGCGGCGGTCAGCTCGGTGACCGTCTGCTCCCCGCCCGGCGCCTCCCGTACGGCCTCCAGCTGCGCCTCCTCCTCGAAGACGGCGCGCAGCGCCTGGCTCAGCTCGCTCTCGGCGACCTCGCGGTGGTCCTCCTCGGCCTGCCGGGCCTCGTGCGCGGCCTGGTAGAGCACGATCGACGCGGCCGGATCCAGCACGCCCGACGTCCCGACCTCCTGCGCCACGGATGCCCGCCGGAGCAGCTGGGCGTCAAGAGCCGCCCGGGCCGCGTCGATCCGCGCGTGCAGGCGGTCCAGGCGGCCCGCCGTCCAGCTCAGGTAGACGCCGATGAGGACGATCGCCGCGGCGATCCAGATCATGGTGGTCACGGCCCGTCACGTTACCCGCACGAAGGCGCCCCGCCGTCCCGCCCCCACCCGCCGGGGGACGCTCAGTCCTTGGCGAGCCACCTGCGGGCGCGCAGCCCGACCCGCTCGTCGGTCGCCACCGCGGACGCCCCCGTCGTCACCGTCTCGTACACCGCGAGGATGTCCGCACCGACCGTCGTCCAGTCGAAGCGCCGGACGTGCTTGCTGCCGCGCTCGCTGAGCTCGGCCAGCCGCTCGCGATCGCCCAGCAGCCGCACCGCCGCGTCGGCCAGCGCCCGGGCGTCCTCGTTGGCGAACAGCTCGCCCGCCTCGCCCTGGTCCAGGACCTGGGCGAACGCGTCGAGGTCGCTGGCGAGCACCGGCGCGCCCGCGGACATCGCCTCCACGAGGATGATGCCGAAGGACTCACCGCCCGTATTCGGGGCCACATACACGTCCACGCTGCGCAGCAGGCGCGCCTTGTCCTCGTCGGTGACCATGCCCAGGAACTCGACCCGGGAGCGCAGTTCGGCGGGCAGGCCGGCGACCGCCTCCTCCTCGTCGCCGCGGCCGGCGACCAGCAGCCGGGCGTCCGGGACCGCGGCGAGGATCGCCGGGAGCGCCTTCATCAGGACCGGCAGGCCCTTGCGGGGCTCGTCGATCCGGCCGATGAAGCCGATGGTCCGGCCCTGCCACTCGGCCTTGGGCGCGGCCCCGGCGAAGAAGTCGACGTCCACACCGTTGGGGATGACCACCGCGTCGCCGCCGAGGTGTTCGACGAGGGTGCGGCGGGCGTACTCGCTGACCGCGATGCGCGCGCTGATCTTCTCCAGGGCGGGCTGGAGGATCGGATACGCGGCGATCATGGCCCGCGAACGCGGGTTGGAGGTGTGGAAGGTCGCCACGATCGGGCCCTGGGCCGCCCAGCAGGCGAGCAGGCCGAGGGACGGGGACGCCGGCTCGTGGATGTGGATGACGTCGAAGGCGCCGTGCTGGAGCCAGCGGCGCACCCGGGCGGCGGACAGGAAGCCGAAGTTGAGGCGGGCCACCGAGCCGTTGTACGGGACGGGGACGGCGCGGCCGGCCGGGACGACGTACGGCGGGATGGGGGTCTCGTCGTCCGCGGGGGCGAGCACCGAGACGTGGTGGCCGAGCCGGATCAGGTGCTCGGCCAGATCCCGGATGTGGAACTGGACGCCACCGGGCACGTCCCAGGCGTAGGGGCAGACGATGCCGATTCTCACGGCGTCTCCGTTCCGGATTCCTCGGCGGCGCGCGGCTCCAGATCGGCGAGCCAGAGGCGCTGGAGCATGTGCCAGTCCTCGGGGTGCTCGGCAATACCGGAGGCGAAGGCGTCGGCGAGCTGCTGGGTCATCTGGGCGGCCTTCTCGGTGCGGGTGCCGTTCTCCGGCACCTCGATCTCCGGGTGGACCCGGCCGCGCATGACGGGGGTGTTGTCGTACCAGAGAGTGACCGGCAGCAGCATCGCGCCGGTCTGGACGGCGAGCATCGCGGGGCCGACCGGCATCTTCGTCGGCTCGCCGAAGAACTTCACCGGCATCCCGGAGCTGGACAGATCGCGGTCGGCGACCAGGCAGACCAGCCCGCCGGCCCGCAGCCGCCGGGCCAGGGTGCCGAAGGCGGCGCCGCCGGTGTGCGGCAGCACCTCCATGCCCAGGCCCTCGCGGTAGGCGACGAACCGGTCGTAGAGGGTCTCCGGCTTGAGACGCTCGGCGACGGTGGTGAACGGGACGCCCAGCTTCGTGGTGACCCAGACGCCCGCGAGGTCGTAGTTGCCCATGTGGGGCAGCGCCAGGATCACGCCGCGCCCGCTCTTGAGCCCCTCCTCCAGGTAGTGCACGTCCTGGGGGGTGAAACCGGCCTTTATCCGCTCCTTGCTCCACGCCGGCAGCCGGAAGGACTCCATCCAGTACCGCATGTACGAGCGCATCCCGGCCCGGGAGAGGGCGGCCAGCCGCTGCGGGGAGGCGTCCGGGACGACCCGCGCGAGGTTCGCCTCCAGGCGCAGGACGCCCTTGCCGCGGCGCTTCCAGACCGCGTCGGCGATCTGCTGCCCCAGCCGTACGGCGACGCCTTCCGGCAGCTTCTTGACCGTGCTCCAGCCCAGGCCGTACAGCCCGTCGGTCAGCTTCCCCGTGTCGATCAGCGTCCGGCGTCCCATCAGCCGTTCCCCCCTTGAGCGATGGCGTCCGCCTCGGCCGACTCCCGGCGTACCGTCACCACGCGCTGGCCGAGGGTGACCGCGCTGCCGGCGGCGACGATCCACAGGGCGATCGGCAGCAGGACCTCCACACCGGGCACCCCGAACTTGTGCAGCCCGGACAGACCGCAGGCGACCAGCGAGATGACCAGCCGCTCGGCGCGCTCCACCAGGCCGTTGACGTTCACCGGCAGCCCGATCGCCTCACCGCGCGCCTTGGTGTACGACACGACCTGGCCGCTGGCCAGGCAGAAGATCGCGATCGCGCAGAGCGTCAGGTTGTCACCGCGCCCGGCGTACCACAGGGCCAGCCCGCCGAAGATCGCCGAGTCGGCGACCCGGTCGAGGGTGGAGTCCAGGAAGGCGCCCCACCGGCTGGAACGGCCCAGCTGCCGCGCCATGTTGCCGTCGACCAGATCGGAGAAGACGAACAGCGTGATCACGACCGTGCCCCAGAAGAACTCGCCCCGGGGATAGAAGATCAGGGCACCGGCCACCACACCGCCGGTCCCGACCAGGGTGACCGCGTCCGGGCTGACCCCGATACGGATGAGCAGGGCGGCGAACGGTGTGAGAACACGCGTGAAGAACGCACGCGCGTACTTGTTCAGCATGACCTTCCCGGTGGGTCGATACGGGCCGCGCGGTCAAGGGGCCACCGGCTGGCCCATCGTAGCCAGGAGGCAACGGGGCACCGCGAACGCATCGCGGCGAGAGGTGCATCCCACGGCTCGGGCCCGCCGCCGCGCGCCTCCGCACGCGCCCGCGGGCCCCGCAGGACGGCCTGACCGCCTCCTTGGAAGGACGCGTCCGGTGTGCCATGTATGGACGCATCATGACCGCAGTGGAAAGCTCGAATCACCGCAAAGTGTCGACCTGGAGGCGAGACACATGAGCGAGAAGTCGAGTACGAACCCAGGAGCCGCCGGAAGGGCATCGGCGGCCGACCGGCCCACGGCCCTGCGCAATGTGGTGCTGGTCGGCCACAGCGGATCCGGGAAGACCACACTGGTGGAGGCGCTCGCGCTGGCGTCCGGCGCCGTCAACCGGGCGGGCCGCGTGGAGGACGGCGGCTGTCTGTCCGACTACGACGAGATCGAGCACCGCCAGCAGCGCTCCGTACAGCTCTCCCTCGTCCCGGTGGACTGGGGCGGAATCAAGATCAATCTGTTGGACACCCCCGGATACGCGGATTTCGTCGGGGAACTCAGGGCCGGTCTGCGCGCGGCGGACGCGGCCCTCTTCGTCGTCTCGGCGGCCGACGGCGTGGCCGGCGCGACCCGGATGGTGTGGGACGAGTGCGCCGCGGTCGGGATGCCGCGCGCCCTGGTCGTCACGCACCTGGAGGCCGCCCGCGCCGACTTCGACGAGATGACCCGGCGCTGCGCCGCCACCCTCGGTGGCGAGGACCCGGACGCCGTGCTCCCCCTCTACCTCCCCCTGTACGGCACACCAGGGGCCGACGGCCACGCCCCCATTCACGGCCTGATCGGCCTGCTCTCCCAACGGGTCTTCGACTACTCCTCCGGCGAACGCACCGAGCGCGCGCCCACCGACGACGAGCTCCCGCTCATCGCGGCGGCCCGCAACCGCCTCATCGAGGGCATCATCGCCGAGAGCGAGGACGAGTCCCTCATGGACCGCTATCTGGGCGGCGAGGAGATCGACGTCAAGACGCTCATCGGCGACCTGGAGACGGCGGTCGCCCGAGGCTCCTTCCATCCCGTACTGGCCGCCGCCCCGGCCGCCGACGGCGCCAGGCAGGGGCTCGGCACCGTGGAGCTGCTGGAGTTGATCACCGGCGGCTTCCCCACCCCCGCCGAACGCGAGGCCCCCGCCGTCACCGGCACCGACGGCGCCCCGCGCGAGGCCCTCAGCTGCGACCCCGAGGGCCCGCTCGCGGCCGAGGTGGTCAAGACCTCCTCCGACCCGTACGTGGGCCGGCTCTCCCTCGTGCGGGTCTTCTCCGGCACCCTGCGCCCCGACGAGACGGTGCACGTCTCCGGCCACGGGCTGACGGACCGCGGCCACGAGGACCACGACGTGGACGAGCGGGTCGGCGCGCTGTCCGCACCCTTCGGCAAGCAGCAGCGCCCGCTGTCCCGGGCGATCGCCGGAGATCTGGCGTGCGTCGCCAAGCTGACCCGCGCCGAGACCGGCGACACCCTCTCCGGCAAGGACGCCCCGCTCCTGATGGAGCCCTGGACGATGCCGGACCCGCTGCTGCCGGTCGCCATCGAGGCGCACAGCAAGGCCGACGAGGACAAGCTCTCCCAGGGCCTGGCCCGGCTCGTCGCGGAGGACCCCACGATGCGCCTGGAACACAACCAGGACACCCGCCAGGTGGTCCTGTGGTGCCTGGGCGAGGCGCACGCCGATGTGGCGCTGGAGCGGCTGCGCTCCCGTTACGGAGTCCAGGTCGACACCGTCACCCACCGGGTCCCGCTCCGGGAGACCTTCGGCGCCCCCGCCGCGGGCCGCGGCCGGCACGTCAAACAGTCCGGCGGCCACGGGCAGTTCGCGATCTGCGAGATCGAGGTCGAACCGCTGCCCGGCGGCTCCGGCATCGAATTCGTCGACAAGGTCGTGGGCGGCGCGGTCCCCCGGCAGTTCATCCCGTCCGTCGAGAAGGGCGTACGGGCCCAGGCGGCACGCGGGCTCGCGGCCGGGCACCCGCTCGTCGACATCCGCGTCACGCTCCTCGACGGCAAGGCGCACTCGGTCGACTCCTCGGACGCCGCGTTCCAGATGGCGGGCGCCCTGGCACTGCGCGAAGCCGCCGCGGAAACCCGGATCGACCTCCTCGAACCGGTCGCCGACGTGCGCGTCCTGGTCCCGGACGACTTCGTCGGCCCCGTGATGAGCGATCTGTCGGGCCGCCGCGGCCGGGTCGTGGGCACCGAGCAGTCCGGGGCCGGGCGCACCCTCGTCCACGCCGAGGTCCCCGAGATCGAGATCGGGCGCTACGCCGTCGATCTGCGCTCCCTCTCGCACGGCACCGGACGCTTCAGCCGCGGCTACCTGCGGCACGAGCCGATGCCCCCGCAGCTCGCCACCAAGATGCGGGAACAACCGGAGAACGGCGGATAGTTAACGGTCGATCAGCCGCTGTCCGGCGCAACTCCCCCGGGCTGGACGGCGGCTGTACGCTGGGACTCTGCCGTAGAGCCCCGCGTTCCGCGACGGAGCGCGGGGTCATCGGCTCAGCAGGTGTGCCGTCAGCGGTAGTCGGGTAGAGAGCCGCATCACGGATGCGCGCGGTGATGGGGGCGGTAGTGGCAGACGGCTATGACTTCAGTCCGGGGGCGCAGGTGCCGATCTCGGGCGGCGCCGGCCAGACTGCGGCGACCCAGGCACTGGCCTCGGCCGCCTACCGGGACAGCCCGCTCGCCGACATCTCCAAGGCCGACTCCGACTCCGGCGCCTCCGGCATCAAGAAGCCCAAGCTGTCGCTGTTCGCGCCGAATCTGGGCGAGGCGTTCTCCCGCGCCGTCCAGGTCCGGATGCTCGGCGGCGGACGCAAGCCGCTCATCCAGTCCTTCGGGACGGAGCCGCAGGCCGTCGTCGAGCACTGCCTCTCCGCCACCCGCGTCCGCAAGCAGCGCGACACCCGGCTGACGCTCCTGATGGTGCTGTTCGGCCTGCTCTTCCTGCCCGGGGTGCTGCTGTGGCTGGGCGCCTTCCAGCTCCGCAAGATGTTCTCCAAGGACGGCGAGGGCAACGGCATCTCCCTGCTCGGCGGCGCCCTGCTGGTCCTGCTCGCCGGCGCCGCCCTCTTCTTCATGGTCAAGCTGCCGTTCACCGGCTTCTGGCCGCTGTACGCCCGCGGCATGCTCGTCGCCCCGGTGGTCGGCTGGTGGTGGGCCAAGCAGATCTGCGAGAAGACCGCGGTGGCCATGCGGGAGGCGTGGAAGGGGCTGCTCGAAGGCGGCGGCGTCGCCGCCAAGATCCCCGAGGCGGTCCCGCAGGACCCGAACCACACCTCCGCCGAAACCCTCCGGCACAATCTCGCCAAAGTCTCCGCCGAGCAGCGCAGCAACGTCGTCTTCTACGCCGGCCCCAAGGGCATACTCGGCATGGGTACCCGCTGGGGCAGCTGGCAGCTCGCCGAAGAGCTCCGGCCGGCCCAGGAGGGCACCGAGATCCACCCCTTCCGCAGCTGGGACGTCATCCGCGCGATCCACGACCGGCTGCGCCTCCTGGAGCGCAGCCCGCTGCACACCGGCGGATTCCAGCAGCCGCCCTCCGTACGCCACTGGATCGTCGTCCCCGTGGGCGAGAAGGCCGGGGCGGTCGCCCGCCCGGAGGGCAGCCACGTCGACGGGTACGAGGTCCGCGGCCACGAGATCGAGCGGATCTGCAACGAGCAGCAGTTCGGCGCCGGCAACCGCCACTACCTCGGCGTCCAGTTCGTCCTGTGGGACGGCCAGTTGGTGCTCACGCTCCTGATCACCGTCACCGTCCTGCACGAGACGCTGCGCATCGAGGTCAGCGGCCACGCCCTCGGCCCGGTCCACTCGCTCTTCACCAGCAAGCCGGAGCCCAAGACCAAGGACGTCGCCAAGGTCGTCCGGTTCTGGGAGACCAAGACCCAGACGCTGCCGCTGATCGAGCCGTTGGAGGTGGTCCGGCTCGCCGCCCGCGCCCCGCTGACGTGGTTCCCGCCCGTCCTGGACTTCCTCGGCGGCAAGCTCACCCTCCCCGAGCCGTTCGGCCTGCGCCATGTCTGGGCCGACAAGCCCTGGCGGCACCGCTTCATGGCCGATGACGCGCTGCGCGCCGCGACCCCCGTCCTGCGGGCGGTGCACGCCGCGGCCATGAGCGTCCTCAGGGAGAACGGCGTGGACACCGAGCGCTTCGACAACCGCTCGCTGGTCCTCAGCGGCATGGTCCAGGGCGCCGAACCGAGGAAGGCGGACGAGTACAACGCCTAGCGGCGGCCCCCGCCTCGTACGGACGGGCGCGAGTACGGCGGTCCCCCGCCGCGCTCGCGCCCGTCCGGCCGTTCGGCCCGTGGCCTAGCGGAAGATCCCGGTGTGCCCGAGCGAGTACCGCCCCGGCTGCGGGTACACCGCCAGCCCGTGCGGCCCCAGCCCCACCTTGATCTTCGCCAGGGTCTTCCCCGTGTGGGTGTCGAGCGCGTACACCTCGGAGTTGTAACGCCCGGACAGCCACAGCACATTGCCGTCCGCCGAGACGCCGCCCATGTCCGGACTGCCGCCGCCGCGGATGTGCCACTTGTCGACCAGTTCCCCGGTCCTGAAGTCCAGCAGCGAGATGGACCCCTCGCCGCGGTTGGAGATGTACATGTAGCGCGAGTCCCGGCTGACGTACAGGCCGTGCGTCCCCTTGCCGGTGGGCAGCAGCTTCGGGCGGTCGAAGGCGTCGCCGTTCAGGACCCAGACGCCGTCGGCCATCATGTCGGCGACGTACCAGGTCTTGCCGTCCGGCGAGATCTTCACGTCCTGCGGCATCGCGCCCTCGAACGGCAGCTTCTGCTGGCCGGTCACCTCCATCTTCGCGGTGTCGACCTTGAGCAGCTCACCGGAGAACTCGCAGGAGACGATGAAGTACTTCCCGTCCGGCGAGAAGTCGGCGTGGTTGACGCCCGCGCAGCTGACCGGGAGGGCCTTGTGGACCGTCATGGTGTGCGCGTCCCGGAATACCAGCTGCTTGTCCATCGAGGCCATCACGACCGCGTACTTCCCGTCGGGCGTGAAGTAGAGGTTGTACGGGTCGTGGACCTTCACCGGCTTCCCGGCCTTGCCGGTCGCCGGGTCGATCGGGGTCAGGTCGTGCCCCCGGTCGTTGTTGACCCACAGCGTCTTCATGTCCCAGGACGGCACCACGTGTTGCGGCTGCACCCCCACCGGGATCGTCTCGATGACCTTGTACGTCTTCGGATCGATCACGCTGACCGTGTCCGAGCCGGTGTTGGGGACGTACACCCGCGACGGGAAGTCCTTGACCTGGGGCGCCAGTCGGTTGGGCCGGTCCGCCGCGTACAGGTCGCGCTCGTCCAGCGGCGGCGGCATCCCCGGCAGCCCCTGCTTGACGGCCCGGTACGGTGCCTGCCCGGCAGACTGCGGGCTCTTGTCGGCGGAGGCTCCGCCGCCGCTGCCACAGCCCGCCGCCACCAGCGCGCAGGCCACGGCGAGGAGCACGGCCCGGCGCACCGGACGGGCCGCCCGGGAGCCGGTCGTGCGGACGGGGATACGGTTCCGGTCAGCCATCAGGTCACTAGCTCCGTTGTCGTCACCGCGCGCAGACCGCGCTGGCGGAGGCCGTCGAGGATCGGGGGCAGCGCGGCCACCGTGCCGGCGTGCCCGAGGTGGAGACTCACGACCGAGCCCGGCTGCACGCCGTCCAGGACCGTGCGCCGGACGGCCGGGGCACCGGGGTCGTTCGCGTCGAGGGAGTCCAGGTCGTACGACAGGACGTGCGGATAGCCCACCTTGCGGGCCAGCCGGATCACCTGGGGGGTGGCCCGCCGGGTCTGCGAGGGGCGGAACCAGCTGCCGATGGTGCCGGTGAGCTTGTGCAGCCGGTCGGCGCACTGGCTGATCTCGGCGTAGGCGGCGGCCTCCGGCAGCGCGCAGATCGCGCGGTGGTGCATCGTGTGATTGCCCAGCTCATGGCCGCCGTCCAGGATCCGGCGGGCCATCGCGGGCTGCTCGTCGAGCCAGTCGCCGACGACCAGCACGGTGACCTTGGCGCCGGCCCGCTCGGCCTCGCCCAGCAGCGCGTTCGCCAGCTTGGGGTCGCCTCTGCCGTGGAAGGTCAGGGCCACCGCGCGGCCGTCCCGCGGCCCGTGCTCGATCTCGACGGGTTGGCCCTGCGCGCGGGTCGGCGGCCGGGCGGCGGGGACACGGGCGGGCGCGGACCGGCCCGCTCCGGAGGGGCTCGGCCCGGCGGAGGACCCGGGCGCGGACGACGACGCGCCCGTCCCCCGGTCCGGGTCGCAGCCCGACGTGAGCGCACCGGCGGCTGCGGCGGAGGCAGCCGCGCGCAGCACGGAGCGACGATCTAGGGAAGTCACCACCCCATTAGAGAGGCAAAATTTCCCAATCGGGGCGATCTATTGGATTCATCCGGGTGCGTGTCGCCTTGTTCACCCGGCGCGCACGGCGCCTACGCCGGCCAGGCCGCGGCGAGCATCGCGCGGGTGTCGGCGAGGAGTTGGGGCAGCACCTTGGTGTGGCCGACCACCGGCATGAAGTTGGTGTCACCGCCCCAGCGGGGGACGACGTGCTGGTGCAGGTGGGCCGCGATCCCGGCGCCCGCGACCGCCCCCTGGTTCATCCCGATGTTGAAACCGTGCGCCCCGGACGCCGTCCGCAGCGCGGTCATCGCCCGCTTGGTGAACTCCGCCAGCTCCGCGGTCTCGGCGCCGTCCAGCTCGGTGTAGTCGGCGACGTGCCGGAACGGGACGACCATGAGGTGCCCGCCGTTGTACGGGTACAGGTTCAGCACCGCGTACACCCGCTCACCGCGCGCGACCACGAGCCCGTCCTCGTCCGACTTCGCGGGAATGGTGCAGAACGGACAGCCGTCGTCGGCCCCCGGGCCGCTCGGCTTGTTCTCCCCCTGGATGTACGCCATCCGGTGGGGCGTCCACAGGCGCTGAAAGGCGTCCTGCGTCCCGACTCCGATCTGCTGCTCCGGCTCACTCGTCATGTTGCGAAGCATATTCTCCTGCGGCCACGGGGGAAGCGGCGAGGGGCGGTCCCGACCGGGACCGCCCCTCGTGAAGACCGCTGCGTCACACCTGGACGCGGCGCTCCACCACATCCAGGAGCTTGGCCAGCGCCTCGTCCTTCGGGATGCCGTTCTCCTGCGACCCGTCGCGGTAGCGGAACGACACCGCACCGGCGGCCATGTCCTCGTCACCGGCCAGGATCATGAACGGCACCTTGGCCTTCTGGGCGTTCCTGATCTTCTTCTGCATCCGGTCCGAGGAGGAGTCCACCTCGACCCGCAGCCCCTTGGCCTTCGCCTCCGCGGCGAACTCCTCCAGGTACGGGACGTGGGCGTCACCGATCGGGATGCAGGTGGCCTGCACCGGGGCCAGCCAGGCCGGGAAGGCGCCCGCGTAGTGCTCCAGCAGCACCGCGAAGAACCGCTCGATCGAGCCGAAGAGCGCGCGGTGGATCATGACCGGGCGCTGCTTGGTGCCGTCGGCCGCGGTGTACTCCAGCTCGAACCGCTTGGGCTGCTGGAAGTCGACCTGGATCGTCGACATCTGCCAGGTCCGGCCGATGGCGTCCTTCGCCTGCACCGAGATCTTCGGGCCGTAGTACGCGGCGCCTCCCGGGTCCAGGACGAGTTCGAGGCCCTGCTTCTCGGCGGCCTGGCGCAGCGTCTCGGTGGCCTCCGCCCACTCCTCGTCCTCGCCGATGAACTTGTCGGACTCGTCGCGGGTCGACAGCTCCAGGTAGAAGTCGCTCAGGCCGTAGTCGCGCAGCAGGTCGAGCACGAAGGTCAGGAGCGAGTCCAGCTCCTCGTGCATCTGCTCCTTGGCGCAGTAGATGTGCGAGTCGTCCTGGGTGAAGCCCCGGGCGCGGGTGAGGCCGTGCACGACGCCGGACTTCTCATAGCGGTAGACCGTGCCGAACTCGAAGAGCCGCAGCGGCAGTTCGCGGTAGGAGCGACCGCGGGCCTGGAAGATCAGGTTGTGCATCGGGCAGTTCATCGCCTTGAGGCGGTAGTCCTGGCCCTCGAACTGCACCGGCGGGAACATCGCGTCCGAGTAGCTCGGCAGGTGGCCCGAGATCTCGAAGAGCTTCTGCTTGGAGATGTGCGGGGTGTTGACGAACTCGTAGCCCGACTCCTCGTGCCGCTTGCGGGCGTAGTCCTCCATCACCTTGCGGACCACGCCGCCCTTGGGGTGGAAGACGGCCAGACCGGAGCCGAGGACCTCCGGGATGGAGAAGAGGTCCAGCTCGGCGCCGAGCTTGCGGTGGTCGCGCTTCTCGGCCTCGGCGAGGAACTCCAGGTACGCCTTGAGCTCGTCCTTGGTCGGCCACGCGGTGCCGTAGATCCGCTGCAACTGCTTGTTCTTCTCGCTGCCCCGCCAGTACGCGGCGGCCGAGCGCATCAGCTTGAACGCGGGGATCGCGCGGGTGCTGGGCAGGTGCGGACCGCGGCACAGGTCCTTCCAGCACAGCTCGCCGGTCTTGGCGTCCAGGTTGTCGTAGATGGTCAGCTGGCCGGCGCCGACCTCGGCGGAGGCGCCCTCGGCGGCGTCCGCGGCCGAGCCCTTGAGCCCGATCAGTTCGAGCTTGTACGGCTCGTTCGCCAGCTCCTCGCGCGCGGCGTCGTCGCTGACCGCCCGGCGCGCGAACTTCTGCCCGCGCTTCTGGATCTCCTGCATCTTCTTCTCGATGCGCTTGAGATCGTCCGGGTGGAAGGGGGTCTCGACGTCGAAGTCGTAGTAGAAGCCGTCCTTGATGGGCGGGCCGATGCCGAGCTTGGCCTCGGGGAAGAGCTCCTGCACGGCCTGCGCCATCACATGCGCGGTGGAGTGCCGCAGGATGTTCAGACCGTCCTCGGAGGTGATCTCGACGGACTCGACGACATCGCCGTCGGCGAGCTCGTAGGCCAGGTCCTTGAGCTCTCCGGCCACCCGCGCGGCGACGACGCTGCGCTCGCCCTGGAAGAGGTCGGCGGCCGTAGTGCCCGTGGTCACCACGCGTTCTTCCCGCTCGGAATCGCGTTGGATGGTCACACGGACGTCTGACACCGGTCTCTCCTGACTCATGTCTCTCTCGCGGCAGCGATTGCTGCGCCCCCGAATCGTACCGAGCCGGTGGACCGCACCGCGAAACGGTTTACCCGCCGCCCGTTCACTCGTCGGCCGGCGAACCGCCGCACGCCTCCTCGAAGGTGCCGAAATTCTCCTGGAGCGACTTCAGCAGCCGGTCCCGGTCGGCCTCGTCGACCTGGACGGGCGTGACATCCCGGCCGCCGGTGATCCGGCGGAACCCGCCCCGGCTCTCCAGCCGCCCGCTGACCCGGATCGGCAGCCCCACCAGATGCGCATGCCCCGCGATCCGGTAGTCCTCCTCCCCCAGGGCGACCCGCACCTGCCCCACGTCCGCCCCGTTGATCACCCGCAGCCGGACCGCGCCCGGACCGCCCGGCCGCTCCCTGCGCAGCCGGACGACCGCGCCGGTCACCCGGACCGGCAGCGACGGCTCCTCGCGGACATAGCGCCGGGCGGCCCGCTGGAGCGCGGGCAGATCGCCGGGGGAGAACTCGACCGGTTCGGGGCGTGCCGGGCACCCGGCCGGGGCGCCGGCCGCCGGCGACCACTCGACCGTGATCCGCACCCCCTCCGCGTCCCGCACCAGCGCGATCAGCGCCTGCGCCAGCTCGTGGCAGACCCCCAGGCCCACGGCCGCGTCGAACGCCTCCATACCGCCGGTCGCCCGCTGGTAGTCGGTGGCGTCGCGGGCCGCGTGCAGCGCCCGCTGGAGGCCGGCCACCGCTCCGCGACCGGCCTGTACGGGGACGAACGCGGCCAGCCGCCGCCCGGCCGGCGCCGGACCGACCAGCACCTGGCCCAGGAACCCCTCGGCCTGCCGCTTGTGCCGGGCGCCGAAATAGCCGGCCCGGGCGTACGTGGCCAGCGCGCCGGCGGTCAGCATGGCGCGCGCCGCACCGCGCAACTGCTCCTGCGCCACCCAGTGCGCGGTCCCCGAGCCGCCGTCGGGGATCTCGCGCTCCCAGCGCACCTCGTCGCTGGGCACCGCGAGCCCCACCAGCACCTCACGGGCCGAGGGCGCCGCGCTCCGCTCCAGCGCCGCCAGCGCCTCGGCCAGCAACTCGGCGCTGTCGGGGAAGCGGCGGTCGTGCGGCACCAGCAGGCTGGTGCCGGCCACTTGGCCCGGCGGCGTCCAGCGGGCGTAGTGGCCGAGCGCCCCGCCCCTGCGCCGCCAGCCGTGCCGGGCCAGCAGGGCGCCGAGCACCGCGGGATCGAACTGCGCGGGGTCCAGGGGCCGCGCGCCGTATTCATCGGTCGGCCGGTACATCAGGGTCTCCCTCCCGCCCCGACCCGCGTCATGATCTCGCAGAGCGCACGGTCGTCGAAGATCCGCGTGGTCGGGATCCGCACAGTGGTCCTGCGCCGGCCGGTCACCGGATGGCCGGCGAGATTGATCCAGTAGCAGCAGTGCCGCAGTTCGAGGTGGTCGTGCCCGGCCCGGAGCCAGTCCTCCGGCTGCCGCGGGACGAGCATCACGACCAGGATCTTGTGCACCGAGACGGGTGTACGGGCCAGCTTTCTCAGGTGGTCGTTGTCGAGCGTGAACGCGAACGTCGGCCCCGGCGGGCGCGGGGCGGTCTGGTAGGTGCACTTGAGCTGCACCTTGATGGTCACCTCGTCGTCGACCGTGTGGCCGGGCGCGCCGTGGCTGACGTGCCAGTCGATTCCGTTGTCCGGGAAGGGCTGCGCCAGCGAGCACCCGGAGGCGGCGGCGATCGCGTGCAGATAGCCGACCTGGAGCGTCTCCATGCAGGCGGTGGTGGCGAGTCCGCCGCGCTGCGGTGTGGTGGCGGGCCGGGGGTACCTCCCGCTTGCCGGGGATAGCCCGCCCGGTTCGGGCTGCGCGAGCGTCATCGCGGGGGCCTTCCGGGCTGTGCCGTTCGCTGCGTGGGATGACGGGGAGGCGGCCGGTGCGTACGGGGGCCGCCGGACCGCGCGTCGGCAGCGGCCCGTCCCTGTGGTTGTCTCCGCGTCAAGAGGTCCGCAAACCAGGACGGTTCGAGCACCGTACGGCTCGGGTATCACCAGCTCGGGTGGCGTGCACCGTCATCCCCCGCACGACCGGGAGGAGTTGGGATGACGCCGTGCTGGTACGACGGTCCACTTGCCGCCTTCGACACCGAGACGACGGGCATCGACGTCGAACGCGATCGCATCGTCTCCGCCGCCCTGGTGGTCCAGGAAACCCCGCGCTCCGCCCCGCGCGTGACCCGCTGGCTGATCAATCCGGGCGTCGAGATACCGGAAGCCGCGATCGAGGTGCACGGCCTGACGGCCGATCATCTGGCGCTGTACGGCCGCTGGCCGGCGCCGGTGCTGGAGGAGGTCGCCCGCGCCCTGGCCGCCCAGTCGGTGGCCGGCCGCCCGCTGGTGGTGATGAACGCCCCGTTCGATCTCACGCTCCTGGAACGGGAGTTGAAGCGCCACCGCGCCAGCTCGCTCGCCGCCTATCTGGGCGCACATCCGCTGCACGTCCTCGATCCCCGCGTCCTGGACAAGCACCTGGACCGCTACCGCAAGGGCCGCCGCACCCTCACCGATCTGTGCGCGCACTACGAGGTCGAGCTGACCGACGCCCATGAGGCCGCCGCGGACGCGCTGGCCGCGCTGCGCGTCGTCCGGGCCCTCGGCCTGCGCTTCGCCGACCGGCTCCACGACCTCCCGCCGGCGGAGCTGCACACCCGCCAGGCGATCTGGTACGCCGCCCAGGCGCGCGGGCTCCAGGCGTGGTTCGCCCGCAGCGGCTCCCCGGAGACCGTCGATCCCCATTGGCCGCTGCGCCCCGAACTCCCCGCCGCGGCCTGATACCTGAGCGGAATTCCATGCCGTTCCGCAACGGCACCGCGCCGGAATTCCGGCCCTGCGGATCTCGCCGTCGGCGCGCCCAAAAAACAGAACCGGGCTGCCTATTGGCAGCCCGGTCCATGATCCCGGTGGGCGATACTGGGTTCGAACCAGTGACCTCTTCGGTGTGAACGAAGCGCTCTCCCACTGAGCTAATCGCCCGGGTGTCGGCGG
The DNA here is from genome assembly GCF_014648695.1 of Streptomyces albospinus. Classification (GTDB taxonomy): domain Bacteria; phylum Actinomycetota; class Actinomycetes; order Streptomycetales; family Streptomycetaceae; genus Streptomyces; species Streptomyces albospinus. The sequence continues at coordinate 223,597 of NZ_BMRP01000012.1, forward strand.
GGTTTCCCTCGCGAACGACCTGAACGATACAGGTCGCCACGGCCTTCCATCAAATTCCCGTTCCCACTCCCCTCATCCCCGGGCCAGCCAGGTCGCCAGGCCGCGCCGCCCGGCCCGCATCATCAGCGCGTGATTGACCAGGAACAGCGGCCGTCCCAGCAGCGCCCAGCGCCGCAGCAGCGGTTTGCGGACCTCCACGTCCTGCTCGAAGACCGCCCGGGTGCCGCCCGCCCCCGGCACGATCGTCCAGCGCGCCCAGCCGGCCAGGTCCCCGCGCATCGCTATCTCCAGCACCCCGGCCCCGGGGTCCCTCACGGCCTCGGAGGCCACCACCACCAGGTCGTACGGCAGAAAGGACCGGAACCGGGCCGTCCCGCTCCGCTCGTCGATCGGGGCCACCTCGCGCACCTGCGGCCACCAGTGGGGATAGGCCTCGGCCCGTTCGAGCACGGCGTAGACGACGGCGGGCGGGGCGTTCAGCAGCCATACGCTGCGGAAGCGGTAGCGATGCAGACGGCGCGGACGGCCGGACCAGTCGGGCATGATCCCAGTGTGCGCCCCGCGGCAGCCGGCGGACCCAACAAC
>NZ_BMRP01000012.1:224235-237700 GCF_014648695.1 Streptomyces albospinus
CGGTCCATGATCCCGGTGGGCGATACTGGGTTCGAACCAGTGACCTCTTCGGTGTGAACGAAGCGCTCTCCCACTGAGCTAATCGCCCGGCGCACCGCCAACATTACCCCACGTCGGGAGGCACTTCCGACCACCGCAGGAGCAGCCGCCGATCTTCGCGCGGCGGACAGCCGGACGGAGCCGTACGGCATCCGGCGCCCGAATCCCGTCACCCGAATCGCCCAACCCGCGAAGATCGCCGACCGACCGGCCCCGCCTCCCATTACTCTGCGTATTTGGAGCGCACACTTACCGGACAGGACCGTGCCACCTCATTACGGTCGGGGACGATCACGCAATCCGCCGTAAGAGGTACCTGAAGCCACGCAAAACCGTCAGAGGGGTTTACAACGGCACCGTAGGTGGCATGTCGATTTCGCCGACGTGCGAATCCCCGAGCGCACACTGAGCGAAAGGCCCTGGCGCTTATGAACACCACGGTCAGCTGCGAGCTGCACCTGCGCCTCGTTGTGTCGAGCGAGTCCTCACTGCCTGTACCCGCGGGCCTGCGGTATGACACGGCCGATCCGTATGCCGTGCATGCCACCTTCCATACCGGAGCCGAGGAGACCGTCGAATGGGTTTTCGCCCGCGACCTCCTCGCCGAGGGCCTGCACCGGCCCACGGGCACCGGAGACGTCCGCGTATGGCCGTCCCGGAGCCACGGGCAGGGCGTTGTCTGCATCGCCCTGAGCTCCCCCGAAGGAGAAGCCCTTCTGGAGGCCCCGGCGCGGGCACTCGAATCGTTCCTCAAGAGGACCGACGCCGCCGTACCACCCGGTACGGAGCACCGCCATTTCGATCTCGACACGGAGCTCTCCCACATCCTGGCGGAGAGCTGAGGCGCGGCACAGATACCCACCGCACCCACCCGCTCACACTTGCGACCGTCCGACTCGGGGAGACGGCGCAGGACCGACAAGTTCATACGGCACGCTCCGGCGCCGTCGCCGCGGACCCACCGCGGAGACGGCGCCGAGCCTTGTTCCAGACGCTAGAGTCGGCGACCATTCGCCAACGACACCGGGGCGGCACCCGCCCGACCCCACCTGGCCAGGGAGCGGAACCGTGCTGATCACCCATGACACCCGGTGCGCGCTGGATGCGGTCGTCGATCTGCTGAACACCGCTCCGGAGGGCGAGGCGCCCGGCGCACCGGACAGCCTGACCGACCTGTCGGCCCTCCAGGACTTCGTTCGGCGCAACGACGTCAGCGGCGTCGGCGCCCTCGCGGCGAACGATCTGGCGGCCGTACGGACCGTACGGGCGCGGTTCGCGCAGGTCTTCGCGGCCGGGGACGACCGCGCCGCGGCCGAGCAGCTGAACGCGCTGGTCGCCTCGGCGGGCACCACCCCCCAGCTGACCGACCACGACGGCTACGACTGGCACGTCCACTACTTCGCGCCGGACGCCTCGGTGGCCGACCACCTCGCCGCGGACGGCGGGATGGCGCTGGCCTTCATCGTCGTCGCCGGGGAGCGGGAGCGGTTGCGGCGGTGCGAGGCGCCGGACTGCCGGCACGCCTTCGTCGACCTGTCGCGCAACCGCTCCCGGCGCTACTGCGACAGCCGGACCTGCGGCAACCGGCTGCACGTGGCGGCATACCGTGCGCGGCGGCGGGAGGCGGCGGGCTGAGCTGCTGCCCGGCGGCGCACCGTCTCGTCGGCCTCACAGGATGTAGAGGTCGTGTACGGCGCCCAGGAGAAGCAGAAAGCCGATGACGGCCAGGAAGAGCATCAGCGGCGGCTGGGACAGCGCGAACAGGCAACCGCGGGGTTCGGGGCACGGGGCGTCGTCTTGGGCGAGGGCGCACTCATCGTTCATCTCGCGCGCATCATGGCGCAGATGATCGTCCCGGTGCCGCCAATAAGCCTCTCAGCAGCGGGAGTTCATCAGATCCCGTGCTTTTTCAGGATCGCTTCGATGTCCGAGAAGTCATCCTTGGGTGCCAGATCCCTGCCCGGCGCCTGCTTGCCCTTGGGCGCCGGCTGAGCAGCGCGGCCCGCACCGAGGGACGGCGCCGAGGCGGCCGGCGCCACCGCTTCGGGCCGGGAGGCCGCCGCGGCCTTGCGCTCCTTCCGGCCGCCTATCCCGCGGCGGCGCTCCACGAACCGGCTGATCGTGAACAGCACCGCGGAGAGCGCGAGCACACCGAAACCGGCCCAGACCGTGGGCTTGAGGACGATGCTGGTGACCCAGTCGATGACACCGGTCATCACCAGGCCGACGGGGATCAGGGCGAAGGCGGCGATACGGGTCGCGGCCAGGAAGCGCTTGCGGTACGCGGTCAGCGCGGCGATGCCCAGGCCCGCTGCCGAAACCGCGGCACAGACTGTCGAGGTCAGCATCCGGTCCTCCTGCCGGTCGAGGGACGAGCGGGCGTTCCGCGCTCCCTTCCATCCTGCCCCCTCCGGCCCCGCCCGAGCCACGTTCCGGCCGGACCTCAGGGAGATCTCCGGGTCGGCCTCCTCCGCAGGTCCGGGTTCCGGCCCGGGGAAGCCGACTGGGAGACTGGCCCCATGAACGACGCCGCCGTCTCCGGCACCTCCGCCCCCAGCAACCCCGTACCGCCCCAGCTCGACGTCTGGTGCGATCTCCAGTGCCCGGACTGCGCCGCCGCGCTGGCGGACGTACGGGCGCTCCGGGAACGCTACGGGGACCGGCTGGACATCCAACTGCGCCACTTCCCCCTGGAGAAGCACAAGCGCGCCTACGCCGCCGCCCAGGCCGCCGAGGAAGCCGCCGTGCAGGGGCGGGGCTGGCCGTACGTCGAGGCGGTGCTGGCACGTACGGAGGAGCTCGGCACGCACGGCGAGAAGCTGCTGCTGGACGTCGCCGGGGAGCTGGGGCTGGATGCCGAGGAGCTGGACACCTCGCTGATCGACGGGCGGCATCTGCTGGTCGTGGACGCGGACCAGGCCGAGGGCAAGGCGATCGGGGTGACCGGCACCCCGACGTATGTGATCGGCGGCGAGCGGCTGGACGGCGGGAAGAGCCAGGAGGGGCTGCGGGCCCGTATCGAGGAGATCGCCGACCGGCTGCTGGCCGGGCAGGACGGCGGACAGGGCTAGGGCCTGCCCCGGGGGCCGGTCCGGTCCGACGGGCGGCCTCCGGGTGCCGCACCGGTCGTGCGGAGGGCCGGCCGTGCTCAGAGGATCGGCTTCCAGAGGCGGTACGCGGTGATGCGGTAGCCGAGCGCCCCGTAGAGGCCGAGCGCGGGGGCGTTGTCCGGGTAGACGTTCAGGGCCAGCGACGAGCGGCCCGCGGCCACGCATTCCCGCTCGGCGACGAGCATCAGCGTGCGGCCGTGGCCCTCGCCGCGGTGCCCGGGCGCCACCCGCACGTCGAAGACATAGCCGCCGGGCTGCCCCGGGAGGCGCAGCGCGAGCCAGAGCGTGCCGACGTCGGTGCCCTCGTGGGCGAGGACGCGCAGCGTGTGGTGGGGCGTGGCCGCGCCGTTGGGGAGCAGGGCGTCGAGCGCGGCGGCCGACGTCTCCTCGGCGCGTTCGCGGGACATCCCCTGGGCGATCTCCGACCGGATGTGCTCGGCGAGCGCGGCGTCCCGCCAGGCCGGGTACGCGTCCGCGCTCAGCGGCCGGTCGACGCTCCCCTCGGGGAGCCGGGGCGGGCCGGTGAGGGATCTGGTCATGACGCGGCTGCGTTCGGTGTAGCCCAGTGCCGCCGCGAGCCGGACGGCCGCCTCGGCGTCGGTGGGCACGGTGAGTTCGATCTGCCGGCAGCCCCAGCCGCGCAGCACTTCTTCGGCCGCCAGCGCGGCGACCGTGGCCCGCCCGCGGTGCCGGTCCGGGGCGTCGACCGCCAGGGCCTCGATCCGGCCTGCCGCCGGGCCGAACCGGGTGTCCGTGGCGAGCTGGATCCCGCCGACCCGGCGGCTGTTGACGCAGATGTCGTAGGGGCGGGACCGGTGGCCGTCGTCGTGTCGTACTTCGGGGCCCGCGGGGCGCAGCGTAGTGGTCACGGAAGACTTTCTACTCGCCCGCCCACGGGCCCGTCATCATCAGCGCGGGTCGAAGTCCGCGGCCGACCGCTCGTCGAAGATCCGCATCGCCTCGGCGGTCACCGGGCCCGGCCCGTCGGCGAGTTGGCGGCCGTCGATACGCGTCACGGCTTGGACGTCGCGGAGCGTGGAGGTCAGGAAGATCTCCTCGGCGCTCTCCAGGGCGTCCAGCGGCAGATCGGTCTCCTTGGCGCCGGCCCAGGCGACCGTCAGCGCGCGGGTGATGCCGGCCAGGCAGCCGGAGGACAGCGGCGGGGTGTGCAGTTCGCCGTCCAGGACGACGAAGACATTGGAGCCGGTGCCCTCGCAGAGCGCGCCGACGGTGTTGCCGAACAGCGCCTCGGAGGCGCCCAGTTCGCGGGCGCGGGCGAGGGCGACGACGTTCTCGCCGTACGAGGTGGTCTTCAGGCCGGTGAGCGCGCCGCGCTCGTTGCGGGTCCAGGGGACGGTGACGGCGGCGGTGGTGTCGGGGCGGCGCCGGGTCTCGGAGAGCGCGACGACCAGGGTGGGGCCGGCCTCGCCGCGGTCCGAGCCGAGCGGGGAGACGCCGCCGGTGTACGTGATCCGCAGCCGGCCGAGCGCCATCGGGTTGGCGTCCAGCACGGCCTCGCAGCCGCGCCGCACCTCGTCGAGATCGGGGGCGGGCAGGCCGAGCCCCCGGGCGGAGGTGGTCAGGCGCTCCAGGTGGCGGGTGAGGGCGAAGGCGCGGCCGTGGGTGGCCTTGATCGTCTCGAAGACGCCGTCGCCGACCGTCAGGCCGTGGTCGAAGACCGAGACCCGGGCGGTCTCGGCGTCCCGCAGTCCCCCGTCGAGCCAGATCTTCATCGCTGTGTTCCTCCGCTCACTTCGTGCACACCCGACGCTACCGCGAGCAGTCGTCGCGCCTTCAACTCGGTCTCCGCCCACTCCCGCTCCGGGTCCGAGTCCCAGATGATCCCGGCCCCGGCGCCGAAGCGGAGGACCGGGCCGCCCGGTGGGGTGCGGTCGATCCAGAACGTACGGATGCCCACGTTGAGCTCGCCGGTGCGGCGGTCGGCGTCGACCCAGCCGATGCCGCCGCAGTACGGGCCGCGGGGGGCGGTCTCCAGTTCGTCGATGATCCGCAGCGCGCTGGACTTGGGGGCGCCGGTGACCGACCCGGGCGGGAAGGTGGCGCCGAGAAGGTCCGCCCAGGCCGTCTTCTCGTGCGTCTCGGCCAGTTCGCCGCGCACGGTGGAGACGAGGTGGACCAGGCCGGGGTGCTCCTCCACGGCGCAGAGGGCGGGGACGGTGACGGTGCCCGTGGCGCAGACCCGGCCGAGGTCGTTGCGGACCAGGTCGACGATCATCACGTTCTCCGCCCGGTCCTTCTCCGAGAGGTCCGCGGCGGTGCGGCCGGTGCCCTTGATGGGGCCGGACTCGACGGTCCGGCCGGTGCGCCGCAGGAACAGCTCCGGGGAGGCGGTGGCCACCTCGACGCCGTGAGCGGGCAGCCGGATCGTGCCGGCGTAGGGCGCGGGGTTGCCGCGGGCCAGCACGGCGGAGAGCGCGTCGACATCGGCGCGGTCGCGGTCCGGCAGCGGCGCGGTCAGGACCCGGCAGAGGTTCACTTGATAGACCTCTCCGGCCGCGATGTATTCACGGATGCGCCGTACGCCGGCGGTATAGGCGGCGCGGTCCATGGAGCTGTGCCAGTCGCCGGGGAGCGGGCCGTGCCACCGGTCGGGGGCGGGGTCATCGGCCGCGGTCGCGGGGCGTACGTCGGCGAAGCGGGCGCAGACCACACCCCCTTCGAAGTCGGTGGTCACCGCCCACCAACCCGCGGAGTCCAGGGCCGCGGGATCGCTGGTCACATCGCGCAGGCCGGTGGCTATCAGGCCGCCGAAGCGGGCCATGGGAGCGAAGTCGTGCACGTCAGTGAGTCTATGGCGGCGCACCGACAACCGCCCGGGCCGAGCGAGCAGCGCAGCACGCTGCACAAACGCGTTTTTGTACTGGCCCCGGAATCCGCTAGAGTTCAACACGTCGCCGGGACGCGGAAGCGCCCCGGAGGCCGGGTAGCTTTCCGACGTAGTCTGGGAGAGTCACCTGCGGACGTAGCTCAGTTGGTAGAGCACCACCTTGCCAAGGTGGATGTCGCGAGTTCGAGTCTCGTCGTCCGCTCGATGTGGGGGATCTTCCCGACCCCCTCACTCCTGGTGGAGTGGCCGAGAGGCGAGGCAACGGCCTGCAAAGCCGTCTACACGGGTTCAAATCCCGTCTCCACCTCCAAGGACGATTAGCTCAGCGGGAGAGCGCTTCCCTGACACGGAAGAGGTCACTGGTTCAATCCCAGTATCGTCCACTGGCCCGGCTCGACCGGGCTCCCGCGCGATTAGCTCAGCGGGAGAGCGCTTCCCTGACACGGAAGAGGTCACTGGTTCAATCCCAGTATCGCGCACGCAGTATCCGCGGAGATCATCGATATCCGCGGCCCCGAGGACGATTAGCTCAGCGGGAGAGCGCTTCCCTGACACGGAAGAGGTCACTGGTTCAATCCCAGTATCGTCCACACGGATCCTGAGGGCCGGAGCTTTCGCTCCGGCCCTCGGTCGTTCTACCGGACGCCCGTGCCGCTCAACTGGCTTGGGCGGCAAGCCGCTTGCGAAAAGCTCGATGGCCGGGCATCTCCCCAGATGCCCGGCCATTCGTGCCGTCCGCCGCTCCCCCGTCCCCACGGGGTTGTCGGCCGGAAGTCCCCGTCCCGGGCCGCTCTCCCGGGACCGGGGCGCCCGCTCAGCGCCCCAGCATTCCGGCCACGGACGACGCCTGTGTGATGACGGCTTCCCAGCCGCCGAAGACCACGGCCAGGAGGAACACCAGCGGCAGCACCATGGCCACCGCTATGAGGGGATGGCGGGTCCCGGAGGCGCGGCGGCCGTCGAGCGCGGCGGCGGCCCTGCGCCCCTGCGCCCGAAGGGCCGTCCGTGCCGTGGTCTCCGCCATCGCCCCGCTCCTGTCGTGATCTGGGGCGGCGGGCGTCTGACCTCGGGGGACGAGTGCTGCACCCGCCGCTTGATCTCAAGACTAGGCACGCGGGCGGCGCTGGGCGTCATGCCCTCGTACCGCTTGACGGGCCTACGCGAGGATGACGGGAGGGCGCCCGGCGTACTCCCCTGGGTGGAGAGCGCGGCAGCGGGACCTGGGGACATCCCTGAGGCCGGAGGGCGGTGTGCGGGCCGGCCGGGAGCCGGGGGTGGCGGCCTACCTCCCTACCCGATCTTGAAACGGTGACTTCGATCACTTCCGACTCTCCCCCGCGTACCGACGTCCCGGCCCCCGGGCCGGTCTCGCCACGACCGGGGGAGCAGCGGGACAATTGCCTTTCGTACCGTCAAAGTCCGTTCCAATAGGGATCATTGGGGCCCGGCATGGGTAGTCGGACCGGGGCGCGGCGGGATTTCCTTGCGTGGTCCGGGAATCGCGGCGGCTGCCGATAAACCGGTTGCCGACGCATGCGCGGCCTATCGGCACAGCGAGCCGTCAATCCGTAAGCTGTGCCACGTCAGACGGTTGAGCGGAGTGGGGCCTCCCCACCGCAGGCAGGGGACGGACATGGCGATGATGCGGCTCCGACGCGAGGACCCGCGTGTCGTCGGGACGTTCCGGCTGCACCGCCGGCTCGGCGCGGGCGGGATGGGCGTGGTCTATCTCGGCTCGGACAAACGCGGCCAGCGGGTCGCATTGAAGGTGATCCGGCCGGATCTGGCGGAGGATCAGGAATTCCGGTCGCGGTTCGCGCGGGAGGTCTCGGCGGCCCGGCGGATCCGCGGCGGCTGCACGGCACGGCTGGTCGCGGCCGATCTGGACGCGGACCGCCCGTGGTTCGCGACCCAGTACGTACCGGGGCCCTCGCTGCACGACAAGGTGAACGAGGAGGGGCCGCTGTCCCCGGCGGAGGTCGCGGCGGTCGGCGCGGCGCTGTCCGAGGGGCTGCTGGCCGTCCATGACGCGGGGGTGGTGCACCGGGACCTGAAGCCGTCCAACATCCTGCTGTCGCCCAAGGGGCCGCGGATCATCGACTTCGGAATCGCCTGGGCGACCGGCGCCAGCACGCTGACGCATGTCGGTACGGCCGTGGGGTCGCCGGGCTTCCTGGCGCCGGAGCAGGTGCGCGGGGCCGCCGTGACACCGGCGACGGACATCTTCTCGCTGGGCGCCACGCTCGCGTACGCCTGCACCGCGGACTCGCCCTTCGGGCAGGGCAGTTCGGAGGTCATGCTCTACCGCGTGGTGCATGAGGAGGCGCAGCTGGCCGGGGTGCCGGACGCGCTGGCGCCGCTGCTCGCGGCATGCCTCGCCAAGGACCCCGCGGACCGGCCCAGCACCCTGTCGCTGTCCCTGCGGCTCAAGGAGATCGCGGCCCGCGAGGCGCACGGCCTGACCGGCGGGCCGCTGGAGAACGGGGCGGGCGGCGGCGCCGGTTGGGAGCGCGTCGAGCGCCGTCCGTCGGACCGGCCGACCGGCCGGCGGGCCGAGGAGTACGCGCGGCAGCGCACCGAGCGACGGCCGGCGGGCACTCCCGCCCCGCGCCCGAAGCCGTCCCGGCCGCCCACGCCGCGGGATGCGTCGTCCCGGCCCGGGGGCCCGGTATCCGGGACCGGTCAGCGGACCGGCGGGCGGAACGGCGGCCGGGGGCCGGCGTCCCGTCCCACGGGGCGAAACGGTTCACGTGCTCCGGTGCGGACCGGATCCGGCGCGCGGCGGCCGGGGCCCGACCGGCGGCTGCTGCGGCAGCGGGTGGTCGTGTTCGTGGTGGTGACGCTGCTGGTGGCGCTCGGTATCGCGGCGGCCCAGGGGTGCCAGGGACCGGCCCACGGGATGGGCACGGAGCGGCCGGTGCCGGTCACGGCGTACGGCGGCGGGGAAGTTTCCGGAGGCGTGGCAGCGCCCGGGGCGTGAGCGGGCTCCGGGCCCCCGGGCCGACGCCCGCTCAGGGGTGCCGGGGCCCGGGGCGGACGGTGCCTCAGGAGGCCGGGCGGCCCGCGGACACCGCGTAGAAGGCCACCGCGGCTGCGGCTCCTACGTTGAGGGAGTCGATGCCGTGGGCCATGGGGATGCGCACCCATTCGTCGGCGGCGCGGAGGGCGCCCGTGGTCAGACCGCCGCCCTCGGCGCCCAGCATGAGGGCGGCGCGCTCCAGGGTGTGCGGGGCGGCGGTGTCGATGGCGGTGGCCTGATCGGCCGGGGTAAGGGCGAGCAGCTTGAAGCCCGCTTCCCGTACGACGGCCAGGTCGCGGGGCCAGCTCTCCAGGCGGGCGTACGGGACGGAGAACACCGCGCCCATGGAGACCTTCACCGAGCGGCGGTAGAGGGGGTCGGCGCAGTCCGGGGAGAGCAGGACCGCGTCCATCCCGAGGGCGGCGGCGCTGCGGAAGATGGCGCCGATGTTGGTGTGGTCGTTGACGGCCTCCATGACCACGATGCGGCGGGTGGTGCGCAGCAGTTCGGCGGCGTCCGGCAGCGGCTTGCGCTGCATCGAGGCGAGGGCGCCGCGGTGGACGTGATAGCCCGTCACGCGCTCGGCGAGGTCCGGGCTGACGGCGTACACCGGAGCCGGGACCTCGTCGATGACATCGCGCATGACGTCGACCCACTTGGCCGAGAGCAGCATGGAGCGCATCTCGTACCCGGCGTGCCGGGCCCGCCGGATGACCTTCTCGCCCTCGGCGATGAAGAGCCCCTCGGCGGGCTCGCGCCGGCGCCGCAGCTCGACGTCGGTCAGACCGGTGTAGTCACGCAGCCGCAGGTCGTCCGGGTCCTCGACGGTGATGATTTCTGCCACGGGGAGATAGTGCCTTGTCGGTCTCGGGATTCCCACGCCGGGGAGCGGATCGGTCAGCTGTGGGTGGTGGGGGCGGCGACGGTGACGACGTCGCCGATGACGATGACGGCCGGGGGGCGGACGCCTTCGGCCCGTACGGTCTCGCCGAGGGATGCCAGGGTGGCGTCGACGCGGCGCTGGGAGGCGGTGGTGCCCTCCTGGATGACCGCGGCGGGGGTGTCGGCGGGGCGGCCGTGCTCGATGAGCTTGGCGGCGATGGCACCGCTGTTCTCCACGCCCATCAGGACGACGAGGGTGCCGCGCAGCTTGGCGAGCGCGGCCCAGTCCACCAGCGAGCGCGCGTCGTCGGGGGCGACATGGCCGCTGACGACGGTGAATTCGTGGGCGACGCCGCGGTGGGTGACGGGGATGCCGGCGGCGCCGGGGACGGAGATGGTGCTGGAGATGCCGGGGACGACCGTGCAGGGGATGCCGGCGGCGGCGAGCGCCTGGGCCTCCTCCATGCCGCGGCCGAAGACGAACGGGTCACCGCCCTTGAGGCGCACCACGGCCTTGCCGGCCTTGGCGTGCTCGATCAGGGCGTTGTTGATGGCCTCCTGGGCCATGAAGCGGCCGTACGGGATCTTCGCCGCGTCGATGACCTCGACGTGCGGCGGGAGTTCGGCGAGCAGATCGCGCGGGCCGAGCCGGTCGGCGATGACCACGTCCGCCTCCGCGAGCAGCCGGCGGCCCCGGACGGTGATCAGATCGGGGTCGCCGGGGCCGCCGCCGACCAGGGCCACGCCGGGGGTGTGCGGGCGACGGTGGTGCGGGGCGGCGAGGCTGCCGTCCCGCAGGCCCTCGACGATGGCGTCGCGTACGGCGGCGGAGCGGCGCGGGTCGCGGCCGGTGAGCACGGCCACGGTGACGCCCTCGCTGCGCCCGGTGGCCGGGGTCCAGGCGGTGGCGGCCTCGGCGTCGTCGGAGCGTACGCACCAGACGCGGCGGTCCTCGGCCTCCTGGGAGGCGGCGGCGTTGGCCTCGGGGTCGTCGGTGGAGATCAGCGCGTACCAGGCACCGTCGAGGTCACCGGACCGGTAGCGGCGGCGCTCCCAGCGGATCTCGCCGGTGTCGGCCATCGCCTCGACGGAGGGGGTGGCGGACGGGGAGATCAGCAGGACGTCGGCGCCCGCGGCGATGAGCGAGGGGAGCCGGCGCTGGGCGACCTGCCCGGCACCCAGGACGACCACGCGGCGGCCGGACAGCCGCAGTCCGACGGGGTAGGCGGCGTGTTCGGAGGCATGCTCGGCCATGGTGGTACGGCTCCTTGTGCGGATGGTGCGGGTTCGGCGTCCGGCTCAGTCGCTGCGGCACTGGAGCGGCTGATGAGGGGGAACGGCCCGGGAGGCGCTACGGCCCCGGCCCACAGCCTATGGGGCTGCGGGCCGGAGGTCATGCGGGGGCGGCCCTTGTCATGGCCTGTCCCGGTCAGCTCTTCTCGGTGACTCCGGCGGAGTCGAAGGTGGCGACCTCGTGCATCGCGCGGGCGGCGCTCTGCACGACGGGCAGCGCGAGCAGGGCGCCGGTGCCCTCGCCCAGCCGCAGGTCGAGGTCGATCAGCGGGCGCAGGCCCAGCTTGTTCAGAGCCGCGACATGGCCGGGTTCGGCGCTGCGGTGGCCGGCGATGCAGGCGGCCAGCGCCTCGGGGGCGATGGCGCGGGCCACCAGGGCGGCGGCGCCGGCGCTGACGCCGTCCAGGATCACCGGCGTACGCAGCGAGGCGCCGCCGAGGATCAGGCCGACCATGGCCGCGTGCTCCAGGCCGCCGAGCGCGGCGAGGACGCCGACCGGGTCGGCCGGGTCGGGCTGGTGGAGTTCCAGGGCTCGGCGGACGACCTCGACCTTGCGGGCGTGCGTCTCGTCGTTGATGCCCGTGCCGCGGCCGGTGACCTCGGCCGGGTCGACGCCCGTGTAGACGGCGATCAGGGCGGCCGAGGCGGTGGTGTTGGCGATGCCCATCTCGCCCGTCAGCAGCGCCTTGTTGCCGGCGGCCACGAGGTCCCGGGCGGTCTCGATGCCGACCTCGATGGCCTTGAGGACCTCTTCCTGGGTCAACGCGGGGCCCTGGGTGAAGTCGGCGGTGCCGGCCCGGACCTTGCGGGGCAGCAGGCCGGGGGTGGCGGGGAGGTCGCCGGCCACGCCGACGTCGACCACGCACACCTCGGCGCCGACCTGATTGGCGAAGGCGTTGCAGACCGCGCCGCCGCCCAGGAAGTTGGCGACCATCTGGCCGGTGACCTCCTGGGGCCAGGGGGTCACGCCCTGGGCGTGGACACCGTGGTCGCCGGCGAAGATCGCGACCGCGGCCGGCTCCGGGACGGGCGGCGGGCACTTGCGGGACAGGCCGCTGAGCTGCGCGGAGATGATCTCCAGCATGCCCAGTGCCCCGGCCGGCTTGGTCATCCGCTTCTGCCGCTCCCAGGCTTCGCCGAGCGCCTTGGCGTCCAGCGGGCGGATGCCCTGGAGGGTCTCCTGGAGGAGGTCGTGCGGGTCCTCACCGGGCAGGGCGCGCCGTCCGTACGTCTCCTCGTGGACGACCCAGGAGAGCGGGCGGCGCTTGGACCAGCCGGCCTGCATCAGCTCGGGCTCGTCCGGGAACTCGTCGACGTAGCCGACGCAGAGGTACGCGACGACTTCGAGGTGTTCGGGAAGGCCCAGTTCGCGGACCATCTCCCGCTCGTCGAAGAAGCTGACCCAGCCGACGCCCAGGCCCTCGGCGCGGGCGGCGAGCCAGAGGTTCTCGACGGCGAGCGCCGAGGAGTACGGGGCCATCTGCGGCTGGGTGTGCCGGCCGAGGGTGTGCCGGCCGCCGCGGGTGGGGTCGGCGGTGACGACGATGTTCACCGGCGTTTCGAGGATCGCCTCGATCTTCAGCTCGCGGAACTGCTTGGCGCGCGCCTTGGGCAGCGACTTGGCGTAGGCGTCGCGCTGCCGCATGGCGAGCTGGTGCATCTTCTCGCGGGTCTCGTCGGACCTGATGACGACGAAGTCCCAGGGCTGGGAGTGGCCGACGCTGGGGGCGGTGTGGGCCGCTTCCAGGACGCGCAGCAGCACTTCGTTGGGGATCGGGTCGCCGCGGAAGCCGTTGCGGATGTCGCGGCGTTCGCGGATGACGCGGTGGACGGCGGCGCGCTCGGAGTCGTCGTAGGCGGGGGCGGCCGGGGAGGCGACGTGGGCGGTGTCGCCGCCGTCGGTGGTCCCGTCCGCGGGGGCTCCGGGGGCCTCGTCCTGGGGGGCTGCACCGGCGTTGCCCTCGCCCTCGCCGAGCTCGATGAACTGGGCGTCGTCCTGCTCGTGCGGGCGGGGGACGCTGTCGGGCGCGGCGGCTTCGGCGGCGGCCGGAGCCGGTGCGGTGGCGGGGTCCGGCTGCGCGGCGGCGGGTGCCGGCTCGGCCGCCGGGACGGGCTCCGTGATCGCCTGGGCAGGGATGTGCACGGTCACGTTCTCCACCTCTGCGGCGGGGGCGTCCGCGGCGGGCTGGTCGGCAGCCGCGGGCTCGGGGGCCGGGGCGGACAAGGGGGCGGGCTCGGCGGCCTGCTGCGCGGTGGCGTCGGCCGGGGCCGGGG
>NZ_BMRP01000013.1:0-12560 GCF_014648695.1 Streptomyces albospinus
GAATCGGCGGCCACACCCCAGCCAGCCGCGTCACCAACCTGTCCGAACAACACACCTAGTGCGTCGTTGCCGGCGAGGAGCAGCACCGCGAGGACGCCGAGGGCGCAGGCCGCGAAGGCCGCCGTGACCGGAGAGCCGGGCCGTCGGATTCCGCCGGTGCGAACGATCACGGCCGTCAACGCAGAGGGCCGTCCCGCACCCGTCGAACGGTGCGCAGCGGTGCCCCCGCGCGTGGCGGGGGCACCTGCCGGACGGGGCGTGTCGGCTCAGCCCTTGCCGGGGGCGTTGGCGGCGGTGACGTTGACGGCGGCCCAGGCACGGTCGACCGTCTTGTACGCGGTGCTGCCCGCGCCGTAGAGGTCCTTGGCGGCCTTGAGGGTCGCGATCCGGGCGTCGTGGAAGTCGGTGGTGGAGACCATGTACCGGGTGAGCGCCCGGTAGAAGATCGCCGTCGCCTTGTCCCGGCCGATGCCGGTCACCTTCGCGCCGTCGTAGGTGGGGGAGTCGTAGGCGAAGCCTCCGATGGTCTTCTTCCCGCTGCCCTCGGCGAGCAGGTAGAAGGCGTGCGAGGAGACGCCGGAGCCGGCGTGGACCTCGGTGTCGTAGGTCTGCTTCGACCAGTAGTCGACGGTGCCTTCGAGCTTGTCGAGGGAGGGCTTGTCCAGCCGGCGCAGGAACTTCTGCTGGAGGCCCAGCTTTTCGCCCATGAGGTAGTTCGGCGGGTTCTTCGGGTTGTTGGTGGCGAACTCGACGGCGGTGCCGAAGATGTCCGCCAGCGACTCGTTGAGCGCGCCGGGTTCGCCGAACTGGTTGCCCTCGGCGTCGACGCGGGTGGGCTGGAGCTTCGCGGTCGCGTCGACCACGCCGTGGGTGAGTTCGTGGCCGGTGACGTCCAGGACGACCAGCGGCTTGGTGAAGGTCTTGCCGTCGCCGTCGCCGTAGAGCATGCAGCCGCAGTCCGAGGACCAGTAGGCGTTGCCGACGTTCTTGCCGAAGTGCACCAGGGCGTGCGCGCCGGCGCCGTCGTTCTTGATGCCCTTGCGGCCGAAGGTCTTCTTGTAGAAGTCCAGGGTGCTGGTGATGCCGTACTGGGCGTCGACGGCGGCGGTGGTCGGGTCGGCGGCGGTGCCGTTGCCCCAGTGGTCGTTCGTGCTGGTGAGCGCCTTGCCGTCGGCGAACTTGTCGAGTTCCCTGCCGCCGGCGTCGCGGGTCTCGGTGTTGCCGCGGGTGCCGTCCTTGAGGGTGAACGCGGCCTTGCCGGTCTGGGTGGTGGACAGCGGCACGGTGCCGACGAAGAACGACGAGCCGGTGCCGGTGGCCGGGGCGGGGAAGCCGCCGGTCCGGCCGGGCGTGGCCGCGGCGGATGCGGCGGCGGACGGTCCGGTCGCGGGCGCGAGCCGCTCGCCGCGCTGCCGGAGCGTGCGCTGCAAGGAGGGCGACAGGAAGGAGTCGTTGGCAGGGATGTTGCTGAGCACGCCGCCGGTGGTGGCGTCGACGACGACGGTCCGGGAGCCGCCGGCCTCGGCGGTGCGGCTGTCGTCGACCTGCACCCGGTAGGCGAGCGTCGTGCGGTCCTCGCGGGCGTCCACGACCAGTTGGGGCGCGCCGGCCCGGCCCCGGGCCACGGAGGCGGCCTTGGCCGCGGCCTGCCGGCCGGAGAGCTTCGGGTCGGTGGTGGCGACGTCGACCTGGTGGCGGGAGGCCCGGGTGACGCCCTCGTAGGCCGAGTTGGCGCCCAGGTGGATGACCAGGTCGCCGCCGAGCACCGGCAGACCGCGGTGGCTGCGGAGGAAGCGCACATGCTGCCGGCCGTCGGGGTCGGTCAGGGTGTCGGTGGCCTGGAGCGTGTCCTGCTTGCCGACACCGGTCGCCGCGGAGTGCGCGTACGCGGCGGCGCGGGCGGCGTCGACGAGGGAGGGAGAAGCGGAGGAGGAGGGGGTGGCGGGGGCGGCCGTGGCGGCGCCCGCGATTCCGGAGGTGAGGGTGGCGGCCGTTGTCACGGCCACGGCTATCGCCAGGTGGTGCCTGCGTATGTGGGGTCTACGCACCGATGTGGGTCCTTTGCGCTGTGGAGGCGGTCGGCTCGCCAACCGCCCGTACACACGGTGCTGTTGGGCACCGCGGGGCTTGTGTGGCCCCGCGCAAACCCTGGTATGTCTGGCATGCGCATGTAAAGGAAAAGGATCGATTTTCGATGCGAAGAATTCAAAAATTGACAATTCATCAGCTTTAGGTAGTCGCAAGGTGACCAAATGTGTTCTGTGAGGGGAGACGCGCGGCGCGGTGCGAGGGTTGCCCGGCATGACGAGGGCCGGGACAGCGAGTGCTGTCCCGGCCCGGAGCGTTCTGGGTGCCCGCGAGGGCGCTACATATGGAAGAGCTCCTCCAGCGAGGCCTGCGCCTTCTCGCCCCCGCGCACCGCCTCCACGACGGCCTGGTGGAAGGAGCGGCTGTCCTCTTCCGAATGGCAGGGTACGGGGCTGCCGACCATGGTGTACCAGTCCGACGACCCGGTGTACTGCACCGCCACGTGCGCCTCGTCCTCCGACCACGTCGTGTGAATGGTGAGGTCGCCCTGCATCGGGCCGATCTCCTCGGTGCGCACCGCGCCGGGGCGGGCGTGGATCCCCACCGTGGTCCAAGATGCCCAGGTCATGATGTTCCCCTCGGTCCCAAGGGCCCCGGCCGGCAGCCGGGCGCGGTGCTTCAAGTCTGGCACCTGAGGTGCGGTGGCGCACCGTATCGACAGGCCGCCATGGCTCCCGCTCACTGTGTCACCATTCCTCCTCCATCCGGCCGTCACCCAACCGTCACTCAGGGTGTCGGCCGGCCGGTCGCCGGCCGCGTCGCGCGCCGGGTCCGCCGCGCGCAGCCGGCCGGCCGCGCCGAGGAGGCCGTGGGGCTCCGGCCGGCCCGAGGTACGGGGGCGGTGGCACGAGTGGGGGCGGCGCTATCCGGCGAGGACGCGGGCGCGGCACTCGGCCGGGGTGCCCCAGGCGTCCCGCAGTGGACGAGCCTTGCGGATCCGGAGGGAGAGGTCCGGCTCGTCCGTGTAGCCGAGCGCGCCGTGCAACTGGAGCGCGGTGCGCGCCGCGGCATAGCACGCCTCGCCCGCCGCCACCTTCGCCGCCGCGATCTCCGGGCCGGCGCATGCGGCGTCCCGGGCCAGCGCCAGGGCCGCCGCATGGACCAGCGGCTGTGCGAACTCCAGGGCGAGGAGGCCGTCGGCCAGCCGGTGCTTCACCGCCTGGAACGAACCGATCGGCACCGCGAACTGGGTGCGCTGCTTGACGTAGGCGACGGTCTCGTCCAGCAGGGCGCGGCCCAGGCCGAGCGCCTGGGCGGCGGTGAGCAGCCGGGCGGTGTCGCCGGCGTGCGCGGCGGCTGCGGTGACCGCCGGGCCGCGGGCGAGGACGGTGCCGCCGAGCGGGCGGGACAGCCGACGGGCCGGATCGAGCGAGGGCTGCACCGGGCCATGGGTCTCGGTGCGGCACACCGTGTCGCCCCGGACGACGAAGACCGCGTCGGCGGCGTCCGCGTCCAGTGCGAACGGTGCACCGTCCGCGCACAGCCCGACGACCGCGTCACCGGAGGCGATCCGGGGCAGCCAGGCGACCGCCGCGCCGGTGTCGCCGAGACGGGCCAGGAAGGCCGCCGCGGCGGCCGTCTCCACCAGCGGACCGGGTACCGCGTGACGGCCCAACTCGACGTAGGCGACGGCGAGTTCGAGGGGAAGCGGGCCGACCCCCGCGTACTCCTCGGGGACCGCGAGGGCGAACACCCCGGTCTCCGCGAGCCGCGCCCACAGATCACGGCCCGGCTTGTGCTCCCCGGCCGCCCAGGCCCGTACGGCGGCCGGGGTGCCGGACGCGCCGAGCATGCCGTCCAGCGTCCGTGCGAACTCCCGCTGCTCGTCGGTCAGGAGGAACCGCATCACCGGCGTCCCTTCGGCAGGCCGAGCAGCCGCTCGGCGACGATGTTCCGCTGGATCTCATTGGTGCCGGCGTAGATCGGGCCGGCGAGGGAGAAGATGTAGCCCTCTGACCAACTGCCGTGCGCCGGAGCGTCGTCGGCGTCGTCGGCGAGGGTGCCGTAGGGGCCGAGGAGATCGAGGGCGGTCTCGTGCAGGGCGATGTCCAGCTCGGACCAGAAGACCTTGTTCAGGCTGGACTCGGCGCCGATGGAGCCCCCGGCGGCGATGCGCGAGGCGTTGCCGTAGGTGAACAACTGGTAGGCGCGGGCGCCGATCACGGCGTCCGCCACCCGGTCGCGCAGCGCCGTGTCGCCCGGGTCGGCCGCCTCCCGCCACAGCGCGGTCAGCCGGTCGGCGGCGGCCGTGAAGCGGCCCGGACTGCGCAGGGTCAGCCCGCGTTCGTTGCCGGCCGTGCTCATCGCGACCCGCCAGCCCTGGCCGGGCTCGCCGATGACGTCCGCGTCCGGCACGAACACCTCGTCGAGGAAGAGTTCGGCGAAGGCCGGCTTGCCGTCCAGCCGGCCGATGGGCCGGACCGCCACCCCCGGCGCGTCCAGCGGGAACATCAGGGAGGTCAGGCCCTGGTGCGGTTCGGGGCGGGAGTGCGCGGGCGTCCCCCGGGAGGGCGCCGTCGGCTCGCTGCGGAACAGGCCGAAGGCGCGGTCGGCGAAGGTGGCCCGGGACGACCAGGTCTTCTGGCCGCTCAGCAGCCAGCCGCCGTCGGTCCGTACGGCCGTAGAGCGCAGCGATGCCAGGTCCGAGCCCGACTCCGGTTCGGACCACGCCTGCGCCCAGATCACCTCGCCGGTGGCCATCGGGCCCAGAACGCGGGCGCGTTGCTCCTCCGTGCCGTGCTCGAAGAGGGTCGGCGCGAGGAGGCTGATGCCGTTCTGGCCGACCCGGCCGGGTGCGCCGGCGGCGTAGTACTCCTCCTCGAAGATCAGCCACTGGAGGAGGGAGGCGCCCCGCCCGCCGTACTCCTCGGGCCAGGAGACCACCGACCAGCGGTCGGCGGCGAGCCGGCGCTCCCAGTCCCGGTGTGCGGCGAAGCCCTCGCGGGTCTCCAGCGAGGGGAGGGGCGTCGCCGGCACGTGCTCGGTGAGCCAGGCCCGTGCCTCGGCCCGGAAGGCGTCCTCGGCTGCGGTGAAGTCGAGATCCATCAGGCGCCGACTCCCTTGGTGTCGCGGTCCATTACGATCCCGTCTGCCGATGCCGGGGCGATCGTTGCGCGGTGTGCCGCCGCATCGCCGCGATGCCCGCGCCGGCGAGCGCAGCCGCGGCGGTCTCCGCGCTGTGGGCGTGCGCGAGGTCCACGACCTTGCCGCCGCCGTCATCGGCCGCGCGGCGGAAGGCGCCGTCCAGGGCGTAAGTCAGCGCGGAGTTCCGGGTGTTGCGGTAGCCGGGGCGGTTCATCGTGACGGTCGCGACCGGGCCTTGCCGCTCATGGCGCACGACGGACGTGTCTTCGCCGGCGGTCATCGGCGACTCCTTCTCTAACAAGTGTTTGGTAGGTTAACGTACGGCCATGAGCAGCGTCGAGGCCCCCGCCACCGTCGAGAGCTTCCGTGCCGAGTTCCGCAGCCGGTTGCGGAACAACCTCACCGGGGAGCTCGCGGACCTGCGCGGCCGTGGCGGCCCCGGCGGGGAACGCCAGGCGTTCGCCGAACGCCTCGCCCGGGAACGGCACATGGCCGCCGCGGGCCGGACCTGCGTCGGCCGGCCGGTCGCGTACGGCGGCCGGGGCGCGACCCGGGAACGGCAGGTCGCCTGCCGCGAGGAGTACGCGCTCGCCGAAGCCCCCGCTGGGGTCGACCACATCGGCGAGCAGCTGCTCGGCCTGCCGAAGGAGGCGCGCGCATGAACCCACCGCCCTACGTACCCGGTCATGACCTGCTCAAGGGGCGGACGGCGGTCGTCACCGCCGCCGCCGGGGCGGGCATCGGCGGGGCGACCGCCCGCCGGTTCCTGGAGGAGGGCGCGCGGATCGTCATCGGCGATGCGCACGCCCGGCGGTTGACGGAGAGCGTGGCGGCGCTGGCCGCGGAGTTCGGGGCCGACCGGGTCGCCGGACTGCCCTGCGACGTCACCGACGAAGCGCAGGTCGAGGCGCTGCTGGCGCTCGCCGAGGAGCGGCACGGCCGGCTCGACATCGTGGTCAACAACGCCGGGCTCGGGGGCACCGCACACCTCGTCGAGATGACCGACGCGCAGTGGGACAAGGTCATCGACGTCACGCTGAACGGCACCTTCCGCTGCACCCGCGCCGCACTCCGCCGGATGCGGACGGCGGGTGGCGGCGTGATCGTCAACAACGCCTCCGTCATCGGCTGGCGCGCCCAGCGCGGCCAGGCCCACTACGCCGCCGCCAAGGCCGGGGTGATGGCCCTCACCCGCTGCGCCGCCCTGGAGGCCGCCGACTACGGCGTACGGATCAACGCCGTCGCGCCCAGCCTCGCCATGCACCCGCACCTGGTGAAGGTCACCACGCCGGAACTGCTGGCCGAGCTGACCGAGAAGGAGGCGTTCGGCCGCTACGCCGAGCCCTGGGAGGTCGCCAATGTCATCGTCTTCCTGGCCGGCGACTACGCCTCGTACATGACGGGTGAGACCGTCTCGGTCAGCTCGCAGCATGCCTGAGCAGCGCCGCCGCGAACTCCTCGCCACCGCGGCGGAGGTGTGCGCCGTCTCCTGGACCGGCCGGGCGCGCAGCGCGGCCCCGAGGAGATCGCCCGCCGGTACCTCTCGACGATGCTGGACGGCATCGCCTTGCGGAACCGACCGGCACATCCGCAGAATCAGACCGAGGAGTTCACCATGCCCGAGGCGTATATCGTCGATGCGGTCCGCACCCCGGTGGGGAAGAAGGGCGGCGGGCTGGCGGCCGTCCATCCCGCCGATCTGGGCGCCCATGTGCTGACGGCGCTGATGGCGCGTACGGGCGCCGATCCGGCCGCCGTCGAGGACGTGGTCTTCGGCTGCCTGGACACCGTCGGACCGCAGGCCGGGGACATCGCCCGGACCTGCTGGCTGGCCGCCGGGCTGCCCGAAGAGGTGCCCGGGGTCACCGTCGACCGGCAGTGCGGCTCCTCGCAGCAGGCCGTGCACTTCGCCGCCCAGGGCGTGCTCTCCGGCACCCAGGACCTGGTCGTGGCGGGCGGGGTGCAGAACATGTCGCAGATCCCGATCGCCTTCGCCAGCCGCCAGGCCGCCGAACCCCTCGGCCTCACCCAGGGGCCGTTCGCCGGCTCCGAGGGCTGGCGGGCCCGCTACGGCGACCAGCCGGTCAACCAGTTCCACGGCGCCGAACTGATCGCCACCAAATGGGACATCTCCCGCCGGGACATGGAGGAGTTCGCGCTCCGCTCGCACCGGCGGGCCGTCCGCGCGATCGACGAGGGCCGCTTCGACCGCGAGATCGTCGCCTACGGGGAGGTCACCACCGACGAGGGGCCGCGCCGCACCACCTCGCTGGAGAAGATGGCCGCCCTGGCGCCGGTCGTCGAGGGCGGCCGGCTGACCGCGGCGGTCTCCTCGCAGGTCTCCGACGGCGCGGCGGCGCTGCTGCTCGCCTCGGAGCGGGCGGTGGCCGAGCACGGGCTCACCCCGCGCGCCCGGATCCACCACCTCTCGGTCCGCGGCGAGGACCCGGTCCGGATGCTGTCCGCGCCGATCCCCGCCACGGCGTACGCGCTGAAGAAGGCCGGGATGACCATCGACGACATCGACCTGGTCGAGATCAACGAGGCGTTCGCGCCGGTCGTCCTGGCCTGGTTGAAGGAGACCGGCGCCGACCCCGATCGCGTCAACGTCAACGGCGGCGCCATCGCACTGGGCCATCCGCTGGGTGCGACCGGCGTCCGGCTGACGGCGACGCTGCTGAGCGAACTGGAGCGCACCGGGGGGCGGTTCGGCCTCCAGACCATGTGCGAGGGCGGCGGCCAGGCCAACGTCACGATCATTGAGCGGCTCTGATGTGATGTCAGATGTCCGGCAGGGGTGCGGGCGTTCGTCCGGGACCGGTGCGGCTGCCGGCCGTGCTCCGCGGCGGGCTGGAGAGCGGGCCGGTGCCGGCGGGGTGCGCATGACGGCCGCGCCGACACCGGCCCGCTCAGGAGAGGTTGGGGATGGTGGGGATGGCGCCGGAGGGTCGGCGGGGCAGGCCTGCCAGGGTCTGGTGGGCCTCGGTCATGATGCGGTCGATCAGTTCGGCGCAGGACGGCAGATCCTCGATCAGCCCGGCGACCTGACCGGAGGCCATCACGCCGAGGTCGGTGCGGCCGTCGACCATCGACGCCTTCAGCAGCATCGGGGTGTTGGCCGCCAACAGGATCTGACTCCAGGTCAGTTCCTTCCCGTGCTTCATCGCCAGCCCGTCGCGGACCATCCGGGCCCAGCTCAGGCCGGACAGCTTCCTGAACGACGCGGCGTGGCGTACCGCCTTGAGCAGTGCGGCCGTGCGCCCGGACCGCTCCAGGGCCTCGACCAGTTCGCTGCGCAGCATCCGGTGCGGCAGCCCGTCGACCTTCGTGGTGACGGTGATGTCCTTGACCGCCGCCTCCAGATAGCGGGCCTGGACGGCCCGCGGCACGGTGCTGTCCGACGTCAGCAGGAAGCGGGTGCCCATGGCGATGCCGGCCGCCCCGTAGGCGAGCGCGGCGACCAGGCCGCGGCCGTCGAAGAAGCCGCCCGCGGCGATCACCGGGATGTCGACGGCGTCCACGACCTGGGGGAGCAGCACGGTGGTGGCGACGTTCCCGGTGTGGCCGCCGCCCTCGCCGCCCTGGACGACGACCGCGTCGGCACCCCAGGACGCGACCTTCTCGGCGTGCCGGCGGGCCCCGACGGAGGGGATGACGAGCACGCCCGCGTCCTTGAGCCGGGCGATCAGCTCCTTCGAGGGTGCCAGCGCGAACGAGGCGACGCGTACGCCCTCGGAGACGATGATGCCGACGCGCTCGGCCGCATCGCCCGCGTCCGCCCGCAGATTGACGCCGAAGGGCTCATCCGTACGGGACCTGACCTCGCGGACCGCGGACCGTAGCCGATCGGGCGTCATGGTCGCCGAGGCGAGGATGCCGAGCGCGCCCGCTTCGGCGGCGGCCGAGACCAGCCGGGGGCCCGCCACCCAGCCCATACCGGTCTGCACGATCGGATGCCGGACGCCGACCAGCTTCGTCAGCGGTGTACCGAGGGCCGGCGGGGTGCCGGTGCTCACGACGGCACCTCGCGGTCGCGCAGCCGCTGCGGGTCGATGACCTCGCGGATCAGCCGCAGCTCGTCGCCGGACGGCTCGCGGGTGCGGGGGACCCGTTCCGGGACGGTGAGCGCGAAGCCGGTCGCCTGCCGGACCTCGTCGGCCGTGACGCCGGGGTGCAGGGAGGCGAGCCGCATGGAGCGGTCCGGGGTCGCGAAGTCGAGGACGCCGAGGTTGGTCACCACCCGCGGGATCCGGTGGTAGCGGGTCGCGGACGGGCCGGCGGCGGCTGCGCTGTCGTATCCGACGCCGCTGATCATGTCGACCCGTTCGACGAAGACCCGGGGCGAATGCCTGGGGACCCAGTAACTGACGGGATTGTTGAGGGTGTTGACGGGCGCGCCGCGCACCCCCAGCAGCTGTCGGGCGGGCTGCTGCCAGTCGCCGATGCAGGAGATGTTCTGGTTGCCGAAGCGGTCGAGCTGACCGGCGCCCATCATCACGTGCCGCCTGCCGCCGGTGACCATGGTCAGGTGCCGGCGGTAGGGGAGCCAGCCCTCCGGCTCCCCGTCGAGGCCGACGAGCATCGCCTCGCCGTCGGTGAGCAGCAGGTCGGGGGAGAAGGTGCGCTTGGCGAGCCGGGCGCCGATGGACGGGACGGTGCCCATCGGGCTGGCGAGCACCTCGCCGTTGTCGCGCCAGGCGTCCGCGCAGGCGATCACGCAGTATTCGGCCCGGGTGGTGGCGGCGGCCGGTCCGGTGGTCGTGGTCACTTCTGTTCCTCCTTCGCCGTGCGCTCCTCGTGCCAGGTCCGGACGGCGGCCTGGTAGGTCTTCTCGTCCCCGTGCAGGAACCGTGCGGCGAACTCCGGCCAGGGCGTGGTCGCGTAGAGCTTCTGGAAGGGCTCGTCGCGGCCGTGGTCCGGGACGCAGGAGGTGAAGTGCGCGCCGTGCGGGGTCTCCACGACTCCGGTGACGGCGTGCCGCGCGACGAGGAGGGTCTGCGGCGGGGCGTCCCGGAAGCCGCCGGTGCCGACGAGCCGCTCGCAGGAGACGTACGCCGTATCGGCCGCCTCGCAGAAGAGGTCGTCGAAGTACGGGTCGGGGCCCAGGTATTGGCCGTTGCCGAGCCGGTCGGCGCGGTTGACGTGCACCAGCGCCGCGTCCATGCGCAGCGCCGGCATGGCCACGAAGGTCTCGCCGTCCTCGTACGGTGAGGTGACCGTCTTCAGGCCGGGGTTGACCCGCATGACGTCGGAGCCGAGGCCGGCGCGCACGGGGAGGAACGGCATTCGGTTCGCGGCGGCGTGCAGTCCCCACATGAACATCGCCTCGTCGACCTCCGCCAGGGCGAACGAGCCGGCCTGGCGGGCCGCGCGGAAGTGGGGTTCGAGGGGGATGGAGTCCAGGGTCGCGAAGGGCGCGATCAGCTTGCGGAGCTTTCCGGCGGCGGCGAGCAGGCCGACGTCCGGACCGCCGTACGAGACGACGGTGAGATCGGTGATCTCGGAGCGGAGCAGTGCACGGACCAGCGCCATCGGCTTGCGGCGCGAGCCCCAGCCGCCGATGCCGACGGTCATCCCGCTGTGCAGCCGTGCGATCACGTCGTCGGCGGTCATGGTCTTGTCGGTCACGGTCAGTCCTCCTTGCTGTCCGCCGCTTCCGGGGGCCGGCCGAAGGTGTCGCGGACGCGGTCGGCGACCCCGCTGAGGTTCGCCTCGAAGGTGAAGCCCTGCTCGAAGCGGTAGCTGCGGCGGACGTCGACGGGGTCGATGCCGTTGATGGCGGCCTTGGCGAGCCGGATCAGCAAGCCGTCCTTGCGGGCGATCTCGCCGGCCAACTCCAGTGCGGTGCCGTGGAGTTCGTCGCCCGGGACGACCTTCCAGACCGAGCCGTGCGCATGGAGTTCGGCCGCCGTGGCGGTGCGCGAGGTGTAGTACAGCGCCCGCATCAGATGCTGCGGGACCAGCCGGGCCAGATGGGTGGCCGCGCCCAGCGCGCCGCGGTCCAGCTCCGGCAGGCCGAACGTCGCGTCCTCGCTCGCCACGATCGCGTCCGCGTTGCCGACCAGGCCGATCCCGCCGCCCAGGCAGAAGCCGTGGACGGCGGCGACCACCGGTACCTCGCACTCGTAGACGGCGGCGAACGCCTCGGCGCAACCGCGGTTGGCGCCGATCAGGGCGCCGTGGCCGCCCGCCGCGGTGTCCCGCTGCACCTCCTTGATGTCGACACCGGCGTTGAAGCCGCGGCCCGCGGCGGCGAGTACGACACAGCGGACCCCCGGGTCGCGGCCGGCCGCCCGCACGGCGTCGGCGAGGTCGTACCAGCCCTGTACGGGGAGGGCGTTGACCGGCGGGAAGTCCACGGTGACGACCGCGATCCCCTGGTCCGGACCGGAGGTGGAGACACCCATGAGCGGATCAGCTACCTTTCCACCAAGCGTTTGTTAGGTAGCGAAGTTAGCAGCGGATCGCACGCTGCGGGAGGTGCCCGTTGAGCCTGACTCTCGACCTGGCCGGACAGGTCGCCGTCGTCACCGGCGGCACCCGGGGCGTCGGCGCCGGAATCGCCCGCGCCTTCCTCCAGGCCGGCGCGGAGGTGGTCATCTGCGCCCGCCGGCCACCGGACGCCCCGGTCTCCGCGGACGGCCGAACCGCCCGCTTCCGCCCCCTCGACCTGCGCGACCCGCCCGCCGTACGCGAGTTCTTCGCCCGCGTCGGCGCCGAGCACGGCCGGCTGGACTGCCTGGTCAACAACGCCGGCGGCACCCCCTACCGGCTGCTCGGCGAGACGGCTGCCGAACGGCACGCCCGCGTCGTGGAGTTGAACCTCACCGCACCGCTGACCGCCTCGCTCGCCGCGTACGAGGTGATGCGCCGCCAGTCGCACGGCGGTTCGGTGCTCATGATCGGCAGCGTCAGCGGCACCCGGCCCTCGCCCGGTACCGCCGCCTACGGCGCGGCCAAGGCGGGCCTGGACCACCTCGCCCGCTCGATGGCCGTCGAATGGGCGCCCGCGGTGCGGGTCAACACCGTCGTCCCGGGCATGGTGCGGACCGAACTCGCCGCGCTGCACTACGGCGACGCGGCAGGTCTCGCCGCCGTCGGCGCGACCGTGCCGCTCGGCCGGCTCGCCGAACCCGCCGAGATCGGCGACGCCTGCGTCTTCCTCGCCTCCGGCCGCGCCCGCTACCTCAGCGGCGCCAGCCTGCTGGTCCACGGCGGCGGCGAGCGCCCCGCCTTCCTCGACGCCGCCACCGTCAACCGCCCCAAGGAGCCCTGACATGACCGGAATCTGCACCGGACGCGTCGCCGCCGTCACCGGCGCCGGCCGCGGCCTGGGTCGCGCCCACGCCCTCGCCCTCGCCGCCGAGGGGGCCCGGGTGGTGGTCAAC
>NZ_BMRP01000013.1:12585-31121 GCF_014648695.1 Streptomyces albospinus
CGGCGCCTCGGCCGGACCCGCCCAACTGGTCGTCGAGGAGATCCGCGCACGCGGCGGCGAGGCCGTCGCGCACACCGGCGACATCACCACCGGCGACGGCGCCGCCTCGCTGATCGCCGCCGCCCTGGACTCCTTCGGCCGGCTGGACAGCCTGGTCAACAACGCCGGCTTCCTGCGCGACCGGATGCTGGTCAACCTCGACGAGGACGACTGGGAAGCCGTCCTGCGCGTCCACCTCACAGGCCACTTCCTGCCGCTCCGGCACGCCGCCGCCCACTGGCGCGCCGAGGCCAAGGCCGGGCGGACACCCGACGCCCGGGTCGTCAACACCAGCTCCGGCGCCGGGCTGTTGGGCAGCGTCGGCCAGGGCAACTACTCCGCGGCCAAGGCCGGCATCCTCGGCCTGACCTTCGTCGCCGCCGCCGAACTGGGCCGCTACGGCGTCCAGGTCAACGCCGTCGCCCCGGCCGCCCGCACCCGCATGACCGAGCAGACCTTCGCCGACACCATGGCGGCGCCCGCCGAGGGGGAGTTCGACGCCATGGCCCCGGAGAACGTCTCCCCCCTCGTGGTCTGGCTGTCCGCCGCCGACAGCGCCCACGTCACCGGCCGGGTCTTCGAGGCGGAGGGCGGCCGGATCACCGTGATGGAGGGCTGGCGGCCCGGCCCCACCGCCGACAGGGGCGCCCGCTGGACCCCGGCCGAGGCGGGCGGGACCGCCCGAGAACTGCTCGCCGCCGCGGAGCCCCCGCAGCCGGTGTACGGCGCCCGCTGACCGCACCCGCCGAGCACCGCCGGCCGGCGTCGCGGCGGCTCCGCCGGCGTACACCGGCCCGTCCGTGGAACGCGCGCCCCGCCGCCGGGCGGATGGACGGCTGTGTGCCGGCCTGCCGGGCGGTAGCGGGCGACGGACGAGGTGGGATCACGTACGGGTGAGGAACTGACCGGCATCCCCGCCAGGCGCTCGCCGCCGCCCTCGACCGCAGTGCGCCACCATCGGCCCCGCCATGGTGTGCGGCCGGGCGGCGGTCGGCCACATCGCGGAGACTGCCGCCCGGGACACCGCGAACTCCCTTACAGCCCCGGCAGATTGACCACGATCGCCTCCTGCGTGCTCCGGGCGATCACCACCACCGCCTCCTCGTCCGGGCTCGGGTTCTCCTCCCGGTGCGGCACATACGGCGGCACGAACACATAGTCCCCGGGAGCGGTCCGCAGCCGGACCTCCTCCCGGGCCCCGCCGGTGTCCTCGGCGAACACGAACTCCGGATGCCCCTTGACGACGTAGATCGCCGTCTCCGAGGCCCCGTGGTGATGATTCGAGGAGGCGGTACCCGGGGCGACATGCGTCTGCCCCATCCAGATCCGCTCCGACCCGACAGCGCGCCCGCTGATCGCGGCGAACCGCCGCATCCCGCCGGTCTGCGCGGTGTCGCCGTCCAGCGCGTCCGCCCGGATGTGGTGCAGCCGGGCCCGCAGCGGGGCGGGACCGTCCGCCCCGCTGCCGTCGAGGTCAGGATGAAACGCGTCGTACCCCATGCCGCTCCTCTCCTCGGTGCGGGCCCCAGTGCCCTCACCCGTCCATCGCATGCTCCCACCGGCGCTTCGGCGCGGTCCCGGCATCCGGCCTCTCCAGCCAGGTCAGCAGGGTCCGGGGGAGCTGCGCCGGCGCCACCGTGCGGTGCCGCGAACCGGCGCCCTGACCCGGCGGCCGGGCGAGCGAGACACAGCCGGTCGCGGCGAGCAGCAGACCGGACACAAGGGCGAGGACAAGAGAGCGGCTCACGCTGTCACGGTGGAGGAGGTACGGCCGACGTCCAAGCGACGCGCCGGGCGGTCACGCGGACGAACGACAGCGGCCCTCCCCTTGCCCGGCGGCGCCGGGCGGCCCGGCCGTCGTCCCGTTAGCGTCGAACGCGGACGAGGCGCATGAGGAGGCCGAGGAGGTGGGTGCGTGACCAGGTGGCCGGCCGTGCTGTTCGCCTTGCTCGCCGCGGCGGCCAACGCGCTCTCCACGGTGCTCCAGCGGCACGCGGCACGCACCGTGCCGGTCTCCGGCCGGCTGCGGCTCGGCCTGATCGCCGATCTGCTGCACAGCTCGGTGTGGCTCGCCGGGATGGTGATGGTGCTGCCGGCGGCCTGCTTCCAGGCGCTGGCGCTGTCGATGGGCGCCCTGTCGGTGGTGCAGCCGATCTTCGTCCTGGAACTGCCGCTGGCGCTGCTCATCGGGCGGCTGCTGCTGGGCGGGCGGGTCTCCCGGGCCGGGTGGGCCGGTGTCGGGCTGCTCGTCGTCGGGCTGGGGACGGCCCTGGCCGCCGCCGCGCCCACCGTCGGCCGCGACCACGCCCCGCTCAACCGCTGGGTGCCCGCCCTGGTCGTCTGCGCCGCGGTGATCACCGCCACGGTCGGCGCCGGGCTGCGGCGCGGGGAGGGCAGCGTACGGGCCGCCGGCTTCGGCGCCGCCACGGCCGTGGCGTACGCGCTCACCGCCGCCCTGCTGAAGGACGCCACCCACATCTGGCAGGCCGCCGGCCCCGCCCGGTTCTTCCTGTCCTGGCAGACCTACGGCTTCGCACTGGTCGGCGCACTGGCGCTGTTCCTCATGGAGAACGCCATGCAGTCGGGCCCGCTCACCGCCTCCCAGCCGGTGCTCATCCTCGGCGATGCGCTGGTCAGCCTGTCGCTGGGGGTGACGCTCTTCGACGAGCAGGTGCGGGTGGGGTGGTGGCTGCTCCTGGAGGGACTGGGCGTCGGGCTGGTCCTGTGGGGCGCGGTGCTGCTCTCCCGGGTCGCGCTGGCCCGGGACCTGGCGACCGGTCAGGCCGCCGGCCCCCGGCCGCCCGGCCCGCCCACCTGAGTCGTTCCGCCCGCCTGAGTCGTCCGTCAGCACCGCGCACGGGCCGTCCCGTCACCGCACATACGCCGGTGCCACCGCCGACGTCATCAGCCGGCGGGCCGCCCCCGACCCGTTCGCCGGAACCGTCCACAGATCCGAGCCGTAGTCCCCGGGCAGCGCGTAGACCAGGGTCGCGTCGTCGGCCCACAGTGCCTGGTCGTCGATGTTGCGGTGCTCGGCGGTGGCGGTCTCCGCCATGGTGCGCAGGTCGAGGACGTACAGCCGCCAGGGGGCGTCCGGGGAGGCGCCGGGGGCGCGCTTCTTGTAGGCGATGCGGGTGCCGTCGGGGGAGAGGGAGGGGCATTCCACGTTGCGGTGCAGGGTGGTCAGCGTCCGGGCCGCGGCATCGCCCCGCACGAGATAGGTCCGGCCGCCGGTCGCCAGGGTGGCGTAGAAGCGGGTGTCGTCGGCGAAGGTGACGCCCCAGACGTTGATGTCGGAGGCGTGGTATGGCCGGCCGTCCTTGACCACGGCGTAGCGCTCCAGGTTGTCGTCGATCGCCCAGGTGCGGGTGTCGACGATGGCGGTCCGGGTGGAGAAGTTGGTGCCGGCGTACGAGTCGCCGCTGACGAAGACCGTCCAGGCGACCCGGTGCCCGGAGGGCGAGACCCGGGCCCGGGTGGGGATCCCGGCCGCCGGGAAGCGGTGCAGCTCGTGCAGGTGCGCGTCGAGCACCACGGCCCGGTAGGTGTCCTCCAGCGCGCCGTGCTCGGCCTGGAGGCAGATGGCGGTGCCGGCGGCGGCGTGGAAGCGCAGGCACTTCACGCCGGAGGCGGTACGCGGGCCCTGCGGACGGCCGGCGGGCACGCTCGCGATCTCGTCGCGGTGCGGCCCCCACGCCAGGTTCCGCACCAGCAACCGGCGGTCTGCGCCCGGCCGGAGCGAGACGCTGCCGGCGTGTACGGCCGGGCCGCCGGCCTGCTGCCGGTCGCGGCTGCCGGACCGGTCGGCGGCTCGCAGCACCGCCACGGCGCCGACCGCGCCGAGCAGCAGCACGGCGGCCAACAGGACTGCCAGACGGGACGTGTGGGTCATCCGGACACCTCGTTGCCGGTTCGGCGGTCGTCGTCGCTCTCCTCCGGCGTGCCCTCGGTGGTCCGCAGCACCCGGGCCACGACGACGGCGCTGACGGCCAGCCCGGCCGCGGTCACCGCGAGCGCGGCCCGCGCGTCCCACAGGCTCCAGGCCGCACCGAACGCCAGCGAGCAGACGAACCGGGCGAGTGCCTGGCCGGTGCCCACCAGCGCCTGCCCGGCACCCTGGTGCCCGGCCGGGACGACCCCCGCGGTGGCGGCGGCCAGCACTCCGTCGGTGGCCGCGTAGAACGCGCCGTGCAGCACCAGCACCGCGACGACGGCCGGGGCGCCGCCCAGCGGGGAGAGCACCAGCCCGTAGGCGAGCAGCAGCGCGACGTGCCCGGCCAGGAAGAGCCGGCGGCGGCCGATCCGGTCGGCGAGCGCGCCCAGCGGGACGGCGAGCAGCAGGAACACCGCCGCGGTGCCGAGCGGCAGCAGCGGGAACAGGTGGGCGGGCACGCCCAGTTCGCGCTGGAGGAGGAGGTAGAGGAAGGAGTCGCTGACCGTGGTGAGCCCGAGCAGCGCGGCGCACAGCGTGAGCCGGCGCAGCGCGGGGCGGCGCAGCAGGGCCAGCGAGTCGCGCAGCGCGGGACGCGCGGCGGCGGGCGCGGTGTCCGCACCGCCGGCCCGGCCGGGGACGAACAGCACCAGCACCAGCACGCCCAGCGCCGCGACGCAGCCGCTGACCGTGAACACCGCGTCATAGCCGTCGACGGTGGCCCGCAGCACCGCGAACGCGGCCAGCGGCCCGAGCAGTGCCCCGGTGGTGTCCATGGCGCGGTGCACGCCGAAGGCCCGGCCCCGGTGTTCGGGCCGGGTGGCCAGCGAGATCATCGCGTCCCGGGGCGCGGTGCGCAGCCCCTTGCCGGTGCGGTCGGCGGCCAGTACGGCGCTGATGACCGGCAGTCCGTGGGCGACCAGCAGCAGCGGTTTGCACACCGCCGACAGGCCGTAGCCGAGCCCGGCCACCACCTTGTGCCGCCGGCCGCCGCCGTCCGCGAGGTGGCCGCCGGCCAGTCGGACCAGCGCGCCCACACCGTTGTTGATGCCGTCCAGCAGCCCGAAGCCGAGCGGGGAGAGTCCGAGGGCGGTGACGACGTACAGCGGCAGCACCGCGGTGATCATCTCCGCCGAGACATCGGTGATCAGGCTGACCGCACCGAGCGCCAGGACCGTCCCGGGCACCGCAGCCCGCCGCCCCGGACGGATGCTGCCCGGGGCGGCGGCTGCGGTGCCGGAGGTCTCGCGCGTGGTGCCGTTGCGGGAGTCCGCGAGATACACGGGCCTCAGTTCCAGATGTCGGTGATGTCGGACGCCGAGGCGGCGTTGCCCGCGTGGGTGGAGAGCCCGGCCAGGTCCTCCAGCGTGCGGAGCACGTTGTAGTGGTTGTACTGGGTGGCGCTGGAGCTGCCGGGTGCCACATGCTGACCGTAGAACAGGGTCGGAATGCGGTTGCCGGACAGCCGGTTGTCCTCGTCGAAGGTGATCGCGAGGATGCTGTTGTGGGTCTTGGCCCAGTCCGCGTAGGCGCTCAGGTTGTCCTTCAGCCAGGTGTCACCGGTGGACACCGAGCAGTCGTGCATGTCGTTGCAGAGGTTCGGTATGACGAACGAGACCTTCGGCAGCGTGCTGTAGTCGCTGGGGAACTGATCCATCGTCATGGCCGTGTCGGCCGATACGTTCGAGAAGCCGAACCACGGGTTGTGCTTCTGCGCGTAGTCCCCGCTGCTACAGGTCGTCGAACCCTGGCTCGGCAGCGACTCGTTGTAGCTCGCCCAGCTCTGGCCGGCGTCGGTCAGCTCGGAGGCGAGGTTCGGTGCGGACATCGACCCGACGTCGACGCAACTGTCGTCCGTGCGGCCCTGGTTGTCGCCGGAGAACAGCATGTAGTAGTTCGGCTCGCTGGGGTGGGTGAGCGCGTAGGACTGGGTGAGGTCGGCGCCGCCGGCCTTGAGGCTGTTCATGTACGGCGCGTCGGAGCTGCCGATCACCTGGCTGTAGGCGTGGTTCTCCAGCACCACCACGACCACGTGGTCGGGCGACGGGAGCCCGGCGGCCTCCGCGGACGCGGTGGAGCCGGTGGTGGCCCACAGCGCCGCCGACGTGGCGGTGAGGGCCGCTGTAGCGGCCAGGGCGGTGAGGGTACGCCGGTTGCGCTTGCGTGCCTTGCCTGCGGTCATGACTGTCCTCCGGACAGGAGTGACGAGTGGGGGAGAGAGCGCGGTAACCCTAGAAGCCGACGAATGGATTCGGCCGCGTCTGCCGGGTGAAGAACTGGCGAACAGATGAACGATGGTCCTCGTTCAATTGGCCGCTCGCACAGGGGAATTCAGGCCACGCCGGTGCGATTCCGGTCACCTCCGGAGCGGCGCCGCCCTCAGCGACCGCAGCGTGTGGCAACCCCCGCCGGGGATGCGGACCGCCCGGACCCGGGGCTTCCGGGGCCGGGCGGTCCGGTGCGTCAGGCCGTGGGCTTGGGGCGCGGCGCGGCCGGCGTGTCGCCTCGTACGGCGTGTACGTACAGCAGCGCCGTGTCGAGGGTGAAGTACGCGCTGTACGAGATGTCCGGCGTGTCGCCGCCGGTGTGGTAGCCGCCGATGACACCGATCAGGGCGTAACCCCGGAAGTCCCGCACCAGGAAGGGTCCGCCGGAGGTGCCGCCGATGTAGCCGGCGCAGGCGATCTCCAGGAAGTCGCCCGGGGCGGCCGGGTCGGTGCTGGTGTAGCGGTGGGTGGACGAGGAGCAGTCCAGCGGCTTGGGGTAGGTGACATCACTGCTGCCCGGGTAGCCGATGAGCCGTACGTCGTGGTGGACGTAGCCGGGGTAGGGCAGCAGGTCGAAGCCGCCGGTCACCTCCTGGACCTCGGACCCGTCCTCGCGCGCACCGACCTGGACGACCGCGTAGTCCCAGCGGGCGCCCCCGTCCGTCCCCAGGTCGTAGAGGTGCTGGTCGAGATAGATCCGTTCGACCGGATAGATGCCGTGCGGCTTGAGCCCGTCGTGGTACTGCGGCACGAACGACAGGTACTTCTTCGGGTCGGGGGAGAGCAGACAGTGCCCGGCGGTGACCACGAGGTTGCGGTGCGGGCTGCGGATGACCGTCCCGCCGCAGAAGCGGCCGATGTTGTGCCCGTCCGTCCAGAAGAACGTGCCCACCTGGGGGAGCCCGTCGAAGGGGTGGCTGGGCGGCACCGGAGTGCCGGCCGCGGTCGGGGCGGGTGAACTCCCCTTCACCGCAACCGGTTCGGCGGCCTCCATGCGATGCGCGGTCCAGTAGCGGTCGTCCGCCGACGAGGGGGAGCCGGGATCGCCCGCGGCGTGCGCGAGCGGTGCCGGCAGGGCGGTCAGCGGGAGGACGAGCAGCAGCGCGGCGAGCAGCAGCCGCGCGAGGCGGCCGGGTACGGGAAGGGGTCTGCCCATGGTCGTGTTCCTTTCGAGGTCACGTCGTACGGCGTACGGCGAGGAACGAACGAGAGGCTGCGCGAGACGGGGCGGTGCCATGGAGGGCCGACACGGTGGTCAGCCGACGCGGACGTCAACCGACAGGGTGGTAAGGCGACATGGTCGTACGGAGAACGGCGGCTGACCAGAGGGTCGTCATCGCTCCCCTCGCGTTTCCCCTACCGCCCCGCGGAGTTCCGCCAGAATGCGCGCCCGGTCCTCGTCCAGCGCGGGCACCCGGTCCATCCGTGGCTCCCGCCCGGCGACGGTGACCGGTGGCAGCAGCGCTTCGAGCGGGCCCACGGGGGAGTCCACGGTCCGCCAGCGGTCCCGCGCGGCGAGCTGCGGATGCGCCGCGAACCCCGCGACGTCCCGCAGCCGGCCGTGCGCGATCCGCGCCGCTTCGAGCCGCTCCTCGACCTCCTCCGCCGTCATCGTGCCGAACCGCTCCTCGATCCGCTCCCGCAGGACCTCCCGGTTCGCCACCCGTACGGAGTTACGGGCGAACCGCGGATCGGCCGCCAGCTGTGGCAGTTCCAGCACCCGCGTACAGAACTCCGCCCACTCCCGCTCGTTCTGGATGCTCAGGAAGACCTGGGCCCCCGCCGCCGCCCGGTACGGCCCGTACGGGGCGATGGCGGCGTGCTCGGCGCCCGAGCGCGGCGGCCGGCTGCCGCCGTAGCGGGTGAAGTAGTGCGGGTACCCCATCCATTCGCCCAGCGCCTCCAGCATCGACACCTCGAAGGCGCCGCCCCGCCCGGTGCGCTCCCGCTCGTAAAGGGCCGTCAGAATCCCGCTGTACGCGTACATCCCGGCGGCGATGTCGGCCACCGCGATCCCGATCTTGGCCGGGGCCTCCTCCGTACCGGTCAGCGACATCACCCCGGCCTCGCACTGCACCAGCAGGTCGTAGGCCTTCTTGTGCTCGTACGGCCCGCCGGACCCGTAACCGGAGATGCTGCACACCACCAGCCGCGGATCGCCCTCCCGCAGCGTCCCGGCATCCAGCCCCAGCCGCTCGGCCGCCCCCGGTGCGAGGTTCTGCACGAAGACATCGGCCCGCGCGATGAGCTGCCGCAGCACCCCGGCGTCCGCGGGGTCCTTCATGTCGAGGGCGATCGACTCCTTGTTGCGGTTCAGCCAGACGAAGTGGCTGGACATCCCGCGCACCGTCTCGTCGTAGGCGCGGGCGAAGTCGCCCGTACCGGGGCGTTCCACCTTGATCACCCGGGCGCCGAGGTCGGCGAGCTGGCGGGTGGCGAACGGCGCCGCCACCGCCTGTTCGACGGAGACGACGGTGATGCCGTCCAGAGGGAGCATATGAGGACCTTTCCGAGAGAACCGGGGCGTGGACGCGAGGAGCGGGGTACCTATGCCTCCATGGATCCGCACCTGCTGCCCCATGGAACCCCACCCGTCCGCCGGGCGGGATCCCGCGGTCCCCTCTCCCGCACCCCCCGCACCCCGCAGGAGTCACCATGACCGTGGACCGGCACGGACACGCCATGACCGATACCGGCGCCGAGGCCCTGCGCCACTACGAACAGGCCCTGGACGACCTGCTGTTCTTCCGCCCCAGGATCACCGACACCACCCAGGCGCTGCTGGCCGCCGCGCCCCGCTCGCCCATCGGCCAGGCCCTCGCCGCCTACCTGGGCGTCCTGGGCACCGAGGAGAAGGGCGCGGCCGAGGCCCACCAGCGGTTCAGCCGGTTCCGCGCCGGCCTGGACGCCGACCGCCTCACCCCGCGCGAACGCATGCACGTCGCCGCCGCGGCCGCCTGGCTCGACGGCGACTACCGCACCGCGGGCCGCATCCTCGGCGAGATCGCCGTCGCCCACCCCCGCGACCTGCTGGCCCTGTTCGCCGGGCACCACCACGACTTCCTCACCGGCGACGCGCAGCGCCTGCGCGACCGCGTCGGCGGCGCGCTGGACGCCTGGGACGCGGACGATCCGCACCGCGCCCCGCTGCTCGGCATGTACGCCTTCGGTCTGGAGGAGACCGGGCACTACGAATACGCCGAGCAGGTCGGCCGGGCCGCACTCGACCGGCATCCGCACGACGTGTGGGCCATCCACGGCGTCGTGCACACCTACGAGATGCGCGGCCGGTTCGCCGACGGCATCCGCTTCCTCGACGCCCGCACCGGCGACTGGTCGAGCGGCACCCTGCTCACCGTCCACAACTGGTGGCACTACGCCCTCTACGCCCTGGAGTCCGGCGACACCGCCCGCGTCCTGGACATCTACGACTCCGCCCTGCACCACGACGGCTCACCGGGCGTGGCCATGGAACTCCTGGACGCCGCCGCCCTCCTGTGGCGGCTCTACCTGGCCGAGGACGACCAGAGCACCCGCTGGGCCGCCCTCGCCGACGCCTGGGAGCGCCGCGCCGACGGCCCCCACTACGCCTTCAACGACGCCCACGCGGTGATGGCGTACGTCGGCGCCGGCCGCATCGACCGGGCCCGGCGCCTGGTCCGGGACCGCGAGAGCTGGCTGGCGGCAAAACCCGCCGGCGCCAACCGCGCCATGACCGCCGAGATCGGCCTGCCCGTGTGCCGCGCCCTGATCGCCTACGGTTCCCGGGACTACCCCGCCGCCGCCGACCTGCTGCTGCCCATCCGGCACCGGGTCCACGAGTTCGGCGGAAGCCACGCCCAACGAGACGCCGTGCAGCGCACCTTGGTCGAGGCCGCGCTCCGCGCCGACCGCCCCGGACTCGCCCGCACCCTTTTGAGCGAACGGATCCACCTCCGCCCGATCTGCCCGTACAACTGGTCGGCCAAGGCCCGCCTGGAGGACCGGCTCGGCGCGCCGGACCGGGCGGCAGCCGCCCGGAAGCGGGCCGCCGAGCAGGCGGCTGCCTGAGGCGGCGTGCGCGGTAGGGGGCGCGCCGTGCCGGCCGTGTCCCGGCCGGCGCGGCGGCGTCACCCGGCGGCGCCGGCGGGAGCCGGCCGCCCCGGCAGCAGTCCCGCCGGCAGCAGTCCGAGGGCCGCGATCCCGGCCAGGACCAGCAGCGCGCCGCCGGTCGCCGCCGCGGACCCGGCCGAACCGGGGCCGCCCGACGCCGACTTGAGGAACATCATGCTCGCCGCGACCGCGATCCCGAAGGCCGGGCCCACGTTCACCGCGGTCTGCTTCAGCCCGCCGACGACCCCGGCGTACCCGGGTGGCGCGTCGCCCACGACGGTCCCGGTGGCGGTCACCATCACCGCGGCGAACCCGGCGCCCAGCACGGCGAACGCGGCCCCGCCCACCGGCCAGGCGCTGTGCGGGCCGAGCCCCGACAACCCCACCAGCCCGAGCACGACGAGGGCGACGCCGGACACCGCGACCCGGCGCGGGCCGTACCGCCGCAGCGCGGCGGCGGCGACGGGTGCGCCGAGCACCATCAGCACGGTCAGCGGCAGCACCCGGACACCACTGGCGAACGGCCCCAGCCCGACCACGTCCTGAAGGACGAAGGTGGCGGCGAACAGCGCGCCGAACATGCCGCCGCTGATGAGCATCAGCATCGCCATCGACGCCGTGACGGACCGGGAACCGGCCACGGCGGACGGCACGATCGGCTGTGCGCTCCGGCGCTCCTGTACGACCAGCGCCCCCGCGAGGCCCGCCGCCGCGGCCAGCCCCCACACCGTCGGCGCGGCGGTCCAGCCGCGCCCCGGCACCCCGCTCAGTGTCTCGACGAACACCCCGAGTGCCAGTGCCAGCAGACCCGCGCCCACCAGATCGAGCCGCCCGTCCCCCGCGGGTGGCGGGGCCGGCACCCGCAGGGCGAGGACCAGTACCGCGAGCACCAGCGCGACGGGGACGTTCATCCAGAACACCGCACGCCAACCCCACTGCCCGACCAGCAGCCCGCCCAGTACGGGCCCGGCCGCCGCGGCCACCCCGATCGCACTGGTCCGCACCGCGACCGCCGTACCGAGCCGGTCCGCCGGGTACGCCGGCCGCAGCAGGGCGAGCGTCGCCGGTTGCAGCAGCGCGCCGAACACCCCCTGAGCGACCCGCAGTCCGATCACCCAGCCGACCCCGGGAGCCACCGCGATCCCGCCCGAGGCCAGGCCGAAGCCGGCGACCCCTGCGAACAGCAGCCGTCGGTGGCCGTACCGGTCGCCGAGCCGGCCGGCGATCACCAGCAGCGCGGCCACCGCGACCAGGTAGCCGGTGCTCGTCCACTGCACCTGCGCCACGCTCGCCCCGAGATCGCGTTGCAGTCCCGGCTGCGCCACCAGCAGCACCGTGCCGTCCAGCGCCACCAGCATCGCCCCGGCCACGCTGACCACCAGCACCAGCCGCTCCCGTATGCCCGCGCTCATGCCGTCACCGGCCCCAGATGGGCGTCCAGCGCCGCGGACAGCAGCCGGTCCAGCAGCTCCGCGTCCGGCGCGCCGCCGTCCGCCGCCGGCCCGCCCATCGCCAGCTGGAGACTGCCCCACCGCCACAACTGCGCGATCCCGTGCAGGTTCGCCCACAGTGCGGCGGCCGTCACCCCCGCCTCCTCGGACCCGCCGCACCGGGCCACGCGTTCCACCAGCATCCGGAACAGCGGCACCGTCGACTCCCGCAGCCGCGGCCCGTCCGCTGCCTCTTGCTCGCCCTCGCTGTTGAGCAGGTCGTGCCGGAACATCAGCTCGAACATGCCGCGCCGCTCCAGCGCGAACCCGACGTAGGCCCGCGCCAGCGCCGCCACCTGCTCGCGCGGCGGACCCGATGCGCCGGCCACGTCCGCGATGCGCTCGCCGAGCTCCGCGAACCCCCGTCGGGCGATCGCGGACAACAGGGCCCGGTGCGTGGGGAAGTACCGCCGCGGCGCACCGTGCGAGACGCCCGCGCGCCGGGCGATCTCGCGCAGCCCCAGCGCGTCGGGTCCGTCGGTCGTCACGAGATCGACGCCGACGTCGATCAGCCGCTCCCGGAGGGAGTTGTCGGATGCAGGGTTCGCAGAGGTCATAGACAGTGTCTACCAGGGTCGCGTAGACACTGTCTACTCGCTGGTCGTCCGCTGCTCGTGGTGTCGTGGGGCCGGTCCGGTCCGGTGCGGTGGCGGTGCGGGTCAGCCGAGGAGCTGCTCGGCCCAGATGATCTTTCCGTCGGTGGTGTACCGGGTGCCCCAGCGATGGGTGAACTGCGAGATCAGGAACAGCCCCCGGCCGCCCTCGTCGGTCGTGCGCGGATGCCGCAGGTACGGGGAGGTGCTGCTGCCGTCGCACACCTCGCAGATCAGGGTGTGCTCCAGGATCAGCCGCAGCCGGATCGGCCCGGTGCCGTACCGGATCGCATTGGTGACCAGTTCGCTGACCACCAGCTCGGTGGTGAACTCCAGCTCCACCAGGCCCCATTCGGCGAGCTGCGCGGCGGCCATCTCGCGGGCCCGGCCCACCACGGCCGGATCGGAGGCCAGCTCCCACGAGGCGAACCGGTCCGGGGCCAGACCCCGGGTCCGGGCCAGCAGCAGGGTGACGTCGTCGAACGGCCGCTCCGGCACGAGCGTGCCGATGACCGACTCGCACAGCGCGTCCAGCGAGTCGCCCGGCGCGGTCAGCGCCTCCAGTAGCCGCTGCTGCGCCGGCCCGCGCGGACCGCCGCGCTCCACGCCCGCCAGCAGTCCGTCCGTGTACAGCGCGAGGACGCTGCCTTCCTTCACCGGCACCTCGACGGCCTCGAACGGCAGCCCGCTGACGCCCAGTTGAGGGCCGACCGGTACCTCGGCGAAGGACGCGGTGCCGTCCGGCGCGACGATGGCGGGGGCCGGGTGCCCCGCGCTGGCCGCCGTGAAGCGGCGGCCGACCGGGTCGTAGACCGCGTACAGGCAGCTGGTGCCCACGACCCCGGTGTCGGGGCCCGGCGGATCGCTGCCCTCCTCCGACACCCGGCTCACCAAGTCGTCGAGATGGGCGAGGAGTTCCTCGGGGCGCAGGTCCAGGGCGGCTAGGGTCTGCACCGCGGTCCGCAGCCGCCCCATCGTGGCGATCGCGCCGATGCCGTGCCCGCGCACCTCGCCCACCACCAGGGCCAGCCGCGCCCCGGACAGGGTGATCACATCGAACCAGTCGCCGCCCACGCCGGCCAGTTCGTCGGCCGGCCGGTAGCAGGTCGCCAGCGACAGTGCGCTCTGCTCCAGCACGCCGTGCGGCAGCAGACTGCGCTGGAGGGTGAGCGCCGCCTCGCGTTCCCGGGTGTAGCGGCGGGCGTTGTCCACGCAGAGCGCGGCGCGGGCGACGAACTCCTCGGCCAGCCGCAGGTCGTCCTCGGTGAACGGTTCGCCCTGCTCGCTGCGGAAGAAGCTGGTCACCCCCATCGTCGTGCCGCGCGCCCGGATCGGCACCACCATCGCGGTGTGCAGTCCCATCGCCCGCATCCGCGCCCGCCGGCCCCCGGGGATGTCGGCGGCCCACTCCGCGCCGAGCGGATCCAGCCACTCCACCCGCCAGGACTTGCCGTCGGCCAGCGCCCGGATGGGCGGCGACCAGGCGTGATACGACGCCAGGTCCCCGACCCCGATGACGGCTTCGGGGATGCCCTCCCGTGCGGACTGCTGGCCGCCGCGGCGCAGCGCGACCATCTCCGCGTCGCCGGGCGGTCCGGTGAGCGGTTCGCCGCCCTGGATCACCGAGTCCACCAGGTCGACCGCGACGAAGTCGGCGAGGTCCGGCACCGCGACGTCCGCCAGCTCCTGGGCGGTTCGCATCACGTCCAGGGTGCGGCCGATGTCTTGGCCGGCCCGGTCGAGCAGCAGCAGCCGCTGGCGGTTGCGGTACCGCTCGGTGATGTCGGTGACGGTGTAACAGACGCCGAACGGGCGGCCGTTGCCGTCCTCCAGCCGTACGAAGGACATGGCGTGGGCGCGCACCTGCTCGGGTTCCGAACGGGGGCGGCCGATGTGCTCGTGGCCGATCACCGGCACCCCGGTCTCCAGGACCTGCCGCATCTGCGCTTCCAACGCGTCCGAATCCAGGCCGGGTTGGACCTCCCTGAGCCGCCGCCCGATCCGCTGTCGCCCCGGGCCGCCGCCGAACCGCTCCAGTGCCGTGTTCGACCAGATGAAGCGCAGATCGGTGTCCACCACGGCCATTCCGACCGGCGTCTGCATCAGCATCCGCTCCATCACGGGGCGGCTCATCGTCCAGCCCTGGAGGGGCAGTGCCTCGACCGCCGCCACCAGCCAGTGCGGCCGGCCGGTGCCGTCCGACACCAGGGCCAGCTGCACCGCGACGCCGACCAGGCCGCCGTCCTTGCGGCGGGCGGTCAGCGGCCCGCTCCAGCCGCCGCGGGCGCGGCACTCCTCGGCGAGCGCGGGCACCCGCTCCGCGTCCTGTGGCGCCAGCAGTGCCGTGACGGACTGCCCTACGACGTCCGCGGCGGGGTGGCCGAGCAGCCGCTCGGCGCCCTCGGGCCAGCTCTCGACCCGGCCGTGCGCGTCGCACAGCACCAGGGCGGCATCGGCGATGTCGAACGACGCCTGCCGCCCGTAGTGGCCGTTCTCCTCACACTCCACCATCTGAGCCGTTCCGTCTCTGCCGACCGAATGCGTGATATGCGTGATTTACCCCTTCTGAGAGTACTGGTCACGGGTCTTTCGGCCCGGCGGGCAGACCGGCGAGTTCACGGGCCCGGGTCAGCACCTCGACGAGCATCGCGAAGGTCAGCCGGCCGGTGAAGGTGTTGTGCTGACTGGGGTGGTAGCAGCCGAGAACCCGCAGCTCCGGGCGCCCGCCGGCGGCGGGCAGCGTCAGCTCCGCGCCGTGGCCGAACGCGGGCCGGGGGCGCGGCAGCGGCCAGCCCGCCGCACCGAGCGCCGGCAGCAGTGCCTGCCAGCCGAACCCGCCCAGCGCCACCACCGCCCTCAGCCCCGGGGCGAGCAGCCCCAGCTCGGCCGCCAGCCAGGGGCGGCAGGTGTCCCGCTCGGCCGGAGTGGGCCGGTTCCCCGGCGGGGCGCAGTGCACCGGCGCGGTGACCCGTACGCCGTACAGCTCCAGCCCGTCGCCGCGGTGCGTCGCGGTGGGCCGGCTGGCCAGGCCCACCGCGTGCAGCCCGGCGAACAGGAAGTCCCCCGAGGCGTCGCCGGTGAACATCCGGCCGGTGCGGTTGGCGCCGTGCGCGGCCGGTGCCAGCCCGACGACGACCAGCGCGGCGTCCGGCGGGCCAAAACCCGGCACCGGCTTAGCCCAGTACTCCCGGTCCCGGAACGCCGCCCGCCGGGCCGCCCCCACCTGCTCCCGCCAGGCCACCAGCCGGGGGCAGGCCCGGCAGCCCACCACGGCGGCATCGAGCGCCGCCAACCCCGCGCAGCGCGGCGCCTGATGGGCCGGAAAGCCGCGCTCGTCGCTGCCCGGCGGCGGACCGGTCGGGGCGCATCCGCGGCCCGCCACGGTCAGTCCCCGCCGGACGGCGCCAGGAGCAGCAGCGCAATGTCGTCCAGCCGTTCCTCATGGGCGCCGCGCCGCCTGAGGACGGTGTCGGCGACCTTGTCCGGGTCCCCGTACGGCGCGTCCGCGAGATCGGCGGCCAGCTCGGCGATGCACCTGTCCAGATCGGCGCCCGGCCGCTCCACCAGGCCGTCGGTGTACAGGGCCAGCACCGCTTGCGGGGGCAGCGGGATCGTCGTGGCGTGGTACCGGGCGTCCGGACTGACGCCCAGCAGCAGCCCGGGAGGCATCCGCAGCACGCCGGTGCGGCCGTCGGGGTGGCGCAGGATCGGCGGCAGATGGCCGGCACCGGCCAGGCACGCCTCGTGGGTGCGCAGATCGATCAGGACGTACAGGCAGCTGGTGAACAGGTCCGGGTCCAGGTCGGTCAGCAGCCGGTTGGTGCGGGCCAGCACCTCGTCGGGTGCCGCGCCCGCGGTCGCATGGGCGTGCACGGCCGTCCGGGCCTGGCCCATCAGCGCCGCCGCCGCGGCGTTGTGGCCCTGCACGTCACCGATGACCGCGGCCACCCGGTGCGCGTCGAGCCGGATC
The DNA here is from genome assembly GCF_014648695.1 of Streptomyces albospinus. Classification (GTDB taxonomy): domain Bacteria; phylum Actinomycetota; class Actinomycetes; order Streptomycetales; family Streptomycetaceae; genus Streptomyces; species Streptomyces albospinus. The sequence goes on from NZ_BMRP01000013.1 coordinate 28,968, forward strand.
AGGTCGTAGAAGTCGCCGCCGATGTCCATCCCGCGGGTCGACGGCAGATACCGGGCGGCGACGGACAGCCCGGGGACCTCCGGGAGGCTGCGCGGCAGCAGTCCGGCCTGGAGGTCGTGGGCCAGCTGCTGCTTGGTGTCGTAGAGCGACGCACGGTCCAGCGCCTGGGCGATCAGCCCCGCGAGCGAGGTCAGCACCTGGCGTTCATCGGGGCTGAACGTCCGGGAATGGGTGTATCCCAGCACGCAGCAGCCGACCGGGCGGCCGGAGACGATCAGCGGCAGCACCGCACGGGCGGCCATCCCGGTCAGCTCGGCCAGCCCCGGGAACTGGCGGTCGGTCTCCTCGGCGGAGGTGAAGAAGCCGGGCTCGCCGGTGGCCAGGGCGCGCACGGTGGGGCTGTTCGCGGTGCGCAGGGGGCTGCCCTCGTACGCCTCGACGGCCTCGGGCGGATAGCCGCGCTGGCCGACCGTCCGCAGCCGGCCGGCCTCGGCCACGTACATCAGCATGCCCTGGGCCCCGAACGCCGGCACGATCTGCTCGGCGAACAGCTCGGTGACGTCGTGCACGGTCACCGCCTCGGTGAGCCCGGCGGCGAGGTGCAGCACGTGGTACATCTGCGCGGCCCGCAGCGGCACGACGTCGGTGGGGTACGGGACCACCGGGCCCCCTTCTCGGTCCGTGGCCCGGATCCAGACGCTCACCCCCCGCCCGTCGGGGAACAGCCGGAACGCCAGCCACTGGTGCGGCGGGCGGCAGGCGTTGAACGAGGTCGGCCGGCGGCTGATCACCGCGGCCCGGCAGCGGTCCTCGAAGACCGGGTCGGCCAGCCACGGCAGCACGTCCCACGGCCGGGCACCGAGCAGCCGGGATTCCGGGGCGCCCAGCAGCTCCGCCGCACCCGAGGTGAGCAGGGTGATCCGGCCCTCCAGATCGAGGGCGAAGCAGCCGCCGGGCAGCCGTTCCGCGAAGTCCACCGCGTCCTGCGCCTCGCCCGGCACCGCGGTCCGGGCCGGGGGTGGCAGCTGGACCACCGGGCGGTCCGCGGTGCCCCGGGCCGGCAGCAGGCCCGCCAGTCGCCGGCAGGCGGTGTCCAGCGCGGTGCGCTCCGCCCCGGACAGCTCCGGAGCGTGGCCGGCCGGCCACAGCAGCACCACCGCTCCCCGGCACACCGGCCCGTCGTTGAGCGGCGCCGCGCCCAGCGCGAAGTCGTACGGCAGCGCCACCGCCGTCCGGGGGAAGTCCCGGGCCAGCTGCGGCTGCCCCGCCGCCCACACCAGGCGCCCGCAGCGCGCCGCGACGGCGACCGGGATGGGCGCGGCGAGCGCGATCCGGGTCCACGGGTCCAGCATCGGCGGCGGGAGGCCGCTCATGGCGGCCAGGCGCAGCACCGGCTCGTCGGCCGCGAGCTCGTAGACAATGCCGGCGGAGGCCCCGGTCTCGCGCATCGACCGCAGCAGCGCGCGACCCAGGGGGGAGTCGTCGGCCCCATGGGTCGTCATGGTGCACCCGCCCGCAGCCACGGCACAGTGCTGACGTTACGCCGCTCCCGGGGCCGCGGCAGTCCTACCAGCGGGTGGCCGACTCGACCGTGACCGAGCGCATCGCCTCGTCCGCCGCGCGGTTGACCTCGGCGGCGGTGCCGGCCCGCAGCATGACGTGGCCGATGCGCCCCATGCTGTCGTGCGGGCTGCCCACTTCCTCGCCGGGCAGCTTCGCCGGCGACGTCGCGATGACCCGGTCGCCCCGCGGCAGCCGGCTGATCCAGCGCAGCGTGCCGGCCTCGGGGGCGGTGAGGAAGCGGATCGCGGCGGCGTCCCGCCGCGGGGTGACGTCGGGCCGCTCGCCGAGGACGGCCTGGAGGTAGGCGCGGGCGACGTCGATGCCACGGGCCTCCTCGACCAGCTTCATGATGTGGTCGCCGGGCGGCCGGGGAGGTGGCCGGGGAGCCCGAGCGCGGCGGCGAGGCGGGTGGCGACGGGGGAGAGGAACTCCCAGCAGGCGGCGACGCCGGCCATGCCGGTCTCCCGGCAGAACGCGGTCAGTTCGTCCAGCGCGGTCGCCGGATCGGCGAAGTCGGTGAAGACCGTACCGGCGATCCGGGCCGTCAGCTCGGGGCGGTAGTGCGCATAGAGCTCCTTGTGGGTGGCCACG
>NZ_BMRP01000013.1:31170-226851 GCF_014648695.1 Streptomyces albospinus
CAGGACCTTCCTGGGGGTCTTGGCGGGCACGGGGGTTCCATCCGGTGGGGCGGGACGGCCGGGCGGCATGGTCACCGGCCCGCCCGACGTCGCAGCGCCGGGCCCATCGCCAACTGGCACAGCGCCGCCAGCAGGCACAGCGCCGTGCAGCTCAGCCAGAGGGTGGTGGTGCCGGTGACCAGCAGCCGGGTGCCGGCGACCGGGGCGATCAGGAAGCCGGTGCCCCAGGCCATCCCGATCAGCCCGTTGTACCGGCCGCGCAGCGCGGCCGGCGCGAGGTCGGCGACCACGGCCGCGGTGACCGCGAAGACCAGGATCTCGCCGAGCGTCGACACCGCGACCGCGATGCCGTAGACCACCGCGGCGTGTGCCGTGGCGGCCACCGCGTTGCCGGCGGCGGCGACGGCGAAGCCGGTGGCCAGCACCCGGCTCTTGTCGAGGTCCGCGAGCCGGTGGCCGATCAGCGGTTGCACCGCGATGACGACGATGCCGTTGACGCCCATGACCATGCCGTAGGCGTCGCTGGACATCGCGGTGCTCTTCATCGCCAGCGGCAGGGTGGTGAACGCCTGCTGGAAGACGACGGCATAGACCACGATGATCCCGGAGAACGCGACCATCGCCCGGTCCCGTACGACGGTGCCGAAGCCGCCGGCGGTGCGCCCCCGGCCGGCCGGACGGGTCTCCGGGACGGCCAGCCACACCAGCACCCCGAAGACCGTGCAGGCCCCCGCGTCCAGCCAGAACAGCAACTGGTAGCCGTGGCCGGCGAGATAGCCGCCGAGCACCATGGCGACCGAGAAGCCGAGGTTGATCGCCCACAGCAGCAGCCCGAACGCGCGCGTGCGGTCCGCGGCGGGCACCGCGTCGGCGACCAGGGCCTGGGCGGCGGGCCGGAACAGGTCGAGGGTGATGCCGAGGGCGAAGCAGGCCGGGATAAGCACCGCAAGGGTCCGGGCGTGCCCGAGGACGAGCAGCGTGGCCCCGTTCGCCAGCATCCCGCCGGTCAGCGCCACCCGGCGGCCGAAGCGGTCGGCGAGGAACCCGCCGAGCGGCTGGGAGATCACCGAGCCGACGCCGCCGACCGCGAGGACGACGCCGGTGGTGGCGATCGGGACGTGCCGGACGCCGGTCAGATAGAGGCTCAGGAACGGATTGACCATCGCTCCGAGGCGGTTGACCAGCGATCCGCCCCACAACACCCAGAAGGCGCCCGGCAGTCCGCCCGCCCGCACCCGGACGAACGCCCGCAGCCGGCCTTCCCGGGCGATCCCGCCGGCCGCCGGGCCGGGCTCGTCGAGTCGGCTCACCGGGCGCTCCCGGCGGCGCCCGCCGCGGCCGGTTCCGCCCCCGCCGCCAGCGCCGCCCGGTCGACCTTGCCGTTCGCGGTCGTGGGCAGCCGGTCCAGCAGCCGGATCTCCTGGGGAACCATGTACGGGGGCAGCGTCTGCGCGCAGAACTCACGGAGCGCGCCCGCGTCACCGAGGTCGCCACCGGCGGCCGGCACGACGAAGGCGGCCAGCCGCTGACCGCCGCCGGGCAGCGGCAGCGGTATCGCGGTGGCCGCGGTGGCGCCCGGATGCTCCGTCAACCGCCGTTCCACCTCGGCCAGTTCGACGCGGTTGCCGTTGATCTGCACCTGGGAATCGATGCGCCCGGCGAAGTAGAACTCGCCGTCCGGGCCGCGCAGGGCCAGGTCCCCGGTCCGCAGGACGTACTGGCCGGACTGCGGGCACAGCGGGTCGGGGACCAGCGTCGCGCGGGTGGCCTCGCGGTCGTCCCAGTAGCCGGAGAACAGCGCCGGGCTGCGCAGATGGATCTCGCCGACGACACCGGGTGCGTCGATGACCGCGCCCGTCCCGTCGACGAGGAGCATCTCGGCGCCGGGGTGGGCGGTGCCGATGGAGAGCCGCTCGATGGACTCGGGCAGCGGGCTCGGCACGTCCTCGAAGGAGCAGGCCATGGATTCGGTGGCGCCGTAGCAGTTGACGATCCGGGCCGCGGGCAACAGCTCCTGGAGGCGGCGGAGTTCGGGCAGCGGGAACTCCTCGCCGCAGAAGAGGACGCCGCGCAGCCGGTCGAGCGCGGCCAGCCGCCGCGGTTCATGGCGCAGCACCTGCCGCCAGATCGACGGGACGCCGTTGACCTGCGTGGCCCCGGTCTCGCGCAGCACCCGCAGCAGATGCCGCGGCCAGCGCACCAGCGGCGGCGGGACGGGCACCACGGACGCGCCGCTGCCCAGCGCCAGCCCGATGTTGAGGAGCGAGAAGTCGAACTGGAGCGGCGAGGTGCTGGCGATCCGGTCCTCGGGGCCGGCGATCCGGTGCGCCAGCATGCCCCGGTAGAAGGCGACCACCGCGCGATGGCTCATCACCACGCCCTTGGGCCGCCCTGTGGTGCCGGAGGTGAAGATGATGTACGCCGGGTCGGTGACACAGGGCGTACCGCGCCGGGGCGGGCGGCGCACCGGGGCGCGGTCGACGGTCAGCCCGTCCGGACCGAACCGCGCGGTCCCCACGGGCGGCCGGACGTCCGTTCGCTGACCCGTCAACTCCTGGAGATGCAGGGCTGGTCGGACGGTTTCGGCGATGGATTCCAGGCGCCGGTACGGGGTTTCCGGGCTCACCGGGACGAAGGTGAGGCCGGCCCGCGAACAGGCGAGCAGCATCGCGATGGCCGGGGCGGTGGTGTCCGCCTCCAGGATGACCCGGGCGCCGGGTTCGATGCCCAGCGCGTGCAGCCCGGCGGCGTATTCGCCTACCAGGGCGGTGAGTTCGGCATAGGTCGTCACGGCGGTGTGGCCGGCCTGCGGCGATTCGATGACGGCGGGGGCGCCGGGGGAGTGCCGTGCCGGGTCGAGCAGGAAGTCGTGCAGGAAGTCATGGCGGACGCCCCCGGCGGTGTCGGCGGGGGTGGGCTGCTGCTGACTCACGTTGCGGAGCCCCCTTGTGGCGTTCGAGAACGGAGAGGTGGGGCGGAAACGGATAGAGCTCGATGAACGTGGTGAAAGGTGGGAAGCGCGGAGGAAAGCTGCCTCGATGTTCCAGAATCTGGAAATGTGATTCCGGGAAGTGGCAATCAGGCTCTCATGTTCGCGACGGCGCCGACATGTGAGGTAGATCACTTCGCTACTTCGGCAGCTCCTTGCGGCGGTCAACGGATTGTGGCAGCGTCGGCCTCGCATGGAATTTATCTTCCGCATCATGAAAATGCGACTTGGGGGAGTTGTATGTCCGAGGCAGGACCGCTTTCGCTGGGCCAGCTCTCGGTGTGGCACGACATCCGAGGCCTGCCGGCCGCCCGCCGGCACGAGCCGAACAACGCGGCGGCCTGGCCGCTGCCGCCCGGAGTGACCGTGGAGCAGGCCCGTACGGCGCTGCGCGCGATCGTCACCCGGCACCCGTCACTGCGGACCCGCTACGACGTCCACGACGCCGACGCCCCGCGCCAGTTGCCGCCCGACGTGCACCTCGACGACCACCTGCCGGTCGTCGAGGGCGACGGCACCGGACCCGACGAGCTCGCCGCGCAACTGGCCGCCGAGCCCTTCGACCTGGGCCGGCAGCACGGCTGGCGGGCCCGTTTACTGGCCCGCCGGGGCACCGCCTCCCACCTGCTGTTCGTCAAGCACCACATCGCCGCGGACGCCTGGGCCCAGGAACTCCTCCACCAGGAATTCCGCCGGGCGCTCACCGACCCGGCGGGACTGGGCGACACCCCGCCCGGCCCCGCCGACCTCGCCGCCGAACAGCACACCCCCGCCGGGCTCCGGCGCCGGGCACAGGCCCTCGACCACTGGGCCCAACTCCTGGACCGCGCCCCGTCCGTGGGCCTGCCGCGCGGTGCCGCCACCGAAGGCCGGGCCGTCCAGGGCACGTTGCACTCCGCGCCCGCCCGCCCGGCCGCGCACGCCGTCGCCGAACGCGCCAGGGTCTCCGTCTCCAGCGTCGTCCTCGCGGCCTACGTCCGCAGTGTGGCCCGGATGTGCGGCGCGGACGCGCTGCTGGTGCAGCTGATGAGCGCCAACCGCTTCGCCGGCCGCTGGCGGAACGTGGTGACCTCGATGAACCAGTGGGTCCCGGTGCTGATCGAACACGCCCGCGGCGACGATCTGGTCGAGCTGGCCGACGCCGTCCACTGGAGCGGCCTCGGCGCATTCCGGCACGGTATGCACGACGTCACCGCCGTCGCCGCGCTCCGCGCCCGTATGCCCGCGGCACCCGAACCGGCCTGCGCCTTCAACTACGTCGCGGTACCGGAGGGTTCGGCCCCCGATGCGCCGGTCGGGCCGGCCTGTGCCGGTGTGCCCGCCCTGACCTGGGAGGAACCCTTCACCACCATCGGCCCGCGCTGTTACGCCCGCGTGCTGGAGACCGAACGCGCGCTGTCCATCCGGCTGACCGCCAAGGACCTCGGCCGCGACGAGTGCGCCGAACTGCTCCGGGGCACGCACGAGGCCCTGCTGACCGCCGCCCGCGGGAACTGACCGGCGGCGGCCCGGACCGCGGGAACCCGGTACGCACCTGCCCCCGAACGTCTCCCACACCCTTTCCGTCACGGTGGGTCGGCCGGGCGTGCGGAGTTCACCCCACCGCCACCGCGCCCTCTTCCGGCGCCCGCTCACCGGTGCCCGGCCTGCCGCCCGCACACCGCCACCCGCCCCGGCCCCCTGCATCCCCGTGCCCGACCGTGCCCCAGGAGCTCTCCGGTGCCCGAACACGTGATCATCATCCACCGCTGGACCGACCGATACGCCGACTACGCCGCCTACCTCGACCACTGCGCGCACCGCGTCAGCTACGTCACCACCGAACGCGCCGCCCGCCACCTGCCGGCCGAACAGGCCGCCGGCGTACGGATCGTGGACAGCACGGAGAACGGGAAGGCGGTCCGCGAGGCGATCGACGCGCTGGTGGCACGGGCCGGGCCGGTGACCCGGATCGTCGCGCTCCAGGAGACCGATCTCGACCTGGCGGCCGACCTGCGCGGCGAGTTCGGCCTGCCCGGTCAGCGCGGCGCCGACCTGGAACCGCTGCGCGACAAACTCCTGATGGCCCGCCGGCTGGCCGCCGCGGGCATCGCCGTACCGCCCACCGCCGACGCTCCCGACCGCGCCGCGGTGGCCGCCTTCGCCGCCCGGCACGGCTGGCCGGTGCTGCTCAAACCGCGGCGCGGCACCGCCAGCGCCGGGATCACCCGGCTGGACTCCGCCGACCGACTGGCCGCCCACGACGTCCCGCGCGACGACCGCATGCTGGTCCAGCCGTGGCTGCCGGACCGGGTGCTGCACGTGGACGGCGTCTTCACCGGCGGCGGCCTCGGCGCCTGGCGGGCCGCCCGCTATCTGACGACCTGCCTGGAGTTCACCACCGGCACCGCACTCGCCTCGGTCGAGATCGACGACCCGCAACTCCTCGCCCGTATCGAGGAGATCACCGCTGCCACGGCCGGCGCGCTGTTCACCGGCCCCTCCGTCTTCCACCTGGAGCTCTTCGAGAGCGATCGCGGCGCGCTGACGGTTCTGGAGATCGGGGCGCGGCCGGGCGGCGCCGAAGTGCCCTTCGTCTGGCGGGAGGTGCACGGCATCGACCTGATGGCGGCGGCCTTCGCCCACCAGGCGGGCACGGACGACCGCTCCGCCCGGCCCGCTCCGGCCGGTGACGGCGTCGCGGGCTGGCTGCTGGTGCCGCCGTCGGTGCCGACGCCCTGCCGTGTGCGGGCGCAGCCGGCGTACCCGGAGGACGGTCCGTACGCCCAAGTCCTGCCGGACATCGGCGCGTTGCTGACCGGTGGTGGCTACGAGCACGCCGGGGCCCGGTTCCGTTTCCGTGGCGGCAGCAGCGCGGAGGTGACCGCCGCCATCCGCCGTACGATGCGCGACGCCGCCCTGGACTGCACGCCCGTCGACCCCGGAGAGCCCCCACAGCTCGTCGTCATCGGCTGCGGCAATCCGCCCTACCGCAGGTACGCGCTGCGCACCGTCGCCGAACGCGCCCGCACCGCCCTCGTCCAGTCCGCGGACATCGACTGGCAACGGAGCTACGTCGCCGACCGGTTCCGGGCCGCGGACACCGCCGACCCCGCCGCCACCACCCGGGCCGTCGCCGCGCTGCTGGCCGCGCACCCCGGCCCCGGAGCCGTACTGACCTGGGACGAGGCGCTGCTGGAGACCACCGCGGAGGTCGCCCGCCGGCTGCATCTGCCGCACATGAGCCCGGAGGCGGTCCGCCGCTGCCGCGACAAGCTCACCACCCGCCGGCTGCTGGCCGCCGCGGGCGTACCGTCCGCCCGTTTCCGCCACGCGCACAGCGGCGCACAGGCACAGGAAGCCGCACAGGAACTCGGGCTCCCGGTCGTGGTCAAACCGCGCGCCCTGGCCGGCAGCATCGGTGTCACCCTCGCCGCCGACCCCGGCGCGGTCGCCCGCGCCTACGAGCAGGCGGCGTCCTCCGCCTTCCCCGGACTCGGCGCACTGGACGGGGTGATCGTGGAGGAATACCTGTCCGGGCCGGAGATCAGCGTGGACTGCGCGGTCGCCGACGGAGCGGTACGGATCGTGAACGTGGCGCGCAAACGCCTGGGATTCGCCCCGTACTTCGAGGAGACCGGCCATCTCGTCGCCCCCTGGCGGCACGAGCCCTGGGCCGACGAGATCCAGGCCGTGGTCGCCGAGGCGCACACCGTCCTCGGCATCCGCACCGGCCTCACCCATACCGAACTGCGCCTGACCGCCACCGGACCGCGCATCGTCGAGGTCAACGGGCGCCTCGGCGGCGACTTCATCCCGCTTCTCGGCACCCTCGCCACCGGCGTCGACCCGGTCGCCGCCGCCACCGACCTCGCGCTCGGCCGGACCCCCGGCCTCACCCCCACCCGCGACCGCTGCGCCGAGGTCCGCTTCCTCTACCCCGAGCACGACGGCACCGTGCGCTCCCTCGACGTGCGCGCCGCCGCCGCGGAGCCCGGCATCGCCGAAGCCGTCCCGCTCGCCGCTCCCGGCACCGTGCTCCGGCTGCCCCCGCACGGCATCGTCCCGCGCCTCGCCGCCCTCCTGGCCGTCGGCCCGACCCCCGAGGACTGCGCGGCGGCACTCGACCGCGCCCGGCACGCCGTCCGGTACTCCCTCACCCCCCTCCGGTGACCCGGGGCCCGTCCCCGTACCACCGGCCTACGAAGAGAGATACGCGATATGTGGATCCTTGGCGTCAACGCACCGCCCGCCGGCTGGCACGACAGCGCCGCCTGCCTCGTCGACGAACACGGCGAGATCATCGCCTTCTCCGAGGAAGAGCGCTGCAACCGCCACCGCCACTCCCTCTACCGCAAGCCCCACAGCGCCGCCCGCTACGTCCTCCACCAGGCCGGCATCTCCCCGGGCGACATCGACGTGGTCGCCCTCGGCTGGGACAGCGAACAGCTCTACCCGCGCCGCTTCGCCACCGACGCCGACTTCCTCGCCTACGCCGTCGGCCTGGACTTCGGCGACCGCACCCCCGAGGTCGTCCGCGTGCCCCACCACCAGGCGCACGCGGCCTCCTCCTTCTACGCCTCGCCGTTCACCAAGGCCGGCGTCCTGGTCGTCGACGGCCACGGCGAGAACGAGTCCTCGACCATCTGGACCTACGAGGACGGCGCCGCGCCCCGCCGGGAACGCAGCTGGCCGCGCACCGCCTCCCTCGGCTATGCCTACGACGCCGCCTCCACCTGGCTCGGCTTCTCCTTCCTCAACGCCGGCAAGACCATGGGCCTGGCCGCCTACGGGCGCGCCGCCGGCATCGAGGTGGCACCCCTCGTCGACCTCGCCGCCGACGACTTCCGGCCGGCCGTCGCACCGCTCACCGAGAGCCGTGGGAGCGCCACCGCCGACGAGATCAGGGAGCAGTACGACACCGTCGTCGGCCGGTGGCGGGAGCGCTACTCCCGGATCGCCGGGGCCGACGGCCCGAGCGCGCCGGAGGACCGCCTCACCGACGACCCGAACGCCGTCCTCGTCGCCTACACCGCCCAGCGCATCATCGAGGACACCGTCCGCCACCTCGCCTCGCTCACCCGCAAGGCGGCCGGCGTCGAGGAACTCTGCCTCAGCGGCGGCGTCGCCCTCAATTGCAGCACCAACGGCACCCTGCCCGGACCGCTCTACGTCCCGCCGGTGCCGCACGACGCCGGGGTCGCGCTCGGCGCCGCCTGGACCGTCCGCCCGCCCTGGCGGCACACCATCCCGCTCAGCCCCTACCTGGGCACCGACATCCACGGCCCCGACTACGCCGGGCGGCAGGCCGCGCTCGACACCTCGGACCTGATCCGCACCGACCTGGACACCGACGACCTCACCGCCCTCCTCCTGGACGGCCGGGTCGGCGCGGTCGCCCAGGGCCGCGCCGAGGTCGGCCCGCGTGCGCTGTGCCGCCGCTCCATCATCGCCGTACCGGACACCGCGGGCGTCAACACGCGGGTCAACACCATCAAGAACCGCGAGCAGTGGCGCCCCTTCGCCGGCGTCACCCGCCCCGACTACGGCGCCGAACTCTGGGAGCAGCAGGAGTACTTGAGCCGCTATATGCTCGGCGCCGCCAAGGCCACCGAACTGGGCCGCAGCGTCGCCCCCGGCGTCGTGCACATCGACGGCACCACCCGCCCGCAGGTCCTGCACGGCGACGAGGCCCCGGCCGTCGGCGCCGCCCTGGACGCCCTCCGGAAGCAGGGCGCACCACCGGTGCTGCTCAACACGTCCTTCAACGACAAGGGCGAACCCATCGTCAACACCGCCGCCGACGCGCTCACCGCCTTCCGCGCCATGGACCTGGACTTCCTCGTCCTCGGGGACGACCTCTACCGCAAGACCGACCGGAGCGGAGGTGCGCACCGGTGACGGCCGACGTGCTGGTGCCGGCCGCACCGCCCCGCTTCCGCGCCTACGGCCCGCGCCACATCGACGACATCGCCGCCCGCCACGGCCTGCCCGCGGAGATCCGGGAGACCGTCCGCCGGGTCTCGCTGGTGCTGCCCTTCCGCGTCAACGAATACGTCCTGGACCAGCTCATCGACTGGGACGACGTGCCCGGCGACCCGATGTTCCAGCTGACCTTCCCGCAGCGCGGCATGCTGCCCCGGGACGACGAGGACCGGCTCGCCAAACTCTCCGCCGACCCCGCCGACAGACTGCTGCTCCGCGAGGCCGTCCAGGAGATCCGCGGCCGGCTCAACCCGCACCCCTCCGGCCAGCAGCAGCTCAACGTCCCCCGCCGGGACGGCGTCGAACTCCCCGGCCTCCAGCACAAATACCGCGAGACCGTCCTCTACTTCCCCGGCCAGGGCCAGACCTGCCACGCCTACTGCACCTACTGCTTCCGCTGGGCCCAGTTCATCGGGGACGCCGATCTGCGCTTCGCCGTCCCCGAACCGAGCGGACTGATCGACTACCTCGGCGCGCACCCCGAGGTCCACGACGTCCTGGTCACCGGCGGCGACCCGATGGTGATGTCCACCGAGCGGCTGCGCAGCCACCTGGAGCCGCTGCTCGGCGTCGACCCGGTCCGTACGATCCGGATCGGCACCAAGTCCGTGGCCTACTGGCCGCAGCGCTATGTCACCGACCCGGACGCCGACGACGTGCTGCGGCTCTTCGAGCGGATCGTGGCCTCCGGGCGGCAGTTGGCGGTGATGGCCCACTTCAGCCACCCCCGCGAGCTCGCCACCGACCTCGCGCGGCGGGCGCTGGCCCGGATCCGCGCCACCGGCGCGGTGATCTACTGCCAGGCGCCGGTGATCGCCCACGTCAACGACGACGCCCGGGTGTGGAGCGAGCTGTGGCGGGCCGAACTGGCCGCCGGCGCCGTGCCGTACTACCTGTTCGTGGAGCGGGACACCGGGCCGTACGACTACTTCAAGGTGCCGCTGGCCAGGGCCGCGGAGATCTTCGCCGACGCCTACCGCACGCTGCCCGGACTCGCCCGCACGGTCCGCGGCCCGGTCATGTCGGCGACCCCCGGCAAGGTCGTGGTGGACGGGGTCGAGCACACCCCCGAAGGCGCCTTCTTCCAGCTGCGGATGCTCCAGGCGCGGCAGCCGGGGCTGGTGGGCCGGCCGTTCCGGGCCCGCTACTCGGCCACCGCCGCCTGGCTCGACGAACTGGAGCCGGACCCCGCCACACCTGCCGACCTCGCGGCAGCCGTACGGGGCCAGGCCCCGGCCCCGCACACCGAAGGGAACCCGCGATGACCGCCGGTACCGCCGCGCCCCCCGCGCCCTCGCCGAACCTCGCCCTCAACCAGCTCGTCGACCAGCGCCGGGCCCGGGGCGACTCCCTGGTCCATCTGGCCTTCGGCGAGGCCCGGTTGCCGGTCCTGCCGCAGCTCGCCGACCGGCTCGCCGCCGGTGCGACCCGGACCGCGTACGGGCCGGTGGCCGGCGGCGAGGGCGTACGCACCGCGGTCGCCGGCTACTTCACCCGCCGCCGGCTGCCCACCACCGCCGACCGGATCGTGGTCGCACCCGGCAGCAAACCGCTGCTGATGGCCCTGCAACTCGTCATCCCCGGCGATGTGCTGCTGCCCCGCCCCGCCTGGAACACCTACGCACCCCAGGCGGCCTACGCCGGCAAGCGGGCCTTCGGCGTCCCCATCCCCGCCGACTGCGGCGGCGTCCCCGACCCCGCCGCGTTGCGCACCGCCCTCCACCGGGCCCGGGCCACCGGCGCCGACCCCCGCCTGCTGATCCTCACACTCCCGGACAACCCCACCGGCACCCTCGCCCCGCCCGCGCTGATCCGCGAACTGAGCGCACTGGCACGGGAGGAGGACCTGCTGATCGTCGCCGACGAGATCTACCGCGACATCGTCCACGACCCGGACGCCACCCCCTTCCTCAGCCCCGCCGAAGCCGCCCCGGAACGCACCGTCGTCACCAGCGGACTCTCCAAGACCCTCGGCCTCGGCGGCTGGCGCATCGGCGTGGCGCGGTTCCCCGAGGGCGACACCGGCGAACTCCTGCGGGACGCGGTGGTCGCCGCCGCCAGTGAGCTGTGGTCCACCCTCGCCGGGCCGATGCAGCAGGTCGCCGAGTACGCCTACGCCGAGCCGCCGGAGATCGTGGCACGGATGCGGGCCGGCGCCCGGCTGCACGGCGCGGTGGCCCGGGCCGTCCACCGGATCGCCGTCGACGCCGGGGCGAGCTGCCGCCCGCCCACCGGCGGCTTCTACGTCTACCCGGACTTCGCACCGCTCCGAGACCGGCTCGCCGCCCGCGGCATCACCGACTCGGCGTCCCTCGCCGGGGCCCTCCTCGACGACTCCCACATCGTCGTCCTCGCCGGCCACCTCCTGGGCGACGACCCCCAGGCGCTCCGCTTCAAGGCCGCCACCAGCCTGCTCTACGGCGACGAGCGGCAGCAGACGGAAGCGCTCTGCGCCGACGACCCCACCCAACTGCCCCATATCGCAGGTGAGTTGGCCCGCATCGCCGACGGGTTCGGCCGGCTTGCCGCCCCGCGCCCCTGACCGGAGGGAGAACCGTGAAGGAAATACCCCCCACCCCGGAATCCTTCGGGGAGATCGCCGCCGCCGCGGACCGGCTGCTCGCCGGCATCGCGGGCCTGGCCGACGCCGACATCCCGGTGCCGTCCCGGCTGCCCGGCTGGACCCGAGGCCATGTCCTCAGCCACCTCGCCCGGCAGGCCCCGGCCCTGGAACGGCTGCTGGAATGGGCCCGTACCGGAGTCGTCACCCCGCAGTACCCGGACCGGGCGACCCGCAACGCCGAGATCGACGCGGGCGCACACCGCCCCGCCGCGACCCTGGCCGCGGACGTACGGGACACCGCGGCCCGATTCCAGCGCACCGCAGAAACGCTGCCGGCGCCCGCCTGGCAGGCGACCATTCGGCCCTTCACCGGCGAACTCTGCACCCCGCAACGGGTGTTGGTGATCCGCGTCCGGGAGCTCGAACTGCACCACGTCGACCTCGCCATCGGCTACGAGGTCGCAGACATCCCCGCATCGGCCCGGCGGATCATCCTCGCCGACGTCCTGGGCTACTACGCCGAGGCCGACGGGGTACCGGACTTCACCCTGCGCGACCACGAGGGAGCGGTGCTCGCCCGGTTCGGGACCGGCGGACCGGTGGTCTCCGGCACCCCCGCCGACGCCCTGGGCTGGCTGGCCGGCCGCACCAGCGGCGCCGGGCTCCACTCGACGACCGGGCAGCTGCCTGTGCTGCCGCCCTGGCTGTGACCCTCGCCCCCCGCGAACACCGCCACCCCGACCGGAAGAAAGCGACCCCCTATGGCGCACCTCGAACTCGGATCGGTCCGTACCGGTCTGCTGGACTGCATCCAGGTCAACCTGGCGGTACTGGCCGACCACCACCACGGCCCGGGCGCCCATCTGCGACTCGGCTCGTCCCTCGGCTTTCGCGCGGGGCAGCGCGCCGACGACGGCCTGCCGACCGTCGACCCGCCGCTGACCGAGCAGCTGACGACCCTGCCCGGCCTCCTCGGGCTCCGCGTCGTCCGGCGCGCCCGCCTGCCGCGTACGGAACTCCTCGCCGCCCTCGCCGACGACGGCGGCACCCGCTACGTCGTCGCGGACTCCTACCACCTGCCCTGGCTGCCGTATCACGGCCGGGCGCACATGGAGCACAGCTTCCTGCTCACCGCGGGACCCGAAGGCTGGCTGGTCACCGACGGCTACCGCAACGAGACCGCCTGGGGGCCGGCCACCCCCGGCCACTGGCTGCTCTCCGCCGCGGACCTTGACGGGATCGCGGAGGCCGAGGTGGTCGAGCTGGCGGCGGCGCAGCTCACCCCGGTCTCCGCGCTGCCGCCCACGCCGTCCCTCGACGAGGCGGCCGTCGACGCCTACCTCGACGCCTACGACCGCTGCCCGGACCGCGACCGGGCCATCGGGCAACTCACCGTGGAGACCTGGCTGCTGGCCCGTACGCGCAAGCTGCACGCCACCTACCGCGCGCTGTTCGCCGGCCGGGTCGACGGGCCCGGCCCCGGCCCGGAGGCGGAACACCTGCGCGCCTGGGACAAGGTCGTGGAGCAGACCTATCTCGCCCACCGCCGGGTCTCCCGCGGCCGGGCCGAGCCCCCCGGCGTCGTCGACCGGCTGCGCGCCGTCCTCGCCGCCGACCGCACGGTCTTCGGCGTGGTACCGGAACCGGCGGCCACCCCCGCCCCCGACGCCGAGCTGCGGCGGCAGGTGGCCGCCGTCGCCGCCGCGGTGCTCGGTGTCGCACCGTCAGAACTCCTCGCCGGAGCGGCATTCGACTCCTTCCCCTCCTTCAGCTCCTTTCGGCTGGTCGAGATCATCGAGCAGCTGGAGAGCGCGCTGGACCGGGAACTCGACGCCGACGAGCTGATCCCGGAAAACCTCCGCCGGGTCGACGACCTCTGCCGTATCGCCCGCTGAGCCCCCTCCCCGAACAGGAGACACACCCCATGGACCCCCGCTTCACCGCACTCCTCCGCCCCTTCCTCAAGCACTCCGGCCCCGAAGAGGCCGCCCTCACCCCCGACACCGACCTGCGCAGGCTCGGCGTCGACTCCATGCAGGCCATCGAGCTGCTGTTCGCCATCGAGGACACCTTCGGGATCTCCCTGCCGGACGAAGAGCTCAACGACACCACCTTCGCCACCGCCGGCAGCCTGTGGCGCGTGATCGTCGACCAGCTGGCCGACGAGGTCCCGGCATGAGCCGCGCGCTCGCGCTGACGGACCGGCTGGCCGAGGTCGCCGAGGTCACCGAGCGGTATGCCGCCGACACCGACCGGGCCGCCGCCTTCCCGGTGGACGCCCTGGCGGCGCTGCGCCGCACCGGCCTGCTCGGCCTGCTGGTCCCCGCCGAATACGGCGGACTCGGCGGATCGGTCAGGGATTTGGTGACCGCGGCACAGACCCTGGGCCGCAGCGACATGTCCGTCGGCATGATTTTCGCCATGCACTGCCAGCAGTCCGCGGCGCTGGTCGGCCACGGCGGCGACCGGCTGCGCAAGGAGCTCCTGCCCAGGGTCGCGGCCGGCGAACTCTATCTCGCCTCGGTCACCACCGAAGCCGGCAAGGGCGGGCACCTGCTCACCGCCCGCGCCCAACTCGCCGACGAGGACGGTATGTTGACGCTCGACCGGTTCGCGCCAATCGTCACCGGCGGCGCCCACGCCGACGGCTTCCTGATCACCATGCGCAGCCCGGGGGAGGACGCCACGGCCGGCGAGGTGTCCCTCGTCTACGCCCACCGCGACCAGGTCGAGATCACCGCCTCCGGCGACTGGCAGCCCATGGGCATGCGGGCCAGCCACAGCATCGCCCTGAAGCTGACCGGACAGATTCCCGGCCATCAACTCGTCGGCGAACAGGGCGGGTTCCACCGCATCGCCGCCGAGGTCTTCGGCCCGCTCGCCCACGTCGGCTGGTCCGCGGTCTGGCTCGGCACGGCGGCCGGTGCGCTCTCCCGCGTCCTGCGGCTGCTGCGCAGCCCCGCGGGCCGGGAGCGCTTCGACCTCTCCTCCGAGCTGCTGCTCACCCGCCTCTCCCGTGCCCGGCAGCGGCTGGACACCGTCCACGCACTCCTCCAGCAGACCCTGCGAACGCTGGAGGCCGGCCAGGACCTCTCCGTCCCGGCGCGGCAGCTCCAGCTCAACGCGCTCAAGATCACGGCCGCCGATGAGTGCCACGCCGCCGTCGACGACCTGGTCACCGCGCTCGGCCTGCGCCACGGCTACCTCCAGGACTCGCCCACCCGTCTCGAACGCGCCCTCCGGGACCTGCGCTCCGCGGCCCTCAACTACAGCAACGACCGCCTCCATCTCGCCGACGGCCGGCTGGCGCTCCGCGACCAGGGGGTCAGCTTTGCCTGACACCCGCCTCCCGGAGACCCCGCCCGGACTCCCGGCCACCCCCTACGCCGCCCTTGACGCGCTGCCGCCCACCGCGACCGGCGCCGAGGTCTGGCGCGCCCTCGGCGGGGCGGGCCTGCTCACCCGGGCGTACCGCGGCGGCAACCCCCGCACCGGACCGGACCCCGAAGGGCTCGCCGACCTTCTCAGCGCCGCGGACGCCCGCTTCTCTCTCGCCGCCACCCTGTCCGTCAGCGTCCAACTCGCCACCGCACTACCACTCCTGGCGAACGGTCAGCAGGACTGCGCGCGCCACGCACTGGACCGCGCCCTCGCGGGCCGGGCCACCGTCGCCCTCGCCGCCACCGACGCGACGGCGGGCACCGACCTCACCGCCCTGCGCACCCACCTCACGCTCGACGACGACGGGCTGACCCTCACCGGCGAGAAGAACTGGATCGCCAACACCACCACAGCCGCTCACTTCCTCGTCCTGGCCCGGCACCGCCCCGGCCGCCACTTCACCCACTTCACCTGGGTCCTGGTCCCCGCCGGCACCCCCGGCGTCACCGTCCGCCCCGCCGACTCGGCGCTCTTCGCCGACTCCGGCACCGGGCACCTCGCCTTCGACGGCGTCCGGCTCGGCCGCGACCACGTACTCGGCCGGGCCGGATTCGGGCTGCCGCTCTTCGCCCGCCATATCGCCACCGAACGGCTCGCCGGCGCCCAGTGGGGCGTCGCCCTCTGCCGCCGGGTGCTGGTGGACACCCACCGCCATCTCACCCGCCGCGCACACGGCGACGGCACCCTGTGGGACCTGGACGCGGTCCGCCAGCGCTTCGCGTCCTGCCTGGTCCGGGTACGCGAACTCCGGGCACTGGTGGCGGACTTGTCGGACGCGGTGGCGCTCCATCACGACGCCACGGCCGCCGCCACCCTCAAGGCCGCGGCCGGCGCCACCGTCCACCACGTACTCGACACCTGCGGCCAGCTGTGGGGCGCGGTCGGGTTCACCACCGGCGGAATCCAGGAACTCCGCGCCCAGGCCGCGCTGTTCGGCATCGGGGGAGGGGCGACCGAGGTCGTCCTCGGCACCCTCGCGTACGACGCCGAGACCGTACTCGCCGAACTCGCCCGGCCGGGCACCCTCCCGTGACCGGCCCGCTCCAGGTCGCGGACCGGGTCTGGGTGAGCGCCGCGACCGACGTGGCGCACGAGCCCAGCCGGCACCGCGACGACCTGCGCCGGGCCGCGGTCCTGCCCGAATGGCGCATCCGCGAATTCCTCGCCGGCCGGGGCCTGTTGCGGCAGCTGCTGGCCGCGATCCGGCCGGACCTGGCCGACGCCGAGATCGCCCCGGACCGGCGCGGAAAGCCCGCCCTGCGCGGTCACCCCGGCATCGGTGTCAGCATCTCCCACACCCAGGGCGGGACGGCCGCCGGGCTCGCCCTCGGCCGCGACCTCGGCGTGGACCTCCAGTGCCCCGCCCCCGCCGTCACCGCATCCTTCACCCGTCGGCTGCTGCCGGCGCACGCCCAGCGGCTCGCCGCCCTGCCCCCGGCACGCGCAGCAGAGGAGGTGGCCTGGGTCTGGACCGCCCAGGAGGCCTGCGTCAAGGCCGGCGGAGCCGGACTCGCCGGCCGTCCCTGGACCATCGGCATCCCGCCCGGTGCCCGCACCGGACGCTGGCGCGGCTACCGCTGGATCAGCCTCCGCGGCCACTCCACCATGCCGCTGAGCTGCGCCTTCACCGATCCCGACGACCACGAGAAAGCCGGACCGTACGCATGAGCACACCGCCCGCCGCCGCACCGCAGACCCTCTATGACTGGTTCGCCGCCTCCGCCGCCCGCCACGGCACCCGACCCGCCCTGGAAATCGGCGGGATCGCCCTCACCTACACCGAACTCGCCACCGCAGCAGAGGCGTTGGCCTCCCGTCTGCGCCGGGACCTCGGCCTCGGGGCACCGCCGCGCCGCATCGGGCTGCTCGCCGCCCGCACTGCCGTCGCCTACGCCGGATACCTCGCCATCCAGCGACTGGGCGCCACCGCCGTCCCGCTCGGCCCCGCCTTCCCGCCCGAGCGCAACGCGGCGATCGCCACCGCCGCCCGACTCGACGCGGTACTCGCCGACTCCACCGCCGACCACGCCGACCGGCTCGGCACCCCGGCCCTCACCCTCACCGACGCCGAACTCCTCGCCCTGGCACCGCAACCGCTCCCCGCAATCCACCCCGCCCGCCCGCACGACCTGGCCTACATCCTCTTCACCTCGGGCTCGACCGGGGTCCCCAAGGGCGTTCCCATCCAGCACCGCAACATCTGCGCCTACCTCGCCCAGGTCGTCCCGCGCCACGCCGCCGGCCCCGGCGACCGCTGCTCGCAGACCTTCGAGCTGACCTTCGACCCCTCGGTGCACGACATGTTCACCGCCTGGGGGAGCGGCGCCACCCTCGTCGTCCCGACCCGCGGCGAACTCCTCTCCCCGGTCCGCTTCATCAACCGCCGGGCGATCACCCACTGGAACTCCGTCCCCTCCGCGATCTCCCTCGCCCACCGCCTCCGCGCCCTCACGCCCGCCGCCCTGCCCACTCTCCGCAGCAGCATGTTCTGCGGCGAACCGCTCACCCTCGGGCAGGCCGACGCCTGGCAGCAGGCCGCCCCGCACAGCACGGTGGAGAACGCCTACGGCCCGACCGAACTGACCGTCACCTGCGTGACCTACCGCCTCCCCGCGGACCGTACGGCCTGGCCGCAGCCCGCCAACGGCACCGTCCCCATCGGCACCCCGCACCCCGACCTCCAAGTACTCGTCCACACGGGCGAGTTGTGCGTGCGCGGGCCGCAGCGCTTCCCCGGCTACCTCGACCCGGCCGGCAACACCGGCCGCTTCCTCGCCCCCGACGGATCCCCGTACGACCCCGCCACCCCGCTCACCGACGCGCACTGGTACCGCACCGGCGACCGGGTCGGCCCGCTCGCCGGCGGCCCGGCCGACGAGCCGCCGCTGGTCCACCTCGGACGCGACGACCAGCAGGTGCAGGTGCACGGCTACCGCGTGGAACTCGGCGAGGTGGAGGCCGCGCTGCGCGCACTCCCCGGCGTCCTCGACGCGGCCGTGCTGCCGCGGGCCACCCCCGCCGGCACCGAACTCACCGCCGCCTACACCACCGGCGCCGCCCCCACCGGCGGGGACGACCTGCGCACCGCCCTCCGCACGCGCCTGCCCGCCTACATGGTCCCGGCCACCCTCACCGCCCTGGACTCCCTCCCGCTCAACGCCAACGGGAAACTGGACCGGGTGGCGCTGGCGGACGTCCTCACCGGGCCGGTCGCCCGCCGCCGAGCCGCGGAAAGTCCTCCGCCAGCAGCGTCGCGAGGTCGAGAAACGCCTCGCGGGTCCTGAACCGCAGCCGGTGCAGGGCGATCTCGCGCATGCTGTCCAGGCGGTGGTCGTAGGGGAGGAAGACCACCCCGCCCGGATGGTCCCCCAGTCGTGCGGCGATGTCGTCGCGCCGCAACGTCCGGTTGGGAGGGGCGAGCGCGGTCACCACCAGCGCCGCCCGCTCGGCGAGCGCCCCGTACCCGCGGCGGTCGAGACGTGCCAGCAGATCCGTGGCGCGGGCGATGCCCTCCTCCGTCGACCGGGTCACGATGATCAGCCGGTCGGTCAACGCGAGCGCGGCGTCCGTGACGTCCTCGGTACGCAGATAGGCCCAGTCCGCGAGGACCACCGGGAAATGGCGGCTCAACAGCTCCACCACCCCGCGGTATTCCTCGTCGTACAGGGGGCCGGGGGCGGAGTAGCCGGCGGTGTGGGCGAGCGCACGCAGCCCTGATGGACCGTCAACAGTGTGCTGTAGTACGTCGTCATGGCTGCTGAGAGTGGGCAGGGCGCGCATGAGGTCCTGGCGCCCGGCGGCATGGCTTCCGACGTGCAGTCGTCCGGTCAGTCCGCCGATGCTCCGTCCCGCGTCGAGCGCGATCACCCCGCCACCGCGGACGTCGGCCAGTACGGCTCCGAGCGCGACCGTGACGGTGCTCCGGCCGACGTCGGCTTCGGTGCCGACCACGGTGGCCCGGTAGCCGAAATCCAGTCGGGCGCGGAGGAGTTCCCGCTTCCGCGTGGACGTGCCGACGCCCCCGCGCAGCGAGAACCGGGCCCGGTCGGCGGACAGGGGCGCGGACAGCTCCCGTGCCGAGCGCTCCGCGGCGGCGGCGTCGAGCGGGATCCGCCGACCGGCACCGACCGGGAGCGGTCCTCCGGCGCGCACGGCCGGCGCGGCCCGCCCACCCGACGCTGCGGACTCGCCTGCCCGCAGCTCGGTCGCCAACGGGACGTACCGGGCGAAGCACTCGGCGACCTGACTCGCCGTCGGGCGCGCCCCCGGGGCCTCCGCCAGGCACGCCAGGACGATCTCCCGCAGCGGACGCCAGGTGTCCCCCTGCCACAGCGCCATGTCCCCGTTCTCCGGGGACGACGGGGTGCGGTGCTTGTCGCCGAGGCGGCGCAGGATCTGTCCCAGCGACATGACGTTGTCCTCCATCGTCGGCACGGCCTCGGCACCCCTGGCCCGAGACGTGCCGTCGACCACGCACCGGCCCAGCCCGGTCAGCATCAGGGACCGGCCGACGACATGGATGCTCTGCGGGGTCAGTTCGGGCAGCACCAGCCCCTTCAGATGGCAGAGGCTGACGGCGCCGGCCAGATGCCAGCCGTACGCGATCGACAGCAGGGTGTCGCGGCGCAGCCGGGAGCCGTACTCCGGCCGCAGCAGGCTGCTGAGCTGCGGCGGCGGCCCGGCCTCGGACCCGCCGGACGGGCGGTAGAGCATCATGGCGAGCCAGGGCGGCTCGCGGTACGTCTCCGCGCGCTGGTCCGTGTGCTGCACCGGGTGCAGCTCCGCGCCGAGCAGCAGCGGCGCGTACTGCCCGGCCATCCGCGTCAGCGCGGTCACCTCCGTGCCGAGCAGCGCCTGCGCCTCGTCGGGCGGAACGCCCGGCCGGATCACCCGCACCGCGGCCTCGCCGCCGTCCCGGTCGCGCCCCAGATAGACGAGGGAGCGGGTGCCGGGCTGGCGCCCGTGGAGGGTGTACGGGCCGAGGCGGCGCGGATCGCGGGCGGTGAGCGGACGCCAGCCGTCCGGATCCTCCGACTCGGCACCGCCCTCGTCCTCCTCCGCCGGCACTCCCTGGAGAGAGGCGCCGAGCCGGGACATCAGCCGCCGCTCCACGGACGAGAAGGCGCGCGACCCGGCCGGCAGCCGGTCCATCCCGTCCGGGTGGGCGAGCCAGGCGGGGAAGTCGGGGGACCGGCCGGCCAGTTGCTCCAGACGGCGACCTATGTGGCGGCCGGTGCGCAGGAGTTCAGGGGTGGACACCGTGTCCAGCAGGGCGGACTTCGCGGCCTCCGGGAAGTCGAAGATCCGGTGCTGGTCGCGGAGCGGGCCGGACACCGGCGCCGCCACCGGCTGCATCAGACCACCGAGGAACACCTCGGCCAGATGCGCGGTGTCCGCCGCCCACGGGACCGCGCTCTGCACCAGCCGCATCACCGGCACGGACACCGGCGCGACCGCCGCGATATGGGCGGCGAGACGGTACGCCTCCGGAGAGGCCGCGTCCCTGAACCGCCGTACGCCGTCCGCGCCGTCGCCGACCGGGGGCACGACCGTACGGCCGGCCGGGCCGTGCAGCAGCGGGAGATCGACCGTGCCGCCGGCCGAGGCGAGCAGCCGCGACCACGTCGCGACCGGGCCCGCGGACGTCTCCAGCACCGGCACCGGCAGACCGTCGAACGGTGCCAGCTCGGCGGGCAGCACCGGGTCGCTGATGTGCCACGAACCGCCGGCGGCGCCGCGCCGGCGGGTGGTGACCCGCCAGCGGTCGGCCTGGATCCCCGAGCCGCCCCACAGCCGCGGTGGCAGCGCGTGCAGCACGGCCACCGGCCCGCCGGCCGCCCAGCGCCGCAGCAGCCGGTGCATCCGGCCGTCCCGCCAGGCCGCGCCCATCCCGTCGCTGAGCAGCAGGATCAGCGTCCGGCCGGAGGCGTCGGCCAGCACGGTGGGCGGCAGCGAGCTGGTGTCCGGGTCGAACGGCCGGCCGCGCAGCAGCGGGGCACCGGGGCTCCGGGTGTCCAGGCCGTGCACGCGGACCATCCGGAACGCGCCGATCCGCTGCATCATGATCCGCCACTCGACCGCCAGCCGCCGCCACAGCAGCATCGACATCCCGTCGTCGACGACCAGTGCGAGGTCCAGCCAGCGCTCCTGCCCGGGACGCAGCACGACATCCGGCAGCCCGCTCTCGGCCAGCGCCGCGGCCGTCGCCGCCTCGTCGAACTCCTGGACGCGGGCGGTCGGCCGACGCTGCCGCAGCGGACGCAGCGCCCGGCCGATGCCCAACTCGCCCAGCAGCGCCTTGTTCTCCGGCACCCGCAGCGGCATCGCGGCACTGCTCTTCGGCGGCGGCGGGAACTGCGCACGCGCCGGGCGGCGGGCGGTCGCGGGCACCGGAGCCGCATGCAGGTCGCCGCCCAGGTCGTCCAGCGGAAGGACCTCGGATGGACCGGCCGCCTCCGCACCGTCGTCCACCTCCGGAGCCGGCGGCGGGGGCGCCGCGCCGGTCGGCGGTGCGGGCGCCGCGGCGATACCGAGGGCACGGGCGAGCGGCGCGGTGTCCTGACCTGCGGGCAGCCGTCCGGCCAGCCAGAGCGCGTCGAGCAGCGCATGGCGGTCCAGCTCGACACCGGCGCCCGCGAGGACCGCCAGCACCTCCCCGATCCGCTCCGACCGCCCCGCCGCGCCGGCGGCAGCCGCACCGCCCCCGGCCGCAGGCCCGCTCGCCGCCCCCGGCATCCCCCCGTCCGCCGCCATCGCTCAGACGGTCCCGCCGAGTTGGTGGAGCACCGCGTCCAGCAGCCCCTCCGCATCCAGATCGACGCCCCCGGCCCGCAGGAACACCGCGTTCAGCAGCTGGTCGGTGGCCAGTTCGCCCGGACCGCGGCGCTGGAGGAACGCCCGCAGGATGTCCTCCACACCGATCAGCGCGTCGTCGCCCAGGTGCGCCGCCACGATGGCGCGCAGCCGCTCCTCGTCAGGCGTGGGCAGATCGAGCCGAACGCAACGGCGGAGAAAGGCCGGTGGGAAGTCCCGCTCGCCGTTGCTGGTGATCACGACGACCGGGAACTCGGTGCACATCACCTTGCCCCGCTCCACCGTCACCAGGTCGTTGGAGTCCGCCGCCAGCACCTCCACCACCGACTGCGACTCGGGCAGCCGGGCCAGCTCCGGTATCTCGAAGACGCCCTCCTCGAACACCGTCAGCAGATCGTTCGGCAGATCGACATCGCCCTTGTCCAACTCGTCGACCAGCAGCACCCGGGGACGGGGACCCGGTACGAGAGCCGTGCCCAGCGCCCCCAGGCGGACGAAGCTCCCGATGGACGGTTCGGCCTCGCCCCGGTCGCGGCTGAGCGTGGTCTCCCGCAGCCGGCCGATGGCGTCGTAGCGGTACAGCGCATCCTGCACGCTGGCCCGGCTGTTCACCGGCCAGCGCAGCACCTCGCCGAGATCCAGCTCGTGCGCGACGGCCCGCGCCAGCGAGGACTTGCCGGTCCCGGCCGGCCCGGTGACCAGCAGCGGCCGGCGCAGATGGAGCGCGGCATTGACCACATCGGCGTGCTCCGGCGCGATCAGATACGGCAGCGGACCGGGCCCGGCACCTGGGACGCCGCCCGACCGCCGGGAGCCGAACCGGCGCCAGGGCGGGGCCGGCGGCAGGGTGACCCGGCGCTGTGTGCCGTCTCCCTGGAACAGCCGCCAGTCGGCGGTGGGTTCGGGGCTCATATGGTCTCCGTCGGTTCGGCGAGCTGGAGTTCGGGCACTGCGCGGTCGGGGTCGGCCCAGGCGAGCACCGGCCGGCCGGGATGGTCCGCCGGCTGGTGCAGGGTCTTGGCGCGGTAGGAACGGATCTGCTCGGGCAAGGCTCGGGCCGGCGCGTCCGCCACCTGCCGGACGGCCTGCGAAGCGTCCCGGTCCGCGCCGCGGTCCCACAACACCACCGGTACGCCCATCGCCAGACACACCTGGACGACCTCCGTCCGCACCCGCTCCGGGACCTCCACCGACACCCGGGCGGCGTCGCGGCGGTCCAGCAGCTTCCCGTACACCTCGCGCACTCCGGTCGACGGACCGGAGATGGCGAGCGGGTCGGCACAGTCCAGTTGCTCCCAGCGGTGGCGCCAGTCGGAGAGGAAACGCTCATTGTGCCGCAGGAGTTCCGGACAGTGCACCACCAGTGCGTACTCGGCGCCCAGCACCCCCGGAATCAGCCCGTCCGGGTCCGCGAACTCCCATTCGTCCACCGGAAGTTCCAGGCTGTCCCGGTCCACCAGCACCTCGACGACCGGACGGCTGCCCTCCGGCGCCGACCGGCAGAGCCGCTCCAGCACCTGGAGCACCGCCTCCGCGGTCTGCGCCGCACTGTACGGGCGGTCCGTCGCGGTCGCCGTCCGGTGCGGCCCCGTCCCGTCGTCGCTCCACATCCGCAGTCGGAAGGCATCCGCGCCCGCGCTCACCAGATGCACCAGCAGCCGCGGCGGCGCGGTACGCCGGCGCCGGCCGAGCGCCCACTCGTCCGCGTCCGCCCGCCGCTCCCGCAGCGCGGACGCCGGAATCCCGAGCCGGGTCGCCACCCCGTCCGCCCACAGCCGCAGCCGGGCGCGCTCCGGGGCCGGGCACAGCACCGCGGCGAACTCCATCGCCCGCAGCAGCCCCGGAACCCGCAGCTCGTCCGGCCCGGAACGGCTGTCGCCGGTCAGCTGCTCCACCCGCTCCAGCAGCTCCCCGAACCGGGCCGCCTCACAGGGGAGTTCCGCGACCAGCGGCAGCGCCGCCCGTACGGCCTCCGGCAGTTGCTCCGCGACCGGCGCGGGCACCGCGTCCAGCAGGGCCAGCAGCCGCTCGTGCTCCCGTGGCGACAGCAGCCGCGGCACCGGGGACATCCGCCCCGTCGCCAGCAGCGTCGCGACCGTCGCCGGATCCCTGGACCGCAGCACCTCGGTGAGCGCCGCCAGTGCCCGCTCCTCGGTCACCAGCACCCGGGCGAACTCCTCCGGCGTCGGCGCGGACCCGTCCGCCGGATGCCCCAGACCGCAGCGCTCGGCGACCGCCTTGGCGTAGTCGGCCCGGAACATCTGGGTGGGGAAGGCGTTCGCCAGCAGATCGGCGAGCACCGCCTCGGCGGGGTCGTCGTCCCGTACGGGCCCCTCCAGCAGCGCCCCGGCCCCGGCCCGCCGCAGTTCCTGCTCGATCCGCTGCCAGGGAATGCCCCAGCTGCGGCGGGTGATGTGCCGCGCCTCGTAGGGCAGCGGCCGGCCCGACACCGGATCGACGGGCGGCAGCACACAGGCCGCCACCAGCCCCACGACCGCCCCGTCCGCGTCCGACCACAGCGGACCGCCGCTGTAGCCCGGCCCGATCGCCATCCCGGACAGCGCCCCGTCCATATAGCCCACCCGGCCGTCACAGGACTGCACCCGCACATCGGCGTACGTCCCGGTCAGCGCGCTCCCGTGCCAGGCACGCACGGACTGCCCCGCGCGCATGGCACGGAACTCGGGCGCGCCGGGGCCCGCCGGCGCACCGCTGCGGCCCGGTGGCGCGTCCGGGCCCGCCGGACCCCATAACTCCGCCGCCGGGCCGGTGACCCGGAGCACCGCCAGATCACCCGCCCACTCCAACTCACCCTGCCCCGGCGGCCCGTGCACACCGTCGAGGCGGCGCGGCGGTATCCAGTGGACCACCCGCGCCTCGCCGACCCGCGGCCCGGACGGACCCGGCAGCTGCACCCGCAGCACGGCGCCCTCCGGCCGGCCGGCGTCGAAAATCCCCTTTCCCAGCGCGTCGTTGACGACATGGGCGCAGGTCAGCAGATGGTCCGGGGCCAGCACGACGCCGGCGCCCGCCGACTTGCCGTCCGCCCGGTCCAGTACGGACACCACCCGGTAGCGGGGATCCGCCGGATCGCCGGTGCCCGCCCCGCAGCCGCCCGATATGGCGCGGAACCAGCCCATCAATCCGCCCGCTGAGGCCGCCACGTCGCGGTGATCGTCAGACTCGCCTGTCCGTTGGCCCCCACGATGCCGAGCTTGAGGTCCTGGCCGACCTGCACCCCGAACTGCACCGACATCTCGTGCGGGGGCCGTTCGGAAGCGGTCACCGCGTCATGGATCTCCTGGAGCAGCGGGCCCAGGGGCCGCAGCGTCGTGTGCAGCGCGGCGACCGCCGTCGCCGCTGCCGCCGCGCCGCCACGGGCCACCGGCACCGTCGGGCCCATCCCGTCGGGCAGATCCGCGCCCGCGGCCAGGGCCGGAGCCACCGTCCGGTCCTGGGCCGCGTCCGGCTGCGGGTGCGGCCGGGGCGCGCCCGCGGCCGGAGCGAGCTCCAAACGGATGGTTGTTCCATCGGCGAGGCTGAGTTCAGAGTGATTCGGCACGCCCCCATTGTGCCGATCACCGGCGATCACGACAGCGGAACGGCAAGATCACCGGCGGCCGGGCGGCGGGGCGGCCTGGCGGCGGGCGGGGCGCGGCATGGCCGCCCCGTGGAGTGGAACACCCGCGCCTCACCGGGTGGCCGGCCGGATCGACCGGGCGTGCCCCAAGACATCGCGCGGGCCCGGCAGTTCTTCGCCCCCCCCGCAGCCGCTCGTCATTGCTCACTCGCCATTGGTCTGAGGGAACCCCCGCCATCGCGCCGGCTGAACCCCCGCCGCAGCGCCTCGTACCGGATATCGCCCAGCCCCACCTCCGTGCCGTACGCGAATCCCGTACCGCTCCGGATTCCCGTACCCTCCGGTTCACCGCCATCGCCATCCCCCCTGCCGCGGCCCCGGCCCCGGGGCCCGCACATCGCTTCTTTGTGTCATCAACTCGCCACTGTCCGTAATGATTCCCGCGGCAGATGCACAGGGGAGGTGAACGCGGCACCGGCACCCGCGGCACGCCCGGAGGGGGCCGTCGTACGCGCCCGCCGCCCCCGGCCGTCGCGCGCCCACCGCCTCCGGTTTGGCGCAGCCGCCCGCCGCTACGTAAAGTTCCGCCGAAGCTCGACTCGAACAGGTGGTCCGAAAGGCCGGCGCAGCCGGCCTGACGAGGACGAACGATCCCAGGAAAGCGGCAGCGGCGATGACGGTGACCGAAGACAGCCGGGCCGATGGCGCGGGAATCGACGCGGAGCGGATGGCGGTCTGCCTGAGCGTCCTCGAAGAACTCGACACCCTCCCGATCGACCACCCCGACGCGATCGCCGTACGGCGGGCCACCGCGGGCATCTACCGGACGGTGAAGCAGCGCCGGCGCCAGGAGCGCCGGGCGGCCAAGACCGCCAACGACAAGCGGGTGACCGAGGCGACCGCCACCGGAGCCGCCGACCGGATCGACGACGAGACCCTGGGGCTGGCGCTCAGCAGCTCGGTGACCTCGGAACTGGCCGGAGTCCTGGAACGCCCCCGCTGCTGCTACGTCTGCAAGGCCCGCTACGTCGAGGTCGACGCGTTCTACCACCAGCTCTGCCGGAGCTGCGCCAAGGAGAACCGCGCCCGCCGCGACGCCCGTACGGACCTCACCGGGCGGCGCGCGCTGCTCACCGGCGGGCGCGCCAAGATCGGCATGTACATCGCCCTCCGGCTCCTCCGGGACGGCGCCCACACCACCATCACCACCCGCTTCCCGAACGACGCGATCCGGCGCTTCACGGCGATGCCGGACAGTGCGGAGTGGCTGCACCGGCTCAAGATCGTCGGCATCGACCTGCGCGACCCGGCCCAGGTGATATCCCTGGCCGACGCGGTGAGCGCCGAGGGCCCGCTCGACATCCTGATCAACAACGCCGCCCAGACCGTCCGCCGCTCACCCGAGGCCTACGGCCAGCTGGTCGCCGCGGAAACCGCGCCGCTGCCCGCCGGCGAGCTGCCCGCCTCGCTCGTCCTCGGCCACTTCGGCAGCGGTGCCCCCGCGCTCCCCGGCCCCGGGGCGGACGGGCGGCCGGAGCTGACCGCCGAGAACCTCACCGCGCTCGCCCTGACCGGCGGCTCCGCCTCGCCCGCCCGGATCGAGGCGGGTACCGCGATCGACGCCGGCGGCCTGGTACCCGACCTGCACGCGAGCAACAGCTGGATCCAGAAGGTCGACGAGGTCGACCCGGTCGAGCTGCTGGAAGTCCAGCTGTGCAACATGACCGCCCCGTTCCTCCTGGTCAGCAAGTTGCGGCCGGCGATGGCCGCGTCCCCGGCCCGGCGGAAGTACGTGGTCAACGTCTCTGCGATGGAAGGCCAGTTCAGCCGCGGCTACAAGGGCGCCGGGCATCCGCACACCAACATGGCCAAGGCCGCGCTCAACATGCTCACCCGCACCAGCGCCAAGGAGATGCTGGAGACCGACGGCATCCTGATGACCGCCGTCGACACCGGCTGGATCACCGACGAGCGCCCGCACCCCGAGAAGATGCGCCTCGCCGAGGAGGGCTTCCACGCCCCGCTCGACCTGGTCGACGGCGCGGCCCGGGTCTACGACCCGATCGTCCGCGGTGAGCTGGGCGAGGACCTGTACGGCTGCTTCCTGAAGGACTACGCCCCCGCGGCCTGGTGAGCACCAGGCGCCGTCCCCCCCGTGGTGGCGGACGGCGCCCTTGCCGGGCGCCGCGGGCGCAGCCGATCAAGGCTCCCGGGTGCGCCGTAATCTGGTGACGTGACCACGACCGAGCCGGACTCCGACGACATCCGCCGTATCGCCCTCGGCCTCCCGCAGACCGCGGAGAAGCAGGCGTGGGGCATGCCCACCTTCCGGGTCGCCGGGAAGATGTTCATCACCGTCCCCGACGACGAGACCTCCTTCGCCGTGCGCTGCCCCCGCCACGAGCGCGAGGAACTGATCGCCGCCGAGCCGGAGAAGTTCTGGGTACCGCCCCACGAGGCCGCCTCCAACTGGGTACGGGTGCGCCTGGCCGCCCTGGAGGACATCGGCGAACTCCGCGACATCCTCGTCGACTCCTGGAAGCAGGCGGCCCCGGACGCACTGGTCGAGGCATACGTGACCCACGACTGACCGCGCGCCGGCCGGACTTGAGGGGCCGGACTTGAGGGTTTCGGACGGGCCGCGTCGCCGCTCATCCGGACGGGCGGAACCGCTCGTCCGGCAGCAGAACCGCAGCCCCCTGGATCCGGTCACCGGCCAGATCCGCCAGCGCGTCCGGGGCGCGGCTCAGCGGATACGGTCGCGTGGTGACCCGGATCCCGATCCGCGCCGCCGCCTCCAGGAACTCCCGCCCGTCCTGCCGGGTGTTCGCCGTCACACTGCGCAGGTTCCGCTCGTAGAACAGCTCGCGGTGGTACGAGAGCGGAGGGATGTCGGTGAGGTGGATCCCGGCGACGGCCAGCGTGCCCGACCGGTCGAGCGCCGCCAGCGCCACCGGTACGAGATCCCCGACCGGCGCGAAGAGGATCGCGGAGTCCAGCGGTTCGGGCGGTGCGTCGTACGCGTCGCCGACCGATGCCGCGCCCAGTTCACGCGCCAGCTCGCGCGCCCGCGCCGACCGCGTCAGCACATGGACGGTCGCTCCCTCGGCCAGCGCGACCTGCGCCGCCAGGTGCGCCGAGCCCCCGAACCCGTAGATCCCCAGCCGGCCGCCCGGCGGCAGCGCACTGCGCCGCAGCGCACGGTAGCCGATGATCCCCGCACACAGCAGGGGGGCCAGCTTCTCGGCGCTCTCGGCGTCCGGCAGCGGATACGCGTAGGCGGCCGGTACCAGCGCCGCATCCGCGAACCCGCCGTCGGCGTCCCACCCCGTATACGTCGATGCGGGGCAGAGGTTCTCCGCCCCCGCACGGCAGTAGCGGCACGTCCCGCAGGTGCCGCGCAGCCATGCGCCGCCCACCCGGTCACCGGTCCGGAACGCCGTCACCGCCTCGCCCGCGGCAACCACCCGGCCCACGATCTCGTGTCCCGGTACGGTCGCCGGCCGGTGCGGCGCCAGATCACCCTCAGCGAGATGCAGATCCGTACGACAGACACCGCAAGCCTCCATGCTCACCAGGAGATCGCCGGGCCCCGGCTCCGGAAGGGGCCGGCGCACCGCCGTCAGCGGCCCGGAGTCCGCCGGACCGGGCCGCTCCACCGCCCAGCCGGACAGCGTCTCCGGTCGCGCCACAGCTGCCACCCCTCCAGCGTCGCGCCCGCCCGGACGCCGGGCAAGCGCTGGCCGGCACCGGCGGCCGTTCCCGCCGGCCTGATCGCGGGCAGTCAATTTCTACAGTGCTGTAGATTTTCGCCTCGTAGCCAACGACCGACGAAAGGATGCCACGTGGGCATCGTCAGCTGGATCGTGCTCGGACTCCTGGCCGGTGCGATAGCCAAGTTCCTCCTCCCCGGGCGCGATCCGGGCGGACTGTTGGGCACCACGCTCATCGGTATCGCCGGGTCGTTCGTCGGCGGCTGGCTCTCGGCGAAGTTCCTGCACCGGCCGATCGCCCACAATTTCTTCGACGCCGCCACCTGGATCGCCGCCGTCGCGGGTGCGCTCGTGCTGCTGATCATCTACCGGCTGCTGTTCGGGAATTCACGGGACTGAGCCGGAGTCGGCCGCGCCGGGAAAGCCGCAGGTTTCTTTGCGGATGCGGGAACTGCCGTGCCGGTGCGTCCGTTTCCCGAGCAGACCGGAATTGGGGAATCAGATGACCGTGAACATGAGCAAGGGCCAGAAGGTCAGCCTCAGCAAGTCCGACGGCGGGGCGCTGAGTGTCGTACGGATGGGACTGGGCTGGCAGGCCGCGCGCCGCAAGGGATTTCTCGCCCGCCTGACGGCCCGGGAGATCGACCTCGACGCATCGGCGGTGCTCTTCGCCGGCAAGCAGCCCATGGATGTGGTCTTCTTCCAGCACCTGGTCAGCGACGACGGCTCGGTGCGGCACACCGGCGACAATCTGGTCGGAGGCAGCGGCCAGGGGGGTGACGACGAATCGGTTCTGGTCGATCTCCAGCGGGTGCCGGCGCATGTCGATCAGATCGTGTTCACCGTCAACTCCTTTACGGGGCAGACCTTCCAGGAAGTGGAGAACGCGTTCTGCCGCCTGGTCGATGAGACCAATGGCCAGGAATTGGCGCGGTACACCCTCTCCGGAGGGGGTGCGCACACCGCCCAGATCATGGCCAAGGTCTTCCGGGCGGACGGGGGTTGGCAGATGGCGGCGCTGGGCACGCCCGCGCACGGCCGGACGTTCCAGGATTTGATGCCCACCATCGCCGCGCACCTGTGACGGTGCGGGCTGCCGTGCGTAGGTGACGACGCGGGCCGGGGCCCGGGTGGCTGCGGCCGGTGACCGCGGCGGCGGCGGGGCGCCGTCGAGGTGCGGTCCTCGACGGCGCTCGCTACGGCGTCCCGGGCGCCTTCGGCCCGGAGAAATCCGGGCTGCCGAAGTCGGGTCCGGCGAAGTCCGGTGAGCTGAAGCCGGGGCCGTCGGACGGGACGGGGCGCCCCTCGCCCGTACTGCCGGAGACGCCGGCCGCGGCGGGGCGGGGGAGGGCCGGGCGTCCGGCGCGGTTCTGGCCGCCGTCGCTTCCGGGGGTGTCCAGCCGGCCGAGCAGGAACGGCATGATTCCCCGCTCCAGCAAGGCCAGTTGCCAGGCCGCATGTGCCCGCGCGGTCTCCGGATCGGCGTCCTCCGGCGTCCGGGCATCGGCCGCCGCGCGGTTGCGCGCCGCCGTCACCAGCATCCAGATCAGCCCGGTCAGCGTCGCCACACCCGCCACGCCAGCGGACGTCCACCCGGCCGCGATCAGCTCGTCGGCGAGCGGGGACGGCGCGGCGACGGCCCGCAGACCGAAGCCGAACAGCAGGAAGACGGCCGCCGCGGTGGCGGCCAGACCGGGCACCAGCACCCCGAGTGCGGGCAGCAGTCCACCGCTCCGGGTCTGTGTGCCGGTGCCGGTCTTGGGCTCCACGGGGCGAGCGGGGGCCGTGGAGGCCCGCAGCTGGACGAACTCGCGGTACTCGGCAGTTGCCACCGCGGTGATGGCGGCGCGGGCGGCGAGCGCCTCGCTGCGCAGCTGCTCGGAGTTGAGCGTCCTGGCCGTCCGCTGCAACGCCTCCCTGATCTCCGCGGAGTTCAGGGCCCGGTCCAGGGTGCGCTCGAATTCGGGTGCGTCCTGTGCCTGTAAGCGGTCGTTCTCGTGCACGTGTATTCCCCGGTGGGTTGAGGGAGCCAAGTTGCTCGACTGTTCGGCCCGGTGCTCTGCCGAGGCCGACCGGACGGCGATGCATTCCGGTCACGGTGCGGACCAACGTGGTGCGCTTCTTGATGGTTCCCTGATTGCGCAATCTCTAAAGTGTTGCTCATGGATGAAATGGACGCAGCAGGGTGGGAAACGGCCGTACTCTCCGGTGGGCCCGCGGACGGGGTCCGGCTGCGACTGAGCGGCCGGCCGAGCGTGCTACAGGTCAACCACCCGTGCCAGGCGGAGAACGCACCGGACGGCATGCAGATCGCGGCACTGCACATCTACCGCCGTGACCTGAAGGTGAAGAGCGAGCCGCTGCGGTACGGGTTCGACGGGGTCAGCCCCTGACGATCCGCCCGCGGTGAGGACTTCCGCGCCCCTGCCTCAGGAAGCGTGGTGGGGGCCGGCCTCCTGGTCCGTACGGGCGGCGGCGGGACGCTCGGCGCCGGAGGTGCCGGGGGCGGTCGCGGAGCTGACGGTGCCGGGCGCGCCGGGGGTCGCGTGGATGGTGCGCGGCGGCTCGGTCCGCTCCTGGGGACCCGCCTCGTAGGTGGTGGTCGGCGGTGTCCCGTCGTCCTCCTTCATCGCCTTCGCCTCGCTCTTGAGGATCCGCAGCGACTTCCCCAGTGCGCGTGCGGTGTCGGGCAGCTTCTTGGAGCCGAAGAGGAGAATCACCACGAGCGCCACGACCAGCAGATGCCAGGGTTCCAGTCCATTGCGCAGCATCGCGCCCACCTTTCTCTCGTTGTCACAGTCGCGGCCGACAGGGAACGGCCCCGGATTTCACTTGCTACATTGCGCAACTGTATAACCCTGTGCAGGAGTGATCCCTATGCCTGCACGAAATCGCATGGACGAGGGTGCACACGTGACACGCAGCCACAAGGCACAAGCCGTACGCGGAAGCGAGGACGGTCTTGTCGGGGGACGGCGGCGTCGGCCCAGCAGGGTCAGCACAGCGGCGGCACTCACCCTCTCCGTCCTGGTGCTTCTGGTCGCGGGTTCCGGCTGGCTCTACCTCCAGCTCAACGGGAACATCACCACCTTCGGCGCGGACGGCCTCAGCCAGGACCGGCCCGCCGCCGGCGCCGGCGGCAGCAACGTCCTGGTCATCGGCTCCGACTCGCGCGCCGGCAGCAACAGCAGGCTGGGTGGCGGGACGGGCGACGTGGGGCGCTCGGACACCGCCTTTCTGCTGCATGTCTACGGCGACGGCCGGCATGCCGGCGCCGTGTCGCTCCCCCGCGACACCCTCGTCGAGATCCCGCCGTGCCGACTGCCCGACGGGAGCTGGACCGCACCGCAGTCCGGCGCGATGTTCAACTCCGCGTTCACCGTGGGCCAGACCGCCAAGGGCAATCCGGCCTGCACCCAGAACACCGTGGAGAGGCTGACCGGGCTGCGCGTCGACCACACCGTGGTCGTCGACTTCGCGGGCTTCTCGAAGATGACCACCGCGGTCGGCGGCGTCCCCGTGTGCCTGCCCAAGGACGTCTACGAGGGCGACCTCAACCCCAACCGGGGATCGCCCGGGCGGCTCATCTTCACCAAGGGCCCGCAGACCGTCTCCGGCCAGAAGGCGCTGGACTACGTACGCCTGCGGCACGGCATCGGGGACGGCTCGGACATCGGCCGGATCAAACGGCAGCAGGCGTTCGTCTCCAGCCTGATCAAGAAGGTCAAGTCGCAGGGCATGAACCCCTCCGCGCTGCTGCCGCTGGCGAACGCGGCCACCGATTCGATGACCGTCGACCCGGGGCTGGGCTCGGCGGACAAGCTCCTGGCCTTCGCGATGTCGATGAAGAACATCGACCTGCACAACACCAAGTTCGTGACCCTGCCCTGGCGCTACCAGGGCGCCCGGGTCGCGATCGTGCACCCGGACGCCGACAACCTGTGGGAGGCCCTGCGCGCCGACCGCACCGTGGACGGCCAGGACGCCAGCGGCACGTCCGCGCACAAGGGCGATGACGGCAAGTCCGGCGCGGACGCCTCCCCGGGGCCGGGCGCCGCGGTGTCCGGGGCCGGTATCCGCGTCGCCGTCTACAACGGCACCACCGTCCCCGGGCTGGCCGCCCGCGCCGCCGACGCGCTGAACGCCGCGGGCTTCACCGTCTCCGGCACCGCCACCGCCGCCGGCCAGCAGCACACCACCACGGTGATCAGCTACGGCCCCGGCCGCCAGGACCACGCCGGAGCCGTCGCCCAGCTCTTCCCGGGCGCGGTGCTCCAGCAGGCCGCCACCCCGGGCATCAGCGTCACCCTCGGCCGGTCCTACGCAACCCAACCGGCTCCCGCTGCGTCCCCGCCCGGTGGGGGCTCGTCGCAGGTGGGCGGCAAGGCCCGGTCCGCCGACGACAATCCCTGCTCCGATCTCTCCTACGGTTAGCGACCGCCCATAATGGACAGTCGCGGGAGTCCCTTTCACCCTGTTTCGCCCATACGTATCCCCTGCGCATCCGGTACATATCCCGAGCATCTTGAGGAGATCAGCCCTATGTCAGCCCTCCGCCGGCACTCGCCCGGCCCTCTGACCGGAGTCCTGTCCGGCGTCCTGCTGGCGGCCCTCGTGCTGCTCGCCACGGTGGCGGTGCTGCCGCGGCCGGCCTACGCCGCGGGCAGTGGCCTGGACACCGTGGCCGAGGCACTCAGAAAGAGCCCGGTATATGTCGACCCGCGGGTGAAGGACAAGCTGCCGGACGCGGACCGCGACGCCCTGGCGAAGAAAATACGCGACGCCGACAAGCCGGTCTTCGTCGCCGTGTTGCCCGAGACCGCCGAATTTCCCAAGGCCAGGCTGATGCAGGACCTGCGGACCAAGGTCGGCGTGACCGGCGTCTATGCCGTCGACCTCGGCGCCGCCGGCTTCAACGCCGGGGCCGACCGCCAGGTGCTGCCCGGCGTGAAGAACCTCAGGAATGCCGTCAGAGATTCCCACAGCCGCGACGACGTCAAGGGCATCGTCACCGACTTCGCCAACCAGGCCATCGCCCAGGCCCGCGGGACCGCACCCTCCTCATGGGGCGACGACGCGAGCGGCGGTTCCGGCGGCTCCACCGCCGGGCTGATCACCGCCGGCGTGCTCGTCGTGGGCGGCGCAGGCGGCGGCTACGCCCTGTACCGCCGGAGCAAGAAGCGGCGCGAGGAGCGCGAGCGCGCCGAGCTGGCACAGCTGCGCGTGGTGGTCGACGAGGACATCACCGCCTTCGGCGAGGCCCTGGAGCACCTCGACTTCAACCCCTCCGAGCCCGGCGCCACCGACGACATGCGCGCCGACTACACCACGGCCCTGGACGCCTACGACCTCGCCAAGACCAAGATGGACGAGGCCCGCGTCCCGGCGGACGTACGGGCGGTGACCGACGCCCTGGAGCGCGGCCGGTTCGCGCTGGCCACGCTCGCCGCACGGCGCACCGGCGCGCCGCTGCCGGAGCACCGCAAGCCCTGCTTCTTCGACCCGCGGCACGGTCCCTCGACCGTCGACGTGCAGTGGGCCCCGCCCGGCGGTGCGCCGCGCCCGGTCCCGGCCTGCGCGGCCGACGCCACGCGGCTGGCCGACGGGCAGGAGCCGATGTCCCGTACGGTGCAGACCGCCGACGGGCAGCAGCCGTACTGGAACGCCGGACCCGCCTACTCGCCCTGGGCCGGCGGCTACTACGGCTCCGGCGTGCTCCCCGCCCTGGTCGCCGGAACCCTGCTCGGCTCCCTCATCAGCGCCCCGTCCGCCTACGCCGACTCCCCGTCGTTCTTCGGCGGCACGGAGGGCGGGACCGACTCCGGTGCCAACTTCAACCCGGCCGACTTCAGCGGCGGTTGGGGCGACGGCGGCGGCTTCGACGGAGGTGGCTTCGACGGTGGCGGCGACGACTGGTGAGCCGACAGCGGTGAAGCACGGCTGAATCGCCGACGCACTGAGGGCCTGCCCGGAATCCGGGCGGGCCCTCACCCGTTCTCCCGGTCCGTCAGCCGTTCGCCCGGCGCGCGTACCGCATCCGCGCGATCGTCAGCGCCGCTCCGTACAGGGCGAGGACGACCGAGAGCAGCAGGTAGTACAGCGGAGGCGGGGCCGACATGGCCAGCAGTGTGGCGAGCGGGGACACCGGCAGCAGCAGGCCGACGACCGCGAGGGCCGTGACGGCGAGGTGGACCGGTCCCGCGGCCCGGGCCTCGGCGGCCCGGCGGCCCGTCCGCAGCAGCAGCATCACCATCGCCTGGGTCAGCAGGTTCTCGGTGAACCACCCGGCGTGGAACATCGTCGGGGTGTCGGTCCCCGACGTCGCGCGGGCCGAGAACGCCAGCACCGCGAAGGTCGCCAGGTCGGCGGCGGCGTTGATCAGGCCGAAGGCGGTGATGAAGCGGAGGAAGACCCGCGGGCGCAGCACGGCGGGCTTGCGCGCCGAGTCGGGGCTCGGCCGGTCGAAGGCGAGCGAGAGCTGCGCCGCGTCGAAGCAGAGGTTCTGAACCAGGACCTGGGCCGGGAGCATCGGCAGAAAGGGCAGCAGCAGACCCGCCGCCAGCATCGCGATGACATTGCCGAGGTTGGACGACAGCGTGATCCGCAGATAGGCGGCGATATTGCTGCTGGCGTGCCGGCCGGTGGTGATCGCCCGCTCGATGGCGGTCAGATCCTTCTCGGCGAGCACCACGTCCGCTCCCTCGCGCGCGACCGGCACCGCCCCGCGCGGGCAGATCCCGACATCCGCGGCGTGCAGCGCGGGCAGGTCGTTGACCCCGTCCCCGAGGAACCCGGTGGTGTGCCCGCCCTCCCGCAGCGCCGTGACGATCCGGGCCTTGTCCTGGGCCGTGCACCGCGCCACGACCGTCGCCCGCTCGACCGCCGCGGCCAGCGCCGGCCCGCCGACCCCGGCGAGCCGGTCCGCGGTGAGCACCTCGCCCGGCTCCAGCCCCAGATCCCGGCAGGCCCGCGCCGCGGTGCCCGGGTGGTCACCGGTGAGCACCTTCACCGCCACCCCGCGCCCGGCGAGCACCTTCAGCGCATCGGCCGCGGACGGGGCGAGCGCATCGCTCAGCTCGACGAAGCCGAGGAAGGTCAGCCCCCGCACATCCGCGTCGGTGTACGCGCCGAGCCGGGGGCGGCGCTCGCAGCGCGCCACGGCCAGCAGCCGCAGACCGCTGTCCGCCTCCGCCGCGGCGAACCGCAGCAGCCGCTCGCGGGCCGCCTCGTCCAGCTCGGCGTCCTGCCCGTCGAGGTTCAGCCGCCCGCAGCGGGCGACGACGTCCTCGACGGCGCCCTTGACGACGAGGGTGTGGCTGCCGTGCTGCCCGGGGCTGCGGACCACGGCCGCGGCCAGCCGCCCGACCGGATCGAACGGCAGCGCCGCGATCCCGTCGTACTCCAGCGGATCCGCCCCGTTCTCGTCCGACGCCTCCAGGACCGCCTCGTCCAGCGCGTCCGGCACCGGCAGTTCGGCCAGCTCGATCGTCCAGAAGCTGTTCACCGCCGCCCAGCGCAGCACCTCGGGATCGCTGACGCCGCGCGCGTCGACGGCCCGTACGACGACCGGCCGGTCCTGGGTCAGGGTGCCCGTCTTGTCCAGGCACAGCACGTCGATCGCCCCGAGGTCGTGCAGCGCGGGCAGCCGTTTGACGATCACCCCGCTCGTCCGGGCCAGCGCGGCGGCACCCCGGGCCAGCGCGGTGGTGACGATCACCGGCAGCATCTCCGGCGTCAGACCGACCGCGACGGCCACCGCGAACGGCAGCGTCTCCAGGCCGCGTCCGCGCAGCGCGGCGTTCGCCATCAGCACCAGCGGCGGCGTCAGCAGCATGAAGCGGATCAGGGTCCAGGCGATGCCGTGCACCGAGCGGTCGAACGCGGTCTCCCCGCGCCGCCGGGCCCGCCCGCCGTACGCCGCGGCGAACCGGGTGTCCGCACCCGTGGCCACCACCAGCGCCGTCCCGCTCCCGGACGCCACGCAGCTGCCCTGGAAGCACATGTGCGGCGGTTCGGCCGCCCCGCCGTCCCCGTCGAGCGGCGCGTCCACCGCCCGCTTGGGCACCGGCGCGGACTCACCGGTCAGCGCGGCCTGGTGCACGGTCAGCCCGCTGGCCCGCAGCAGCCGCACATCCGCCGGTACGAGGTCTCCCGGGCCCAGCCGCACCACATCGCCCACGACCAGCTGGTCGACGGGGATCTCGCGCACCTGCGGCGGAGCGCCGTCGTCCGCCCGGCGCTGCACCGTCGCCGTGGTGGCGACCAGCTCCCGCAGCGCCGCCATCGACCGGCTGGCATGGTGCTCGCCGCCGGACCGCAGCGCGCAGCTGACCGCCACCAGCGTCAGGATCACGCAGGCGGTGCCCCAGGAGGCGACGGCCGCCGACACCAGCCCCAGGCACAGCAGCACCGTGGTGAACGGATCCCGCAGACTGCCCAGAAAGCGCCGCGGCCAGGACACCGGCTTCCAGGTCGGCACGGTGTTCTCGCCGAGCCGGGCCAGCCGCTCCTCGGCCTGCGCGTCCGTCAGCCCGCGTGGCCCGGTGTCCAGCCGCCGCATCAGCTGCAACGGGGTCAGCGCCGCCGGCTCCGCCCCCGCCGGGGCACGGCGCAGCTCCCCGCCCGTGCGGGTGCCTGCTGTGTCCGGGGGCGTCGGGCCGGTCCCGGGTGCCGTGGTGATCTCAGGCACCGAGCTCACGCAGGCGGACCGGCGCCTCGACGTCGGAACGGGCGGCCAGCTGGACGACCAGCGTCCGCATCACCGCCACCACATCGGGGTCGTCGACGAGGTAGACCACCCGCCGGCCCTCGCGGCGGGAGCGCACCAGGCCGGCCAGCTTCAGCTTCGACAGATGCTGGCTCACCGCCGGCAGTGCGCCGCCGACCCGCTGCGCGAGCCCGCTGACGTCACTCTCGCCCTGTGCCAGTGCCCAGACGATGTGCAGGCGCGGGGGAGAGGCCAGCAGACCGAACATCGCCGCCGCCTCCGCCAGCACCTCGGCGGACGGATCGGGCTTGGCGGCCTTGGCGGCCTTGCCGTCGAAGCTGGTCACCACTGCCGCTCTCCGTCCTTCCGGGGCATCCCCATCGTCCCCGGAACGCCCAGTGTAGGCGGCGGGCCGTATGCCCTGACAGGCCGAAGCTTCCAGTGCCGAACAGGCGAGTGCGGAGTGCCGGGAGCGCCGGCTGCCCCCATGATGGCGAATGCTTCACCACGGGTGCATCACGGCCGCATCAGCCACTCGATCTCGCGAGGTCTCACGATGGAAGAGAACGGGACCATGGAAGCGCCCCGGCCCCTTGCCGGGGGCCGGGCCACCTATGGGGGCCGGGCCACGGAATGGAGCCGGGCCATCAGGGACGGCCGGGCGCTGCGGCGGGCCCCGGTCCAGGTCTACGGGCTCCGCCCGCTGCCCGCCGACGTCTCCGCCCCGAGCCCGCTGCCCTGGCTCGCCGCGGTCTGCGCGCTGTTCGTCATCCTCCAGGTGGCCCTGGTGGCGCCCGGGTCCGGGCTCGGCTGGGACGAGACGGTCTACGCGAGCCAGGTCAGCCGGCACGCACCGCCCGCCTTCTTCAGCGCACCACGGGCCCGCGGCATCACCTACCTGATCGCGCCGGTGACCGAGCTGACCTCCTCACCCACCGTCCTGCGGATCGTCCTCGCGCTGCTCTCCGGCGCCGGCCTCCTGGGCGCGCTGTGGATCTGGCGCAGGCTGCTGCCCACCCGCGTCCTGGCCCTCGGGGGCGCCCTCTTCGCCACGCTCTGGATCACCCTCTACTACGCGCCCCAGGCCATGCCCAACCCCTGGAGCGCGTACGCGACGCTGGCCGCCGTCGGCTGCTTCCTGCGCGCCGTAAGGGACCGCACGGACCGCCGGGCGCGGGTCATGCTGCCGCTCGCCGTGGCGGTGGTGGCGCTGATGCGCCCGCCGGACGCCGTCTGGCTGGTGCTCGCGCTGGCCGCCGCGGCGCTGGTGGTGCCCCGGTGGCGGCGCCCCGCGCTCGTCCTGTTGCTGGTGGCCGGGCTGCTGCTGGGCGGTGCGGACTGGATCGTCGAGGCGTACACCCGCTACGGCGGCCTGTTCGCCCGGCTGCACCGCGCCGCCGAGATCCAGGGCGGCATCGGCTGGAACCTCGCCGTTGAGGACCAGATCCGCAGTCTGGACGGAGTGGGGCTGTGCCGCCCCTGCGACGTGCCCTGGACCCACCCGGTCACCGCGGCATGGTGGTTCACCCTGCCCGTCCTGTTCCTCGGCGGCGCCCTGGCCGCCGTCCGGGCCAAGCGCCCGGCCACCGCTCTGCTGCCCGGCGCGGTCGCGGTGGTGATGGCCGTGCCGTACCTCTTCCTCATCGACTACGCCGCCCCCCGCTTCCTGCTGCCCAGCTATGCCCTGCTCGCCCTCCCCGTGGCCGACTGCCTGTGCCGGCTGATCGCCCGCGGGGGCCGGCTCCGCCCGCTCGCCACGCTCCTCGTCGCCGTCGCCCTCCTAG
This sequence comes from Streptomyces albospinus, assembly GCF_014648695.1. Taxonomy (GTDB): domain Bacteria; phylum Actinomycetota; class Actinomycetes; order Streptomycetales; family Streptomycetaceae; genus Streptomyces; species Streptomyces albospinus. The sequence continues at coordinate 70,725 of NZ_BMRP01000013.1, forward strand.
GGCATCTGGCAATCCAGGGCGCCGTGTTGACCGGCAACACCGCCCGCAACCGCCATATGCGCCAGGATTTCCGGGCCGTCGCCACCGCGCTGCACGGCCTCGGGGTGCGCCCGCCCTGCACCCTCTCCGGCGAGAACGCCGTCCAGATCGCGTACTACACGGGCTGCTTCTCCCGGCAGATCGGCGGGCCCGACGCCAGCATCACCCCCGAGGGGCTCCTTGCCGAGGCCGCCCGCCGACCGGTGGCCCTGCTCGTCCCGCCGCGCACCGCGCCCCCCGCCTTCGCCCGCGCCTGGCACCCGGCTCCGCTGTCCGGCGCCACCCGCTTCCGCGGATACCGTGCCTATCTCGCGCCCGTCCCGAAGGCTCCGAAAAGGGCCGCCCGGTAAATCCCGCGGATACGCCGGGGAAACTCCGGCGAGCGCAGAATTCACCGGATTTCCGTTCGGACGTTCGGACCGGAAACTTCCGCACCGTGTTTGATCGGGGGTGCGTCACCGCACCCCCCTTCATTGCACCGTTCCGGAAGTGGACCATGAGCACGATCAGCATCGGCCAGGCCGTCGCCCTCGGAATCATCGAGGGCGTGACGGAATTCCTCCCGGTCTCCTCCACCGGCCATCTCAAAATCGCCGAAGGACTGATGGGGATATCCGTCGACGACAGAGCCGTGGTGGGATTCTCCGCGGTGATCCAGGTCGGCGCCATCGCCGCCGCACTGGTCTATTTCTTCCGGGACATCGTGCGGATCGTCGGCGCCTGGTTCCGCGGACTGGGCAACCGCGCGGAGCGCCACCACCACGACTACAGATTCGCCTGGTGGGTCATCTACGCGACCCTCCCGATCGTGGTCGTCGGCCTCGCCGCCAAGCCGCTCATCGACAGCACCCTCGCCTCCCTGTGGGTCGTGGCCGGGGCGCTGATCGTCGGCAGCGGCGTGATGTGGGCGGCCGACCAGATGGGCCGCCACCGGCGCGGCGAGGACGACACCACCCTCAACGACGCCATGTGGGTCGGCTGCTCCCAGATCCTCGCGCTGCTCTTCCCCGGTTTCTCCCGCTCCGGCGCCACCATGTCCACCGCCCTGATCCTGGACCTGGACCGCGTAGCGGCCACCCGCCTCTCCTTCTTCCTCGGCATCCCGGCCCTCACCGGAGCCGGCATCTACGAACTGAAGGACGCCATCGGCAGCGGCGCCGCGATCCTCCCGCTGGCCGTCGGCACCGTCGTCTCGTTCGCCGTCGCCTACGCCTCGATCTCCTGGCTGCTGCGCTTCGTGGCCCGGCACTCCTTCAACTCCTTTGTGATCTACCGGATCCTGGTCGGTGCGCTGCTGCTCGGCCTGCTGGGCGCGGGCGTTGTTGGCTGACGACCACCGCCGGCGGACGGAGCCCGGCGCGCGGCTGCGGGCGCGGCTGCACGCGGTCGAGGAGGCCGCCGAGCGGATCGGCACCACCCTGGACGAGCAGACCACCTGCGCCGAACTCGCCCGGTTCGTCTGCCGGCGGCTGTGCGATGCCGCCGCGGTGGACCTCCTCCCCGAGGACGCGGCCACCGACGCACCGGAGACCCTCGGCGGGCCGCCCTCCCCGGCAGCGCTGCACCGGGTGGCCACCGCCGGATCCGCCCCGCTGCTGGAGCCCGGGTTCGCCACCGCACCGGTGCCGCTCTCGGTGCCGCTCCTCGCCCACGGCCACCTCTACGGCGTGCTGCTCGCCGCCCGCGCCGACGGCGGCTTCACCGAGGACGAGGGCGCCACCCTCCGCCACGCGGCCCGCCTGGCAGCCGTCCATCTCGCCCATGCCCGCCGCCATGCCGCCACCCAGCGCACCGCGATGGACCTGCAACGCGCGCTGCTCGCCGAGCCCGGCCGCCCGCACCCCAACCTGGAGCTCGCCACCCGCTATCTGCCGTCCGGCACCAGCGCCCTGGTCGGCGGCGACTGGTTCGAGTCCGTACGGCTCCACTTCGGGCGCACCCTGCTCGCCGTCGGCGACGTCATGGGGCACGGGCTCGACGCGGCCGTCGACATGAACGCCTACCGCTCCGCCCTCCGCTACGTCGCTTCGGCCGATCTGCCGCCGCACCGGGTCCTGCGCCAACTCGACCTCGCGGTGGCCGACGACGACGGCCGACGCCCGGCGACCTGCCTGGTGGCCCGGGTGGATCCGGCGCGCGGTATCGCCGCGTTCGCCGCCGCGGGCCATCTCCCGCCGGTCGTGTTCACCGGCGCCGGCACCGCCGAACTGCTCCACGTCCCCGTCGGCCCGCCGCTGGGCACCGGCGCCGGCGGCTGCGACCTCGTCACCCGCGCCCTCACCCCCGCCGACACCCTGGTGATGTTCACCGACGGCCTCGTCGAACGGCGCGGCGAGGACATCGACGCCTCCCTGGCCCGGCTCGCCGGGATGCGCCTGCCCGCCGGTGCCGGGGTGGAGGACGTACTCGACGAGGTCCTGCTCCGCCTCGACGGGCGGCACGCCGAGGACGATGTCGCGGTCCTCGCCGCCCGCATCCGCCGCCACCCGGGCCCCGGCTCCGTCAGATCGCCTGACGCGGCGTCACACTGCTGACGGCGATGCGCACTCGGGGCCGTCCGGGACGGGGCAATTCCACCGGTCGATGTGCGAGTTGGCGGAGGTGCCAGTGCGCCCTTCCGGAAGGCGGCCCACGCTCCGTCAGAAGGTGCAGTCGGCGATGCGGCCGTCGACGGTGCCGATCAGCACCCGGTCCGGCCCGGCGGCGGTGAGGGACAGCGGGTCGGCGGGGAAACCGTCGATGCGGAGCGTGCGCCGGTCGCGGACGGTCCCGTCGGCGGCGCACAGGGCCACCACCTCACCGGAGTTGCCGGCCACGTAGACCGTCTCGCCGTCGGTGTCCAGGCCGGTGGTCTGGGTGTCCGTGGTGAACACCCAGTCCGGCGCCCCGTCGGGCATCCGGCGCCGGACGACGAACGCCCCGCCGGGGCGCAGGCCGTGCGGGTGGTGGACGGTGCCCGCATGCACCAGGGCCGGGCCGCGGCCGTCGGCGAGGTGGACCGCAGGGCCGCCGAACAGGTGGGCGTCGCGGTCGGCGTCCCATTCGAGAGGGAAGAGCCGGTGGATGCGCGGGGTGCCGGTGGTGCCATCGGGCGGATCGACCCGGACGATCTGCTTGCCGGCCGCGGGCTGCGTCGACTCGCCTTGCAGGAAGAGGAGTTCGGGGCTGTGCCGGACGGGGAAGTGGTGGTTGAACAGGTCGTAGCCGCCCAACTCCAGGCGGACCGCCTCGCGGTGACCGGGCGAGACCAGCACGGTCACCGGGCGCGCGACGCTGTGCCGGCAGTCGCGGAGCGCCAGCCAGCCGTCCGCGCGCCGGGTGCAGGCGACCGCGAAACCGGGGTCGACGGTGGTGCGCACGGTGCCGTCGTCGACGGACAACCGGTCGATGGGGTACGGGCGTTCGTGCCAGCCGTGGCCGTCCCACCGGGTCCGTGCGCTGGTGTTGACCCAGGCCGACCGGCGGTCCGGCGCGAGCAGGATCTCCCGGCCGCCGCCCTGCGGGTCCGGGTCGGGGGCGGACCACTCCCGTGTGCCGTCCGGGCCCCAGCACTCCAGCCGGGTCCCTTCCAGGGCGGCGAGTATCCGGCCGCCGGGCAGGGACTCCACCGCCCAGACGGGCCCGCGGCGGGGCCCGGGGGCGGCGCCGTCGATCTGCGCGAGCAGCGGTGGCACGCGATCGTCGGGAGGCAGTGCGACGAGCTCCAACTCGCTGTCGTAGGGATGTAGTTCACCGGGTGAGGGGGCCGACGTCGGGTTCCCCGCCGCGGACCAGTCGTCGTGCTCGACGACGGCGCGGAGGGCGGAGTCGCCCCCCGCCTCCAGGACGTCGTCGTCCGGCGTCAGGAAGACCTCCAGGGTCCGGGCGTCGGACCAGCGCAGCCCGCACACGTTGCGCGGCTCGGCGAGCAGCGAAAGGACGCGCCCGGAGGCGAGGTTCAGCAACAGGAGCTCCCCCTCGTGGCTCCAGGCGCCGGTACCGATCGCGAGCAGCGGCAGGGTGGGGTGGAAGCGCAGTGCGCTGACCGACCACCGGGCGCGCAGCAGCTGCCGGCAGCGCGGAGCGTCCGCGTCGTAGACCCCGATCCGCGTCCTGGTCCAGCCCTTCGCCGCGTCCCGGCCGGGCCACTGCGGGTGCCGCAGACCCCCGGCGACCGCGAGCAGCCCGAGGCGCTCGTCGCGGACGGCCGTGCCCGGGTGGCCGACCTCGGTGTACGGCTGGTCCCCGAACACCCGGCGAACGGTGAGGGGTCGTGGCTGCGGCATGGGGCTGCGGTCTCCTCGCGGTGGTTGGTGATGGGTGGTCGGTGCGTCGTGCGTCGGGCCGTTGCGCATCGCGCCGTGGCCGGCACCCCATCCTCCGGTACCGACGTGCCGCTACGGCGCCCGGTGCCGCAGCGGTGATGACGGCCGGTCGGCCCAGGCCCTCGCGTCCGGCTGCTCCGCGTCCGCGGGCCGGGTGATGGCGATCATCGCCGCGTCATCGCCCAGGTTCCCGTCCGCGTACTGGAGCAGATCGTCGTGCAGACGCCGTACGAGGGAGGCCGGGTCGCGGTCGTTCCAGGAGGCCAGCCGGTCGGCCAGCGGGTAGAACACGCCGTCGCGGTTGCGGGTCTCCATCACCCCGTCCGTGTAGAGCAGCAGCACATCGTCCGGTTCGAAGGTGAAGGTCTCGACCTCGTAGTCGCTCTCCGAGAGGGTTTTCAGGCCCAGTGGGATCGCCGGCTCGGCGACCTCCAGCGGAAGGACCTTGTCGCCGCGCAGCATCAGGGGCGGGGGGTGTCCGCAGTTCACCATGCGGAGGAACGGGCCGGTGTCGGGAACGTCCAGCACCAGAGCGGTCACAAACGACTCCGGGTCCTCCTCGGGGGCGTGCGCCAGGTTCCAGAACACCGAGTTGCCCAGGTGCGCCGCCATGCCCGCGAGGGAGAGGTGGCGGTAGGCCGACCCCCGGAAGGCGCCGACCAGCGCGGCGGCCTCGCCGATGGCCGCCAGGCCCTTGCCGCGCACGTCCCCGATGACCAGCCGGGCCCCGCCCGGCACCGGCACCGCCCCGTACAGATCACCCCCGATCTCGGCCTCCGCCTCCGCCGAGATGTACGCGGACTCGATCCGCAGCCGGCCGATCCGGCGGGGCAGCGGCCACAGCAGCACCTGCTGCGCCGCCGCGGCCACCGACCGTACCTGGGTGAGCTGCCGCTCATGCCGGTCGCGCGCATAGCGGAAGAGCGTCACCAGCACCGAGATGACGAGGAGGGCGGCGATCTGCGCCTGGTGGTTCGCGGTCATCAGCCCGCCGTGGAACTGGCCGATGAGGATCTGGGCGGCCACCGCCAGGGCTCCGATGGCGCCGGTCAGGCCGGGACCCGCGAAGGACGCGGTGATCGCGGGCGCCGCCACCAGGAACGGGCCCAGATGGATGGAGGTCGGGGCGCTGATGTCCAGCACGGTGACCACGGCGATCAGCGCGAGCGGGATGGCGACCAACCCGTGGCTCAGCAGCCAGGACCTGCCGGATCGGGGGAGACCCTTCCGGACGCGCATACTTCCTCTCTACACCCAGGGCGGCCCCGGCGCCCGCAGGGCCCGTCCGACGGCCCGCAGGGGCCGGCCGCACGGGCCCCGGGGTGCCGCGTCGCGCTCCCGGGCCGGAGCGCGACGGCTTCCCGGGTCAGAGGGTGACGATCTTCTTCGCGTCGGCGTAGTGGGCGCCGTGCGGGGTGACGATGCTCGCCACGACCTGGACCTTGTTTCCCTTGTGGAACGCGGAGCCGGGCTTCGGGTGCAGGGTCAGCCGCACCCGGTGCTGCCGCGCGTCGCAGACCAGCTTCTTGTTGGTCAGGGTCGCGGTGGCCACGGCCGGGCGGTGGCCCTTGGCCGGGTGCAGGCGCGTCGCGGTGGTCGCCACATGCACGTCGGAGCCGGGGTCGCAGGAATAGGCGAGGGCGGCGGTGATCACCGCGTGCCGGGTGTCCAGGGCGACCTTGCCCACGGTCATGGAATTGGCCTTGGCGGCGGCCGGGGACGCCAGGGCGCCGACGGTACCCGCGGCGAGCATCAGGGTGGCGACGGCGGTACCGGCGGCCCGGCGGTTCACAAGGGCTGGCTTCACGGGCGATGTCCTCTGCTGGGGTCGTGTGCGTCGGATACGTAGGCGTACGTCGTGCAGTGCCTGTCTCGTCTGCCTCTCGCTTGTCTTGATGTCACATGCCGCTGCCCGGTTGCGATCTGAGCCGGTCTCCTGACCGGGGCGGCCCCGGCGCGTGCCGCGACCGCCCCGCCCCGTCGGATCCGCGGACCGGGTCAGGCCCCCGGCGGCAGATACGCCGGCCGGCCGGAGCCCCGGGTCAGCCGGTAGCCGCCGATGCCCGCCAGGGCCGCGAGGACACCGCCCACGGCGGTCCAGATCCAGCGGTCCGACCACCAGCCCGACGACCAGCCGCCGTCCGGCGCGTCGCTCGCCGCGGGCTGCTGCGCCGCCGCGCTCCCGCTCGGCTTCGGGGTCGCCGAGGTGGCGCCCGGCACCAGAGGAGCGGACAGTTTGCCGTCCACCGCCTGGGCGCCGCCCGCGTCGGAGGCGGACGCCTCGACCTCGGCATGCACCGGCTGCCCCAGGTCCTCCTGAGACAGATCGACGACCGTCAGCCGGATGTAGTAGCTCCCCGGCAGCGGATCGTTCGCCCACTGCTCCGCCCAGCCGCGCACGGTACGCAGCGAGCAGGACAGCTCGACCGACGCGGCGTCCTTGGCCGCCGACTTGGTCTGCGCCCCGTACCGGCACGCCTGCCGGCGGCGCAGCCCGTCGTACACGTCCAGCTGCCAGGTCGTCGCGCCGTGCCGGGCGGACGGCGGCGGCAGCGTCACCTTCGCCTTGACCGTGGCGCGCGCTCCGGCGTCGACCGGCAGCACCCAGTAAAGGTAGTCGCCGGTGGAGGCGCCGGCGGTGGCCCGCTGGTCCATCCTGATCGGGGTCGCGGTACGGAAGGAGGTACCGGCCTCGGTGGGGGCGGTGTCCGCCCCCGCGCCGGCACTGGCACTCGGGCTCGGGCTGGCGGCGGCGGCCGTTCCCGCCGCACCGGCGAGCCCGGCACACGCCACCAGCGCGGCGGCGATCGTCGTCGTCAATCGGCGTACGCTTCGCATCAGTTGGTCCTCCAGACGGTGACGCGCCAACGGGAGATCCAGCCCCACAGCAGGCCGCCCACCAGTCCGGCGAGGACCAGCGCGCCCAGCAGCCACCAGCCCCGGCCGAGGCCGAAGGAGGCCGGGTCGGAGGCGTTGTGCGGCCCGTCCACCAGATCCACGGCCAGCTCGACCGGCATGCCCGGGTCGGTCTTGACCGAGGCGGGCGCCGAGAAGGAGTTGCTGACCTGGAGGCAGACGGTCTCCGCCGCGTCCTTGGCGGCGTCCGAAGAGCCGGCCGGGGGCTTGGCGTAGCGCAGCCCGGTCGAGATGGCGTCGGTACGTCCGTCGCCGGACTCGGAGCCGCGGACGATCTCCCGTCCGTGCACCGTCGAGGCCCGCAGCAGCACCCCGTAATCGTTGTTGACGGCACGGTCCGCCGCGACGCTCACCGACGCGCGCAGCTCCTGACCGGGCTTGACGTCGACCCGGTACCAGCGGTGCTCGGCGAACTTCTCGCGGTCGCCGTAGAGACCGGGCTTGAGCTGCGGGGCGCCGGCGCACTGCTGGGCGCCCTGGGTGGCGACCGGTGTCCGCACGGGATGCGCCGTACGGTTGACCAACTGGTGCACCCGGTCGCGGAGTTGGCCGCGGTGCTGCACCGAGGTGTAGGTGCCGCCGGTGGCTTCGGCGATACAGCTCAGCTGGCTGCGGGTCTTGGCGTCCGGCAGCAGCCCGAGCGTGTCGACGGTGAGATGGATGCCCTGGGCGGCGATGTCGCGCGCCACCTGGCACGGGTCCAACGGGGCGCAGGTGTCCTCGCCGTCGGTGATGAGGACGATCCTGCGCTGCCCGTCACCGCCCTGGAGGTCCTTGGCCGCGGCCTGGAGGGCGGGGCCGATCGGGGTCCAGCCGGTGGGGACGAGCGTGGCGACCGCGGTCTTGGCCTCGGTCCGGTTGATCGGGCCGACCGGGTAGAGCTGGCGGGTGTCCTTGCAGCCGACCTGCCGGTCCTCGCCCGGGTAGTTGGCGCCGAGGGTGCGTATGCCGAGCTGGACGCCCTCGGGGACGGCGTCCAGCACATCGTTGAACGCCTGCTTCGCCGCGGACATCCGGCTCTGCCCGTCGATGTCCCGGGTCCGCATCGAGCCGCTGACGTCGAGCGTCAGCTCGACCTTGGGGGCGGACTGCGCCGCGGGTTCGCCGGCGGCGGCCGGCGTGGGCGACAGCCCGACCGACAGCGCGGCCAGCAGCCCGCACACCCCGGCCGCGAGCCTTCGCCCGGTGATCCGTTTGGTGATCGTTCTGGAGATCATCGCCGGATCGTATGGAGAAATCGTCCCGACTCCAAAACGAGCTTGACGGAGGCCGCGATCCCAGTGGAGGAACGGGCGTACACAACTCCCCGGCCCCGTCGGCGAACCGCCGCTGCTCGCGCGACCACCATGTCCGGCGCCCGCGGGGGTGCGGCATGATGGGGCCGCGAACGGCCGCCGGGTGCCCGTCCGACGCTGCTCGCCCACCCGGCACGTGCCGCGCTCCGCCCCCCCAGCGCCGCACTGCTGTCACCCCGGATGCGCCACTCGACGAGGAGACCCATGAGCACGCCCCCCGGAGGTCACGGCGGCTACGGAAACCAGGGCAATCACGGCAACAACGGCATCAACGGCATCAACGGCATCAACGGTGGCTACGGAAACCAGGGTTACCAGGGCAACCAGGGCGGCTACGGAAACCAGGGCGGATACCCGCACCAGGGCGGCCACCCCGGCCACGGCAGTGTCCACGGCACTCCGGCCGGCCACCCCGGCTACGGCGCCCCCACGCCCCCCCGCGGCACCGGCGCCCGCCGAAATCCCCGCCAACCCCGGGTACCCGGCACACCCCGGAACTCCCGGCGCCCCCGGTGCTCCTGGACACCCGGTACCGACCCGGCCCGACAACCGCATCTCCCTCTCCGACCCGCCGCAACCGGTCCGGCCGAAGCCGCAGCCCGACCTCGGCCCGGCGCCGCGGCGTTCGCGGGTCGGACTCGTCGCGCAGTTCGTGCTCCAGTTCCTCTACATCCCGCTCTGGGCACTGATCGCGATCTGCCTGACCGTCCTGGCCATCGCGATCGACGCCGATTCCAACGCCAGTGTCGGCCCGCCGGCCATCGCCTTCGGCTTCGTGCGGGCCGGCATCTCCTGGCGGCGGCTGCGCGTCGAGTGGAGCGGCCGGCCCGAGGACTGGGAGCCGTTCACCGAACCGCTGCTCAAGGACCGCATCGGCAAGGGCGAGCGCAACAGCGGCTGGGGAGCCGCCGAGTTGCTCCCGAGCGGCGTCCGCCGGGCCACCGCAAGTATCGAGCTGCGCTACTTCCGCGGCCTGGGCCCGGGCCGCGTCGACCGGATGGCACAGCAGTACGGCTGGGCGGTCGACTGGGACAACTACCGGCCCGCGTCCGAGAACCTGCCCCTCTTCCGCATGATGCCGCCCCCGGAGCAGCACGGCGTCCCCGCCCCGAACAGCCCGTCGCCCGCGCCCGGCGCACCCTGGGGCCCGCTGCCCTGCCGGGTGCTGATGCCGCTGCTCACCTTCGTCTTCATGCCGCGGGTGCGCTCCCTGGAACTGCGCCGCAGCCCCGACGCCTACGTGGCTCATCTGAGGACGCACCTCGCCGAGAAGTTCCGCACCGAGCTGGCCAGGGACCCGAGCAAGGGGTACAAGGCCGACGAGTGGGGCCGGATCCTGCGCCGGGTCGGCGTCAACACCTGGCACTTCCGCGGCGCCGGCGCCCATGCCGTCCTCCGGGTGGCCGCCGAGCACGGCTGGCAGCTCGACCACTCCTACCCGGCCGACCCGGTCGGCGAGCTGCACCTGTGCCGACCGAACACGGTGTCCGGACAGGGCGGCTGACAGTCAGTCAGAATGCAAACAGGAAACACACGTCAGGGGAGGGGTCCGGTCCGTGGGGACCGGGCTCCGTCGCGTGCTTTCCGCGGCAGGCCGCCGCGGAAGACGTGAGGAACGTTGCAGGAAGCGGCGAGAACGCACCAGGACGCACCGGAGACAGCCGGAACAACGCACCGGAGTTCTACAGAATACGGAAGAGAACCGAAGAGAACCGAAGCGACCCCGGAAAACCGAAGCCACCGCGACACCAGGGAGACGGAGAAGATGGCGCCTACGCACCAGAATTTCGGCGACTACCAGAACGAGATCTACGCCAACGGCCTGCGCGGCGAACTGCCGCGGCTGCCGATGGCCTTCGCCGACCTGGAGGCGCGCGCCGAGTCCGCCCTGCCACCGTCCGTCTGGTCCTACGTGTCCGGCGGCGCCGGGGACGAAGGCACCCAGCGCGCCAACGTCAGCGCCTTCGCGCGCTGGGGGCTGATGCCGCGGATGATGGCCGGCGCCGCCCAACGCGACCTGAGCGTGGACCTGTTCGGGATGACCCTCCCGTCGCCGCTGCTGATGGCTCCCATCGGGGTGATCGGCCTGTGCACCCAGGACGGGCACGGCGATCTGGCCACCGCGCGGGCCGCGGCCCGTACCGGCGTACCGATGATCGCCTCGACGCTCTCCGCGGACCCGATGGAGCAGGTCGCCGCCGAGTACGGCGACACCCCCGGCTTCTTCCAGCTCTACACCCCCGCCGACCGGGAGCTCGCCGAGAGCTTCGTCCGGCGCGCCGAGGCCGCCGGGTTCAAGGGCATCGTCGTCACCCTGGACACCTGGACCCTCGGCTGGCGCCCGCGCGATCTGGCCACCGCCAACTTCCCCCAGCTGCGCGGCCACTGCCTGGCCAACTACACCTCGGACCCGGTCTTCCGCGCCCGGCTCCCCAAGTCGCCCGAAGGGGACCCCGGCGCCGCCGTCGGCCTGTACGCCGGCGTCTTCGGCAACCCGCTGACCTGGGACGACCTCCCCTGGCTGCGCTCCCTGACCGACCTGCCGCTGCTTCTCAAGGGCATCTGCCACCCCGAGGACGTACGCCGTGCCAGGGACGGCGGGGTGGACGGCATCTACTGCTCCAACCACGGCGGGCGCCAGGCCAACGGCGGTCTGCCCGCCCTCCACGCGCTGCCCGGCGTGGTGGCCGCCGCCGACGGCCTGCCGGTGCTGTTCGACTCCGGTGTCCGCACCGGCACCGACGTCGTCAAGGCGCTGGCCCTCGGCGCCACCGCGGTCGCCGTCGGGCGCCCGTACGCCTACGGCGCGGCCCTCGGCGGCGCCGACGGCATCGTCCACGTCCTGCGCTCGCTGCTGGCCGAGGCCGATCTCCTGATGGCCGTGGACGGCTACCCGACCCTCGCCGACCTGCGCCCGGACGCCCTGGTACGCGTCTGACCGGCGCCCCCCGCCGGGCTCGGCATCGGGCGAAGTCCCGGCGGGCGGGCGCACTCGGGCCAAGCCCCGGCGCGCGGGCGCACTCGGGCGTAAAGGCCGCCGGGAGGGGGAAGTGGTTAACGCGAACTGAGCGGGATGCGTCGTGTCCATTTCTAGGGGGTCTCTTGGCGGCTGCTGTGCCATTGTCTCCGGAACCGCTGTCTCTGGAGCCTCGCCTGGAGGAGCGTCTGGCGTCGCTGCTGCGGTCGGGGGCGCTGCTGCACACCCTCGTCGACGCGCTGGGCTCGCCGCTGAACGTGGTACTGCCGGACCAGATCGCCGAGAACGCCCGGCGGTTCCGCGCCGCGTACGGTACGCACCGGCTGGCCGGCCGGGTGTTCTTCGCGCACAAGGCGAACCGCTCCAGCGCGCTGGTACGGCGGCTCGCGGCGACGGACGCGGCCATCGACGTCGCCTCGCTGGGCGAGTTGCAGCATGCGCTGGGGGCCGGCTTCACCCCCGACCGCATCATGGCGACCGGACCCAAGAACCCGGAGTTCCGGTGGCTCGCCGCCCGCACCGGCGTCACCGTCAACGTCGACTCGTACGGTGAGCTGGAGGAGCTCGCCACCCTGGTCGGTGACCGCCAACTCCCCCGAATACGCGTGGTGTTACGGCTCTCCGCCTTCGACGGGCCCGGCGTCCGGATGCGTACCCGGCCCAGCCGCTTCGGCTCCCCGGCGGGAGAGCTGGAGCATCTGCTGAAGGCGGTCGAGCGGCACGGGGACGCGGTCGAACTGGTCGGTGTCGGCTACCACCTGGACACCACCAGCCTGGAGGAGAAGGCCCGCGCCCTCGAAGGATGCATCCGGGCCCTGGACGCCTGCCGCAGCCGCGGGCTGCGGCCCCGCGCGGTGGACATCGGCGGCGGCTTCGGCGTCGACTACCTCGCCCACGGCGAGCAGTGGGAGCGCTACACCTCTGCGCTGACCGCCGCCGTACTGGGCCGGCGGCCCGCCATCACCTGGCGCGGACACGGCTACGGGCTCCGCAACGACGCGGGCACCCTGCGCGGCTCGCTCGCCCTCTACCCGGCCCACCGCCCGGTCGCCGGCGCACGCTACCTCGACGAGCTGCTGTCCCTGCCCGCCCCCTCCTTCGGCGGCCGGCCGCTCGCCACCCTGCTGCTGGAGAACCTCTACGACCTGTACACGGAGCCGGGGCGCGCCCTGGTGGACCAGTGCGGGCTGGTGCTGGCCAGGGTGCTGGAGGCGCGCCGTACGGACAGCGGCGACCACCTGGTCCGCCTGGCGATGAAGGCCGATGACGCGGGACTGGAGGAGCACGGGGTGCTGATGGATCCCGTACTCCTCGCCCGGGACGGGACCCGCGCCGCCGGTGGCGGTGAGCCGGTGGGCGTCTATCTGGCGGGCAGCCTCTGCCTGGAGGCCGATCTGATCACCCGTCGGATGGTCTTCCTGCCGTGGCTGCCCCGGCCCGGCGAGCTGTTGGGCTTCGCCAACACCGCGGGCTACTGCATGGATTTCCAGACCAGCGGTGCGCAGCACCAGCCCGTCGCGCGCAAGGTCGCCGCCTGGCAGGCGGAGGGTTCCTGGCACTGGTGCCTCGACGAGCAGTACTGGCCGATCACACGTCCGGGGGGAGAGTCATGAGGTACGACAGCATCACCGAGGCCATCGGGAACACCCCGCTGGTCCGCATCGATCCGGCCGTGCACGGCCTGCGCCACATCGACCTGTACGCCAAGCTGGAACTGCTCAACCCCTTCGGCTCGGTCAAGGACCGCGCCGCGTGGAACATGGCCCGCGCCGGGCTGGCCGACGCCGTGGCGCACGGCAGCCAGGTCGTGGAACTCTCCAGCGGCAACACCGCGAAGGCGCTCGCCGTGATCGCGGGCATGCACGGACTCTCCTTCAAGAGCGTGACGAACCGGATGCGGATACCGGAGATCAAGGATCTGCTCCTGCTGCTGGGCGCCGAGATCGAGGAGCTTCCCGGGCAGAGCGAATGCCTGGACCCGACCAACACCGACGACCCCCTCACCCTCTTCCACCGGGAGCTGTCCGAGCCCGGTCACAGCTATCTCCACACCGACCAGTACTTCAACGACCGCAACACCGAGGCGCACACGACGGGCACCGGCCCGGAGATCGTCAAGGACCTGGACGGGCGGGCACCGGACTGGTTCATCGCCTGTGTCGGCACCGCGGGCTCGTCGACCGGGGTGGCGAGGGTGCTGCGGGAGCACGATCCGCACGTCAGGGTCGTCGGCCTGGTCGCCGGCAAGGCCGACTTCATCCCCGGCATCCGCACCCTCGACGAGGTCCACGAGGTCGGTCTCTTCGCCCCGGAGACCTACGACACCATGGAGTCGGTCAGCTCCGACGAGGCCATCGAGGGAATGCTGACCCTGGCCCGCCGCTGCGGCATCCTGGCGGGGCCCACCGGCGGGGCGGCGTATTACGGGACGGTGCGCCATCTCCGGGCGTGGGACGACGAATTGACGGCAAGCCAGGACGGTGCGGCGGCGAACGGTCCGCGCAAGTCGGCAGTCTTCATCGTCTGCGACCGCATCGAGAGCTATCTCGGATACACCCGGCAGCGCCGCCCCGATCTGTTCCGCCTGCCGCCCCGCAGGAACGCGGTGGCCGATCTGACCACCGCCGAGATCGCCGCGGCCGGCGCCATCGACACCCACGACGCCCAGAAGTGGATCGTGCAGGACCGTCCGCTGGTGGTGGACCTGCGCAGCCCGTTCGCGTACGCCGCGCTGCACATCGAGGGGTCGATCAACATCGTGGACGAACTCTTCGAGGAACTGGTGCGGGGCGGGCTGCCGTTCGGCAAGCAGCAGCCGGTGCTGCTGGTCTGTCCGGTCGGCGAGCAGTCGGCCCGCTATGCCGCGCTGCTGTCGCGCATGGGCCATCCCGACGTCCGCAGTCTCAGCGGCGGCGTCATCGCCTGGCGGGACGCCGGCGCTCCGCTGGTGCGGGACTGACCGGTATGGCCCCGATTGCGGCGCGTGACCACAGTGCGGCGCTGTTCGCGGAGTTCGGCCCGTGGCAGCGCGCGCTGCGTGACCAGTTCCCGATCATCACCGGCAATCCGGAGCTGGCGTACCTGGACAGCGCGGCGACGTCGCAGAAGCCGCAGGCCGTACTGGACGCGGTACAGGCCCAGTTGACCACCGCCAACGCCAACGCGGGCCGCGGCTCCTACCCGTGGGCCAATGCCACCACGGCGCTGGTGGCCGACACCCGCGACCGGATCAGGACCTTCCTCGACGACCCGGATCCGGCCCGCTCCGCCGTCCACTTCACCGGCGGGACGACCGAAGCGCTGCGGGTCCTCGCCCAGGACTGGCTGCCCGAACTGCTCCGTGACGGGGACGAGATCGTGGTCCCGTTCGCCGATCACGAGGCCAATCTGTCGCCGTGGCTGGAGGCGCGGGACCGGCTGGCCCGGCAGGGCGTGCGGATCCGGGTGCGGGAGATGCCGTACCAGACGTCGTCAGGAGACTACGACCCGGCGGCGCTCGCCGAGTTGACCGGGCCGCGCACCCGGTTCGTCGCCGCCACGCATGTGCACCACGTCTACGGCGGGAACATGAACGTCCACCTGATCCGGCGGGCGGTGGGGCCGGATGTGCCGATCTGCCTGGACGCCGCGCAGAGCATCGGCCATCTGCCGGTCTCGGTCGCCGAACTCGACGTCGATTTCGTGGCGTTCTCCGGGCACAAGGCCCTGGCGCTGCCCGGCTCCGGTGCCCTGTGGGCACGGCAGGCCCGCGGGCCGGAGTTCGTCCCCGGCGGATGGCGCGGCAGTCCCAACACGACCGGCGTCGCGAGCCTGGCGGCGGCACTGGACTGGCTGGAGGCCGCGGGCACCGACCGGATCGCGCGCTGGACGGTCGCCCTCGCGGCCCGGCTGTCCGACGGGCTGCGGCAGCTGGACGCATACGAGATCCTCGGCTGCCAGCGCAGTCTGCCGGTCGACTCACCCGTCCAGCAGCGCTGCGGCATCGTCACCCTCCGGCACCGCGACATCGGCGCGCGCGACCTGGGCTTCATCCTCTTCAGCCACGGCTTCATGGTGCGGACGGACGGGCACTGCCAGGGGAGGGCGGGGGAGCGGTCGAGCTCGGTGCGGGTGAGCCTGCATGTCTACAACACCCCGGAGGAAATCGACCGGTTGCTCGCCGTCCTCGTCTCCCTGGCGTGAGCGCTGCCCCTCGGGGGTGGCTGCCCCTCGGGGGTGAAAGACACCCCTTATGGCTAATGGAAACCGTTTCCACCTGTAGCCTCGTGGTGGACTGATTATCGCGGGTGTGCAACGGCAGAGGTGGCGCGACCAGATGGGGCTGAGCATGGCGGCTGCGGAACTGTGGGTGGAGCGCTGGGAGCGTCAGCAGCGGCGCTATGCCATCGACCGCGAGGAGCGGTTCACGGTCATCGCCGATGTGGTCGAGTATGTGACGCAGGGTCAGAAAAGGCCGCTGGTCGTCGATCTGGGCTGCGGCCCCGGATCGCTCGCCGCCCGGCTCGCCGAACGGCTGCCCCGCGCCGAGGTGGTGGCGGTCGACATGGACCCGCTGCTGTTGGAACTCGCCCGCACCCACCACTCCTCGGCCGCGCGGTACGTGGACACCGTCATCGGCGAGGACGGCTGGACCGAGGCCCTGGCGCTGGGCCGCGCGCTGGACGTCGCCGTCTCCACCACCGCACTGCACTACCTCCCCGAAGCCGCCCTCCGGCGCACCTACACCCAGCTCGCCGCCCTGCTGCGGCCCGGCGGTGCCCTGATCAACGGCGACCACCTTCCGCAGCGCGACGCCGTCGCCGCCGGGCTCGCCACCCATGTCGGGCACCGCCGCGCCGAACGGCAGCAGGCGTACGCCAACGAGGACTGGGAGTCCTGGTGGACGGCGGTGGCGGACGAGCCGGAGCTGGCCGAACCGCTCGCCGAACGCAGCCGCCGGCAGCGCACGCCCGGTGACGGCGACAGCGACGGCTACGGTGCCGGCAACGGCCTGTCCGTGTCCGACCACACCGCCCTGCTCCTCCAGGCCGGCTTCGCACACGTCGTACCGGTCTGGCAGTTCGGCGACAGCTACGTCCTGGTGGCGATCCGTTAGGGATCGCTCCACGGGGCGGGCCCGGGCTCAGGCGGCGTCCGGGAGCGTCTCCTTCGGGGAGTCCTTGCCGCTGACCGCCAGGTAGCCGACGAGCGCCGCGATGGGCACCGTCAGCGCCAGCGTGACCGGCCCGGTACCCCAGTCGAGGCCGCCGCGGCCGGCCGAGACGCCCATCCAGTCGGCGAAGGAGGCGCCGAGCGGGCGGGTGAGGATGTACGCGCCCCAGAAGGCGGCGACCGCGTTGAGCCCGAGGAACCGGCCGGACAGTGCGGGCACGAGGATCAGCACGCCGAAGACGATGCCGGCGGGGAGGTACCCGAGGTTCAGGGTGCCGGCCAGCAGGTCGCCGACCGCGGTGCCGAGGGCGAACGTGGCGAGCACGGTGGCCCAGTAGAAGGTCTCGCGGCGGCGGGTGCGGATGCTGTGGATGGACAGCGTGCCCTCGGAGCGGTACCAGGCGAACAGGATGACGGCCAGCGCGACGGAGAAGGCGGCGGTGGAGACGGCGTAGGGGACGCCGGCGATGACATGGACGACGTCGGCGGCCATGGTGCCGAAGACGCTGACCATGACGATCGCGGACCAGTAGATCCCGGCCCGGTAGCGCCGGGTCCGGAACTGCGCCACCAGCAGCAGGGCGAAACCGGTGAATCCGAGCGCACCGGCGGGTATCGGGCCCAGCGTCCGGCCCAGGTAGTCCGAGGCGGTCTCACCCATACCGGTGGTGAGGATCTTCACCACCCAGAACAGCGCCGTGACTTCGGGTACTTTGCTCCAGCCCGCCCCGGGCCCCGCGGCCCCATGGTGCCGCTGCCGTTCCGCCGGCGCCGCCACCGTCGTGCTGCTCGGCTGCCCCATCGTCATGTTCCGCCCTTCCGGCGCGATGCGCCGTTTCGCGACCTGCGATCGTCTACAGGACTGTAGACGATCGCAGGTCGGGTGTGCGCACCCCCTGGGGCGCAACGGCGCATCCCCTCCGGGGCCGGGGCCGGCGAATGATCGATCAACCGGCCGATGAACCCCGGGGGAACTCTTGGCATCTAGGAAGGCGGAAGGATGTTCGGAGGCGTTGCGCCTGCCTAGCATGTGCGGCGAGAACAGATCCCTTCCCTTGCGCGACCCCAGGAGGCCCGGAGTGCCACGACCCAGCCCTGCCCGGCTGCGGTCGCCTCGTATCTGGGGTGCCGGAAGCGTACTGCTCGCGGGCGGCGTGGTGGCCGTGCTGGTGCTGACCGGCGGCCCGGACGCCGCCGAGGAGGGGGCGACGGCGGCCGACGGGCTCCCGCACACCGGCATCGAGGTCTCCCCGAGCGGCTGCGGCCACGGCTGGCAGCACCCCCGCCCCGGAACCCAGGTCTTCGACCTCCACAACACCTCCGGCAACGCGGCCGAGGTCTACCTCAAGGCCGTCGACACCGGGGCGGTCTACGGCGAGGTGGAGGGCATCGGGCCCGGCACCACGCGCCAGCTGCGGGTCCGGCTCGGCCAGGGCTCGTACGCCTTCATGTGCCTGCCGGACGACGCCGACGCGGTCACCGGGCCCACCGTGCGGATCACCGGCGGCGGGCGCAGCGGCCCGGCCGCCGCCCCGATCACCCAGCACGACCTGATCGGCCCGTCGATCGACTACCAGAGGTGGGTCGCCGGCGGACTCGACGACCTCGTCCGGCAGACCGACGCCCTCCGCGACGCCGTCACCGGCGGCGATCCGGCGGCGGCCCGCGACGCCTGGCTGCCCGCCCATCTCACCTACGAGCGGCTGGGCGCCGCCTACGGGGCGTTCGGCGACGCGGACAAGAAGATCAACGGGACCACCGCGGGCCTGGCGGGCGGTGTGCACGACCCGGAGTTCACCGGATTCCACCGCGTCGAGTACGGCCTGTGGCACGGCGAGTCAGCCGACGCCCTGCGCGCCCCGGCCACCGCGCTCGCCGACGCGGTCACCGCGCTGCGGGACGACTGGGCCCAGGCCCGGATGGACCCGGCCGCGCTCGGCCTGCGGGCGCACGAAATCCTGGAGAACACGGTGCAGTTCGAGCTGACCGGCCGCACCGACTACGGCAGCGGCAGCAACCTCGCCACCGCCCGCGCCAACCTCGACGGCACCCGCGCGGTACTCGCCCGGCTGCGACCCCTGCTCGCCACCAGGCTCCCCGAACTCCCGCAACTGGACCGTGAGTTGGACCGCACCCAGCAACTGCTGGACGGCTTCCGCACGGACGGCCGGTGGACACCGCTCGGTGAGCTGGACCGAAGCCGCCGGCAGCAGACCAACGCGGTGCTGGGGAACCTGGTGGAGCGGCTGGCATCGGTGGCCACCCTGTGCGATCCGCGCAGAACGGTCTGAGGCGGCGCTACAGATGGAGAACGGGACAGGTGGAGAGAAGAACGGTGGGTTTCGGTGAGCGGTGACATGAGCGGGGTCGGCCGACGGGGATTCCTGCGCGGCGCGGCGCTCGCCGGCGCCGGACTCGCGGCCGGCGCCGCCGCCCCCGCCTCGCCGCAGAACGGCGGGCAACTCCCGGTGCCCGGACCGCAGTTGACGAACGGTTCGCCGGCCGCCGTCGCCTTCCACGGACCGCACCAGGGCGCCGTTCTCGCCCCGCCCCGCCGGGTCACCGCGTTCCTCGCCTTCGACGTCACCGCCGCGGACCGCCAGGGGCTCGCCGACCTGCTGCGGACCGTCACCGAACGGGCCCGCTTCCTGGCCGGCGGCGGCGTCCCGGAGCCCGTCGGCATCACCGGCCCGCCCGCCGACTCCGGCATCCTGGGCCCCCGGCTGCCCTCCGGCGCGCTCGCCGTCACCGTCGGCGTCGGTGCCTCCCTCTTCGACGACCGTTTCGGGTTGCACGGCCGGGCGCCCCGCCGTCTCGCCCCGATGCCGGCCTTCCCCGACGACGACCTCCAGGCCGACTGGTGCCACGGCGACCTCAGCCTCCAGCTCTGTGCGGACGACACCGACACGGTGCTGCACGCACTGCGCGACATCGCCCGGCACACCCGCGGCGGGATGCAGGTCCGCTGGCGCCTGGACGGCTTCGCCAACCCGCCCCGCCCGACCGGCACCCCCCGCAACCTCCTGGGCTTCAAGGACGGCACCGGCAACCCGGACACCGGATCGGCCCGCGAGATGGACCGCCTGGTGTGGGTCGGCAAGGGGCAGGGCGAGCCGGACTGGGCGGCCGGCGGCAGCTACCAGGTCGTCCGCCTGATCCGTATGCTCGTCGAGTTCTGGGACCGGGTCTCGCTGACCGAACAGGAGCGGATGTTCGGCCGCGCCCGCGAGACGGGCGCGCCCCTCGACGGCGACCACGAGCACGACACGCCGAACTACCCCGGCGACCCCAAGGGCGACATCATCCCCCTGGACAGCCACATCCGGGTGGCCAACCCACGGACCGCCGCCACCGCCGACCAGCGCATCCTGCGCCGCGCCTACAACTACGACCGCGGGATGGACGGCAACGGCAACCTCGACATGGGCCTGCTCTTCTGCTGCTACCAGCAGGACCTGGCCCGCCAGTTCGAGACGGTCCAGCACCGGCTGGCCGGCGAGCCGCTGACGGACTACATAAAACCGTTCGGCGGCGGCTACTTCTTCGCGCTGCCGGGCGTCCGCGACACCGCCGACTGGTACGGCCGGGCGCTCCTCGCGGCGTAATCGTGGCGTGCGTCGCCTGGCAGGACGGGCCTTGCTCGCGTAGTACTGGGATACGAGCCGCTCCGTGGCCCCAAAGGTCAACAGAGGGTCAAGGTTTGGCCTGGGATACCTGACTCGGTGTTCACTTTCGCGCCATCATGGCTC
Source organism: Streptomyces albospinus (assembly GCF_014648695.1). Taxonomy (GTDB): domain Bacteria; phylum Actinomycetota; class Actinomycetes; order Streptomycetales; family Streptomycetaceae; genus Streptomyces; species Streptomyces albospinus. The sequence continues at coordinate 91,156 of NZ_BMRP01000013.1, forward strand.
TGCCCCGCCGCCGTCCGTCCGGCAGAGCATCCGGACGTACGGACCAACTCGATCCGCCCGGAGGAATAACCAGCATGACCAGTAGGGGAAGCAGAGCAGCGATACGGACCCTGGGAGCCCTCACGGGTGCCGTGGCCCTCGCCGCCGTGGGTGGGGGAGCCCCCGCACTGGCCGCCGGTCAGCCGCACGGCGGCGCCTCCGGCACCGCCACCCCGATCAAACACGTGGTGGTCCTCTTCGACGAGAACATCTCGTTCGACCACTACTTCGCGACCTACCCGCAGGCCGCGAACACCGACGGAACCAAGTTCACCCCGTCGCCCAGGACCCCCCGGGACATCGACAACCTGCGCACCGCCGGGCTGCTCAAGCACAACCCCAACCAGTACGCCCCCAAGCGGCTCACCCCGAAGCAGGCCATGACCTGCGACCAGAACCACGACTACGGGCCCGAGCAGTACGCGTACAACGGCGGCAAGGCCGACAAGTTCGTCCAGAACACCGACTCGGGCAAGTGCTCCGGCGGCCTCTTCGGCGAGCCCGGACTGGTGATGGACTACTACGACGGCAACACCGTCACCGGGCTGTGGAACTACGCCCAGCACTACTCCCTCAACGACCGCTCCTTCGGGTCGGTCTACGGACCGTCGACCCCCGGTGCCATCAACCTCGTCTCCGGCCAGACCCACGGTGTGATCTCCATGGATCCGGCCTCCGGCACCGAGAACCCCAAGCAGACCGCCAAGCCGGACAAGGAAGCGGTCCAGTCGCCCGACGTCAAGGGCGTCGGCACGATGGTCAACGACCCGGACCCGGCCTACGACGACTGCTCCGGCAAGGACCGCAAGAGCAAGAACGCGGTCGCCTCGATGCAGGGCCGCAACATCGGTGACATCCTCAACTCCCGCAAGGTCAGCTGGGGTTGGTTCCAGGGCGGCTTCCGGCCGAGCACCGCGTGGGACGGTCAGCAGGGCCACTACGCCAAGTGCAGCGGCACCACCCACACCAACGTCGGGGGCGCGCCGGTCGTCGACTACAGCCCGCACCACTCGCCGTTCCAGTACTACAAGTCGACCTCCAACCCGCACCACCTGCCGCCGAAGAGCGTCAACGAGATCGGCCACGCCGGCCAGGCCAACCACAACTACGACCTCAGCGACTTCGACGCGGCGCTGCGTGCGGGCAAGCTGCCGGCTGTCAGCTTCCTCAAGGCCGGCGCCTACCAGGACGGCCACGCGGGCTACTCCGACCCGATCGACGAGCAGCACTTCCTCGTCAACCAGATCAACCGCATCGAGCAGTCGCCGCAGTGGAAGGACACCGCCGTGGTCGTCGCCTACGACGACTCCGACGGCTGGTACGACCACGTCTACGCCAAGCCCCGCAACGGCTCCAAGGACACCTCCACCGGCTCCAACGGCAAGGCCACCGACAGCCCGGCCTGCCAGTCCGGCCCCGCCGCCGCGGGCGGCTACGCGGACCGCTGCGGCCCCGGCACCCGCCAGCCGCTGCTGGTGATCTCGCCGTACAGCAAGACCAACAAGATCGACCACACCGCCACCGAGCAGACCTCGATCATCAGGTTCATCGAGGACAACTGGCACACCGGCCGCATCGGTGACGCCTCGTTCGACGCCCGCGCCGGCTCGCTGAACGGCATGTTCGACTTCCGGCACCCCAACAACAAGCAGGTGCTGCTCAACGCCGACGGCTCGGTCAAGTCCGTCGGCCCGATCCGCCCCGTGGCGCCCGTGAACACCTCCATCGACCCGGGCCCCGCGATGCAGGACACCGCCTCGGCCAGTGACGCGTCCGGCTTCCCCGTCGTGCCCGTCGGCATCGCGGCGGCGGTGCTCGCGGCAGGCGCGACCGGAACGGTCTTCGCCCTCCGGCGCCGCAAGGAGCAGGGCGCGGCCTGACGCCCGCTCCACCGGCCCGCAGCCCGGCCGGATCGCCGCCCCGAGCGGTGATCCGGCCGGGCGTCGCTGCTTTCCGCCGCTTCGCCCGCTGCCCTCGCCCGCCGGGACCGCCGGCGGGCGAGCCTCACGCCCGCTCCGCCAGCAGCAGATTCGCGGCGAACCCCAGGAACGCCACACCGCTCAGCTGCTCCATCCGGCGCCGGAAGGACGGCCGCCGGACCCGCTCACCGAGGGCCGACGCGGCGTGGGACACCACCCAGTACCACAGCGCCAGTTCGGCCACATCGACCGCGGTGAGCAGCAGCGTGGAGCCGAAGACCGATGCGCCGTGCGGAATGAACTGCGGAATCAGACTCATGTAGAAGATGCCCGCCTTCGGATTGAGCAGGTTGGTGGCGACCCCGGCACGGAAGGCGGCCCGCCGTCCGCGCCGGGGCGATCCGTCGGTGGACCCGTCCTCCGCCACCGCGGCCACGACCGCGTCGGCACCGCCGTCCGCCGCCCCCTCGCCGTCCTCCGCCGTCTTGCCGGCGAACCGCCGCCGGGACGTCCAGAGGGCCGAAACCCCCAGCCATGCCAGGTAGATGGCGCCGCCGATCCGCAGGGTGTCGAAGGCGAGCCGGGAGGCGGTCAGCAGCGCCGTCAGCCCGACGGCGGTCGCCGCGCCCCAGGCCAGGCAGCCGGTGAGGATGCCGAGCGCGGCGGCCCGGCCGCCGGTCCGGCCATGGGCGACGGAGGTCCGGAGGACGAGCATGGTGTCCAACCCGGGCGTGACGTTGATGAGCGCGGCGACGCCGGCGAACCACAAGAGCGAAGTGAGCATGCCAAGAGCCTAGGAGAACCATGGCCCGCGGTCGTCCCCCTTCCGACCGACCCGGGTAGGGTCGCGCGGTCAGGGGAGGAGCCGGACGGAAGGGCGCTGTCGTGATCTGGATGGGTTTGGCCTGCCTGGTGGTGGCGGTGTGCTGCGCGTACCTGGTGCGCGTCGCGAACACCCGGGCCCGCGCGATGGAGAGCACCGAGACGCTTCCGGTCCAGGACCTGCGGGCCATGCACGAGGCGGCGGTCCGGGCCGCGGGGGAGGGGCACTTCCGCTACCGATGCGAGGTGGTCGGCCAGGCCCGGCCGCACGAGAACGGCGTACTCCGCTCCGAACTGGAAAACCTGGAGTGCGTCTGGCACAAGCACAAGATCACCCGCAGGTACGAGGAGACCTACCGGGACGGCAACGGCAACCGCAGGCGCCGGACCAGCACCGAGGTGGTCTCCCAACACTCCAGCTCCACCGCGTTCTTGGTGGCGGACGCCACCGGCATGATGGTCGTCCGCCCCGGCAACGAGAGCGTCATCGGCGCGGAGAAGGTCCTGGACCGCTTCGACCCGCACACCGACAACGGCAACCGCCTCGAACTCGGCCCGCTGCGCCTGAACCTCGGCGGCGGCGACGGGACCATCGGCTACCGGCGCGAGGAGTGGATCGTCCGCCCCGGCAGCCACTTCTACGTGCACGGCGAGGCCGGCGACGCCGGCGGCGTGCTCGCGATGGCCGCCCCCGCCGAGGGCGGAGTCTTCGTCATGTCCGTCAAGACCGAGGAGGAACTCCTCCGCGGCGAGAACAACAAGGTCCTCGGCTACGGCATCGGCACCGGACTCGCCGCGATCGCCGGGGTCGTCTTCCTCGTACTCGCCGCTCTCCGCTGACCCCCGCACACACCATGGGCCGTCTCCAACTCCGCCCCCTCTTCCCCCTCTTCCCCCTCTTCCTCTTCTTCCCCGCTCTTCACAACTCCTTGGCCGGCCAGTCCAGCAGCCGGGCACCGATCACCGCCGTGTGATGAACTGGCGTCGCGCGGCATCCTCTTGGCGTACCGCGAGGTGCTGCGCCCGCTCATACCCGCCGGCCGGTGCGTCGACGGCCTGCGCAACCACGGCCAGCACGCTGTCGGCCGACGCCGAGGCGGTCCGCGGCCACGCGGTCCGGGTCACCGCGAGGTGCGCATTGACCAGGGCACGCAGGCTGTGCCCCGCCTCGGCGCCCCGTTCCCCCGCGGCGCGCCGCGACTGGAGCTCATCGCGGTTCAGTCGCCGCCCGGTCTGTGCGACATCGGTGAGAACTCCCGCATACCCCTCCAGAAACCCCTCGGGCAGCTCTCGCCCCGTCACGCCGTCCCTCACCCCTTCATGTGTTTTCCTGACGCTTTCCTCACGTACGGGGGGTGCGGGCAGTCCAGGCGAGCGGTCGGCCCCTGCCGCCCGGCCGGCCCTCTGGACTGCCGGGTCGACCCGGCGGCGATGCTTCCCGCCCTCGGGCCGCAGACCTGCAAGGACGGTCCGACACGTCTGCAGCGCTCCCGCCCGAGCGTCGCGTTCCCGCCCGGCATCCGGTCCGCCGACGGCCGTCCGCTTCCGGCGCGCCGGCGAAGGGTGCGTCCGGTCGCCCTCGGTGATGACCGGGTGCACCGAGTGAGCGCACCGGCGAGGCCGTATACGCCTTGAGCCCGGCAAGAACGCGCTCCGGGCGATGATCCCGTCCCCATGACGGACGTTGGCATGAGAGGCGGGCCCGCGTGGCACTCGCGGGCCCGCCTCGGGCCGTGCACCGGGTCCGTGGACCCGACACAACACTCAGTCGTTGTCAGCTGTCGGTCGGCTGCGCCGGCAGCGGATCAGGTCACTACCGGACGATGACGACGACGTTGTCACTGCGGCCCCAACGGCCCCAACGACCCCAACCGCGGAAGCCGCCGCCCCAACCCCAGTCATCCCAGTCACCCCAGTCACCCCAGCCTCCGCGATCGACCTTGCGGAGTCGGGGGAAGAGTGCCTTGAAGGTCATCTTCGCCTCCTGTGCATCGAGCTTCGCCGCGGCTTCCCCGGATCGTGCTCTGGTGGCGATTCGGCGCGCCCGTCGGGGCGTTCCTGAGATTCGTTCCGGTGGAACGATCCCGCCGCGACGCTATCGACCCTACGTCGCTCCAGTAGCGCTAACAAGGATTTTATGTGAAAATTCAGGCAAAAGGGATGATTGCTATGGGTAGTTGGATGCTCGCTCATGGTTGGTGCGGTGGCCCCGGAGGCGACTGCCGCCCCTGCTCTGCCATGAAGCGTGCACGTCAGGGGCGGCATCGGGGGCGGCAACTGCTCTGCGGGCGAGGCTAGTCGGCGACCTCGATCCGGCCGTTCGCCGCTGTCGCCGCTGTCGCCGCTGTCGCCGCTGTCGCGCGGGCCGGGTCCTCGGCCTCCTTGACCTGGGCGATCCGCCGGGCCTCGGCCTCCTGCTCGGCCTGGTAGCGGGCGGCGTCCGCGGGCTTGCGGACCTTGGTGTCCAGCTCGCGGTCGGTCGGCGCCGCCTGCCGCTCGGCCACCTTCTCCTGCTCGGACGGGACCTCCTGCCGGCGTGCGGCCTCGGCGAGCGGGCCCGCCGTATTCGCCCGGGCGGCAGCGGTCTCGGTCTTTACGTTCCCTTGACGTCGCGGCGGATTGCTCAGGTCTCTTCGCTTCCCCTCTTGACTCTGGCCAAATCGGGAGGAAACTGGTTATTACACCAGACAACCGGAGAGCCGCACCGTCGACAAAGACGTTTGTTGGCAGGAGACCCTTGACGTGGCTCTGGCTAGGCCCCCGGAAGCCCCGCGATGCCGGAGCCTCAGCGACGACTGAGGCAGATGGCGACGACGCGGACTCCCGGGGACTGAATTGTGTCCGCGGGTATCGTGTGGAGCCCCTCCCGCACGCAGGGCGCCGGCTCCGCCCGCCCCGGCCGGAGGCCGTCCGGCTGCCCCGCCGGACCGAGGGACACCGCCAGGTCGGACATGTCCGCCTCGATCCAGCTGTGGACCAGGACATGGTCCCCGTCGCCGCCCCCGTGCATGATCACGACCGCGAGCCCGAACGACCTCCGCGCCGGTCCCAGTGCCAGATGCCCGCCCACGATCCGCAGCGCCGCCGCCGCGTCGCGCTCCGACACCACCCGTCCCGGCGCCACCAGTGCGTACACACCATCACCGCATCTCGGCCGGCCTCACGAACCCCCAACGCCCGTGCTGTACGCGCATGATGACCGTCACTCAGCGCCAGCAGCGCAGCCCCGTCGGCCGCCCCCGGAAGCCCTCCGGAAGCCCCTCCGGACGCCCCTTTTCCGCACCTTCGCTCGTCGTCACCATCCCGCCGTCATGCAGCGCCTGCCGCTTCCTGTGGGGTTTCCCGGCGGAGCCGCCTCGGAGTCGGTTCTCCTCGCCACCGGACCGTGCTCGGTGCCCGGTGATACCCACGAACCAGTCGTTGGCACGTGGGGGGTGCGCGTAGGGCGCCGGGGTGGCGGCGCCGATCGTCTCCGCCGGTCTGTGCCACCCGGTCTTACGGGCCGAACGGGGCGCACGGCCCGTAAGCCACCGCGGTGCTGGAGCTGGTTCTGGTGGGGACGTCAGCCGGCCGTCCGCGTGCCGCACTGCTCTTTGGTCTTGACCACGGTGAGCGTGATCTTCTGATGCTCCAGTCGGGCCCCGGGAGCCGGCTGCTGGTCGCAGACCTTCCAACTGCCGGGCCACAGGACGTGGCGGCCCGTGCCCCGGCCGTCCTTCAGCTGGACATGCGTGCTGTAGTTGAGGGCTTGGTAGGCGGAGACCAGGCCCCTGCCGCTCACGTTCGGCATGGTGCCGTCGTCGGCGTGGGCCGGGGCGGCCAGGGCCAGCGCGGACAGCGGGAGGGCGGCGAGGGCCAGCGCTGCGCTGGTGACGGTCTTCTTCAGGGGCTTGTTCACGGGGATTCCTTCGTGGCTGCCCGGGGCTTGAGGCCGGGGAGAGAACGGGTTTCTGCGGAGCAGGGTAGGGAACGACGGCTCGCCGCCGGGCGATTCGCCGTCGGGCATCCGGGCGGTGTTCAGCGCCGCGGCCCTGTCGTACGGATCGCCCAGGAGTCCGGCGAGAGGCAGCACGGTGAGGGGCCGGCAGCCCGGCCCCTCACGTGCGCCGGTCGGTGGTCAGGGTGTTCCGTTGCCCCCCTTGCCCTCCCGGTCGGTGCCTGTTGCCGGTGCGCCTGCGTCCACCGGGGTGGCGGCGGACGGCCGGTCGGAGCGGCAGCGGCTCTTCTCGGCCGCGGTGAACGGACCGGTGCGCTGGTAGATGCGGTCGGGAACCAACGCCGACGGCCCGTCGGCGACGACGTGCAGGCGGATCTGTTTGTCAGGGGCCTCGCCCTCGCCGATGAACCAGCCGTCGACGCGCTGGCGTCCGGCCTGGCCCTCGATCCACGACGCCTCGCCGGCCTCGATGGTCTCGTGGATCCTGCGGTCCGTGACGGTGTCCCAACGCCACGGCTCGGGTGAGCTCTTGGCGAAGCCCCTGAGGAACTGCTGGTGGAGGTTGTCCTTGGAGTTGGGCAGCCGGTCGATGTCCGCGCTCTGGCTCAGGCTGTCGTAGGAGCCGCCCGTGAAGCGGACCGGGCGGTCGTGACTGACGGTGTTGCGCGTGCAGTTGAGATACGACTCGCCGACCACGCGCGCCTTGTCGTAGTAGGTGTAGGAGTAGGGCGTATCGACCGTGAAGGTGCAGTTGTTGCGGCTGCCGGCGCAGTGGTCGGCGGCCTTTCTGGCGTCGATGCGCTCATTGCCTTCGAAGGCTTCCGCGGTGGGCAGCGCGTTCTTGTCGATGGACTTGTCGACCGGGGGCGGTACGTCGGTGGCGCGCACCTTGGCGAGGAGCGGGCCGCAGTCCCAGGATCCCTTCGTCTGAGCGGAGGCGAAGGTGATCAGCGGTTCGTTCTCGTCGGCGGTGAAGGTGTAGGTGCGGTCGCGGTGCCAGTCGGTGCTGCCCGGGTCGGTGGTGAAGGTCTGCCGGGTGCCGCCGGAGCCTTGCAGGGTGTACGGCTGGCCGCCGGCGATCTGATCCTTGGAACAGGCGCTCTTGAGCCCGCCGGTGCTGTCGTCGAAGGTGACGGTCACCTGCGCACCGGCCCGTACGCCGCGCAGGCGTTGGCTCACGCTCTGGTCCGTGGTGCGTTTGTTGCGCAGCAGGAGGGCGGCGAGGCCGTCGGGGTGGTTGGCGTCGGCGGGCAGCAGACGGAACGGGTACTGCACGGTCCAGCCGGTGAGCTTGTCGCCGCTGCCGCTGGCCGTGAAGTTCGGCGCGGTGAAGTCACCGTTGATGACCGGCACTTGGCGGGCGGTGACCGCGGATGCCTGCGGTGCGAGGGCCGGCCCGGCCAGCAGGGTGCCGGCCAGGGCGGCGAGTGCGGTGGCGGTACGTGCCGGATGGCGCCGGTGGGGGGATCGACCGGTTCGGGTCACGGGCTTGTGTGGGCCTTTCGTGCGAGGTCGGCGGGGAGCGGGGCCAGGCCGGAGGCGGTGCCGCGGACCGGGGCGGTGCCGCGGTGCCGTGACACCGCCGCGCGGCCGGTGCCCGGGGCCTCAGGGGCGCAGTTGGTTGCAGGTGGCGCCGGGTGTGGTGTCGGTCCGGGCGATGAAGGAGCTGGTGTTGATCGAGGACGGGGCGTCGACGATGACGTTGGTGATCCGCTGGCCGTTGTTGGTCGTCAGGATGCCGAAGATGCGCTCCATCGCGGCGTTGGCGGCGAAGACCAGGGTGTCTCCGCTCTTGACCTCCATCCGGTACATGGTGGATTCGGTGTGGGTGGTGGTCCAGGTGCGCTGGTATTGGGCCTTGAAGGCGCCGGAGAAGGTGGCCTTGAGGCCCACCTCGCCGCCGACCTTGCCGCTGCCGTTCGCGCCCACCTTGGCACCGGCCTCGGCCATCGGCCCCTTGTCCATGACGGGGGTCTTGGCGGTCACGTTGCCTTCGCCGTTGACGCCCGCAGACACCTCCCCGGAGGCGTTGATGTGGCCCTCCAGGGCGATGGAGCCGGTGATCTCACCGCCGAGGTTGTCCTGGCTGCCGGTCTGGAGCTGGACGGTGCGTTCCACGATGATTGGTTTGTTGGTGCAGTTGATGACCGCGTTGCCCAGGGACTTCACCACGCTGGTGAACTGCACAGGGAAGGCGCGGGTCATCTTGAAGTCGCAGCCCTTGGGATTCTTGTTGCAGTAGCGCAGCACCGGAGCCACCGACGCCATCGGCCTGTTGTTCTTGTCGTACGCGCGTGCCTGGGGAATGGCGGGAGGGGCCCCGGGCAACGGGGTGGTCGGGCCCTGGGCCTCCTGTGCGGGATCGGCTGCCGGCTCAGCGGACCGGGGGTGGGGCTGGGGCAGTGGCTCGGCGGCCACCGAGCCGGCTGCCGGGAGGAGCGTGGCCAGTGCCAGCGCGGTCGCCGGCAGGAGGCGGGAGCGTCGGATCCGACGGCCGCCGGAGGTGCGGGAGCATCGGCTCATGGTGTGGTCGCTCACTTGGCCATCGACTCGCACATGTCGGCGAGGGACTCTTCGCCGTCGTGGTGGTCCACCGTCGCCCCCGGCAGCATGCTCGCGAAGTTGTCGCAGGTGCTGCCCACCGCGGCGCCGGCGTCGTTCTGCGCCTCGGGGTGGAAGCCGTCCAGCTTCTTCTGGGTGTCCGCCATCCCCTGCTTCTGCTCCGCTCCGTCGCCGGCCAGCTTTCCCATGCACTCCTTGGACTCCGGCTTGCACTCCGCGACCTGGTCCTTGGCCTTGGAGATGTCCTGCTTGGCCGCCTCGGAGTCCTTGGACACCTGGTCCCGCCCGGAGTCGACCTGCTTCTCCTCCTGCCCGCGCTTGTTCTCCTCCTGGCACTGCTTGTCGTTCTCGTCGCACGGGGGCTCGGGCGCGGCCACGGGAGCGGAAACGGCGTGCGGCGCGGGCAGCGGGGCGGCGGTGGCGGCGGGCGCGCCGCAGAGGGCGGCGGCACAGACGGCGGCGGCGAGGGCGAGTGCGGTGCGGGTTCGGGTGGTACGACGGTTCATCGGTGGTTCCCTTCATGACGTGTGTCGATCGAGGTGGTGGGCACGGCGGCGCCGGGCGTGGCGCTCGGGCGCCGCCGGTGCCCGACGGCTCAGTAGGCGAAGCTGAAGGATGCGTTGCGGCCCGTGGCCAGGTGGGTCACCTCGCTGTGGGCGGGCAGCACGGCGACCGGCTGCTCGGCCCGGTCCGCGGCCGCCGCATTGCCGTTGCCCAACTGGCCGTTGGCATTTGCGCCCCAGGAAACGACCGACTGGTCGTCGCGTAGGGCAAGAGTGTGGTCGCGCCCGGGGGCCAGTTCCCGCACGCCGGTCAGCCCGTCGATGGCTACAGCGGCGGTGCGGTTGGTCTTGGTGCCTTCTCCCAGCTGGCCCGCGGCGTTCCAGCCCCATGCCTTGACGCTGCCGTCCTCGAGGACCGCGAAGGTGTCGTGCGGACCGCCGTAGAGTTTGGCGACGCCCTCAAGGTGCGGTACGTCGACGGGCGAGGTGCTGTTGACGGTGCTGTCATTGCCCAGTTCGCCGTTGCCGTTGTAGCCCCAGCTCTTGACCTTGTGGTCGCTGGTGAGGACGACCGCGTGAAGTGTCCCCGCGGCGAGCGCGGTCACCCCCTGGAGTCCGGGGACCTGCTGCGGGGTGTTGCGGTCGGTGGTGTTCCCGTTGCCCAGCTGGCCTTGGGCGTTTGCGCCCCATGCCCAGACGGTGCCGTCCTGGCGGAGCGCCAGGCTGGTACGGCAGCCGGCGGCGATGGCCTTGACCTTGTCCAGGCCCTGTACGGCGACCGGCCTGGGGACCCCGGTGTTCTTGGCGCTGTTCGTGCCGTCGCCCAACTGCCCGAACTCGTTGTAGCCCCAGGCCCATACCCGCCCGTTCTTCAGAGCCAGGGCGTGGTGGCAGCCCACGGCGATCGACCGAATGCCGTCCAGTCCCGCGACGGCGGCCGGGAAGGAGCGGGCCGTGGTGGTTCCATTACCGAGTTGGCCGAAGGTGTTGTCGCCCCAGGACTTGACCGTGCCGTTCTTCAGCAAGGCCACAGCGAACGGGCCCGTGGTCGTGTTGCCGCCCGCCTCCAGCGACTTCACGTCCTCGCGTGCCAGTCCCTGGACAGGGCCCGGTGTCTGTTGCGCCACGGTGGAACCGTTGCCGAGCTCACCGGAGGCGTTCTGGCCCCAGCTGTAGACCCAGGGATCGGGCGATGCGGTACCGGCCGTGGCCGGTGCGGCCGTCCCGGCGATCACGGCCAGTGCCGCGGTGGCCGCGACCGCGCCGCACACCCCGCGCAGCCGGCGCCGGGTACGTCGGGCTGTCTGCATCTTCTGCATTCAGGCATGCCTTTCACAGGTGGTGGCGCGGAGGCAGGCTCCAGCGCCGTACGAAAGATGAGGTGAGGTCCTGCGCGCAGGGCAGCAGGGTCAATACGCGTAGCTCGAATTGCCCGCCAGGGACGCGGCGACGTGATGGAAGTCCCCGCGGGCGGCGGTCACCGGCGCGAAGCGGGCGTGGGCGGTGCCATCGCCGAGCTGGCCCTCGCCGTTGGCGCCCCAGGCCACCACCTTGTCGTCGAGGATGGCGAGGTCGTGGCCGCGCCCCGCGGCCAGGTCGCGGGCCCCTTCGAGCGCGTCGATCGCCACGGGCGTGTTGCGGTTGGTCCGGCTCACGCCGGTGCCGTCGGACGGGTCGGACTCCAGCAGCTGGCCGTCCCGGTTCTCCCCCCACCCGTAAACGGTGTCGTCGTTGCGGATCGCGAAGCTGTGGTCCGCGCCCGCGGTGATCCTGCGGATGTCGCGCAGCCACCGGGCCTTGACCGGTTCGGCGCTGTTGGATTTGCCGGTCCCGTCGCCCAGCTGTCCCTTGAGGTTGTCCCCCCAGGTCCACACGGTGCCGTCCTCGGTGCGGGCGAGCCCGTGGTGGCACCCCGCCGCGATCTCGGAGATATGGCTCAGGCCCTTGACCTCCTGAGGTACGGATTCGGACTTCCGGTCGCCGGTGCCGAGTTGGCCCCGGGCGCCGTTCCCCCACGACCACACCGTGCCGTCCTCCATCAGCGCCAGGCTGAAGTCGCAGCCGGCCGCCACCTGCCGCGCCATGAAGATGCTCGGTACGCGCACCGGAGCCGTACTGTCGTCACCGGAACGGTTGTTGCCCAGCTGGCCGTCGCCGTTGTCGCCCCAGGCCCACACCCGGCCCTTGCTGATGGCCAGCGCGTGCGCGCCGCCCGCTGCGACATCGTTCACGTCCCGCAGCCCGTTCACGACGTCCGGGGTGCCCCGGTCGGCGCGGCTGCCGTTGCCCAACTGCCCGGCGGAGCCGTGGCCCCAGGCACGTACGGTTCCGTTCTCCAACTGCGCCACGGCGAAGGAGTCGCCGCTGCCCGTCCCTCCGGCGGAGATCCTGCGCACCTCACCGCGGTGCAGTCCCATCACCGGTCCCGGCGACCAGCGGTCTCCGGTTCCCCCACTGCCCAACTGGCCCGCGTCTCCCGCGCCCCAGCTGAACACCTCCGGTCCGGGAGCGGCCTGTGCCGGTCCCGTGACGGCCGGTCCGGCGAGCGCCGCCAGCACCGCGGCCACCACCGGCGCCACCCGCCGGGTGCCCCACCCCTTGCCCGACCTGCGCGTCCTGCTCGTCGTCCTTCGCAATCCACCCGTCCTCTCGTCAAAGGCGTTGTCCCAGTGGGCAGTTGACCAGAACCCGCCGGGCTCGGACGGATCATTGGATCGGGCGACTCCAGGTATGCGCAGACTGTCCTGCTGTCACCCCCAACGGGGTATTCGGTACCCCAATGGTCTAACGGACATATGGGTGAATCTGCTTGGGGTGCTATACGGTTCTCGCCGCTTGGCGATGACGCCGCGGCTACGCGTCGTTGGGGGAGGGGCGCTCGGTCCGTATCTCATCCCCCTTGCAGAGGAGGCGAGTTGAGAGAACGGAACCGGGCTCCCCCTGGCGGTCCAGGCACGGTGAAGCAGTCACGCTCCACCGTCGGCTGCCCTGCCTGTCATCCCCGGAACAGGGATTCTCCTTCGACGGTGCATGGTGCGGCGCCCGGGGAGGCGGAAGGGGTGATAAGGACGATCAACGCGCGGGAGGGGGCGGGTGTGGAACGTCAATGCCCCAGGCGGTCCAGGGCCTGTTGCGGATAGCGGTCTCCGGCCACGGCGTCGAGAGGGAACGCCGCCCGAAGCAGGGCGAGTTGCTCGGTGGTGAGGGTCAAGTCCGCGGCGGTGGCGTTCTCTTCGAGGTAGCGCACGCGCTTGGTGCCGGGGAGGGGCACGATGTCGTCGCCCTGTGCGAGCAGCCAGGCCAGGGCGGCCTGCGACGGTGTGCAGCCGATGCTCTCGGCGATGTCGGTGAGGGACCGTACGAGGGCGAGGTTGCGGTCGAGGTTGTCGGGGGAGAAGCGGGGCCAGCGCCTGCGGTTGTCGTCCTCGGTGAGCTGGTCCCGCGAGGTGAGCGATCCCGTCAGCATGCCGCGCCCGAGAGGCGAGTAGGCGGTGACCGAGATGCCGAGTTCGCGGCAGGTGGCGAGCATCTCTCCCTCGACGACCTCTCTGGTGAAGAGGGAGTACTCCATCTGCACGGCGCTGATGGGATGCACGGAGTGCGCCGTGCGCAGTGTCTGCGGGCTCACCTCGGACAGGCCCAGACAGCGCACCTTGCCGGCGGCCACGAGCTCCGCCATGGCGCCGATGGTGTCCTCGACGGGCACGTGCGGGGCGCGGCGGTGGACGTAGTACACGTCGATGTGGTCGACACCGAGCCTGCGCAGCGAGGCGTCGCAGGCCGTGCGGACGTGGGCGGGCGAGGTGTCGACCCGGTCGACCCGGCCGCTCGCCGGGTCGTGCCACAGCCCGAACTTCGTGGCGAGGACCACCGTGCCGCGGTCCCGGCGCCGGAGCCAGCGGCCCAGCAACTCCTCGTTGGCGCCGCGTCCGTACGCGTCCGCGGTGTCGAGGAAGGTGACGCCCAACTCGGCGGCGCGGTCGAGGGTGCCGAGGGCCTCGGTCTCGTCGGCCGGCCCGTAGGCGATCGACATCCCCATGCACCCGAGACCTACGGCCGATACGTCCAGCTCGCTGTGTCCGAGCCTGCGGTATTTCATGGTCCTCCTTAGGCGGTTCCCGCCATCCTGCCCTTCTCCGGCCGGGTCCGGCAGCGGAGTTGGCGAGGGCGAGGGTGATCGGCGAGGGACCGTCGGAGGGTGGTGGTGCGAGTGGGATGGCTGGATCTCGATGGCGGGGAGGCTTGGTCAGGCGTCGGGGCGCACCAGTGCGGCCAGGCGGTCGGCGTGCTCCTCGACGATGAGGTGCCCGGCGCCGGGCATGACGCGGAGTTCGGTGCCGAGGGTGGCGCGTACCGCGGGGGCGAGGCGGCGGGGAGGGAGGAAGACGTCGTGCTCGCCGGTGAGGAGGAGACGGGGGACGGGGCGCGGAGGCAGCGCGGCGGTGCCGGGTTCGGTGCTGGAGCGGGCGTGCCGGGCGACCAGGGTCATCCAGTCCACCAGCTCCTCGCGCGGTGTGCGGCCGGGCGCGTGCAGGGCGCGCAGGAGGCGGGCGCTGCTCTTCGGGGTGGGGCGGAGGTACCAGGTGGCGAAGGCCGTCAGCAGCGTAGGGGGCAGCCTCAGTTTCGTCAGGCCGCCGGGGGACAGCAGCACCAGCCGCTCGATCCGGGGCGAGTCGGCGGAGAGGGCGACGGCGGCGCCGAAGGAGTGCGCCATGACCACGACCGGTGCGGTCGCGAGGTGCTCGACGGCCTCGCTCAGCCAGGCGCCGTACCAGGACGACGTGCCGCCGGGGAGCGCGCGTTCGGCGGCGCTCAGGCCGGGCTGGCCCGGGATGTCCGCATCGCCACCCGGTAGCCGGCGGTGACCAGGGCGGTGGCGAGGGGCAGCGAGGTGGCGGCGTTGAAGTTGGTGCCGGGGACGTAGACGACCGTGGTCGGGCCGGAGCCGGCGAGGACCAGGTGGGTCCGGGCGCCGTTGGCGGTCAACGTCGTCCGCTCGTGCGGCACCGGCCATGCGGTCAGCCGGTCGTGGCACCAGGCGCGGAGGAGATCCCGGCCCCGCGGGCTGCGGTAGATCGAGTCCATCTGTGCAGTATCCGGGCGTACCGTTGGTGAGCTGGGCTCTTTGCCTCCCCGTGACCAGGTGACTACACCGGCGTAGACATAATCAAGCCAGCTGACTAAGGTATGCCTTCGCTAACTGAGGCAAGGCATACCGGCGAGGTCCGGCCGGGGAGGACACATATGTGGGACGACGCGTTTCCGAGCTTCTTGATCGGCTTGCGAGAAGGTCTTGAAGGCGGGCTCATCGTCTCCATCCTCGTGGCCACTCTCGTACGGGCCGGGGCCAAGTCGCGCCTGGCGCAGGTGTGGACGGGTGTGCTCGCCGCCATCGCGCTGGCGCTGAGCTTCGGGGCGGTGCTCACCTTCACCGCCGCCTCGCTGTCGGCCACCGCGCAGGAAGCCTTCGGCGGCACGCTCAGCGTCATCGCCGTCGCGTTCGTCACCGGCATGGTGTTCTGGATGCGCCGCTCGGCGCGCAGCCTCTCCGGCGAGATCAAGGAGAAGGTCACCGGAGCGCTCGCCATGGGGTCGGGCATGCTGATCGTCACCTCCTTCCTGGCCGTGGGCCGGGAGGGGCTGGAGACCGCGCTGTTCCTGTGGACCACGGCGCGTGCGGCCGGTGAATCCGCCGGGCCGATGATCGGGGCCGGCATCGGACTCGTCATCGCGGCCGGGCTCTGCTGGGGCCTGTACCGCCGGGTGCTGAAGATCAACCTCACCAAGTTCTTCACCGCGACCGGCGCGGTGCTCATCGTCATCGCCGCCGGCGTCCTGGGCTACGGGCTGCGGGATCTTCAGGAGGGCGGCGTACTGCCCGGCAAGACCGCCTTCGCCTTCGACCTGAGCCAGAGCATCGACCCGAGCGCCTGGTACAGCACGCTGGTGCAGGGTGTCCTCAACCTGACGCCGGCGATGACCTGGGTGCAGGCCGGTGCGTATGCCGCGTATCTCGTCGTGGTGATGGCGCTGTTCGTACGCGGTGTGCGGGCTTCCGACGCGAAGCCGGCCCCGCAGAAGGCGACGGAGCAGCAGCCGGGTGCGCAGGCCGGTCCCGAGAAGGCGGCGGTGGTGGCCGCGGCCACGGAGGCCGAGGACGGCGCGACGGCTGCCGAGGGCACGACGGACGCCGAACGGAAGCCGGCGGCCGAGGGCGCCGGGGAGTCCGCCGCCACCACGCCGGTTGCCGAACAGCCCGCCGCCGCGCCGCAGTCCGCGTCCGAGCCGCCCGCCGCCCCCAGGAAGCGGCCCGGCTGGCTCCTGCCGACCGCCGTGGTCGCCGTGCCCGCCGTCATCGCGGGGGGCATCGTGGCCTTCGGGAAGTCCAAGTCCGCCGACGCCCAGACCGTCTCGGTGTCGGAGAAGGAGTGCGGCAAGGGGTTCACCGCGCCCAAGCCGGGCCGGCAGACCTTCCAGATGCACAACACGGGCGACAAGACCTCCGAGGTGTACCTCGTCGACCCCGCGTCGAACGCGGTGTACGGGGAGATCGAGGGCCTGGCGCCCGGTACCACCCGTGATCTGGTCGCGACCGTCGCCGGCGGCTCGTACGCCTGGCGCTGTGTGCCCACCGGCGGCAAGGCCGTCACCTCGGCCGCCGTACGCGTCACCGGCGGCGGCTCCGCCAAGGCCGTGGTACCGGTCTCCGAGGACGATCTGGCCGCCCCGCTGCGCCAGTACAAGCAGTATGTCGATCAGGGGCTGGGCACGCTGGTGTCCCAGACGCAGCAGCTCAGCGACGACATCGCGGGCGGCGACCTGGACAGCGCGCGCACGGACTGGCTCACCGCGCACCGCACGTACTCCTCGCTCGGCGCGGCCTACGGCACGTTCCAGGACTTCGACAAGAAGATCAACGGGCGGGCCGACGGGCTCCCGGCGGGGGTGAACGACAAGGACTTCAGCGGGTTCCACAAGATCGAGTACGGGCTGTGGCACGGTCGGTCGGCGGATGAGCTGAGCGGGCCCGCGAAGCAGCTGAACACCGATGTCGCGGGGCTGAAGAAAGCATTCCCCACGCAGGACTTCGACCCGGGTGACCTGCCGCTGCGGACCCACGAGATCCTGGAGAACACCCTCCAGTTCGAGCTGACCGGCGACACCGACGAGGGCAGCGGCACCAACCTCGCCACCGCCGACGCCAACCTCTCCGGCACGCGGGAACTCCTCGGCGTACTGCGCCCGCTGATCACCAAGCGCGATCCGCAGCAGCTCGCGACGATCGACGGGGACATCGACCGCTTGCAGAAGCTGCTGGACGCCGCGCACCACGACAGCACGTGGACGCCGGTCGACAAGCTCGACGCGACGGCACGGGCCCGGCTGAACGGCATGACCGGTCAGCTGCTGGAACACCTCGCTCCGGTGCCCGACCTCCTGGAGATCCGGAAGTCCGCCTGATGACACCGGAATCCCGCCCGTCCGGCAGTCCGGACCCCCGGCCGGGGAACGCCGCACCGGCCGCCCGCCCCGCACGATCTGATGCACGCTCCGAAGGGAACCACGAGATGTCCGCCGAAACGCCCGGCCCGCAGGGCCGCTGCCCCGCCGACCGGCGCTCGTTCGTGAAGACCGCGCTCGGCGCCGGTGCGGCCGGAGCGGCGCTGGCCGGCGGTGGATTCGCCCTGAGCCGGGCCGGTTCGGCGTCGGCCGCCGAGACGGCGAACCCGGGCAAGGTGCCGTTCCACGGCGTGCACCAGGCGGGCATCGTCACACCGCAGCCCACCGCCGCCGCCTTCGTCTCGCTCCATGTCATCGCGGACAACCGCAAGGAACTCACCGACCTGCTGCGGACGATCACCGAGCGCGCCCGGTTCCTGACCGCGGGCGGTACCCCCGACGACCTCGGCGTCGGCGCCCCGCCGTCCGACAACGGGATCCTCGGGCCGGTGGTGCCCGCCGACGCGCTCACCGTCACGCTGGGCGTCGGCGCCTCGCTCTTCGACGACCGGTACGGCCTCGCCAAGGCCAAGCCGCGCCGGCTGACCCCGATGCGGACCTTCCCCAACGACAATCTCCAGGCCGCCGAATGCCATGGCGACCTCTCGCTCCAGATCTGTGCGGCGCGCCAGGACGTCGTGCTGCACGCGCTGCGCGACATCGCGCGGCACACCCGCGGCGCCATGCAGATCAAGTGGCGCATCGACGGGTTCCAGAACGAGCCGCGGCCGGCCGGGGCGCAGCGCAATCTGCTCGGCTTCAAGGACGGCATCGTCAACCCGGATGTGCGGTCCTCGCGCGAGACGGACCGGCTGATATGGGTCGGCGACCATCTCGGCGAGCCGTCCTGGGCCACCGGCGGCAGCTACCAGGTCATCCGGATCATCCGGATGCTGGTCGAGTTCTGGGACCGCGTCTCGCTCACCGAACAGGAGAAGATGTTCGGCCGCCGCAAGGACACCGGCGCCCCGCTGGACGGCGCCAACGAGAACGACGCGCCGGTCTACAGCAAGGACCCGCACGGCAACGCCATCCCGCTCGACGCCCATATCCGCCTGGCCAACCCCCGTACCGCGGCCACCGACGACTCCCGCATCCTGCGCCGCGGCTACAACTACGACCGGGGTGTCGACAACGTCGGCAACCTCGACATGGGCCTGGTCTTCTGCTGCTACCAGCAGGACGTCCGCCGCCAGTTCGAGGCCACGCAGACCCGGCTCATCGACGAGCCGCTGGTCGACTACATATCGCCGACCGGCGGCGGGTACTTCTTCGCGCTGCCGGGTGTCCGGGACTCCTCGGACTGGCTCGGCCGGAGCATGCTGGCCGCCGCCTGACGTCCCCGGGCCGCGCCGCCCGGCCGTGCTCAGATCCGCAGCATCAGCGGCGGCTGCGTCCCGTTCAGATAGTGGTCGCCGATGGCGCGGAGGCTGTGGGCGGGGGAGCGCTGGGCGGTGAGGACGCGGGCGTTCCGCCAGAAGCGGTCGAAGCCGGGGTCGTGGGCGGGGGTGCCGGAGGTGGCCGTCAACTCCAGGATCCGGGTGGTGATCCGGATCGCGGACTCGTTGGTGACCGCCTCCGCGGCGGCCACCAGGACCGCGATGTCGGCGCGTTCGCCGACGCCGAGGTCCGGGCCCATCAGGAGGCCCCGAGCCAGCGCTTCGGTCGCCGGTTCCACGACCGCCGCGGCGGTGTGGGCGGCGGCGACCAATTCGCCGTAGGCGAGGAGGAGATAGGGATCTCCGCCCGGTTGCTCCCCGTATGCGGCGGTGTCCGGGTCCTCGGCCGGCCGGCTGTGGGGGGCCGCGCGGCTGACGTCGCGGGCCTCGGCGAGCGCGCCCTCGACGATCCCCAGGCCGACGTGGACCAGCGCGAGGCGCAGTGCCAGCGGCGCGAGGGTGGCGTACGGGGTGACGTGGTGCTCGTCGCGGGCGGCCGAGCCGAGGATGCCGGCGGGCGGTATCGGCACGCCGTCGAAGGTGACGGTGCCGGCCCCGGTGAGCCGCTGCCCCAGGCGGTCGTGGGCCGGGTCGGTGGTGACGCCGGGGTGGGCCGGGTCCACCAGGGCGATGAGGGTGTCGCCGGTGGTGGTGCAGACGGCGCCGAGCACCAGCCGGTCGGCGACGCTGACGCCGGCGGCGAAGGACCGGCGGCCGTTGAGGAGATGGCCGGCCTTGGTGGGGGTGAGGGTGAGGTCGGGGGGCGCGGACCCGGCGAGGGCCGCGGCGCGGGTGTCGGATTCGGCGGCCGGGACCGTGGTGTCGCCGGCCAGCAGCCACTGTGCGGTGGCGGTGCCGCGTTCGAGCGCGTCGGCGGTTTCCGGGGTGCCGAAGAAGCGGGCGCTCCAGGTCAGCGCGTAGTGACGGCCGAGCAGTTCGCCGATGGAGCTGTCGGCCGCGGCGATCTCCCGGATGACCGCGCACGCGGTACGCCAGTCGCTGCCGCTGCGCAGCGGTCCGGGCGGGGTCAGCAGGGCCGGCAGGCCGGCTTCGCGCAGCCGGGCGAGTTCGTCGGACGGCGGCTTGCCGGCGCGGTCGCGGCTGAGTGCGTCGACGGCGAGATCGTCGGCGAGTTCACGGGTGACGCGCGGCCAGACGTCGTCCTCCGCCGGCAGGCCGGCATGGGGGGCGGCGGGGTGTGCTGCGGACCTCTTCGGCATGGCGCCGTTCACCGTCCTCCGGGCTTTCCTGGTTTTCCCACTGGATTGGTAGGGAATTCCCGATGATGCTGCTGAACTTGGTTCAGGGCAAGGGCTGTTCAAGGGGTGGACAGCGGCGTGTTGCATTTCGGACGTCCGACCGGTGCGCCGGTACCCGTCGCCGTCCGCCGGGGCGCGCTGGGGCCTGTCCGCCCCTGACCCACCGGGCAGGCCCTAGGGATTCGTCCAGGAGGCCGGGTCCTCGGTCAGTGCGGAGACCCGGGTGGGGAGTTCGGCCGTCGCGACATCGGCGAGGGAGACGCCGTCGAGGATCTCGCGGACATTGGCCCGCAGGGCGACCCACAGCGGGAGCAGGGACTCCGCGGGGCCGGTGTACGACAACTCCGGTGGGCGGACGCCGCGTACGGAGACCAGCGGGCCGTCCACGACGCGGATGACATCGGCGATGCTGATGTCCTCCGGGGCCTTGGCGAGGCGGTAGCCGCCGTTGCCGCCGCGCTGGCTGAGGACCAGACCGCCCCGGCGCATGTCGTTGAGGATGCCTTCGAGGAACTTGTGCGGAATGTCCTGGGCGTCGGCGATGGCCTCCGCCTTGAGCGGCCCCGCGTCCCGGGCGTGAGCGAGTTGCAGGGCCGCGCGCACCGCATAGTCCGCTCTGGCTGAAATCCGCATGGCGGCATTATCCCTGAGGGGAGGGGGCCCGGTCGCCTGCTCCGGGTTCCCCTCTCCCTGCCCTCCGGCCGTACTCGACGGCGGCGGCGTCCGCCGGGCGGAGGGGAGCGCCGCGCACCACTGCGCCCGCCGGTGCGCCAAGTCGCCCGCCCGGTGGCCGGGTGCCGGGCATTCCCCTTGACGTGGCGGGACGCCGGCTCGACACTCGTGGGCGGGAACCCTAGTGAACGGGTGGGAATCCATGGGGCACGCAGAGCTGGACGACGACCGCGCACACCGCGCGGCCCGGCGGCTTCCCCTCCCGACCCTGCTGACCTCGCGCCGGCACATCGATCTGCTGCGTGTGTGCAGCGCGGCAAGTCTCCTCACCTGAGGCGCCGGAGGGCGCGCGCCCGCAGCGCCGCGCCGTCCCCGTCGGACCCCACCACACCCCCCTCGTGTCCGATGTCCCGCTGTGCGGCGCCCGTCGCTCCCGTAACCCCCCACGCCCGTACGTGCCCATCCGTACGTCCGTGAACCGGACCTCGCCCCCAGGGACTCGTATGACCACCACCCCCGCCACCTCCGCGCCGTCCGCCGCGGCGGACGCGTCCAGCGCCGCGGCCTCGCTCCGCGGCCGGATCGGCGCCGATGTGCGCAGCGGCCACTACCCCGTCCCGCACCGCTACCGGCTGCATCTGTCGCTGTCCTGTCCGTACTGTCTGAGGATCGCCGTCACCCACAGCCTCCTGGAGCTCGGCGACACGCTCCCGGTGACGCTGCTGCCCGCCGTGCCGGACGCCCCGGACTGCGGATACTCCGCGCTGCGCCCGCTCTACGAGGCCAGCGCCCACCAGTACCCCGGATCGGCCGCCGCCCCCGTGCTCAGCGACGGCTGGACCGGACGGATCGTCAGCACCCACGCCCCCGACATCCTGCGCGACCTGGCAGGGCAGTTCGGCGCGCACGGCCCCGACCTCCACCCGGACCCTGCCCGCGACGAGATCGCGGCGCTCGACCGGCTCTGCGAGCAGCAGGTCAACGACGCCGCGCAGCACGCCGGCAGCCTCGGCGCCGGCCACCCCGGCTACGAGGCCGCCGTCGGCACCCTCCTGCGCGCACTGGCGTCGCTGGAGCGGCGGCTGGCCGGCCGGACGTATCTGCTCGGTGATGAAATCGGCGCCGCGGACGTGCAGTTGTGGGTGACCCTCGTCCAGCTCGACACCGTCCACCGCTGGCATCTGGACGCCGCGGCCGTGCACCGGATCGCCGGCCACCGCCGCCTGTGGGCCTACGCCCGCCGGCTGGCGGCGCACTCCGCGTTCGGCCGCCACCTCGACCTGGACGCCATCGCCCGCCGCCACCACGCCCGCTGCCGGGGCCGGGAAGCAGCCGGGGCGGCGGTGCAGATCGTGGACTGGACGGCACCGGCCGCCGCTACGCCCGACCCGCGTCCACGATCCTCAAGGGCAGCGACTTCAGCCCGTTGATGAAGTTCGACACCAGCCGCTGTGGCGGTCCGGCGACCGCCACAGCGGGTACCGCGGCGCACATCTGCTCGTAGAGCACCCGCAGTTGCAACCGGGCGAGGTGCGCACCCAGGCAGACGTGCGGGCCGTCGCCGAAGGAGACATGGGGGTTCGGGGCGCGGGACAGGTCCAGCCGGTGCGGGTCGGCGAAGACCCGCTCGTCGTGGTTGGCCGAGGCGTGGAAGACGACCACCTTGTCGCCGACGCGGATCCGGCGGCCGGCCAGTTCGGTGTCGCAGGCGGCGGTCCGGCGGAAGCTGAGCACCGGCGGGTGCCGGCGCAGCAGTTCGTCCACGGCGGTCGCCATCCCCACCGCGCCGCTGCGCAGCGCGCGGTACGCGCCGGGCTGCCCGGCCAGTGCCAGCAGGCCGCCGGGGGCCGCGCTGCGCACCGTGTCGTTGCCGGCGACGGTCAGTAGGAAGAAGAACATCTCCAGTTCGGGCGTGGTGAGTTCGGGATCCGCGGCGAGCACGGTCATGACATCGTCGGCCGGGTGCCGCCGCTTGTGGGCGGCCAGCTCGCGGGCGAAGGCGAACATGTCCTGGAGCATCGACGGGGAGCGCGGATCGACGGGGCGGCCGTCGGGACCGCCGGCGGGCGGTCCGGCCTCGTCCGGGTCCTGGTAGCCGATCACGCGGCGGGTCCAGTCGAGGAGCAGCCCGCGCTCACCGGGCGGTACGCCGAGCAGATCGGCGAGGTTGAGAGTGGCGAAGTCGTCCGTGACGGCGGTGACGAGATCGCAGACGCCGTCGCCGCCGGTGCGGGCCGCGGTGAGCGCCGCGGCCAGCAGGCCGCGGGCCCGGTCCCGTACGGCGGTCTCGAAGCGGTCGACCCGGCGGCGGGTGAAGGCGCGGCTGACCAGGCGCCTCAGCCGGCCGTGGTCCGGGGGGTCCTGATTGAGCATCATGCGGCGGATGAACGGCAGATCGGCGGGGTCGGGGTCGCGGATCTGGGTGGCGCCCAGGTGGGAGGAGAAGCTCCGCGCGTCCTTCAGGACCCGTACGACATCGCGGTGCCGGGTGACCGCCCAGAAGCCGGGGCCGGCGGGCCAGCCGAGCACTTCGTACTCGTCCTGCCAGGCGACCGGGTGCCGATCGCGCAGCAGCCGGTAGGCGGTGTGCGGCAGCCCGCCGGCGTAGACGCGGGGATCGAAGACGTCGGGGACGGCGTCCTGGGTCGCGGCGCCGGCGGGCCGGGGAGCCGGGGACGGCACGGGCGTCATCCGGCCGCCGGTCCGTCACCGCCGTGCCCTGCACCGTCCGCACCGGCGTCCCCGGCACCGTCGCCATCGGCCCGCAGGAAGTCCTCCACGGCCCGGATCAGCTCCAGCGGCGTCTCGTCCATGGCGTAGTGACCGGCCGACGCCAGCTCCACCAACGTGCTGTCGGTGTACCACTGCATCCAGGTCTGCCGGGCCAGTTCGGCGCTGAGCGCGGGGTCCAGCGCCCCGGTCACCACCAGCGCCGGCACCGCCGAGCCCTCGACCTCGGCCGCGAACCCGTCGCCGGCCCAGGAGTCCAGCCAGGCCCGGAACGCCTTCTGGTCGCTGCGCTCCAGGGACCGCCGCACCATCCGGTCCAGCCAGGCGGCGGGGCGCTGACCGCCGGTGGTGAGGTCGATGATGGCCCGCCGGTTCTCCGGGGTGTGCGCCGCCGAGGAGAACAGCTCCCACTGCGGCGGCGGCATCGGCATCCCGGAGGCGGGCACCGGCGAGATCCCGACGAGCCGGCGTACCCGGTGCGGCGCCGCGGCCAGCACCCGCTGGACGACGCTGCCGCCCATGGAATGGCCGATCACCGAGAACCGCTCCCAGCCCAGCCGGTCGGCCAGCGCCAGCACATCGGCCGCGCCCTCACCCGTGGTGTACGCACCGGTTTCGGCCCTGGCCTCGCCGTAGCCGCGGAGGTCCACCAGCGCGTACTGGAACGCGTCCCGGTCGAGGTCCGGCAGGACCGGATCGTACGCGGACCGGTCGGCGAACCATCCGTGCACGGCGATGACCTTGTGCGACCCGCTGCCGTGCAGGGTGTGGGGCAGGACGAAGGAAGCCACGCTCAACTCCAGACGTGTGACGGGAACGGCCGCGGGCCGCACACCACCGGTGGTGGACAACTCCGCCCACAGTGGACGCCACCGCGGCGGGCCGCAAGAGTGCCGCGCGCGTGGGCCGGGACCGGATGAGCCGGCGGCGTCGACGCCTCGACCGGGGCCGCGCGGCCCCGCGAGGTCGTCCTGGCGCCCCGCCTCGTCGTCCCCGGCAGCACCGGCCCGGCTGCCTGACGGTGCATCAATCCGGCTTGTGCGCGATGAGTTGGGCGGATCGGCACATCACGGCCGGTGCGGGTCCTCGGGAGGGGCGGCGGCCGGGAGGAGGCCCGCCTCGTGGGCGAGGAGCGCGGCCTGGACGCGGTTGTCCAGGCCGAGGCGGGTGAGGATGCGGTTGACGCGGCTCTTCACGTTCGCCTCGGTGAGGCCTAGGGCCTCGGCGATCTGGAGGTTGGAGCGGCCCCGGGCGACCAGGACCAGCACCGGGAGTTCGCGCTCGGTGAGGGTGCCGACGAGGTCGGTGGCGCGGCTGCGGCCGGTCCGCGGGCGCGGGGCACCGGGGACGAGACCGGCGGGCAGTGCGGTGAAGGCGCTGATGAGCCGGTGGGTGACGCTGGGGGCGAGCATGGACTCGCCGTCGGCGACGACGCGGATGGCATGGGCCAGTTGGTCGGGCGGGCTGTTCTTGAGCAGGAAGCCGCAGGCGCCCGCGCGCAGCGCCGCGTGCACGTACTCGTCCAGGTCGAAGGTGGTGAGGACGAGCACGCGGGGCGGCGGCTCCGGGTGCGGCCAGTCGGCGAGGATGCGGCGGGTGGCCTCCACACCGGTCATGCCGGGCATCCGGACGTCCATGACCACGACGTCCGGGCGGAGGGAGCAGGCCAGGGCGACCGCTTGCGCGCCGTCGGCGGCGTCGCCGACCACCGAGAATCCGGCGCGGCGGCCGATGACGGCGCGCAGCGCGTCCCGGACCATCTCCTGGTCGTCGACGATGAGCACACGGAGGTCGGGGTCGGTCATGACGGCACCTCTGGGTTGGAGGGGACTTCCCGTTGCGGCGGCACCGGCCGGGAGGCACCCGGGCTCGCCGGGGCGGGGACCGGGAGCGTTGCGCGCAGCCGCCAACCGCCGTGCGGCTGCGGGCCGGTGCTCACCGTGCCGTCGAAGGCCGCGACGCGTTCGCGGATGCCGATCAGGCCGCGGCCGGAGCCGGGCACGGGCCGGTGGCCGGCGACCGGCGGGCCGTTCTCGACCGCGACCGCCAGCGCCGCCCCGTCATGCCGCACGGTCAGCGACACGGCTGCCGGCCCCGCGTGTTTGAGGACGTTGGTGAGCGCCTCCTGCACGATGCGGTACGCCGAGACCTGGAGCGCGGGCGGGATGTCGCCGAGTCCGTCCTCGTCCAGCGTCGCGGTCACCGCGCAGCCGGCCGCCCGGACCGCGGCGAACAGCCGGTCCAGGTGCCGCAGCGACGGCTCCGGCGCCAGGTCCGCTTCCTCGTCCCGGGCGGTGAGCAGGCCCAGGATGCGGCGCATCTCGACGAGCGCGGTGTCCGCGGTCTCCGCGATCCGCGCCACGCCCCGCAGGTCGTCCCGGAGGGCGCCGCGCGGATCGTCCCGGAGGACGTCCTCGATGATCTCCTCGGTGGACCGCGCCTGTACGGCGATGGCGCTCACGTGGTGGGCGACCACGTCATGGAGGTCGCGGGCGATACGGGTCCGCTCGGCGACGACGGCCTGCCGGGCGTTGACCTCCTGCTCGGCGCGGAGCCGCTCGTTGGCGTCCTGCAACCGGTGATTGACGTCGTGCAGCCGGGCGTTGAGGTCGCGCAGCCGGCCGGCCTGGATGCTGATCCGCCGCCGCCCGTACCCCAGCAGCCAGGCGAGGGCGTAGAAGGCCGCGAACGTCGTCGCGGTGATCGGCTCCAGCGAACCGAGCTGCGGGGGCCCGGTCCGGCCGCTGAGGAGGTCCGTCACCACGGCCGCGACGAGCGACAGCACGGCCCCGGACAGGCTCACCCGCAGCGCGGTCCAGCGGGCCACCGCGTACACGCCGAAGACCAGCAGGAACGGCCCCGGCGTCTTCCCCGGCACGGGGGCCAGTACCTCGAAGACGATGAAGGCCGCGGTCATGGCCGCCAGGACCGTCCGCGGGTAGCGGCGGCGCCAGAGGAGCGGAAGGGTCTGAAGCGCCCAGAGCAGAACGCCGAGGGGGCCCGGTGCCGGGTGCCGGGCCAGCAGGGTCGCCACGTCGACCGCGGTCAGCCCGCCGCCGAGTGCGAGATCGGTGAGCCAGGGGCGCCGGCCGGCGAACCGGCGCCGCGCGGTGCGCAGGGCTGTCATGGGGTGTCTGTTCATGTCCGGGGGCCAGGCTAGCGAGCCGCGCGCCGTGCGGGATCGTCCGCGGGGAGGCGTCCGGCGGTGTCCCGGCGCATCGAAAGTTGCGCGGCCCCGCGGCAGATCGGCAGCCGGGACGAGGCGGCGCGGGCCTGCTCTTCCCTAGCGTCGAGTACAGGCCGGATGCGGTACCGCGCACCGGCCGGCGGACCGGCGACCGGCCCCGTGGACAGCCCCATGAGCCGGCCGCCGAACGAGCCGCCGAACGAGCCGCCGAACGAGCCGCCGGAAGAGCCGGCGGACGACCCGCTGCACACGCCCCGCTGCACACGACCCGATGAACGAGACCCGATGAACAAGGTGGAGGACATGCGCACCCATACGCAGACG
Source organism: Streptomyces albospinus (assembly GCF_014648695.1). Lineage (GTDB taxonomy): Bacteria > Actinomycetota > Actinomycetes > Streptomycetales > Streptomycetaceae > Streptomyces > Streptomyces albospinus. The sequence goes on from NZ_BMRP01000013.1 coordinate 118,049, forward strand.
CGCGACGACCGGGGGACGAGCGATGCCGGCAGGCGTACCGGGCATCCGGGGCGCGGCGTGCCCACGCCACCGGCCCGACGGCGCTACCCGGTGCTGGTGCTCGGCGCCGCGGTACAGCTGCTCGCGGCCGGCGGACGCTGGGACGTCGCCGCCGCGGCATGGCTCTTCCCGGTGCTCCTGCTGCGCTTCAGCCGCACCGGCCGGGTGGCGTCCGGCACGCTCTGGCTGTGGCTGGCCAACATCGCCGCGGCGGTGTTCTGGCTCTTCGAGTCGGCGCTGGGATTCAGCCCGGTCACCCTCGCGGGAGCGGTCGCGCTGGCCGCGCTACTGACCCTGCCGTTCCTCCTCGACCGGCTGCTGGTCCGCCGGCTGCGGCCCTGGATGGCGCTGCTCGTCTTTCCCTCGGCCCTCGTCGCGGCCGAGTTCGTGATCACTCAGCTGACGCCGTTCGGCAGTGCGTACGGCTCCCTGGCGGCCACGCAGTACGGCAACCTGCCGCTGCTGCAACTCGTCTCGGTCACCGGCTCCTACGGCATCGGCTTCCTGATCGCCTGGTGCGCGGGTGTGGTGAACCTGGTCTGGGAGACGGCCTCCTGGCGCCCGGTGCGCGGGGCCGTCCTCACCTACACCGCGGTCCTCCTGGCCGTCCTCCTCGCCGGTGGGGCCCGGCTCGCCTTCTTCCCCTCCGACGCGCCCACGGTGCGGATCGCCGGCATCACCGCCGAGTCGTCCGTGCTCCGCGCCCAGAAGGCGGCGTTCTCCCATGTCACCGGTGGGCGCCGGTCCGTCGCCGAAGCGCCGCCCGCCGGGCTCGAACCGGCCATGAACGCCGTGGAGAACAGCCTGCTGGCCGCCACCCGACGGGAGGCCGCGGCCGGTGCGAAGATCGTGGTCTGGCCCGAGGAAGGCGTCCGGACCCTGGCGGTGCACGAGCGCGCCGCCATCGCCGCGGCGCAGCACGAGGCCCGCCGCTCCGGGATCCACCTGGAGATCAGCCTCGGCGTCTACAGCACCACCGGACCGGCATACGGGCGTGACGAGGCGCTGCTGATCGACCCCCACGGCACCGTCCTGTGGACATACCAGAAGGCCCACCCGATCCCCGGTTCGGAGCCCTTCACCCCGGGCGACGGCAAGGTCCCCGTCGTCACCACCCCGTACGGCCGCCTCGCCGATGTCATCTGCTACGACGCCGACTTCCCCGGCATGATGCGGGTCCCGGCCGACATCATGCTCGTCCCCTCCCACGACTGGGCGGAATACGGGCGTCCGCACACGGAGAAGGCCGCCCTCCGCGCCATCGAGAGTGGCTACGCCCTCGTACGCCAGGACGCCGAGGGCGTATCGACCGCCTTCGACAACCGCGGCCAAGTCCTCGCCACGACGGACTACTTCACCACCGGCCAGCAGACCACGGTGGCCTATGTGCCGACGCGCGGTGCCACCACGCTCTACGACCGCATCGGCGACAGCTTCGCCTGGCTGTGCCTGGCCGCGGTGGCGGCTCTGCTCGCGGTGGGTGTGCTGCGGCCCCGGTCGCCGCGGGAGCGGACGGCAGCCGAGGGCGACCGTTCGCGTGCGCCGGCAGGTGAAATGCCGTACTGAGGAACCGCACAGGAACATGAAATCAGGGAGGAGGGGGCGCCATGGTGTCCACCGACGGGCTGCTCGCGTTCGCCGTGATGTCGCTGCTGGTGATCGTGACCCCGGGCCCAGTGCCAGTGCTGGGCGCCCCACATCGAGGTGTAGGCCGGGTCGACGGCGACGACGGTGATGCCGAGTCCGGCCGCCATGGACACCAGCCGGGCCCGCAGTTTGGAGGTGGGCACACCCTTGCGTGCCCCGGCCAGGGGCACGGTCTTGACTGGCGGAATGCTCCAACACCCTCTGGGCCCTGACGGCCGCCGCCGCCCGCGGCTGGCTCGGCCGCTCCGACCGCCGGCTGTCGCTGATCGGCGGTGCGGGCGGGCTGGCGATGATCGGCCTCGGGGTGGCCGTGGCGGCCACCGGCCGCGCGGACTGACACCGCCGGGGGCCGGGCGCGGACCGGGCGGAGTCACCGGGGCGCCGGCCGCTCACCGGTGACGGAGACCTGGGCGGGCCGCAGCAGCCGGTCGCCCACCCGGTACCCCTGGCGGAGGACGGCATCGCAGACGGTGCGTTCGGCCCGGGCGGCGGGAGTGTACGTGACGGCCTCATGGAGGGTGGGGGCGAAGGGGTCGCCGACCGTGGCGACGGACCGGAGCCCCAGGGCCGTCAGTTCCGTTCTGAGGACCTGGACGACGCGCCGGAACCCTCCGGTGACCTCGCCCTGGTCGGCGGCCTCGGCGATGGCGTCGAGCACCGGCAGCATCCGCGCCAGCACATTGACCACGGCGATCTCGCCGACCGCCAGCCGGTCGCGGCGCACCCGCCGGCGGTAGTTGTCGAACTCCGCCTTCAGGCGCTGGAGGTCGGCCGTACGCTCCTCAAGTTCGGCCCGCAACCGTTCGCTCTCCGGCTGTTCGGTGCCGGGCCCCTCGGCGGTCGGCTGCCCTGCTTCGGGGGGCGCCGGCCGTCCGGCGGACGGGCCCGGGCCGGGCGGCGCGGCGGACCCGCGGGGGCGGTCCTCCGGCCGCTGCCCGACGAGCGCCAGCGGGGGGCGGGGGAGGCGGCCGGCGTCGGTCGGGCGGTTCATCGTCCGCTCCCTTCCTGTTTGTCGTCGTCGACGATCTCGGCGTCCACGACGTCGTCCTCGGCCTTGGCCTGCTGGCCCGCGTGGGTGCCCTCGGCACCGCCGGCGGCGGCCTGCGCGGCCTGGGCGTCGGCGTACATGGCCTGGCCCATCTTCTGCGAGACCGTCGCGAGCTTCTCGGTGGCGGTACGGATCTCGGTCGAGTCCTCGCCCTTGAGCTTCTCCTTCAGCTCGCCGACGGCGGTCTCGACCTCGGTCTTCACCTCAGCGGGGACCTTGTCCTCGTTGTCCTTGAGGAACTTCTCGGTCTGGTAGACCAGTTGCTCGCCCTGGTTGCGGGTCTCGGCGGCCTCCCGCTTGCGGCGGTCGTCCTCGGCGTACTGCTCCGCGTCGCGGACCATCCGGTCGATGTCGTCCTTCGGCAGCGAGGAGCCGCCGGTGACGGTCATCTTCTGCTCCTTGCCCGTGCCGAGGTCCTTGGCCGTGACGTGCATGATGCCGTTGGCGTCGATGTCGAAGGAGACCTCGATCTGCGGGACACCGCGCGGGGCCGGCGGCAGACCGGTGAGCTGGAACATTCCGAGCTTCTTGTTGTACGCCGCGATCTCGCGCTCGCCCTGGTAGACCTGGATCTGCACGGACGGCTGGTTGTCCTCGGCCGTGGTGAAGATCTCCGACCGCCTGGTCGGGATGGTCGTGTTGCGCTCGATGAGCTTGGTCATGATGCCGCCCTTGGTCTCGATGCCGAGGGACAGCGGGGTGACGTCCAGCAGGAGGACGTCCTTGACCTCGCCCTTGAGGACACCGGCCTGGAGCGTGGCGCCGATGGCGACGACCTCGTCCGGGTTCACGCCCTTGTGCGGGTCCTTGCCGGTCAGTTCCTTGACCAGTTCCGTCACCGCGGGCATCCGGGTCGAGCCGCCGACCAGGATCACGTGGTTGATGTCCGCGACCTTGGTCCCCGCGTCGTCGATCGCGTTGTGGAACGGGGCCTTGCAGCGGTCGAGCAGGTCCGCGGTCAGCTGCTCGAACTGGGCGCGGGTCAGCTTCTCGTCCAGGTGCAGCGGGCCTTCGGGGGACGCGCTCAGGTAGGGGAGGTTGACGGTGGTCTCGGTGGCGGCCGACAGCTCGATCTTCGCCTTCTCGGCGGCCTCGCGCAGCCGCTGGGTGGCCATCTTGTCCTGGGACAGATCGATGCCGTACGCGTTCTTGAACCGCTTGGTCAGGTGGTCGACGATCCGCTGGTCCCAGTCGTCGCCGCCCAGGTGGGTGTCGCCGTTGGTGGCCTTGACCTCGACGACGCCCTCGCCGATCTCCAGCAGCGAGACGTCGAAGGTGCCGCCGCCGAGGTCGAAGACCAGGATGGTCTGGTCGTTCTCCTTGTCCAGGCCGTAGGCCAGCGCGGCGGCGGTGGGCTCGTTGACGATCCGGAGGACCTTGAGCCCGGCGATCTCGCCGGCCTCCTTGGTCGCGGTGCGCTGGGAGTCGTTGAAGTAGGCCGGGACGGTGACCACGGCGTCCGTCACGTCCTCGCCCAGATAGTTCTCGGCGTCCCGCTTGAGCTTCTGGAGCACGCGGGCGGAGATCTCCTGCGCGGTGTACCGCTTGCCGTCGATTTCACCGCTCTCCGGGAAGCGCCACTGCGCGTCGCCCATGTGCCGCTTGACCGAGCGCACCGTGCGCTCGACGTTGGTCACGGCCTGGCGTTTGGCGATCTCGCCCACCAGGACTTCCCCGCCCTTGGCGAAGGCGACCACCGACGGGGTGGTCCGGGTGCCTTCGGCGTTGGTGATGACCGTGGGCTCACCGCCCTCCAGCACGCTGACCACGGAATTGGTCGTTCCGAGATCGATTCCGACTGCTCGCGTCATGGTCATCTCCTCACCGTCAGGCCCGTTCCCGGCCCGGCCCCGATCCGGGGGCAGGCCCTCTCACCTGCTGATTTGGGGACCGGGACCGCTCCCTCATCTGCATAAAACGTGCCCCGATCCCTGTCAAGATGCACCTTTTCGGGGCAAATAGGCAGTATGTACTGACGAGGATCGGGCGGTTGCATGCTGTTACCGGATCGGGCCGGGTGCCCCGGACGCGGACTGACGAGGCCGCCCGGGAGCCCGCCGGCCCGGGGCTTGATAGACCGCGCCCCGGAACGGGGACGGATCCGGGCATGACCATCCTCCTCGGCACCTCCGGCTGGCAGTACCGGGACTGGCGCGGCGTCCTCTACCCGCAAGGCCGCCCGCAGCGGCTCTGGCTGGAGGAGTACGCACGGCACTTCGCCACCGTCGAGAGCAACGCCGCCTTCTACCGGCTGCCCGAGGAGCGGACGTTCGCGGACTGGCGGGACCGGACGCCCCAGGGGTTCGTGATGGCCGTCAAGGCCAGCCGCTATCTGACGCACATCAAGCGGCTGCGGACCCCGGAGGAGCCGGTCGGGCGGCTGATGTCCCATGCCGCGCACCTCGGCGACCGGCTCGGCCCCGTGCTGCTCCAACTGCCGCCCACCCTGCACGCCGACGCCGGGCTGCTGGACGCCTGCCTCGGCTGCTTCCCCGCCGGGACCCGGGTCGCCGTCGAGCCCCGCCACGACTCGTGGTGGACCGCGGAGATCCGTACGGTGCTGGAGCGCCACGGCGCCGCCCTGTGCTGGGCGGACCGCGGCTCCCGGCCCGTGACGCCCCTGTGGCGGACCGCCGACTGGGGGTATCTGCGCTTCCACGAGGGCCGGGCGGAGCCGTGGCCGCGCTACGGACCGCAGGCGCTGGCCACCTGGGTGCGGCGGATCGCCGAAGCCTGGCCGGACCGGGCCGACGTCCATGCGTACTTCAACAACGACCCCGGCGGGGCGGCCGTCCTCGACGCCGTGCAGTTCGCCCGCGCAGCGGCGGACGCGGGCCGCACGGTGAGCCGCGCCCCGTCCCCGGGCGGCTGCGCCGGCTGACCGCGGCCGGTCGCCACGCCGTCCGCGACGCCCAGCGCCCGCCGGCCGCCGCCCACTTGGAGAACCGACGCACCGCGCCGCGCCGGCTCGTGAGCCGGCGCCCGGGTCAGAGATGCGTCAACGTCTTCGAACGCAATCCCGGGATTTGCCGCCGTGAAGTGACGATGTCCTGGAGGACCCGGCACGCCGACCGGTGCCGCGGGCCACCCCCTCGGCACCGACCGGCGTGCCGCTATTTCCACAGAGGAGTGCGTGATGTCACGGGGCAGCGACAGCACCGGCGGGGCGGGGCCACGGCCCGGCCGGCTCAAGGTCTTTCTCGGGGCCGCCCCCGGGGTCGGCAAGACCTACCGGATGCTGGACGAGGGCCGGCGCCGGGCCGCCCGCGGCACGCATGTGGTGGTGGCCTTCGCCGAGTGCCACGGCCGTACCGCCACGGAGAGGATGCTCGAAGGACTCGACGTGCTGCCGCGGGTGACCCGCCACCACCGGGGCGCGGACTTCACCGAACTCGACCTCGGACTGGTGCTGAAGCTCCGCCCCGAGGTGGCGCTCATCGACGAACTGGCGCACACCAACGCGCCGGGCGGCCGGCACACCAAGCGCTGGCAGGACATCGAGGAACTGCTGGCGGCCGGCGTCGACGTGGTGGCCACCCTCAACATCCAGCACCTGGAGTCGCTCAGCGACGTCGCCGAGAAGATCACCGGAGTGCCGCAGTACGAGACCGTGCCCGACGAAGTCGTCCGCCGCGCCGACCAGATCGAGCTGGTCGACCTGCCCGCGGAGGGGCTGCGGCGCCGGATGGCGCACGGCAACATCTACCCGCCCGAGAAGGTCGACGCGGCGCTCTCGCACTACTTCCGGGTCGGCAACCTCACCGCGCTGCGCGAACTGTCGCTGCTGTGGGTGGCCGGCCGGGTCGACGAGGCGCTGCGCAAGTACCGCTACGAACACGCCATAGGACGGGTCTGGGAGACCCGGGAGCGCGTGGTGGTCGCGCTCACCGGCGGCCCCGAAGGCGCCACCCTGATCCGCCGTGCCGCCCGGATCGTGGACCGCTCCTCCGGCGGCGACCTGCTGGCCGTGCACATCACCCGCAGCGACGGCCTGGCCGGCTCCTCGTCCGCCGCGCTGGCCGGGCAGCGGCAGCTCACCGAGCGGGTCGGCGGCAGCTACCACTCGGTGGTCGGCGACGACGTCCCCACCGCCCTGCTGGACTTCGCGCGGGCGCAGAACGCCACCCAGCTCGTCGTCGGCGCCAGCCGCCGCGGCCGGCTCCGGCGGCTGCTGACGCCCCGCGGGGTGGGGGAGACCGTCGTCGCGCGCTCCGGCGACATCGACGTCCACACCGTCACCCACGAACACGCCGGCCAGGGAAGGAAATGGGCCACCCCCGGCAACGGGCTGCCGCGCTCCCGACGGGTGGCCGGGCCGGTGGCCGGCCTCGTCCTGCCCGCGCTCCTCACGCTGCTGCTGCGCGGCGTCTCCGCCCCGCTGGCGCTCAACCTCACCAGCGAAGCGCTGCTGTTCCTGCTGACCGTGCTGGGCGTGGCCTGCATCGGCGGGGTGGTCTCGGCGCTGCTCGCCTCCGTGACCACCTCGCTGATCCTCAACTACTACTTCATCCCGCCCCAAGGCGAGTTCACCTTCGCCGAGGCGAACATCGTCGTCGCCCAGGCCGCCTTCACCATTGTCGCGGTCACCGTCGCCGCCATCGTCGACCGCTCCCTGCGGCTGAGCCGGCGGGCCGCACGGGCGACCGCGGAGGCCGAGACCCTGACCTCCCTGGCCGGCGGCATCCTGCGGGGGGACCGGGCGGTCCCCGTCCTGCTGGAGCGCACCCGTGAGACCTTCGGTATGGACAGCATCGAACTGCGCCCCCGGCACGAGGAGTTGGAGCACCGGACGGACGCCGCGTCCGAACCGCCGCGCACCTGGCGCGTGGACGACACCCACACCACCAAGATCGCGATAGGGGACGACAGCGAGCTGGTGCTCACCGGCCGCCGGCTGCCCGCGTCCGAGCACCGGGTGCTCACCGCCTTCGCCGCGCATCTGACCGCCGCCGTCGAGCGCGCCCGGCTCGCCGAGGCCGCCGCCGAGGTCGAACCCGTCAAGGCCGCGGACCGGATGCGCACCGCGCTGCTCGCCGCGGTCGGGCACGACCTGCGGACCCCGCTGGCCGGCGGCTGGGCGGCGGTCAGCTCGCTGCGCAGCCGCGACGTGGAGTTCTCCCCCGAGGACCGCGAGGAACTGCTCGCCACCGCCGAGGAGTCCCTGGCCAAGCTCAGCCGGCTGGTCGACAACCTCCTCGACATGAGCCGGCTCCAGGCGGGCGCGCTGACCCTGCGCCTGGAACCGGTCGCGTTCACCGACGTCCTGCCGTCCGCGCTCGACACCCTGCCCGACTCGCCCCCGCAGGCCCTCGTCCACGTCGTGACCCAGGGGCTGGACACCGCTCCCGACGTCCTCGCGGACCCGCCGCTGCTGGAGCGGGTCATCGCCAACCTGGTGGCCAACGCGGTCCGCCACTCACCCGCCGGCCGCCCGGTCACCCTCGGCGCCAGTGCACTCGGCGAGCGGGTGGAGTTCCGGATCACCGACCGCGGCCCGGGGATGCAACTCGCCGACTGGGAGCGGGCGTTCGAGCCCTTCCAGCGGCTGGGCGACACCGACAACACCACCGGCCTCGGCCTCGGGCTCGCCCTCTCCCGCGGCCTGACCGAAGCCATGGGCGGCACCCTCACCCCCGAGGACACCCCGGGCGGCGGCCTGACCATGGTCGTCTCCCTGCCGGCGGCACCGGCCCCGGTGGCGGTCTGCGCGCACGAGGGCCACGTATGAGGCGTGCACGGCCGAGGCGTACGGGGCACGGGGCGGCCCGGCGCCGAGTCAGGAGTCCGCCAGCCGGGTCTCCTCCAGATCCAGCGAGCGTTGCAGCCGGCGCCGGGTGGTGTCGCTGATGAGGTGGTCGTCGTGCAGCCGCCGCAGCTCCGCGACCTCCACCGCGATCACCTCGCGGCGCAGCTGCCGGTAGGTCGCCGCCATGGACTCGACCGGGTCGTCCTCGTCGAGCAGTTGGCGGGTGAGGTCGAGGCGGGTGGTCATCTCGCGGCGGAGGCGCGCCACGAGGACGTCAGGGACCGCTTCCAGGTCGGCCATCTGCTCCAGATGCCGCAGACCGGCCAGCACGACCCGGTGCCGGGCCTCGGTCTCCTCGCGGCGGGTGTGCGCCGGCTCCAGCGCGACACCGGAGCGGCGGACGAGCGGGGCGAGGGTGAACCCCTGGGCGACCAGCGTGATCACGACGACGGACGTGGTCAGCACCAGGATCACCCCGCGCTGCGGGAAACCCGCCCCGCCGTCGGTGGCCAGCGGTATCGACAGCGCCGCGGCCAGCGGCATCACCCCGCGGGTGCCGGCCCACGACGTCACCGCCGCGACCCGCCAGGACGGCGTGCCCGCCGCATGCTTGCGGTGCAGTACGGCGGAGAGCGGGAACACCCACAGCATCCGCACCGTCATCAGCACCACGGCCAGTACGACGGCCTGCACCGGCCACAGCCGGTCCGCGTCCGTCAACGCCCTTATGAGCGACGGCAGTTCCAGCCCTATGAGGCTGAACACCACACTCTCCAGCAGGAAGACCACGGTGCCGTAGACCGCGTGCAGCTGGAGCCGCACGGGGGCGGTGGTCAGCCGGTGGCCGCTGCTGCCCAGCACCACTCCGGCCACCACCACCGCCGTGACGCCGGACGCCTGCACCGCCTCGGCGAGCACGTACGCCGCGTACGGGGTGACCAGGGCTATCACCGTCTCCAGGACCGGGTCCGCGGTCCGCCGCCGGATCAGCGCCACCACCCCCGCGACCGCCAGCCCCGCCAGCCCGCCGCCGCCCGCCAGCGCCACGAACTGCCCGCCGGCCGCCTGCCAGGTCACTACACCCGACGCCGCGGCGACCGAGACCGCGACCCGGAACAGCACCAGCGACGTGGCGTCGTTGAACAGGCTCTCGGCCTGCACCAGCACCTGTATGCGCGGCGGCAGCGCCAGCCGCCGGCCCAGCGCGGTCACCGCCACCGGATCGGTGCTCGCCAGCACCGCACCGAGGACGAACGCCGCACTGAGGGGGAGCGGCGTCAGCAGCGCGGCCACCGCCGCCACCGCCGCCGCGGAGAACAGCACCAGCCCGACGGCGAGCACCGTCACCGGCCGCCACACGGCCTTCAGATCCCGCCCGGACAGCTCCTCCGCCGACGCGTACAGCAACGGCGGCAGCACCACCGTGCCGATCACCTCGGGCGTCACATGGACGTCGGGCACCCCGGGCAGCATGCCCACCACCAGACCGGCCACCACCAGCAGCGACGGGGCGGGGATGCGCCAGCGGCGGGCACCGGTGGCCACCGCCGTCGCGAGCACCACCAGGAAGAGCACGGTAGCGACACTGTGCACGGAGCGCCCCCTCGAACACCGGAAAACCGCAGGCTGTTCTCTGTGCCGACCAGACTTCCCGGCGCTCCGCCGTCACCCTATCGGCCGAACGGGGCCAGAGCAGCGCCCCAGCAGCGGAAAGCCGACTGATCAGGGCCGGTAGCAGCCACATTCCGTACATCCCGGTCAGGGCCGCAACCAGGACTCCGAGTCAGGAAAACGTCAACGTCCCCGCGTTCCCGCACGGTTCGGCCCGGCCGGTGTGACCATGGGCCCCTGCGGAACGGTGAGGGAGGGGCCTTCGGTGGCGTCGAGTGCTGTCGCGGCGGACCCACCGGGCGTCCGGCCGGGGAGACTCAAGGTGTTCCTCGGCGCGGCGCCCGGGGTCGGCAAGACCTACCGGATGCTCGACGAGGGCCGCCGGCGCGCCCGCCGCGGCACCGACGTCGTGGTGGCCTATGCCGAGTGCCACGCCCGGCCGCGCACCGAGGAGATGCTCGACGGGCTGGAGGTCGTCCCGCGGCTGCAACGCCCCTACCGCGGAGCGGTCTTCGGCGAACTCGACCTGGACGCCGTCCTCGCCCGCCGCCCCGCGGTCGCCCTCGTCGACGAACTGCCGCACAGCAACATCCCCGGCGGGCGCAACGCCAAGCGGTGGCAGGACGTCGACGAGCTGCTGGCCGCCGGGATCGACGTCGTCACCACCGTCAACGTCCAGCACCTGGAATCGCTCAACGACGTCGTGGAGAAGATCACCGGGGTCCCGCAGCGGGAGACCGTACCCGACGAGGTGGTCCGCCGCGCCCACCAGATCGAACTCGTCGACATGCCCGCCGAGGCGCTGCGCCGGCGGATGGCGCACGGCAACATCTACCAGCCGGAGAAGATCGACGCCGCCCTCTCGCACTACTTCCGCGTCGGCAATCTGACCGCCCTGCGGGAGCTGGCCCTGCTGTGGGTCGCCGGCCGGGTGGACGAGACCCTCCAGAAGTACCGCTCCGAGCACGGCATCGGCACCGTGTGGGAGACCCGCGAACGCGTCGTGGTGGCGCTCACCGGCGGCCCCGAGGGCACCACCCTGATCCGCCGCGCCGAACGCATCGCGGACCGCTCCTCCGGCGGCGATCTGCTCGCCGTGCACGTCGCCCGCAGCGACGGACTCGCCGACGCCTCACCCGCCGCTCTCGCCAAGCAGCGCGCCCTCGTCGAAAGTCTCGGCGGCAGCTACCACTCCGTCGTCGGCGACCATGTGCCCACCGCCCTCCTGGACTTCGCACGGGCCGAGAACGCCACCCAGCTCGTCCTGGGCACCAGCCGGCGCGGCTGGTTCTCCCGCCTGCTGGCGTCCCACGGCATCGGGGAGACCACCGTCGAGCTCTCCGGCGACATCGACGTCCACATGGTCACCCACGAGCGCTCCGGCCGCGGACGCCGGCTGCCGGTCCCCGGCCGGCTGCTGCCCCGCTCGCGCCGGACCGCCGGGCCGGTGGCCGGCCTGCTGCTCCCGATCCTGCTCACCGCCGCCCTCGCGAACACCCGCGGCACCCTCAACCTGACCAGCGAAGCCCTGCTCTTCCTGGTCACCGTGGTCGGCGTGGCCTGCTTCGGCGGGGTGCTCTCCGCGCTGCTCGCCTCCCTCACCGCCTCGCTGCTGCTGAACTACTACTTCATCCCGCCCAGCGGCGAGTTCACCATCACCGAGCCCAACAACGCGCTGGCTCTGGCGGTGTTCGCGGGCGTCGCCGTCACCGTCGCCGCCATCGTCGACCGCTCGCTGCGGCTGTCCCGGCGCGCGGCCAGCGCCACCGCCGAGGCCGAGACGCTGTCCTCCATGGCCGGCAACATCCTCCGCGGCGACCAGGCGGTCTCCAGGCTGCTGGAGCACACCCGCGAGACCTTCGGCATGGAGTCCGCCGAACTCGTCCCGCGCGGCGACCAGGAGACCGAGATGCCGGTCGACGTGGACGGCACCGTGAAGGTACCGGCCGGTCCGGACCGCCTCCTCGTCCTCAAGGGCCGCACCCTGCCCGCCTCCGAACACCGCGTGCTCACCGCGTTCGCCGCCCACCTCGCCGCCGCCCTGGACCACGCCCGCCTCACCGAAGCCGCCGCCGAGGTCGAACCCGTGAAGGCCGCGGACCGGATGCGCACCGCACTGCTCGCCGCCGTCAGCCACGACCTGCGCACCCCGCTGGCCGGCGGACGCGCCGCCGTCAGCTCGCTGCGCAGCACGGAGGTGGAGTTCACCGCGGACCAGCGCGAGGAACTGCTCGCCACGGCCGAGGAATCACTGATCGAGCTCAACCGCCTGGTGGACAACCTCCTCGACATGAGCCGCCTGCGGGCCGGCGCGCTGACCCTGCACCTCCAGCCCACCGCCTTCGCCGACGTGTTCCCCCTGGCACTCGACACCCTCGCCGCGACACCCGTGCCGATCCGCTCCCAGGGCCTGGACGAGATCTGCGACGTCCTCGCCGACCCACCGCTCCTGGAGCGCGTCATCGCCAACCTCGTCACCAACGCCGTACGGCACTCCACCGACGGGCAGAGCGTGCTGATCACCGCCAGCTCCCTGGGCCCCTGGGTCGAACTGCGGGTCGTCGACCGCGGGCCGGGCCTGCAACCGGGGGACCGGGACCGGATCTTCGTCCCCTTCCAGCGCCTGGGCGACACCGACAACACCAGCGGCCTCGGCCTCGGACTCGCCCTCTCCCGCGGCCTGACCGAAGCCATGGGCGGCACCCTCACCCCCGAGGACACCCCCGGCGGCGGTCTCACGATGGTCCTCTCGCTGCGCGCCGCCCCCGCAGCGGACACCCCGGACAAAGACGCATGGGTGCCGGGGCGCTAGCGGTACTCGCCGGCTTCACGGCGTTCGGCGGCCTGGTCGCCGCGCTGGCGGGCGCCTACGGCCTGCGCCAGACCCGGCGGCTGACCCGGGCCGGCGTGCGCGCGCAGGCCCTGGTCAAGATCTCGCCGGGCCGGGCCGCCGGGGAACCGGCACCACCGCGCCCGCTCCTCCAGTTCGCCACCGAGGACGGCCGGGTGATGGAGATCGTCTGCCCGGTACCGTCCACCCGCCGGCACCCGCTCCGCGACGGCGACCAGGTGTCCGTCGCCTACGACCCGGCCGACCCGCGTACCGCCGTCGTCCACGGCCGGGAACGCCTCGCCCTGGAACGCGCCTTCCTCACCGCCGGCACCGCCATCGTGGCGCTCGCCCTCGGCCTGCTTGCCGTCGCGCTCCTCGTGCGGTGAACGGGACGTGATACCCACTCGGCCAGGGCCGGCGCCCGACCCCACGTAAGGGGAACGTCGTCCGTCGGCGCCTGGATCAGGCCGGGACGCCGTCGCCCGGACGAGGTAACCCGCCCTCGTACGGTGCGTCCCGCGCCGCTCCGTACCGCGCCGGGGGAACGATCGACGGCAGCCGCCGCCCACCGGGCCCACCGCGCCGAGGAGTTGCCCGTGCCCCGTGTCTCCGTCGTCCTGTACACCTCCGATCTGCGGCTGCACGACCATCCGCCGCTGCGCGCCGCACTCGGCTCCGCCGACGCGGTGGTGCCGCTGTTCGTCCGCGACGACGCCATCGCCGCGGCGGGGTTCACCACCCCCAACAGACAGGCGTTCCTCGCCGATTGCCTGAGCCTGCTGGACGCCGGGCTGCGCGAGCGCGGCGGGCGGCTCGTGGTGCGCTCCGGCGACGTCGTCGACCAGGTGGGCCGGGTGGCCGCCGAGGCCGGGGCCGACGAGGTCCATCTGGCGGCCGGCGTCAGCGCCTACGCCGCGCGCCGTGAGGAGCGGCTGCGCCGGGCGCTGGAGGCCGCCGGGCGCCGGCTGCACGTCCACGACGCGGTGATCACCGCGCTCGCGCCCGGCGCGGTCGCCCCGGCGGCAGCCGACCACTTCGCCGTGTTCACCCCGTACTTCCGGCGCTGGTCCGGGCAGCGGCTGCGCGAAGTGCTGGGCGCGCCGCGCACCGTACCGGTACCCGACCGCATCGGCTCGGAGCCGCTGCCCACCGCCGCCGGTCTGCCAGGGGTGTCGCCGGGGCTGGCCGCGGGCGGCGAGGCGGAGGGCCGGAAGCGGCTGGCCGCGTGGCTGCGCGGCGGCCTGGACGCCTACGAGGACCGCCATGACGACCTCGCCGGCGACGCCACCTCGCGGCTCTCCCCACATCTGCACTTCGGTACCCTCTCGCCCGTCGAGCTCGTCCACCGCGCCCGCCGGCACGGCGGACCCGGCGCCGACGCCTTCGTACGGCAGCTCGCCTGGCGGGACTTCCACCACCAGGTCCTCGCCGCGCGCCCCGACGCGGCGGCCGTCGACTACCGCACCCGGCACGACCGCTGGCGCACCGAGGCCACCGCCGGGGACGAGATCGCCGCGTGGAAGGAGGGCCGCACCGGCTATCCGTTGATCGACGCGGCGATGCGCCAACTGCTGTACGAGGGCTGGATGCACAACCGCGCCCGGCTGCTCACCGCGAGCTTCCTGAGCAAGACGCTGTACGTGGACTGGCGGATCGGCGCCCGCCACTTCCTGGAGCTGCTGGTCGACGGCGATATCGCCAACAACCAGCTCAACTGGCAGTGGGTGGCCGGCACCGGCACCGACTCCCGCTACAACCGCATCCTCAACCCCCTCGTCCAGGCCCGCCGCTACGACCCGGACGGGGAGTACGTACGCCGCTGGGTACCCGAACTCGCCGCACTCGCCGGCCCGTTGGTCCACGAGCCCTGGAAGCTGCCGCACCCCGCACGCGCCGGGTACGGCTACCCCGCCCCCGTCGTCGACCTCGCCGACGGCCTCACCCGCTTCCGGCGCGCCCGCGGCCTCGACTGACGACCGCACAGCCGGACACCCCGCCGGCGCCCGGACGCCGCTCGCTACCCTGGATGATCGATGATCTCCGAGCCGCCGCCCGGCGACCCGCCCCCCACACCCCGTTGGAAGCCGCCGCATGACCCCGTCAGACATCAGCCGGGCCCCGGCCCACACCCAGCTCCAGGCCCTGGCCGCGCGCACGGTCTCCAGCCGGGAACTCCTGGACCTGCACCTCGACCGGATAGCCGGGTCACCCCTGAACGCGGTGATCGCCCTCGACCCGGAAGCCGCCCGCGCCGCCGCGCACGCCGCGGACCAACGCCGCGCCAACGGCCGTGCCGGCGGCCCGCTCGACGGCCTGCCGATGACCGTCAAGGACTCCTTCGAGACCCAGGGTCTGCGCACCACCTCCGGATCGCCCGACCTGCGCGACCACCTCCCGCAGCGCGATGCGGACGCCGTCGCCCGGCTCCGGAGCGCGGGCGCGATCATCATGGGCAAGACCAACCTGCCCGCCTACTGCCAGGACCTGCACACGGACAACGCCCTCTTCGGCGCGACCCGCAATCCCCACCACCCCGAACGGACGGCGGGCGGCTCCTCCGGCGGCGCGGCGGCTGCGGTCGCCGCCCACCTCACCCCGCTCGAACTCGGCAGCGACCTCGCCGGATCGCTCCGCCTCCCCGCCCACTACTGCGGCGTCCACGCCCTGCGCCCGACCCACGGCATCGTCCCCTCCCGCGGCCACATCCCGCGCCCACCGGGCTGGCTCACCAGCAGCGACATGCTCACCCCGGGCCCCCTGGCCCGCCACCCCCGGGACCTGCGGATCGCCCTGGACGTACTGGCCGGCCCCGCCGAGGCCGACGCGGTCGCCTGGCGCCTGGAGCTGCCCGCACCCGCCCACGAGCGGATCGCCGACCACCGCATCGGCATCTGGTCCGACGACGCGCACTGCCCGGTCGACACGGCCACCCGCACGCTCGTGGAAGACCTGGCGCAACGCCTCCGCGACGCCGGCGCGCGGATCGACACCGACGACCGCCCCGTGGACCTGCCGGCGTCGGACGCGCTCTTCCAGCGCCTGCTGCACGCCACCGCCGCCGGCAGCGCCGAGGACGACGCCTTCCGGCGCGACTGCGCACAGGCCGCGCAACTCCCGCCCCAAGACGCCTCCCCGCGCGCGCAGTTCCTGCGGCTGCGGACCCAGCGGCACCGCGACTGGCTCCGGGCGAACGAGGACCGGGCCCGGATGCAGGAAGGCTGGGCGGCGTACTTCCGCCGCCACGACGCCCTGATCACCCCGGCCGCCCCCACCGCGGCCATCGGGCAGGGCGCCCGCTCGCTCACCGTCGACGGCCGCGAGCGCGGCTTCTTCGACCAGACCGGTTGGCTCAACCTCGCCGGCCACATGGGCCTCCCCGCCGCCGTCGTCCCGCTGGGCACCGACCCGGACGGCCTGCCCCTCGCCGTCCAGATCATCGGCCCCCGTCTCGCCGACCGCACCGTCCTGGACCTGGCGGAGCGCATCGGCGGAAGCTGAGCCGCCGGACCGGCCGAAGGGCCTGTCGTCGGGCGGGCCCTACGGCCCGGCGTCGGCCCCCGGCGTCCGTGCGGCGAGCCGCAGCGCCGCGGTACGCAGATCGTCGCGCGGGCGGCCGGCGGTGAGTTCGTGCAGCGCGATGTCGGCGACGGCGGCGACGAGCAGCGCGGCGACCGGCTCGGCCGGCCGCCAGCCGAGTGCGACGAGGTCCGCCACCGCCATACCGGCGAAGGTGTCGTTGCGCGCCGCCACATACGGGCCGAGCGCGGCATCCGTACGGGCCTGCACCAGCAGCGCCTTGGTCGCCGGCTGGGCGAGGCAACCGTCGAGGTAGGCGGTGATGCCCGCCGCCAACCGGTCCGGCCCCGGGGGAAGTTCGTCAATCGCCGCCTCGACCCGCGCCAACAGCTCGTCGTGGAAGATGGCGTGCAGCGCGACGAGATAGTCGGTGCGGGTGGGCCAGTGCTGGTAGAAACTGCCCTTGGCCATGCCTGCCGCGCCGACTATGGCGTTGACCGACAGCCGGGACAGGTCCTCCCCGGCGAGCAGCCGCCGACCGGCATCGAGCAGCGACCGCCGTCCCGGCTCAGCCGGCCGCACCGGCAACTCCCCATGCGGACGTGGCGTGTTGGCGCAGGAAGGGGATGACCTCGGCGAGGAACTCCCGCGGCCGTTCGCTGAACGGCTCGTGCCCCGTGGCCAGCAGCACGCTCTCGGCGTGGGGGAGTGCGCGCCGCGCGCGGCGGCCGTCCACGGCGGCGGAGAGGACGGGATCCCGCCGCCCCCACACCAGCAGCGTCGGCGTCGTCCCCGCGCCGACCCGGTCCACCGGTCCGGTGAGATCGCACCGCGGATCCGCGAAGCTGCGCCACAGCGCGCAGTGCACCGCGAGCCGCTGCGTATCGTGCCGGAGCTGCCGGGCGCGGGCGTAGGTGGCGCGCGCGCTCGCGGTGCGCAGTCCGCCGAGATAGGCCCGCGCCAGTGGGGCGACCAGTAGCCGGGCGAAGAACTGACGCCCCATCACCTGACGGCAGAAGAACCGGGTGGCCGCGTTCTGCGGGGTGAACCCGGCGGGGTCCACCAGCACCACCCCGGCGACCTCGTCCGCCCGGCGCTGCGCCAGCCGGGCCGCGACATAGCCGCCCACGCTGTTGCCCAGGACGCACACCCGGCGGATCCCGTGGCGGACGGCCAGGGCGTCGAGCACGTCCTCGGCGGTGGCCACCAGCCCGTCGGCGGTCACCTGGCGCGGATCGGTCGCCGTGGACCGCCCGAACCCGGGCCAGTCCACGGTCACCACCCGCCACTCCCGCGCCAGTACGGGAGCGACCGCCGCGAAGTCCCGGCTGTCACCGGGGTTGGCGTGCAGCAGAAGCAACGCCGGGGCGTCGTCGGCCGCTTGGTGATCGTCCGTCATGCGGACCGCGACCTCACCCAGCGCCGTGGACACCGTGAACGCCAACGCCTCCTCGATCAAGGGGACTTCCATGGCGAGACCTCCTTCATGAGGGAACCTCCTGCTGATCGCGCCAAACACGCTAGCCATGACCGACCGGTCGGTCAACGCCTTTCGGGGACATCCCGCCGCAGCCGGCGACGGATGGCGCGGGATGGCTCCGAAGCGCCGGTGAGATCCCGGAAATCTCTCCGTCACAGGGCGCGAAGTGGCAGGAAATACATCGTGCTTAGCGTTCCCGCCACGGATCCCCAGGAGGCGTGGCATGAGTGTTCCACCGACGGCAGCGGAAGACGTCCGGCGCGAGCCGGCGCACGACGAGGCGTCCGGCACCGAACGGGCGGCGGCCAAGGAGACCCTGGAGGACTACACCCTCCGCTTCGCGCCCCGCAGTTACCGGCGCTGGACCCCCATGGTGGTGGCGACCACCGCCCTCGGCGGCATCGCCTACATGGCCGACTTCTCCATCGGGGCGGGCATCGGCCTCACCCACGGTACCGGCAACGCGCTCGCCGCCATCGCCGTCGCAGCGGCGGTCATCTTCCTCACCGGCTTTCCGCTCGCCTACTACGGCGCCCGCTACAACATCGACCTCGACCTGATCACCCGCGGCTCCGGCTTCGGCTACTACGGCTCGGTCCTGACCAGCGTCATCTTCGCCAGCTTCACCTTCATCTTCTTCGCCTTGGAAGGCTCGATCATGGCGCAGGGCCTGAAGCTGGCACCGGGGCTGCCGCTGTGGCTGGGCTATCTCGTGGCCACCCTGATGGTGATCCCCCTGGTGATCTACGGGATGAAGGCCCTCAGCAAACTCCAGGTGTGGACCACCCCGCTCTGGCTGCTCCTGATGGTGGGCCCGCTGCTGTACCTGATCGCCCATGACCCCGGCTCGGTCCACCGTTTCCTGTCCTACGCCGGCACCGACGGCGACCGCGGCATCAACACCGCCTCCGTGCTGTTGGGCGCAGGTGTCTGCCTCTCGCTGATCGCGCAGATCGGTGAGCAGATCGACTACCTGCGGTTCATGCCGCCCAAGACCCCGGAGAACCGGCGCAGTTGGTGGGCGGCCGTGGTGCTGGCCGGTCCCGGCTGGGTGGTGCTCGGCGCCCTCAAGCAGGCCATCGGGGTGTTCCTCGCGGTATACATCCTCGCCGAGGTGGGACCCGCCGCGGCCACCGAGCCCATCCAGCAGTTCCGCGGAGCCTTCGCCACGATGCTGCCCTCCTGGCTGGTGGTCCCCCTGGCCGTCGTCCTGGTCGTGATCAGCCAGATCAAGATCAACGTGACCAACGCCTACTCGGGATCGCTGGCCTGGACGAACTCCGTCACCCGGCTCACCAAGCACTACCCCGGCCGCATGGTCTTCGTCCTGCTCAACCTGGCGTTCGCGCTGGCGCTGATGGAGACCGACATGTTCAGCGTCCTCAACACCATCCTCGGGTTCTACTCCAACTGCGCCATCGCCTGGGTCGTCACCGTCGCCACCGACATCATCGTCAACAAGTACCTGCTCCATCTCTCCCCGCAGGCACCGGAGTTCCGCCGCGGCATGCTCCACGCGGTCAACCCCGTCGGCGTGGTGGCGTTCGTCGCCGCCTCCGGCCTGTCGATCGCCATGTACTTCCACGCCCTCGGCGACACGCTCCAGCCGTACTCGCCGGTCGCCGCGGCGCTGATCGCCGGGGTCCTCACCCCGCTCATGGCGGTGCTGACCCGAGGCCGCTACTACCTGCGCCGCACCGACGACGGGATGGCGGAGGCGATGCTCGACGCGGACGGCAACCCCAGCGCCACGACGTACCCCTGCCATGTGTGCCGGCAGAGCTTCGAGCGGCCGGATCTGGCCGCCTGCCCCACCCACGACGCCATGGTCTGCTCCCTGTGCCTGACCACCGACAAGACCGGCGACCATCTGCTCCCGCCCTCGCCCGCCGGCGTCTGAGGCCGGACCCGCGCGCACGCCCGGGTCCGGCCGGCAGCCGCCGACCGGACCCGGGCCGGAGCCGCGCGCGCCCTCAGGCCCGCGTCAGCTTCCGCCGCCTGCTCAGCAGCACCCCGGTGCGGGCCAGCACCATCGCCAGCGACATGAAGACGAAGGTGTTGGCGTACACGTCCTGTCCACTGAGCTCGTAGTCGATGCTGAAGGTGACGATCCCCTGGCTGAACCAGTGCTCCGACCCGTACGCGAACAGCACCCGCGAGCTGGAGATGGCGATCCACAGCACCGCGTAGCCGATCCCGCCGGTGGTGTACACGCTGCCGTCGGCGGCGCGGTCGGCGGGCAGCAGCGCGCCCGCTATCAGTCCGCAGATCACGCCGATGCCGATCCCGGCGAGCTGCATCGAGATGTCGTTCCCGCCGGTCGGCAGCGAATGCACGAAGAGCCCGATGACCACGGCGACCGCGATCAGGGACCGCAGCATCCGCATGTTGGTCAGCCGCCGGTGACCGAGGTCGGTGGCGAGGATGATGCCGAGAATCGTCACGCTGGCGATCAGCGCGGTCACGAACGGAGTGAACAACGTCGACGTCGTGTTCATGAAATGCGAGGTCTCCCCTGGTATTTGGCGCGTGTTCCGCTGCGCCGACGTCCTCGACGCTATGGCCCCACGGCGTCCCCCCGCGTCGACCGACCGTCGGGTCCGGCTGTCCACCGACCGGTGGACACCGGCCGTCGCCGGGGTGGTAGGACTGGGCGGGTGCGCACTCACACCCAGGGGAACGGCGAGGGCCACGCCCCCGAAGCACGGAACCGCTGGTTCGGCCTCTGGGACGGGTACTTCGCCGTCAGCTACGCCGTCACCACCGTCCTGCTCTTCACCACCGGCGGCGACCCGCTCCGGCGCGCCCTCGCCATCGGCGCCCTGACCCTGGCCATCCCGTGGTACGCGGCGCTCGGCCGCGGCCTGATGCTGCACGGCCCGGCCGGCCGCACCGCAGGCCCGCGGCACCTCACCTTCGCCGCCGGGCTCTTCCTCCTCTTCGCCGCGGCCACGGCGTGCGCCATCGGCGGCTCCTTCGCACTGTTCGCCGTCGTCCCGATGCTGATGATGTCGCTGCCTGCCCCGCCCGCGGTCGCGACGGCCTCACTGGCCAACCTCACACCGCCGGCGGTCGTCTGGCTCACCGGCGGCGACTGGCGCGCGACGCTGCCGCTCTCCCTCCTCGGCATCGCGCTCTCCGTGCTGCTGGGCCAGTGGATCACCAAGGTGGTCCGGCAGAGCCGGGAGCGGGGCGAGCTGATCGCGGAGCTGCACCGCAGCCGCGAGCAGCTCGCCGAGATGTCCCGCCAGGCCGGGATCGCCGCCGAACGCGAGCGGCTGGCACGGGAGATCCACGACACCCTGGCCCAGGGCCTGACCAGCATCATCACCCTCGTCCAGGCCGCCGAGTCGGAGCTGGCGAGCCAACCGGACCTGGCCGCCCGGCACCTGGCGCTGACCGGGCGGGTGGCCAGGGAGAGCCTGTCCGAAGCACGGGACTTCGTCGCCGCCCGCACCCCGCCCGCACTGCGCGAGAGCTCCCTGGCCCGGGCGGTCCGCCGGCAGGCCGACACCCTGTCCGAGCAGACCGGACTGACCGCGCGCTGCACCGTCCAGGGCACCGAACGACCGGTACCGATGCCCGCAGCCGTGGTGCTGCTGCGGTCCGCACAGGAATCCCTGGCGAACGTCCGCAAGCACGCCGAGGGGGCCCGCACCGTGGCCGTCGCCCTGGCCTACGAGCCGCACACGGTCCGCCTCACCGTCACGGACGACGGCGCGGGCTTCGCCGCGGACCAGGACCACGCGGGCTACGGGCTGCGCGGGATGCGGGCCCGCGCCGCGGAGATCGACGGACACGCTACTGTCGACAGCCGCCCCGGTCAGGGCACCACGATCACGATCACGGTGCCCGCGGACCCGGCGGCCGGGACGGAGCCCGCCGACGGCACGGGCGAGCCGTGACCCGGCAGCGCGCCACACGCACCGGGCGACCGGCAGGGCAACAGGCGGCGCAGCAGACGGACAAGGCACAAAGGGACAAGGGCGCGGGGAACGATGACGAACCACACGGTGTCCGGCGACGCGGCGGCGGACCGCACGATCCGGGTCCTGCTCGCCGACGACCACCCGGTCGTCCGCGAGGGCCTGTCCGCCATGCTGGAGTCCGCCCCGGACATCACCGTCGCCGGACAGGCCGCATCCGGCGAGGAGGCAGTGACCCTGGCGGCACTGCTGCGACCGGACATCGTGCTGCTCGACCTGCGGATGGGTGGGATGGACGGCGTCGAGGCCACCGGGCACATCCTGCGCCAGGCGCCCGGCAGCAAGGTCGTCATCGTCACCACCTACGAGAGCGACGCGGACATCCTGCGCGCCGTGGAGGAGGGCGCGGCCGGCTATCTGCTCAAGGGGAGCACCCGGGCGGAACTCATCGACGCGGTACGGGCGGCAGCGCGCGGCGAGACCGTGCTGACCCCGTCGCTCGCCCCCAAGCTGTTCCGCCCGCGGACGGTGGAGTCCCCACCCCTCTCCGACCGGGAGACCGAAGTGCTGCGGCTGGTCAGCCAGGGCCTCACCAACGCGGCGATCGGCGCACGGCTGTTCATCGGCGAGGCCACCGTGAAGACCCATCTGCTGCGCGCCTACCGGAAACTGGACGTGACGGACCGGACCGCCGCCGTCGTGACCGCCCTGGAACGCGGTCTGATCTGACCGCCTGCCCAGGGCGTCAGCCCGGTTGCGCCGGCGTCAGGGACATGAGCCGCATCCGCCTCTCCGGGAGGAGCGTCGCCAGCGGGCCCCGGGCTTCCCGTTCCCCCCACGGTGCCGGTCGCGCATGTCGCGGTGGGCCGGTGCCCCGGGGCAGGCCGAGGCCCGTTCACCGGCACTCGTTAGGATCGGCGGCATGCCCAAACACCTGTTATTCGTGACCCTTGGCGGCCACGGGCACGTCAACCCCACGTTGCCCCTGGTCGAGGAACTCGTACGGCGAGGGCACCGCGTGGACTACGCCACCGCCGTGGACCACTCCCACGCGGTCATCGGAGCCGGCGCCCGCTGGGTGGAACTGCCGAAGCGGGAATGGGGGGCGCCGCCCAGCAGCTTCGGCCCCGAGGCCTTCGGTGAATTCCTGCGCAACCTCTTCGGGACGATGCGGGCGGCCTATCCGGTCCTGCGCGAGTACTGCGTCACCGAGAAGCCGGACGCGATCTGCTACGACGCGATGAACTGGCCGCCCCGGGTCCTCGCCGAGGAGTTGGGCCTGCCCGCCGTCCGGACGATACCGAACCTCGCCTCCAACGCGTCGTATTCGCTGTTCGCCAAGTTCCTGGGCGGACTCGGCGAGGAGAATCCGGTGATCGCCGCGATGGCCGAACCCTGCGCGGAGTTCTCCGCCGAGTACGGGGTGGCGCTCGACCCGGCGAGCCTGCTGGACGCGACCGAGAAGCTGAACCTGGTGTTCATACCCCGGGAGTTCCAGTTCGCCGGCGAGACCTTCGACGAGAGCTTCCACTTCCTCGGTCCCTCGCTGGGCAGCCGGGAGCACGCCGAAACGTGGGCGCCGGCCGACCCCGAGGCCCCCGTGCTCTTCATATCGTTGGGCACGGTCTTCAACGACCGGCCCGAGTTCTACCGCACCTGCCTCGACGCCTTCGGTGACGGCCCCTACCAAGTGGCCATGACCGTGGGCGGTTTGGATGTCTCCCTGCTGGGCGACATCCCGTCCAACTTCGATGTCCGGCCGCACTTCCCGCAGCCCGCCGTGCTCCAACGGGCCGCGGCCTTCGTCTCGCACGCCGGGATGAACTCCACGATGGAGTCGCTGTATTACGGCGTCGGGCTGGTCACCGTCCCGCAGATGCCCGAACAGGCCGCCAACGCCGGGCGGGCGGCCGAACTGGGCTGCGGTGAGCAGCTGGACGCCGCCACCGTGACGGCCGAGAAGCTGCGCGAGGCGGTCGACCGGGTCGCCACCGACCCGTCGATCCGCGCCAACCTCGACCGGATGCAGAAGGTCGTCCGGGAGAGCGGCGGCGCCGCCCGCGGTGTGGATGTCATCGAGGAGTACCTCCGCTAGCGGCTGACGGCGGCTCCGTCCCGCAGCGGCCGAATCGGCCGGGGCGACGCCGGACGCGCGGGGGCGCCACCGCCCCGCGCGCCCGACGTCGCCCTTCGTCGGCAAAGTCCGTTGGCGCATTCCGAGTTACCCGTGAGTATCTTTGGCTGATCATCGTCTCACCAGGGCCGATGGCGCCCCCGTACGCTCCGAACCACCGCACCGGATGGGTGCCACTGTGGCACCGCGGTCAGACCCCGATGGAGCATCGATGGCGCGATCCCGCCGTACCGCCGGCCGTCCCCGTGACCGGCACCGGACGACAACTGCCGTACTTGTCACGGCACTTGCCCTCAGCGGCAGCCTCGTCACCACCCCGGCGTCAGCCACCTCCCGCCCCGGCCCGCGGGCCGTCCAGGCCACCGCGCACGCCGCACCGTCCTTCCGCCTGGCCGACATCCCGATGAAGGACGGCACCGTCCTCAAGGCCGATGTCTTCACCCCCGCACCCGGCACCCCGGGCGCCGACCGGAACGGCCGCCACCCGCTCGTCGTCCAGCCGGCCAGCTGGGGCCAGAACGACCTGGAGTACGTCGCACAGGGCAGACAACTGGCCGCCGCGGGCTATGTCGCCGTGACGTACACCGTGCGCGGATTCTGGCGCTCCGGGGGGCAGGTCGACGTCGCGGGGTCCAAGGACGTCGGCGACGTGTCCGGCGTCATCGACTGGGCCCTCGCCCACACCCCGGCCGACCCGCAGCGCATCGGCATGGTCGGGCTGTCCCTCGGCGGCGGCCTCACCCTCATGGGCGCCGCCTTCGACCCGCGGATCAAAGCCGTGGCCGCGCTCAGCGGTTGGGGAGACCTGGTCGACTCGCTCTACAGCGGGCAGACGCGGCACCTCCAGGCCGCCGCGCTGCTCCACGCCATCGAGGCGCCCACCGGCCGCCCGAGCCCGGAGTTCTCGCGGATGCTCGCGGACCTCTACGCCGATCGCGACATCCCCCAGGTCGTCGCCTGGGCGCACAAGCGGTCCCCGGCCGCGTACGTGGACCGCATCAACGCCCACGGCACGGCCGTCTTCCTGGCCAACGCCTGGGGCGACAGCATCTTCAACCCCAGCCAGATGACCGCCTTCTATCAGCGGCTGACCGTGCCGAAGCGGCTCGAACTCCGTCCCGGCGACCACGCCACCCAGGAGCTGACCAGCCTGCTCGGGCTGCACAACGCCACCTGGACCAGCGCCCGCCACTGGCTCGACCAGCACCTCAAGGGCAGCGGCGGGAACGACGACACCGCCGGGGGGTCGGTGCACCTCCAGGTCAGGCGGAGCGGCGCGGAGGAGAACTACCCGGACTGGCGGGCCGTCAGTTCCCGTACCGCGCACCTGCGGCTGGGCGACCCGAACGTCCACGGCACCGGGACGCTCGGCACCTCGACCGCCGGGAGCGGATGGCACAAGGAGGTGGCCGGCGGCACCGACTCGGGCGCGGACGGCGGCATCGCCGAACTGTCCGGTGCGCTGGACCAGTTCACCGGCCTGCCGCCGACCGTCCTCGTCCCGCTGCTGCCCCGCAGCTCCGCCGCCGTATGGCAGTCGGAGCCGTACGCGACGGCGCAGCGGGTACGCGGGGCCGCGCGGCTGCACACGCAGATCACCGCGTCCGCGCCGCAGGGCACCGTCTTCGCCTACCTCTACGACGTGGACGCGCTCGGCGTGGGCAAGCTGATCTCCCACGCCCCGCAGAGCTGGTCCGGGAAGACGCCGGGGCGCGCCTTCCCGTTGGACGTCTCGCTCTTCGCCACCGCCTACGACCTGCCCGCCGGGCACCGGCTGGCGCTCGTCCTGGACACCAAGGACCCGCTGTACGGCGGCCGTACGCCGAAGGGGAGCAGCGTGTCGTTCGGCGCGACGGCGGCCGGCCCGTCCGAGCTGACCGTGCCGCTGCGCTGACGGCCACGGCGGAGGCCGTACCCGGCTGATTCCCCCTGTCCGCGGACCCGTGGTCGCGGCGCGGTCACGCCGGCGCCGCGACCCGGTCCGCGGACAGGGCCTGGTCGAAGACCTGGACGTTCTTGATGCCGCCGGTGAAGAAGCCGACCGGCCGGTCAGCAGGCGCCCAGGTCCTGCCAGACCCCCGAGCCGCCGGTGGAGGGAGCCTCGCCCTGCGTCCACCACTTGGCCTTCCAGGTACGGCCGTTGTACGAGACGGTGTCACCGCCCACGTAGACGGTGCCCGCGCTGTACGCCGCGGCGGTACAACTCCCCTGGCTGGGCGGCGTGGTGGTCGGGGGAGCGGTGGGCGGCGTGGCCCCGGCGAACTTCACCGAGTACTTGGTGAAGTCGTACGCGCCCTGCGGCACGCTGCTGCACGTGCCGGACGTCTTGCCGTTGTTGTCCGGCGGGGTGCACTGCCGGTCCCGGTTGACGGACCAGTTGGTGAACCGCGCCATGTGGTGGGAGGTCGCGAAGTCCAGCACCGTCTGGAAGTCCGCCTGGGTGAAGTTCTCGCCGGTGTCGCTGCGCCCGTTCATCTGCGAGATGCCCTCGTGGGCGTACGCGGTGGCCTCGTCCCAGCCGAACGTGGACCGCAGGACGGCGTTGAAGTTGGTGAGCGCCGCGGTCTGTGAAGCGGCGCCGTTGAAGCCGCCGTCGAAGGGCATGATGGAGAAGTTGTCCGGGGTGAAGGTCTGGGACTTGGCTTCGTTGAGCATCTGCTTGCCGAACCAGCCGGTGCCGTCGGCGGTCCCGGCGGTGGTGACGGAGAGGTAGAGGCCGGGGTTCTTCTGCTGGAGGATCTTGGCGGCCCCGATCTCGTTGTGGATGGCGGCGGAGTCCTCGTACTCCGGCTCCTCCAGATCGAAGTCCAATGCCTTGAGGCCGTACTTGTCGATGACCTGCTGGTAGGCGGCGGCGGTCGCCTCGGGGGTGCCGCAGCTCTGCCCGAGCTTGGTTCCGTTGTATCCGCCGACGGAGGCGGAGACATCGCCGCCCTTCGCACGGATCGCGGAGATCACACCGGCGACCGCGGTGTCCGAGCCGACGGGGCTGTTCCCGTCCCATGTCGGGGAGCAGCCGCCGCCGTTCGGCGCCAGGATGAAGGCGAGCTGGAACGCCTTGAGGCCGGTGGCGTCCATCACCGCGCCGGCGTCCGGCGGGTCGTTGTCGAGCGGCATGAAATAGGGCGCCGCCGCATACCAGTTGCTGCCCAGGGCTTCAGGGGCCCGGGGCGCGGTGCTGCCGTGGCCGGCGGCAAGAGCCGTACCGGCCGCCACGAGCGCGACGCAGGCCGCGGAGACGGCGGCGGCGAGAGTTCCGACATTACGAGGTGGCACATGTCCTCCCACGATCCGAGGGGGTGGTCCAGACCAATGGCCCACAGAGTGACCCCTGGCCACGGGTGCGTCAACACTTTGGACTGGACCAGTGTCGAACCGAACTCGCCGTCCCCGTCCCCGTGTTGGCGCGGACCGGCCCGGTCACCCGTGGACCAGTGCCCGGGCGCGGGCGTACCCCTCCCGGATGCGGAGCCCGGCCGAGGCGTCGGCCGGGGCGGCGATTTCCCTGGTCGCGGCGAGTGGCCAGTGCGGCGGCCGGGGGGTGCCGGCCAGCGCCCAGGCCGCCTGCCGGGCCGCGCCCAGGGCGACGTACTCCTCGGGTTCGGGCACGGTGACCGGCGTCCCGAAGATCTCGGCGGCGATCTCGCCGACCACGGGAGCCTTGGCGGCCCCGCCGATGATGAAGACGCGCCGGGCGCTGACGTCTTGGGCGCGCAGCCGGTCGAGCGCGTCGGCCATGTTGCACAGCATGCCTTCGACGGCCGCGCGGGCGAAGTTCTGCGGGTGCATGTTCGCCGTGCGCAGCCCCGTCAGACTGCCCGCGGCGTCGGGGAGGTTGGGGGTGCGCTCGCCGCCCAGGTAGGGGAGCAGGACCAGCCCGCCGGCCCCGGGCTCGGCCGCGCGGGCGAGCGGACCGAGGCCGTCGAGCGTGCTGCCGAGCATCCGGGCGGTGGAGCTGAGCACCCGGGCGGCGTTGAGGGTGCACACCAGCGGCAGGAAGCGGCCGGTGGCGTCGGCGAAGCCCGCGACGGCGCCGGTGGGGTCGCCCACCGGATGCTCGGACAGCGCGAAGGCGGTGCCGCTGGTCCCGAGGGAGATCACCACATCGCCCGGCCGGATGCCGAGCCCCAGCGCGGCGCCCATGTTGTCGCCGGTCCCCGCTGCCACCAGTGCCCCGTGCGGGGTGCGGCCGGCCGCCTCGTACGGGCCGAGCACGCGGGGCAGTTCGGGGGTGCGGCCGTCGAAGGCGAGGGCGAGCAGGTCCCGGCGGTAGGCGCCCTCGGCCGGTGACCAGTAGCCCGTGCCGGAGGCGTCGCCCCGGTCGGTGACCGGTTCGGCGGACGTGCCGGGGCCGCCGCACAGCTGCCAGGTCAGCCAGTCGTGCGGCAGCAGCACCCGGTCCGTGCGGTCCGCGGCCCGCGGTTCGTGCTCGGCCAGCCAGCGCAGTTTGGCGACGGTGATGGCGGCGACCGGCACGGTGCCGACCGCCTCGGCCCACTTCTCCGGCCCGCCGAGATCCTCGACCAGGTCGGCCGCGGCCTGCGCGGACCGGGTGTCGTGCCACAGCAGCGCATCGCGTACCGGCCGCCCGGCCGAGTCCAGGGCCACCAGGCCGTGCTGCTGCCCCGCGACGGCGACGGCGTCCACCTCCTCCAGGAGGCCGTCGCCCGCTTCGCGGAGCGCCTGCCACCAGACCTCGGGGGCGATCTCGGTGCCGTCGGGGTGGGCGGCGCGGCCCCGGTGCAGGACTTCCCCGGTGTCGGCGTCGCAGACGACGATCTTGCAGGACTGGGTAGAGGAGTCCACCCCGGCAACTGTGGGCATGACGATGTCGCTTCCGTGCAACGAGACGAATCAACGGGAGGAATCCACCGGGAATCCGTGGGGGGAATCAGCGGGCGGAATGGGCGGAGTGGGCGGACTGATCGGCGGAGGGGCGGCAACGGTCCGCCGGGGAAGGGGAGTTCAGAGCTGCGGGCGGATTTGGATCTTGCGGCCGGAGCCGTCGCGGAAGGTCTGGAGGGCGGTGCCGAAGTCGTCCAGCCCGAAGCTGTGGGTGATCATCGTGTCGGCGTCGACGACCCCCTTCGCCATCAGGTCCACGGCGCGGCCGAAGCTGTGCAGGACGGCCATCGACCCGACGATGGTGATCTCGTTGTGGTAGACGTCGAACGGCGAGAAGGACGCCTTGGCGGCGGACGGCGCGACGCCGAACTGCTGGAAGGCGCCCCCGCGGCGCACCCGGCCCAGGCCGTCCTCGATGACGGGGATGACGCCGGTGCAGTCGATCACCGTCTCCCAGCCCTGCGGCCGGTCCAGGTCCGCCGCGCTCACCGCGGTGGCGTCCGCGCCGAGGCGTTCGGCGACCGCCAGCCGGTCCTTGTTGAGATCGACGACCGAGAGCGAGGCCGCGCCGGCGGTCCGGGCGAGCTGAAGCATCATCAGGCCCATGGTGCCCGCGCCGTAGATGAGGTAGTGGTCGCCGAGGCGGCGCGGCAACACGTCGAAGCCGCGGACCGCGCACGACAGCGGCTCGATCAGCGCGCCCTGGACGACGTCGACGCTCGAAGGCAGCCGGTAGCAGTTGGCGGCCGGCACGGCGACGTACTCCGCCATCGCGCCGTTCACGGTGTCGCCGATCGCGCCCCAGTTCTCGCACAGGTTGCCGCGCCCGATCGCGCAGTAGTGACACGCGCCGCAGAACAGCGAGGGGTCGACGGCGACCCGCTCCCCGGTGCGCAGTCCGCTCACCCCGGACCCCAGGGCGACGATCTCGCCGGTGAACTCATGGCCGGGAATGATCGGATACGGCGTGGGGGCGAACTCCCCCTGGACGATGTGCACATCGGTGCCGCAGATGCCCACCGCGGCGGGTGCGACGACGACCTCGCCGGGGCCCGGGGCAGGGTCGTCGACCGTGGTGACCTCGTAGTGCCCGGGGGTGTGGATGACGACAGCGCGCATGGCGGGGAGCCTTTCTCGGGGGGGAGTCCCGGCCGGGGCCGGTGGTTCAGCTGAGCGGGTCTACGGTGCGGATCTCGACGCCGAGGCCCCGGACGGCCCGGAGTTCGCTCTCCGGGGTGCCGGCGTCGGTGACCAGCAGGTCGTAGCCGCTGACGTCGCCGTAGGGATAGGTGGCGGTGCGGCCGAACTTGCTGTGGTCGACGGCCAGTACGGCGCGGTCGGCGGCCTGGAGGTACGCCTGCTTGGTCTCCGCGTACTCGCGCACCGGGTGGAACAGCCGCCCCTCGCGGACCGAGGTGGCGGTGACGAAGGCGACGGTGGCGCGGATGTCCTGCAACTGGTGTCGGGACTGCGGTCCGGCGCAGGACTCGAAGTCCTCGTAGTAGCGGTCGCCCAGCAGCGTCACCTCGGCCGGTGATGCCGCCAGCAGGTAGGTGATGCGCAGCGAGTTGGTGATCACGCGGATTCCGTCGACGGTGGCGAGCCGGCGGGCGAGCGGGAAGAGCGTGGAGCCGCAGTCGATCAGCACCGTGTCCCCCGGGGAGACCTCTTCGGCGAGCGCGTCCGCGATGGCGGACTTGATCTCGACACGGGCGTTCTCCCGGAAGCGGAGCGCGCTCTCCATGGCGACGTTGGAGAACGCCGTGGCCACCCCGCGCCCCTTGCGCAGCAACTGCCGGTCGTGGAGGTTGTCCAGGTCCCGGTGCATGGTCATCACGCTGACGTGCATCCGCGACGCCAGCTCGGCGATACGGATCTCGCCCTCCTGCGCGACATGGCGCAGCACCGCCTGACGGCGCTCCTCCACCTCGGCCTCGGAGCCGCGACTCGCTCTCATCGTGGGACACCCCCGTTCGTCATCCGGCGATCTTCGCCGTGGCCCCACCCTAGAACATCACACACTTTATGTGAAGCTCTTGAAATTCTCTGTGAGCTTGTTCAGTCTGTTGGCCAGCTACGGGCGAACGCCCGGCTCATCAGGAGGTCCCACCGTGCTGCCCACGTTCCCGGAGCGCGTAGCGCCGCTGCCCCGCCCCGCCGTCCTCGGAATCCCCCGGGCCCTTATATGGGGTTATGTCGGCGTCCTGCTCTTCATGATCGGCGACGGTGTGGAGACCAGCTATCTGCCCACGTACTTCAAGACCGACCTCGGCTTCGCGGAGGCGAGCGTCGGCATCATCTTCACCGTGTACGGCGTCACCGCCGCGGTGGGCGCCTTCCTGGCCGGCGGGCTCTGCGACCTGTGGGGGCCGCGCCGGGTGATGATGGCCGGCGCCGTCTGCTGGGCGGTCTGCCACGCCCTCATGCTCGCGGTCGCCGTCCCCGCCCACTCCTACTGGCTGATCCTCTTCACCTACGGCCTGCGCGGCTTCGGCTATCCGCTGTTCGCCTACGGGTTCATGGTCTGGATCATGGCGGGCGCCCCGGAGCGGCAGCTCGGCAAGGCGCTCGGCTGGTTCTGGTTCTGCTTCACCATGGGCTACCCGGTCATCGGCTCCGTCCTGGTCTCGCTCCTCAAGCCCTCCATCGGCTTCTACCGCACGCTGTGGGTGTCGCTGGCGATGATCACCGCGGGCGCCCTGGTCGTCCTGCTCCTGCTGCGCGAACGTACCGGATTCCAGGGCCTGTCCAGGGAGCCGGAGCGGGTCAGCCTGCCGCGGACCTTCATGGGCTGCCTCACCGTGATGTTCGCCCGGCCCCGCGTCGGCATGGGTGCGCTGGTCCGGCTCATCAACACCACGTCACAGTTCGGCGTATGGGTCTTCCTGCCGCTCTTCCTCGTCGACCGAATCGGCTTCAGCGCCCAGGAGTGGGCCTCCCTGCTGATCGTGATGATGGTCAGCAACCTCGCCTGCGTCGTACTCTTCGGCGCGCTCGGCGACCGGTGGAGCCGGCGCGGGACCGTCGCCTGGCTCGGCGGGGTGGTCTCGGCGCTCGCCTGCCTGGCGCTGTACTACGTCCCCGAAATCGCGGGCCACAACTACCCGTTGGTCGCGATCGCCGTCGGCGCGCTGGGCGTCGGCATGGCCGGCTACGTCCCGTTGCCCCCGCTCATGACCGCGCAGGCACCGGAACGCAAGGGCCAGATCATGTCCGCGTACACCCTGGGCGCCGGCGCCAGCATGGCCCTCGGCCCGCTGATCGGCACGGTCTTCCTCGGCGTGCTCGGCATCGGGGGAGTGCTGGGGATCTACGCCGCGCTGCACCTGCTCAGCACCGTCCTGGTCCTCCGCATGAAGGCGCCAGCGCCGCACCCGGAATCCGGCACCCCTACTTTCACGGCGCACGTGGCGCCCGAGATGTCCGCGGGCAGCGTGCGTTAGCGCGTCCGGTGCCGGTGCCCGGAATGTCCCGGGCGCCCGGGAAGATGCCTCACCGGTACGTCGACGGCACCAGCCGTTCGCCGACTCACCAGCCGGGCCGGATCGGCCCCCGCGGTGCGATCCGGGCGAGGTCCGCGACCAACTCGGCGAAGCGCGCCTCGCCCAGCTCCGCGCGCCAGGGGGCGACGGCGGCGCGCGCCGCCCGATCGGCGGCCCGCGTCGCGGCCCGGCCGGTCTCGGTCAGCTCCAGCAGCCGGGCGCGGGCGTCGTGCGGGTGCGGACGGCGCACCACGTATCCCTTGCCGGCCAGTTCGCCGACCAGTTGCGCGGCGGCCTGCTTGGTCACCCCCAGGTGCTCGGCCAGATCGGCCGTGGTGGTGTCGCCGGCGGCGATCCGCGCGAAGGCGAAGCCGTGCACGGGGCGGAGGCCCTCGAACCCCTGCCGGGACACCTGTGTGTGGATCTCCTGCACCAGCTGTCCGGAGAGGGCGAGCACGAGTGCGGAGAGGGCGAGGGCGTCATCCATCCCTTGACTATAACTGGTCAAGCCGCTTGTCTAAATGGACAAGTAGCTTGTCCATCTGGACGGGTGCCCGCTTTCTTTCCATGGAGACAGTTATGCCCTTTATCAGCAGTGATGAGGCCGTGGTTCACGAGATCCACGGCGCCCGCTTCACCTCGTACATCCGGCCGGCCACCGGCAGCCGGGATCTGGCCGCCTGGCGTGCCGAGATACCCGCCGGAACGATGGCTCCCCGACACGTGATCAGCCAGGAGGAAGCGTTCTACGTCCTGTCCGGCCGGCTGCGGCTCACCATCGACGGCGAGACGGCCGAACTGGGCGCCGGCGACGCGGCGGTGGCTCCCGCGGGCTCCGCGCTGTCGGTGAGCAACCCCGCCGACGGGCCCGCGACGATGTGGGTCACCACCCGCGTCGGCCTCGGCGCCGAACTGGACGACGGCAGCACCCTCACGCCTCCGTGGGCCAACTGACCCGGGGAGCGGCAGGCGGTCGCCGCGCCGGGTTCCCGGCGCGGCGGCAGAGGATCTGAACGTTCGCTGAACAATCAGCGGCCATGGCATCCCGGCGGGCGATCCGGTCATCTGGCACACAGAACGGTGAGT
Organism: Streptomyces albospinus; assembly: GCF_014648695.1. GTDB lineage: Bacteria > Actinomycetota > Actinomycetes > Streptomycetales > Streptomycetaceae > Streptomyces > Streptomyces albospinus. The sequence goes on from NZ_BMRP01000013.1 coordinate 151,442, forward strand.
TCCACCAGGGAGGCTTCGTCCATGGCCAGCACCACCTCGACAGCGATCGCGTCCGCAGCGCGCACCGGCGGCGGGCTGCTCGCCCGCACCGGGACACGGCCCCAGGGCACACAGGACCGGCCGGGGTACACCAGGTTCGCGCTCCCGGTGATCCTCGTGGTGGCGGCGGTGCTGTTCACGTGGGACATCCAGCACAGCGCGTATCACGCGTTCTACGCGGAGACCGCGCGCAGCATGACCGAGAGCTGGAAGGCTTTCCTGTTCGGCGCGTTCGACCCGGGAAGTTCGATCACGATCGACAAGCTGCCCGGCTTCCTGTGGCCCCAGGCGCTGTCCGCGCGGATCTTCGGATTCCACCCGTGGGCGCTGACCCTGCCGCAGGTCGTCGAGGGCCTGCTGAGCGTCGTTCTCCTGCACCGCGCGGTGCGCCGCTGGGCGGGGGAGAACGCGGCGCTGCTCGCGGCGGGGGCCTTCGCGCTCACCCCGGCGATAGCCGGGCTGTTCCGTACGGCGGTCGAGGACCCGGCGTTCACCCTGCTGGTGATCCTGGCCGCCGACGCGACGCTGCGCGCGGCACGCGAGGCCCGGGTGCGCCCGCTGCTGGCGGCCGGGGTGTGGGTCGGCCTGAGCTTCCAGGCCAAGATGCTGGAGGCATGGGCGGTGCTCCCGGCACTCGGCCTGCTGTACCTGATATCCGCCCCGACGGCGCTGCGCCGCCGGCTGGCGCACCTGGTGGTGGCCGGCGCGATGTGCCTGGCCGTGTCGGCATCGTGGGTGCTGCTGGTGACCGCGACCCCGGCCAAGGACCGCCCGTACATCGACGGTACGACCAACAACTCGGCGGTCAGCCAGGTCGTCGGCTACAACTTCCTCAACCGCTTCTCCAGCATCCACATCGACGCCAGGAAGACCGGAAGCGTGGCCGTGTCCACCATGGCCGGCACCGCTCCGGCGACCCCCTCCGGCCACAGCCGGCCCACCGCCGCGCTGTGGGTCAAGATGTTCGGCCCGTCGCTGGCCTCGCAGGTCGGCTGGCTGTACCCGGCGGCGGCGCTGGCCGCGGTGTGCGGCCTGGTGTGGCGGCGCGGTAGGCCGCGTACCGACCCGCTGCGGGCCGGATTCGTGCTGTGGGGGGTGTGGCTGGCGACGTACTTCCTGGTGTTCAGCGCCGGCTCGATCGGCGGCCACACGTACTACATGGGTGTGGTGGCGGTGCCGCTGGCGGCGCTGTTCGGCGCCGGCATGGTGCAGTTCTGGCGTGCCTGGCGCCGCGGGGGCCGGGCACGCGCCTGGGCGCTGCCGGCGGCGGTGGCGGGCACGGTGGCCTGGTCGTCGTTCGTCTCAGTGCAGTTCCCCTCGTTCCTGCCGTGGCTGACGCCGGCCGCGATCACGCTGGGGGTGGGCGCGCTGGCCCTGCTGGCACTGTCCCGCAAGGGCGCCGGCGGCGCGCGCCGGCGGATGGCGCTGCTGGGCCTCGGCGCGGCCCTCGCCGCCATGCTGCTGCCGTCCGCCGCCTGGGCGTCGACGGTCCTGAACCCGACGTACGGCCACTCCGGCATGGGCTCGACCGGTCCGGTGGCCGTCAGACGCCACACCGCGCCGCAGCGGACCGCACCGCATCACCCGCCGGCGCACGGCGCCCCCGATGCCGGGAAGGCCGCCAAGCCCTCCGACGGCGCCTCGCTCGACGACAGGCAGCGCCGGCTCCTGGCGTACACCCGGGCGCACCAGGACGGCGCCGACTACGTTTTCGCGACCACGAGTTGGCGGACCGCCTCCGCGTACATCCTCGCCGCGGGCGCCAAGGTGCTCCCCATGGGCGGCTTCACCGGCACCGTGCCCACCCCCACCGAGGCCGCGTTCCGCCAGCTCGTCGCCACGGGCCGGCTGCGGTACGTCCTGCTGGGCGGCCCGGCGACCACCCAGGGCCGCGCCATCGCCCCCTGGGTAAGGGCCCATTGCCCGCGCGTGCCCGACCGGACGGCGCAGCTCTACCGCTGCTCGCCGTCGTCCGCCGGTCGATGAAGCGGGACGGATCCTTCCGTATGCGGCGGCCGAAGGCACTTCGTGGCCGAACCGACCGGCACGTGGCCCCAGGTGCCCCACGCGTACAACCGGGACCTGGTCTTCGGCCGCGGACTCCGGCGGTTCCGGGTGCCGGTCGACCGGCACCTCGACATGACCCCGAAGCGGACCTGGTCCGCCGTCGCGCCCGGCGCCGCGCTGCTGCGCCGGCCGCGGCGCGCGGAGCCGCTCTCCCGGCTCGCCGCCCCCGTCCTGGAAGGTCTGGACGGAACCCGAGGTGTTCCTTCCCCGGCGCCGGAACGCCCTGGACCCGGGAAGACCGCCCGGGATACCTGCCGTTCGGCCACGCCGACGAGCGCTGCTGGGGCCGCCATAGGGTCATGCCCTTGTCCGGGCGCCGCCCCGACCTCGTACGCCGGGACGGCCTGACGGTGAGCGCGGGCCAGACCGTCGGCAAGGTCGCACTCGACGGGCTGATGGAGGTGGCCGAGGTACGCGTGACGCGCCGCTGACCGGGCCCGAGCCCCCGGCGGAACCATGCGGGAGGCCCACCGGACGCTCTCCAGGCGCGTCCCGTGGGCCGGTCTCGTTGCCCGCGCGGCCGGTCAGCCGGCCGCGACGACGTTGGTGGCGTCGATCGCGGGGCGCAGGGCGCGGGCCAGCCGGACGGCGTCGCCGACGGCCCAGAAGTGGACGAAGAACAGCCGGGGTTCGTCCGTCAGGCCGTGGTTGTGCAGCTCGACGAGGTCGGCGCCGGCCCGCCGCAGGGCGCCCAGCACCTTCTGGACCTCCTCGGCGATCATCGCGCAGTCGCCGCTGATCGCGGCCCGGCCGTCGCCCAGCGGCTGGAAGTTGAGCGCGCTGGTCGATCCCAGTCCCGGCGGCAGCACCAGGTCGCCGTCGGTGATGCGCTCGCGGCGGACGAAGATGCACTTGTAGATCCCGGCGTCGACGGAGCCCTTCGCCCCCAGCCCCTCGTCGACGCCGTCGGTGTCCATGTCGACGGGTCTCTCCCTGCCGGGCGGCAGCGGGAGCGGGGTCCCGGTGCGGTCGAACGCCGCACGCAGTCCGCGGGCGAGGGGCACCGGGTCGTGGCCGTGCCCGTGGATGTGCAACCACCAGATGCCGGGCCGCTGGGCGAGGAGGTGCTTGTGGATCGCGGTCACCCCGAGGCGGTGCCGGTGCAGGGTGTCGCAGAACCGCTGCAACTCGTGCTCGGTGACCACCACGTCGCCCATCACCAGCGTGCCGCCGTCGGCGTAGCGGACGAAGGACACATGCGACCCCAGGGCGAGCGGCGGTTTGACCTGGACGCCATGGGAGACCACGCGGAGGTCCCGGCGGGGGAGCCCGGTGTGGTACATCAGGTTGCGCTTCATGTCGCCCAGGCCGCCCAGGTGTGCGGCCACGCTTCCCCAGTCCGACAGGTGGGTGCGCACCGGCTCGATAAGCCGGCGGCTGCTCGCCCCGGCCGGCGCGGTGGCCACGGCCCGGGCGTGGGCGGTGGCCGGTGCCGCCGCGGCCAGTGCCGGGGCCAATGCCGCCGCGGCCAGTACGTGCCGCCGCGGGGTCCCCGCTTGCGGGCGGAAGTCCTGCTGCCTGTCTCCAGCAAACACCTGAGCACCTCCATGACATGACGAGATGACAGCGTGACGCAGCAGCAGGGCGAACCGACGGCGACGTGACGTCAACTAGGCGCCAAGTGGGCTAAAACGGTCATCGTGAAGGGGGAGTCGACCGGGCGCCGGGAGCCCGTGCGGGCGAGTCGCACGGCCTCGGCACCCGGTCCCCGTACACCCCGCCGGCGCGCCCTCCCCAGGCGGCGACCGCCTTGACGAGGGACGCGAACGCGGGGTCGGGCAGGATCCTGGTGCGGCGCAGGCCGGCCCGTGCGAAGAGGGCGTCCAGCTCGCCCGGCCCGCGCTCCTTGCCCGCCGCGACCGTCGTCACCGCCACGTCCCATGCCGTCCCCGGGGGCCGGGCGTTGCCCGGCGCGCGTACGGAGTCGACGACCAGGACCGTCCCGCCTGGAGCCGGGCCGCGCCGGCGGGCGCGAAGGCCGGTTCGCCGGTCCGTACGGTGCCGTCGAGCGCCGACGCGGAGCGCACGAAGATCTCGTGGGTGAGCGTCAGCACCGCGGCACGCAGTGAGCCGGTCGCGCTGGTGTGCAGGAATTGCACGGCGGGCGTCGGATGGAAGGCGCCGTTCGGGTCCTCGCGGAAGACCTCTCGGGAGGCGAGACGACTTCGCCTCGGCCTTCCGTCCCAGGGCCTGTCCAGTGGCTGATGGCCGGGCGCGCCTCGGACGCCGGTCCACCGGACAGGCCCCGGGACGGGCGACACCCGCGGGATGTTCAGGCGCTGTGGCCGAGGTGGACGAGGGGGCGGGACCAACTGCGCAGCGCCGCCTTGTCCTTGAAGTTGCCGATGCTGGTGTCCATCGGGGTGTCGGTGTATTGGTGGAACAGCCACGGGTGCTGGATGTCGGGGTGACCGGGCTTGTCGTTGTACTGGGCGATCCACAGCCCGTCGCCGGCGAAGGACGTGGTGTCGCGGTGCACCCAGAAGTCCTGGTTGCAGTAGAGGAGCGTCTTGTGTCCGGGGGCGGACTTCTGTACCTGCTTGAGCCAGCTGTCCTTCCACGCACTGGAGACGCCCGGGTCCTCCCAGTCGAGAATGATGATGTCCCCATCGGCCAGGTCGATTTGGGAGAGGAAGTAGTCGACCTGCGCCGTCACCTGTCCTGGCCGGGCGACGTGGTAGAACCCGGTCACCAGGCCGGCATTGCGCGCGGTCCTTCGCTGACCGGCCCACTTGGGGTTCGTATGGCTGGTCCCCTCGGTGATTTTGATGAACACGAAATCGCTGCCGGATGTCTTGTATCCCTCCGGCTGGGACGACGATACGTCGATTCCTTTGATGGTCATGGCCGTCTTCTCGATCACTTCGGGCCGCGCCTCCGGCCGGGGATTTCGCGGTCGGCGCCGTGGTGCGACGAGCCGGGGAGCCACCGGAACCGGCCGCGGCACCATCGGACGGTGTGCTCCGCGCCGGAAACCTCCCATCGTGCCCAGAGGTCGACTCCATTCTCCCGCCGTGTCGCGGCCACTGCACCTGGATCACCGCGCCGGGCGTGGATCTCCTTTGTGACAACGGGCGTTGGTTGTTCGGTCAACCGCTTTCCCAGGGGAAGATTCAGAGGGGAAGATCTCTCGTGCACCGGCTCGGCGGTGCCGCGGCGGTGCACACCGCGGCACGTAAGGCCGTGGCAAAAGCCGTAGCGCCGGATCAGAAGGTGATCGTCCACCCTTCGCGTCGGCCCTGTTCCCCGGTGTAGGCCACGCCGTGGATGTTGATCCCGGTGGGGTCGAGCAGGGTGATCGTGCCGCCGCGGTCGGCGAGTTGGAAGCCGTTACCGCCCGGGACGGCGACGGTGGCTCCGGGTGCCACCTGCTGTGCGGGCAGCGGGAGCCGGTGGCCCTGCTGGTCGGCCAGTTGCCAGCCCGCCAGGTCGACGGGGGCGGGAGAGGCGTTGAGCAGGGTGACGGACTCGGCTTCCGGTGCCGGGCCGGCGGGGTTGACGAGGGCCGCCACGATGCGCAGCGGTGCCGCGCCGGTGCCGGACACCGGGGCGGTGGTCGGAATGGCGTGGCCGGTGATGTCGTCGGTGTGCCAGGACTGGGACTGGAAGGCCAGGAAAAGGGCGACCCAGCGTGATTCGGCGGGCAGGTGGATCAGCATTCCGCCGTCCTGCCAGACCCCGTCGTCGGCGCGGAACCGCCCGCTGTTGCCCTGGTTCATGTGCATGTCGTGCACGCCGTTGCCCGGCAGGAAGTGAAAGACCTTGTCGGGGACGGACGGTTCGGGGCCGAAGCGCTGCCCGAAGGCGTAGACCTCCATGGTGGGATCCGCGATGGCGCGTTGTACGTAGTGGTCCAGCAGGTCGGCGAGGTCGTTGTTCGCGCCGGGGAGGTCCGCCGGCAGTACCCGCATCGCGGACGGGACGAACATGTTGCCGCGGATGTAGTCGAGGCTGTCGCCGCCCGACCGGGACGGCAGCGCCGTCCATCCGCTGCCGGCGGCCGGAAGGAGCTGGGTCAGCGGATGGCGGAAGTCGTCATCGGCCAGGTACAGCAGCTCCGGCGGGGACTGCTGGGACAGGACGTTCACCGCCGCGCGGTAGTCGGTGCCGGCGTTGTCGGTGAGGTGGATCTGGTAGTGCGGGGTTCCGGTGCTTCCCTCGCGGCGCCGCTCGACGGCGCGGCCCGCCAGTACACCGTAGAAGGCGATGGGCATGGTGAGGCCTCCGAGCCGGGACGGCCCCCGTGCCGGGGGCTATGCGTGCTGCAACTGCTGGTGGAACGCCTGCCGGGCCAGCTCGTCGTCGGCGGGGAGGACGGCGTCCCGCCATGCGTCGGCGCGTGCTTCGGCGTGCGCGGGCACGGCGGCACGGCCTGCCGGGCCTGGGGTGACGAGATGCGTCGCGTACGGCGAAGAGGGGTGGGCGGCCAGTACTTGCACCCGGCCGTCGCCGGAGCCGCGGGGGGCGACCGGAACCACCGCGACCGGCAAGCCCTTCGCGTCCGTCACGAACAGCTGGAAGTCGTCGTAGCGGAAGTGGTCGATATCCACGATCGGCTTCGGGTAGTGGTGGTATCCCGCCGCCGTGGGCAGCACCCCGGTGTGCGCACCGGCGGGCAGCGGCACCGAGGCGTTGAATATCGAATCCGTCCACTCGGCCACCTGGTCGGCGGTCTGTATCGGGGTGTTGAGCAGCCGCTCGCCGTCGTTGTAACCGAAGCTCACGTAGCCGGGCAGGGTGTCCGGGAAGGCCGCGATCACGCGGAGTGCGTATTGCCGGATGCCGTCCACCTTCGCCGGATCCGCGCAGAACTGTGCCGACCACTCGATGCCGAGCGGCAGAATCAGGCATATCCAGCCCTTGGCGTCCTTGAGCCATAGGCCGGCCCCGTGATGGTCCTGATACGGACCGGGTGCGAACGGCCAGTCGTCCATCGTCCCGACAAGTTCATTCATCAACTTGCGGCTTGCCACATACTGCGGGCTGTCGGTGCGCGGGGGGTGGTCCGCCACGGAGATGGTCCATGGCTGGTCTTCGTGTTCGGTGTGTGTCGATGCCGCGGTGTTCATGGTGATCTCCACGGGGGGCTGGGGAAGGCCGTGACGCGTGACAGAGCGTGCTGCGCAAGCTGGACTCGCAAGCTTGATGCGCAAGCTTGATGCGCAAGGGAGGGAGGTGAGTTGTGGAGTGCCGTATTTCATGCGGCACGCGTGAAATTTCCCTGTAGGGGCGATTTTACCCCTGCCGCCGGAGTGTCGGAAGGGATGCCTGCCTGGGTCAACTACCCGTTGGCGCACCGGTCGGTGGGGTGCTGCGCGGGTCGTGAGCCCCCGTTTTTCACGTACCGGGAGCGCCGGTGCGTAGGCCGTCCATGACGAGGTCGAGGAGGCGGCCGGCGCGCGACTGCCAGTCGCCGTGCGGGTCGAGCTGCCAGAGGCCGGAGATGGCGAGGATGAAATCGTCCGGGGTGACTCCCGGGCGGATCGTGCCGGCCTCCTCGTTCGCCGTCAGCAGGAGGGAGACGGCCGAGGTCAGCGGGCCGTGGGCGAGTCCGGCCAGCGTGCCGCGGGTGTCGGCGGCCTTGCGCAGGGCGGCGGCAAGACCGGCCTTGGCCATGGCGTATTGGGCGAGTCGGTCCATCCATTCCCGCAGGGCCCGGTCGGGCGGCCGGGTGGCGAGCAGGCGGGCGGCGGCGTCGCAGACCTGTTGGACCTCGTGGCGGTAGACCTCCAGGACGAGTGCCTCGCGGTCGGGGAAGTTGCGGTAGAAGGTCCCCTGCCCGACGCCGGCTTTCCTGGCGATCGCGCTCAGCGGGGCGTCGGCCGAGTGCGTCAGCTCCGCCAGTGCCACTTCCAGGATGCGTTCGCGGTTCCGCTGCGCGTCCGCGCGCAGGGGTGCGCCGTGGGGCCGCTGCACTCGTCCTCCTTCCCGGATCCATGGGCGGGCCGGTCCGGTCTTGATGGGCGGTCTTGATAACCGGACAAGTGTCCGGTAGGTTCCGAGGCTAGCGGACAGCTGTCCGTTTAAGGTCCACCATAGCGGCAGTCGGGGCGGTGGATACGGCCGGTCGGAGTGCCGGGCCACCGCGGCCCGGCGGCCACCACGCATCCGGCGGCCGGTGCCCGGACCGACGCCGCTGCGCACCGCACCACGCTCTCCCCTCCCGTATTCCGTACGGTCACCGGGACCGCCCCGTCCGGGGTGCGCGTCCCGGGTGGCAGGCACGTTCGACGTCTTGGTTGACCGCGGCAGGCATCAGGCCGGCGCCCGCCGCGCCCCGTATACGCGAAAGAAGGCTGATCATGGCCCTATCGACGGCCGGCGCCATCACCCTGAACATCAACGGCGAGAAGCACACGCTGCCCGTCGACCACCGCACCACCCTGCTCGACGCGCTGCGCGAGCGACTCGGCCTGACGGGCACGAAGAAGGGCTGCGACCAGGGGCAGTGCGGCGCCTGTACGGTGCTGATCGACGGCCGCCGGGCGGTCTCCTGCCTCCAGCTCGCGGTGGCCGCCGAAGGGCGCGAGATCACCACCATCGAGGGCGTGGCGGACGGCGAGCGGCTGCATCCGGTGCAGCAGGCGTTCCTCGACCTCGACGGCTACCAGTGCGGCTACTGCACACCGGGCCAGATCTGCTCGGCGATCGCGGTGATCGAGGAACACGCGGCGGGCTGGCCGAGCGCGGTCACCGCCGACGTACGGCCCGAGGCGGAGGCGCCGCCGCTGACCGCCGACGAGATCCGGGAGCGGATGAGCGGCAACCTGTGCCGGTGCGGTGCCTATGTGGCGATCGTGCAGGCGGTCGCGCGGGCCGCGGCCGACACCGAGCGGGCAGTGGGTGCGGGGCGGGCGGCGGGCGCGGAGGAGGCGGCATGAGGGAGTTCGGCTATCAGCGGGCGTTCGACGTCCCGGGCGCGGTCGCGCTGCTCGGCGCCGAGCCCGAGGCGCGCTACCTGGGCGGCGGCACCAATCTCGTCGACCTGATGAAGACCGGGGTCGAGCGGCCCGCGCTGCTCATCGACGTACGGGAGCTGCCGCTCGACCGGATCGAGGCCACGGACGCCGGCGGTCTGCGGATCGGCGCGACCGTCACCAACAGCGATCTCGCGGCCCACCCCGAAGTGCGGCGCCGCTACCCGGCGTTGGCGCAGGCAGTGCTGGCCGGCGCCTCGGGCCAGCTGCGCAACATGGCCACGGTCGGCGGCAATCTGCTCCAGCGCACCCGCTGCGGCTACTTCACCGACGTGGCCAAGCCGTGCAACAAGCGGGTCCCGGGGAGCGGTTGCCCCGCCATCGAAGGCGAGCACCGCAACCACGCGATCCTCGGGGCCTCCGCGCACTGTGTGGCAGTCCACCCCTCCGACATGGCGGTGGCGCTCGCCGCCTTCGACGCCGTGGTCACCTACGAAACGGCGGACGGACCGGGCGAGTTGCCGCTCGCGGAGTTCTACCGCCCGGTGGGGGACACCCCGCATCTGGAGACCGTGCTGCCGGCCGGTGCGCTGATCACCGGCATCGTCCTGCCGCCGGCTCCGGTCGCCGCGGTGTCCCGCTACCGCAAGGTCCGTGAGCGCGCCTCGTACGCGTTCGCCATCGGGTCGATCGCCGCCGCCCTCGACGTCCGCGACGGCGTCGTGCAGGAGGTCCGGCTCGCCTTCGGGGCGGTCGCGTCCCGGCCGTGGCGGGCCAGGGAGGCCGAGCGGCTGCTGACCGGGGGACCGGTGGGCGCCGAGGCGTTCGCGGCTGCCGCGGACGCCGAACTGGCAGCCGCCCGGGCGCTGCCCGACAACGGATACAAGGTGACACTGATGCGCAACCTCGTCGTCGCCGTACTGTCCGAGCTGTCCGAACTGCCCGGCGCGCCCGGGGAGTCCGGGACCACCGACCTGAGCGGGGAGGCCGCCCGATGACGACCACGACGACCGGACGGCTCGCGGTGGTGGGGGCCGTCGGCACCGCGCACACCCGCGTCGAGGGCCGGGACAAGGTCACCGGCGCGGCCCGCTACGCCGGCGAGATCCCGTTCGCCGAACTCGCCCACGGCTGGCTGGTGCTGTCCACCATCGCCCGCGGCCGGATCCGCTCCGTGGAGACCGCGCCGGTGCTGGAGATGCCCGGCGTGCTCACCGTGCTCCACCACGGGAACGCCCCGCGCGTCGACGGGGACTACACCGGCCCCATGGGACCGCCCGACCCGGCGCTCCTGGTCTTCCAGCACGACCGGGTGCCGTACGCCGGCTGGCCGGTGGCGCTGGTCGTCGCCGAGACCTCCGAGCAGGCCAGGGAGGCCGCCGAGGCGCTGGTGGTCCAGTACGACGAGGAGCCGCACGACGTCGCGTTCTCTGCCGGGCGCCCGGGCACGTACACCCCGGCGGACACCCCGCGCGCTGCGGCGGAGCAGCGGAAGGGAGACCCGGTCGCCGGGTTCGCCGCGTCCGCGGTCGTGGTGGACGCGGAGTACACCACGCCGGAGGAGCACCACAACCCGCTGGAGCCGCACGCGGCGGCGGCGCAGTGGGACGACGGCCGACTCGACGTCGTCGACTCCAATCAGGGCAGCGCCTTCGTGGCCCAGGAGCTCGCGAAGCTGTTCTCCCTCGACCCGGGAGCAGTCCGGGTGCGCTCCGAAAACGTCGGCGGCGCCTTCGGGTCCAAGGGAACCCGTCCGCACCAGGTGCTCGCGGTGATGGCGGCGACCGTCCTGCACCGCCCGGTCCGCGTCGTGTTGACGCGCCGTCAGATGTTCTCGCTGGTCGGCTACCGCAGCCCGACCGTGCAGCGGGTCCGGCTCGGCGCCGACCCCGACGGGCGGCTGCGCGCGCTCGACCACGAGGCGCAGAACCTCACCTCGACCCAGCGGGAGTTCATCGAGCGGAGCGCGGACCCGGCGCGGGTGATGTACGACGCCGATGCGCACCACACCGTCAACCGCGTGGTGCCGCTCGACGTGCCGACCCCGACGTGGATGCGCGCCCCGGGCGAGGCACCGGGCTCGTTCGCGCTGGAGTGCGCGCTCGACGAACTCGCCGAGAAGTGCGGGGTGGACCCGATCGCCCTGCGCGTGCGGAACGAGCCCGCGGCGGGACCCGTCTCCGGGCTGCCGTTCAGCAGCCGCAATCTGCTCGCCTGCTACGAGGAGGGCGCCCGCCGGTTCGGTTGGGCCGGCCGGGACCCGCGTCCGGGCATCCGCCGCGAGGGGCGCTGGCTGCTCGGCACCGGTATGGCCGCGGCCTCGTTCCCCTCAGGGGCCGCCCCGTCCACGGCGTCCGTGACGGCGGAGCCGGACGGCACCTTCACCGTGCGTATCACCGCCGCGGACATCGGGACCGGGGCGCGGACCGCGCTGACCCTGATCGCCGCGGACGAGCTGGAGGTGGCACCGGACCGCATCAGCATGAGGATCGCGGACAGCGACTTCGGGCCGGCGATGATCGCCGGAGGCTCGATGGGCACCCGCTCCTGGGCCTGGGCGGTCACCGCCGCGGCCCGCGACCTGCGCGGCCAACTGGCCCTCGGCGGCAGCATTCCGCCGCACGGGATCACCGCGCGGTCGGACACCGCGGAGCTCATCGGCGCGCTGCCGGCCCGGGAACGGCACGCCTTCGGCGCCCAGTTCGCCGAGGTGGCCGTGGACGTGACCAGCGGTGAGGTGCGGGTACGGCGGATGCTCGGCATCTTCGCCGCCGGCCGGATCGTCAACCCGCTGACCGCGCGCAGCCAGCTCGTCGGCGGCATGATCTGGGGGCTCTCCATGGCCCTGCACGAGGAGGCGGTCCGCGACGAGGTCTCGGGCGGCCTTGTCGGCGCGGACCTCGCCTCGTACCACTTCGCGGCGAACGCCGACGTACCGGTCGTCGAGGCGGACTGGGTGGACGACCCGGACGACGAGGACCCGGTCGGCATCAAGGGGATCGGCGAGATCGGCATCGTGGGCGCCGCGGCGGCGGTCGCCAACGCCGTCTGGCACGCGACCGGCACCCGCCACCGGCATCTGCCGATCCGCCCGGACCGCGTGCTGCTCGCGGGCCCCGGCTCGCACCGGCAGAGCTCCTGAAGGGACCTGGCCCACGGGCCGTTACAGTAACCACCCGTGTCCCCGATGTCCTCCTTGTCGCCTCTGAGTTCGGCGACTTCCGCCCCGTCCGCCGCCGGTGCCGTGGCGCCCCCGCACACCAGGGGGCGCCGCCGCGCCGTCCGCCGGGCCGCCGTCGCGCTCGCCCTGCTCCCGCTGCCGCTCGCCGGCTGCTCCACGGGAGCCCCCGGGGCCGGGCACCATGACCCGTCGGCTTCCGCATCCGCCACCGCCCGGGGCGGCGTCCGGCAGCCGGCGGCCCATGCCGTCTTCGACTACCAGCTCGGCGGGGCGTACCCGCCGGGTGCGCACGTGCGGGTGGTCTCCCGGGACCGCACCCAGGCCCCGGCCCCCGGGCGGTACAACATCTGCTACGTCAACGCCTTCCAGGCGCAGCCCGGCGCCGAGGCCGAGGGCTGGTGGCGGCGGCACCATCCCGATCTCCTCCTCCACGACCGGGACGGCGGCCTCGTCATCGACGAGGACTGGCAGGAGCCGCTGCTCGATGTCTCCACGGCCGGCAGGCGCAACGCCCTCCTCGGCGTGGTGGGTTCCTGGATCGACGGCTGCGCCAGGGACGGCTTCGACGCCGTCGAGCCGGACAACCTCGACTCCTACGAACGCTCCGAGGGCCTGCTCACCAAGGAGGACGCGACGGCCTTCGCCACCCTGCTGACGCGCCGCGCCCACCGGAACGGGCTGGCCGTCGCCCAGAAGAACACCACCGACCTGCTGCCCCGACACCGCGGGATCGGCTTCGACTTCGCGGTCACCGAGGAGTGCGCCCGGTACGGGGAGTGCCCCGCATACGCGACGGCATACGACAACCGGGTCTTCGACATCGAATACGACGACAAGGACTTCACCACCGCGTGCCGCAAGTGGGGCGGCACCCTGTCCGTCATCCGGCGCGACCACGACGTCACGACGCCGGGCACGGAGGGGTATGTGTACCGCACCTGCTGAACGCCTCGGTACGGCGGCAGGTGCGGCCGGCGGCCGGCAGACGGAGTTGACGTCCCGGGGTGCGCTCCGGTTTTCTGCTGCGATGCCTGACCTGCACTTCACGCAGCCGGACGGCGACGCCGAGTTCGCGGACTGGCAGCTCGTCCACAACACGATCATTCCGACCCATGTGCTGTCCCTGGACGACGTACGGGAACGCGCCCGGAGGAACCACCTGGAGGTGGCCTACCTCGGGGACGTCCTCGTGGGGTGCAGCACCGTGCGCCCGCCGTCGGACGATGCGTCGACCGCCACGGTGATCGCCCGGGTGCTCGCCGACCACCGCGGCCAGGGGTTCGGCGAGGAACTCTATACGCGCGGTCTGCGGCGGGCCCGCGAGCTCGGTGCCGAGGCGATCGAGACCGTTGTGCTGTCCTCCAACGAGGACGGTCTGCGCTTCGCCCTGAAGCACGGGTTCACCGAGGCGGAGCGCTATCTGCTGCCCGGCGACACCATCCCCTGGATCGACCTGCGGCTCTCCTGAACGCGAGGTGCCGGTGGTGTGCCGCCCGGGGCCGTTTGCGGTCGTCGCGGGTCGCCGGCTGTCCGGGCAACGCCCTTACGGAGTGGGTTGCGGGCTGGGCGTTGCCCGTCTGACGGACCGGCACGCCCAGGGCCCGTGGTCATCAACGGCCATGGCCCTCATGCTCGTTCACTGCGCCGGGGGAACCGCCCATCATCCGCAGCATCGCCGGCCCGCCGGTGCGGAGAAAGCGCATCAGAAGGGCGGCGGCCAGAAGGAGGAAGGCGACGTTGAGCCAGCTGGTGTAGTTCCAGGAGACGCCCTCCATGGGGACCGTGGCGTGGGCCTGGTCGGGGACGAGGCCGAGGGCACGGAAGGCGAACTCCACGACGTAGCCGGCGATGACCACGGCGGCGTAGAAGGTGCCGAGGAGGAAGAGGGCCGTCCGTCCGCCGTAGTACTTCCGGTAGATGTGGAGGATGGGCAGGATCAGCAGGTCGGCGAAGATGAACGCGACGACGCCGCCGAAGCTGATACCGCCCTTCCACAGGACGACCGCGAGCGGCACATTGCCGATGGAGCAGACGAACGAGGCGATGGCGACCAGCGGGCCGATGAGCGGCCCCCACACCGCGGACGCCAGCGGGTGGCCCGCGAAGAAGAAGGACCGCCAGAAGGAGTCCGGCACCCAGGCGGCGATCGCGCCGGCGATGAGCAGGCCGACCACCAGGTCGCGCAGGATCGCCGCCCACTCCATGACGAAGACGTGCGCGGTGGCGGTGAACCCCTCGCGGGAGAACAGCCGCCGGGCGAACGTGCCGTGGCGCCGTACGGACATGTCCATCGCGGCATGGCCCTCCATCGAGCCGGCCAGTCCGCGGTCGGCCTGCGCGCGCGCCTCGCGCAGCAGTCCCGCGGGCAGCAGCAGCCGGAACAGCACCGCCAGCGCGACGATCATGACGGTGCCGCCGATGAATTCCGCCGCGGTGAACTGCCAGCCCATGAGCAGGGCCAGGATGACGCCGAGTTCGACGACCAGGTTGGTGGACGCGATCTCGAAGGCCATCGCGGCGGTGAAGTTCGCTCCCTTGCGGAACAGCGAGCGGGCGAGCGCGACCGCGGCGTACGAGCAGGAGGACGAGGCGACGCCCAGTCCGGCGGCGATCGCGAGAGTGCGCGGGCGGTCGTCGCCGAGCAGCGCGACGACCGTGGACTTGCGCACGAGCGCCTGGACCACGGCGGACAGGACGAAGCCCAGGATCAGCGCCCAGGCGATCTCCCAGGCCATGGAACCGGCGATCGACAGGGCGTGCAGTACGGCATGCATGGGTGAAGCCTTACCTTCCGCACCTCGGACACCGCCCCCGGGACACGCCGGAGACGCCCTCTCCGCATGCCGCGCGGCCCGCATTCACGCCGCCGCCGCTCGTGAACCGGGGCCCGCGACCTGCTGGAGTGGCACGGTCCGGGGCAGCGGTCGTAGCGTGTCGGCAGAAAGGCAACGACCGCCCCGCGGGGGAATGCTCGGACCGTAACGAACACCGCACCCTGCGTCGCAGCCGGTGGCCACCCATGCGAAGCGGCTGAGGAGCGGATATGCGAGCTCACAGAACGACGGCAGCACTCATGGTCTGTGCCGGGGCGGCACTTGCGGCGGCCACGGCGGCGCCCGCGTCCGCCGCCACCGGGCCGCCCGCGCGGGCCCGTGTGGCGGTCATCGACTGCACCGGGAACGCCCAGGTCCGCCCCGGCCAGTTCATGCTCGCCTGCGGTGACGGCAACAACGTCCTCACCTCGCTGCGCTGGTCGCAGTGGCAGCCGCAGGCGGCGGTCGCCGAGGGAACGGACATGGTCAACGACTGCAAGCCGTACTGCGCGGCGGGCCGTTTCCACGGCTACCCCGTCCACGTACGGCTCCAGCACCCACAGCTCCGGTCTGGTCACCCTGGGCAGTGGCACTTCACACAGGCCACGCTGACCTACCACGGCAGCCGGCCCGCAGACACCGCCGCTGTCGTCACCTCCCGGCTCTGGGGCTGACGCGCGGCGCCTGCCTCCCTGTGCGCGGCTGCGCCAACCGGCGTGCCCCGTGGAGCAGTTCGCTGCCGGGGCCGGGCGCGCCCCGGCCACCGGCCCGCCGTCCGTCTCAGAGGGCGCGTCCGAACAGGTCGAGCAGTGCGTTCCAATGGCGCTCGTCCGCCTCGGCGTTGTAGGCCGCGGTGTCCTTCTGCGTGTAGCCGTGGTGGGCGCCGTCGTACAGCTCGCTGCGGTAGCGCACCCCCGCGGTGTCCAGCGCCTGTTCCAGGGTCTTGATGTGCTCGACCGGCATCGACGTGTCCTGGTCGGCGTGGCCGAAGTACAGCTCCGCCGTGATGCGGTCGGCGAGCAGGTGCGGGCTGTCTTCCGTATCGGTCACCAGCCGTCCGGTGTGGAAGGCGCCGACGGCGGCGATCCGGTCGGGAAAGGCCGCCGCGGTGCGGACGCCGAGCACGCCGCCCATGCAGTAACCGGTGGTGCCCACCGGGCCGTCGGCGACCAGTGGCGAGGCGGCCAGCCAGTCCAGATAGGCACCGGCGTCCCGCATCGCCAGCTCGGGCGTGAAGGTCTGGATGAGCGGCATGAGCTGCGCGAAGATCTCGGGCCGCTCGGAGGGGTCGATGTAATCGGGCAGTTCCACCACCGGGGCGCGCCCCGCGCGGTGGAGGACGTTGGGTACCAGCACCGTATAGCCGTGCCCGGCCAGCCGCCGGGCCATCTCCTGCAACGAGGGGCGCAGCCCGAAGGCGTCCATGTAGAGCAGGACTCCCGGGTGCGGTCCGCCGTCGTCCGGGTGGGCGAGATACGCGTCGGCGGTGCCGTCCGGTACGGGGATGTCGAGGGACACACCGTTCACAGTTGCCATGTCCGTACCTTTCATCAGGCTTCCCGGCAGGACGCGAGAGGTGCGCCACCGGATCGCCGGCTGCGATGGCCGGCGGATGCCCACACGGTAACCCGCCCGGTGCACAACGCCCGACGGGGGAGTGGCCCGGTGGCCGATTCCGGCCGCACCCCAGGTGAGCGCCCCGTGCCGGACCCCTCGGGGGAGAACGCCCCGTCAACTGGCCTGGCAGGGGAGCCCTTTGGGTATCCGCGGCACCGCGCCTTACTCCTGCGGTTCGCGCGCCGCCGCCACGATCCGTTCCAGGGCCGCGGCGTGCCGCTGGAATGCCCACCGGCCGTGCGGAGTGAGTCGGACGTGGGTGTGCCGTCCCGTTCGGTTGCGGGTCTTGCGTACCTCGACGTATCCGGCCTCTGCCAACGCGGCGACCTGTTTGGACAGGGCCGAGTCGCTGGTTTCCACGCTGTCCCGTACGAAGCCGAACTCCACCCAGTCGGCCGGAGCCAGCAGCGCGACGATCGAGAGCCGGGCCGGTACGTGCAGGAACTCGTCGAAGTTGGGGTCCATCAGCCGTGGCCGTCCCGGCGGGTGATGGCCTTGATGGTCGGGCGGGTCGCATACCCGGCCACCACGGTTGCCACGGCCGCGACGGCCCCGGCGACCATGCTGGGCTCCGGGAGCCCCAGCAGCCGGGCGCCGATCACCGCCGCCACGAGGATCACGGTGACAACGCCCCCCACCCAAAGGGAGAGCGCCCACTCGGCGCTGGACGGCTTCCGGCGGACCGGGGCCCGCCGCTGGTGCACGAACAGCATGCCCGTCATCAGGCCGCCCCCCGCCAGGAGGGTGAGGGTGCGCCAGGGGTTCGGCAGATCGAAGGCCGCACTGAAGCCGAAGACGGCCAGCGCGGTGACGAGCAGGTAGGGGAGCTTGGCGCCGTGGCGCACATACGCGTCACGGGTCTGCTCCTGGTGGTGGTGTATCGCGTCGAGCGCGGTCCGGGCGTCGTACGAGGTCATGGGTCCCCCTGGTGATGCGGGTCGGGTGAGGTGCTTGCTTGTAAGGAAAGTACCACCTTCTTTCCCCATGAGAAAGAAGGTGGTACCGAGGGGGCCTGACCGCAGGTGGAGCTCAGGCGGTCCGCTCGCCGGGGCCCAGCCGCTCGAAGGAGACCGGGAGTTGCTCCGGTCCGCGCAGGATGGCGTTCTCCCGGTACGGCGGCGGATCGGCGAGCAGGCGCGGCGACTCCAGCCGGCGGGCCAGGGCGGTGAGCGCGATCTGCGCCTCCGCGCGGGCGAGGGTGGCGCCGATGCAGTAGTGCAGGCCGCCGCCGAAACCGAGATGGGTGTTGTCGGGGCGGTCCGGGACGAACCGGTCGGGGTCCGGGAAGCGGCGCGGATCGCGATTGCCCGCGGCGAGCATCAGCCGGACCCGGGCGCCCCGGGGGATGGTGGTGCCCGCGATGTCGATGTCGGCCAGTGTGCTGCGCCCGGACATCTGCACCGGCGGGTCGTAGCGCAGCACTTCCTCCACGAGCGGGGTGGCGAGGTCGGGGTCGGTGCGCAGCCGGGCCAGCGCGTCGGGGTGGCGCAGCAGGGCGAGGGTGCCGTTGGCGATCAGGTTGACGGTGGTCTCGTGACCGGCGATCAGCAGCAGGCCGAGCGTGACCCGCAGGTCCACCGGCCCCATCCCGCCCGCCGGATCCGTGCCGAACATCAAGCCGGACAGCAGATCGTCACCCGGGGCGGCCCGGCGCCGCGCGATGAGCCCTTCGAGATACTGCACCAACTCCTCGCGGGCCTGCTGGAGTTCGCGCAGTTCGTCCTCGGTCTGGGTGTCGATAGGGTCCAGTCCGCGGGTGAGCCGGCGGGCGAGGCTGCCGAAGACGGCCTCGTCCTCGCGGGGTACGCCGAGCAGTTCGCAGATCACCGTGACCGGCAGGGGGTAGGCGAGGTCGGCCACCACGTCCCATTGCCCCGGCCGGTCGCTGCGGTGCGCGTCGAGCAGGCGGGCGACGAGGGTGTCGAGGTGGTCGCGCATGCCCATGATGCGCGGGATGAACTCCTGGGTGACCAGGCGGCGCAGTTGGTCGTGCCGGGGCGGGTCCAGGACGAGCAGACTCCGGGCGGCGGGCTTCGGCGCGTCGGGGTTGAGCCGGTCGGCGCTGATCCGCGGATCGTGCAGCAGCTGCGAGATCTCCCGGTGGCCGCTGACCAGCCAGGTCCCGTCGTCCATGCAGGTGACCGGCTGCCGGAGCATCCGCGTGTAGTACGGGTAGGGGTCGGCGCGGTTCTCGTACCGCAGGGCGTGGGCGAACAGGTCGGTGGCCGTGTCGGGCAGGGTCGTGGTCATGGGCGTTCTCCCTACGGGTGTGCCATCGGCGTGGAGACGGCGGCTGCCGGGGTGCGGGTGTCGTGGTCGTGCGCGCCGTCCGGCGCGTATCCGGTGGGACGGGTGAACTCCGCGTCGACGGGCTGGAGTTGCGCGGGACCGTCGGGCGCGTTGAGCACCGGCGGGAACGGCGCCCTGGCCTCGATGAGCGCGGCGTAGCCGTCCAGGACGCGCGGCGAGTCCACCGCGACGGCCGCGACCAGCCGGCCGCGCAGCCCGTAGGCGGCCACGAACCGGCGCTCGTCCAGGGCTCCTTGGGTGACGGCGACCTGGTCGGCGAGGTGCGGCAGCCCCACGGACTTGAGGTTGACCCCGAACTGGTTGGACCAGAAGGCGGGCAGCGGCTGGTGGACGCGGTGGTCGAGCCGGGCGTGCGCCATGTTGTGCGCGGCGGTACGCGCCTGCGCCACGGCGTTGTCCCAGTGGTCCAGCCGTAGCAGCTGCCCCGGGAACAGCGGGTGCGGCCAGCGGGCGATGTCACCGGCGACGAAGACGCCCTCGACGGTCGCCCCGTCGGTGCCCAGCGCCCGGCAGCTGCTGTCGCAGGCCACTCCGCGGTGGTCGGCGGCCAGCCCGGAACCGGTCAGCCACTCGGTGTTGGCCGGTGCGCCGGTGGCCACCACCGCCACCTCGGCGTCCACCACGGTGCCGTCGGACAGTCGGGCGCGGCGCAGCCGGCCGTGGGCATCGCCGTCCAGCGCACGGACCGTGGTGTTCAGCCGCAGGTCCACTCCGGCGGCGCGGTGCCAGTCGGCGGCGGCGCGGCCGAGCACACCGCCGAGCGCGCTCGCCAACGGGGCCGCGCCGCGCTGGACCACGGTCACCTCAAGCCCCAACTCCCGGCAGCCCGAGGCGACTTCGCCTCCGGTGAAGCCGCCGCCGATGACCAGTACCCGACGCGGGCCGGTGGCCAGCGCGGCACGCAGCCGGTCGGCGTCGTCCCGGCCGCGCAGCGTGTGCACACCGGCCAGGCCGCCGCCGGCCGCGGCGGGCCACGGGCGGGCGCGGGTGCCGGTGGCGATCAGCAGCCGGTCGAAGTCCACCCGCCGCCCGTCGGCCAGCACCACCTGGCGGCCGGGTATGTCCAGTCCGGTCGCGGCGGTGCCCAGCAGCCACCGCGCGTCGATGTTCCGCACCCGGGGCAGTGTGATGCGGTCGGTGGTCAGCCGGCCGGACAGCACCGCCTTCGACAGCGGCGGCCGGTCGTAGGGCTCGTGGGGCTCGTCGCCTATGAGGCTGAGCTCCCCGGTGAACCCCTCGTCCCGCAGCGCCTCGGCGGCGCGCAGCCCGGCCAGCGAGGCGCCCACCACGACGATGCGGCCTGCGCCGGCCGGTCCGGGCGCGCCCGCGGCGGTCACTGGTCCCGCCCCGAGGACAGCGGCGACGGCTCGGTGGCGCCGCTCAGCGTGATCGCCTGCACGGGGCAGGCCGCCGCGGCGCGTGCCACCTCGCGGCGCGCGCCGGCGTCGGGCGCGTAGTCGTACTCCAGCGACTCCTCGCCGTGGAAGCGGAAGACCGCCGGCGCGGCGTAGACGCACTGCCCGTAGCTCTGGCACCGGTTGAGATCCACCACGAGCCGCAGTGTCTCCGGCGGGGCTTGCGTGATCATCTTTCTTCCTTTCCTTGCTGGTCGGCGCGGTCCTGTCCGTCATCCGCAGGTCGACGGCGAAGGGCTCTGTCATCGCGAGTGCGATTCGGATAGTGACCGCTATGGGAACTGTACTCGCTATCCGGGCATTGACATAGCGATCACTATCCGAATAGCCTTGCCGATATGAACGGCGAGCACGATGCACCCCGACGGCAGCGCCTGACCCGCGCCGAGGCCAAGGCCCGTACCCGGACGCTGCTGCTGGACGCGGCGGCGCGGATCTTCGCCCGCAAGGGCTTCACCGGCGCCTCGGTGGAGGAGATCGCCGAGGCCGCTGGCTTCTCCACGGGTGCGCTGTACTCCAACTTCAACAGCAAGGAAGCGTTGTTCCTGGAACTGCTCTCCGACCGTCAGAACGACCGCATCGCGGAGGCCGCCCGTGCCCTGGACAGCCATGAGGCGGGCTCCGGGGAAGCCGCCGCCGAGCTGGGCCGGCTGCTGATCGACGTCGCCGACAAGGACATCGACTTCGCCCCGCTCCAGGCCGAGTTCTGGCTGTACGCGGTCCGCAACCCGCAGGCCCTGGAGACGATGGCGGCCAAGCTGCGCGAACCCCGCCGAGCGCTGGAGCAGGTGATCAGCACGTCACTGGCCGAGCGCGGCGCACCCGAGGGGGTCCCCGCCGAAACCGTGGCCACCGTGGTCGCGGCACTGTTCCAGGGCCTGGTGCGGCTGCGGCGCCTGGACCCGTCGAGCGTGTCGGAAGAACTGTTCGCCCAGGCGCTGACCTGGCTGTTCGCCGGTATCGACGCCGCCGGTACGCCCACCGGCGCCGAGGACGACTGACCGGCCCAACCACCCCCGCCCCGCCGGTCGTTCCCCCTCCTGCCGTCCTCCCGCGAAGGAGCAGCCCCTCATGAATCCGGCCCCCCAGGTCTCCCGCGCGGCCCGCCCGCGACCACTCGGCGAGGCCCGGAAGCTTCGGATCCGCTATGCCGTCGCCGGTGTCGTCATGGCACTCACCTGGATGGGAGAGGGCGGCGAGCCGGCCTGGGCGCACGCCCTGCGCACGTCCGTGATCCTGTTGATCGTCCCGCCCCTGCTGCTGCGGTCCAACCGCCGTCTCACCCAGCAGGTCTACGAGGCCGCCGACCCCCGTTGGGCCATTGCCCGGCTGATCACCGTCCGGACGGCCATCGTCGGGGGCGCGCTGGTGGCGGCCTACCTGCTCGGCTGCCTGCTGGACCCGCACAGCGCGCAGCCCGCCGCCTCCCTGGGCGTCCGGCTGCTGGTGGTCCTGCTGACGGTCCCGCTACAGATCCGCCTGGCGCACCGCACCCGCACCAGCGAGGTGCATCCGTCCGCCGGGCCGGTCCTCTCGGCGCCCCGGCTGATCGCCGCGAAGCTCACCCTCATCATCGCCGCGCTCCTCGCTCAGATGCTCCTCGACGGCGTCACGCACCACGCCGACGTCATCGTTGCGGTGGCCATCGCCGTCGCCGCGGCCGGCCTGGGCCCCAAGATCCACGCCCGTCTGCTGGTCGCCCCGCCCGCCGCCGGCGCCGCCCCCGTGAGCGCCGCGGTCCGACCCCGTGAGGTACGCGCGGATTCCTGCTCACCATGAAGAGGATCAAGGCCGACTCCTGATCGGAGCGGACCGGGCGGGCGGCGCTCAGCTGTCGGCCGACTGAAGACCCCGCCTCGGGGTCGGCGCCCCGGCGCCGATCGTCGTGCCCCGCGTCCTCCCGTGCTGCCTGCACGTGAGATGCAAGACAGGGAAATCGGGGCGCAATTGGGCGATTTGGCTTGATAAATCAGCACATTCGGCGCGCTGGTGCGGCCGTGGGGTGATCGTCGCATCCCGCTCGGGAGGGGCTGCCCGAACGGGTAAAACGGCAGGGGGTTAGCATATGAGCGCCGCCTAGCTCGAAAGATAAACCTGTGACTGTCAACGAAGACTCGTTCACTGACTGGAAGAGCCGCGAGGAGATCGCGGAGTCGATGATCCCGATCATCGGGAAGCTGCACCGGGAGCGGGACGTCACCGTCCTGCTGCACAGCCGCTCCCTGGTGAACAAGTCGGTGGTCAGCATCCTCAAGACCCACCGATTCGCCCGGCAGATCGCCGGCGAGGAGCTCTCGGTCACCGAGACGCTGCCGTTCCTCCGGGCCCTCGCCGCGCTCGATCTCGGTCCTTCCCAGATCGACATCGGCATGCTCGCCGCGACGTACAAGACCGACGGCCGCGGACTCTCCGTGGAGGAGTTCACCGCCGAGGCCGTCGCGGGCGCCACGGGCGCCAACAAGATCGAGTGCCGCGAGCCGCGCGACGTCGTGCTCTACGGATTCGGCCGCATCGGCCGCCTCATAGCCCGGCTGCTCATCGAGAAGGCCGGCTCCGGCAACGGCCTGCGGCTGCGCGCCATCGTCGTCCGCGGGGGCGGGGACCAGGACATCATCAAGCGCGCCTCGCTGCTCCGCCGGGACTCCATCCACGGGCAGTTCCAGGGCACGATCACCGTCGACGAGGCGAACAGCAAGATCATCGCCAACGGCAACGAGATCAAGGTGATCTACTCCGACGACCCGACGTCGGTGGACTACACGGCGTACGGCATCAAGGACGCCATCCTCATCGACAACACCGGCAAGTGGCGCGACCGCGAGGGCCTCTCGAAGCACCTGCGCCCCGGTATCGACAAGGTCGTCCTCACCGCGCCGGGCAAGGGCGACGTCCCCAACATCGTGCACGGCGTCAACCACGACACCATCAAGCCGGACGAGCAGATCCTGTCCTGCGCGTCCTGCACCACCAACGCGATCGTCCCGCCGCTGAAGGCGATGGCGGACGAGTACGGCGTTCTGCGCGGTCACGTGGAGACCATCCACTCGTTCACCAACGACCAGAACCTGCTGGACAATTACCACAAGTCGGACCGTCGTGGCCGTTCCGCGCCGCTCAACATGGTCATCGCCGAGACCGGTGCGGCCTCCGCCGTCGCCAAGGCGCTGCCCGACCTCAAGGCGACGATCACCGGCAGCTCGGTCCGCGTCCCGGTGCCGGACGTCTCGATCGCCATCCTCAGCCTGCGGCTCGGGCGCGAGACCACCCGCGAGGAGGTCCTCGACTACCTCCGCAATGTGTCGCTGACCTCGCCGCTCAAGCGCCAGATCGACTTCACCACCGCCCCGGATGCGGTCTCCAGCGACTTCATCGGCTCGCGCAACGCCTCGATCGTCGACGCCGGAGCCACCAAGGTCGACGGCGACAACGCGATCCTCTACCTCTGGTACGACAACGAGTTCGGCTACTCCTGCCAGGTCATCCGCGTCGTCCAGCACGTCTCCGGGGTCGAGTACCCGACCTACCCGGTGCCGGTGGCCTGACCCCGGCGTCTAGGATCCGCGACTTCGTTGACAATGAAGGCGTTTCATTGACACCGGATTGGCAAATCCGCGGCTCCATTGACAACGGCTACGCTCAGTAGCGGTCCTCTCTGGGACTATTTCGATCTCCGCGAGTCTGCGACGCCCGCTCTCCGTACCGTCTCAAGCATGGCAGTACGGAGAGCGGGCGGTGCCCGTAGTAGGCGAAAAGTTCCTTCGGTCTCGATCCGGTACGACGATGGATTGGTACGCGAAGTCCCGGTCCGACAGCTCAGGTTGACCGATTTTGCGGAGTCCAAGCCGTGGCGGGCTGTTCGCTCGATCCACGGAATGGCCCACTACTCGGGAAAGTACTCGTCTGCGACGACGGGTGGGCACGTGCTCTATGAGAGCCGCCTGGAGCTGGCCCGGTTGCTGCTTGCGGACTTCGATCCGGAAGTCCGAGGGATCTTTGCACAGCCGTGCCGGCTGGCGGCCCGGGTCGGTGACCGGACTCGTCACCATGTGCCGGACTTTCTGCTGGTCATGCGTTCGGGGACCGTGCGGGTGGTGAACGTCAAGCCAGCGAGCCGCCTGAATGATCCGAAGATCGTGGAGGCTCTGGCGTGGCCTGGCGAGTTGTTCCGGCAACACGGCTGGGACTACGAAATCTGGTCCGGGGCGGATCGGGTGCTGCTGGAGAACGTGCGGTTCCTGGCTGCCTATCGGCGTCCCGGTGTGGTGTCCGAGACCGACACAGAGCAGGCGTGGCAGCAGGTGGTCGACGGCGGAGAACTCGCCTTGGCTGAGCGCCAATTAGCCCAAGGGCGGCCCGCCGAGGAGGTGAGGCCTGCATTCATGGCTCTGCTGTGGTCTGGGCGGTTGACGACGGACCTGTCGCGTCCATTGTCGGGCGAGTCGGTGCTGCGGAGGTGCGCATGAGCACGTGG
This sequence comes from Streptomyces albospinus, assembly GCF_014648695.1. Taxonomy (GTDB): domain Bacteria; phylum Actinomycetota; class Actinomycetes; order Streptomycetales; family Streptomycetaceae; genus Streptomyces; species Streptomyces albospinus. The sequence continues at coordinate 176,272 of NZ_BMRP01000013.1, forward strand.
ACGACGCCCTTGAGGCCAGGGTTACCGATCAACTTCGACGGTGAACAGTTCACGGTCGCCGAGATTGAGGGCCGCCGAATTCTCCTCCAGCCGGCAGTTTCAGGCGTCGGTGTCCCGAAGTGGCGGCAGGTCGACATCTCTGTGCTGTTGACGCATCCCACCACCGAGATCCTTACTCCGGTCCCGCAAGGTGAACCAGCTGATGCTGCTGCCCTGAGTGGTCTCAGCGACAAAGAGGACGACGAGCTGACCCGGCAGTTCCGACATGTCCAGGAGGTTCGCACCGGCTATCAACTCGGCAGCGAGGAACTGGCTCTGCCGGGCGAGCCACGACCCGACTACGCGCCCGGAACACCGAAGATGCACCGGTACGCCGCGAAGGCAGCGGAACTCGGAGTATCCGAAACGACGATCCGCAACTGGGTGCGTCAAGTGAATAGCTCCGGCCCGGCCGGTCTGGTTCGTGACCGCCCCCAAACGAGCGTGCTGGACAAGGTCGACCCGCGGTGGCTGGAGAAGACCCGGTCAGTTTTGAAGGGCCATGAGAAGTCCTCCCGGCCGGTGCGGAGTCTGATCCTGATCGAGATCGAAGAGCGTTTGGTCAAGGAGTACGGGGAGGGCACCGTCCCGCTCCCGGCCCGCACGACGGGCTATGAGGCGCTGCGGGTGCTTACCAAGGGCACGAACGCTTTCGAGGGCAGCACGAAGGGGAAGAGGTCGATCGCGGACGCCCCGAAGGGGACTTACGGTCGACTGCGGGCGACACGACCGGGCGAGTATGTGGTGTTGGACACCAATTGCCTGGATGTCTTCGCGATGGAGCCGGTGACCTGCCGGTGGGTGCGGTGTGAGCTCACGGTCGCCATGGATCTCTATAGCCGGTGCATCACCGGGCTCCGCCTCACCCCGGTGTCGACGAAATCGACAGATGTGGCGGGGGTGTTGTTCGAGACGGTTCGTCCGCGGGAGGTTTCGGATTGCGGGGGTGAGCCACTTCCGTACTGCGGGGTTCCCTCCACCGTGGTGGTCGATGCGGACAAGCTGGTCGACCGGGACGGGCAGCCGTTGCTGCCCACAGTCGCGGCCGAGACGATTATCTATGACCACGGCAAGGTATATCTGTCGAACCACATCGAGAGCGTCTGCGCGAAGCTGGACATCTCTCTGCAGCCGGCGCGGCCGAAGACACCGACCGACAAGCCGATCGAGCGCTGGTTCCGGACTCTCAACCAGGGAGTGTTGGCTGCGTTGCCCGGCTACAAGGGCTCGGACGTGCATAGCCGCGGCGAGAAGGTCGAGGACGAGGCGTTTTTCTTCATCGACGAACTCGAAGCGATTATCCGTGAGTGGATCACTCTGGTCTATCACCGGCGCCGCCACCGCGGCCTGCGGATTCCGGAGGTCCCTGGGCTTCAGCTCAGTCCGCTGGACATGTTCGACCACGGAGTCACCCGGGCGGGCCCGCTGAGAATCCCGGCCCGCCCTAATCTGGCCCTGGAGTTCCTGGAGGAAGAACGCGTCCCGATCCACCACTACGGTGTCGAGATCGAAGGGATGCGCTACAACGGGGACGGGCTGAACGACCACCGCAATCAGCCCAGTCCATTTCGCGGGGTGGATGCGGGCAAGTGGCCGATCGCAGTGGACCGCGGCGATATGCGGAAGGTGTACTTCCAAGATCCCGAGACGCAGAAGTGGCACACACTCGACTGGGAACATGCAGCCGCACTGGACGGCCCGTTCAGCAGGGAGGCGCTGGTCTACGCTCGCCGGCTTGCCAAGAAGACGCACCGCTTCCCGGACACCAAACGCGCGCTGGTCGAACTCCTCGAACGGTGGGGCGCCGGACTGGCCGCGGACCGCACCGAGCGACGGATGGCCCTTCGCCTGTCCCATGAACGGCTACGGCTGGTGGGCGAGGACGACGAACCGCGGGACGCCAAGGACGAGGTCGCGTCGCTGCCGTCAGTCCAACGTATTGCCGCCCTGAGTTCGTCTGACGGGATTCCAGCAGGAGACGAGCCCGGCGAACTTGGCCTGAGCGCCGTCGGAGCTGAGAACGAGGATCTCGGCGGGGACGACGACGAGGACGAGGAGTGTGAGGCAGTCTTCCCCGGCGACGAGTCCGCTCCCATCGATGAGGACGACTACTACGCTGACGTCTGGGACAGCCGTTGAACGCGCGGAACGGCGCCGAGCCGTTCGAGGGCGATGACCGCCAGTACAGCCCCACTCGGCTGCCGGGCTGGCTGCTGGAGGTCAACGGGCCAGACCGGGCCCGGCCAGAGCAGTACACCAGGGCCCAACTGGCTGACCTCTCGCCGCGAGCGCTCTTGATGCACAACGACGATCGGGCGGTCTGGCACGCCAACATCGGCCCAATCGACACCCCGCAGCTCCTCCAACTGCATGACGAGCTATCGGAGATCGTTGACTCGAACCGGCAGGACGGGGACAAGACGAAACCAGCTGCACTGCTGGACGCCTACCCCGGACTTGGAAAGAGCACCGCGGTCCGCGCCTACGGCCGGAAGATGTTCCGCGAACAGGTCACCTTACGCGGAGAGACGACCCCCAGCGGAGACCGCAGGGTCCCCGTCATCTACATCGCGCTCAGCGGGAACACGCAGATCCGCGGCCTGAACGCCGCGATCTGCCGCTTCTACGGGCTGCCCGTCACCGGGGACGCCGACACCCTGGCCGAGCGGGCGGTGGACGCTGTGCTTTCGCTGAGGACGGCCGCATTCATCATTGATGACATTCACTTCCTGGCCGGAGCGAACACCAACTCGGTCCGCATGTCGAATCAGTTGAAGTATCTGGCGAACGTCTTCCCCGTCACCCTGATCTATGTCGGCGTCGGGGTCCAGAAGCGCGGAATTCTTCAGGAGGGCTTCTCCGGGAAGAAGAACGAACTCGCCCAGTTCGGACGCCGCACTACCCCGCTGACGCTGCTCCCTTTTCAGATCGACGACGAGCAGGGGCGCAAGCAGTGGCGGACTCTCCTCAAGACGATCGAGAAGAAACTCGTCCTGGCCGACAAATACCCCGGAATGCTTGCCCGGGATCTGTCCGACTATCTCTACGCCCGTTCCTCCGGGCACTTCGCCTCTCTCATGGCATTGATCAACCGTGGCTGTCTGCGGGCGATCCGCAGTGGTCATGAGCGCCTCGACAAAGATCTGATGAACCAGGTGAAGAACGACGCTGCCGCGTCCCGACTGCCAGCGATGCTCTGGCCCGCCTGGACCATGCGGATGCTGCCCCGGCTGCCCGAACCCCTCTTCCGGCTTTCGGGACTCCGCAGGGCATGCGCAACCCTGCTCTTGGCGCCAGGGACATCCTGGAACTATCCGCGAGCCGCTGAACTGCTGGGAAACCCCCGCACGTTCGGCAACAAGGACGCTCTCGATGCTGCCCTCGGCAAGCAGCGATCCGACGAACTTGCAACGTTCATCGTCCTGTTGGCTCGCGCTGTCGACACCCATCCAGTGCCCATCGACTACCACCGTCGACGAACAACCTTCTCCGAGACCACCGTCAGCTTCGACCTGGACGCCTTCAAGGAATACTGCCGTCGTCGCGGCCTACGCAGTGGCCCGGTGCAGGTCAAGCGTCTGCGATGGCACCTTCTCAAACTTCTCCTCGGAGCCGACCCGGGCACCTCATCCCGGACCCCAACCTGGAACGCGGACTTCTCGCACCGGATCACCGGCGAGCTCAAAGAATTCCTCTTCCAGCAGGCGGCAGCAAACCTCCAGGCTCACTGCATCGACGAACCTGTGCTCTGGCAACCACCATCCACCTGGCTCAGCAAGAGCACGTGGCCAGGGGAAGACCCGGATAGGGCCGACTCCTCCCAACTCGCCGAGATGCTGGCCGCTGGCCGTTCACTCACAGAGATCGCGAAACACCTGGATATCAGCGAGGACCACGTCCTCATGCACCTCGAATCGACCGGCGTCGACGCGGCAGCCCCCGACCCCCCACCGCGTCCCAGCGTCCCAGGACGCAATATTCCGCGACAGGGAGTTCTCGCGCCACGAGAACTTCAACAGCTCTACCAGGAACAAAGACTCACCCCCGCCAAGATCGCGAAGCTTGCAGGATGCAGCCAGCACACCGTTCGCCGAGCACTCACCGAGGCCGGGCTCCCTCTTCGGTCAACCCCCGGGATTCCTCTCCTCCTCCCGGCCATGATTACCCGAGAGTGGCTGGAAGAGGAGTACGCGCTGAAGGGACGCAGTTGCCTCGATATCGCACGGGAGCTCGGCGTCGGTCAAGACGCCGTGTTTCGCGCCCTGCGGCGTTGGGACATCCCGCGGCATTCCAACGGGCACGTCTCGAACCCCTTCGCCCGGCTGAACGTGACGCTCTCGCCTGAAATGCGGCGCGTCAGCAACACAAGTAACTGCTTATCGCGGCTCCGTAACCTCCTCAAAATTCCAGGACACCCCCGGTTGTCGGTCGCCGCAGCGGAACTCGGCGTCCCTGCGAGTACCCTCTGCCAGCAATTGCGATCTATCGAAAGCCTCGTGGGGTTCAGCGTGATCGCGAGAACCAACCCGCTATCTCCCGCTCCGGCAGGTGTGCCGTTCCTTGCCGAAGCACGAAAACTCATTGATCGTTTCGACAACACAACAACGCTGGACACTTCCGACTCGAGCAAGGGCGGCAGATACTCACGGTGACTACCGCAGCGATGCTCCGCGCTCGGATTGAGCAGTTCCGACCGACACGGCGTTGTTCATCTGGCCCGGATTTCAGCGTTCCCGCAGGAACCAGTGTCAGTGATCATGAGGAACCTACAGTCATCTAGGATCCGCGACTTCGTTAGCAATAAAGGCGGTCAGTTAGCAGTGGATTAGCAAATCCGCGCCCTTGTTAACAACGACAACGTTCAGCAGCGATCCGCGCCGGGCCTCTTTCGATCGTCACTGGGCGCGTGCTGCTCGTACTTCGTACCGTCTCCAGCATGGCAGTACGGAGCACGGGCAGCGCCCGTCGGACGCGCAAGGTTCCAACGGCATCGATCCGGTACCACACCGCCCAGAAGCCGACGGACAGCAGCCAGAGCATGAGACTGCTCCGGCTTACTCTCCGTCCAGTTTTCCTGCCTCCACGGCGGCCCTGCGCGGTTCCTTCCAGCGCAGCCGGCCTGGCGCGTGGGGCGGTTGCGGCCTACTGATCTGTGACGGGCTTGAATTTAAAACCTGTCGCCCGATAATCGCTGCCGACGTCGTCCCTCATGTAGATCCCGTCACTATCACCGCTATAGCGGTAGTTCAGTGAACTCTGGAGCCTCTCGAGGATGGCGGCCTCGTCCTGCATGTTCTGTGTTGCGCAGGTGCGGTGGGTGGTGAGTTGGGTGTCGCGGAAGAAGAGGTGGGGGCCGTTGAAGAAGACTTTGGCGGTGAAGTCGTTGCAGCCGAGCTTGCCGGTGACGGTGCCGTCGCGATGGAATGTGAAGGAGGTGTCCTTGGCGGACTTGATCTTGTCGCTGCTGTCGTAGACCATCCACTCGCTCACTTGGAACTTGGTGTCGAAGATGCTCGGGTCTCTGACGATGGCGAGGGTGGCTACGTCACCGTGCTCGTTCCGCAGTTGCGGCAACGAGCCGGGAGGCGGCCCTCCGACTTCCTGCGGCAGTCTCTTCTCGGTGATCTTCAGCTGGCCTCGGTGGAAGAACTTCTTGACCTTCGCCTCGAAATCCCTCAGCTCCGGGCTCCGTTGTGCGAGGCCCTCGACTGTCGGCTGCTGCGCATCCGGACCCGTGGAACTCGCGAAGTCCTTCTGCTGCTTGTCCGGCGTCGGGCATGCGGTCGTCTCGTCGGGCGAAGCAGGCGCCGCCGTAGGAGGGGGCAGCGCCGGGAGGCCTTCGCCCAACGTCACTGTGGTCGCTTCCAGTTCGGCTTTGATTCGAAACGGCGTGCAGCCGTAATCCCCCGCAACCGTCCCGTCGTCACGGAACTCCACCCACGGGCTGGCATTCGGGGGCTTATGCACCTCTTGCCCGTCCACCGTAAGCGTGCCTTCGTCGAAGGTCCAGATCCCACCGAACAGCCTGCCTCCGGGACCTCCCGGCCCCTTCTTCGTGAGGGAAGCGGATGCCGTAACACCCCCGCTCCGGCCGCCCTCACCGCCTGAGGCCGCCCCACACGCCGAGACCCCGCCGCACGCCAGCGCTATCCCAGCGACGACCCCCGCAACCCGTCTTAAAGAAATCATCATGCCTACCCAAACGCCTTTCACGGAACTGCAGTTCCACCGCCTGCGGTTGACAACTCAGGCGTGTGCAACAGCAGATGACTGATCCGCTCCACCCCGTAGGACACGGTCCAAAGAACGTTGGCACCTCACTCGCTGTCACCAGCTCGACGGCGTAGGGCCGCCGATTGCTCACCATCGGCCAGTACCGTCACTGCTCACTGCCCCCGGATTCCGGCGTTTCCGCAGAAGCCAGTGCTAACGAAATCTCGGACCCTACACCCCGGCGGACCGCCACCTCCGGCGTCCCGGCAGGCGGGGCGGCGGTCGGGCGGCGACCGATGCCGTTCGGTGTCGGCTGCCGCCCCACTGCCGCCCCGCCTGCCGGCGTTCCCGGATCAGTACGCCGCGCGCTCGCGGTGCGGGAGCAGACCGACGACCAGGCCGAGGAACCCGGCCGAGGCGCCGAGCGCGACGACAGCCGACCAGCCGGAAGCGGTCCAGACGACCGAACCGGCCAGTGAGCCCGCCGCGATGCCCGAGAAGCGGAAGGTGAAGTACACGGTGTTCAGCCGGTTGTGCAGGCCGGGCGGGAGGGCGAACAGCACGGTCTGACTGACGGTCTGGCTGCCCCAGGCCCCGACGTCGAGCAGCACCACCCCCGCCACCAGCCAGACCGGCGACGTACCGCCGGGCAGCAGCGCGAGCCAGCCCGCGATCACCAGCGTGATCAGGACGGCCAGGCCCCTTGCCCGGCCTTGGCGGTCGGCCATCCGGCCGGCCCACGGAGACACCAGCGCGCTGGCCGCCGCGACCAGTCCGAACAGCCCGATCCGGCTGGTGCCGTAGTGATATCGGTCGGCCAGCAGGAACGTCAGCGTGGTCCAGAAGGCGCCGAACGCGACGCCGACCAGGGCGCCCGACCAGACCACCCGCGCCACCAGCGGCTGCGCGGCCAGCCGGGGCAGCGAGGCGAGGCAGGCACGGTAGCCGCCGGACGCGCCCGGAGCCGGGGCCGGCGGCAGGTACCGGCGCAGGGCGAGAGCCAGGACGAGCGTGAGCACGCAGGAGACGGCGTACACACCGCGCCAGCCGAGCAGGGTGGCCAGCGCGCCGGAGTAGGCCCGCGAGGCGAGTACGCCGACGAGCAGCCCCGCCTGCACGGTGCCCACGACCCGCCCCCGTGCCGCCCCTCGCTCCTCGGACAGTGCCACGGCCAGCGGCGTGACCAACTGCGGGACGGGCGACAGCAGTCCGACCGCGAACCCGGCGGCGATCAGGAGCCACGCCGTGGGCGCCAGCGCACTCGCCGCGAGCGCGAGCGCGGAACTCGCGGTGAGGACCAGGATCAGCCGGCGGCGGTCGTGGCTGTCCCCGGCCGGCACCAGCAGCAGGATGCCCGCGGCGTAGCCGAGTTGGGTGGCCGTGGGTACGGCGCCCAGCAGGCCGGGCGCGGCCGACAGCGAGGTGGCGATCTTCTGGAGCAGGGGCTGGCTCAGGTAGACGTTGGCGGCGGTCACCGCGCTGGCGACCGCCAGTACGGGCACCTGGAAACGCGGATGCCGCCCGGCCCGCGACCCGTGTCGCGCTGCGGGAACGAAAGGGAAGTGACGCATGCGGCCGAGGCTATGAAGGCGCTGCGTGGCAGACTTTCGCCGTACCGCCAGGTGATGTCGAGAGTGCGCCATGTTCGGGAAGAGCGAGAATCGGGACGACTATCAGGACGTGCCCCGACCGGTGGCGGCGATGGCCCGCGACCTCCCCGACGGCCACCACATCCCGCCGCATTCCCACCGGCGCGCCCAGCTGATCTACGGCACGTCCGGCGCCATCACGGTGGGCACCGCGCATGGGACCTGGGTGGTACCGGCCAGCAGGGCGGCGTGGGTACCCCCGGGCCTCACCCATGAGATGACCTGCGCCGGACCGGTCGCCATGCGGACCCTCTACATCGCCGGGGACGCCGCCGCCGGTCTGCCCGGGACGCCCACCGTCGTATCGGTTTCCCCGCTGCTGCGCGAGCTGATCGACGAGGCGACACGACTGCCGGTGGAGTACCGGACCGGCGGCCGGGACGGCCTGGTCATGGAGCTGCTGCTCCGGGAACTCACCCCGCGCCCCGTCCGGGCCCTGCACCTGCCGGCCCCGGACGACCCCCGGCTCGCGGACCTGTGCCGGGAGATCCGGCGCGCGCCGGAACACCGGTGGACGACCGAACAGGCCGCGGCCCAGGCGCACTTGAGCCCCCGTAGCCTTCAGCGCCACTTCGCCGCCGCGACCGGGATGAGCCTGGCCCACTGGGTGCAGCAGGCGAAGCTGGTGCACGCGGTGGCACTGCTGGCGAAGGGCGTTCCCGTCACCACCGTCGCCCTGCGCGTCGGCTATGCCACCCCCAGCGCCTTCACCGCCATGTTCCGCCGCGCCCTCGGCACCACCCCCACGCGCTACTTCACCCCCTGACCGGCCGCACCGGCCCGCGCGGTGCTCACGCCCCCGGCGCTGCCCCGCGGTCCGTGGGCGGGGGAGACGCGGGCGCGTCGGAGGTTTCGGGAGTCCCGGACGATTCGGGGGTGAGGCTGAGGGTGGCCAGTGCCCCGCCGTCGGGGAGGTTGTCGAAGCGGACCCGGGCGCCGAGGACGCGGGCCTGGCCGACGACGATGGTCAGGCCGAGCCCGAGACCCGTGCCGCGTGCGCCGGTACGGAACCGCCGGGGGCCCTGCGTCAGAAGGTCGGCCGGGAAGCCGGGGCCGTGGTCGCGCACCCGGACGGTGGCCCCGTCCACCTGCACCTCCACGGGCGGGGCCGCGTGACGGTAGGCATTGGCGACCAGGTTCGCCAGGATCCGCTCGGCCCGCCGGGGATCGGTGCGCACCGTGGCGTCCTCGTGCACCACGACCTCGGCGTCCCGGCCCGTCTGCCCAACCGCCCTGCGCGCCAGGGCACTTACCCGGACGTCCTCGCACTGCGCCTGCTCGACGCCGGGCACGTCCAGGCGCGCGACCTCCAGTACGTCCTCCACCAGGTCGCGCAGTGCCGCGGCAGAGGCGGTGACCAGTTCCGTGGGCCGGCCGGGCGGCAGCAGACCGGCGGCGGTGACCATTCCGGCCACCGGTGTGCGCAGTTCATGGGCGATGTCCGCGGTGACCCGGCGCTCCGCCTCCAGACGGTCGTTGAGGGCATCGGCCATGGCGTTCACGGCGGCGCCGAGCCGAGCGATCTCATCGTTCCCCGCAGCCGGTACACGGGCCGTCAGATCACCGTCGGCGATCTGCTGCGCGGTCCGTACCGACGCACCGATCCGCCGCCCGACACCGGCCGCCGCCACGACGCCCGCCACACAGCCGAGCACGGTGGTCGCGGCGCCCGAACCCATCAGCACCCCGTCGAGGTCGGCCAGCGCCCGTACCTGGGGGGCGTAGGAGCGCCGTACGGCGATGATGCTGTCGCCGTGCCGCGCGGCGGCCCACAGCACCGGCCCGGCGGTGCCTCCGCGGTTCTCAAGGTACGTGGCGCGTACCGGACGCTGCGTCACCGCGGTGCGCAGTGCGGCGGGCAGGTCCGGGGGGTCGATCAGGGCCGTGGTGCTGGTGCCGGTGGCGGCGTCCGACAGTGCGTCCAGCAGCACCGCGTCGACCGTCTCACCCGCGGCCTTGCGCTGGTTCTGGGCGGTGCGGTGATGCACCAGGAACCCGATGACGGTGGCGGCGAGCGCGGTGGTCAGCGCGATCACCAGCGCGGTCCTGGTCCGAAGGCCCATGGTGCTCAGCGCTCTTCCCGGTGCGCCGGCAGGCCGGCCCCGTTCGGCCGCCGGACCGCCCCGTCGCCTCCGGGCAAGGCGCCGCGGACTCCGCGGCACGGAGCGGGTGTCCAGGCGGCGGGGGCATCGGTCATCGTGCGGGTTCCCAGGGCCCGGGGACGGCCAGGCGCACCTCACGCAGCCGGGCCGCCTGTTCGGCGGGCAGGCCCGAGGAACGCACCGTGGCCCGGGAGTAGTACGCGACCCGGTCATGCTGCGTCAGGCCGGTCAGCTCCACCGTCGCCGGAAACCCCGACGCCCCGCAGCCGGGCAGGCACCATTTACCACCGACCCGGCCGGTGGCGACGGCCTTGGTCTCGCCCCAGGAACGCCAGCTCAGCCGGGACAGCGACGTGTGCCGGGTGAGGGTGAAATGCGCCGGCCTGCCCAGCGGTTGCCCCATGGCGTCCGCGACATACACCGGACCGTGCTGCTCGGCGGGCGTGGGGACCGGGCCCTCGACGTGCAGCCGGGGCGGCTCCCCGCACCCGGTCGCCACCGCGACCACCAGGGCCGCCGCCAGGGCGAGTCCGGCCGGCGCCCGGGGTATCCGCTCGCCCACGAGGCGCCCTTTCTGCCGCACGAGAACCGGAGCACGGTGAACCCCTCACCGGCCCCGGCATCATACATTCCGGCTTTTCCCGCATACCGATTCATGCTGCACACGTCTCCTTCTCCGGACCGCATTCCATGCCGCGGTCCGCCCCCTCATTCGCCGAGGAACTCCGTGACCAGCCGGCCGGCTTCCTCGCGGCATTCTTCGAAATACGCGTGCCGGGCACCCGGGAAAAGGTGCGTTCTGGAATCGGGGATGCGGGCGGCGAGCAGGGGCAGGTTGTCCGGCGGAGTGAGCCGGTCCTGGTCGCCGTGCAGGATCAGGGTGGGGGCGCCGATGAGGGGCAGCGCGTCCCAGGCATCGTGGCCGTTGCTGGCCACCAGGTGCCCGTGGCGGGCGTGCGGGGGCATCCCGGGGTCGCCGAGGGTCGGGTAGGGGCCGGGGTGGCCGGCGCGCCAGGCGGGGGAGTACATCAGGTCGATCAGGGCCCGGCGCCCGGCCTCCGGGTCGGCCTGGGCCAGCGAGCGCCGTACGGCGGCGTCGCGTTCGACGGCGTGCGGACCGCCCGGAGAGGTGCAGCCCAGGACGAGGCGCCGGACCCGCCGCGGGTGGCGCGCGGCGACCCACTGGGCGACCCGGCCGCCCATGGACGTCCCGTAGACATCGGCCTGCCCGACACCCGACGCGTCCAGCACCGCGATGACGTCCTCCGCGAACTGCCGGGTGGAATAGCCGACTCGGGGCCTGTCGCTGTTGCCGGTGCCGCGGTAGTCCAGGGTGATCGTGGCGTGCGTGGTGTGGAAGTCCGCGCGGATCGGGTCCCACCAGTGGTGGTTGTTGGCCTGGCCCTGGAGGAGTACGAGCGGACGTCCCGCTCCCTGGCGCTGGTAGGCCAGCGCGGTGCCGTCGTCGGCGCGGGCGATGTGGTGAGCGTGCTGAGCGGTGTCGGCGTTCATGGGCCTTCCTCGGAACGTGCCGGGGTCCTGCATCCGGTATCCAGGTCGAGGTCCATCTTCCCTGCCGTCCAGCCGAGTTGATCTGCCGGCCCGGACGGCTGAGCGCCCGGTTCCGCCGGGGAGCCGGGCCAGGTCCGCCCTGCCCTTCACCAGGTCCAAGGCGGCCAGGGCGTCGGCGAGTCGGACATCGGCGTATGCGCCCGAGGCCGCCGTGACCGCCCTTCCTCACCCGCCGTTCCGCTGCACATCGTCCCGCATCGCGGCACGGAGTTCCGCGAACCTCTCCTCCCAGCGATCTCGCAGCTCCAGATAACTCTCCTCTCTGTGGAGAGAACCGCTTTCCACTACGTCACGGACATCCCTCAGGGCGCGAAAGGCCGCGGTGGAGGCATCGACGACCTCGGCCGGCGCCACCATGGCGACCTGGTAACGCAGTTCATAGGCATTCCCGTCGCGGAACGCTTCCCCTGCCATACGCGCCCGTTCCGCGGCAGGCGTCTCGGCGGACCTGGCCGCGATCCGGAGGTGATTTCTCGTCCGGGCCAACGCGGCGAGGTACTCGCCGTACAACTGCCGCCGCGCGACCTGATCGCTCTCGTCACGGCTGCGCCGTGCCCTGACCCGGTCGGCCGTCAGCGTCGACGCGATCCCGATCAGGGCGCCCAGTAGCGTACTTGCCAGAGATCCCCAGTTCATCGCAGCACGTTAAGTCGCAACGACGGCCCGCATCAGGGGAATTGGCGCGGACGGAGGATCCGGTCGTGGGCGTCGCCCGGTCGTGTGCAGCAGCGACGTGGATGGCCGCCGGGTGAGCGCCGATGTGTTCCTGGTGGAGCCCACGGTGTCCATCGACGAGCGGGGGCCGATCCGGTGGCCGCCGTGGGGCTTCGGGTCCGGTGAGTGAGTTCTGCGGCCGTGCCCGGCCCTTCGGCCCGCGTGTGGGACGGGTTGCTCCCCTCAGGTGGCCGGGCGTACGGCCCGTAGGGGGTCGACTTCGGGCGGCGCACGGCGGCGTGCGTCGGTGCCGGACGGTTCATCCGTGGGGCGAGCCATGGGGGTGAATGTCGCGCCGGTGAGTGTCGGCGCGGTGTGTGCACGACGGCCGCACTGCACCATGTGGGCTCGGCCGGAAGCGTCTGCTGGAGGAGAACGTCATGCCAACCACCGGCGGGGACCCGACCCGAGTGTTGCAGACGCCGCGTATCGCGGCGGTGGCCGGGATCGTCTCCGGGCTGCTGCTGGGCATCGCGATCCTGCTGGTGCGGCTGGCGGTGCCCGAGCACGCCGAGGACGCCGTCGACTGGATCCGCGCCACCTCCCAGCGGGACTTCCTCCGCACGGCGCTCGCCCTGCTGCCGTTCGCCGGGATCTTCTTCCTGTGGTTCATGGGCGCCGTCAGGGACTACGTCGGTGCGGGGGAGGACCGGTTCTTCGCCACGCTGTTCCTCGGCAGCGGGCTGCTGTTCGTGGCCATGCTCTTCGTCCTCGCGGCGGCGGCCGGCAGCCTGCTGGCGGTGACGGACGTGTCCTCCTCGCCGTCGGCGGGGCAGCTCGCGCTCTGGCAGTACGGGCGCCACCTCGTCCTCGCGCTGCTCACCAGCTACTCGACACGGATGGCTGCCGTGTTCGTCGTGTCCACCACGACCATCGGTCATCGGCTCGGCATCTTCCCCCGCTGGCTGGTCTGGCTCGGCTATCTCGTCGCGCTGGCGCTGCTCTTCGCCGTCGGCACCACGAGCCACTGCGAACTCGTCTTCCCGTTCTGGATGCTGGCCGTCAGCAGCCATGTCTTCGTGGTCACCCTGCGCCGCCACCGGTCCGGCGGGCGGGCCGGACAGGGGAGCCGGGAGGGCCGGACGGGCGGGGCAGGGCGGTAGGGGGCGGTGCGGTCGGGGGTGCTGGGCGGCTCCGTGTCGTCCCGCCGTGATGGCGGTTCCGGTCGCCCGCCCCCCCGTGATCGGGTTCTCGTCGCCCGTGATCGAGTTCCCGCCCGACCGTGATCGAGTGGCGGACCGGTGACGACCGCGCCGAGTGGGGTCCTCAGTGCTGCACGCCTCTGACCTGGGCGGGAGCCGGGAGCGGCGCCGGGGCCGGATTCGCTTTGGCGTGGCCGTCGGCGGGGGCGGAGAGTGGAGGTACGGCTCCCACAAGGCGGGATGATCATGGATCGGTACCCACCCATCGCGGACCACGGCGTCGTCGGCGATCTCCAGACCGCTGCGCTGATCTCGTCGCAAGGGGTCTGCGACTGGTTCGCGGCGCCCCGGTTCGACTCGCCCAGCATCTTCGCCGCACTGCTCGACCATGATCGCGGGGGCTATTTCCTGTTCGGGCCGGAGGATCCGGGCAGCATCTGCAAGCAGCTCTACTTCCCGGACACCGCGGTCCTGGTCACACGGTTCATGTCCCCCGACGGCGTCGGCGAAGTCTTCGACTGCATGCCACCGGACCGTACGGGGACACCGTCCGACCGGCACGTCCTGCTCCGCGGGGCGCGAGCGGTCCGGGGAACGGTGCACTTCGACCTGGAGTGCCGGCCGCGCTTCGACTACGGGCGGGCCGTCCACGAGCGCGACCTCGGGGAGGGCATCGCCACCTTCCGGGCACCGGGCACCACCGCACATCTGCAAACCACCTTTCCGTTGCAGCCCGACGGCACCGATGTGCGGGGCGCGGTCACGCTGCGCGCCGGCCAGGCGGCGGCGGCCGTCCTCACCGTCGGCGGGGCGGACGCGCCCGCCCCGCCGCCCGTGACACCGGACACGGTGGAGGAGCGGTTCTGGGAGGTCGTGGACTTCTGGCAGCACTGGGTGCGGACCTCCCGCTACCGGGGCCGGTGGCCGGGCGTGGTGCACCGCTCCGCGATCACGCTCAAACTCCTCACCTACGCCCCCACGGGGGCACCGGTCGCCGCGGCGACCATGGGGCTGCCCGAGCAGGTGGGCGGCGAACGCAACTGGGACTACCGGTACACCTGGGTGCGCGACGGATCGCTGTCCGTGCGGGCCCTGCTCGATCTCGGATTCATCGAGGAGGCCGCGCAGTTCACCCGCTGGCTGGGGGACCGCCTGCAACCCCCGGAGGACGACAGGAGCGAACCGCTCCAGATCATGTACCGGGTGGACGGGGACCCCGAGCTGTCGGAGGAGATCCTTCCGCACCTGGAGGGCTATCGGGGCTCGTATCCGGTGCGGGCCGGGAACGCCGCCGCCGACCAGTTGCAGCTGGACATCTACGGGGAGGCGCTCTACGCCCTGTCGGAGGGGCGGGAGATCGCCATGCGGGCCGGCTACCACGGCTGGAAGAACCTGGCCCGGACACTGGACTGGCTCGCCGACTCCTGGGACCGCCCCGACGAAGGCGTCTGGGAGACGCGCGGCGGGCGCAAGGACTTCACCTTCAGCCGGATCATGTCCTGGGTGGCGTTCGACCGGGGGCTGCGCCTCGCTGCTGCCTACAGCCGCCCCGCCGATACCGTCCGGTGGACCGCCGCCCGCGACGCGATCATGGAACAGGTGATGCAGCGCGGCTGGAACGAGCAGGAACAGGCCCTCGTCCAGCACTACGGCGGCACGGTGCTCGACGCGTCGCTGCTGCTCCTGCCGCGGGTGGGCTTCCTGGCCCCCCGGACGGAGAGCTGGCTGTCCACGATGGACGCGATGGAGCGGACCCTGGTGTCGGACAGCCTGGTCCACCGCTACGACCCCGCCGCGTCACCCGACGGCCTGCGCGGCTCCGAAGGCACCTTCAGCCTGTGCACCTTCCTCTACGTGGACGCCCTGGCCCGGGCCGGCCGGCTCCGCCTGGCGCGGTACGCCTTCGAGAAGATGCAGACCTACGCCAACCACGTCGGGCTGTTCGCCGAGGAAATCGGCCCCAGCGGCGAGCAGTTGGGCAACTTCCCGCAGGCGTTCACCCATCTGTCGCTCATCATGGCCGCCACCACCTTGGACGACGCCCTCGACCGGCAGCGTGACTGACTGACTGACCGAACGACCGGCGGCCCGGCCCGGCCCGGCAGGACGGATCGGGCTCAGTCCGTGACCCCGCTGATCGCGATCGGCAGGTGCCGGGGGCCGCGCAGGACGGCGTTCTGCCGGTAGGGGGGCGGGTCCTCGACCAGGCTCGGGCCGTTGAGCCGGCGGACGAGCGCGGTCAGCGCGAGCTGCGCCTCCAGCCGGGCGAGGGGCGCGCCGAAGCAGTTGTGCAGGCCGTGGCCGAAGCCCAGGTGCTGGTTGTCGGGCCGGTCGGGGATGAAGCGGTCGGGGTCGGTGAACCGCTGGGGGTCCCGGCTGCCGGAGGCCACCATGAGGTAGAGGGAGGCGCCCTTCGGGATGATGGTCCCGTCGATGTCGATATCGGCCAGCGTCGTGCGCTGCGGCAGCATCTGCACCGGAGGCTCGAACCGCAGCAGCTCCTCGACGAGCGGGACGGCCAGACCGGGCTCGGTGCGCAGCCGCTGGAGGACGTCGGGGTTCCGCAGCAGCGTGAGCATCCCGTTGGTGATGAGGTTGACCGTGGTCTCGTGGCCGGCGATCAGCAGCAGCGCCGCGGTGGTGATGATCTCCACCGGTGACATCTGCCCGTCCGGTCCGTGTTCCGTGGCCATCGCGGTGAGCATGTCGTCGCGGGGCGACCGTCGGCGCTCCTCGATGAGACCGGCGAGATAGGCGGCCAGTTCGCCCCTGGCCCGCCGGACGCCCTGGACCTGCGCCTCGCGCTCCTCGGCCGTACCGACCGGGTCGAGACCGGCGGCGATGGTGTCGGCCCACTCGTGGAAGTGCGACTCGTCCTCGCGCGGGACGCCCAGGATCCGGCAGATCACGGTGACCGGGAAGGGGTAGGAGAAGTCGTCGACGAGGTCGATGGTGTCCCGCCCGCGCAGACCGTCGACGAGCCCGGAGACGATCTCCTCCAGTTCGCCGTGCATGTCGAACACCCGGCGCGGGGTGTGCGGCGGACCGAACGGCCGCATGCTCAGCCGGCGCAGCCGGTCGTGCTCCGGCGGGTCGAGCCGGATGAAGGCCGGCGGCAGGTTCGGGTCGTGCTCCTGACCGCCGGCCTTGGCCGCCTCGGGGGTCAGATTGCGGAGGTCGGAGCTGATCCGCGGGTCGTGCAGCAGCCCCTTGATCTCCCAGTAGGTGCTGACCAGATAGGGCCCCGACTCGTCGCGGACCACCGGCGTCCTGCGGAGTTCGGCATAGAGCGGGTACGGGTCGGGGCGGTTGGCGTAGTCGGTGATCCGGTGCAGGAGTGCGACGGACGTCATGGCGGAATCCTTCCGAGGTGCTGCGGCCGGGGGCGTCCGTGCCGGTGTGCCCGGGTCAGGCGCGTCGGGGGGTGAACGAGATGCGGCGGTCGGTCGGTGAGTGCCCGCTGAGGGTGATGGTGGGCCCGTGGCTGGGAAGCGAGGGGTCCGGGAATCCGGCCGGCACCGGCTGGAGCCCTTCGGTGCGCCGGTCGACCGTGGTGAACTCGGGCGGGAACGGCGCGGCCTGCTCGATCTGCCGCTCGTAGAAGTCGAGCCACTTCGCCTGGTCGAAGGTGACGGCGGCGATGACGCGTCCCTGATAGCCGTAGGCCGCGGTGAAGCGCTGTTCGGCGAGCGAGCCCTGGGTGACCATGATCTGCTCGCCCATCGGCGGCACGCCGACGGACTTGATGTTCACCCCGAACTGGGCGGACCAGAAGGACGGCATCCACAGGTGCGGCCGGCGGTCCGCGCTGCCGCTGACCATGTTGTGGGCCGCGGTCTCGGCCTGTGCGACGGCGTTGCCCCAGTGCTCCAGGGAGAGGAACTGGTAGCCGAAGAGCGGGTGCGGGGACCGGGCGACGTCACCGGCCACGAAGACGTCGTCGGTGACGATGCCGCGTACGTCGAAGGCCCGGCACCCCGCGTCGCAGGCGATGCCGCGCGGACCGGCGCCCAGACCGGAGTCCGCGAGCCATTCGGTGTTGCGGGTCGCGCCGAGCGCGATGACGACCACGTCCGCCTCGACCGCGGTGCCGTCCGAGAAGTGGGCCTTTCGCACCCGGCCGGCGGAGTCCCCCTCCAGCCCGGTGACCTGTACACCGCACCGCAGATCGACACCGTGCGCGCGCTGGAGTTCCGCGGCCACCTCACCGACCACACCGCCGAGCGCCCCTACGAGGGGAGCCGGTCCGCGTTCGGCAACGGTGACCGGCAGGCCCCGTTCCCGGCAGGCGGAGGCGATCTCCGAGCCGGTGAAGCCGGCCCCGATCACCAGCACCCGGCGCGGACCGGCCGTCAGCCGGTGGTGCAGCCGGACCGCGTCGTCCCGGGTACGCAGCACGCAGACCCCGTCGAGGTCGGCTTCCAGCTCGTGCGGCCACGGACGGGCGCGGACCCCGGTGGTGATCAGCAGCCGGTCGTAGTCGATCGCGTCGCCGTCGGCGAGCTGCACCCGCCTGGCCGCCAGATCCAGTCCGGTGGCCGCCGCACCGAGCCGCCACTGTGCGTCGATCGGGCGCCGCCTCGCCAACAGCGTGTGGTCGGCGGGCACCTTGCCCAGCAGGACCTGCTTGGACAGCGGCGGCCGGTCGTACGGATCGTGGGGTTCGTCGCCGACCATGGTCAGCGTGCCCTGGAACCCTTCGGCGCGCAGCGCCTCGGCGGCCCGCAGGCCGGCCAGGGAGGCACCGACGACAACGATGCGCCCCTCGCGCCGGAACGTCTCCAGGTAGCCGTCAACCGACACGGGACGCACCCGCCTTACCGTCAGCCGCGCCCAGGTCCTCGTAGTCGAGGGTGATGGCCTTGACGGGGCAGGCGTCGGCCGCCTTCCGCACGTTCTCCCGCTGCGCGTCATCGGCGAGCGGGTCGTACATCAGCGCTTCGTCGCCGTGCATGGTGAACACGTCCGGGGCGAGGAAGGCACACTGGGCATACCCCTGGCATCGGTTGAGATCGACGACAAGCCTCATGAACTCTCCGCTCCTCCGCGACGCGACGTGGTCATGGGCACGGCCGCTGAGCGCGCCAGCGTGCGACCCCATGAGGTCCGGCCCCGTTTCAGGATGGCGAGGCCCCGGGGACAGGCGCACGTCACGCGGTGCGTCGGGGTGATGCACGAGATGCGGGAACGGCCGGGAAGGCCGGGGGAGGCCGGAGCGGAACGGGAGAGCCTTCCGTCGCCGTGTGGATGGGGCGCGCCGCCACGCACCGAACCGGGTGCGGAACGCGACAGGGCCCCTCACTCGGTGGGCGTCCCTCCGGCGCATACGGCGCGTCACGAGGGGGCCCGGCCACCACCTCGGCCGGACCCGGCGTTGCGTCGTGGGCCGGCCGCCGTCACCGGTGCCAGAGATAGCGTCCGAGGCTCCGTTTCAGCGGCGGCGGCGTGATGGGCAGGAGGGCGTTCACGGCCTTGTAGGGAGCGCCGGGCACGCAACGCGCTTTCCCGCGGCGACGGCCTTGAGACCGGCGGCGGCGACCTCGTCCGCCGCCAGCCAGAAGAAGCCCGGTACGGGGGCGGGACCCAAGGCGTTCACCGCGAAGTACTCGGTCTTGGTCAAGCCCGGCAGGAGGACGGTGACATGGATGCCCGAACCGCGGTTCTCGATGGCAAGGTCCCCGGAGAAATGGGTGAGGAACGCCTTGGTCGCGGCGTAGGTGGCGCGGGACGGCGACGGGAACTCGCCTGTCAGGGAAGAGATGTTGAGGATTCCGCCCCGCCCTGCCATCCGCATCTGCGGCAGGGCGGACCGGGTGAGCCGCACCACCGCTTCGTTGTTCAGCCGGAGCGTGGTTTCCTCCCGGTCCATGGGGAGGTTGGCGAAGACTCCGGCTGCTCCGGAACCGGCGTTGTTGACCAGCAACTCGACCGGTTCGGCCGCATCGGTGAGGCGGGCTTCCACCTGCGCCCGTTGTGCGGAGTCGGTCAGGTCGGCCGCCATACGCGATCTCCCCTGTCAGAAGGCGCGCGGACATCCACGCTCGCGAGCAGGCGAACCGGCCGACGCGGCGTGTTCGGGGAATACGTCAGTCAGAAACCGTACCGCTCACAAGGCCGCGCGCGACAGGGTGCACGGGTTCACGGGGCGTCCGGAGTCCCATCCTTGAGGCCGCGTCACGTCGCCGCCCGAGCGGATCCGGCCGCGATGCCGCTCACTGCGGACGACCGGATCCTCGCCCCCCTCCGGATCGCAGCGGTCTTCGCTCCGGCAGTTCCGGGGCGGCGGGTCCGGAGCCGTGACGGGCGGTCGGCGGGGGCGTCGTGCGGCGGTGGCGGCAAAGACGGGCCATACCCACCGTTCCCTGGTTGTTCATGTGCCGGATCCCGGTGCTACACGCGGTCCGGTTCATCATGAGCGCGCCATTCCACCCCCCTCCGGTACTCACGACATCAGGGGAGACCTGTGACCCGCCGCTCCATCCGACTGGCTGCCGCGCTCTGCGCGGCCGGCACCCTCGCGGGCGTGACCATCGCCCAGGCATCCGCCTCCGATGAGGCCGCCGCGCACCACAAGGCCGCCGCTCGGCACGTCCTGCTGGTTTCCGCCGACGGCCTGCACCAGTCGGACCTGGCCTGGTACATCGCCCAGCACCCGCAGTCGGCCCTGGCCCGCCTGGTGCACGGCGGTGTGCAGTACACGCACGCCAGGACCACCACGCCCTCGGACTCCTTCCCCGGCATGACCGCCCAGGTCACCGGCGGCGGACCGGGCACCACCGGCGTCTACTACGACGACACCTACGACCACGCCCTGCTCCCGGCCAGCACCACGCACTGCCAGGGCGTCAAGCCCGGAGTGGAGGTGGACCTCACCGAGGACCTGGACAAGAACAAGGAGTCCCTCGACGCGGGGCAGGGCCTCAAGGGCCTGCCGGGCAGCATCCTCCAGATGACCGGTCAGCCGCAGAACCTGCTGGACCCGAGCAAGCTCCCGGTCGACCCGAAGACCTGCAAGCCGGTCTACCCGCACTCCTACCTCCAGGTGAACTCCGTCTTCGAGGTCGCCCGTCAGGCCGGTCTGCGGACCGCGTGGTCGGACAAGCACGCGGCCTACGACATCCTCAGCGGCCCGTCCGGCACCGGGATCCAGGACCTGTTCGCCCCGGAGATCAACAGCGCCGCCCCCGGCTACAAGGCGGGCGGTGACTGGACCAGCGACAACAAGGCCACCGAGCAGTACGACCACTACAAGACGCAGGCCGTCCTCAACGAGATCGACGGCTACGACCACAGCCGCACCCACAAGGTCGGCACCCCGGCGATCTTCGGCCTGAACTTCCAGTCGGTCTCCACCGCCCAGAAGCTGCCGTCCTCCGACGGCCTCAAGGGTGGCTACACGGCGAAGAACGTGCCCGGCCCGCTGCTGGCCAGGAATCTGGACTTCGTCAACGGCGAAGTCGCCTCGCTGGTCAAGGAGATCAAGGACCGGCACCTGGAGTCCAGCACCACCATCGTGCTGTCCTCCAAGCACGGCCAGTCACCGACCGACCCGGCCGCCCTGAACCGTGTGGACGACGGCCCGTTGCTCGACGGGCTCAACGCCGCCTGGAAGAAGCTGCACCCGAAGGCCGGCGACCTCGTGGCGCACTCCGTGGACGACGACGGCATGCTGCTGTGGCTCAACGACCGTTCCCAGGAGGCCACCGAGTTCGCGAAGAAGTACCTGCTGGCGCAGCACGGCAACGGTACCGACATCGACACCAGGCCCAAGGCGTTCACCCGCGGCGGCCTGAGCACGGTCTACGCCGGCAAGGCCGCGGCCGAGTACTTCGGCGTCGAGCCCGGGGACGCCCGGGTCCCCGACGTCTTCGGTATCGCCCAGTACGGCGTCGTCTACACCGGCGGCACCAAGAAGATCGCCGAGCACGGCGGCGCCCACGCCGACGACCTCGACGTCCCGCTGGTCGTCTCCGGCGCGGCCACCCCGTCCGGCGTCCGCACCGCGGCGCCGGTCCGGACCGCACAGATCGCGCCCACGATCCTGGCGCTGCTCGGCCTCGACCCGCAGCAACTCCAGGCCGTGCAGCGCGAGCACACCGCGGTGCTGCCGGTCCGCTGACCGGCCGACCGCCGGGCGACCGAGCCAGGGGCCGCGCACCGTTCGGTGCGCGGCCCCTGTGGCGTTGGTGGCGTCCTCCGTCCTGGTCGCCGGGAAGGAACCGGACCCTGAACTCCCCCGGGCCGAGGGGGTGGTGGTGCCGTCACCGTCCCGCCCGGCGACTTTACCGTGCGAACTATGTCGACATCAAGTATCTTGACGTCGAGCGAATTCTCGCGGCAAGGTTCCCCTGTCGGGCGTCGGGCACGGCGCGGAAACGGGAGGGGCAGGGCCACATCATGCGGTGGGAAGAGAAGGGTCAACACGGAGCGGGGCAGGGCCTGTTGGCCCAGCTGCGCCATCCACCCGGCGGCCGGAACGCCCGGATCATGCTGCTGGCCCTCTGCCTCGACCGGACCGGCTCCGGGCTGTGGACCTCCGCAGCCGTGCTGTACTTCACGTTCGTGACGCACCTGAGTGCCCAACAGGTGGGTGTGCTCGTGGGCGTGGCCGGGGTGGCGGGCATCTTCGGCTCCCCGCTGGCCGGTTGGCTCGCCGGCCGCCACCCGGTGCGCGGGCTGCTGATCGGCTGTCACCTGCTGCGCCTGGTGACCCTCGGCCTGATGCTGCTGTGCACCGGCTTCGGCGCACTGCTCCCCGTCGTGGCCGCGACCTACCTGGGAGACCGGGCGGCCAAGACGCTGGAGATGCTGTTCGCCACCCGGACCGCGGGGGAGCGGCGCGTCGCCTACCAGGCGCTGTCGCGCAGCGCGGCCAACGCGGGCTACGCCTTCGGCACCGGCATCGCGGCCGTCGGCGTCGCCGTGGGCACCCACGCCGCGTACGCCGCGCTGATCCTGGGCGATGCGCTGTCGTTCGTCGCCGCCGCGGCGCTGGTGTGGCGCACCCGCGAACCGCGGGACGGCGCCGTCGAGTCGGCGCGGGCCGACAGCGGCAGCGGCGCTCCGCCGTCCCGGCCCGCGAGCCCGTGGCGGGACCCCGGGTACCTCCGGTTCGTCCTGCTCGACATCGTGATGAACATCGACGACTCGGTCCTCAACGTCGGCCTGCCGCTGTGGCTGATCACCCGCACCTCGGCGCCGCACGCCCTGGCCCCGGCGTTCCTCATCGTCAACACGGTGCTGGTCGTGGCGCTGCAAATACGGGTGTCGGCGCGCGCCGAGGGGCCGCGCCGGGCCGCGCGTGCGGTACTGCTGTACGGGGCCGTGCTGGGCACGTCCTGCGTGGTCGTGGCGGTGTCCGCCCGTGGCGGGACGGGATGGGCGACGGCGGCACTGCTGACCGCGGCCCTTCTGGTCACGCTGGCGGAGCTGATGCGTTCGGTGAGTTCATGGGAACTGGCGGTCCTGCTCGCCCCGGCGGACGCGCGCGCCGGGTATCTGGGGGTGGCCGGCATGGCGCAGTCCATCCAGAAATCCGCCGGGCCGCCGCTGCTGACGGGCGCGGTGATGGCCGCCGGGCCGGCCGGGTGGCTGGCGCTGGGGGCGGTCACCGCCGGTGTGTCGGTGTGGCAGTGGAGCGCGTGTGCCCGGCGGCTCCGCACCGTCGCCCCGCCCGCTCCGGCCCCGTCCCGTCCCGCGGAGCCGCGGCCCACGTCCACCACGCCGTACGAGTCCGCCAACCAGTAATGCCCGCAGCCGGATGGGAGATATTTCGCCATGACCCCCGCCACCGTGCCCCGTTCACCGGATGACGTCTCCGTGGTGCTGTCGGGCCACGGCCCGGTCGGCCGCGCCTTTGCGGAGCGGCTGCGCACGCGGGGCGACGAGACCGCCCGTGACTACGGGGTCCGGCTGAGGATCGGAGCCGTCCGCGTCGGCGCTGCCCAGTGCCTGCCCCGCGGTGAAGGGCCGCTGCCGCCGCGATCGGCCTGGGGACCGTCGGAACCGCTGGCGCGGACGCTGGACGAGACCGGCGCACGCGTGCTGGTACAGGCGCTTCCCTCCTCGCGGCAGGCACGCCAACAGGCCGCCGAAGAGGCCATCCTGGCGCTGCGCCGGGGCGTGCACGTGGTCACCGCGGCCAAGAGCCATCTGCTCACCCACTGGCGCGCACTCGGCGACGCCGCGCAGGCCGGTGGCAGCCTGATCAGGATCTCCGGGGCCACCGGCGCCGCACTGCCGGCCGGGGACCTGGCGAGAACCGGGGTGCGCGGTCTCGGCTGCCGGTCGCTCCGGGCCTGTCCCAACGGCACCGCCACGTTCGTACTCGACCGCCTGGCAGCGGGCGACTCCTTGGCCGACGCGGTCGGCGAGGCGCAGCGGCGGGGCATCGCGGAAGCCGATCCCTCGGCCGATCTGTCGGGTGAGGACGCGGCCACGAAGGTGCGGCTGCTGGCGGCCCTGCTGTGGGGGTGGGACCCGGCGGACGTCCGGACGCAGACGGAACCGGTGGACCGGCACACCGCACGGGCGGCGCTGTCCGCGGCAGCCGACGGGCGCCGGCTGCGGGCCGTGGCAAGCGCACGGGCGGACCGGCCGCTCCTGGTCGGCGTCCGGCTGGAGGAGACCGCCCCGGGCGATCCCCTGCACGCGCTGACCGGACCGGAGAAGGCCGTGGTGTACGGGTGCCCGGACGCCGGTGACATCACCGTGAGCGGTGGCCGGTCAAGCCCGCTCGGTGCCGCTCTCGCCATGGTCAAGGACACCCTCGACGTCACGACGGCCGGGCGCTGCGGCTTCGGCTGATGCGCCGCGGCGTGCGGCCCGGTTCCGCCGCCTGCGTCTCAGAGCAATCTTGCGGCGAAACATCCGTGCGATTGTACTGAAGGTCGTTCGGCTCGGGGCCGGGACGACCGGCGGCGTAGGAGGCGGAAGGAAGCGGATGGAGCTGGAGCTTCGACACCTGCGAGCCCTGTGTGCGATCGCCGACACCGGGAGTCTCGGCCGGGCCGCGCGGGTGCTCAGGTACTCGCAGCAGGCGATGAGCACCCAACTCCAGCGGATCGAAGGGCACTTCGGCCAGCCGCTGTTCGAGCGGCACGCGTCGGGCGTGGAGCCGACCCGGTACGGCGCCGAAGTGCTGGCCCAGGCGCGCGAGGTGCTCAACCGCGCCGATGCCATCGGGCGTCGGCCGGGCAGCCGCGCCGCGGGAGCGGATCAGGTCCTCCGCCTGGCCGCGACCAACTCGCCCGTCCTGTCCGGCATGGTCGTCCGGATCCGCAGCCGGCTGCCGGATCTGTCGCTGACCGTCAGCAGCGTCTACGCCTCCTCGGAGATCGTGGAGCGGCTGGAGAAGGGCGAGTTGGACGCGGCGATCGCGGTGGACTACCCCGGCCTGGAGCTGCCGCATTCCCCCGCCATGGCGCACCGCGGGATCGTCGTCGAGCCGTCGTTCGTGGCCGTACCCGCGCACCACCGCGTGAAGCACCGCATGGAGGTCGCGCTCGCCGACCTCGCCGACGACGGCTGGTTCCTGACCCCGGACGACGGGGCCGGCTGGCCGGGAGTGTTCTACACGGCCTGCGC
Organism: Streptomyces albospinus; assembly: GCF_014648695.1. Lineage (GTDB taxonomy): Bacteria > Actinomycetota > Actinomycetes > Streptomycetales > Streptomycetaceae > Streptomyces > Streptomyces albospinus. The sequence goes on from NZ_BMRP01000013.1 coordinate 201,289, forward strand.
GGCGGCCGGATTCACGCCGGCGGCGGTCCATGAATTCCTCGGCGACCAGCTCCAGCTCCAGAACATGATCGCCGACGGGCTCGGGGTCTCCGTCGTCCAGGCAACCATCCGGCCGATGACCGGGGTGCTCGTCAAGCCGCTGACCGGCACGCCGCTGTGGTGCCGCTATCTGCTCCTCTGGCGGCGCGACAGCGTGACCGACGAGGTCGCCGAGACGCTGCACCGCTCCGCCTGTGCCTCCTACCGCGAACTCAGCTCCCACTCACCGCACTTGCAGGCGTGGGCGGCACGGACGTACGGGGTCGACGGCGCGCACGGCACACCGGGATGCGGATCGGCGCCGGTCTGACAGGCGGGCGCTGCGCGGCCGGTGTGCCGGCAGCGCAGGCGGGCGGATGTTGTGGCGGGTCCGCCGATGGTGCTGTCCCCCAGCCCATGGTCCGCGGCCGGCGGGAGTGGCACAGTCCTTCAGGCATCTGCCGATCCCTACAAGGCACTTGCCGACCCCCACAAGGCGCATGAATTCACAGAGGGAGCCGCAATGCGCCATCGCAACCCCCCACACAGATTCCTGACCATCGGCCTGGCGGCCTGCGCCACCACCGTCGGCCTCCTGGTCACCCCGACACTCACGGCGTCCGCTTCGCCGACAGCCGTCAAGGCCGCCGCCGAGCCCGCCGCCCGATCCCACGGCCCGGTGCGACCGCTGCCGCCGACGGGCCCGGCCACCACCGCCTCGGACCGGTCCGACGTGCAGAGCAGGCCGCACACCGCGGCCCGACTCCGGCCGCAGCAGCCGCGAATGAGAACCGCGCACCATGCCCGTGCGGCATCCTGCGCACCGGGCGACTTCGGCAGCCGCAGCGGTGCGGAGCTGGTCGACTTCATCAAGAAGTCGACCACCGAATGCGTCAACACGCTCTTCAGCATCACCGGCAAGGACGCCCACGACGTCTTCCAGGAATCCCAGATGGTCCCCGTGGCAGACGCGCTGAAGAGCGCCTCGGCGACCTATCCCGGTGACGACTCGACCAGCGTGCAGCAACTGGTCCTCTTCCTGCGCGCCGGCTACTACGTCCAGTACAACGACTCCAAGGACGTCGGCGACTACGGCAAGGACCTGGCATCCGCCATCGAAGGGGCGCTGGACGCGTTCGTCGGCAACTCGCACTTCATGGACGTCAGCGACGCGAACGGCGCCGTCGTCGGCGAGGCGATCACCCTCACCGACAGCGCCAACGAGCAGGGGCGGTACCTCGGCACCTACAAGAAGGTCCTGGACGCCTACAACAGCTCGTACGACGCCTTCCCGGCCATGGTGAACGCGGTCAACAACGTCTACACACCGCTGTTCCGCGGCCACCAGAACGACGCCTTCGTCAAGGCGGTCACCAGCGACCCCAGCATCATCGACACCCTGGACGACTTCGCCAAGAAGCACCTCGATCTGCTGGGCACCGACAACGCGTTCCTGACCTCCAACGCCGGTACCGAGATGGGGCGCTTCGTCCAGCACGCCGGGGCGCTCCAGGACAAGGTGCGGCCCCTGATGAAGGACCTGCTGGGCAAGTCGCAGATCACCGGCCGGACCGCCGCGCTGTGGGTCGGCGTGGCCAACATGGCCGACTCCTACGACAAGGCGAACTGTTCCTACTTCGACACCTGCAACCTGGCCGACAAGCTCACCAAGGCCGCGCTGCCGACCACCCACGCCTGCGATGACACGCGCACCATCCTGGCGCAGGCGCTGACCCCCCAGGACCTCGACGCCGCCTGTGCCAGCCTCCAGAAGCAGGACGCCTTCTTCCACGGCGTGGCGAAGGACAGCGGCTCGATCCCGGGCCAGTACGAGGACAAGATCCAGGTCATCGTCTTCGCCAGCCCCACCGACTACAGGACCTACGCGGGACCGATATTCGGCGTCGACACCAACAACGGCGGCATCACCATCACCGGCGACCCGACCAAGCCCGACAACAAAGTCCAGTCCATCATGTACCAGAAGGGCTCCGACGACGGCTTCCCGGCCCGGATCTGGAACCTCAACCACGAGTACACGCACTACCTCGACGGCCGCTTCGACATGAAGGGCGACTTCAGCCAGGAGATCACCGTCCCGGACGTCTGGTGGATCGAGGGCCTGGCCGAGTACGTGTCCTACAGCTACCGCGGTGTCACCGACACCGAGGCGGTCTCCGAGGCCGGCAAGCACACCTACGCGCTGAGCACGCTGTGGCAGAGCACCTACGCCAACAGCGACGTGACCCGCACCTATCCATGGGGCTATCTGGCCGTGCGGTACATGGTCGAGAAACACCCCGACGACATCCAGGCGATGCTGGCGAAATTCCGGGCGGGTGACTACGCGGGCGGCTACGCCGTCTACAACTCGCAGATCGGCAACCGCTACGACGCCGACTTCACCTCCTGGCTCGACGCCTGCGCGTCCGGCGGCTGCAAGGCGCACTCGGCCGCACGGCACACCACCCACTGACCCTCCGACACGGAACCGGGATCCCCGGGCAGGCCACGACCGGCCTGCCCGGGGATCCCGTTGTTCGGGCACAGCTCAACCGGCGCTGCGTTCACGCCCGTTGGCCTGCCACGTGCGGCCGATCTCGCGCAGCATCGCCGGATACACGCCCAGGTAGCGGAAGGGCTTGATGCCCGCCATGTACAGGGCGCCGAGCGGCCCGTTGGGCTTCACCAGGACGGCCATCTGGCCGCGGTACCCGCCGGCCCCGTCGGGGACCCAGCCGAGGTGCATGATCCCGTGCATGGTCCGGTTGGCGATCTCGGAGACCCACTCGTCGTCCGTCAGGTAGACGGAGGTGAAGGCGGTGCCGGGGCGTTCGGGTCCCCGCGGGCCTTCGCGAAGGTCGGCCGGTAACCGGTCCCGCAGCGACCGGACCCTGGTGCCGACGCCTGTGCCGGATGTGTCCCAGCCGAGCACCTTCCCCAGCTTCCACCGGACCGCGAACAGCAGCCGCGGTACCGGCGAGGACGCGAACTCCACGCCGTCGTGGGTGAATTGGTCCACCAGCCGGGCGAGGTCCTCGGGTCCGCCCGGTGTCGGCAGGGCCCACACGTCCTCCAGGTGGAAGTCGCCGGCGATCTCGTGGATCCGCCAGGGGCGAGAGGTGTGCGCGGCAGCGGGAAGTCTCATGGAGCGGCCCCTAACTTATACGGTGGCGTACAAATCGAGGCTAGGACTGTCTGTACGCCGCCGTATAGACGATGGCGGCGTGAGAGGAGACACACCAATGGGCACGACCCGGACGCCTCGCGGCATGTGGATCGAGGAGGGGCTGCGGGCGCTCTCCACAGGAGGCCCGGACGCCGTCCGGATCGAGGCGCTGGCACAGTCGCTCGGCGTCAGCAAGCGCGGTTTCTACGGGTACTTCAGCGACCGGGACGCGCTGCTCGGCGAGATGCTCGACACATGGGAGCGCGACACCACCGAAGGGGTGATCGAGGAGATCGAGCGCGGCGGGGGGGGCACCAGGGCCAAGCTGGAGCGGCTGCTGACGATCGCCCTGTTCACCGAGGAGCCGGGGCGGGGCACGGCCGTCGCCCTCTCGGTCCGGGACTGGGCCCGGCGCGACGAGACCGTCGCCGAGCGCCTCCGGCGCGTCGACAACCGGCGGATGGACTACCTGCGTTCGCTGTTCGGCAGCTTCTGTTCGGGCGACGAGGTGGAGGTCCGCAGCATGCTCGCCTTCACGCTGCGCATCGGCAGCCACTTCGTCGCCGCCGACACGGTGCACGGAGCCGAGAGGAGGTGCTGAAGCTGACCCGGGACTGGCTGCTGAGGTGGGCGCCCCGTGGCTGCCGGCGTCAGTCCCGGGTCCCGGCCGTCCAGATGCGGCTGCTGAGGTCCGCACCGCAGTCGGGGAGACGCGCCGGGACTCGCCCTGGTACTGGCCGAGTTGGGCTTCATTGCGGAGCATCGCGGCGACGCCGGGCGCGCCCTCGCCCACCATCGGGACAGCCTCGCCGCGGCCCTGCACACCGTCCCCGACGCCCGCTGACATCGGCCACCGCGCGCCGCGGATCCCCGCTCCGGTAGCGCTCCGTGACGTACGGACACTCCCCGTACTCGCCGCAGCCCGGCCGGCGGCGCTCCCCGGATACCGGCCCGGCCGCCACCATGAGCTCGGCCGGGTGGGCGCGCGGGACGGGCGGATCGGGGCTCTACTGGGAGAGGAAGACGAGCAAGTGGAACGTCGCAGCGCGTGGAGGCATCGTGGAACTGGCCTTCCTCAATGCGGTGTACGCGAACGGGGGCCCGTACGTCTGCGCCTACCTCGACACTTCCCGGGACACCGAGGATCCGGACCGGGGGATCGCGCTGCGCAGACGGCAGGTCTGCGAGGCGCTCGTGGAGCAGGGCGCCGACGCCGCCACGGTGGCCGCCGTGGCCGGTGTCGCGGGCCGTGACCAGGAGATCGCCGGGCGGCACGGGCAGGCGATCGTCGCCGCCCGCGGGCGGGTGGTGCTCACCGAGGAACTGCCCGAGCCGCCGGTGCGCGACGAGGCCGCGTTCACCGCGGTGCCCGACCTGATGCCGTTGGTGGTGCAGTACGCACCGGGCATCCGCTACGTCGCCGCCACCGTGCACAGCCTCACGCTCCCGCATGCGGAGCCCGCGGACGAACTGGAGGTGGCCTGCCAGGCGGGGGTGTGGCCGAGCAGCGCCGTCGCGCCGGGCGACTGCCGCCGGATGCGCGGTCCCACGGTGAGCTGGCTCAACGGAGCCGGGCAGGAGGCCGCCGACGGCATCGCCGGACTGGCACGCAGTACGGGCGCCGAGGCGATCGTGCTGGGCGGGATCACCTGGGCCCGCAACGTACTGGCGGACAACCTGTCCGCACGATGGCGCAGACGCACCGTCACCTGCGACGGCGACGGATATCCGGCGCCGCAGGGCAGGGCGTTGATGGAGGAGGAGCTCTCCGCGGCGTTCGAGGGGCAGATGTGCGGCGCCGACCGGGCCCGCGTCGGCCTGTTCCGGGCGCGCCGCACCAGCCGGCACGGCGCCGTCGAGGGCCTGTCCGATGTCGTGGCCGCACTCCAGCGGTCCCAGGCCGGCACCCTGCTGCTCAACGTCCCGCTCGGCTTCCCGGCGGAACTCCGGGTAGGCGCAGGAGCCACGCGGATCGGCGGCCCGCCCGCGGCGGACCTGGGACCGTACGGCGCCCTCGGCTTCGGAGAGGGGCCGGCCGGCGCCGCCGTGATCCGCGCCGCGGTGCGCACGGGCGCGGGACTGATCGTGGTGCCGCAGGACCAACTGCCCCTGACGGACGGGCTGGGCGCGCTGCTGCGGTACGCCGGCCCGGAGCGCACCCCGCACTTCCACCGGCCGTCCCACGGCTGAGCGGCGGGCCGGCGGCCACGCCGCGGCGCGGGCGGGCTCAGGAGGCCGGCGCATACCCGCGGGTGTGCACGAGGTCGTGGGTGATGCGGGTGAAGGCGCGGGTGGCGGCGCTTCGGTAGGCGTCGGTGCGGTGGAGCAGGGCGACGGTGCGGGTGGGGAGGGCGGGGTCGAGGGGGATCGGGGTGAGGTGGGGGTGGTCGTGGGTGATGGCGTCGGGGAGGACGGTGACGAGCGGGGTGCACTGGACGATTTCGGTGAGGGCCTGGATGGAGTTGGCCTCCACGGTGATGCGGGGGCTGACGCCGTGCCGGTCGAGATAGCCGTCGATGTGGCCGCGGGTGGCGAAGTCGCCACTGAGGAGGGCGAGTTGCCGATCGGCGAGCTCCCGTACGGGGAGCGGGCCGCGCCGGTCCGCGGGGTGGCCGGTGCCGGTGACCAGGGTGAGCGTCTCGGTGAACAGCGCGGTGGCCGCGATCCCCGGCAGGTGGGGGCCCCGGAAGGCGATGCCGAGGTCGAAGTCGTCGGCGAGCAGGCCGGTTTCGATGCGGTCCTGGGTCGTCTCCCGCACGGTCAGGGTGATGCCGGGGTGGCGGGTGTGGAGCGCGGCGGTGAGCGGGCCGACGAGGTAGGCGGTGAACGTGGGCGTGATCGCGAGCCGCAGATGGCCGCGCGAGAGGTCCTGCACGTCATGGACCGCGCGCTCCGCGGCGGCGAGGTCCCGTAGCGCGCGCCGGGCGTGGTGGGCGTACGCCTCGCCGGCGTCGGTGAGCCGGACGGTGCGGCCGGAGCGGTCCAGCAGCTGGGTGCCCAGTGTGCGTTCCAGTTGTCTGACCTGCTGGGAGAGCGTGGGCTGGGAGATGTGCAGGTCCTCGGCGGCGCGGGTGAAGCTGCCGTGCTCGGCCACGGTGAGCAGGTAGCGCAGATGACGCAGTTCTAGAGCCATGAGCCCACTATAGATGTCATCAATAGCAGACATTGATATTGCGTCTTGGACTCTATAGGTCGAGGTCATGCAGGGTGGAGCTCGCCGGTCCCGAGGGGGTCGGCAGCCACCGAAGGGAGTGACCCATGCCAGACCTCGCCGCGGGCATCGCGGGTTTCCAGCGGGATGTCTTCCCGGCCAAGGAGGACCTGTTCGCCCACCTGGCCACCCACCACACGCCGCACACGCTGTTCATCGGCTGCTCCGACGCCCGCGTCGTCCCCGAGCTGATCACGGGGAGCGAGCCGGGTGAGCTGTTCGTCCTCCGCACCGCCGGCAACCTCGTCCCCGCCTACGCCCCCGGCGCCGACGCGGTGGCGGCCGGTATCGAGTACGCCGTCTCCGTGCTCGGGGTGACGGACATCGTGGTGTGCGGGCACTCGGCCTGCGGTGCGATGACCGCCCTCGCCCAGGACCAGGACCTCACCACCGTCCCGGCGGTCGCCGGCTGGCTGCGGTACGCGGACGCCGCCCGCGCCCGCACCTCCGGCGGCGACGTGGCCGCACTGGTACGGCAGAACGTACGGGCCCAGCTGTCGAACCTGGCCACCCACCCCTCGGTCGCCCGCGCCCTGGCGCAGCGGACGGTGGCGCTGCACGGCTGGGTCTTCGACATCGCCACCGGTCGCGTCGAACGACTCGACGGCTCCGGCGCCGCGCCGGCCGCCTGACTCCTGTTCTCCCTGTTCTCCCGGCGCCCGCAGCAGCGTGGCCCGGGCCCCCGACCCGCCGGCCGCCCTCCGCGCGGTACCGGCACAACCGAAAGGACACCCGACCTCATGGTGCACGCTCAGTTCGACCCCGCCGCCCGTCAGGCGCTGGCCGCCGCCGCGGTCGAGGCCAAGACGCGCAAGGACCTCACCTGGGAGCAGATCGCCGACGCCGCCGGTCTCTCGGCCGCCTTCACCACCGCCGCCGTCCTGGGCCAGCACGCCCTGCCGCAGGAGTCCGCCCGGGCCGTCGCCGAGCTGCTGGGCCTCGACGACGACGCGGCGACGCTGCTCCAGACCATCCCCACCCGCGGCTCGATCCCCGGTGGCATCCCCACCGACCCGACCATCTACCGCTTCCACGAGATGCTCCAGGTCTACGGCACCACCCTCAAGGCCCTGGTCCACGAGCAGTTCGGCGACGGCATCATCAGCGCGATCAACTTCAGGCTGGACGTGAAGAAGGTCGCCGACCCCGAGGGCGGCGAGCGCGCCGTCATCACCCTGGACGGCAAGTACCTGCCGACCAGGCCCTTCTGATCCGCACCACCGGCGGGGCGGGCCGCCGGCCGGCCCGCCCCGCCACTACGTTGCCCACGCCGCACTTTCCGAGGAGCTCGTCATGGACTTCATCCAGCGCACCATCGACCTCGCCCGCCAGAACGTCGCCGAAGGCGGACGCCCCTTCGCGACGGTCATCGTCAAGGACGGCAGGATCCTGGCCGAGAGCCCGAACAGGGTCGCCCAGACCAACGACCCCACCGCCCACGCGGAGATCCTCGCCGTCCGCGAGGCGTGCCGGACCCTCGGCACCGAGCATCTGACCGGCACCACCATCTACGTCCTCGCCCACCCCTGCCCGATGTGCTTGGGCTCGCTGTACTACTGCTCCCCGGACGAGGTCGTCTTCCTCACCACCCGCGAGGCCTACGAGCCCCACTACGTCGACGACCGCAAGTACTTCGAACTGGGCACGTTCTACGCGGAGTTCGCCAAGAACTGGGACGAGCGCCGGCTGCCGATGCGGTACGAACCGCGGGCGGACGCGGTGGAGGTGTACCGGTTCTGGCAGCAGCGCAACGGCGGCGAGCGCCGCGTGGCCGGAACGCCCACTGCCTCCTGACCCCCACCGCCCGGTCGGCCCTCGACCGGCCGTCCGGCGGCGGGCATCGGAGCGCGGTGCGCGTCAGCAGGCGCCGAGGTCCTGCCAGACGCCCCACTCGCCGGTGGTGCCGGGCTCCTCGCCCGTCGTCCACCACTTGGCCTTCCAGTTGTGCCCCTTGTACGCGACCTGCCGGCCGCCGGTGTAGACCGTGCCGCCGGCCCACGGGGTGGCCGTGCACGGGTGGCCGCTTCCGCCGGTGACGGTCAGGTCGTAGGCCGTGGTGTGCGAGCCGGAGGGAGTCGTACCGGTGACGCCGAGGTGGTAGGTGCCGGGGGCCGCCGCCGACGTCGTGGACACGGTGAGCGTGGCGGAGCCGCCCGCCGTCACCGAGGACGGGCTCAGCGAGGCGGTGACACCCGCGGGCGCGCCGCTGACCGCGAGGTCCACCTTCTGGGCGGCGCCGGCCGTGACCGCGGTGTGCACCGTGCTGGTGGTCTGGTCGCCCGCGGCCACCGACCCGGCGGGGGAGGCCGTCACCGAGAAGTCGTCGGACGGGGTCGTGGTGCCGCTGGTGAAGGGCGCGAAGACATGGGTGAAGTCCCAGGTGTTCTGCGGGATGCTGGAGCAGTTGTCGGCGGACGGGCCGCCGGGGCAGCCGCCGTTGTCCCGTTGCAGCGCCCAGAAGGACAGGGTGCCGATGCCTTTGGCGAGCGCCCAGTTGTAGACCTCGGTGGCGTTGGCCGGACTGAAGGTCTCGGCGGGGCCGAAGTCGTCGACACCGGGCATCTCGACGATGCCGACCATGGCCCACAGCTGGGCGGGGGTCTTGTCCGGGTGGAGCGGCTTGATCTGGTCGTAGAGCCCCTGGGCCGCGGTCCGGGTGTCGTCGGCCATGTCGTGGGTGGCGTTGTCGTAGTAGTCGAACGTCATGATGTTGGCGACGTCCACCCGTGCGCCGTTGTCCACCGCGTTCTGGAGCACGGCGAGTCCGCTGTCGGTGAGACCGTGGGTCGTCGTCGGCAGGGTGTAGGAGATCTGGACCGTGCGCCCGTTGGCCGCGGCCCAGTCCTGGACGAGCTTGATGGCCTTGTTCCGCCGGTCGACAGCGGCGGTGTTGTCCAGCGAATCGGCCTCGATGTCCATGTCGAGCCGTGCGACGTCGTAGGTCGTGATCACCTTCTCGTACGCGGCGGCGATCTGGCCGGCGTCGGAACAGCTGTCGGCGATCTCGGTGCCGGTGGAGTCGGCGGTGTACCCGCCGAACGACGGGATGACATCACCCCCCTTCGCCTGGATGGTCTTGATGTCGCTGCCGAAGGAGGCCGAGGAGATGGGCGTATCGGGGCTGCCGTTCCAGTAGGCGGTGCAGGAGCCCTTGGCGGCCGTCGCGACGAACCCCATCGTCAGGCGCTCGGCACCGGATTGGGCGGACAGTGCGGCCGGGCTCTCGCCCGTCCACGACTCGAAGTAGGGAGCGAACACATGGGCCGGGAGCGGCGTCGCCGCATGGGCGGCGCCACCGCCCAGGGCGGTGAGCCCGGCGGTGGCCACAGCGGTGACGGCAGCGGTGAGTAAGGAACGGAGAGAGCGCCTGTGTCTCATGTCTGTCCAGGGTGTGAGGAGGTTGACCGCCGATTCCCCTTGTGCGCAGAGCGGTATGGGATAGGGGATAGCCCCGGAGGCAGGGGCATGTCAATGGACTGGACCAGGGTAGGACTAGACCAATAGGCGTCAGGAGTCGTCATGGCCCTGCCCGGCACTCTCACGGCATGCTGGACCACATATCCGCCAACGCTCCCTGCCCGGCGAGGAGTTGAGGGCCGCCGCCCTGCTGCCGCCCCGCCTCGGCGAGGGCGGCGCACCCCCGGCCGTCAGTCCTTCTTCTCGCCCAGCTTCTCGACGAGGCCCTGAGCCTTGTCGACGGCGGTGTCGATCGTGTCGCTGTGCTTGTGGTCGGTCCTGTCGTCGATGAAGTCGCCGACCTTCTCCAGTCCTCCGGAGATCTTGTCGCCGTGCGCCTCGGCGATCTCCTCGGCCTTCTCCTTGAGGTTCTTGAGGGCGTCAAACATGCGCAGTCCGTCTCCTTCGGTGAATTGCCTGGTCAGGGACCTGGTCCCACGGAGATACGGGGCGCAGGGGCGCACGGGCCTTCCTCGCCCACAGCCGCGCGGCACGACCTCGTGAGGCGGGAGCGGCGGGCTCACCCCTCCCGTCACGCGTGCCGCGGCTCATCCCTCCCGCACATGGGCAACAGTCGCCTGGGTGAGGGCTGTTGGGGCTCCGCGAAAAGGCTCGTCGTCCCCCTGTGTTGTCGTGCGCACGCTTTCGCTACCATCCGGTAGGTCGATCAACGATGCTCCGTGAGAGGACAGATGATGGACGTTCACGATCGTCTGCCGCAGGAGCAGGGCGAGGCCGCCGCCCCAAGTGACCAGGACACTCCAGGTACCCCGCGCGCCCAGGCCGGGATCGGCCGCCGGAGGTTCCTCGGCTACATCCTGGCGGCGCCGACCCTCGCGGTCGCCGCTCAACTGGGCGAAGCCGCGGCCGGGACCACTCCGGCGCACGCCGCGAACGCCTCGCTCCCCGAGCTCTCCAAGCTGTTCGACCTCAACGACATGCTGACGGACGCGGCGCTGCCGACGGCCGGCCTCATCACCATCCACGTACACGCCGACGGCACGGCCTCGTTCGCCCTGCCGCGCGCCGAGGTGGGCCAGGGCATCACCACCTCCACCGCGATGCTGATCGCCGAGGAGCTGGACCTGCCGCTGGACAGGATCCGCGTCACGCTCGCGGACGCGCGCCCGGAGCTGCTCTTCAATCAGCTCACCGGCGGCTCCAACACCACCATCTCCACGTACACTCCGATCCGCGTCGCCGCCGCGATCGCCAGGAAACGCCTCCTGGAGGCCGCGGCCGATCTGCTCGGCGCCGAGATATCCACGCTGACCAGCAAGGCCGGTGTGATCACCGCCCCGAACGGCCGGAGCGCCACCTACGGCTCGCTCGCCGAGAAGGCCGCGAGCCGGAAGACCGTACGGGTGGCCGCCGATCTCAAACCGCGCTCCGACTTCTCGGTCATCGGCACCGCGCGCAACCGCGTCGACGCGCTGGAGAGCGTGACGGGCCGCAAGAAGTTCGCCATGGACCTGCACGTGCCGGGCGCCTCGCCGGCCATGGTGTGCCGGCCGCCCACGATCAACGGCACGGTGCGGTCCGTACGAAACCTCGCGGCGGTACGGGCGATGCCGGGCGTCACCGACGTCGCGACCATCTCGACGGGCGTGGCGGTACGCGCGCGGACCTTCGGGCAGTGCATCGACGCGGTGCGCGCGCTCCAGGTCGTCTGGGGCCCGGGGACGGCGGAGGGGGCGTCCGACGAAACGGTCCTGCGGGAGCTGAAGGCGGCGGAAATCCCCCTGGCAGTCCCGAGGTTGGACCCGCTCGCCAAGACCGTCGAGGGATCCTTCACCTTCCACTTCGCCAGCAACAGCGCGCTGGAGCCCAACTGCGCGGTGGCCGACGTACGGTCGGACCGGGCCGAGATCTGGGCGGCGCTGAAGTCACCGATCGTCGCCCAGGAGGCCATCGCGGCGAAGCTGGGCCTGCTCCCGGGTGCGGTCACGGTGCATGTCACCGAAGGCGGCGGCTCGTTCGGCCGCAAGCTGTTCTCCGACGCCGCGCTCGAAGCCGCCGAGATCTCCAAGGCGATGGGCAAGCCGGTCAAGCTCATGTGGCACCGCACCGACGAGTTCCGCCAGGGGCGTACGCATCCGATGGCCACCTCGCGCGTACGGGCGACGTATGCGCTGGGCAAGGTGCTCACGTACGAGCAGCGGCACACCTCCGTGTCCACCGACTTCGGCCACGGCCTGGGCGAGATCATCACCGCGTCGGCCGCCAAGCTGCCGGTGGGCGATCTCACCTTCTCCGAGACCATCTTCACGCTCACCCAGCAGTCGCCCTACGACCTCGGCGTCACCACCCAGCTCCTCAACGAGGTGGACAAGGGCTTCAACACCGGCAGCATGCGCAACATCTACTCGCCCAACGTCCGGTGCGCTCAGGAACTCATCATCGACCGCCTCGCCGACGAGACGGGCAAGGACCGCCTCCGCTTCCGCCGGCAGCTCATCAAGGACGACCGGGCCAGGGCCGTACTGGACAAGGTCGCGGAACTCGGCGACTGGGGACGGAAGTTGCCGGCCGGCGTGGCGCAGGGCATCGCCGTACACCCCGAATACCACGGAGTGGTCGCCGTTCTCGCCGAGATCGACTGCCGCCCGGAGACCACCGGACGGCACCTCCCCGACGCCTGCACCGGACCACGCGTCACCAAGGCCGTCTGCGCCGTGGACGTCGGCCTCGCCATCAACCCCAAGGGCCTTGAGGCCCAGATGATGGGCGGAATCATGGACGGCATCGCCATCACGCTCACCTCGGGTCTGCACCTCAAGGACGGAAGGTTCCTGGAGGGCAGCTGGGACAACTACTTCTACACCCGCCAGTGGAACGCCCCGCCCGAGCTGACGATCGTGGTCATGCCGCCGACCAGCGGCAAACCCGGCGGCGCGGGGGAGCTGGCAGTCGGCGCCGCCTCGGCCGCGGTCGCCTGCGCATACGGCGCGGCCACCGGCACCATGCCCACGACGTTTCCCGTCAACCACTCAGGACCGCTCGGCTTCGAGCCGCTGCCGACCGTCCCCCCGATCCCGCAATCGCCGACCGACGGCCTGGACCGCGCCTACTAGCGGCCTGTTGGCAGCGGCCCACAGCGGCCTATTTGGAGCGCAAGGAGCGACCGTGCCCGAACACACCTTCATCCTCAACGGCAAGCCCGTCACGGCGGACGTCGAGGACGATGTGCGGCTGCTGTGGGTGCTGCGCGACGTCCTGGGCGTCACCGGGCCGAAGTACGGCTGCGGCCTCGGCGTCTGCCAGGCATGCACCAGCCACATCAACGGCAAGGCGTTCAACCCCTGTTCCGTACCGATCAGGAACGTCCGGCCGGACGACGAGATCACCACCATCGAGGGGCTGCCCGCCACCGTCGGCAAGGACCTGCATCCGATGCAGGAGGCATGGTTGGAGTACGACGTCGCCCAGTGCGGCTACTGCCAGCCCGGCCAGATCATGGCCGCGGTCGCCAAGGTCAAGCAGGCCCGCGCCGCCGGCCACGAGATCACCGAGGCCGATCTGGACGAGATCCGCAACGTCTGCCGCTGCGGCACCTACCACCGCATCCGCGAGGCCATCATGGAGGGAGCCAAGCACTTCTAGCCCGGCGACCCGCTTCCACCGCCACCGCGGCACGCCGCACTACGACGCCGCCCGCGGGCACATCTCCCGCAACACCCTGCTGCTCCACCTCACCGGCGGCTCGGGGGAGCCCGCCCTCGACTTCCTCCCCGATCCGGAGGAGTTCGTGATCTCCGGGGCAACCAGATCCATGTGCTCGGCAAGGACCTGACCAGACTGCCTGCGCCATCCCAGGAGCGACCGGGGCCCTTGCCCGGGCCGGGGCCCGTAAGGCCATGGGTCCTTCGGCCCCGGACGGGGACGACCGGCCCACAGCCCCGTCCGGGCTTGCGCGGGAGAGTGGGTTCGAGCCGGTGAGGAGGTCCGTCATGCAGGTTCGCGACGTGATGCGCACACCGGTGGTCACGATCCGTTCCGACGCCACGCTGCTGGAGACCGCGCGGTTGATGCGGCAGCGCAGCGTCGGGTGCGTGGTGGTGCTGTCCGGCGAGGCGGTTCTCGGCATGGTCACCGACCGGGACCTGACCGTGCGCGGGCTGGCCGCGGAACGGAGCCCGGCCGCGCCGGTCAGCGAGGTGATGACGGCGCCGGTCCACGCGGTGCGCCCCGGCGACGACGTGGACGCCGCGTACCGGGCCATGCGCCGCTCGGCCGTCCGCCGGCTCCCTGTCCTGGACAAGGGACGGCTGGTGGGCGTGGTGGCACTGGACGACCTGCTGATGGATGTCTCCCGGCGGCTGTCCGACCTGCTCGGCGCGGTGTCGTGGTGCGTGCTGGCGGAGCCGCCGAGCAGGACCGCGCAGGCTCGGTGACGGAGATCCGGCGCGTCACGTCCGGGGTGGGTGCCACGACGCGCTGCGGGAGCAGGTCGGGCCCCGACGTGCCCGAGCCCCGCCCCGTGCCGTCGGCAGGCGCGACCCGACGGCGGTTGTGGGCCGTTCGTCCCCGAAGGCCGACCGGCCTGCGGCCCAGGGACCTATGGCCCCTGACACCACCCCCGGCCTCCCGCCACGCTGAAGAGACCCTGCCGGTTCCACCGATCCCGCCGACTCCGCCGACCCTGCCGATTCACCGACCGTGCCCGTTCCGGTACGGACCGATCCGCCCGGGAGGCTCCCGGTGCTCACCCACCCCACCCTCGACGACACGGCCGTCACGTCGCTGGTGGCCGATGCCGCCGCCGCGCCCTCGATGCACAACGCCCAGCCGTGGCACTTCGCCTACTCCCGGGCGTCGTGCACCATGCTTCTCTCCGCCGACCTGGATCGCGCGATGCCGCTGGCCGACCCCACCACCCGGGGGCTGCACCTCGGCTGCGGCGCGGCCCTGCTGAACCTGCGCGCCGCCGCCGCGCACGCCGGCCACCGCACGGCGACGACCGCCCGACGACGGGATCCCCGACCACGCCTTCGGTCCCGCCAAGCGCGGTGGCGCGGCTCCGGTACGGGACTTCGCCGGCCGGCGTGCGGTCCCCGGCCGTGCCTACGCGGACTTCGAGAAACGGCCGCAACTGGCCTCCCTCAGCACCACCCGCGACGGCCCCGCCGACTGGCTCCGCGCCGGCCAGGCACTCCAACGCGTGCTGCTCCTCGCCACCCGCCAGGGACTCGCCGGCTCCTTCGCGACCCAGCCCCTGGAATGGCCCGACCTGCGCCGGCTGCTGCGCGACCCGCTCTCCGGCACCGGCTACGTCCAGATGATCCTCCGCCTCGGCTACGGCCCCCAGGGCCCGCGCACCCCGCGCCGACCGGTGGACGAGGTCCTGACGATCACATCGTGAGCGGAGGAGAGCGAGCGGCGGCTCGCCGCCTGCCGCCCGAAGTGCGGGTGCAGGACGGCGGGTTGCCCGTACGGGGACGTTCCGCCGGCTCAGGAGGCGGTCGAGCACGGCGGAGTCAGTCGAGCACGGCGGCGACGGCTTCGATCTCCACGAGTTGGTCGCGATAGCCGAGGACCGTGACACCCATCAGCGTGCTGGGTACGTCGTGGTCGCCGAACGCGTCCCGGACCACCTCCCACGCCGTCACCAGGTCCTCCCGCCGCTGGGAGGCGACGAGGACACGGGTGCTGAGGACATCGTGCAGCGACGCACCGGAGTCCGCCAGAGCGGTCCGCATGTTCTCCACGGCCTTGGCCGCCTGCCCGGCCACATCCCCGACGGCCGCAGTGGAGCCGTCCTCGTTCAGCGGACATGCTCCGGCGAGAAAGACCAGTCGTGACTCGGCCGGGGCCGTGGCCGCGTAGGCGTACTCGGCGGCATCGGACAGGGAAGCGGAGCGGATCAGTGTGACGGTACGCGGCACGGGCATTCCTATCGCGGGGGTTGCGGATGCGCCCACGACCCTCTCAAAGGCCGCCCCCGCGGGCGACCCGGTTTCCCGGCGGTCGGCTCCCGCGCCCACGGGCTGCCGGAGCCGATCGACGCACGCGGATCGGCAAGCTCAGCATTCCGGACACTCGTTGAGCGCCGCGATGGCCAGCGCGCGCTCCTCGGGGTGCCCGTCGGCTCCGGGCACCGCGAGCGCCGTCCGGAACTGCTCGCGTGCCTCGGCGACGCGGCCCGCCGCGACGTAGGCGCGGCCCAGCCGGTAGCGGATGTCCATCTCCAGCCGGTCGCACTGCGGTTCGGTGAGTGGGGACAGCAACCGGTGCCGGGCGAGGGCCTGGTGGTGGAGGGCCATGGCAGCGCTCAGGTTGCCGGCGTTCTGCTCCGCCGAGCCCAGCCGGGTCAGGGTGACGCTGTGCAGGAGGACGTCCCCGACCTGCTGAACGAGGTCGGCCGCATGGCGGAACAGGGTCCTGGCTTCGGTGTGGTGGCCGAGGTCGAGGTGCACATCGGCGGCGCAGGCCAGGACTCTGCTGATCATGCGGGGCCGGCCGTTCTTCTCGGCGTGGGCCCGGGCGTCGGCGAAGCAGGCCAGCGCCTCGTCGGACCGCCCCTGGACGCGGTGGACGGAGCCGAGGAGGCAGAGCCCCATCGCCGCGAGCCAGTCGTCACCGAGCCGCTGGGCCAGCTCCACCGCAGCGGTGAGATGGGACATCGCCTGCTCGGCCCGGCCCAGGTTCATCTCGGCAGCGCCCAGCCCGCTACGGGCCCGCGCCTCTTCACGCGGGTCGGCGTGGTGGCGGCTGAGGCGCAGTGCCTCGGCGAACCACGCGTGCCCCTCGGCGTAGTGGCCCTGGTGGATCTCGGTGATGCCCAGGCAGCTCCGCACGGCGGCGGCCATCCGCCGGTCGCCGGCCCCGTCCGCGTGCGCGAGCGCGATCTCCAGGGCCGTCCGGCACTCGTGGTAGCGGCCGTGGCGTACGAAGTAGTCGCTCAGCGCCTCGGCGAGCCGGCACGCGTAGTCGGCCTCGCCGAGCGCCGCGGCATACCCGACGACATCGACGAGTTCCGCGCCGGAAGAGTCCAGCCAGCCGTCCGCGTCCTGCCAGCCCGTGAACGCCGACTCGGCCGACTGCGGCCCGGTGGGGAATCCGGCCGGTCCCCAGTCGCTGGTGGTCCGGCCCGCGTCCAGATAGAGGCGGAGCGCGGCGGTGCGCGCCGCCTCGGCTTCGGCGGGTGCGGCTTCCGCGAGCCGGCGCGCATGCACCCGGACCAGATCGTGCAATCGGTACCGGCCAGGACGCGGCTGCTGCACCAGGCTCGCGTCGACCAGGCTTTCCAGGATCTGCTCGGCCTCGCGGGCGGACCGACCCAGCATGGCCGCCGGCGTCCGCGGGTCGAACTCGACCGTCGGTGACAGGCCCAGGGCACGGAATCCGTGCTGCTGCCGCGGCGTGAGCTGGTCGTACGACAGGCGGAAGGCCGCCTCCACGCTGCGGTCGCCGGTACTCAGTTCGCCGAGCCGGTGCTCGTCGCCCGCCATCCGGTCCACCAGGTACGCGAGCGTCCACGCAGGGCGGGTCTGGAGCCGCGCCCCGGCGATACGCAGGGCCAGCGGCAGCCCGTCGCACAGCCGGACCAGCGCACGCGTCGCTTCCGGCTCCCGGTCCGCGCGCTCCTCCCCGACGATGTGCCTGAGCAGGGACAGCCCCTCGGCGGCCTCCAGCGGCTCAAGGGTGACCCGCCGATCGGCGTCCAGCCCGGTCAGCCGCCGCCGGCCGGCCACCAGCACCGTGCTGCCCGGACCGGCGGGCAGCAGGGGCACGATCTGCTGCGCGTCGAGCGCGTCGTCCACCACGAGGAGCAGCCGCAGTGAACCGGTCGCGGCCCGCCAGGCGCCGGTGAGTTCGTCGAGGTCGTCGGGCACCTCGCTGTCGGCCGCGCCGACGGCACGCAGCAACCGCCGCAGCACGCGCTGCGGCGGGACGTGCTGCCGCCCCGTGCCGTGGGCGCGCAGGTCCACGAACAGGCAGCCGTCCGGGTAATGGGCGGAAATCCTGCGGGCCGCGTGGATGACGAGCGCGGTCTTGCCGACGCCGGCGGTGCCGTCCACCGTCACGATCGACACGGATTCGGGCGGCAAGGACGCGGTCAGCAGCGCCAGTTCGCGCTCCCTCCCCACGAGGCGGCCGATGTCGCCGGGCAGTTCGTTCACGCGCCGGGGCCGCGGCCCGGACGGGACGGCGGCAGGTCGTGCCGCCGCCGGGCCGAGGAGCTGCTCGTCATCCCGGCGCAGCACCGCCTGGTGCACCCGGCGGAGTTCCGTGCCGGGATCGACCCCGAGCTCGTCACGCAGCCGCCCGCGCAGGTCCTGATAGGCGCTGAGCGCCGCCGCCTGGCGCCCGCTGCCGTACAGGGCACGCATCCACAGCGCCGCCAGCGACTCGTCGTACGGCTCGGACGCGGACAGCGCCGCGAGGTCGTCCAGGGCATCGGGGGACCGGCCGAGACGCACCAGGCATTCCAGCCTCTCCTGTCGCACCGTGCGCTGCCGCTGCGCCAGCCGCTGCCGCTCGCCCTGCGCGAACGGCCCCGGCAGCCCGGCCAGCGGCTCGCCCCTGAACAGGGTGCACGCCGCGGAGGACCCGTCCAGTGCGGCGGCCAGGTCACCGGATGCCCGCGCGCGTTGAGCTTCGCCGAGCCGCCCGGCCAGCTCCGCGACGTCGAGCCGCGCCCCGTCCCTGACGAAGCGGTACCCGTCCCGGCCGCTGCGGATCACCGACCCGGACAGTCCGGCGCCTGCCGCGTCGAGCGCCTTCCGCAGCTGGTAGACATAGCTCGGCAGCACCCGGCGACCGGACCCCGGCGGCTGTGCACCCCATACGTCGTCGAGCAGCTGCTCATGGCTGACCAGCATGCCGGAACGCAGCACCAGCGCCGCCAGCACCGCCTGCCGCCGTACCGGACCCAGGTCCAGCGGCGTCCCGTCCCGCCAGGCCCGCACCGGCCCCAGCACCGCAATCTGAAGCGGCTGCGGAGAACCCCCGTCCATCCCGAAGCCTCCGGTCCGCGCATCATCGAGATTTCATCGGCATTCCAGCGTCTTTCACAAGGGTTGGCAAGTCAGCACCGGGTAACACCCGTGAGCAGGGCAACGGCGCATGAAGAGAGCCACCGGGCACGGCGTACATCCCCCACCCCACGGCGCACCGGCGCATTGACCCCACCGCATGGCCCCACCACTCCTCCGACGAAGCCGAGGGCCCCGCCAACCGGGCGCCCCGTCCCACTCGTTGGCACCTGCCACCGCGAACTCACCACGTCGGCCACCGTAGAGTCGCCACCTGGACCGAGGCGTTCCCCCGCGGCCCCGAGGGCCTGGTCGCCCGCCTTCGTGAAGCGGAGACCGGCTGCCGCCGACGGTACGGACACCGCCACCCCCGTCCTGCGAGTTCACGCCAACGCACAGGAACCGAGGCGGGGGAGCCGACGGACAGTCGGTACGCTCAACCGCCTTGGTGAGGGGCGACGCCGGGGCCGCAATGCGCCCGCGCATTCGTCTATCCGGGGGGCATTGCGTGACATATGGGGCACCCGCCCGTTGGTCAGAACCTCTGCTGCATCTCGTGGGCAGAGCGCGTGATCTGACGTTCATCCGTGAAAGGACTGGAAAGCATGTCGCGTATCGCGAAAGCGCTCCTGGTGACTGCCGCTACAGGGATGGCTATCACAGGTGCGGCGGGGGTGGCTTCAGCCAGCGCCGGCGCGGGCGGCGCCGCAGTCGGCTCCCCGGGCTTCATGTCCGGCAACCTCGTGCAGATGCCGTTCCACATGCCGTTCAACTTCTGCGGCAACACCGGCAACTTCATCGCCCTCCTGAACCCGGCCTTCGGGAACCACTGCATCAACGCCGAGAAGCACGAGCACGAGAAGCACCACCGGCACCACCACGGCGGCGAGGAGGACTGAGAGCGGACCCCGAGCACCATGGGTCGGGGTCTTCTCGTTTCTGCTGTCCGCAAGTGACTGTCGTTCCCGCTGTTTCCCGAATGATCGGGCGTGTGGGGACACGACCCGTCTCCGTCTCGGCCCGCACGTGATATCGCGAGCGGCGCTCCGGGGCTGGGCGGGAGCTGTGAATGGGGCAAGGCCGCCTGGAGACGTTCCTGGGCGGCCTCTCTTTCTGCCCCGGGGGTTACAGGGGCATGCTCATGCTGTGGCGCGGCTCTCCAAGGTTGAGCGTCGCCCGGTCGGTGCGGCAGGCCTTGCCGTGCTCGAATCGGAGCCCTGCGCTGTCCAAGGCGCGTCCCCGGATGAGGAGACCGCACTACGGGTGCATGCCGGCGACGATGATTCCGTTGATCTGGTGTGTGCCGCCGAACAGCAGCCCGGCCGGAGCACCCGGCACCATCTGCGTGGCGACCGGCGCGAGATCGGGAGGCGGTGGCCCGCGCCGCACGGGGCCTCGGCGTCCGGTGCCTTGGTGCATTACGGAAAGCCGGGCAAGGGCCTCTGATTTCCGGCCCGTTGGGCGGGGATCGCTCAGTGGGTGTCTGTGGCGCGGTTGGGCGCCCACAGCTGGTCGGCGTCGCCTGCGGCGAGCCGGCCCCGGTAGACGTCGATCTTGTGGGAGATGAGTCTCAGGTTCTCCTGGCATGCGGCGAGCCGGGCGAGCACCTCGTCGCGATGCGATTCGAGCAGGTCCAGTCGCTCGTCTTCGTTGCCCCGGCCTGCCGCGACGAGTTCGGCGTAGCGGCGGATGCCCTTGATGGGCATGCCGGTTGCCCGCAGCCTGGTGCAGACGGCGATCCACTCCAGGTCGAGTCGGTGATAGCGGCGCCGGCCGCCGTGGGTGCGGTCGACCGGGGTGACGACCAGGCCGGCGCGCTCGTAGTACCGCAGGGTGTGCGCGCTGACTCCGGTGCGGCGAGCGGCGTCGGCGATGCTCAGCCCGCTCGCGGGAACGGCGTCGGGCAGCTGTCGGTTGACTTCGACCATGGTCTAAAACCTAGCGTCCCGGCCATGCCCGAACACCTGCCTTTCCTCAGCCCTCGCCGCCGGCTCCTTGTTCTCGCGATCTGCTGCGCCAGCGTGGTCGTCGTGGTGATGGACATCTCCATCGTCAACATCGCGCTGCCGTTGATCCGTCGCGATCTGCACGCCTCGGAGTCCGGCCTCCAGTGGACGGTCGACGCCTACACCCTGGTGCTGGCCGGCTTTCTGGTACTGGCGGGATCCACCGCTGACCGGGTCGGCCGCCGGCGCGTCTTCCAGGTCGGCCTGGCCGCCTTCGGACTCGGCTCGCTGCTGTGCGGCCTTGCGCCGAACGTCAACTGGCTGATCGCGGCGCGTGCGTTGCAGGCCGTCGGCGGCACGATGCTCAACCCGGTGGCGATGGCGATCGTCGCCACGACGTTTCCGCAGCCGGCCGAACGGGCCAGGGCCATCGGCGTGTTCGGCTCGATGAGCGGCTTGGCGCTGGCGTTGGGGCCGATCCTCGGCGGTGCGCTGGTCGACGGCTTCGGCTGGCACGCCGTCTTCTGGATCAATGTGCCGATCGTGGCCGCCGCGGTCGTGTGCACCGCGCTGTTCGTGCCCGAGTCGCGCGCCGCCCGGGCGCGCCGGTTCGACCCGGTGGGCCAGACCTTGATGGTGCTGGTCCTGGGGAGCGCCGTCTTCGCGATCATCGAGTCCCGGCAGTGGGGCTGGACTTCGCCGGTCATCCTGGGACTGCTCGCCGTGGCCCTGCTCGGCGTGCTGGGCATCCTCGTCTACGAACCACGCCGTGTCGACCCGCTGCTGGAACTGCGCCTGTTCCGCAGCGTGCCGTTCAGTTCGGCGCTCCTGATGGCGCTCTTCGCGCTGTGCGGGTTCGGCGCGTTCCTGTTCGTCACCACCCAGTACCTCCAGGACGTGCGCGGCATGTCCGCACTCACGGCCGGGCTGTGCCTGCTCCCGGTCGGAGCGCTGGTGATCGCGCTCTCCCCGTTCACCGGCCGGCTGGTCGGCGCGCGCGGTCCCAGGCTGCCGCTGGTGCTCGCCGGGGGAGCGCTGGCCCTGGGCGGCGGCGCGTCGCTCTGGCTCCGACCGGCCACCCCGCTGCCGACCGTGCTCGCGATCTACCTGCTGTTCGGCATCTTCCTGGGCACCGTCAACCCGCCGATCACCAACACCGCGGTCTCCGGAATGCCTCGTTCGATGGCCGGGGTGGCCACCTCCTTGGCCTCCGCCGGCCGCCAGACCGGCACCACGCTGGGCGTCGCGATCTCCGGAACGATCGTGGGACCGACCGTGACCCGCGGCGGTACGGGATTCATGGACGCGGCGCACGGTGTGTGGGGGATGGTGCTCGGGCTGGGCCTGGGCATCGTGGGCGTGGGACTGCTCAGCACCGGGCGCCGGTCCTTGGACAGCGCGGTGCGAGCGGCGGCGATGTTCGAGGAGGTGGACCGCGGCGCGGATCTCCGAACGGCCCCTGCCGGCCGCCGGTGACCGGCGAGCAGTACGGCAACGGTCAGGAGCCGAGGGCGGCGCCCTGGTTACGCAGTTCGCTCAGCGCCAGCCGTACCAGCGGATGCCCTTCGCTGCCGCGTCGAACGGCGGTGAAAACCCGCCGGGTCGGACGATGGGCGCCGCTGACCGGGCGGATGACGACGCCGCCGAACGCGATGCCGTGGAGCGCCGAACGGGGCACCAGCGCCACGCCCGCACCCGCGGCGACCAGCGCACACACGGCTCGGGAGTCGTCGGCCAGGCACTCCACGCGAGGCTGGAGACGAGCCTCCTCGCAGGCGCGCAGCACGACATCATGCACCGGGTTGCCGGGCCACGGCGTGATCCACGGCTCCTCGCCGAGGTCGGACAGGTCCACCCCGGGGGCGCCGGCCAGCGGATGACCGGACGGCAGCACGACATCGAAGGGTTCTGCGTACAGCGGCTCGCGCAGCAGCTGCTCGCCGCTGTGGCCGGGGGAGTCCCGGTGTTCCACCGCCAGGGCGATGTCGACCACGCCGTCGATCAGGAGACGTCGGCTCGCGTGCCCCTCGGCGTCCTTCACCCGGATCCGCACCTGCGGCGCGCGTTCCCGCAGCGCCGCCATCGCCGGGGCCACCACTTCGGTGATCGAACTCGCAAAGGCGGCGATGGTCACCTCGCCCGCCAGGCCCGCCGAGCAGGCGGCCATATCGGCCTCCGCCTGCTCCAGCTGTGCGGCGATCCTCGTCGCGTGATCGGCCAGCACGGTGCCGGTCGGGGTCAGCCGGACGGTACGGCCGCGCCGCTCCAACAGGGCGTGACCGACCTCCGCCTCCAGCGCGGCGAGCTGCTGCGAAGCCGCTGACGGGGACAGGTAGAGAGCGTGTGCGGCGGCGGTGACGGTGCCGTGGTCGGCCAGCGCCCGCAGCACCCGGAGCCTGCGTGGATCGATCACATCAGGCAGTACACCAGACGAACAACGCCCCTGTGAAGTAGAGCTTCACAGACAGCATCGGAAAACAGCGATGGACTTCACAGGGGCGGCGCGACAAAGTGGTCACCTGCGAAGCGGCCGGCGCAGCCAGAGGCTGTCCGGTGGGGTGCGGTCCGTTACGGATCCGGGAAGGATGCGGCGGTTGTCGCGGTACGGCCATCGCGCAGCGTGGTCGTCCGGTGACCGCGGCGTGGTCGTCCGGTATCCGCAGCGTGCGGTCCGCGCTCGCCCCGGGGCTCTCGCCCTCCGCTGCTCCGCTGGAACCTCATCGCCTCCTCACCAAGGAATCTGCTGTGTCCATGACTGCCGGTGACCGCCGGGAACACGACCTGCTCGGCGACCGGGACGTGCCCGCCGACGCGTACTGGGGCGTGCACACCCTGCGCGCCGTGGAGAACTTCCCCATCACGGGTACGGCGATCTCCGGGTACCCGCATCTGATCGACGCGCTCGCCGCGGTGAAGGAAGCCGCGGCCGGCGCCAACGCCGAGCTGGGGCTGCTTGCGCCCGAGAAGGCCGAGGCGATCGTCACCGCCTGCCGGGAGATCCGGGAGGGCCGGCTGCACGACCAGTTCGTCGTCGACGTCATCCAGGGCGGCGCCGGCACCTCGTCCAACATGAACGCCAACGAGGTCATCGCCAACCGGGCGCTGGAACTGCTGGGCCACGACAAGGGCGACTACACCCACCTGCACCCCAACGAACACGTCAACCTCAGCCAGTCCACCAACGACGTCTACCCCACGGCCGTCAAGGTGGCCACGATCATCGCCGTCCGCGAACTGCTCGACGCGATGACCGTGCTGCGCGAAGCCTTCGCCGCCAAGGCGGACGAGTTCCGCGACATCCTCAAGATGGGCCGCACCCAACTCCAGGACGCGGTCCCCATGACCCTGGGCCAGGAGTTCTCCGCCTATGCCGTCATGCTCGAAGAAGACCAGAGCCGGCTCGCCGAAGCCGCCCTGCTCGTGCACGAGATCAACCTCGGCGCCACCGCCATCGGCACCGGCCTCAACGCCCCCACCGGCTACGCCGAAGCGGCCCGCCGCCACCTCCAGGACATCACCGGTCTGCCCCTGATCACCGCTGCCAACCTCGTCGAGGCCACTCAGGACTGCGGAGCCTTCGTCCACCTCTCCGGCGTCCTCAAACGCATCGCCGTCAAGCTCTCCAAGAGCTGCAACGACCTGCGACTGCTCTCCTCCGGCCCACGCGCCGGACTCGCCGAGATCAACCTGCCGCCGGTACAAGCGGGTTCGAGCATCATGCCTGGCAAGGTCAACCCCGTCATCCCCGAAGTCGTCAACCAGGTCGCCTTCGAAGTCATCGGCAACGACGTCACCATCACCATGGCCGCCGAGGCGGGCCAACTCCAGCTCAACGCCTTCGAACCGATCATCCTGCACTCCCTCTCGGAGAGCATCACCCACCTGGCAGCCGCCTGCCGCACCCTCGCCCAACGCTGCGTCACCGGCATCACCGCCAACACCGAAGCGCTGCGCGCCAGTGTCCAGAACTCCATCGGCCTGGTGACCGCGCTCAACCCCCACATCGGCTACACCGCCGCCACCGCCATCGCCCAGGAAGCCCTCGCCACCGGCCGCGGCGTCGCCGAACTCGTCCTCGAACACGGGCTCCTGCCCGAAGACCGCCTCACCGCACTGCTACGCCCGGAGGAAATCGCCGGGACCACCGCCTGACGCACGGTGCGGACCGGGCTCGAAGCAATGAACACCCCTACCCATCAGCAGAGGAAGTCGGCCATGGCAACGGCGCCTAGCGTCTCGTATTCGATGACGGTGCGACTGGAAGTTCCCGCGAGCGGCACCGCTGTCAGCCAGCTCACCACGGCCGTGGAGTCTTCGGGTGGGTCGGTCACGGGTCTGGATGTGACCGCGTCCGGCCATGAGAAGCTGCGGATCGACGTGACGATCGCGGCGACCTCGACCGCGCACGCGCAGGAGATCGTCTCCGAGCTGAGCGGGATCGAGGGTGTCTCGCTGGGCAAGGTCTCCGACCGTACGTTCCTGATGCACCTCGGTGGCAAGATCGAGATGTCGTCGAAGCATCCGATCCGCAACCGTGACGACCTGTCGATGATCTACACCCCGGGTGTGGCGCGGGTCTGTCAGGCGATCTTCGACAACCCCGAGGACGCCCGCCGGCTGACGATCAAGCGCAACAGCGTCGCGGTGGTCACCGACGGCTCGGCGGTGCTGGGTCTGGGCAACATCGGGCCGAAGGCGGCGCTGCCCGTGATGGAGGGCAAGGCGTCCCTCTTCAAGCGCTTCGCCGGGATCGATGCCTGGCCGATCTGCCTGGACACCCAGGAC
>NZ_BMRP01000014.1:0-126408 GCF_014648695.1 Streptomyces albospinus
AGGGGCTCGGCGGACCACGCGAGGAAAGCTTCCGAGCCCCCGCGGATCCGCACCAGAACTTCACCGGGTCCGGCAGCCCCTCGAGTGCCGATCAGCAGCACTCCGGTACAGCCGATCACGGCATCGTCCTGCGCCATCGACGGCTGCCCTCCCCCCGTTACGTTCCTGGAATCCGACGATAGCGCTCCGGTGAACGGGGGCCTATGGCGGGACGGCGGCGAGTTGGTGGTCCGTTGAGGTGGCGTGGATCCGCGGCGCTCGGGGGAGCGCGGTCAGGGCGAAACCTCCAGGGTGTCGAGGGCGGCCAGGATGTCGGCGGGCTCGGCGCGGGCGGTGTAGTCGGTGTCGACGAAGGCCCAGCGGATGACGCCCTCGCGGTCGATGACATAGGTGGCGGGCAGCGGCAGGGTGCGCGGATGGCCGCCGTTGACGCGCTGGAGATCGAAGCCGAAGGAGTCGTACGTGGCGGCCAGGTCGTCGGGCAGGTCGAAGCTGAGGCCGTAACTCTTGGCCGTATCGGAACCGACATCGCTGAGGACATCGAAGGCGAGTCCGTGCTTCTCGGTGAGGGAGAGCGACTCGTCCGGTATTTGCGGGGACACGGCCACCAGGCGGGCGCCCCGGGCGGTGATCCCGGCGTGCTGCTCCTGGAGGGCGCGCAGGGCGATATTGCAGTACGGGCACCAGGCGCCGCGGTAGAAGGTGAGGACGACGGGCCCGGCGGCGAGCAGGGCGTCGAGGGAGACGGCGCTGCCGGTCGCCGACGGGAGGCTGAACGAGGGGGCCCGCTCGCCTGCTCGGCGGGCGCGGTCGGCCTGGCCCGAGGCGGCGAGATCGCGGGCGGCGCGCTCCATCACTTCGCGGGCGGCGGCCGGGATGTCCGGGTAACGGGTGCGGAAGAAGGCGGTCAGCTCGTCCTGGAGGCTCATGGGCGGGTCACTCCTGTGTGGGCTGTGTGAGGTGTGGATTCGGCGCGCAGGGGCGCGAGGGCGGCGGTGACGGTGTCGGTCAGCGACCCGGCGTCGGCACCGGCGCGGGAGCGCAGATTCACGCCGTACGCGAGGGTCGACAGCACGGCAGCGGCGGCGTCGAGGTCGGTGCCGGGCGGGAGTTGGCCGAGATCGGCGGCCGTGGCGAGCGCGGCGCGCAGGGCCGATTGGAGCGTGCCGTGGTGCGTCTCCAGAAGGGTGCGTATCCCGGGGTCGGCACATTCGGGACCGGCGTAGGCGTTGGTGACCATGCAGCCCCAGCCGGCGACCGCGCCGGAGCAGCGGACGTCGATGAGCGTGCCGAAGAACTCCTCGATGGCGGTGAGTCCCGTGCTCGTCGCGGCGAGTTGGGCGAAGGCCGGTGCGGAGTGCTGCTCTATGTACCGGCCGAGGGCCGCGGCGTAGAGGTCGTCCTTGTTGCCGAACGTGGCGTAGAGGCTGGAGCGGCTGACTCCGGTCGCGGTCACCAGGGACTGGATTCCGGTGGTGGCCATGCCCTGGTGCCAGAAGACCTGGACGATGTCGTCCAGCACCACATCGGGGTTGAAGTGCTTGATGTCGGGCATGAGTTGCTCCTTTCGTCGCGTGCGGTGCCGATCTCGGTGCTGCTCCGTCATCTCTCCGCTCCGGGAGTCGGGATGGCTCCGTGATCTCGGAACGGTCATTCCAGGATAGCTTCAAGTCGCCCGCGTGCCAAGGCCTTTGAAAAAAATCCTCACGGAGAGTGATGGCTCCCGCCCGGTTGCCCTCGCCGCCGGGCGGTGTTCGGGAGGAAGGGCAGCAGCACCGAGATCAGCACGGCGAGCGCGGCGTTGAACGCGACGGCGACGGCCAGCGCGTGGCCGTAGGCGGCGGTGTCGTGGTGCGGGGCGGTGCCCAGGGCGCCGTAGAAGAGCACGCCGATGAGCGCGACCCCGACCGCGCCGCCGACCTGCTGCCCGGTGGACAGCACTCCGGAGGCCATGCCGACCTCCTTCGGGCCGACGTTGGCGAGCACCGCGTTGAGCAGCGGCGTGACCAGCAGCCCGTTGCCGGCGCCGACCAGGAGCAGCGACGGGGTCAGTTCCCCGGAGGTGAGCGCGGGTCCGGCGCCGGCGGCCACAACGAGCGTGATGAGGAAGCCCAGGCCGCTGATCAGGGCGCCGGCCTGGAGGACGCGGCGCCCGAAGCGGGCGAGCCGGCCGGCGAGCAGGCTGGTGGCGAAGAAGACCACCGCGAACGGCGTATAGGCCAGACCGGCGCCGAGCGGGTCCTTGCCCAGGCCGTCCTGGAGGGTGAGGGAGAGGACGAGGAAGAAGGAGTTGATGCCCGCGTAGGCGAGCAGGACCAGGGCCATACCGACCGCGAACGGGCGCTCGCGGAGCAGCCGCAGCCGCACGAGCGGGTCGCCGCCCGAGGCGTCCACCCGCCGTTCCACCCGGGCGAACGCGGCGAACGCGAGCAGGCTCACGGCCAGGCTGAGCCAGGTCCACAGCGGCCAGCCGGACGCGCGCCCCTCGACCAGCGGGACGACGAGGAGCACCAGGGCGAAGGTGAGCACGGCTGCGCCGCGCAGGTCCAGGCGGCGTGCTTCCGGGGCGCGCGACTCGGGGACGTACCGGGCGGCGAGCAGCAGGGTGACCACACCGACGGGCACATTGACCCAGAAGACCGGGCGCCAGGAGGAGCCGAAGAGATCGGCGGAGATCAGGAGGCCGCCGAGCAACTGCCCGGCGACGGTGGCCATTCCGATGACCGCGCCGAGCGCACCGAACGCCCTGGGGCGCCGTTCCGCCGGGAGCAGTACCTGGATCATCGCGAAGACCTGCGGGAACATCGCCGCCGCGCTCAAACCCTGGACGAGCCGGGCGGTGATCAGGGTGCCCGAACCGGGGGCCAGGGCACAGCCCACGGAGGACACGGTGAAGAGCCCCATGCCGAGCAGGAAGACCCGCTTGCGGCCGAACCGGTCGCCGAGGCGGGCCACGGTGATCAGGGCGACGGCGTAGGTGAGTTGGTAGCCGGCGAGGATCAGCTGGATGTCGGCGGCGGAGGAGTGCAGGTCCGCCTGGATGGCGGGCGCGGCGACCAGCACGATGAAGGTGTCGAGAACGGCCATGAAGGCGCCGGCGAGGACGATGGCGAGAGCGCGTCCCGGTGCCGCGGATGCCTGCCGTCCGGCACGCCGGCCCCGCTTCGCCGCCGAAGGCTGCACCGCCGCCGCGGCACCCGACGGGCGTGTTGTCTGTGTCATGCAGCAACGATCGAACAGCCCCGAACGGGCATACAGAGACCGATTATGCTGGTGTTTCCGCTACCACCGACCGAGAGCCTCCGCCACCGGGAGAGTCGATGACCGACCAGGACCGGCGGCGCGTACTCGCGGAGTTCCTGCGCTCGCGCCGGGAGCGGATCACGCCGCAGGACGCGGGCATTCTGGCCGGACCCCGGCGGCGTACGCCAGGGCTGCGGCGCGAGGAGGTCGCCCAGCTCTCCGGTGTCAGTGTGACCTGGTACACCTGGCTGGAACAGGCCCGCGACATCAGCGTGAGCCGACAGGTCCTGACGAGCCTGGCGCGGGCCCTGATGCTCAGCTCGGTCGAGCTGCGGCATCTGTTCGCGCTGGCCGGGGAGCGGCCCCCGGAGCAGCCTCCGGTCCGCGGCCCCGGGCCCGCGTTGCAGCGGCTGGTGGACGCGCTCGCTCCGCATCCGGCGTATCTGCTGGACGCCAACTGGGACCTGGTGGGCTGGAACAGTGCGGAGGCCGGGCTGATCGGCGACCCCGGGGAGCTGGCGCCGGAGGAACGCAACCTGCTGTGGCTGGTCTTCACGGACCCGGCGATGCGGTCGCTGCTGACCGACTGGGAGGGGCAGGCGCGGGATCTGGTCGCCCAGTTCCGGGCCGATGCGCGGGAGCGGTTCGACGATCCGCGATTCGACCGGCTCACCCGGGAACTCCGGGAGGTGAGTGCGGAGTTCAACGAGTGGTGGCAGGCGCACGACCTCGCGGACTTCGGCAGCAGCCGCAGGGTGTTCCGGCATCCGCGGGTCGGGTTGCTGACATTCGACTATGTGAAGCTGGCGGCACTGGACGCGCCGGGCGTGAAGTTGTTCGTGTGCATGCCGGCGGACGAGGAGACGCAGCGCAAGCTGCCCGCCCTCGCCACGGCCTCGAAGAACGTGTAGGGGAAGCCGCCGCCCGCCCCGTATCCCGATCCCGCCTGCCCGCAGGACGCCCCCCTCGCAGGACATACGCCTGCCCGACGCCCGTCAGCGGACCGGTAGCGATGGCCGGCCGGCTCCCCGCTCCGCCTCCGGCCGCGGGCCGACGATGCGCCGCTCGCCTTCCGTGATCGGGACGTCGTGGATCCCCGCCTCCCGCCGGCGCATCAGCCCCGCCTCGTCGAACTCCCACAGCTCGTTGCCGTAGCTCCGCCACCACTGCCCGCTCGCGTCCCGGCACTCGTACTGGAACCGCACCGCGATGCGGTTCCCCGAGTACGACCAGAGCTCCTTGCGCAGCGCGTAGTCCAGCTCCCGGGCCCACTTCTTGCGCAGGAACTCGACGATCTCGGCACGGCCGGCGAGGAAGGTGTCCCGGTTCCGCCAGACCGAGTCCTCGGTGTAGGCGAGGGCGACGCGCTCGGGGTCGCGGGTGTTCCAGGCGTCCTCGGCGGCCTGGACCTTCTGGCGCGCGGACTCCTCGTCGAACGGGGGGAAGGGGGGACGTGGCTGCGTCACGGCTGTCATGGGAGGGCTCCTGTCGGTGCGCATGCTGCTGCTGGCAGCGCCGGGGAACGCTGGCGAGAACGCTCGTTCTCCGGTGCGTCGGCTAGTGTAGAGAACGATCGTTCTCTTGGGAAGGCGGGCCGCTGTGGCAGACCACGACGACGTACGGACGCGGACAGACGACGTACGGACGCGGATACTCGACGCCGCGGAGAAGCTGTTCTACGAGCGCGGCATCCAGGCCGTCGGCATGGACGAACTCCGCACCGCCGCCGGCGTCTCCCTCAAGCGCCTCTACGGCACCTTCCCCGCCAAGCACGACCTCGTCGAGGCGTATCTGCGCCGCCGCGACGAGCACTGGCGCGCCTCCCTCGCCGCCTACGTGGACGCCCACTCCGGCACTCCGGGAGCCGCCCCCCTCGCAGTCTTCGACTGGCTGGAGACGTGGTTCGCCGCACCGGACTTCCGTGGCTGCGCCTTCATCAACGCGTACGGCGAACTGGGCGCCACATCGGAGGGCGTCGGCCGGGTCACCCGCGAGCACAAGCTGGCCCTGCGCACCTATCTGGCCGACCTGGTACGGCCGTTGGCGGCCACTGCCTCCGACGAGGCCGCAGGGCCGGGTGGCGTCACCACCGTGCTCGCCGGCCAGCTGGCGCTGCTGATCGACGGCGCGATCACCGCCGCCGCGGTCACGGGCGACCCGGCCGCCGCCCGCACCGCCCGCGCGGCGGCCGAGGCGCTGGTGCGGGGAGTCGGGGGCGGGCGCACGGGGGTCTGAATTTCCGGGGCTGCGTGCGTCGCAATGGTGCCGCCTCTTATGGCGACGGTGGCTCGCTCCTCTCCGAGATAATTGAAAATAAAAAGGCTCCCTGGTCGGTTTATTCGGGCCGACTCCCGGCGGTGTTGTCAGTGCCGTGTGTCAAAGTGGGTCCGGTAGCGAGCTGAACGAACAACGGGGGAGGGGTCTCGCCATGCCGTTGGCAGACGAGGTGGCGGCGTTCCATGAGGGGCAACCGAATCCAGCCGCGCTGGTCGGCGAATTCCGTCGCACGCACGTGATACTTCCGGTCGCCAATGACTCCTTCCTCTCAGCGGAGTTGGACGGTATCCGCTGGCTCTATGCCTTCACCGATGAGGATGCGCTGTCCCGTTTTGCCGCAGCCCGCGGGAGCGAGCAGGGGACGGAGTGGCAGTACGTCACCACGGCCGGCGCGCGCGTCCTCGACGTGCTGATACCTGCCGTCGACGGGCCGGCGGGGGTGGCGCTGGACGCGGGAAGTGAGCAGGGGATGCTCTTCCCACCGGTATCCGGAATCGTCCCGGACGGCGCGGCTGTGGACGTGGACGCGAACGTAGGCGCGGACGTGAACGCGCCCGTAGACGTGAGCGCGGATGCAGGCGCGGCAACTTCTGCGGCCACTTCCGCGGATATTTCCGGCGCGATGCCCAGGGGGGTGGCGTAAATGGGGCTGCTCAGGGGGGATGGCTACAACGTCGAACCGGAGGCGTTCGAGGAGCTCACCAAGGGAATAAAAGCCGCAACGAGCGAACTGAAGGAACTGGGCTTTGATATCGAGGCCCAACTGGGGCGCGGTTTCGGCAAGTTGTCCATGGATGCCATGGAATGCGGTGACGACGGCCTGGCATCGATCTTCTCGTCGTTCTGCGACCGCTGGGGCTGGGGCGTCTACAACCTGATGCAGGACGCCAACCAATTCTCCAAGAAGCTGGGCATCACGGCCGGTCTCTACTACGAGCAGGAGCAGTACGTCTCGGATGTCCTCAAGGACGGTGTGAACGCCGCATGGGGCGACCCGACGATGACGGCCGAGCAGCTGCACAAGCAGTCCTGGGGCGATGTGGCCAATCCGCTCAAGCAGTTCGAGGGCGCGGACTGGGACCCGACATCGGAAAAGTCGGTGGAGAAGCAACAGCAGGTGGCGGATCAGGCCGCGTCGTTCGCCCACGACGTGGCATCGGTCCCCGACCGTCTCGCCAACGGCGGCAAGGACCCGTCCGAGACCACGGCGAAGATGCAGGGGCCGGATCAGGCAGGCGGGGGTAGCGGCAAGTGAGCATGTTCGGTGATGCCGTCAACGCGATCGGCGACGGGGCGAGCAAGCTCACGGGCGCCATCGAGCGCGGCGCGGGCGAGGTCGTCGAGTTCGGCGCGGACAAACTGGGCGACGGCCTGGAGGCGGTGGGCGCGGACGGCGCCGCCGATGCCGTCCGCTCGGCCGGCGACAAGGCCGCCGGGGCGCTGGGCGCGCATGTCGACGAGCGACAGCTGGGCGAGACCGACGATCCCAAGGAGTTGATCCACGGCGATGTCGAGAAGCTCAACGAGACCGCGTCGCACCTGAAGGACTTCGCCGCGGCGTTCAACCGCGTCGCCGACGGCATGCGCAAGCTGGGCTCCGGCCAGCACTGGAGCGGCAAGGCGGCCGACGCGTTCCGTGAGGCGTTCGACATGCATCCCAAGCAGTGGATGTACACCGCCGATGCCTGCGACGACGCGTACAAGGCGCTGCACGCGTACGCGGAGACGGTGACCTGGGCGCAGAGCAAGGCCGTCGACGCGATCGAGAAGTACGCGCAGGCGCAGCGGGATTCCGAGCATGCGCTCAGCGCGTGGAAGGCGAAGGCCGAGGCGTACGTAGCGGCGGGCGAGAGCTACAACGCCGCGGTGGAACAGGGCGCGGATCCAGGCCCGCGGCCCAACCCTCCCGCCGATTACGTGGACCCGGGCACCGAGGGCCGCGAGGCGGCCCAGGACATGCTGAAGAACGCCCGCAGCCAGCGCGACGAGGCCGCCGAGCGGGCCCGTAACGCCATCAAGGGCGCCCTGGCCCACGCCCCGGACAAACCGCAGCTCACCGACCTGGCGAGCGCGGGCCTCAAGGACGCCGGCAAGGCGTTCGTCGTCGAGAACATGCACCTGGCCGGCGGGGCCGTGAAAGCCGCCGCCGACACCGTCAAACTCGCCCGCACCGTCAACCCCATGGACCCCTACAACATCGCCCACCCGTGGCAGTACATGGGCAACGTCTCGACCACCCTCCTGGGGTTGGCGCAGATGCCGCTCCACCCCACCGAACTCGCCAAGGGCATGCTCGGCTCGGGCTGGGGCAGCGACCCGTTCGACGCGGCGGGGGCGTTCGCGATCAACCTCGTCGGGGGCAAGGGGGCGGGCGGCCTGGCCAAGGGGGCGGCAAGGGCCGGCGCCAAGGACGCGGCCGAGAGCGCGGCACGCACTGCGGCAAAGGAGGGTGGCAAGCGCACGATTCGGGACCGGTTGCGCACCGGGTGGTGCAAGACCTTCGGCAGCGACCCCATCGACATGGCCACCGGCCGCATGATCCTGCCGCAGACCGACATCGCCCTCCCCGGCAGCCTCCCGCTCTCCTTCACCCGCACCTTCGAGTCCTCGTACCGCACCGGCCGCTGGTTCGGCCGTACGTGGATGTCCACGATCGACCAGCGCCTGGAGATCGACGCCGAGGGCGTCATCCTCATCGGCGAGGAGGGCAACTTCCTCCTCTACCCCCACCCCGCCGTCGGCGTCCCCACCCTCCCCCTCGAAGGCGACGGCGCCCCGCTCGCCCGCACCCCGGACGGCGACTACTTCCTCGTAGACCCGGCCACCGGTACCCGCCGCTACTTCACCGCCCACACCGAAAACCTCGCCCTCCTCGACGAGATCTCCGACCGTCACGGCAACCACCAGACCTTCGACTACACCGAAGACGGCACCCCCACCGCCATCACCCACAGCGCCGGCTACCGCCTCCTGCTGACCACCGAGGGCGACCGCGTCACCGCCCTCCACCTGGCCGGCGCCGCCCCCGACGGCAGCGACCAACTCCTGGCCACCTACGGCTACGACGCCTTCGGCAACCTCACCACCGTCACCAAGCCCGCCTCCGACCGCCCCCTCCGCTTCACCTACGACGACGCCGGCCGCATCACCTCCTGGACCGACACCAACCACAGCAGCTACACCTACGCCTACGACGAGGCGGACCGCTGCACCTCACAGGGCGGCATCGCGGGCCACCTCCGCGCCCGCTACGTCTGGGGCGACCCGGACCCCGAAACCGGCATCCGCACCAACCGCTTCTTCAACTCCCAGGACCAGCTCACCACTTACCAGGTCAACGACCACCACCAGATCGTCGCGACCACCGACCCCACCGGCGCCACCACCCGCACCACCCGCGACGCGAAGCACCGCATCCTCTCCACCACCGACCCCCTGGACCGCACCACCCACTTCACCTACGACGACGAGGGCCGCCCCACCACCGTCACCCTCCCCGACGGCTCCTCGTCCACCACGGTCTACGACTCCCACGGCAACCCGCTCAACGTCACCGGCCCGGACGGCACCACCTGGACCCACCGCTACGACGCCCGCGGCAATCGCGTCGCCACGACGGACCCCGCGGGTGCCACGACGACCTACAGCCACGACGCCCGCGGGAACCTTGCCTCGGTCACCGACGCCCTCGGCAACACCACTCGCGTCTCCTGCAACGGGGCCGGCCTGCCTGTCTCGGTCACCGACCCCCTCGGCAACACCATCCACTACCGCCGCGACAACTTCGGCCGCACCACCTCGGTAACGGATCCCCTCGGCGCGACCACCCACATGCTGTGGACCGTCGAAGGGAAACTCGCCGCCCGAATAGACCCCACCGGCGCCAGGGAAGAGTGGACCTACGACGGCGAGGGCAACCGCCTCACCCACACCGACGCCGTCGGCCAGACGACCCGTTTCGAATACACCCACTTCGACCTCCTCGCCGCCCGCACCGACCCGGACGGTGTCCGCCACGAGTTCACCCACGACACCGAACTCCGCCTCACCCAGGTCACCAACCCCCAGGGCCTGACCTGGAACTACGCCTACGACGGCGCGGGCCGCCTGATATCCGAGTCCGACTTCGACGACCGCGTGCTGAGCTATGTCCACGACGCGGCCGGCCAACTCGCCACCCGAACGAACGCGCTGGGCGAGGTGACTACCTACACCCGCGATGCGCTGGGCCGTATCACCTCCAAGGACGCCGCGGGCCTGGTCACCACCTACGCCCACGCCCTATCCGGGCACCTCCAGCAGGCAGCCAACCCCGACGCCACCGTCACCTACACCCGCGACGTCCTCGGCAGGGTGACTGCGGAGTCGGTCAACGGCCGTACGATGAGGTTCACTTACGACGTCCTGGGCCGCCGTACCTCCCGCACAACCCCCACCGGCCACACCACCACCTACTCCTACGACGCGGCCGGCAACCGCACCGGCATGGACATCGCCGGCCACGCCCTGCAATTCCAGTACGACGCCGCGGGCCAGGAACTCACCCGCACCATCGGAGGTACCCTCCAGCTCACCCATACCTGGGACCTCACCGGCCGTATGGCCAGCCAGTCCCTCACTGCCGCAGCGACGGACCCCACCAGCACCGCGCAAGTCGAGGTGCAGCAAGTCCTCCAACGGGCCTACTCCTACCGCCCGGACGGCCACCTCACCGCGATCGACGACTCCCACACCGGCCGCCGCACCTTCGACCTCGACCGCGCCGGCCGCGTCACCGCCGTCCGCGCCACCGACTGGGCGGAGACCTACGCCTACGACGAAGCAGGCAATCAAACCCACGCCACCTGGCCCGACCGCCATCCCAACCCCTCAGCCCGAGGCGAGCGTTCGTATGAGGGCACCCGCATTACTCGCGCGGGGCGCATTCGTTATGAGCACGATGAGTTGGGACGGGTAACCCTCCGGCAGAAGACCCGAGTGTCCAGGAAGCCGGACAGCTGGCACTACACCTGGAACGCGGAAGATCGGCTCACGTCAGTCGTCACCCCCGATGGCACCACTTGGTGCTACCTCTATGACCCGTTCGCCCGTCGAATAGCCAAAAAACGCCTGGCCGTCGACGGTCAAAGAGTTGCGGAGTTCACCCACTTCACCTGGGATGAAACCATCCTCATTGAGCAAAGCGCGCACTCTGCGGAAACGGTAGAGGCTGTCACCCTGACCTGGGAACACGATGGCTTCAAGCCTCTCTCTCAAACTGAACGTAAAAGCATCAGGGCCGATCTGTCTCATACCGCCCAGCAAGTAGTAGATCGACGTTTCTTCTCTATCATTACTGACCTGGTCGGCACCCCTACGGAACTCGTTTCGGTAGCTGGTGATAACGCCTGGTGCACTCAGGTTACTCTGTGGGGCGCGACGACTTGGAACAGCTCGGCAACCGCCTATACTCCGCTGCGTTTTCCAGGTCAGATATTCGATCAAGAAACGCAACTGCATTACAATTACATCCGACACTACGACCCGAATGTGGGACGATATCTTTCACTTGACCCACTAGGATTGGCGCCGGCTGACAATCCCGCGGCCTACGTCCAAAACCCTTCCACGTGGTCCGATCCACTGGGGCTCTCGGCTTGTGCAGAGGTAAATCCGCGGAAGCTTGACTACCTGTTTAACAAAGACATAAAACCTGATTCGCACAACACCCCCAGGGCTGTGCAGAATGCAGATCAACTGCGGGGGATTGGATTCCATGACACCCCGGCTTCGCGTGCTTACGTGACGCAACACCTGAAGGAATCCGTCCACAACGGATTTTCGGAGACCTTTTCAAATGAATGGGGAAACTTTGGCAAGGTGAACTCCGTCATATATGGGCCGTATGGAATTCGGGGGGTTGATAGTACGTGGCAGATAATGGAGGATGGTGGATTGAGGCTCTCAACTGTAATCTTCCGCGGCGGCGGTGGTCGCGTAAGTATCCGTGAATAACTTGCCCGGGAAATTGAGCAGGAGGTAGCGTATGTGCCATAAATTCGAAGCGCCGGATCCCGATAGCTTTACTGAGGAGTTCGGTGCTGCGGTAGTGCGTGACTCGGAGGACGATGTATATCTTATCGACTTCGCGGAGGTTACGGGCCAGGATCTGACTTTCTCTTACAATGTCACCGCAGGGTCGGTCAGGGTGCAACTCCGCGACGCCCAAGATGTTGTGGTCGACGTATTTCGAGAAGGAGCGACGAGGCTACGGATTGCATCAGATAAGACGCAATCATCTCTGATGGTTGACTTTGATGCGGGGGAGTTTTGCGGCTCACTTTGTGTCC
The DNA here is from genome assembly GCF_014648695.1 of Streptomyces albospinus. Lineage (GTDB taxonomy): Bacteria > Actinomycetota > Actinomycetes > Streptomycetales > Streptomycetaceae > Streptomyces > Streptomyces albospinus. The sequence goes on from NZ_BMRP01000014.1 coordinate 11,850, forward strand.
AAATCTTTCCGAGGGCTAAGATTACGGACAGGCTGCTAGTGCGCTAGTGAACCGTTGGCGTCGCAAGGTTCTGAATTCCTCACCGGGTAGAGATGGAGCTGTTTTGGGCACTGGCGGTTCGACTGCTGTCGGTGGCACGAATCACGAAGGGCCCGGGCGTACTTGAGTGACGTCGGCGAAGATTCCTGCGCATGAGCGTGGGCGCGTGGATGTCTGAGTATGGGGACTCATGTGGGCGGGCGGCGTCTGGGGTTGGCTGGCGCGTATGGAACAGATGTCGCTGCCTTTGGACGTAGAGCGTGATGAGTGGGCCTGGGTGGGGCCGTTGGTTTCTAGTGTGGTCACGGTGATTGCGGGGTTCTTTGCGCTGGTCGTTGTTGGGTTCTCGGCGATGGCTTGTGATGCGTGCAGTAGCGAGAAGGCGCATGGGTTTGATGCGAGTGTTTCGACTGCCTTTTCGGTGCTGGAGGTTGGGTTTTTGGGGCCGGCGGGGTTGCTTGTTGCGGCTTGGGGGTTGCCGTGGGAGCGGCGGAACGCTGGGCGGCGGGCGATGCTTGCGCTGATGGCTCCGCTGACGGTTGTGGTGCTGTTTGTTGCCTGCATGGCGATTGTGAAGTGGCCGTGAGGTGGGAGTGGGAGAAGGATGAGCCGACGCCACTGGCGCTGGTCGCCCCCGCTATTTCGACGGCCGTGACGGTGAATGTGGGGTTCGTGCTCGGGTGGCTCGTGTTTCTGACGCCCGCGGTGTGTTGCTCCTGTGGCGGTGAGCGGCTCGATCGCTTCGTGTCGAGTCTGAAGTTCGCCTCTATCGTGTGCGGATTCGGGCTGGTCGTGCCAGTCGGGTTGCTGGTGGTCAGCTGGGTTCTGCCGCGCCGGCGGCGCCACAACGCGTTCCGGGTGACGTCTGCGCTCCTGGCGCCGCTCGCCCTTGTCGGGCTGTTCGCGCTGTTCGCCTTGCTTATCGAGATGTAGTGGGGCCTGGGCAGTCGTTCGGTCCGTTGTCTGGGGGTTCGGGCAGGCGGCCGGCTCGGCTGTCGGCGATGCGGAGGGCGTTGTTGAGGGCGGCCGTGGTGCGGATGAGGGTGAGGCGGAGGAGCAGGGGGCCCGCGGATTCGTTGCGGAGGGTCGTCTCGGCGTCGGTGTAGGCGACGGAGGCGTTGCGCATCTGCTGGGCTTCCATGCGGTCGGCCTTGCGGGAGAGGTAGCCCTGGCTGTTGTCGGCGGGGTGGAGGTAGCAGGGGCGGCCGTCCCAGGTTTCCCAGGGGAGCAAGCGGAGCCGCGAGCCGGGCTGTTGGGGGTTGTCGGGGTCGTAGGGCATCGCCAGAGCGCCTCCGTCGTGGGGTCCTTCGTGCGTACAAGCACGAGTGTCAGTGACGGCAAGTAGCCTCGGAAGTACGGAGGGTGTGCCTTCGTATCCGTCACGAGGGGTGTGCGCTCATGGGCAGTACCTATGGGGATTGGCTGCGGCAGCAGAGGGAGCTGGCGGGGCTGACGCAGCAGCAGTTGGCCGATGCGGCGGTGATGACGCGTTCCCATATCGCGCACATCGAGGCGGGGCGACGGATTCCGTCCAGGGAGGATGCGAGAAGGCTCGACAAGGCGCTGAACACGGGGGATGTGCTCAGCAGTTTTCGGCCGGGGGATGAGCCGACGGTCGCCGAACGGTTCGCGGACGCGTTGCAGCTAGAGCAGCAGGCGGAGACGATCTGGGAGTTCGCGAGTGCGTTGGTGCCTGGATTGTTTCAGACGGAGCGGTACGCGCGTGCGGTGATGCGTACGGCCTTCCCGCCGTGGAGTGAGGAGGAGTGTGACAGGCTCGTGCGCACACGGCTGGGACGCGCGAAGATCCTCGAAAGCCCGTCGACGCCTGTTGTTTGGGTGCTGCTGGACGAGGCGGTGCTTCGCCGTCCGGTCGGTGGGCCGGAGGTGATGGCGGAGCAGATCATGCACCTGGTCCACCTGGTCGAGAGTGGTCGGGTTCGGGCGCATGTGTTGCCCGTAGGGCTGGGCGTTCATCCGCTCATGCAGGGGCAGTTGAAGCTGATGTGGTTCGAGGACCAGCCTCCGGCGGCCTACACGGAGGGCATGTTCGTGAGCCAGCTCCACGATTCCCCGGCAATGGTCCGCCAGTTGCAGGGCGTCTACGCTCTCGGACTGAGCGATGCACTGCCGTTGCAGGAGTCTCTGTCCCGGATGCGGGCGACAGCGAAGGAGTACGGCCACCATGACTGAGCGCGTCATCCGAAAAGCCTCTGCCCCGGGCGGTTGGCGTAAGTCGACGTACAGCGACAATCAAGGCGCCGACTGCCTGGAAGTCCTCGACGGCCACCCTCGCGCCGTCTCCGTCCGGGACTCCAAGGCTCCGCGCGGGCCGGTGGTTGTCGTCCCGGCGGAGCCTTGGGTGGCGTTTGTCGAGGCCGTCAAGGGTGGGGAGTTCGACGACCGGGCGTAGGGGGCAGGGTCAGATGCCGTTCACCGCGGCCACCGTGAAGGGCTTCTGCGGGGTTCCCGGGCCCATGGGGCCGCCCTTGGTGAATTGGGAGCGGGTGACGTAGGTCCGGCCGTGGCTGTGGACGATGCTGGTCGGGGTCTGGAGGGACGCGTCGGTGAGGCGGCGTTCCAGGTGGGCGGTGGTGCCGTCGTCGGAGAGCCGCCAGCGGGTGAGGGTGTTGGAGCGGTTGTGGGTTGCCCAGAGGGTCGTGCCGCGTATTTCGAGGCCGTCGCCGTCGCGCAGGTCGCCGCCGTGCAGGGTGACTTGGCGGATCGCGCCTGAGGTGACGTCGACGCGGTAGAGGGTGCCGGCGGTCATGTCGACGGTGAGGAGGTAGCGGCCTGAGGGGGCGGCTGCGATGCCGTTGAGGGTGTAGATGGTGTCGGGGGTCTTGGGGAGGGTTGCGGACAGGTCGTAGGCCGGGGGCAGGGTGGCGTGGCGGCCGTGGGTGGCGGCGTGGGCCAGTTGGTGCGGTGTGACGCGGTAGATGATGCCGTGGGAGCTGTCGGTGAGGTAGGCGGTGCCGTCCGGGGTGATGGCCAGGTCGTTGACGAAGGGCTTGGTCGGGCCAGTGGTGGTCGCGTCGAAGCGGGCGATGAGCCGGCGGGTGTGGAGGTTGTAGACGGCCACGCCGGCGGTGGAGTTGATGACCCAGAGGCGGCCGGAGCGGTCGACCTTGACGCCGTTGGCGGTGGTGCGGCCGTCGGTGCCGGAGGGCAGGAAGACCTGGGCGGCGTGGTGGCCGGGGGTTGCCTTGTAGATCGCGCCGGTGACGTACGAGCTGATGTAGAGGTCGCCGGTGCGCGGGTCGGCGGTGATGCTCTCGGGGTAGGCGCGGTCGCCGGGCAGGGTGAAGGCGGTGGAGATCGGGGAGTGGGGGTGGAGGGGCGCCAGTGTCGTGTTCCTGGTCGCCGAGGGGGTGGTAGCCGGCGTCGCGTGGGCGGTGGCCGTGAGGGGGACGGTGACGGCGGTCAGGACCAGGGTGGCCGTGGCCAGAGTGCGGCGCGGGAGCCGCGGTGTGCGTCGGGACATGGGTGGGTGCCTCCCCGTTCGTCGGATGCCTGCGGGGGCGGTGTGGCCCGCAAGCGATCGAATGCATGCGAAGGTAGATTAGAGTTCTAATGATCGTCAAGGTGTTAATGGCTGTTTGGGTTCGCATGAATGGGTGAGGGCTTGTCTGGTATACGGCCGTTACGATGCGGAGATGACGACGTCGATGCCCGCGTCCGAGCGGCTTGGTTCCTCCATCAAGCGCGCCGAGCAGGCCCTGAACAGTGCCAAGCACGCGGCGCTGAAGCCTGCCGGGCTGACCGTCCCGCAGTACGCCGCGCTGCTCTACAGCTCCGAGCAGCCCGGCATCTCGGCCGCCGCGCTGGCGCGCGCGTGCCGGGTGACGCCGCCGACCATGAACACCGTGCTGAAGAACCTCCAGGAGCGCGGCCTCATCGAGCGCACCCCGCACGAGTGGCACAAGAACGTGCTGGAGATCCGGCTCACGGACGAGGGCCGGGCCGTGTTGGCGAATGCGGATGCGCGGGCGGTACGGGTGGAGCGGGCGCTGGCCGCGGAGTTCACGGACGAGGAAAGGGCGGCGCTGGTCGACCTGCTCGGTCGCTGCGCCGCCCTGCTGGACTCCGTGCGTGAGGGGTAGCTGAGGGTGAGCTGAGGGTCAGCTCAGTTTGTGCAGTACGCGCTTCAGGGTTGCCAGTGCGGTGGTGAGTTCGTCCTCGGTGATGGTGAGGGGCGGGGCGAGGCGGATCGTGGAGCCGTGCGTGTCCTTGACGAGGATGCCCTGGTCCATGAGGTGTTCGCTGATGGTGCGGCCGGTGCCCAGGGCGGGGTCGATGTCGACGCCGGCCCAGAGGCCGCGGGTGCGGAAGTCGGTGACGCCGTGGCCGAGGAGGTCGGCGAGGCCGGCGTGCAGGACCTTGCCCAACTCCGCGGCGCGGGACTGGAATTCGCCGGTGGCGAGGAGGTCGACGACGGCTGAACCGACGGCGGCGGCCAGGGGATTGCCGCCGAAGGTGGAGCCGTGCTGGCCGGGGCCGAGGACCGACATGACGTCGCGGCGGGCGGCGACCGCGGAGACCGGGACGATGCCGCCGCCGAGGGCCTTGCCGAGGAGGACGACGTCCGGGACGACGTTTTCGTGGTCGACGGCCAGGGTGGTGCCGGTGCGGCCGAGGCCGGACTGGATCTCGTCGGCGATGAAGAGGCAGCCGGTGCGGGTGGTCAGCTCGCGGACGCCGGCCAGGTAGCCGTCGTCGGGGATGAGGACGCCGGCCTCGCCCTGGATGGGTTCGATGAGGACGGCCGCGGTGGTGTCGTCGATGGCGGCTTCGAGGGCGGCGAGGTCGTTGTACGGGACGGTGCGGAAGCCGGGGGTGTACGGGCCGAAGCCGGCGCGGGCCTCCTCGTCGTCGGAGAAGCTGATGATGGTCGTCGTGCGGCCGTGGAAGTTGCCGCTCGCGACGACGACGGTGGCCCGGTCGGCGGGGACGCCCTTGACGTCGTACGCCCATTTGCGGGCGACCTTGATGCCGCTCTCGACCGCTTCGGCGCCGGTGTTCATCGGGAGGACCATGTCCTGGCCGGTGAGTTCGGCGAGGTCCTCGGCGAAGGCGGCGAGTCGGTTGTGGTGGAAGGCGCGGGAGGTGAGGGTGAGCTGGTCGAGCTGGCGGTGCGCGGCCTCGATGAGGGCGGGGTGGCGGTGGCCGAAGTTGAGCGCCGAGTAGCCCGCCAGCATGTCGAGGTAGCGGCGCCCTTCGACGTCCTCGACCCAGACGCCCTCGGCGCGGGCGATGACGACGGGGAGCGGGTGGTAGTTGTGCGCGAGGACTGGGGCCTCGGCCTGGATGAGGTCGTCCGAGGTGCGTCGGGTGCGGGTGGGCGCAGTGGTCATCGGATCTCCTGGGTGCAGCACTTGATGCCGCCGCCGGCCTTGTGGAACTCGGAGAGGTCGACGGGGACGGGGACGAAACCGCGGGCGGTGAGCTGGTCGATGAGGCCGGTGGCCTGGGGTGCGACGAAGACGTGGCGGCCGTCGGAGACGGAGTTGAGGCCGAAGGCCAGGGCGTCGTCGCGGGTGGCGAGGACGGCGTCGGGGAACAGGCGGCGCAGCACCTCGCGGCTGCCGGTGGAGAAGGCGCCGGGGTAGTAGGCGATGGTGGCGGGGCCGGGACCGGGGCCGGGACCGGGGTCGGGGCCAGGGCCGGGATCGGGATCGGGATCGGGCCCGCCGGGTTCCCCGTTGCCTCCGTTCCCTCCGTGTGTGCCGTCGGCGAGGACGAAGAGGGCGGTGTCGAGGTGGTAGAAGTACGGGTCGATCAGCTGGAGGCTGATGACCGGGACGCCGAAGTACTCCTGGACCTCGGCGTGGGCGTCGCGGGTGGTGCGGAAGCCGGTGCCGGCGAGGAGGTAGCGGCCGGCCGGTACGAGGTCGCCCTCGCCCTCGGAGCAGGACTCCGGCTGGTAGACGTCGTAGCCGGCGGCCTTGAACCAGATCTCGTACTCCCGTGACTCCGGGCGGCGTTGCGGGGCGTGGAAGCGGGAGCCGAAGACCCGGCCGTCGACGACGAGAGCGGAGTTCGCGGCGAAGACCATGTCGGGGAGGTCGGCGGCGGGTTCCACCGTCTCGACCGTGTGGCCGTGGTCGCGGTAGGCGCGGACCAGGTTCTCCCACTGGCGGGCCGCGAGTTCGGTGTCCACCTGGGCGTCCTCGTGCATCCAGGGGTTGATGGCGTACCGGACGGCGAAGTGCGTGGGCCGGCAGAGCAGATAGCGCCGGGGGAGGGCGGTGCGCGGCGCACCGGTCGGACGGGGTGTGGGCACGGAACGGGTCCTCCGCTTCCTGTTGTGACAGACCGTGAGGGATCGTCACCTGGGGCACTACACGGTAAGGAGCGGTGGATTCCGGTCACAAGCAACATGTGCTGCGTCGTGGCGCAGGAATGCTGCGTGTGGATGGCGGTCAGCGCTGGTTTGCTGCGCGGTCCGGTGTGGAGGGGCGGGGTGCGCCGGCCTCCGGGCTGTCCGGGATGAGGTGGGAGAGGACCATGTAGCTGATGGTCTTGCGGATGAACGGCTCGGTCCGGATGCGTTCCAGGACCTCCTCGAAGTGCTCGACGTCGGTGGCGCGGACGTGGAGCAGGGCGTCGGCGCCGCCGGTGACGGTCATCGCGGCGGCGATCTCCGGGTGGTTGCGGACCACCTCGGCCAGCCGCCGGGGCGGGGCGGCGCTGTCGCAGTAGACCTCCACGTACGCCTCGGTGAGCCAGCCCAGGGCGGCCGGCCGGACGGTGGCGGAGAAGCCGGTGATGATGTTGTTCTCCCGCATCCGGTCGACGCGGCGTTTGACGGCGGTCGCCGACAGCCCGATGGAGGTACCGATCTCCGCGAAGCTCGCCCGGCCGTTCTCGATGAGCGCGGCGACGATCTTGCGGTCCAGTTCGTCGAACGGTGCGGCCTTGGTGGTCATGCGGCGGCCCTCCCCATCCCTATCCCTGCTGGTGCGCATTTTCCCTTGATTGCCTGTATTGCTTGCATTGTGCGTATGGCTCGTGCTGATCGGTGTCGGCGGTGTCGGGGTGGATTCGGTGCTGCTGCCGCGTCCGGCGCCGCCCTCCGGAGCGGTGATCCTTAGCGGCGTCCCGTAGCCGCGTCCCGGAGCGGTGATCGGGTGGCTTCACGGTAACCGTGGGCGGCGGGCGGTGGCGCAGCCCCCGGGGTGCGGAGGAAATCCGCAGGTCAGGCGTCTGTGCAGGGTGGATGGGGTGGAGTTAACGTCGCCGAAAGGACGCCGCTCGTCTGGCGTCGGCGGCTCGCGCGAGGGAGTGGAGCGCTGCGAAGCGGTATGGACGGGGTCGAGGAGGACACGCCCGGGGGCACCCCGTGAGGGCCGGGGTGATCTGTACGGACCGGGAGCATCCGGTGCTGGCGGCAACGGCGGCGGTGCTGCGGCGCGCCGCCCACGAGGTCGTGTTCCTCGACCCGGAGGGGGAGCCCCCGTTCCCCGGCCACCTCGCCGACGTCTATCTGCTCACGGCGAAGACACCGAACGGGCTGGCACTCGCCGCGCGGCTGGAGGCGTACGGGGCGCCGGTGATCAACTCGCCTGCTGCCACCGCCCGTTGCCAGGACCGCGGTGTCCTCGCGGAGGTGGCCCGGGCGGCCGGACTGCCGTACGCGGCGACCGTCCGCACCGGCACGCTCGGCGAGCTGGCGGCAGTGGCGGACGGCCCGCCCGTCCCCGGCTTCCCCCTGGTGGTGAAGAGTCGTCACAGCCGCCGGGGCAATCTCGTGGCCCGGGTCGACGGACCGGCACGGCTCGCGGAGCTGGCCGCCGACCGGCCCGAAGAGCCGGTGATCGTCCAGGAGTTCACCGCGAACAGCGGCTGGGACCACAAACTGTGGGTGGTGGACGGGCGTCTCTTCGCCGCCCGCCGCCGCTCCGAACTGGCCCCCGGCGGGCGCGGGGAGAACCTGCCGTTGCCGCTCGCCGACCTCCCGTCCGGCTGGACCGACACCGTGCGCCGGGTCGGAGAGGTCTTCGATCTGGAGGTGTACGGCGTGGACATCGTCGACGCCGGCGGCGGCACCCCGCTGATCGTCGACATCAACGCCTTCCCGGGCATCCGCGGCCAGGCCGGCGCACCCGAGGCGCTGGCGGCGCTGGCGCTCCGTACAGCGGGGGCGGCGGGGGCGGCCGGGGGCGGCCCCGAACGCCGCACACGCGGTGATCACGGATCCTCGTGATGACGGCGAAGTGGTGATCGCCAGCACCCGTGATCCAAACCTCCGCCCCCCAACTCAACCCGAAAGAGTGCCAGTTCGGCGGAGGGCGACCGGATGAGCCTATGGCGGCGCCGCCCGGGGTAGTGCTGCCGCCGTCAAGGGGTGTGCCTCGGTGCGCCCTCCTTCCGTACGTCCCGTCCGTACGGAGGGGCATCGGTATCGGGAGAGGCCACCAACGGTGACGCAGTCACAGTCGCAGCCCGCAGCGCAGCCCTTTGAACTGCCGCGGTTCTACATGCCGCACCCGGCCCGGCTGAACCCCCACCTGGAGGCGGCGCGGGCGCACTCCAGGCGATGGGCCCGGCAGATGGAGATGCTGGAGGGCTCCGGGATCTGGGAGCAGCGGGACCTCGACTCCCATGACTACGCGCTGCTGTGCGCCTATACCCACCCGGACTGCTCCGAGGAAGCGCTCTCCCTCGTCACCGACTGGTACGTCTGGGTCTTCTTCTTCGACGACCACTTCCTGGAGAAGTTCAAGCGGACGCTGGACCGGGAGGGCGGCAAGGCGTATCTCGACCGGCTGCCGCTCTTCATGCCGATGGACCCGGCCACGCCGGTGCCCGAACCGACCAACCCGGTCGAGGCGGGGCTCGCGGACCTGTGGGCGCGCACCGTGCCGGGCATGTCGCCGGAGTGGCGGGCCCGGTTCGCCGAGAGCACCGAGCATCTGCTGAACGAATCGCTCTGGGAACTCTCCAACATCAACATCAACCGGATCCCCAACCCCGTCGAATACATCGAGATGCGGCGGAAGGTGGGCGGCGCGCCCTGGTCGGCGGGGCTGGTCGAGTACGCGACCGGCGCCGAGATCCCGGCCGCCGTCGCGGACGCGCGGGCGCTGCGGGTGCTCAAGGACACCTTCTCCGACGCGGTGCACCTCCGTAACGACCTGTTCTCCTACCAGCGGGAGACGGAGGAGGAGGGGGAGCTGAGCAACGGCGTCCTCGTACTGGAGACGTTCCTGGACTGCACCACGCAGGAGGCCGCGGACTCCGTCAACGAACTGATCACCTCCCGTCTCCAGCAGTTCGAGAACACCGTCTTCGCCGAACTGCCCGCGCTCTTCGCGGACAAGGGCCTGGACGCGGCGTCCTGCGCCGCGGTGCTGGCGTACGCCAAGGGGCTCCAGGACTGGCAGTCCGGCGGGCACGAGTGGCACCTGCGGTCCAGCCGCTACATGAACGGGGGCGGGGCGGGGGCGGCCGACCCCTCGGCGCCGTGGTCGCCCTTCGCCCTCGGTGGTCTGGGCACCTCCGCCGCCGACCTGAAGGCCGCCCTGAAGACGGCCGCCGCCCAGCGGGTGCGCAGCCACACCCACACCCCCCACCGGAAGGTCGGGCCGTCCCAACTCCCCGACTTCCACATGCCCTTCACCGCCACCCACAGCACGCACCTGGAGGCGTCCCGGCGCAACGTCGTCGCCTGGGCGCACGCCATGGGGCTGCTGCAACCGCAGCCCGGCGTGCCGCACTCCGACATCTGGGACGAGGACGCGCTGGTCCGCTTCGACTTCGCGCTGTGCGCGGCCGGCCTGCACCCGGACGCCACCCTGGAGCAGCTCGACATCGGCACCCAGTGGCTGACCTGGGGCACGTACGCGGACGACTACTACCCGGCGGTCTTCGGCCGGACCCGGGACGTCGCCGGCGCGCTGGCCACCACCAAGCGCCTGTCCACCTTCATGCCCGTCGAAGCGTCCGATCCGACCCCCGAACCCGCCAACGCCCTCGAACGCGGCCTGGCCGACCTCTGGGCCCGTACGGCGGGGCCGATGACCCCCGACGCGCGCGCCACCTTCAAGGCGACCATCGACTCGATGACCACGAGCTGGCTCTGGGAGCTCGACAACAAGGTGCTGCACCGCATCCCGGACCCGGTCGACTACATCGAGATGCGCCGGGCCACGTTCGGCTCCGACCTCACCATGAGCCTGAGCCGCCTCGGCCACGGCCGGACCGTTCCGCCGGAGATCTACCGCACCGGCCCGATGCGCTCCCTGGAGAACGCCGCCGCCGACTACGCCTGCCTGCTCAACGACGTGTTCTCGTACCAGAAGGAGATCGAGTACGAGGGCGAGGTGCACAACGGCATCCTCGTCGTCCAGAACTTCTTCGACGTCGACTACCCCACCGCGCTGGCCATCGTCCACGACCTGATGACCTCCCGCATGCGCGAGTTCCAGCACGTAGCCGCCAACCAACTCCCCATCCTCTACGACGACTTCAACCTCTCCGCGGAGGCCCGCGCCACCCTCGACGGCTACGTCGGGGAACTGGAGAACTGGCTCGCCGGCATCCTCACCTGGCACCAGGAGTGCCGCCGCTACCGAGCGGAGTACCTGCGGCACCGGCCCGGCTCCCCGGGCTGGACCGGCGCGCCCACGGGGCTGGGGACGTCGGCGGCGCGGATCGCGGTGGGGGCGGGGTAGCGCGGCTGAGTTTGAATTGCTTACTGCCGCTGGGGGCATACGTACGCGGGCCGGATGCGGTGCGGGCTGCACGCGACGACGCTGATGGAGAGGAAGCGGTTGCCGGTCACCCACCAACCGCCTACGCGGTCCTCACCTGCGCCGAGGGCCCGAACGGTCTCCTGGCGGGCGGCGGGTGGGGCGTAGGTACCGGTGAAGAGCGCGGCGTGGTGTGCAATCTGCTCCGCGTACCAGTCGGCCCCGTCCGTCGGCTCGTGGAACGTCGCGGCGATCCGCCCGGCCGGCTTGAGCAGCCAGTCGGCGCACTCCAGCGGCATGACCTGCGCCGAGCGGAACTCGGGGTGGGTGGGGCGGCGTTGGGCGTCCCCGGGTTTGACGAGGACGTCACCGTGGCCGAGCCAGAGGTAGGCGTGGTGGTGGGGGGTGGTGGTCATGGTTCTCCGGGTGGGTGGGCGGCCCCGGGCCTGCCGGGCTCCAGGGCCGGGTGGTGCGTTGCCTGCCGGATCAGCCGCGTCCGCAGCCGTCGCCGTCGCCGCAGCCTCCGCTGGGGTTGGCGTCGCCGCCGTCGTCCTCGTCGCCGCCGTACTTGACCGGGTCGGGTCGGTATCGCATGGTGAACTCCTTGGTGCTGGGCCGGCGCACGGACTGTCCGTACGCCGTCGTGCACTTGCGAGGGCCCTTCGTGGGCCCGCCCGCTCCGGCCGTGTCCTGCCAGGGAATGGCGGCCGGGGCGGGAGTTATGAGAGCCCGTCCCGAGTGCTGGAGTGCGCGTTCTGCGGGGCGAGTGGGGCTGCTTCCGCGTGACCGTAGGGGTGTGGCGTGGGCCACATCCAGCCGTGTGCAGCTTTGTGCACGAGGGTGGGTTGTTGCTTGCCGTGGCTACGTGGGAAGCGCAACGCTGTCTCTCGTGTCCGGAGGCTCCGTGCACATCTCTGCACCGCCTGAGAGGGAGGCCGGTATGGCGTTACGGTTCATCGGGATCGACCCGAACAGCGGAGACGACGAAAGTCCTACCGTGTGGGTGGACCAGGAGAAGCAGGAAATCGTCTTCCAGGGGTGGAAGCCGAATGCCGAACTTGAGGCTGAATGCGCGGCATTGACCCTTCCCGGTCACGCAAAGGGCATCCCGGAGCACGAGGCAGTCGTCCGCATCCCGGCGCGGATGGCTCACATGATCAGGGAGGCGTGCGATGTCGTCGAGCGTCCCGACGTTCGCTGAGATGATCTCCAAGTGCACCCGCTCGGCCGTGCACTTGGAGATGCGCGACGCATACGCCGTCGACTACGAAAAGGGGCCGTTCGCTGACTGGAAGCGCGGCTTCCGTCATGATCTCGCGGACCAAGCCTCGTGGTGGCGGCCTTGGCTCGACCTGATGCAGGAGACGGCGTCCCGCGGTGTCGTCGTGCGGCGGGCACGAATCGTCTCCGAACCGGTCAGCCAGTACACCCAGTTCCTGTACGACGGCACGTTCACCAACGTCGTCGCGGGCGAGCAGGTGCGGTGGCTTCCGCGTCGTCGGGCGTCGGACATCGCTCTACCAGGGAACGACTTCTGGCTGTTCGACGAGCGCGTGGTCCGCTGGAACCACTTCGCGGGTGACGGCACCGCCGGTGACAAGGAAGTCACCGAGGAACCCGCCGCGGCAAAACTGTGCGCCGACGCCTTCGAGGCCGTATGGTCACGGGCCGTCCCGCACGACCAGTACGAGATTCGCTGACAGAAGGTATCGACCGGTCGTCCCATGCCCATATCTCCGTCCTCGTCAGCGCAGACTGCCCGCAAAGCTGTCGCGCGGCGGCTGCGTGAGCTTCGGAAAGGGGCCGGGCTGACGGTCGTCGAACTGGCGGGGCAGTGCGGGTGGCACCACGCGAAGACTTCGCGTATCGAGAACGCCCGCACTGCCCCATCCGCCAAGGACATCAGGCTGTGGTGCCGGGCCTGCCGGGCCGACAACGAGGCGGAGGGGCTGGCCGCCCAGTCCCTCAACGCCGAGTCGATGTACACCGAGTGGCGCCATCAACTGCGCGACGGGCTGCGGCAGCTTCAGAATCGCTCGGTGCCGTTGTTCCGTGAGACTCGGCTCTTCCGCGTGTACTCGGCAACTTTGGTGCCGGGACTGCTCCAGACCGAGGGCTACGCGGCGGCCCTGCTGAGCACCATCGCCGATTTCCGCGGGCTCCCGGTGAACGACGGTGCCGAGGCGGCGGCGGACCGTGTGCAGCGCTCCCGTGTCATCCACGAGTCGGGGCGCCGCGTCGTGCTCCTTGTCGAAGAGTCAGTGCTGTACCACCAGGTGGGCGACACCGAAGCAATGGCAGCCCAGTTGGGGTACTTGCTGACCGCCGGGGCACTCCCCGCAGTGTCGCTGGGTGTGATTCCCAAGACGGTTCGGGAGCGAAAGCACTGGCCGATCGAGACATTTCACGTGTACGACGACCGCCTCGTGTCCATCGAACTGGCCTCCGCACGGGTGAGGATCACCCAGCCTGACGAGATCGCGCTCTATCTCAAGGCATTCGAGCGCCTGCGGGAGATGGCCGTGTATGGCGCCGCGGCGCGGGCACTCATCGTGCGGTCCATCGAGGCGCTGGGCTGACCCTCGTCCAAGTGGAGATTAGTCCAGCGTAGGTGGGCATGGATGGCTCGTCTGATCAGGGAGGTTTGCAATGCCGTTGGACAATCCCGCACTCGGTGACGGGAACGCCGCTCCGGAGCGCACGGAGTGGCGCCAGCAGATGCAGGACGGGCTGAAGCCCCTACAGGAGAGCATTGTTGATCTCTTTGGCAGGACGAGTCTCTTCCGGATCTACTCGTCCACGCTCGTTCCCGGATTACTCCAGACCGAGGGCTACGCCGCCGCGGTGCTGGGCGCGATCCCCGAAGTCCGGGAGTTGGCACTCAAGGACGTGGCCGAGGCGGCAGCGGCTCGGGTCAAGCGGTCCGGTGTCATCCACGAACCAGGACACCGCTTCGAGCTGCTTGTCGAAGAGGCCGTCCTCCGGTACCAGATCGCCGACCCCGAAGTGATGGCCGATCAGCTGGACCATCTGCTGGCCTCCGGGTCTCTACCGGGTGTGTCGTTCGGTGTCATCCCCATGGCGACGCCTCGGCGGACGCAATGGCCACAGGAGACGTTCCACGTCTATGACGAAGAGTCGGTGTCGGTGGAAGCCGTTTCGGCGGAGATGAGCATCACCCAGCCCCACGAAATCGGCCTCTATCTGAAGGTGTTCGATCGGCTGAGGGAGATGGCCGTGTACGGGGAGGAGGTGCGAGCGCTCGTCGGTAAGGCGATCGAGGCGCTGGGCTGAGTGGTGTGCGCGGGAAGAGCCCCCGACCGCGCCTCGGGGCGTTCGGGAGGCTCTTTGCTGTTGCCGTTGGCTTGGGCTCAGGCGGACGTCTCTGCGTCGCCTATCAGCGCCTTCACGAACGAAATCCATGCGGAGGGGCCGAAGGAGAGGTGAGGGCGGGCCGGGCTCTTGCTGTCGCGTAGGGCGCGGCCACCGTCAGTGGTGTGCGCGACCTCTACGCAGTCGCCCGACTGGGCCGAGTAGGACGACTTGCGAAACGGGCTCACGGTCTCAGCCTTCACGGTCCCTCTTCCCTGTGCTGCGTGCCGACTTCGAGCAGCCGGCGGATGTACTCGGCGCTCCTGTCCGGTGACAGGGCCGCCGAGCGAAGCTGGTCGAACACCTTGACGTAGTGTGCGAGATCCTCCGGAGCTTCCACAACGTTGGTGTTCGCCGGGTTCTCCAGAGTTACCGCTTCCACGTTCGCTTCCACCCCGAATGAGAAGGCTACGAAGGGGGCCGACATGCCGGCAGTCAGGTTCGCTGCCAGAGGGAGGAGCTGGACGGTGACATTCCGGCGTTCTCCTACGTCGAGCAGATGGGCCAACTGGCCGCTCCAGACACCTGGTTCGCAGTTCAGTGCGGTGAGGGCAGGTTCCCAGATGATCGCGGTGAAGTGTGCGCCGCCCTCGCCGATCCGGCGTTGCCGCTCCTGCCGGAGCTTCACCAGCTCAACAGCTCTTTTCGGCGCGATAAGTCTGGGCCCTATGGTGATGACGGCTTCCGTGTAGTCGGGGGTCTGGAGCAGGCCGGGTACCAGCACCGGCCCCCAGGAGCGGATGCACGTCGCCTCGCTTTCGAGGGCGATGTGATCGGCGTAACCAGGCTGCACCGCCTCCTGATAGTCGATCCACCAGCCTCGTTCATTGCTCCTCCGGGCCCACTCCAACAGCCTGGACCGCTCGTCCGCATCCTCCACTCCGTAGCGATCCAACAGCGTCCGGACCTCCAAGGCGGATGCGGAGGTCTGCCCGCTCTCCAGGCGGCTGATCTTGGAGACGGACTTCATGATGGCGTCGGCGCCGTCGGTCTGATCCAAGCCGGCGGCCTCGCGATGACGCTTCAGAGCGTTGCCGAGCCTGCGGCTGCGGACAGTCGGCTTTCCACCTGCGGGCATGACCCCTCCTTTCAACGGCCGCCTCAGTCTGCCGCGTTGAGGTGATGCCGAGCCACTCTGGTCGGTCACGCAGCGCAATCGCAAGTTTGCGATAGGGGCACTTGCGATGGATCGCGGACCCCCCTACGGTGAGCTGCATCACATAATGCGCACGCTGTGGTGCGCTGTGTGATTTTGACGCTCCGTCATGCGCACCAAGGGGATAGCCATGTCCGCACGCGCCCGGCCCGTAGCAACCCGACTCGCCCCCGCCGTCCCACCTGCCGTCGCCTACCGCGTACCGAGCGAGCCCCGCAGCTCCGGATGGGCTCGCGGGGAGTTGCGCCGGCAGCTCCGCCGGTGGCGGGTGCCGGGCGAAGTCGCCTGGGCCGCCGAGCTGTTGGCGTCCGAGCTGGTCGCCAACGCGGTGCGGGCGCAGGCGGCGGGCGGCGGGTGGGTCGGAATCCGGTTTGCGCTGTCGGGCGGGGTCGGGCGGCTGCGGCTGGAGGTGCGGGATGCCAGTGGTGAGCAACCCGTGGTGAACGACGACGTGGAGGAGGACGCGGAATGTGGGCGTGGGTTGGTGCTCGTGGACGCCTTGGCAAGGTGCTGGGGCGTGGAAGCGGACGGCACCGGAAAGGTCGTGTGGGCGGAGTTGGCGGTGCCGGGGGCGGCGTGCGGTATCGCGCGGAGGTGACGGTGCGGTGTCCGGACGGGGTGTCGATCGAGCTGGGCGGGCTGGCGTCGTCCTCGCCTCGGCGGGCTGTGGGATGGGTGCGGCGGCGGGCGGTGCACATGGCGCAGCAGTTAGGGGCGCCGTACGAGGGCGGGGTACGCGCCTGGCTGGACGGTGCGGGGGAGTTCGGCGGCGCGGTGCATGCGCTGGCCGGCGGAAGTTCCCTGTCGCTGACGGTCGTTGATGCGGAGGGGTGCGCGTATGCGCTGGTGGCGCGGCCGGTCTCCGCGTCTCTGGAGATGGCGGCGTGACGCGGGGACCGGGGACACCGGGGATCTGGTGTGAGCGGGTGGTGTACGGGTCGCTGGACGCGGACGTCGTCGTCTCATGGGTGACGCTCGCCGTGGACAGCCCGGCGCAGGCGGCGCGGGCGAGCGGTGCGGATGCGCGGAGGATGGCCGGTGGGCTGTCCGGGCGGGCGCGGCGGCGGGTGCTGTCCGGGGTGGACGGCGGCGGGCGCGTAGGGGCTGTTGCCGCGTTGCACCGGGGGGAGCCGTGTGGGCTGGCGTTGGAATGCGGTGGGGTGTGGGCGGAGTGGTCGGCGCGGCCGGTGGTCTTTCTGTCGGTGGAGGGGCGTGCGGGGGCGCGTTGCCCGGTGCTCGCAGGGGAGGCGGTCGGATTCGTGTGAGGGCGGCGGTCCGCCGCCGGACCGCACGGCTAGCATCGGTCGTGGGGTCGATCCGGCACTGTCCGAATGGGCGAGGCAACGAGCGAGCAAGACACCGAGCAAGGCGACGAACGCGCAAGGCAACCCGTAAGACAACGAGCAAGGCACCGACCATGGATGCAGATTCCGCGGCTGCGGGCACTCCGAACGGTGAGGGGATCAGTCTGCGCCAGCTGCTGATGGCGCTGGGGGAGCCGCTGGTGACGTTGCAGGCGGCGCCGGTGGGGCTGGATGTGGTGATCCGGAGTGTGGCGCTGCTGGATCCGGAGGATCCGGCGGTGGCGCGGGCCGGGGAGCTGGTGCTGGCCATCGGGGCGCGCGGGCGGGCGGCGTTTCCGGCGCTGCGGGCCGGGGGCCGGGACGGGGCCGCGGCGGTGGCGGTGAAGCTGGACACGCCGGAGCAGGCGGCGGCGCTGCGGGAGACCGCCGTCGAGGCGGGGGTGGCGCTGCTGTCCGTACGGGGCGATGCGCGCTGGGACCAGGTGGACGCGCTGGCGCGGGCGGCGCTGGAGGATGTGGCGTCGGGGCGCAACGGGGAGGGCGGGGAAGAGGGGGACCTGTTCGCGCTGGCGCAGACGACGGCGGTGCTGACCGGGGGGATCGTCAGCATCGAGGACGTGGCGAACCGGGTGCTGGCCTACTCCCGGTCGGCCGATTCCGAGGAGGTCGACGATCTGCGGCGGCTGTCCATTCTGGGGTGGCAGGGGCCGGAGCCGTATCTCGCGCGGCTGCGGAAGTGGGGCGTGTTCCAGCGGCTGCGGGCTTCCGACGACGTGATCCAGATCGAGAGCCATCCCGAGCTGGGCATCCGGCGGCGGCTGGCGGTGGCCATCCGGGCCGGCGAGCGGCAGCTGGGGACGATCTGGGTGCAGGAGGGGTCGGCGCCGCTGAGCGAGCGGGCGGAGCAGGCGCTGACCGGGGCGGCGCGGGTGGCGGCGCTGCACCTGGTGCGGCGCCGGCGGGAGCTGTCCGCGGATGTGACGCTGACCCGGACGCTGTCGGCGGGGCTGCTGGACGGGAGCACGGGGCCGCAGCCGCTGGCGGCGCAGGTGGGGCTGGACGTGGCGCGGCCGGCCGTGGTGCTGGGGTTCTCGTACGGGGCTGCCGGGGCGCCCGAGTCGGAGCTGACCCGGGCCGAGGTCGGCAACCTGATCTCGGTGCACACCGCGGCGCGGCACCGCAGCGCCCTGGTCACCCAGGCCGAAGGGCGGATCTATGTGCTGCTGCCGCAGCTGCCGCGGAGCATCGACGTCGGGACGCTGCGCGGGTGGGGGCAGGAGATCGCCGATGCGGCGCGGCGCCATCTGGGGCTGGAGCTGCGCGGGTCGGTGGGCCGCGTCGTACCGGGGCTGGGCGAGGTGCCGGAGTCGCGGCGGGAGGCGGACCGGATCCTGGACGCGATGGTGAGCGCGGGGGTCGGCACCACCGTCGCGGCGCTGCCGGACATCCAGGCCGAGGTGCTGGTGAGCGAGGTGCTGGGGCTGGTCTCCGCGCATCCGGACCTGCGGGATCCGCGGTTGAGCGCGCTGCTGGCGCACGACCGGCGGCACCAGGGGCGGTTGGCGGAATCGGTCCTGGCGTATCTGAACGCGTTCGGGGACGTGCGGGCGGCGGCCGAGCATCTGCATGTGCACCCGAACACGCTGCGGTACCGCATCCGGCGGGCGGAGGCGCTGACCGGAATCGATCTGAGCCGGCCGGATCAGCGGCTGCTGGCGATGCTCCAGCTGCGGCTGCCGGGGGAGGGGTGAACGGTGTCGTTCAGCGGTGCCGGGTGACCGCCCGTACGCCCTGCTCCGCGCCCGTACGCCCCGGCTCGAAGGCGCCGATTCTCCTAGAATGAGCATGGTGTTTGCGCCACTGGGGCAACGGTCTGCAACGGGCTGGCGATGAGATGACCTCGGAGACGGACCGGCCGGAGCGGCCGGGCGACGGGGCGGGCGACGGTGCGGGCCGGGCGGCCTGCGACATAGCCGCGGCGGCCACCGCCGAACTGGACGGCCGGGGGACGGTGGTCTCCTGGACGCGGGCGGCGGAGCGGCTGCTGGGGTATCCCGCGGGCGAGGTGCTGGGGCGCGGCGCGGTGGAGCTGCTGGCCGTACGGGGCGATGCGGAGCGGGCGGCGGCGGTGGCCCGGTGGTGCCGGGCGGGGGACGGCTGGAGCGGGTCGGTGGCGGTGCGTCACCGGGACGGCCGCGCGGTGCAGCTGGCGGTGCAGGTGTCCCGGGTGGTCGGCAGCGCGGATGACGGCGACGAGAAGGGACAGCGCGCAGCGGTTCGTGCCCGGGCGGTGGCGGGCGGCGAGCGGTGGTCGGTGCTGGCGCTGGAGGAGCGGCGGGTGCCCGGGGGCGCGGTGAGCCAGCTGATGCTGGAGCCGTTCCTGGCGCAGGCGCCGGTCGGGATGGCCGTCCTGGACACCGAGCTGCGCTACGTCTGGGTCAACGACGTACTGGAGCGGCTGATACCGCTGGAGCGGCGGCTGGGGCGGACGGTCGGGGAGGTGCTGCCGGCGGAGGAGGCGGCGGCGTTCGACGAGCGGATGACGCGGGTGCTGGCGACCGGGGTGCCGGTGATGGACTACGAGTTCCGCAGCCCCACCTACGCGGATCCGACGCAGGAGCGCGCGTATTCCGTGTCGTTCTTCCGGCTGGCCGGCCCGCACAGCCGCAAGGTCGGGATCTGGTACATGGTCATCGACGTCACCGAGCGCTGGCGGGCCCAGGAGCGGCTGGCGCTGCTGAACGACGCCAGCGCCCGGATCGGCAGCACGCTGGACGTGACGCGGACCGCGCAGGAGCTGGCCGATACGGCGGTGCCGGCGCTGGCCGACTTCGCCGCCGTCGATCTGCTGGACTCGGTGCTCCGCGGCGAGGAGCCGGTGCCGGGGCCGGTCGACAGCACGCCGACGATGCGGCGGTCGGGGCAGCGGTCGGTCCGCGAGGGGTGCCCGGAGGCGGGGCCGGCGGTGGGGGAGGCGGTGCAGCGGGCGCCCTCGTCGGCGGTGGCGCGCTGTCTGCTGTCGGGGGAGTCGGTGGTGGAGCCGCAGCTGGCCGCGGGCAGCTCCTGGGTGACCGAGGACCCGCAACGGGCCGATGTCGTAAGGGAGTTCGGGTTCCGGTCGATGATGGTGGCGCCGGTGCGGGCCCGGGGCATCACGCTGGGCGCGGCGACCTTCGTACGGTCCCGGCGGCTGGGGCCGTTCGCGGCGGACGACGTCCGGCTCGCCGAGGAGCTGGTGGCGCGGGCCGCCGTGTGCATCGACAACGCCCGGCGGTTCACCCGGGAGCGCACCGCGGCCCGGATGATGCAGCGCAATCTGCTGCCGCACGCGCTGGCCGGCGGCTCCGCGCTGGACGTGGCGTCGTGGTACTACCCGGCGGACGCGCCGACCGGGGTGGGCGGCGACTGGTTCGACGTCATCCCGCTGTCGGGGGCGCGGGTCGCGCTGGTCGTCGGGGACGTGGTCGGGCACGGTATCGACGCCGCGGCCACGATGGGACGGCTGCGGACCGCCGTGCGGACGCTGGCCAACCTGGACCTGCCGCCCGATGAACTGCTGGCCCGGCTGGACGACTTGGTCATCGGACTCATGGAGACCCGGCGCGACGGAGGTCCGGCGGCCGTCGGGGGCGAACCCACCCCGGCCACCCCCATGGGGTTCATGGGCGCCACCTGCCTCTACGCCGTCTACGACCCGGTCAGCAGGCTCTGCACGATGGCCCGCGCCGGCCATCTGCCGCCCGCGGTCGTCGCGCCCGACGGCACCGTCGCGTTTCCGGACCTGCCCGCCGGACCGCCGCTCGGGCTGGGCGCGATGCCCTTCGAACCGGCCGAACTGGAGCTGGCCGAGGGCAGTTTGCTGGCGCTCTACACCAACGGCCTGGTGGAGACCGGCGATCGGGACATCGGGCTCGGGATGTCCCGGCTGAGCCGGGCCCTCGCGGTGCCCGGGACGACGCTGGAGGAGATCGGCGAGAACGCCGTGGCGGCACTGCTGACCGGGCCGCCGCCCGACGACGCCGCGCTGCTGCTGGCCCGTACGCACGCCCTCGGCACGGGCCAGGTCGCCTCGTGGGATCTGCCCACCGACCCCGCGGTGGTCGCCCGGGCCCGCGCGCTGGCCGGGCGGCAGCTGTCGGCGTGGCGGATGGAGCCGCTGCTGTTCACCACCGAGCTGGTGGTGAGCGAGCTGGTGACCAACGCCATCCGGCACGGCAGCGGGCCGATCACGCTGCGGCTGATCCGCCAGGACGCGGCCCTGATATGCGAGGTGTTCGACACCGGGAGCACCGCGCCGCATCTGCGGCACGCCCGGACCACGGACGAGGGCGGGCGCGGGCTGCTGATCGTCGCGCAGCTGACCCGGCGCTGGGGGACGCGGTACACGGCGAACGGGAAGATCATCTGGGCGGAGCAGGGGCACCGGGACGCCCCGGCGGACGCGGCCGTCGTGGCGTGAGGGCGCTTCGGGCGGCGCCGCCCGCCCGCGGTCCGGAGCCGCGCATTGGCCGGATGGACAGCCCTGGCGGCTGAGTTTGTCGGCCTGCACAAATACCTCGCCGCGCGGCGCCACATACGCTTGCGCAAATCCATTCCGGACGTGATGCGGCTCTCACCTCCCAAAAGGAGGCGGAGCACAAGCGCGGGACACGTGGCCACCGCACCGCGCGGAGCCAACGCCTGGACCTCGCCGGCATCGGAAGACCGTGGCCCCGAATGCCGCTGTTCTCGCGCCTGGCATGCCCCTCAGACGACTTCATGGATGTCGAGATGACCTCACCTCGCCCTGCCCCTGTGGCGTCCCCGCCCACCGACGGCACGCACGGCGGCCCGGCCGCACCGGACACCGGTGCGTCCCCGGGCCTCAAGTCCGGCCTCAAGAACCGCCACCTGTCCATGATCGCCGTCGGCGGGGTGATCGGCGCGGGCCTCTTCGTGGGCTCCGCGTCGGGTATCGCCGCTGCCGGCCCCGGCATCCTGCTGTCGTACGCCCTGGTGGGCATGCTGGTCGTCTTCGTGATGCGGATGCTCGGGGAGATGGCCGCGGCCAACCCGACCTCCGGGTCCTTCTCCGCGTACGCGGACCGGGCGCTGGGCCGCTGGGCCGGCTTCTCGATCGGCTGGCTGTACTGGTTCTTCTGGGTCGTGGTGCTCGCCGTCGAGGCGACCGCCGGCGCCGCGATCCTCACCAGCTGGGTCCCGGCCGTCCCCCAGTGGGCCTGGGCGCTGATCGTGATGGTCGTGCTGACCGTGTCGAACCTGGCCTCGGTCGCCTCGTTCGGTGAGTTCGAGTTCTGGTTCGCGGGCATCAAGGTCGTCGCCATCTGCGGCTTCATCGTGCTGGGCGCGCTGGCGCTCGCCGGTGTGCTGCCCGGCTCGGGCCACGCCTCGACCGGCTTCGGCAACCTCACCTCGCACGGCGGCTTCCTGCCGCACGGGCCGAGCGCGATCCTCACCGGCGTCCTGATGGTCGTCTTCTCGTTCATGGGCAGCGAGATCGTCACCCTCGCCGCGGGCGAGTCCGAGGACCCGCGGCGGGCGGTCACCAAGGCCACCAAGAGCGTGATCTGGCGGGTCGCCGTCTTCTACCTCGGCTCGATCCTGGTCGTGGTCTCCGTCCTGCCGTGGAACGACCCGTCGATCGCCAAGAAGGGCTCGTACGTCGCGGCCCTGGACGCGATGGGCATCCCGCACGCCGGCCAGTTCATGAACGTCATCGTGCTGACCGCGGTGCTCTCCTGCCTCAACTCCGGCCTCTACACGGCCTCCCGGATGGCGTTCTCGCTCGGGCAGCGGGGCGACGCCCCCCGGGCCTTCGCCGGGACGAACTCGCGCGGTGTCCCGCAGACGGCCATCCTGGCCTCGGTGGCCTTCGGCTTCCTCGCGGTGGGCTTCAACTACCTGTGGCCGACCACCGTCTTCCAGTTCCTGCTGAACTCGTCGGGCGCGGTCGCGCTCTTCGTCTGGCTCGTCATCTGCTTCTCGCAGCTGCGGATGCGCGGCATCATCCTGCGCGAGAACCCGGAGAAGCTGGTCGTGCGGATGTGGCTGTTCCCGTATCTGACCTGGGCGACGATCGCGATGATCTCGTTCGTGCTGGCGTACATGCTCACCGACGGCAGCGCCGGCGGCGGACGCATCCAGGTGCTGCTGTCGCTGCTGCTCGCGGTGATCGTGGTCGGGATCTCGCTCGTACGGGACCGGCTGGGCGCCCGCTCGGACCGGGACGCCGTCGCCGGCTGACCGGCCCCCATCCCGTCCCGGTGGAGCCCGCCGCACCACCGGGACGGGCGGCCTGTGGGGGTGTCCACGCCCTGTGAACAGCCGTCCACGGCAAGTGAATTGCCCCAACCTTCGCTTTTGCCTGAATTTTCACATATGGCCCTTGTTGGGACTATTTGGGCGACGTAGCCTCGGAGATGTCGCGGCCGGAGAGATCCGAATCGCGGACCGGAAACGATGCGGATGGCCGCGGCGAAGCTCCGATCACAGGAGGCGGAGATGAGTTTCCGGGTACTGAACCATGGCGGCGGCTGCGGAGGCGGCTGGGGCTGGGGACGCGGCTGGGGCTGGGGACGCGGCGGACGCGGTTACGGAGGATTCTACTTCGGCGGTCGCGGACGCGGTGGCTACGGCTTCGGCGGACGCGGATTCGGCGGACGCGGCGGCTTCGGCGGCCGTGGCGGCCGTGGCGGCCGGTAATGATCGCACCCCAGAGTTAGAGGCAGGCCCGCGTCTCGGCGCGGGTCCGTCTCATGGCCTGGGGACCGTACCGTCCGTAGTTCCCCGATGACGGATCCGCAGTGACGCGGTGACGTGGCGGCCATGCATCTGCGCAGCGCACGCCGCAGTCCAGGGCCGAGGGCGGCCCCCGAACCGCCGCCGACGACCCAGGGACCCGTGCATCCCGCACCGGAGGCCGTCGCGCCGGCACCGGAGGCCGTCCCGTCCGCGTCGCAGGCAACCGGCCTGTCGACCGACGCCCCGATCCTCACCCGCCACGTCGGCGCCGCCGAGGCGTTCCGCCGCTTCTGGCCGCTGACGCAGGGCGACCGCAGGTGGATGCTGCTGGTCGGCGTGTTCTCCGTCGTCGCCGCGCTCGCGGAGACGGTGGCGATCCTGCTCTTCGCCCGGCTCACCGACGGCGCCCTCCAGACGGGTTCGGTCAGCGCCTTCTGGACCCCGGCGGGCCAGTGGCTCACGGTGGCCGTCGCCGGCGCCGCGGTGGGCTATCTGGGCAACTCCCTCGCCGCCTGGACCGCGGAGCGCTTCCTGCTGCGCCTGCGGGCCCGCGTCTTCGCCCATCTCCAGACGCTGCCGCCGCACTTCTTCCAGCGCAACCGCCGCGGCGACCTCGTCGAGCGGCTGACCGGCGACGTCGACGCCATCGAGCACCTCGTGGTCTCCGGCCTGGTGGGGGCGTGCACGGCCGTGTTCAGCACCCTCTTCTACGGAGCCGCGGCGCTCTGGCTGCGGTGGGAGCTGGCGCTCGCCACCTTCGTCGCGGCCCCGATCTTCTTCGCCGCCACCCGCCGCTTCACCAACCGGCTGCGCACGGTCTCCCGCCGGGTGCGGGCGGCGGACGGCGCGGTCACCGCCGTCGTGGAGGAGGCGCTCGGCAACGTCGTGCTCACCCAGGCGTACAACCGGCAGCGCGACGAGGAGGAGCGCCTGGCCCGCGAAGCGCGCCGCTTCCTGCGCGCCAGCGTCACCAGCGCCCGGCTCAACGGGCTCTACACCGAGATCACCGAGGTCCTGGAGACGATCTGCGTGCTGGCCGTCATCGGCATGGGCGCCTGGGAGATCTCCCAGAGCCGGATGACCCTCGGCCAGCTGCTCGCCTTCGCGGCGTTCATCGGCTACCTCTACCCGCCCATCCGCTCCCTGGGCACCCTCGGCCTGACCGCCACCGCCGCGACCGCCGCCGCCGACCGGCTGCTGGAGATCCTCGACGCCGCCCCCTCCGTCACCGACCCGCCGCGCTGGGCCACCACCCGCCTCGCGCACCGCGCACGGGGCGCGCTACAGGCCGACCGGGTCAGCTTCAGCTACCCCAACTCCCGCCACCGGGCCCTCAGTGCGTTCTCCTTCGCGACCAGCCCCGGCGAATTCCTGGTCATCACCGGCCCCAGCGGCGCCGGCAAGTCCACCCTGGCGGCCCTCCTGCTGCGCTTCTACGACCCGGACGCCGGCACCATCCGCCTCGACGGCATCCCCGTGAACCGCCTCCCGCTCGACCAGCTCCGCAGCAACATCACGCTGCTGCCGCAGCAGACCCTGGTCCTGCACGACACCGTGGAGTACAACATCGCCTGTGGCCGCGACGACCCCGCCCCCACCCACGACGATGTCGTCCGCGCGGCCCGGGCTGCGGACGCCGACGACTTCATCGCGGCCCTCCCCGACGGCTACGGCACCGTCATCGCCCCCGCCACCGCCGGCCTCTCCGGTGGCCAGTTGCAGCGCATCGCCATCGCCCGCGCCATGCTCCGCGACGCCCCTGTGCTGATCCTCGACGAGCCCACCACCGGCCTCGACACCCTCGCCGCGGAGCGCATCCTGGCCCCGCTGCGCCGCCTGGCCGAGGGCCGCACCACCCTCGTCATCACCCATGACCTGGACCTCGCCACCGACGCCGACCGGGTGCTGGTCCTCCACCACGGCCGCCTCGTCGAATCCGGCACCCACGCCCAGCTCCTCGCCCGCAGCGGCCTGTACGCGACGCTGTTCGCGGCCCACCCGCAGGCGCCGGACGGGGCGGTGCACTACCGCTGACCGCACCCCGGACGCCCGTGCCCGGGACGGCCCGGCGTCACCACACGCTCTGCTCCAGCGACAGTTCGGCCCAGATGATCTTCCCCTCCGGGGTGTAGCGGGTGCCCCAGTTCTGGGTGAGCTGGGAGACGAGGAAGAGGCCGCGACCGCCCTCGTCCTCGTCGGCGGCGTAGCGCAGGTGCGGGGAGGTGCTGCTGGTGTCGGAGACCTCGCAGATCAGCGTGCGGTCGTAGAGCAGGCGCACATGGATCGGGCCGGTGGCGTAGCGGATGGCGTTGGTGATCAGCTCGCTGAGGACGAGCTCGGTGGTGAAGGCCGCCTCCTCCAGGCCCCACACCTCCAGCTGGCCGGTGATGGCGGCCCGGGCGTCCGCGACCGCCGCCGGGTCGGAGGGGACGTCCCAGTGCGCGATGCGGTCGGGCCGCAGGACGCGGGTGCGCGCGACGAGCAGGGCGATGTCGTCGCGCTGGCGGTCCGGGAGCAGGGCGGTGAGCACCGCGTCACAGGTCTCGTCGGGCGTCCGGCCGGGCTGCGCCAGGGCGGCGGCGAGGGTGGCGAGCCCGCCGCTGATGTCCCGGTTGCGGCCCTCGACGAGGCCGTCGGTGTACAGGGCGAGGCTGCTGCCCTCGGGCAGTTCCAGGTCCACCGCCTCGAAGGGCAGGCCGCCGAGGCCCAGCGGCGGTCCGGCGGGCAGGTCGGGGAACTCCACGGTGCCGTCGGGGCGGACCAGCGCCGGCAGCAGGTGGCCCGCGCGGGACATGCTGCACACCCCGCTGGACGGGTCGTAGATCGCATACAGGCAGGTGGCGCCGGTGACCACGGCCTCCTCGTTGCCGGGGGCCGCTTCCTGGTCGATGCGGTTGACCAACTCGTCCAGGTGGCTGAGGAGCTCGTGGGGCGGCAGGTCCAGGGTGGAGAAGTTCTGCACCGCGGTCCGCAGCCGGCCCATCGTGGCGGCGGCGTGCAGCCCGTGGCCGACCACGTCCCCGATGACCAGGGCGACCCGGGCGCCGGGCAGCGGGATGACGTCGAACCAGTCGCCGCCCACCCCGGTCTGCGCGGGCAGGTAGCGGTGGGCCAGGTCGAGGGCGTTCTGTTCGGGCAGGCCGCGCGGCAGCAGGCTGTGCTGAAGGGTGACGGCCATGGCGTGCTCGCGGGTGTAGCGGCGGGCGTTGTCGATGCACACGGCGGCCCGCGCCGCCATCTCCTCGGCCAGCGACAGGTCGCCCTCCTCGAAGCGCGGGGTCTCCCGGGTGCGCCAGAAATTGGCGATCCCCAGGAGGACGCCGCGCGCCTGGAGCGGGACGGTGATCAGGGACCGGCATCCGTGGTTCATCACCTGCCGCAGCCGCCCGGAATCCTGGGTGAGCCACTCCTCGGCGGCCTCCAGGTCGGAGACGAGCACGGGCTGCCCGGTGACGAAACCGGCGGCCATCGGCGTGATCGCCGGGTACCGGTGCAGCTCGCCGGCCCGGTAGAGGGGACTGTCGTCGCGGATCCCGGCGACCGCCACACGGCGCAGCTCCGGCGCCTCTAGGTACGCCCCCGAGGGCGGCTCCTCGCCGCTGAGGACGGGCTCCGCGAGGTCGACCGTGGCGTAGTCGGCGAACCAGGTCAGCGCGACCTGGGTCAGCTCCTCGGCGGTGCGCCGCACGTCCAGGGTGGTGCCGATGGCCACGCTGGCCTCGTACAGCAGCCGCAGCCGGCTCTGCGCGGACTCCGCCTTGCCGGCCAGGGCGAGGAGCTCGGTGGAGTCCCGCAGTGTGGCCACGCTGCCGGGCGGGCCGCCCCGGCGGTCGGTGGGCCGGTTGTTCACCGCCAGTAGCCGCTCTCCTACCTGGAGCACCTCGTCGGTCGCCGTACGCCCGGAGACCAGCAGCTCGGTCGTCCGGGGGGCGAGCCCGAGATCGGTGACCCGGCGGCCCTCCACGTCCGCGGCCAGCCCGAGGAGGCGCCGCGCCTCGTCGTTCGCCAGCACCACCCGCCCGCCGGCGTCGACGATCAGCACCCCCTCGCGTACGGCGTGCAGCACCGCGTCGTGGTGCTCGTACATGCGGGTCATCTCCACCGGCCCGAGCCCGTGCGTCTGGCGCCGCAGCCGGCGGCTCGCCAGCCCGGTGCCGGTGGTGGCCAGGGCCAGGGCGGCGGCCCCCGCGGTGAGGACGACCGGCAGCTGCCGGTCGATCGCGCTGCTGACCCGGCTGACCTTCATGCCCGACGACACCATGCCCACGACCGCGCCCTTGGCGTCCATGACCGGGACCACCACCTGCACCTCGTGGCCGAGCGGGCCGTACACGCTCTCGGTGGTGATGCGGCCCTTCAGCGACGGCCCGATGGTGCCGACGAAGCGCCTCCCGATCTCCTCCGGCTTGGGGTGCGTGTAGCGGATGCCCTGCCGGTTCATGACGACGATGAAGTCGACCCCGCCCTGCTTGCGCGCGGCCTCGGTCAGCGGCTGGAGCACCGCCGAGGGATCAGGCCCGCGCATGACGCTCACCAGCCCCGGGCTGTGCGCGAAGGCCTCCGCCGCGGCGAGCGAGCGGTCCATCGCCCCCTGGAACCGGTCGGTGCGGGACTGCACCAGCAGCGTGACCACCGCCGCCACGACGAGCAGCACCACGATGAGGATCTGGAGCACGAACATCTGCCCGGCGACGCTGCGCGAGCCCGCCACCGACCGCAGCCGCCGCCCTGCCGGCGACGGCGACCACGGAAAGCGGCCGGATTTTCGGGCCATGCCCCATATGTACCCCGTGCACTATCTGTCCGATGCGCACCACGCCGGGATATCGCATGACTGTACGACGGACTCGGGCCCTCCGGCGGCACGGCAGGGGTCACTTTCCGGTGTCGGGTCCGTACCACTGGAGAGCTTGCCCCGTAACCGCTGCGATGCATGCGAAGTCGCGGTCGCGGTGCAGGAGGGTGAGGTCCCGGAGTTCGGCGGTGGCGGCCACGACCAGGTCGACGGGTCCGGCGCTGCGATGCCGACCCCGTTTCGTCAGTGCTTCCTGAACCTCCCAGGCCCGGCTGTATGCCCGATCGTCGACAGGTACCCACCCGAAGACGAGGTGCAGGTCGGCGATGCCCCGGGCGCGGTCCTCGGCGGAGCGGGCGCGGTGGAAGAACTCCAGCTCGGTGATCGGGCAGATCGCGATGAGTCCGGCCGCCGCGGCCCGGTCCCATCCGTGCCGTTCGGCATCGGCGCGCAGAAACCGGGCCAGGGCGCTGGTGTCGATGAGGTACTGAGCCGCGCTCACCGGCGGTGGTTCCCCTTGTCGTCGAAGAGGTCCAGGTCGAAGGCCCCCTCGGCGGCTGCGCCGCGGAGGCGGGCCAGGGCCAGTGCCCGTCTCCGGTTCTTGAGCACCTCGCGCAGGGCGGTGTTGACGGTTTCCTTCTTGGTGCTCGTGCCGAGCGCCTGGGCGACTTCGGCGAGCAGTTCGTCGTCTAGGTCGATGACGGTTCGACTCATCGCGCTCCTCCTGTATATCAGGCGTGATTTCAGGTATATCTCCCCTGATATACGGCGGCATCCGAGCCGACCGGCACGACCGTGAGGGATCGGGAGCGCCCCGACCCTGAGCCGCCGACGGACCCTGGCGCCGGAAGGGCGGCGCCGGGAAGCCGCAGACCGCTCCGCAGCCGCCCGGGGCGCCGTTGCCGCTACCGGAGGAACAGTCCCAGTGCGGCGTCCAGCGACCAGCACTGCCAGCTCATGGCGAACAGCGCCGTGGCGGAGATCAGGGCCATCATCAGGTTCTGCCCCTGCTCGGCCCAGTCGTGGATCATCAGCACGAGGTAGACCGCGTTGAGGACGAGGCCGGCCACCAGGGCCACGGGTGTCAGCAATCCGGAGATCAGGCCGAGTCCCAGGGCCAGTTCGGCGTAGGCGACCACGTACGCCATCAGCCGGGGGCGGGGCTTCACGATGCGGTCGAAGCCCGTGCGGACCACCGGCCAGCGGTGCTTGGCCGCGATGCCCGCCGCCCATGTGATGCCGCCGCCGGCGAACCAGCTCTTCTTGTCCTTGTGGCGCCAGCTCTCCAGCCACCACAGCCCGAGGCCGATGCGGAGTATCGCGAACCACTCGGCGCCGGTGAGCCAGATCGTGTGCATGCGGGCCGTTCCTCTCGGAGCTCCGGGGGGCGGGTGTGACGGACGACCGAACTGATGGGTCGTCAGTTCAGCGGAGGCCGGGCGATCCCGCAAGGGGTCGAGTTGCCGGGCTTCCCTTGTGGTTGTGCGGGTGAGCCCATAGCCTCCGCAGCAGCGGATCTGATGGTTCGTCAGATACGTCGGTGCGATTCACCGGCACGGGAGTTGGGGGTACAGCGTGACCAGCGGAAAGAGCGGCATCGGAGAGCTTCCGAAGATCATCAGCGTGGACGACCACGTGATCGAGCCGGCGCATCTCTTCGAGACCTGGCTTCCGGGGAAGTACCGCGACCGGGGCCCGAAGCCCTTCACCGCCGGCATCGGCGAGCTGGAGTACGTGGGCGGAAAGTACCGGTTCACCACGGATCCGGACGGCCAGACCACGGACTGGTGGGAGTACGAAGGGCTCCTGTTCCCGTACAAGCGCATCATCGCGGCCGTCGGCTTCTCCCGCGACGAGATGACCCTCGACGGCATCACCCGGGACCAGATGCGGCGCGGCTGCTGGGACCCCAAGGCCCGGCTGGCGGACATGGACGTCAACCACGTCGAGGCGTCGCTCTGCTTCCCGACCTTCCCGCGCTTCTGCGGTCAGACCTTCGCCGAGGCCGGGGACAAGGAGGTCGGGCTGGCCTGCGTCCGGGCGTACAACGACTGGATGGTGGAGGAGTGGTGCGGGGACAGCGGCGGCCGGCTGATCCCGCTGTGCCTGATCCCGCTGTGGGACGTCGACCTCGCGGTGGCCGAGATCGGGCGCAACGCCGCCCGCGGCGTCCGGGCGGTCACGTTCAGCGAGATCCCGACCTACCTCGGCCTGCCGTCCATCCACTCCGGCTACTGGGACCCGTTCTTCGCGGCCTGCGAGGAGACCGGGACGGTCGTGAACATGCACATCGGCTCGTCGTCGCAGATGCCGGCCGCGTCACCGGACGCCCCGCCCGCCGTCCAGGCGTCGCTCTCCTTCAACAACGCGATGGCCTCGATGATGGACTTCCTCTTCAGCGGGGTGCTGGTGCGGTTCCCGCGGCTGAAGCTCGCCTACAGCGAGGGGCAGATGGGCTGGATCCCGTACGCCCTGGAGCGGGCCGACGACGTCTGGGAGGAGCACCGGGCGTGGGGCGGGGTGAAGGACCTGATCCCAGAGCCGCCGTCGACGTACTACTACCGCCAGATCTTCTGCTGCTTCTTCCGCGACAAGCACGGCGTCGAGGCGATCGAGAGGGTGGGGGTCGACAACGCGACCTTCGAGACCGACTACCCGCACGTCGACTCCACCTGGCCGCACACGAAGGACGTGGCGGCCGATCACGTGGGCCACCTCCCGGAGGACGTGGCCTACAAGCTCCTCCGCGGCAACGCGATTCGGATGCTGGACCTGCCGTTCGACCGTGATCGGGCGGCCGTCTGACCCTCGCCCGCGCCGACTGCCCGCAGCGGAGGAGATCGCCGCGGCCGGGGTGATCAGGATCGATGGGGCGGGCGCGGAGGGTGCGGACGTCCGCGGGCCGAGGCGGCTGCTCGCCCGGCTCCGGCCGGACGCCGGGATCACGGTGGAGGTCACCCCGGGCGGATGGAGCGGCCGGGGAGCTGAGGGGGACGGTGCTGATGGCGGCGGTGCGGGAGCACGGGTTCCGCGCGTACCGGCCGGCGGACCACGGCGCGGCCGGGAGCCACCCGGCGGCGGTCGGCGGGGCGGTGGTCGGCGGGGCGGTGGTCGCTCCGGTGCGTCGGCGGGGGCCGGTGGCGGGGAGGGCGACCTGAGCTTTTCGCGGGTGGACGCCGAAGAGCTGCCGTAGGAGTCGGCGGGCGTCCGTCATGCCCGGTCCGCGCCGCGCCATTCGGCACCGGTCCCTCCCCTCGTGGGGACCGGTACCGAATGGCACAGGCGACGTCGATCCGCGCCGGAGCGGCGCGGATCGCGGGAAGGCCGGATCCATGGTCGACGTGAGCGGGTCCGCAGGGGACCGGCTCCATGGATCTCTTGGCCTGATGCGCCAAGGCCGTCACCGCCGGGTCATGACTCCGGCGGCGGGTGGCCGAGAACACGTGCCGGGAGAGTTGTCTCTCCGAGGGCTGAGCTGGTGGCCTGTCCGGGTCGTGCCCGGTGAGGTGCCGCCGCGTTGCGATCCTGCCAGCTGAGGCCCCGGCCGAGGAGATTCCGGCCTCGGTCCCCCTGCTTCACCGCAGGTCAGCCGGTTAAGGTGAGTTTTCCGGTCCGGATGTACAGGTGCGGGGGAGTAAAGGGGTGGAGACCTTGAGTTCCGACTCAGGGGCACGCACAGCCTTCGCGGAACGTCTTGCGCTGCTCTACAAGGAGGCGGGGAACCCCCCGCTCAAGCAGGTCGCCGAGGCGGTCGTCCGGCTTCAGCGGGTCGACGAACGAGGGCGCCCGGTGCGGGTGTCCGTGCAGCGCATCAGCGACTGGCGGCGGGCCAGGAACGTGCCCGCGCAGTTCGCCGCCCTCGCCGCGGTGCTGCACATCCTGATTCCCCAGGCACGGCGCCAGCGGCCCGTGCCGGTGTCCCCGGGCCTGTACGACCCTGCCCACTGGCAGCGCCTGTGGGAGCGCGCGGTCGCCGGCCCGGTCGGCGACCGCGCCGCACCCTCCGGTCCGGAAGAGGAACGCCCGCCGGCCGAGGCGCCGGCCGTCCCCGGGGTGTGCCCGTACCGGGGGCTGGCCTCGTACCGCCGGCAGGACGCCCGATGGTTCTTCGGCCGGGAGCGGAGCACGGAGGCCCTCGTCGCCCAGCTCCGCGCCGCGGAGAAGACGGGCGGCCTGGTCATGCTGGTGGGCGCCTCGGGGGCGGGAAAGTCCTCCCTGCTGAACGCCGGGCTGGTGCCCGCGTTGCAGAACGGTGCTCTCGGTGGCGACGGGGACGGCCGGGGGAGGGAAGTGCTCCAGCTCGTGCCGGGAGGCGACCCTCTCGGGGAGCTGAGCCGCCGGATCCCCGAGCTCGCCCCCGTCGTCGCCGCGGCGAGGGCGCAGCCCGGCACCCCGCCCGACCCGCACGCGGTGCGCGAGGCCATCACGGCGTGGGCGCGGCGCGAGACGTCCGCCGCCGCCCGTCCGGTCGTGATCGTCGACCAGTTCGAGGAGGCGTTCACCCTCTGCACCGACGAGGCGACCCGGCGCACGCTCATCCAGCTCCTGCACGCCGCGTGCACGGCCGCCGACCCGGGCGACCCGGCCCCCGCGCTCGTCATCCTGGGCATACGGGCCGACTTCTACGAGCTGTGCCTGGGGCATCCCGAACTGGCCGACGCCCTCCAGCACCGGCACATGGTGCTCGGACCGCTGACCGCCGCGGAGCTGCGCGACGCGGTGACCGGCCCGGCCAAGGCCGTCGGCCTGGAACTCGAACCGGGACTCGCGGAGCTGATCGTCAGGGAGGTGTGCGCCGACGGCCCCGGCGGGGCGCACGACGCGGGCGTGCTGCCGCTCCTCTCCCACGCCCTGCTCGCCACCTGGCAGCGACGGAAGGCGGGGCGGCTGACGCTGGCCGGCTACCGCGCGGCGGGCGGCATCCAGGGAGCGGTGGCGGCGACCGCCGAACGGGCCTGGTCCGGCCTCGACCCGACGGCACGTACGGCCGCGCGGCTGCTGCTGCTCAGGCTCGTGCGGCTGGGCGAGGACACCCAGGCCACCCGCAGGCGGGGCACGCGGCGCCAGCTGGCCGAGGAGTCGACCGACCCCGGCAAAACGCAGGAATCGCTCGAAGCGCTGGTGCACGCCCGCTTGGTGACGCTCGACGCGGACGCCGTGGAGATCACCCATGAAGCGCTGCTGCACGCCTGGCCGCGGCTGCGTGGCTGGATCGACGAGGACCGGAACGGCAACCTGCTGCGCCAGCGGCTGGAGGAGGACGGCCGGGCCTGGGAGGGCTCGCACCGCGACCCGTCGCTGCTGTACCGGGGTTCCCGTCTGGAGCAGGCCCGCACCTGGGCGGAATCCGCCGGCGACACCTACCTGACCCGCAGCGCGGTGGAATTCCTGGCCGCTTCGGTCCGGCTGCGCAAGCGCACGGTCCTGCTCAGCCGCGGCGCGGTGGCGGCACTGGTCGTGATGGCGATGCTGGCCGTCGGCGCAGCCGTGGACGCCTGGCAGCAGCGGGACGACACCGTCTTCGAACAGGTGCTCGCCGAAGCCGATCGCGCGCAGTACACGGATCCGTCCCTGTCGGCGCAGCTCGACCTGGTGGCACACCGCCTGCGGCCCGATGACCAGGGCGCCAACAACCGGCTGATCGCGACCGTGAACGCGCCGCTGGCAACACCGCTGCTGGGCCACACCGGCGCCGTCTACCTCACCTCGTTCAGCCCGAACGGCCGGATCCTGGCCACCGCCAGCTACGACCGGACCGTGCGGCTGTGGGACGTGGCGGACCGGTCGCGCCCCAAGCCCCTGGGCGCGCCCCTCACCGGCCACACGAGCTGGGTGAGCACCGCCGTCTTCAGCCCGGACGGCAACACCCTCGCCAGCGCTTCCGACGACGGCACCATCCGGCTCTGGGACGTACGGGACCCGCACCACCCGCACCCGCTCGGCGCCCCGGTCACCGGCCACGACGGCACGGTCTACCTGCTCGCCTTCAGCCCGGACGGGCACACGCTGGCCGCCGCCGACGAGGATCACACCGTTCGCCTGTGGGACGTGGGCGACCCGCGCCGGCCGGCGCCGCTCGGCGCGCCGCTGACCGGCCCCACCGCCGCGGTGCGCTCCGTGGCGTTCAGCCCCGACGGCCGGACGCTGGCAGCCGGTGGCGACGACGCCGCGATCAGGCTGTGGGACATGGCCGACCGGAACGCTCCGAAGCCGGTCGACACGGTGCTGACCGGCCACACGGCCACCGTGCACTCCGTGGCCTTCAGCCCGGACGGCCGGACGCTGGCCAGCGGCAGCGCGGACAACACCCTCCGGCTCTGGAACACCGCCCACCCGCATGACCCGGCGCCGATCGGCGCACCGCTCACCGGCCACAACGGCGCCCTGTGGTCCGTGGCCTTCAGCCCTGACGGAAGCATGCTCGCCGCCGGCAGCGCGGACAGCACCGCGAGCCTGTGGAACGTCAGCGACCCGGCCTATCCGTCGCAGGTCGGCGAGTCCCTCGCGGGCGGCAGCGGCGGGACGTTCGCGGTCGGCTTCAGCCCCGACGGGCGGACCCTCGCCACGGGGAGCGGCGACAGCAAGGCGCGGCTGTGGTCGATCCCGACGTCGAACATGGTCGGCCGGGTCGGCGCGTTCCGCCCGGACGGCCGGGTGCTCGCCACCGCCGCCCCCGACCACAAGGTCCGGCTGTGGAACGTGCAGACGCCCAACCGGCCCGTGCCGCTGGGCGAGCCGTTCCTGCCGGGGGAGAACACCAACGCCTATGCGCTGGCGTTCTCCCCCGACGGCCGCACCCTCGCGGTGCGCACGGGAGGCTCCCGCCCCGGGGTGCAGCTGTGGAACGTCGCCGACCCGGCCCGGCCGGTCCCCTACGGGCCGCCCCTCGCGCTGCCGATCCGCTTCGCGGGCCCCGACGTGGCCTTCAGCCCGGACGGCCGCACCCTGGCGACCGCCTACGACGACTACAGCGTCCGGTTGTGGAACATCGCCGACCCGGCCCGCCCCCGTCCGCTCGGCGCCCTGCTCACCGGCCACAAGGGCTACGTCAACAGCCTCGTCTTCAGCCCGGACGGCCGGACGCTGGCCAGCGGCAGCGCGGACGACGCCGTACGGCTCTGGAACACCGCCGACCCGGCTCACGCCACCCTGCTCGGCAGGCCGCTCACCGGCCACCTGGGACCCGTCAACGTGCTCGCGTTCAGCCCGGACGGCCGGACGCTGGCCAGCGGCAGCGACGACGACACCGTCCGCCTCTGGAACACCGCCGACCCCGGCAGGGCGACCGGGCGGGGCTCCCGGCTCACCGGCCACACCGAAGCGGTCGTCTCACTGACGTTCAGCAAGGACGGCCGCACCCTGGCGAGCGGCGGCAACGACAACACGGTCCGGTTCTGGAACGTCGCGGCCCCCGACCGGGCCACCCCCATCGGCCAGTCCACGAGCCCCAACGCCAAGACGGGCAACTTCCTGGCGTTCAGCCCGCAGAGCCACATGCTGGCGGTGTCGAGCGGTGCGGGCACCGTCCGGCTGTGGAGCCTGGACACCGACACGGCGATCCGCCGCATCTGCTCCACCACACGGGGCGTGCTGACGCCGGACAAGTGGCACGAGTATCTGCCCCTTCTCTCGTACGAGCCCCCGTGCGGCACCTGACGGATCCGGGGGCCGGCACACGGTGGAGTTGTGACCCCGGTCACAACTCCACCCCGCAATGCGGCAGCTGACTCCCGCCACGCGGGCAGCCTTGCTAGGGTTGATCACAGCCCGATCGCTGGTGCATCCCCCGTCGCCAGCGATCGGGCGTTTTCCTGCCCTGGGCGCTGCCCGAAGCGCGGCGCACCACTGGCCCGCGAACCCCGGGCAATCCCCTCCCGGTCACCCCATTCCCGGCCAATCCGCCCCCCGTCCCTCCACTCCCGATCAACCCACTCCCGATCAATCCATTCCCTATCAGGGGGATTTCTCCGGGATTTTGGGCTCAATCCATGCCGGGACAGCGGCAGTTGGGGTCGGCGAGCCGGCGCGCCCGCGACGCCACGACCGTCGTGCGGGCAGTGCGCTCGGCGGTGACGGCGGTGACGGCGGTGACGGCGGTGACGATGACGGTGCGCCGGCGCACGGCTCACCATCTTTCCAGGGGAGTGGTGAACAGCAATTCCGTACGGTCGCCGGGCAGGACGACGTCGGTGACGTCCACGACGCGGCCGTCGGTGGCGTACGAGATCTTCCGGAGCACCAGCACGGACGTCCCGGGCGGCAGCTCCAGCTCCTCGGCCTCCTCGGGCATCGGAGGGCGGGCGGTGACGCGCTCCTCGATGCGGTCCAGCTCGATTCCGACGGAATGGAGCTGGCTCTGCGTACCGCCTGGCCACGGCTCCTTGGTCTCGTCCAGGAGGTCGGGGTTCCGCGCGATCATGCCGCGCACCAGGTAGGAGGTCACCAGTCCGAAAGGCGCGCTCTCGGTGGCGTGCCGTGTCCGGTAACTGCGTTCGAGAAGCGCCGCCCCCTCGCGCACGCCGAGCACCGCGGAGATATCGCCACCCGCCGGTATCTCGCGATAACGGGCCCAGAAGACAAGGTCGTTGGCCGTCAGCCCCGTGTCGTGCTCGGTGGCACCGGTCATCGCCCGCTGCGCCACCGGCCTGCGGGACCGGTCCTTCTCCCACTGGTGCCGGAGGTTGGTCCGCCGCGCGAGGGCGCGCTCACGGCGGACGAAGGTGCCGATGCCGTGCCGCTTCTCGATGAGGCCCTCGTCCCGGAGCGCACGCAGCGCCTCGCGGACGGTCGGCACGCTGCGGCCGAACCGCTCGGCTAGCTCCGTCTCCGCCGGCAGCCGGTCGCCTGGCCTGAGCCGACCTGCGCGGAT
Organism: Streptomyces albospinus; assembly: GCF_014648695.1. Taxonomy (GTDB): domain Bacteria; phylum Actinomycetota; class Actinomycetes; order Streptomycetales; family Streptomycetaceae; genus Streptomyces; species Streptomyces albospinus. The sequence continues at coordinate 48,820 of NZ_BMRP01000014.1, forward strand.
GGCGGTGCGGAGCTCGCCCGCGATCCGCTCGTACGAGACTGCCATGGGAACTCACCGTTCCGCTGAGTACCTCCAGGCTACGACTCCTCATGAGGAGTTGACGACTGGGAGGCTCGCCCCTCTCCGAGGGGGAGCGCGGCGGCGAAGTGGGCCCCGGCTGCGGGCGGGGTCTCGCCGAGGGTGAGGGTGCCGCGGTGGCAGTGGGCGATTTCGCGGGCGATGGCCAGGCCGAGGCCGGTACCGCCGCTGCTGCGGTTGCGGGAGGCGTCGAGGCGGGCGAACCGCTCGAAGATCTTCTCGCGGTGCTCGGCCGGGATGCCGGGGCCGTCGTCGCGGACTTCGAGCAGGGCGGTGGCGGCCTGGGTGGAGACGGTGACCAGGACGCGACTGCGGGCGTGGCGCACGGCGTTGTCGAGGAGGTTGCGCAGCAGCCGTTCCAGCTGTCGTGCATCGCCGTGGACGGTGACGTCGTCGCTCGCCGGGCAGTCGATGTGGACGGAGACGGGCGCGGGGGCGTGCCGGCGGGCCTGTGCGGCTGCTTTCCGGGTCAGGGCTGCCAGGTCGACGGGGTGGGCGGTCGACGGTGTGCGGTTGTCGAGATCAGCGAGCAGGAGCAGGGCTTCGATGAGCTGTTCAAGGCGTTCGGCGTCGCCGAGGGCGCCGCGGACGACCTCGGGCCAGTCGGTGCGGTCGGGGTAGTGCAGGGCCACTTCGAGGTCTGCCCGCAGCGCGGCAAGAGGGGTGCGCAGTTCGTGGGAGGCGTCGGCGGTGAAACGTCGCTGCTGCTCGGCGGCTTGTTCCAGCCGGTCCAGGGTGTCGTTGGTGGTGGCGGCCAGCCGGGCGATCTCGTCCTGGCGGGGTGGGACGGGGACGCGCAGGCTCAGGTCGCGGCTGGTGATGGTGCGCAGGCGCTGCTGGATGACTTCCACCGGGTGCAGGGCCCGTGAGGTGGTGATCCAGACGATCAGGGCGACCAGGAGGACCGCCGCGGGAAGGCCGACGTACAGCACGTGGTCGAGGGTGGCGACGGCCTCTTCGGCCTCCTCGGAGGTGACGAGGATGTGCAGGGTGAGGTTCTCGACGGGGGCGCTCGACCTGCCGTCGAGCAGGCCGGGGCCGTGGAAGGCCGAGGTCACCACCCTGAGCTCGCGGCCGGCGAGTTGTCTGCTGCCGGGCCGGGCACCGTCGGCGACGGAGCCCAGGTGGAGGTCCTGCTCGATGGGGACGGTCGGTCCCGGCCGGTCGGGGAGCCCGTACAGCGGGGCGGGTACGAAGGGCTTCAGGTCGGGGTCGCCTTCGACGAACCGGCCCGCAGGGTCGACGATCACCCAGGTGTAGGGGGTGTCAAAGAGGACCTGGTCGCTGCCGTAGCCGTACTTGTAGCGCTGCTCGATGACGTCCAGGCTGGCTCTGGCCCGGTTGCGGGTGTCGCTCATCTTCGAGGCGTAGACCTCGTTGCGGAGCCACAGGACGCCTGCGGTGAAGGCCACGGCGGCGGTGAGCGCCGCGGCCAGGGCGGCGCGGAGGCGGATCGGCAGGCGCTTACGGAGCATCGTCGACCAGCCGGTAGCCGACGCCGCGCACCGTATGGATGGTGGAGCGGCCGAAGGGGACGTCGATCTTGCGGCGCAGTGCCCTGATGTGGACGTCGATGATGTTGCTGGCCGCCTGGTGATGGGCGTCCCAGACCTGTTCCAGCAGGTCGGCGCGGCTCACCACTTCTCCGGCCCGGAGCCCGAGGTAGGCGAGGACGGCGAATTCCTTGGCCGTCAGCTCGATCTCGGTCCCGCCGCGGCGGCACCGGCGGGTGGCCGGGTCGAGGTGCAGGTCTCCGATCTGGACGGCGGGTCGGCGCACGGGGCCGCCGCGGCGGATCAGCGCCCGCAGCCGGGCGAGGAGGACCACATAGGAGAACGGCTTGGCCAGGTAGTCGTCGGCTCCGGTGTCCAGGGCCTCCGCCTCGTCGTACTCACCGTTCTTGGCGGTGAGCATCAGGATCGGGGTGCGGATGTCCTCACGTCGCAGCCGGTCGCAGACCCGGTACCCGTCCAGACCGGGGAGCATGATGTCCAGGATGATCGCCTGGTAGGGCTGCTGCCGGGCCATCCAGAGGCCGTGGCGGCCGTCATGGCACACATCGACGGCGTAGCCCTCGCTCTCCAGGCCGCGGCGGAGCACGGAGGCGAGTCGCTCCTCGTCCTCGACCACCAGCACGCGCATGCCGCAATCGTGCCATGGGCGCGCATCCCCACATGAAGATCGCTTCATGCGGCTTCATCGCTGCTTCATGCCGGTCGGCCGACGGTGGACGCCCCTGTCCGCGTCCCGCAGGAGTGCCCGGTGTCCTCCCCCGCCCCGTCCCGCCCTCGCCCCCGCCCGTCCGCGGACCCGGTGCCGCGCCGCGGCGGTGACACCCACCGGCGACGCCCGGGCCGCCCCCACCTCCTGGCACTGCTGTTCTTCGCCGCCTACACCGCGCTGTCGGTCACCAAGCACCTCCAGCTCCGTTCCACCGGCTACGACCTGGGCATCTTCGAGCAGGCCGTACGCGCCTACGCCGAGCTGCGCGCCCCCGTCTCCGAACTCAAGGGCGCCGGCTACAACCTCCTCGGTGACCACTTCCACCCGATCCTGGCCACCCTCGCCCCGCTCTACCGGCTCTTCCCGACCCCGCTGACCCTGCTCACCGCCCAGGCCGCGCTGGTCGCGCTGTCCGTCGTCCCGGTCACCCGGCTGGCGATCCGCACCACCACCCCACGGCTCGGCACCGCGATCGGTATCGCCTACGGCCTGTCCTGGGGCCTCCAGAAAGCCGTCGCCTTCGACTTCCACGAGGTAGCCTTCGCGGTCCCGCTGCTCGCCTTCTGCCTGGAAAGCCTGGCCCTGCGCCGCTGGCGCACCGCCGCGGCCTGGACGCTGCCACTGGTCCTGGTCAAGGAAGACCTACCGCTGACCGTCACCGCGATCGGCTTCTACATCCTGCTGTCCGGCCGTCGCCGACTGGGCACGGCCGTACTGGCCTACGGAGTGCTGTCCGGCCTGCTGATCGTGCTGGTCGTCATCCCGGCCTTCAACCCCGACGGCCACTACGACTACCTCCACACCGCCACCCAGGCCGCCGGCGATCCGCTCACCCGGCTGCTGCTGCCACCGCAGAAACTCGGCACGCTGCTCGCACTGCTCGCCCCGACGGCGTTCCTGGCTCTGCGCTCACCGCTGATCCTCCTCGCGCTGCCCACGCTCGCCTGGCGCTTCTGGTCGACGAATCCGGCGTATTGGGGGCTGGACCACCACTACAGCGCCGTCCTGATGCCCATCGTCCTCCTCGCCTTCGCCGACGCGCTGGGCAGGCTGGACCGCCCCGGGCTGGTCACCCGGGCCGTGGCCGTCAGCGTCACGGCAAGCCTGCTGGCTCTCCCCTTCCTGCCCCTGCGGGATCTGGCCGGCCCCGCGTGGCGGCCCAGCCCCTGGGCCGACGCGGCCCGCGAGGTCATGGCCGCCGTACCCGACGGCGCCGAGATCGCAGCCGTCAACCGCCTCGCCCCCCAGCTCACTTCGCGCGCCCGCGTCTACCAATTCCCGCAGGCCTTGGACAGCGGCACCAAGCCGGAGTGGCTGCTGATCAGCGACCCCGCCCGGGGCGGCCCGCCCGACTTCCCATGGGAGTCGCCCCGCCTGCGGGAAATCCCTTCTTCCGGCTACCGATTGGCCATGGAGCGCTCCGGCATCCAGCTCTACCGGCTCGCCGACCGATGACGGGCGGGCCGGTGGCGACGGAGTCGGGACGTAGCCGTCCGTGACGCGGGCGCATGGCCGACACAGCTGGCACGGCCGGTACTTGGCGCCGCCGTTCGGTCCTGACCAGGTCGTCCGGTGTGGGGGCTGTCCAGGGTGCGGCGGAGCGCTGCTAGACCGTGGCGGGGTTCTCGGGCCGCCACCTCCAACCGAGGCCGCGGAGTGCGTCGGCGCGACGAAGGACGATCGCGATCCGCGCGACTCGCTCCTCTTCGTCGGCGTACTCAGGGTCCTCGGTCGACTGGGCAGGGTGCTTCCGGTAGATCTCACCGGGTTTCTCCTGCATCCAGCCGTGGGAGACGGCCTCGGCCGCCAGCAAGGGGCCCACGTCCTCGAAAGCCGGGATGGCCGGCCAGCCGCCGTGGAGTTCGATGAGGTCCGTGTAAATCGTCGCGGTGGTGCCCATGACCGGAAGGGCGCCCTGGCGCAGCCCATCGGCCAGAAGGCCGGGCGGCAGACGGCCGGGTTCGGGATCGAACGGGCCGGGGACGAGACGGCCGTCCGGGTAGCGGTCGAGGCAGGGCGCCACGGTCCACGCGAGGTCGGGGTCGGCGGCCAGAGCCTCGATGTCGCGGGCGACCGTGGCTTCGTCGGGGAAGAGATCGTCGGCGTCCAGTGCTCGGGTGAGCAGACCATCGGCGCGGTGCAGGGCGAGGGTGCGCGTGCGCGCAGCTCCGCCCGCCCGGCCGGCGCCTTTCGAGATCCACGGCAGATCCGGCAGGCGGTCGAGCGGCTTGCCGGTCTTGCCGTCCTCCTGCACGAGCCATTGCAGAGACCAGCCCTCCGGGAGTCGCTGGGAAGCCACGGACTCGTAGGTCTCCAGCAGGTAGGCATCGCCGCCGGCGAAGACCGGAGTGACGACAGAGAAGATCGGCATGACGCCCAACGCTCCAATCGGGTAACGAACCGCAGTTCAGCGCGGTCACCAGGGAATGGAATGTCCGCAACCTCGACGACGCGGTCGTTCGTGTCGTAGGTGATCCTGCGAACGCGCATCGTCGGCACTCCCGGTGGGATGTCCTGCTCCATGGTGCGAGTTACGGCGAAGGGCGCTCTTGCGCAGCACTTTCCGACCGGGGGAGAGCCCCATGAGGTCGGCCACGTCCCGGGGCGAGCCGCTCGGTCAGCGCTGCGTACGTCCCCGGGTTCGGCATGGCCCGAACGTCTCACGTTCCACTTTGCGGGACAAGAAGCACTGCGCATCGGAGCTTCTGATGCGCATCGGATTCCTGCGAGTGGCACGAATACCCCGCTTGACCTGCGCAAACAGACGCCCGGAGATTCCCGCGCGACGGGGCCGAGGGATGCGTCTGTTCCTCGACAACTCGCCGGAGCGCTCGGCCCGCGTCGGGGCCGAACGGCCCGGGCTCCTCAATGCCCGTCCCTCGAAAGAGACTTCATGTCCGATGCTCCGACGTTCACCGTCGACGGCGAGCCTGCCGGCCACCTGGGCACCGGCGCCGGTGCGCGCGGCCTCCACGCGCCCACCTCGTGCCCGGCCTCGGAGCCCGCAGGGCGGAGCGCCTGGAGCACCTGGAGCCGGAACACCTCGAAGAGCCCTACGAACGGATGCAGAAGAACCGCAGCGCCGCGGGAACCGCCCACCACACCCACCGGACGATCCGCGTCGCGCCGGGCGGGGCGGTCCGGCGCGGGCACGTCACTGAGAAGTCACAGAGAACGAGGGCTCAGCCGACCCCAACCGAGACGGAAGATCACGAAGGGCCCCGCTGAAGATCAGCGGGGCCCTTCGGTTGCCCTGACGGGCGGTGCGGAGGATACGAGATTCGAACTCGTGAGGGGTTGCCCCCAACACGCTTTCCAAGCGTGCGCCCTAGGCCACTAGGCGAATCCTCCGCCGCAAACAATACAAGACGTCGGGCAGTGCTCGCGAACATGATCCGGGGGAGGGGGCCGGCGGGGAGGCGAGGTCGGGGACCGGGTCGTTTCTTGGGGGGTGGATCCGCTAATGTGGAGCACAGCCCCTCACGTGGCGCTATCTGACTGAACTCCCCCAGGGCCGGAAGGCAGCAAGGGTAGGTCGGCTCTGGCGGGTGCGTGGGGGGCGCTTGCGTTTGCGGGGCAGCCGGTTGTCAGTGGGGCCCGATATCGTCGTATGCGTGTCGTCCCTTGCGCTGTACCGCCGCTATCGCCCCGAGACCTTCGCCGAGGTCATCGGGCAAGAGCACGTGACCGATCCGCTTCAGCAGGCGTTGCGGAACAACCGCGTCAACCACGCCTATCTGTTCAGCGGGCCGCGCGGCTGCGGCAAGACGACGAGCGCGCGGATCCTGGCGCGGTGCTTGAACTGTGAGGAAGGTCCCACTCCCACACCCTGCGGGACGTGCCAGTCGTGTGTGGACCTGGCGAGGAACGGCCGGGGATCGATCGATGTGATCGAGATCGACGCGGCGTCCCATGGTGGTGTCGACGACGCGCGTGAGCTGCGGGAGAAGGCGTTCTTCGGGCCGGCCGGCAGCCGGTACAAGATCTACATCATCGACGAGGCGCACATGGTGACCTCGGCGGGATTCAACGCCCTGCTGAAGGTCGTCGAGGAGCCGCCGGAGCATCTGAAGTTCATCTTCGCCACGACGGAGCCCGAGAAGGTCATCGGGACGATCCGGTCGCGTACACACCACTATCCGTTCCGGCTGGTGCCGCCCGGGACGCTGCGGGAGTACCTGGCGGAGGTGTGCGGGCGGGAGGACATCCCGGTCGAGGACGGGGTGCTGCCGCTGGTGGTGCGGGCCGGGGCCGGGTCGGTGCGCGACTCGATGTCGGTGATGGACCAGCTCCTCTCCGGGGCCGGTGCGGACGGTGTGACGTATGCCATGGCGACGGCCCTGCTGGGGTACACGGACGGGTCGCTGCTGGATTCCGTCGTGGAGGCGTTTGCGGCGGGGGACGGGGCGGCGGCCTTCGAGGTCGTCGACCGGGTCATCGAGGGCGGGAACGATCCGCGCCGGTTCGTGGCGGATCTGCTGGAGCGGCTGCGGGACCTGGTGATCCTGGCGGCGGTGCCGGACGCGGCGGAGAAGGGGCTGATCGACGCGCCCGCCGACGTCGTGGAGCGGATGACGGCGCAGGCCGCGGTGTTCGGTCCGGGAGAGCTGAGCCGGGCCGCGGACCTGGTGAACACGGGCCTGACGGAGATGCGCGGGGCGACCTCGCCGCGGCTCCAGCTGGAGCTGATCTGCGCACGGGTGCTGCTGCCCGCGGCGTACGACGACGAGCGGTCGGTGCAGGCGCGGCTGGACCGCCTGGAGCGGGGCATGGGCGCGGGTGCGGTGGCCCTGGGCGGCCCGGCTGGTCCGGGCGGCGGCATGGGCGGTCCCGGTGGGGGCGAGGCCGTCGGTCCCGGTGGAGCGATTCTGGAGTCCGGGGGCGCAGCACCTGCGGTCGCGTATGCGCCGGGGCCCCAGGTGCATCCGCCGATGCCGGCCGGGCCGTCCGGGCCCGCCGCGGCGCGGGCCGCGGTGCGCGGGGCCACGGGCGGCGGTGCCGATACGGGTGCTGGTGCTGGTGCTGGTGGCGGTGCTGTGGCGGCTGCCGCTCCGGGAGGTGCGGGTGCGACGTCGGGCGGTGCGTATGACGGTGGTCAGGCGGCACCCCAGGGCGCTCCTGCTCCCCAGGGCGCTCCTGCTCCGCAGGGTGGTGCTCCGGGCGGGCCGCAGGGCGGTCCGGCGGACGGTGGGCGTGACGGAGTGCGGCCCGGGGCGTGGCCGGGGGGTGCGCAGCGGAGCGGTGGCGGTGCGGCGGGCGGCGGGCGGCAGCCCGGCAGCTGGCCGTCGGCCGTGGCGCCGGGGCAGGGAGGCCAGGGAAGTCAGGGGGGGCAAGGAAGTCAGGGAGGCCAGGGGGCGCCTGGTGCTTCCGGGGCCGGTGGTTTTGGCGGGGCGTCCGCGCCGGGGGCGGCCGGGCCGGCCGCCGGTGGGCCCGCGCCTGTGGGGCAGCAGGTCCAGGGCGGGGTGGCGCAGGGGGCCGCGCAGGTGCGGCAGATGTGGCCGCAGATCCTGGACGCGGTCAAGGACCGGCGGCGCTTCACGTGGATCCTGCTGAGCCAGAACGCCCAGGTCTCCGGGTTCGACGGGACGACGTTGCAGATCGGCTTCCCCAATGCCGGGGCCCGGGACAGCTTCGCGAACGGCGGCAGCGAGGACGTCCTCAAGGACGTGCTGGCCGAGCGGTTCCAGCTCCAGTGGCGGGTCGAGGCGATCGTCGATCCGTCGGGCGGGGCCCATCCGCCGGCCGGCGGTGCCCGCGGCGGCGGGGGCGGCTTCGGCGGCGGTGCCCCGGCCGCGCCGCCGCAGGCGGTTCCGCCGTCGGCGCCCCAGCCGAGCGCCCCGGCGCCCGAGGCCCCCGGTGGGCAGTACGGGCCGGGCGGTGGCGGCAGCCAGGGGGCGCGGATGGCGCGGGAGGCGGTGGCCCCGCCGGCGTCTGCGGGCGGGGGCCAGGGCGGGCCGCCGGCGGAGCCTTCGTACAGTCCGCCGGAGCCGCCGATGGCGATCGAGTACGACATGCCGGCCGAGGACGATCCGGATCTCGTCGACTCGGCGCTCAGCGGGCATGAGCTGATCGTGCGCGAGCTCGGCGCGACGGTCGTCGAGGAGTTCAACAACGAGTGACGGGGGGTCACAGGTGAGGGGGAGTGGCAGCGGTGGGTGATCGTGAAGTTTCGCTTGGTATGGGCATATTCAGGCGCATATGACTCGCGTATGACCGCTCTGCCGGACCCTGCTGAGGTTGGGGCGGGCGGGGTGTGCGGGACCTCAGGGGTACATCCGTGCTCCTCCCTGCGGCGTAGGGCGCGGGGCCCGGGAAACACGTAGGCTCGGGCTACCGCACCAATCGTTGTCGTATGGCAGGAGTCACGTCGTGATCCCCGGTGGTCAGCCCAATATGCAGCAGCTGCTTCAGCAGGCCCAGAAGATGCAGCAGGACCTCGCAGCCGCCCAGCAGGAGCTGGCGGAGACGCCCGTGGAGGGCTCCGCGGGCGGCGGCCTGGTCAAGGCGACGGTGACGGGTTCCGGTGAGCTCCAGGGGCTGGTGATCGACCCGAAGGCGGTCGACACCGACTCCGCGGAGGACACCGCCGAGACCATCGCCGATCTCGTCCTCGCGGCGGTCCGGGACGCCAACGCCAGTGCTCAGAAGCTCCAGCAGCAGAAGCTCGGCCCGCTCGCCCAGGGGCTGGGCGGCGGTGGCATCCCCGGTCTCCCCTTCTGAGGAGTAGCCAACTAGCGTACGCAGCACGGCAGAAGAGAGAGAAGACGTTCCGTGTATGAAGGCGTGGTCCAGGACCTGATCGACGAGTTGGGCAGGCTGCCCGGCGTCGGTCCCAAGAGCGCGCAGCGGATCGCCTTCCACATCCTTCAGGCCGAGCCGACCGATGTCCGCCGGCTCGCGAACGCGCTGATGGAGGTCAAGGCGAAGGTCCGGTTCTGCACCGTGTGCGGCAATGTCGCGCAGGAGGAGCAGTGCCGGGTCTGCCTGGACCCGCGGCGCGATCCGGCGGTCATCTGCGTCGTGGAGGAGCCCAAGGACGTCGTGGCGATCGAGCGGACGAGGGAGTTCCGCGGCCGGTACCACGTCCTCGGCGGGGCGATCAGTCCGATCGAGGGCGTCGGCCCCGACGACCTGCGGATACGGGAACTGCTGGCCAGGCTCGCGGACGGCTCGGTCACCGAGCTGATCCTGGCCACCGACCCGAATCTGGAGGGCGAGGCCACGGCCACGTACCTGGCCCGCATGATCAAGCCGATGGGCCTCAAAGTGACGCGACTGGCCAGCGGACTGCCGGTCGGAGGCGATCTGGAGTATGCCGACGAGGTCACGCTCGGGCGGGCCTTCGAAGGGAGGAGACTTCTCGATGTCTGATGCCACGCTGCACAACGCGACACAGAACCCGGACGACTTCGCCGTATCGATCTCCGACTCGATCGAGAGTTTCATCGTTGCGGTGACCGAGGTCGCCAAGGGCGACGAGCCGGACAGCGCGGTGCCCTTCCTGTTGCTGGAGATCTCCCAGCTGCTGCTCACGGGCGGCCGGCTGGGTGCCCATGAGGACATCGTTCCCGATGAGCGGTACGAACCGGACACCGGTCCGGAGCCGGATGTCGACGAGCTGCGCGAGCGGTTCGCGCGGCTGCTGGACCCGGTGGACGTGTACTCCGAGGTCTTCGACCCGTACGTGCCGCGCAGCGAGCCGGTGGCCTCGCGGATCTCCGACGACCTCGCCGACATCATCACCGACCTGCGGCACGGTCTCGCGCACTACCGCGAGGGCCGGGTCACCGAGGCGCTGTGGTGGTGGCAGTTCTCCTACCTCTCCAACTGGGGCCCGACCGCCTCGGCCGCGCTGCGCGCCCTCCAGTCGCTGGTCGCCCACGTACGCCTCGACCAGCCGCTGGACGCGCTGGACGGCCTGGACACCGACAGCGACGCCAACGGGGACGAGGACCGGCTCGCCGAGGAGGCCGGCAAGGTCATGGCGGCGGAGATCGCCGGGCCGCTGGGGGTGCGCGGGGTGTGAGCGCAGGGTGACCGTCGCATGCCGGCCGGTGTGCGGGGTGTGACCTGAGTTACGTTCCCGTGTGTCCGGGTGTGGAGCGGGCAGGTGGTGGCCGAGCCGGTGCGACGGTGCACCGCGCGGAGCTGCCGAGGGACGCGGCGTTCACGGTGCTCGCCGAGGCGTGAGGTTGGCGGGCGAGATGATCGAAGCGTGAGTTTTGCGTCTCACCATGTGGTAGTAGCGGGGCGTATTCCGCCCGCTCGTTAGACTGAGCCGACCGCAGTACCCCCATTTCCGGGGGTCCGGGAGGGACTCCCTCCCGCAGAGACAGTTGCGAGGAGCGCACGTGGGCCTTGTCGTGCAGAAGTACGGCGGCTCATCCGTTGCGGATGCCGAGGGCATCAAGCGCGTTGCCAAGCGAGTCGTCGAAGCCAAGAAGAACGGCCACCAGGTGGTCGTCGTGGTTTCGGCGATGGGCGACACGACGGACGAGCTGATCGATCTCGCTCAGGAGGTGTCCCCGATTCCGTCGGGGCGCGAGTTCGACATGCTGCTGACCGCCGGAGAGCGGATCTCCATGGCCCTGCTGGCGATGGCGATCAAAAACCTCGGCCACGAGGCGCAGTCCTTCACCGGCAGCCAGGCAGGTGTCATCACCGACTCCGTGCACAACAAGGCACGGATCATCGATGTCACGCCGGGCCGGATCCGGGACTCGGTCGACGAGGGCAACATCGCCATCGTCGCCGGCTTCCAGGGTGTGTCCCAGGACAAGAAGGACATCACGACGCTGGGGCGGGGTGGCTCGGACACCACCGCCGTGGCGCTGGCCGCCGCCCTTGACGCGGAGGTCTGTGAGATCTACACCGATGTGGACGGTGTCTTCACCGCCGACCCGCGGGTCGTGAAGAAGGCCCGGAAGATCGACCAGATCTCGTTCGAGGACATGCTGGAGCTGGCCAGCTCCGGCTCCAAGGTGCTGCTGCACCGCTGCGTCGAGTACGCACGCCGTTACAACATCCCGATCCACGTCCGCTCGTCCTTCTCGGGGCTGAAGGGCACGTGGGTCAGCAACGAACCGCAAGGGGACAGGCCGATGGAGCAGGCGATCATCTCGGGCGTCGCACACGACACCTCCGAGGCGAAGGTCACGGTCGTCGGGGTCCCGGACAAGCCGGGCGAGGCCGCGCGCATCTTCCGTGCCATCGCGGACTCCGAGGTCAACATCGACATGGTCGTCCAGAACGTGTCGGCGGCCTCCACCGGGCTGACGGACATCTCCTTCACGCTGCCGAAGGACGAGGGCCGCAAGGCCGTCGCGGCGCTGGAGAAGACCCGTGCCGCGGTCGGCTTCGACTCGCTCCGCTACGACGACCAGATCGCCAAGATCTCGCTGGTCGGCGCGGGGATGAAGACCAACCCGGGCGTCACCGCGACGTTCTTCGAGGCGCTGTCCAACGCGGGTGTGAACATCGAGCTCATCTCGACCTCCGAGATCCGTATCTCGGTCGTCACCCGCGCCGATGACGTCAAGGAGGCGGTGCAGGCCGTGCACAGCGCCTTCGGACTCGACACCGAGAGCGACGAAGCCGTCGTCTATGGCGGCACCGGACGATGATTCCGGCCGAGGCGGGCCGTCCGTCCTTCGCTGACACGGCGAGGGCGCAGGCCCGTACGGCCGCCAAGCCGGATCTCGCCGTCGTCGGCGCCACCGGCGCCGTCGGCGCGGTCCTGCTCGGGATCCTTTCCGAGCGGGCCGACGTCTGGGGCGAGATCCGGCTGATCGCTTCTCCCCGCTCGGCCGGCCGCAAGCTGACCGTGCGGGGTGAAGAGGTCGAGGTCGTCGGACTGAGCGAGGACGCGTTCGAGGGCATCGACGTCGCGATGTTCGACGTGCCCGACGAGGTCGCCGCGCAGTGGGTGCCGGTCGCGGTGTCCAAGGGCGCGGTCGTGGTGGACAATTCGGGCGCGTTCCGGATGGATCCCGACGTGCCGCTGGTGGTGCCCGAGGTCAATGCGTGCGCGGCCCGGATGCGACCGCGCGGCATCATCGCCAATCCGAACTGCACCACCCTCTCGATGATCGTGGCGCTGGGCGCGCTGCACGCCGAGTACGGGCTGAGCGAGCTGATCGTCTCCTCGTACCAGGCCGCGTCGGGGGCCGGGCAGGCCGGCGCCGAGACGCTGCGGGCGCAGCTCGCGGCGGTGTCCGGTACGGATCTGGGCACCACGCCGGGCGATGTGCGGCGGGCGGTCAGCGACACCCTGGGCCCGTTCCCGGCGCCGCTCGCGCTCAACGTCGTGCCCTGGGCGGGCTCGCTCCAGGAGGACGGCTGGTCCTCGGAGGAGCTGAAGATCCGCAACGAGTCCCGCAAGATCCTGGGGCTGCCGGATCTGCCGGTGATCGCGACCTGCGTACGGGTCCCGGTGATCACCACGCATTCGCTGGCCGTGCACGCGCGGTTCGAGAACGAGGTCACGGTCGCGGGCGCGCACGAGATACTGGCGGCGGCCCCCGGCGTCGTCCTGAGCGACGACCCGGCGGAGGGCGAGTACCCGACCCCGGCGGATGTGGTGGGGACGGATCCCACGTGGGTGGGCCGGGTGCGGCGGTCGCTGGACGATCCGCGGGCGCTGGAGTTCTTCGTGTGCGGGGACAACCTGCGCAAGGGGGCGGCGCTGAACACGGCGCAGATCGGGGAGTTGGTCGCGGCCGAGACGGCGGTCGGGGAGCCGCGGGCGTAGGCGCGTCCGGTGGGCCGGCGCGGTGGGCGGGCCCGTCGATCCGTGCCGGCCGGTCCTGGGGCGCGAGTTGGCCGGATGGGGTGTCGTGGGTCGGGGCGCCTGGGACATAATTTGTAGGCCATGTGAAGATTGTGTGCGCTGGGCGCTGGTCCGAACCGCTTGAGCTGGGCTGATGTTCTGTTCGATCATTCGCTTCCCTCGGTGCTGCAACCGTCGGCCTGTGGGGGGCGTCTCTCCGGCCACCTGCGGGCGGTCCGAAGTGTCCGCGGGCTGTTCCAGGGTCCTGGGTGGCGGGGCGAATACGTCGGGGCGAATGGGACATTGGGGAAGAGCTGGTACGCATGAGGGCATTTAATGCATCGTCACAAGCGATGCCTTGCGCGTACAACCCTTTTGGGGGGAAGCGTGTCCAACAGGCGTGGCAGAGGTACTCGGTTTCACCATCGCTCCGGTGGGTGCGGCAGGCGCGGCAGTGCGCCCGCAGCTCCCGCGGGTGCCCGGGGGCATGCCGGTGATCGCCCCCTGGCCCGCCGCGCGCCCCGCGCAGGTTCCTTCTCAGCGTGGGGACACTGACGACGCGATGGCTGCGGGCACCACAGTCGACCACCTCACCGAGACGTATCGCGCGCACTACCGCTCGCTCCTCGGCCTGGCCGCGCTGCTCCTCGACGACACCGCCTCCTGCGAGGACGTCGTCCAGGAAGCCTTCATCCGTGTGCACTCCGCGCGCGGGCGGGTCCGCGACCCCGAGAAGACCCTCGCGTATCTGCGGCAGACCGTCGTCAACCTCTCGCGCTTCGCGCTGCGCCGCCGCATCCTCGGGCTCAAGCTGCTGTCCAAGCCGATGCCCGACATGGCGAGCGCCGAGGAGGGCGCGTACGACCTGCTGGAACGCGACCAGTTGATCCAGGCGATGCGCGGACTGCAACGCCGCCAGCGCGAGGTGCTGGTGCTGCGCTACTTCGCCGATATGACGGAGGCTCAGGTCGCGCAGACGCTGGGCATATCCCTCGGCTCGGTCAAGGCGTACGGATCGCGCGGGATCGCGGCGCTCCGCGTCGCTATGGAGGCTCCGGCGTGAAGGGGGCAGGAGCCGGGCGCGGAACCGGGCTCGGCAGCACGGACGAGACCGGCCGGGAGGCCGGGAACGGTGGTGCGTACGGGAACGCTGGTGCGGCGGATGGGGCCGGTGGTGCGTACAGGACCGGTGGTGCGGATAAGACCCGTGGTGCGTATAGGGCCGGCGGTGCGGAGAGCGCTGGTCGTGGGGGTGAGGGGGATGCGTCCTCTTCTGGTTCCGCCTCTGGTTCCGCTTCCGCCTCTGGTTCTGCTTCCGGATCCGGTTCTGCTTCCGGATCCGGTTCGGGTGCCGGTTCCGGGGACGGGGGCGGTGGTTCGACCGGTGGGGGGTTCGGCGGCGAGGGCTTCGGTGGTGGGGGCTTCGGTGGTGGGGGCCTCGGTGGCGAGGATGAGCTGAGACGGTTGTTGCAGTCCCGCGTCGCCGATCTGGAGCCCGCGGCGGACGCGCTGGATCAGCTGCGGCGCGCGGTACCGGCCCGGCGCCAGCGGCGGCGGCACGCCCTCGTGGGCGCGGCGGCCGTGGTGCTCCTCGGCGGTACGGCGATCCCGGCGATGGTCCATGTCGCCGACTTCGTCGACGGCTCCGGGGACCGTTCCGCCAACGCCGCCAGCAGCCGGCGCGCCGAACACGACACCGCGGGTACGCGCGGCGAAGGCACCGGGCAGGCCAGTGCGCGGCCGACCGGCAACGACGGCCGGAAGCCCGGCAGCGGCAGGACCGCGGGCACGGGGGACCAAGACGCCGCAACTCCCGGCGCGGGCGCGGTCGCCGGCGTCGGTACGCCCGCCCCGAACACCACCATGGACGTCTCCTCGCCTGCCTGCGGACGCGACCAGCTCGGCCGGGCGACCAGCACGGTCGCGCCGGCGGACTCCGTGGGACGGGTCTACGGCGCGTTCCGGGTGGTCAACACGTCCAGCGCCGCCTGTTCGGTACAGGGCGGCGGAACCGTCGACCTGACCCCGCAGGGCTCCACGAAGTCGGACAAGGTCCATGTCGTCGACCACACGACGGGCGACGACGCCACCGGGCTGCCGGATCCGGCGACGACCCCTGACCAGCTGGTGCTGAAGCCGGGGCAGGCGTACGAGGTCAAGTTCGCCTGGATCCCGGCGGCGGGCGGCGGCAAGACCGGTTGCGTCACGCCGGGACCGTCGCCGACCCCCGATCCGTCCAAGGGACCGGCGGCGTCCCCGGCCGCCGCCGCGCCGCCTCCCGACGGGGCCGGAGGCGGTCAGGCGGGCGGCGGCGCTACCGGGGGCAGTGGGGCGGCGGCCGGCGGGGTGCTCCTCAGCCACACCCCGGAGGCCGGCGAACCGGTCGCCGCGGACGCCAAGATCGCGGAAGCGTGCGCGGGGACGGTGTACCGCACGGCACCACTGGCGGCTTCGTAGCGGGTACTTCTTCGGGGCCGGTACTTCTTCGTGGCCGGGCGCTTCCGGGGCGGGGTGTCTCGCGGTGGGGCGTTGTGCGGTGGGATGTTTCGCGGTGGGGGCCGCATTCCATGGGCTGCCTGCCGTCGGTGTCCCTCATGGCCTGACTGCCATCCGCCGGCTGTGATGCGCTGACCGTCATCTGCGCAGGTCCAGGTGCCCGGGGCCGCGGCGGGAGGGGGCGGTGCCGCCGCGCGGTGCGGGCCCCGTACCGTTGGTGGGGTGTACCGGTTCCTGCTGACCCCGCGGTGGTGGGGAATCAACGTCTTCGCCGTACTGGCGATCCCCTTCTGCATCTTCATGGGCAGCTGGCAGCTGAGCCGCTTCGACGCCCGGGTCGCCACGCACCAGCAGCAGGAGAACCGATCCGCCCAGGCCAAGACCGCGGCTGCCCGTCCCCTGGACAGCCTGCTGCCCGTCGACCAGGTCACCTCCGGCCGCCAGGCCAGCGCCCGCGGCCACTACGACACGGCGCACCAACTGCTCGTACCGGGCCGCACCTTGAAGGACAAGAACGGTGACCAGCAGGGCTTCTACGTCCTGACCCTGCTGCGCACGGACAGCGGCAAGGCCCTCCCGGTCGTACGGGGCTGGCTGCCCGGCGACGCGAATGTGCCGGCCGATACGGCGAAGGTGCCCGCGCCGCCCAAGGGCGAAGTGACGGTGACCGGCGCGTTGCAGGCGTCCGAGAGTCAGGGCACGGACGGGGTGCAGGCCGGTGGCGGTCTGCCGCAGGGACAGCTCGGCATGATCAGCGCGGCGTCGCTGGTCAACATCGTGCCGTACGGGGTCTACGACGCCTGGATCACGCTTGCCGACCCGCCGGCCCCGCTGCACGCCGTCCCGCCGGTCGCCGCGGAGGGCGGCGGCCTGGACATGAAGGCGTTCCAGAACCTCGGCTACACCGGCGAGTGGTTCGTCTTCGCGGGATTTGTCGTCTTCATGTGGTTCCGCCTCGTACGTCGCGAGGCCGAAGCCGCCAAGGACGCGGCCCTGGGAATCCTCCCGGAGGGACCGGCGGGCACCGACACGGACTCGAAGGCTGCGGCGAAATCGGAGACCGCGTCGAACTCGAAGGCTGCGGCGAGCTTGGAGGATGCGTCGAACGCGAATGCTCCGGAGAGTGCGGGAGCTGCGACGGGGGCGGGAGCCGGGGCGGGCGCGGAAGCCGTGACGGGCGGGAAGGCCGGCGCGGGTGCGGAAGCCGCGGCGATGGCGAAGGCTGCGACGGGCGCACCGGGCGCACCGGGCGCGGCGACTGCGGATGTCGCGACTGCCGATACGGCCTCGGGCTCAGCCCCCGAACCAGCCCCCGAACCAGCCCCCGAACCGGCTCCCGGACCGGCTCCCGGACCGGCTCCCGTCTCGGCCCCCGCACCGGCCTCGGATACTGAGGCCGACGGGGGCGGGGACGGGGAGAAGGCCGTGGCCCGCGCCTGAGCCCGGGGCCCTACCGAGCCCTGTACCTGGGGCCTGACTGTCCCTGGGAGCCTGTCTGATCTCCGGGGGCTGGCTGGGCCTGGGCCGCGGGAGGGGGCTCCCCCCCGCCCCCTCCCCCCCGCCCCCCACTTTCTAGTCCTTCGGCTTCACATGCCTCCGTGCGAAGTCGAGTTCAAGGCGGACCTGCTTGATGCGTTCCTCCACCACGAGGGAGCCGTGGCCGGCGTCGTAGCGGTAGACCTCGTGCGGGTGGCCGCGGTCTTCCAGGCGCTGGACGTAGTTCTCGACCTGCTGGATCGGGCAGCGGGGGTCGTTGACGCCGGCGGAGATGTAGACGGGGGCGCGGACCGCGTCGACGTAGGTCAGCGGGGAGGACGCCTCGAAGCGCTCGGGGACCTCTTCCGGGGTGCCGCCCAGCAGCGTGCGGTCCATGGCCTTGAGGGCTTCCATCTCGTCGTTGTAGGCCGTGACGTAGTCCGCCACCGGGACCGCGGCGAGGCCCACCGCCCAGGCGTCCGGCTGGGTGCCCAGGCCCAGCAGCGTCAGATAGCCGCCCCAGGAGCCACCCGCGAGCACCAGCCGATCCGGGTCGGCCAGGCCGGAGGAGACCGCCCATTCGCGCACCGCGGCGATGTCCTCCAGCTCGATCAGCCCGACGCGGTGTTTGAGCGCGTCCGTCCAGGCGCGGCCGTAGCCGGTCGAGCCGCGGTAGTTGACGCGGACGACGGCGAAGCCGTGGTCGACCCAGGCGGCCGGTGAGGAGGCGAAGGCGTCGCTGTCGTGCCAGGTCGGGCCGCCGTGGATGTCGAAGACGGTCGGGAAGGGGCCGTTGCCGGGCGGCTGTTGCACCAGGGCGTGGATTCGGCCGCCGGGCCCGTCCACCCAGGCGTCGGTCACCGGGACCGATTCGGGGGACTTCATGCCGGGCGGGTCCAGGACCACGGTGCCGCTCGTCGACCGGACCTCCGGGGGCTGGGCCGCGGACGACCAGAGGAACTCGACCGTTCCGTCCGGGCGGGCCGTCGCGCCGGAGACCGTGCCGGAGGGGGTCTCGACCCGGGCCAGCGCGGGGCCGCCGGTCCGGGCGTCGTCCGCGGTGCCCGGTGTGCCCAGGTCGTAGCGCCACAGCTCGCTGCGGGCCTGGTATTCGTGATCGATCAGCAGCCCCGATCCGTCCGGATACCAGTCCGCGCCCACGTCGCCGGGCAGGTCGATCTCCAGGGCGGTTTCCACGCCTGTCAGCGGATCCCAGATCATCGGCTCCCAGCGGCCCCGCCGCTGATGCCCCACCAGGAGCCGGCTGTCACCGTCCACCGGCGCGAACCCCATTACCGACAAGCCCAGTTCCTCGGTGCCGCCTTGGGTGTCGTCCAGCTCGGCGACGGTGGAGCCGTCCGGGCGGACGATGCGGATGGCGGAGTGCATCGCATCGCCGTGCTCGGTGTGCTCCACGGCGATCAGCGAACCGTCGTGGGAGAGGTCGCCGACGCCCGCCGATTCGCGGTGGCGGTAGATCTCCACCGGCGGCTCCCCGGGCCGTACGACGTGGACCGTCGAGCCGTCCTCGTCCGTGGAGCGGCCGATGACCGCCGTGCCGTCGCGGCCGATCGCCAGCCCGCCTGGATAGGAGGGGGAGAGCCCCGGCGCGGCCGGTTCGTCCGCGCCGCCCGCGAACGGCTGCCGCATCCAGACGCCGAACTCGTCCCCGTCGGTGTCGGAGAACCACCAGATCCACTCGCCGTCCGGCGACAGCGTGCCGTCCGTCGTGCCGTGCGGGCGGTCGGTGGCCTGCCGCTGGCCGCCGGTCGCGCGGTCCCAGGCGTAGAGCTCGAAGGTGCCGGTGGCGTTCGAGACGAACAGGGAGCGGTCCGGGGCGTACTCGGCCCACTCCGGCAGCCCGATCCGCGGGGCGCGGAAGCGCTTCTCCCAGTCCGGCAGATCGGTGGCGGGACCGGCCGAGCCGTCGGCCGCGCTGCCGGCGCCGCGCGGACCCTTGGCCGAGGCGGTGGCGTCGGCGGAATCGGGGGCGGGCGGGGGCGGGTCGGCGGGGGTGTGGCCGGGGCCTGTGGTCTCGTCAGTCATGGGGCCATTCTGCGCCCACCGCAGGAAATGCGTTGGCGAGGCCGACAGGCTGTGGATAACTTCGCGCTATGCGACACCACATGCCCGACGACTGGCGCGAGGCGAACCGCGCGAGGTGGGACGAGCGGGTGCCTCTCCACACCGCGAGCGATTATTACGACCAGGCGGCATTCCGGCGGACCCGGGATGTCATTCGTGAATTCGAGGCCGCGGAGGTCGGCGACGTCACCGGTCGGAGCCTGCTCCATCTCCAGTGCCACTTCGGCCAGGACACGCTGTCGTGGGCGCATCGCGGCGCGGACCGCGTCGTCGGCCTGGACTTCTCCGCACCGGCCATCGCGGCGGCCCGCGAACTGGCCGCCGAGTTCGGCTACGGACCGGAGCGCGCGTCCTTCGTGGCCGCCGATGTCTATGACGCCGTGCAAGCCGTCCCCGACGCCGCGTACGACATCGTCTACACCGGCATCGGCGCGGTGAACTGGCTTCCGGACCTGGTCCGTTGGGCCGAAACCGCCGCGTCGCTGGTCGCCCCCGGCGGGTTTCTCTACCTCGCCGAATTCCATCCGCTGTGCGATGCGCTGGACGACGGGACGGGCTCGCGGGTGACCCATGACTACTTCCGCCGTGAGGCGTGGGAAGAGAACACTCCCGGCAGCTATACGGACTTCGGCGCGGCGACGGTCCACAACCGGAGCGTCGAGTGGCAGCACCCGCTCGGGGATGTCATCAGCGCGGTGGCGGGTGCCGGACTGCGTATCGAATTCCTGCGTGAGCACGACATGACGATGTTTCAGCGATTCGGGGAGCTGCGGCGGGGCGGCGACGGGTTCTACCGGTTTCCGGATGACCGGCCCCGTATCCCGCTGATGTATTCACTGAAGGCGACCAAGGCGACCAAGGCGACCAAGGCGACCAAGGCGACCAAGGCGACCAAGGCGACCAAGGCGACCAAGGCGACCAAGGCGACCAAGGCGACCAAGGCGACCAAGGCAGCCTGAGGCGGCCTGCGGGGCGGGCCGCGCCGGCGGAACGCGACGAGGCGATCTGGCTGCGCTCTGTCCGGGGCGCTGCCCGGGGCCCTGTCCGGGATCTGTCCCGGGGCCACCGGAATTGCCTCGGTGCCCGCCGGTTAATGTGGTGGACGTCCCGGTCGGTTTGTCCGGCCGGCGTCAGCGGGGCACGGCGGTGCCGGCCCCGCGCGGCCTGCCACGCCAACCGACGCTCCGGACAACCAGTTCGAGCGACGGCTTCGAAGGACGACTTCACGGGGGTTCATGTGCGGGTGCGCAGAGGTATAGCCGGTGCCGCAGGGGTGAGCGTGCTCATGCTGCTGGCCGCGGGATGCGGCGGCACGACCGGTGGCAAGGCGGCACCGGGGCCGTCCCCCGCCGTCGTTCCCGCCAAGCCGCTCCCGATGGAGTCCGCGGCCCGTACGGCGACCTGGACCGACACCGACCACAAGGCGCACCCGCTGCGGCTCAAGCCCACCCGCCTGGCCCGCGGTGACGGGTCCGACCTCGCGCACATCCGGCTGGACGACGACCTCAAGGGGAAGGTGCCGTACTACCTCACCTTCTCCTACACCAACACCGGCAAGGAGACCGAGAAGGGGCTCTACCCGGAGCGGAACTTCTCGGTCACCGGGGCGGACGGCCAGGCCGGCGAACAGGTCTCGCTGTTCCGGACCAACCCGCTGGCCACCGATTCCGGCCTGCCGCCCGAGTGCCGTGAGGCCGGGAAGGAGCA
The DNA here is from genome assembly GCF_014648695.1 of Streptomyces albospinus. Taxonomy (GTDB): domain Bacteria; phylum Actinomycetota; class Actinomycetes; order Streptomycetales; family Streptomycetaceae; genus Streptomyces; species Streptomyces albospinus. The sequence goes on from NZ_BMRP01000014.1 coordinate 69,653, forward strand.
GCTGGCCCCCGGCGAGTCCACGGCCGTCTGCCAGATCTTCATGCTGTCCAAGGGGCAGAAGCCGGCGAACGTCTCCTACAAGGACGACGGCGGCGACGCCCTGCTGTGGCAGATCGGCGGCACCCAGGGAGGCGCGGCCGGAGTGCTGCCCGCGAACAAGCCCGCCGATGCGGCCACGACGGACAGCGACCGCCATACGGTCACGGTCCTGGCCACCCCGAAGAGCGTCCGCGCCGGATCCCTCGCCGATCTGAGCCGCTTCGACCTGCACGCGGACCAGAAGAAGCTCATCCCGTACTACGTGACGGTGGAGTACAAGAACACCGGCAAGTACGACCTGCTGCCGAGCATGAACGACAGCATGACGCTGACCAGCGTCAGCGGGCAGCAGGCGCGGAAGTTGCTCCTGCTCGACATCGGCGGCCCGGGGGTCGCCCAGTGCCCCGAAGCCACCCCCGACAAGATGGTGAAGCCGGGTGCGACGGTGACCGAGTGCACCATCCACATGCTGCCGAAGGGCGACCCGCCGGCGTCGCTGACCTTCCAGGGGAACGGGGACGGGGCCCAGCCGGTCACCTGGCGGGCGACGACGGACGGCGCGAAGTAGCGGCGCGCGGGAGCCGGCGGAGCGCGCGGAGGGGGAAGTGCGCGGAGGGGGAAGTGCGTGGCCCGGCCCGTCGTGGCGTTCCTCGCCTTCCCCGCCGTCCCGTGCTGCGGCGCTCGCGCTGTTCCGTTCCGCTACTCCTGCGCACCCCGCCTGGCCAGCAGCGGTCCGATGTCCGGATCGTGGCCGACCACCGCGCGGAACGCCTCCATCGGCTCGACGCTGTTGCCCCTGCTGAGCAGCTCGCGGCGGAAGATCTCGCCGCTCTCGCGGACCGTCCGGCCGTTCTCCCGGAACCAGCGCACGGTGTCCGCGTCCAGTACTTCCGCCCATCGGTAGCCGTAGTAGCCGGCCGCGTAGCCGCCGCCGAAGACATGGGCGAAGTAGCCGGTCCGGTAGCGCGGCGGGATCGCGGGCCGGGCCAGGCCGTGGCGCTCCAGGGTGGCGGCCTCGAACGCCGCGGTGCCGTCCTTGTCGGGCAGTTCGGCGGCCGGGAGGGTGTGCCAGGACCAGTCCAGCAGTGCGGCGGCCAGGTGCTCCACGCTGTTGAACCCCTCGCCGAACCGTTCCGCTTCGCGCAGCTTGGCCGGCAGCTCGGGCGGCATCGGCTCGCCGGTGCGGTGGTGCCGGGCGTAATGGGCGAGCACCTCGGGCCACTCCGCCCACATCTCGTTGACCTGGGACGGGAATTCGACGAAGTCGCGCGGCACCTTGGTGCCCGCCAGCAGCGGATAGCGCACGTCGGAGAAGAGCCCGTGCAGCGCGTGCCCGAACTCGTGGAAGAGCGTGATGACTTCGCGCCAGTTCAGGAGTACCGGATCGCCGGCCGGCGGCTTGGGGATGTTGAGGTTGTTGACGACCACGGAACGCTGGTCCAGCAGCCGGGACTGGAGCACCAGCTCGTTCATCCAGGCGCCGCCCTGCTTGGACTCCCGGGCGTGGAAGTCGCCGATATACAGGCCGACGGGGCTGCCGTCGGCGTTGTGCACCTCGAAGACCCGGGCGTCCGGGTGGTACGCGACCAGATCGGGGCGCTCGGTGAAGGTGACCCCGTAGACCAGGGTGGCGGCGTGGAAGACGCCGTCGCGCAGGACCCGCTCCAGCTCCAGATAGGGGCGCAGCGCGGCGGCATCGAGGTCGAACCGCTCCTTGCGGACCCGCTCGGCGTAGTACTGCCAGTCGGCCGCGCGGACCTCCGCCACGCCCGCCGCCTCGGCCAGCGCCGCACCCTCGCGCTCGGCGTGGGCGAGGGCCGGGCCGATCAGCTTGCCCAGCATCTCCTCGACGGCACCGGCCGTGCCGGCGGTCTGGTCGGCGAGCTGCCAGGCGGCGTGGTGCGGGTAGCCGAGCAGCGCGGCGCGCTCGGCGCGCAGCGTGACCACCGTGACGGCGAGGGGGCCGTTGCTGGTGAGGCCGCGCTCCAGGGAGGCGGTGAGCAGCCGCTCGCGCAGCGCCGGATCCTCCAGGGTGGCGAGCTGCGGCGGATTGGTGAAGTTGCGCAGCCCGATGACGTAGTGGCCGTCGTGCCCGAGCTCCCGGGCGCTCTCCGCCGCGGCGGCGATCTCGTCCGCCGGCAGCCCGGCCAGCTCCTCGGTACGCTCCACCACCAGGGCAGCCGCCGCGGTGTCGGTCCGCAGGTTCTTCCGGAACTCGGTACACAGGGCGGCGATCTCGGCGTTCAACTCCCGTAGCCGCCCCTGTTGTTCGGGGGCCAGCCGGGCCCCGGCCCGGACCCGCAGGGCATGGTGGCGCTCCAGCAGCCGCCGCTGCTCACCGTCCAGCCCCAGCCGGTCGCGCTGCTCGTGGAGCGCCTCCAGCCGGGCGAACAGGGCGGGATCGAGGAGTACGGCGTCCTCGTGGGCGGCCAGCCGCGGGACGATCTCGGCCTCCAGTTCCTGCGTCGCGCCATCGGTGTCCGCGTTCGCCTTGTTGAAGAACACCCGCGACGCCCGGTACAGCACCGCGCCGCTGCGCTCCAGCGCCTCCACGGTGTTCTCGAACGTCGGGGGCGCGCCGCTGCCCCCGATGGCGGCGATCTCGGCCAGCTGGTCGGCCATACCGCGTTCGAAGGCGGGCAGGAAGTGCTCGTGCCGGATACGGGCGAACGGCGGGAGTTCGTAAGGCAGTTCACTCGGTGTGAAGAAGGGGTTCGACAGCGCGGGAGCCGCTTCGGCGGCCGTCCGGGCAGGCACCGTGGAGGCGGGCGGGGAACTCTTCGCAGAAGTCATGACAAGCGACACTACGCGGGGGAGCGGGGGCCGGTCCGGCGGTTGTGCACAGCAGTGGACGACGGATCGCCGCCGCCGCGACGGGGGCCGTTCCCCTTGATGACACGCAGCAGCGGCACCTGCGTCGCGAGGACGAACAGGCAGAAGAGCGTGATGGGCAGCAGCCCCACCGGACGCAGCAGCCACGCCGGATCGTCCCGCACCTGCGGCCAGTTGACGAGCCAGTTCGCGGCGGCATCCAGCACCATGACGCCACCCTCCAGCGGAACACCTGCCGGCCGCGCCAGCCCCACCAGCACGGCGATCAGCGGGTCGAGGACCAGCAGGCAGGCGAAGAACACCCGCAACGGGAGCGGGGCGAACGCCGCATAACCGTGGACCCCACCCTGCGCCAGAACGACGAAGTGGAAGCAGGCTCCTTGAAGGAAGCCGATCCCGTACACCGCGAGCACCCCGCGCGCCCACCGCGGCAGCTCCCGCCACCGCTCGCGTAATCCACCTCTCACCGGGCCGACTTACGGTATGCGGCTGCCGGTTGAGGCCGTCAGACCGGGGAGCGGTCCTCCGGCGGGAGCAGGGTGGCGAGCCCGTCCAGGAGCCATTCCAGGACCTGCTCGAAGGACTGGGGTTCCGGGGCGAGGCGCTGCGGATCGGTCGCCCAGCTGATGAAGTGGGGGTGCTTGCCCGCTGCCGCGATGCGTTCGAGATAGGGGGCCGCGGCGGCCTCCAGGTCGCTGTCGGAGTGGAATCCGGCCCGGGCGCGCATGGTCTGCTCCTCCAGCAGCGCGAGACCGGAACCCAGGACGTGGCCGAGCACGGTCTTGACGAACCCCATGCGGGTGGTCGCGTCGAGCCCGAACGGTGCGAGTTCGGCGAGCGCGGAGTCGTAGAGGTGGAGGGCGTTGGGCCCCATGGGGGGACGGCTGAAGGCGAGGCGCGCGAACCAGGGGTGGCGCTGCACCGCGTCCCAACCGGTACGGCCGAGTCCCTGGAGCGCGTGCCGCCAGCCGTGGCCCCGCGGCACGGTGATCCGGCCGTAGACCTGGTCGGTCATGAGGTCGACCAGGCCGTCCTTGCTGCCGACGTAGCGGTACAGGGCCATGGGGCTGCGGACGCCCAGTCGCGCGGCGAGTGCCCGCATGGTGATCTCGCCGGTGACCTGGTCGTCGGCCAGCTCCACCGCCGCGTTCACGATGCGCTCGCGGCTGAGCTGCTCGGTGGCGCGCGGGGGCGCGGGTTCGTCGAACCACACCAGCCCGCCGGGGACGGGCCGGCGCTCGGAAGAAGTCATGGTGGACCTACTCTAACGTTGGTGTACGTTGTCCACCATGAGTGGACAACGTACACAGACTTCTGAGGTACTCGTCGTGGGCGGTGGACTGGTGGGACTCACCGCCGCCCTGGTGCTGCGCCACCACGGGGTGGCGGTGACGGTGGTGGAGAAGCGGTCGACCACCTCGCCACAGCCCAAGGCCCGCCGCTTCCACATGCGCAGCATGGAGATCTTCCGGGAACTCGGCCTGGCCGGCCTGGTTCACCACGCGGCACGTGATCTCGCCGGTCACGACCGCATGGCCGCGGGACGGACGCTCGCCGAGGCCGAGCAACTCCCGCTGTGGCAACCGCCGGGCCCGAACGGAGGTGTCGTCGACGTCAGCCCGGAGGCTCCCTGCCTGATCGCCCAGGACGTGCTGGAACCGGTGCTGCGCGAGGCCGCCGTCGACGCCGGGGCCACGGTGCACTTCGACACCGAACTCGTCGCCTTCGAGCAACACGACGACGAGGTGGTCGCCGACCTGCTCGACCGCGTCAACGGGGACCGCTCGCGACTGCGCGCCCGCTACATGGTCGCCGCCGACGGCGCCCGCAGCCCCATACGCCAGGCCCTGGGCATCGGCCGCTCGGGCCGCGGGCTCATAGGCGATCCGAGCGTGAACGTCTACTTCCACGCCGACCTCGGCGAGGTCGTCCGCGGCCGGGAGTTCAACCTCTGCCAGATCGAGCACCCCGGCACACCCGGCGCACTGGCGTCGGTCGACGGCCGCCGCCGCTGGGTGTTCATGGGCAGCGGCGACGCCACCGGCCGGGACTGGCCCGCCGAGCTCCGCACCGCCCTCGGCGTTCCGGCCCCGGACCTCGAAGTCCGCAGCGTCCTGCCCTGGCAGCCCGAGATGCTCGTCGCCGACCGCTACACCCTCGGCCGGGTCCATCTGGCCGGCGACGCCGCACACGTCATGCCGCCCTTCGCCGCCAGCGGCGCCAACACCGGGATCGCCGACGCACACAACCTGGGCTGGAAACTCGCCGCAGTCCTCCGCGGCCACGCGGCCCCGGCCCTGCTGGACAGCTACGACGCGGAACGCCGCCCGGCCGGCTGGTTCGCCGCCGACCAGTCAAGCCGCCGCACCCTGAACCTCCGTGACTGGGCGTCGGCACCCGACCCCGCACTCGCCCACCCCTACGTGCTGACCGCGGGCGGCTTCCAGTACACCGCGGGAGCCCTCTGCACCGACCCCGAGCACACCAACGACCCTGAACCGATCGCCGAATTCGACCCCGCCGGCCGCGTCGGCACCCGCATTCCCCACCGCTGGCTCGACCGGGCCCGCACCCGCTCGACGCTCGACCTCGCCGGACCTGCCTGGGCCCTGCTGACCGGCAGCCGGACCCCGCACCCCACGACCGGGCACCCCGGCCTCGCCGTGCACCGCCTCGACACGGACTTCCTCCCCGCCGGACAGTCCCTGCTCATCAGGCCGGACCACATCATCGCCTGGCGGGGTACGGACCCCGCCGCGGCAACCGAGGCGCTCACCGCGCTGCTGAACGGGCGGAACGGCGCGACCGAGTTCGCCCGAACATAGCGCGCGGTACGAAGGCACCGCCGAGCGAAATATCAGCGCCCCGCAGACCCGAAACCTCCACGGCGCTGCCGACGGACCGGCCGGGATGCCGACCTCACGGAGTCGACCTTCGGCAGCCGACTTCCGAGATCGGCTCCCGAACGGCTCCCGATCGGCTCCTCAAACGCTCCGGAAACGAGTCAGGGGCCTGACCCACCTTCGTGGATCAGGCCCCTGACCTGGTGTTCCTTCAGTCGGGGTGGCGGGATTTGAACCCACGACCTCTTCGTCCCGAACGAAGCGCGCTGCCAAGCTGCGCTACACCCCGAAGCAACGAGCTCTACTTTAGCGGACTGATCCCCGTAGGTGAAATCCGGTTCCGGGGAGGCCGGGGCCGGGGTGGTGGAAGGGCCCCGGCCGGCGGCCGTCGGGGTGGATCAGTCGTGGGGGGTGAGGGTGAGCAGGGTGGCTTCCGGGGGGCAGGCGAAGCGGACCGGGGTGTAGCGGTTGGTGCCGCAGCCGGCGGAGACATGGAGGTAGGAGGTGTGGCCGTCGGCGGTGTGGCTGGAGAGGCCCTTGGCGCGCCGGGTGTCGATGTCGCAGTTGGTGACGAGGGCGCCGTAGAAGGGGACGCAGAGCTGGCCGCCGTGGGTGTGGCCGGCGAGGATCAGCGGGTAGCCGTCGCCGGTGAAGGCGTCCAGGGAGCGCAGGTACGGGGCGTGGACGACGGCCAGGGAGAGGTCGGCGCCGGATTCCGGGCCGCCGGCGACCTCGGCGTAGCGGTCGCGCTTGATGTGCGGGTCGTCCAGGCCGGTCAGCGCGATCTCGGCACCCTCCAGCTTGAGGCGCCCGCGGGAATTGGAGAGGCCGACCCAGCCGGCCGCGTCGAAGGCGTCGCGCAGGTCTTCCCACGGGTTGTGGACGACGCCGACGGCGGGGGCGTTGCCGTTCAGGCCGTGCCGGCCCTGGACCCTTTCGATCAGATAGCGGGCGGGGTTGCGCAGCTTGGGGCCGTAGTAGTCGTTGGAGCCGAAGACGTAGGCGCCGGGGAACTCCATCAGGGGGCCGAGGGCGTCCAGGGTCTCGGGCACCCCCTCGGGGTCGGAGAGGTTGTCGCCGGTGTTGACGACGAAGTCGGGGCGGAGTCCGGCGAGCGACTGGAGCCAGCGCTGTTTCTTGCGCTGCCCGCTGACCATGTGGATGTCGGAGACCTGAAGGACGCGCAACGGCCGCATACCGCGGGGCAGTACGGGCACGGTGACGCGCCGCAGGCGGAAGGAGCGGACCTCGAAGCCGGCGGCGTAGGCCAGGCCGGCCGCGCCGACTGCGGTCAGGGACAGGGGTACTCCGTATCGCGCGCGCATGTGTCCATGGTCGCAGAGTGGGGGTGGGGCAGGGAGCGGCCCTTGATCGTCAGGACGGGGGGTCTTGGGGAGTGCGTGCGGGGGAGCGGGGCGCGTGGGCGGGGAAAAGGCGCGGCGGTTGTCGGTGGGGGCGGGCATACTCGACGGCATGACCACGCTCAAGGCCAAGCTCAAGGACGACCTCACCACCGCGATCAAGGCGCGTGACGAGCTGCGTTCCGCCACCCTCCGTCTCACGCTGACCGCGATCCAGAAGGAGGAGGTGGCCGGCACCGAGGCGCGTGAGCTGTCCGACGGCGAGGTCGAGAAGATCATCGCGCGGGAGGCGAAGAAGCGCCGGGAGGCCGCGGAGGCGTTCGACAAGGGCGGCCGGGCCGACGCCGCGGAGCGGGAGCGGGCGGAGGGTGAGGTGCTCGCCACGTATCTGCCCAAGCCGCTGACCGACGACGAGCTGGAGCAGCTGGTCGCGGCGGCCGTGGCGGAGGCCAAGGGGGCCGGTGCCGAGGGGCCGCGCGCGATGGGCGCCGTGATGAAGATCGTCAACCCGCAGGTGGCGGGCCGGGCCGACGGCGGCCGGGTCGCCGCGGCGGTGAAGAAGCTGCTCGCCGGCTGAGCGCCGTACGGAAGCGGAAGGGGCGCCCTCGCGGTGAGGGCGCCCCTTCCGTATGCCGTGGCGGCGGTCGGCCTGTGTGCCGAGGCGGAGTCGGCGGGTCCGTGGGCGGGTGGTCCGCCCCGGTGGGTCACCAGCCCCCGTTGCCACCGCCCAAGATGTCGGGGAAGCCCGGAATGTGCCAGCCGCCCCCGGGCTTGTTGTCGCCGCCGTGGCCGGGGTTCGGCTTCGGGTTGGGCTTGGGCTTGTCCTGACCCTGGTTGCCGTCGCCGCCCGCGGGGTCGTCGATCGGGACGGTGGGCAGCGCCGGCGCGGGGCGGCCCGCCAGGGCGCCGGACATCGCGTCGCGCCAGATGGGGCCGGGGGTGTCCGCGCCGTAGACCTTGTCGTGCGTCACGCCGCCGATGGTGATGTTGAACATCTGGCGCTGGTGCCGCGGGTCGCCGACCCAGACCGCGCCGGCCGCGTTCGGCGTGTAGCCGACGAACCAGGCGGCGTAGCGGCTGTCCGTCGTGCCGGTCTTGCCGGCGCTGTCGCGGCCCTGGAGTCCGGCCTCCTTGCCGGTGCCGTCCTCGACGACGCCCTTGAGGAGGGCGTTGACCGTGTCCGCGGTCTTCTTGGACATCGCGCTGCGGCAGCTGGTCTGCGGGACCTTCAGCGACCGGCCCTGGGCGTCGATGATCGACTCGATGGCGACCGGGGAGCAGTACGTGCCCTCGTTGGCGAAGGTGGCGTACGCCCCGGCCATGGTCAGCGGGGACATCTCCTGGCCGCCGAGGGCCATGGAGGGAACCTGCGTCAGCGGCTTGCCGTCGGCCCGCTGAATTCCCATCTTCTCGGCCATCTTGACCGCGGGGCAGATGCCCATGTCGCTGATCAGCTGCACGTAGTAGGTGTTGACCGACTTCGCGGTCGCCTCCTTCATGGCGTACGGGCCGTGCTCCTGCGGGTTCTCGTTCTGGGCGGTGTCGTGGCCCTGCCACTCGCCGGTGCAGGTCTGGACCGGGCTCGGGTACGGCATCTTGTACGGCGAGGGGTACTCCTGGTACGGGCTGGTGCCCTGCTCCAGGGCCGCCGCCGCGATCACCGGCTTGAAGGTCGAGCCGGGCTGGTAGCCGGCGCCGCCGCCCATGCTGTGGTTGACCGAGAGGTTGATCTGGGTCTGGTTCCTGCCGAAGCCGTAGGGCCGGGACTGGCCCATGCCGAGGATCTTGCCGGTGCCCGGTTGGACGACGGTCGCGGCGCCGGCGACCGGGTCGTCGTCGTAGACGTGCTTGCTGAGCGACGCCTGGATCGCCTTCTGGGTCTGCGGGTCGAGGGTGGTGCGGATGGTCAGCCCGCCCTCGTTCCAGCGCTGCGAGCGGATCTCGCGGGTCTTGCCGAACGTCTTGTCGTTGAGCAGCACTTCGCGGACGTAGTCGCAGAAGAAGCCGGCGCCGCTGCCGGCGGTGATGCAGCCGTTCTGCGGGCGGCTGACCTTCAGCTGGATCGGCTTCGCGGCGGCGGCGTCGGCCTGTGCCCGGGTGATGTCCTTGAGGTCGGCCATCCGCCGCAGCACGGTGTTGCGGCGCACGGTCGCCTCGTGGAGGTGGTTGACCGGGTCGTAGCGGCTCGGCGACTGCACGATGCCGGCCAGCAGGGCCGACTCCTCCAGGCTCAGGTCCTTGGCGTGCTTGCTGAAGTAGCGCTGGGCCGCGGCCTCGACGCCGTACGCCTGCTCACCGAAGAAGGTGATGTTGAGGTAGTTCTGCAAGATCTTGCGCTTGCCGAGCTTCTCCTCCAGCTGGATCGCGTACTTGAGCTCCTTGACCTTGCGGCCGATCGTCTGCTGGGTGGCCTGCGCGACCTTGTCCGGGTCGTCGCCGGCCTCCTCGATGAAGACGTTCTTCACGTACTGCTGGGTCAGCGTGGAGGCGCCCTGGGCGACGCCGCCGGACTGGGCGTTCTTGTTGACCGCGCGCAGGATGCCCTTGAGGTCGATGGCGCCGTGCTTGTAGAAGCGGGCGTCCTCGATCGCGACGATGGCCTGCTGGATGGAGGGCGACATGTCCTTGAGGTCGACGACCGTACGGTCGCGGGAGTAGACCTTGGCGATCTCGCCGCCGTCGGCGTCCAGGATGGTGGTGCGCTGACTGAGCGGCGGCGTCCTGAGGTTGGCCGGGATGTCGTCGAAGCCCTGGACGGACGTCTTGGCCGCGAGGCCGAGCGCGCCGGCCGCCGGGAGCGCGATACCGGCCAGTACCGCTCCGGCGAGGACGCTGACACCGAGGAACTTGGCGGCCTGCTGGGTCTTGGACCGGCCTCCGCCCGCGCGCTTCTTAGCCATGAGGTGCAGCCTACGTTCTCAATCGCCGGACAGGGGCGCACCTGTTCGTTTAGCCTGTTCCCATCCGCCACAGCTGAACGGCCACACCTCGGTTCGTCAACCCCTACTCCCCCCACGGGCTGCGTCCCACATGCCCGCTGTGTGTCATAAATCCCTTGCCATCACAGCGAAGTGTCCCGCTTGGGAGGTAAGTGGCGTATGTCGTGCGGTCACTCCGTTGGGTGATCTGCCGCGTACGCATAGTCCGTTCGGGCCATTCAAGATTGGGCCCGAAGGGGGTGTTGCGCCCTGTCCGCCTTCCGTAACGTCCTCAACTGGCAACGGTGAATATGCCGTTTGCCGCCGTGGGGGAGCCTCGATTCGGGAGAGGACGGCGCCAGCATGGGCTGGGTAACCGACTGGAGTGCACAGGCAGCATGCCGCACTACCGATCCGGATGAACTTTTCGTGCAGGGGGCGGCGCAGAACCGCGCCAAGGCGGTGTGTACCGGATGTCCGGTGCGCACGGAGTGCCTGGCCGATGCCCTGGACAACCGGGTGGAGTTCGGTGTGTGGGGCGGAATGACCGAACGCGAGCGGAGGGCGCTGCTGCGCCGCCGCCCGACCGTGACGTCATGGCGCCGCCTGTTGGAGACAGCACGTACGGAATACGAGCGCAGCACGGGCATCTTGCCGGTGGACTGCGAGGACGAGGTGTTCGACGAGGAATACGCCGCGGTCGGATAGGCCGCCCGCACGACCGGGTCCGCGGTCGGTTCGCGGTCGTCCGCGGCTGCGGTCGATCGTCGCCGCGGTCAGGTGCCGGCGTCGCCGGGCCGCAGGGCCAGGCGGTCGCCGATCGCGCGCAGGCCCGTGAGGTCATGGACGTCGCCGGGCAGCGCCGCGACCTCCGCGACCGGGACCTCGGGATGCAGTGCGGTGAAGCGGTCGCGGGTGCGCCGTTCGCGCGCGAGGACCTGCATACGTTCCGCGTGCAACCGCAGCAGCCCGGCGGCGAGTTGCGCTGCCGAGGCCGAAGGTGATGCCGCATGCTCCGCCGTGGCAGCGGGGGAGAGGCCGCCGGCGGTACGTGATCCATTCTTCCCGCCGTCGAGATCCACAATGCCGCCCGGCTCAAGATTTTCGGCGACCGGGGAACTCGGGTCGGCGGAAGGGGAGTTGGGGGAGATCCCGTCGGAGGGGTCGCCGGCTTCTCCTGCTTCCGGATCCGCGGCCGGGTCGCCGTCCGCGACCAGCGTCTCCGTGAGGGCCTCCGCGGCGGCCAGCGCGCGTTCGGCGCTCAGTTGGGCCGCGCCGCTGCCGTGCACCCGGTTCAGTACGAGACCGGCCAGCGGCATCTGCTCGGCGGCCAGCCGCTCGACGAAGTACGCCGCCTCGCGCAGCGCGTCCCGCTCCGGCGCGGCCACCACCAGGAACGCCGTACCGGGCGCCTGGAGCAGCCGGTACGTGGCGTCCGCGCGGGTGCGGAAGCCGCCGAACATGGTGTCCATGGCGGCCACGAACGTCTGGACGTCGCGGAGCAGTTGGCCGCCCATCAGCTTGCTGAGGGTGCCGGTCATCATCGACATGCCGACATTGAGGAACTTCATGCCGGCCCGGCCGCCGACCTTCGCGGGCGCCATCAGGATCCGGATGAACTTGCCGTCCAGGAAGGAGCCCAGACGCTTGGGCGCATCCAGGAAGTCCAGCGCGGAACGGCTCGGCGGGGTGTCGACGACGATCAGGTCCCACTCGTCGTTCGCGCGGAGCTGGCCGAGCTTCTCCATGGCCATGTATTCCTGGGTGCCCGCGAAACCGGCCGACAAGGACTGGTAGAAGGGGTTCTCCAGGATGGCGCGGGCCCGCTCGGCGTCCGCATGGCCCTCGACGATCTCGTCGAAGGTGCGCTTCATGTCCAGCATCATCGCGTGCAGTTCGCCGCCCGCTGCCTCGTCGACGCCCTTGACCCGGCGCGGGACGTTGTCGAGCTCCGAGATGCCCATGGACTGCGCCAGCCGTCGGGCCGGGTCGATGGTGAGCACCACGACCTTCCGGCCGCGCTCGGCGGCGCGCACGCCCAGCGCCGCGGCGGTGGTGGTCTTGCCGACGCCGCCCGAGCCGCAGCACACCACGATGCGGGTGCGCGGATCGTCGATCACGGCGTCGACCTCCAGCCACGGGGCCGAGGCGTCCAGCGTCGTGTCGTCCGAGGTCATATGGGCCCCTGTCTCCGCAGGTCTCTGGCCAGGCCGTAGAGCCCGGCGAGGTCCACTCCCTCGGGGAGCAGCCCCAACTCGTAGGTGGGCAGGCCGAGCGCGGTCAGCTCGGCGTGCTCGGCGCGCTCCAGCTCGACCCGCTCGGCGTGCTCGCGCGCCTGCTCCAGCAGGGGGTCGATCAGGCGGTCCGCGTGGCCGCCGCGGCGGGCGCCGCCCAGGCCGGCCTGGGAGAGCGCCTTGGCGATGCCCGTACGGGCCCCGCGGGCGGCGATGTCGAGGTCGCCGTTGTCCAGCAGGGCGGGGCGGGTCATGTTGATGACGACGCCGCCCACGGGGATGTTGGCGGCGCGCAGCTCGGCGATGCCGTCGGCGGTCTCCTGGACGGGCATCTCCTCCAGGAGGGTCACCAGATGCACCGCGGTCTCGGGCGACTTGAGGACGCGCATCACGGCCTGCGCCTGATTGTGGATCGGGCCGATCTTCGCCAGGCCGGCGACCTCGTCGTTCACGTTCAGGAACCGGGTGACCCGGCCGGTCGGCGGGGCGTCCATCACGACCGCGTCGTAGACGAACGCGCCGCTCTTGTCCTTGCGGCGGACGGCCTCGCACGCCTTGCCGGTGAGCAGCACGTCCCGCAGGCCGGGCGCGATGGTGGTGGCGAAGTCGATCGCGCCGAGCTTCTTCAGGGCCCGGCCGGCGCTGCCGAGCTTGTAGAACATCTGGAGGTAGTCCAGGAGGGCGCGCTCGGCGTCGATCGCGAGGGCGTGCACCTCGCCGCCGCCCGGAGCCACCGCGATCTTGCGCTCCTCGTAGGGAAACGCCTCGGTCTCGAACAGCTGGGCAATGCCCTGCCGGCCCTCGACCTCGACCAGGAGGGTACGGCGCCCTTCGGTGGCGAGGGCGAGGGCGAGGGCGGCGGCGACCGTGGTCTTGCCGGTGCCGCCCTTGCCGCTGACGACATGGAGCCTGCTCACGCCAAGGAGCCTAACCAGTCCTCGTCCCGGCTACGCACGGGATACGCCTGGGACTCCCCGGAGATCCGCCGCGCGCCTGTCGGGGACGGCGTCGGGGATGTGCCCTAGGGGGCGCCGTGGCGCGGCCGGGGTCGGGCGGCGGCGGCCCGGCCGGGCGCAGGCATTACGCTCGGCCCATGACCAAGTGGGAATACGCGACCGTGCCGCTGCTCGTGCACGCGACCAAGCAGATTCTGGACACCTGGGGCGAGGACGGCTGGGAGCTGGTCCAGGTCGTGCCCGGCCCGAACAACCCCGAGCAGTTGGTGGCCTACCTGAAGCGGGAGAAGCCGTGAGCGGCATCGAGGACAAGATCGCGTCGCTGGGCCTGAAGCTGCCGGAGGTCGTGCCTCCGCTGGCCACGTACCAGCCCGCGGTGCGCTCCGGCGCGTACGTCCACACCTCCGGCCAGCTGCCCATGGTGGACGGCGCGCTGCCCGCCACCGGCAAGGTCGGTGCCGAGGTCAGCGCCGAGCAGGGCAGGGAACTCGCCGCGGTCTGCGCGCTGAACGCGCTGGCCGCCGTGAAGTCCGTCGTCGGCGACCTCGACAAGATCAAGCGGGTCGTGAAGGTCGTCGGGTTCGTGGCCTCCGCGCCGGACTTCACCGCGCAGCCGGGCGTCGTCAACGGCGCCAGCGAGCTGCTCGGCGAGATCCTGGGCGACAAGGGCGTGCACGCCCGGTCCGCGGTCGGCGTGGCGGTGCTGCCGCTGGACGCGCCGGTCGAGGTGGAGATCCAGGTCGAGATCGCCGAATAGCGGTTCGGCCCCGGTGCGCTCGCGTCCGGATGCCGCCCTCGTGCCTGAGGGACGCTCGAACATCCGCGCGCGAGCGCATAGCATCCGGCCATGTCGTCGACGACCAATGGCCAGTGGTATCCGCCGGAATGGCCGGACCGTATCCGGGCGCTCGCCAACGGCGAGCTGACGCCGCCCGCGCCCCGCAGGGCCGCGACGGTCCTGCTGCTGCGGGACACCGGTACCGGCGGCCCCGCCGTCCACATGCTGCGCAGACGCGCCTCCATGGCCTTCGCCGGAGGCGCGTACGCCTATCCGGGCGGCTCCGTCGATCCCCGTGACGAGCGCCCGGTGGAGTGGGCGGGCCCCTCGCGCGCCGAGTGGGCGGTGCGGCTGGGCGTCGACCCGGCGGGCGCGCAGGCCATCGTCTGCGCCGCGGTGCGCGAGACCTTCGAGGAAGCCGGCGTGCTGCTCGCCGGGGACTCGGCCGCCACGGTCGTCGCGGACACCACCGGCGAGGACTGGGAGGCGGACCGCGCGGCGCTGGTCGCCCACGAGCTGTCCTTCGCCGACCTGCTGCGGCGCCGCGGGCTGGTCCTGCGGTCCGACCTGCTGGCCGCCTGGGCGCGCTGGATCACCCCGGAGTTCGAACCGCGCCGCTACGACACGTTCTTCTTCGTCGCCGCCCTCCCGGAGGGCCAGCGCACCAGGAACGCTTCCACGGAGGCGGACCGCACGGTGTGGATCCGGCCCGCGGAGGCCGCCGCCGGCTACGACCGCGGCGAGCTCCTGATGATGCCGCCGACGATCTCCACGCTGCGTGCGCTCCAGCCGTACGCCACCGCCGCGGACGCGTTGGCCGCCGCGGCGGCGCAGGACCTGACGCCGGTGCTGGCCCGGGCCCGCCTGGCGGGCGACGAGATCGTGCTGAGCTGGCCGGGCCACGACGAGTTCACCAAGCACATCGCGACGACGGACGACGGGCCGAAGGACACCACCGGCCGCTCGGGAGGTACCCCCGCATGACCGAAGCAGCCGCCCTCCCCGGCCAGCCCCGCGGCGGAGTCATCTCGGGCCGGGCCACCGCGCGCGCGTCCTGCGTCCTGGCCCCGAACCCGTCCGCGATGACGCTGGACGGCACCAACACCTGGATCGTCGCCGAGCCGGACTCCGGCCTCGCCGTCGTCATCGACCCCGGGCCGCTCGACGAGTCGCACCTCCGGACCGTCATCGACACCGCCGAACGGGCCGGCCAGCGCGTCGCGCTGACCCTGCTCACCCACGGGCACCCCGATCACGCCGACGGGGCCGCGCGGTTCGCCGAGTTGACCGGCACCTCCGTACGGGCGTTGGACCCGGCGCTGCGCCTGGGCGACGAGGGGCTCGAAGCGGGCGATGTCATCACCACCGGGGGCCTGGAGCTGCGGGTGGTGCCCACCCCTGGGCACACCGCGGACTCGCTCTCCTTCCACCTGCCCGCCGACGGCGCGGTCCTGACGGGCGACACGATCCTGGGACGCGGCACCACCGTGGTCGCGCACCCCGACGGGCGGCTGGGCGACTACCTGGACTCGCTGCGTCGACTGCGCTCCCTCACCGTCGACGACGGCGTCTCCACGGTCCTGCCGGGCCACGGGCCGGTGCTGAACGACGCCCAGGGGGCGGTGGAGTTCTACCTGGCGCACCGGGCCCACCGGCTCGCCCAGGTGGAGACCGCGGTCGAGGCCGGCCACCGCACCCCCGCCGAGATCGTGGCGAGCGTGTACGCGGACGTCGACCGCTCCTTGTGGCCGGCCGCCGAGCTGTCGGTGCGGGCACAGCTGGACTACCTGGAAGAGCACGGGCTGATCTAGGGCCCGTCCGGCGGAGGCCGCGTCAGGGCGCCTGTGGGCGGGGGGCCTTCGCCCCGTGGACGGCCAGGTACTCCTCCGCCAGCCAGGGGGCGAGACCGGACAGCAGCTCGGCCAGCAGCCCGGGGTACGCGGCGGGCGTCCGGGCGGCGCGCGCCGCGGCGCGCATCTGCTCGGCGTGTGCCGGGTAGTAGCGGCCGAACACCTCGGCGGACTCGGCGAGGTCGCTGGTCCAGCCGCCCCAGCGCGGCATGACGAGGGTGAACCCGGTGCGGACGAGGTTCCGGGCCACGCCGCGGGTCAGCCGGGTGCGCTCCTCCTCGGAGGCGACCGCGGCGGCCCGCTCGCGCAGGCCCGGCAGCCGGCGGAAGAGGTCGCCGTTGGTCTCCCGGGCGAGGAGCGAGGTGGGGCGGTAGCGGGGCAGCTCCGCGGTCAGGTCCGGCCCGCTGAGCGGGGTGCACAGGCAGGCCACGAACCAGGCCCCGTCATACCGCTCCAGGTCGCTGAGCAGCCGGTCCGCCCCCATCAGCAGGATCCCGGCACCGTCGATCTGCGGGAAGGCGGCGTCCAGCTCCGCCTCGACGGCCCGGGCGGCGGCCTCGTCGGTGTCACCGGGCTCGTCCCGCAGGACGAGGAGTGCGTCGAGGTCGGACACTCCGGGGACGGCGGTGCCACGCGGGATGCTCCCGTAGAGATAGCTGCTGACCACTCTGCCGGGCGGGAAGCGGGCGGTCAGCCGGGCCGTCAGCTCCGCCACCACGGGCGCGAACGCTTCGGGTACCTGTTCCAGGGCCCCTTCCCGTACGAAGCAGCCGTCCTGGTCGAGTCCCGGGCCGTGGGAGCCCCTGCCGCTGTCCATGGCGCCACTGTGGCGAGGCGGGCCGGGGGCCGCGAGCGCATTTTCCGGTGCCCGCACGCACCAAGGGCCCCGCCGGAGCGGGGCCCTTGGTGCGTGGCGGTGCGGACGGGAGGCGTCAGCGCGAGCGCTTGGCCAGCCGCTCGACGTCCAGCAGGATCACGGCGCGCGCCTCCAGGCGCAGCCAGCCGCGGCCCGCGAAGTCCGCGAGCGCCTTGTTGACGGTCTCCCGGGAGGCGCCGACCAGCTGGGCCAGCTCCTCCTGCGTCAGGTCGTGTACGACATGGATGCCTTCCTCGGACTGCACGCCGAAGCGGCGCGACAGGTCGAGCAGGGCGCGCGCCACGCGGCCCGGCACGTCCGAGAAGACCAGGTCGGACATCTGGTCGTTGGTCTTGCGCAGCCGGCGGGCGACCGCGCGCAGCAGGGCGGTGGCCACCTCGGGCCGGGCGTTGAGCCAGGGCTGGAGGTCGCCGTGGCCCAGGCCGAGCAGCTTGACCTCCGTGAGGGCGGAGGCGGTGGCCGTACGGGGGCCCGGGTCGAAGAGCGAGAGCTCACCGATCAGCTCACCGGGGCCGAGCACGGCGAGCATGTTCTCCCGACCGTCAGGGGAGGTGCGGTGCAGCTTCACCTTGCCCTCGGTGACCACGTAGAGGCGGTCGCCGGGGTCCCCTTCGTGGAACAGGGCGTCGCCGCGGGCGAGCGTGACCTCTCCCATCGAGGCGCGCAGCTCGGCCGCCTGCTCGTCATCGAGCGCCGCGAAGAGCGGTGCGCGCCGCAGAACGTCGTCCACGAGATCTCTCCTTGTCGACATGCTCCGGGGGACTGTGGTCCCCATCATGCCGGAATGCAAAACAGTGCGATCAATCACAAGTTTGCCGGACCCGTGGCCCGAGCCATACGGCAGGGGGCCGATTGGGGTCACGAATCTTGGTGATCGGGTCGGATGTCAGTGGGTGGCCTTAGTCTGGCCGAGTGTCCAATACGCCGGTGAGAGCAGAGGACTGGGGGGCCGACAGAGTGAGCGCAGGACGCGATTCCGCTGTGGGCGAACAGTGGCCTGCAGGCGTCTTGAATACAGATAAAAGTAACAAATCGCCCTCCAGGGTGACGACCGGGCGCAAGCCGGCGAAGCATACGTCCGGCGCGTCGCAACCCGAGGCGAAGGAGGCGGCCGTGAAGGACAGCCCCGCGAAGCCGGCGGCGGCCAGGAAGGCCGCCGCGAAGAAGACCGCGGCCAAGAAGGCGCCCGCGAAGAAGACGGCAGCCAAGAAGACCGCGGCCAAGAAGGCGGCGGCCACGGCGTCCCCCGCCGGGAAGGCCGTCGCGCGCAAGCCCGAGTCGCGGGTGGCGATGGTGCGGCGGGCCCGCCGGATCAACCGCGAGCTGGCCGAGCTGTATCCGTACGCCCACCCGGAGCTGGACTTCACCAACCCCTTCGAGCTGCTGGTCGCGACGGTCCTCTCCGCGCAGACCACCGACCTGAGGGTCAACCAGACCACCCCGAGGCTGTTCGCCGTCTGCCCGACGCCCGAGGACATGGCCGCGATCGCCCCGGAGGAGCTGGAGGAGCTGATCCGCCCGACCGGCTTCTTCCGCGCCAAGGCCAAGTCCCTGATCGGCCTCTCCACCGCGCTGCGCGACCGCTTCGGCGGTGAGGTGCCGGGCCGCCTGGAGGATCTCGTCACGCTCCCCGGCGTCGGCCGCAAGACCGCCAACGTGGTGCTCGGCAACGCCTTCGGCGTCCCCGGGATCACCGTCGACACGCACTTCGGCCGGCTGGCCCGCCGCTTCGGCTGGACGACCCAGGAGGACCCCGAGAAGGTCGAGGCCGATGTCGCCGCGATCTTCCCCAAGAGCGAGTGGACGATGCTCTCGCACCGCGTCGTCTTCCACGGCCGCCGCGTCTGCCACTCCCGCAAGCCCGCCTGCGGGGCCTGCCCCGTCGCCCCGCTGTGCCCCGCGTACGGCGAGGGCGAGACGGACCCGGACAAGGCGAAGAAGCTGCTCAAGTACGAGCTGGGCGGCCAGCCCGGGCAGCGGCTGAAGCCGCCGGCCGGCTATCCGGGGCAGCCCGCGCCCCCGCTGGCGAGCGCGTAACGGCGAGCGCCATGCCCGCGGGTACCGCGGGGACCGCTTCACGAGGGGACACCGACCATCGACGCGATGCCTGAGGGGGCGCGTATGACGAGTGCACGGGAGCAGTACGGCGAGGCGGCCGGCCGGGAGGTCACGGTCACGGCCAACGGCCTGCCCGAGTGGCTGGCCCCGGTGGCCCGTGCGGCGGCCACGATCGAGCCGCGCCAGCTCAGCAGGTTTCTGCCACCGGAGAACGGTGGCCGGCAGTCCGCCGTGCTGATCCTCTTCGGCCACGGCGCCCGCGGCCCGGAGCTGCTCCTGATGGAGCGGGCCGGCACCCTGCGCTCCCATGCGGGCCAGCCCTCCTTCCCCGGCGGCGCGCTCGACCCGCAGGACGGCGACCCGGAGGGGCACGGTCCGGTGCGGGCGGCGCTGCGGGAGGCCCAGGAGGAGACCGGCCTCGATCCGTCCGGGGTCCAGGTCTTCGGGGTGCTGCCGCGGCTCTACATCCCGGTCAGCGGCTTCGTCGTGACGCCCGTCCTGGGCTGGTGGCGTACGCCGAGCCCGGTGGGCGTGGTGGACAGGGCGGAGACCGCGCGGGTCTTCACGGTTCCCGTGGCGGATCTCACGGACCCGGTGCACCGGGTCACCACGCGCCACCCCAGCGGCCACACCGGCCCGGCTTTTCTCGTCGAGAATGCCCTGGTCTGGGGTTTTACCGCCGGAGTGATCGACCGGATCCTGCATTACGCGGGCTGGGAGATTGCATGGGACCGCGACAAGCAGGTCCCGCTCGACTGGCGCTCGTGAGACGGTGTCCGGCGTGAACGTCCTGGACATTCTGCTGCTGATCGCGGCCGTGTGGTTCGCGATCGTCGGATACCGGCAAGGCTTCGTCGTCGGCATCCTGTCCGTGATCGGCTTCCTCGGGGGCGGCCTGATCGCGGTGTATCTGCTGCCCGTGATCTGGAACGGGGTCACCGACGACGCCAAACCCGGCACCTTCGCGGCCATCGCGGCGGTCGCCATCGTGATCGTCTGCGCGTCGGTGGGCCAGGCGCTCACCACCCACCTCGGCAACAAGCTGCGCCGCCACATCACCTGGACACCGGCGCGGGCGCTGGACGCGACCGGCGGCGCGCTGGTCAACGTCATGGCGATGCTGCTGGTCGCCTGGCTGATCGGCTCCGCCCTTGCCGGTACGTCCCTGCCGACACTCAGCAAGGAGGTCCGCAACTCCAAGGTGCTGCTGGGCGTCTCCCAGGTCATGCCCCCGCAGGCCAGCACCTGGTTCGCGGACTTCTCCTCGGCGCTCGCGCAGAACGGCTTCCCGCAGGTCTTCACGCCGTTCTCCAACGAGCCGATCACCTCCGTCCCGGCGCCCGACCCGCAGCTGGCCAGCGGCGCGGTGGCGGCGGAGGCCAAGCACAGCATCGTCAAGATCGTCGGCAAGGCGCCCGGCTGCGGCAAGGTCCTGGAGGGCAGCGGCTTCGTGTTCGCGCCGCACCGGGTGATGACCAACGCCCATGTCGTCGGCGGTGTCAGCGAGCCGAAGGTCCAGGTGGGCGGCGAGGGACTGCCGCTGAACGCCAAGGTCGTGCTCTACGACTGGGAACGCGACATCGCCGTCCTGGACGTCCCGCAGCTGCGCGCCCCGGAGCTGAAGTTCGCCACCAAGGACGCCGCCACCGGCAACAGCGCCATCGTCGCCGGCTTCCCGGAGAACGGCTCCTACGACGTCCGCCCGGCCCGGATCCGCGGCCGTATCCAGGCCAACGGCCCGGACATCTACCACCGCGGCACGATCGGCCGCGACGTCTACTCCCTCTACGCCACGGTCCGGCAGGGCAACTCCGGCGGCCCGCTGCTCACGGCCAAGGGACAGGTCTACGGCGTGGTCTTCGCGAAGTCGCTGGACGACTCGCACACCGGCTATGCGCTGACGGCCGACGAGGTCCGCCAGGACATCGCCAAGGGGCGTACGGCGACCCAGCAGGTCGACACCGAGGGCTGCGCGATCTGAGGCCGGGGCCGCGAACCGATCCGGTGCGGACGGGGCGCGGCCCGGTGCGGGCGGCGCTCGCGCGGCGCGGGTCAGCTGCGGGGATGGCGCAGCCGCGCGCTCATCCAGCGTGCTCTGCGGCGCAGGATGCCCGGGATGCCCATCGGGTGCGCCCGGTCGGGGGACGGACCGGACCTGAGATCCGGGGTGCCCCTGTCCTGAGTGCCCACCGCAGCGGCGCTGCTGCGGCGGTTGCGTGCCACGTCACGGTAGTCGTGCGTCCAGCCCATACCTTCGACTCTGCCCGTGGCCCATGGTCCGTAACCGCGTCGGAGGGGGCCAATTGGCCTATGCGCGAGGCAATTGGCTGTTCGTCAGACGAACGTTCGCAGCGCCCCGGCCGGGTGTTCGCTCAGCGGTGCCCCGCGTCCTGCCCGGCGGACCCCGCGGGCGTGGTCAGCGGTCCGGTTCCGGGTCCTTCAGCCAGTTGATCAGCTCCGTGGAGAAGGCCACCGGGTCCTCCTCGTGGGGCCAGTGCCCGAGGCCGTCGAAGAGCCGCCAGCGGTACGGGGCCTCCACGTACTCGCCGGAGCCGGCGGCGCTGCGGGTGCGCATCACGGGGTCCAGCGAGCCGTGCAGATGCAGGGTCGGGACCCGTACGGGCAGCTTCATCCGGCGGTTGAACTGGATGCCGTCGGGGCGGGCCATCGAGCGGACCATCCAGCGGTACGGCTCGATCGAGCAGTGCGCCGTCGACGGGATGCACATCGCGCGCTGGTAGACCGCGACCGTGTCGTCCTCCGGGAGCCGGGGGCCGGACCAGTCGCGGATCATCCGGCCGACCAGCGCCGCGTCGTCGGCCAGCAGCCGGCGCTCCGGCAGCCAGGGCTGCTGGAAGTTCCAGATGTGCGAACTGCGCGCGCTCTGCCGGAAGTCGGCGAGCATCGCGGCCCGCCAGCGCCGCGGATGCGGCATCGACGCCACCGCGAGCCGGCGCACCAGCTTGGGCCGCATCACCGCGGCCGTCCAGGCCAGATAGCCGCCCAGGTCGTGGCCGACGAGCGCGGCGTCCGGCTCGCCGAGCGAGCGGATGACGCCGGTGATGTCGAGCGCGAGGTTCGCCGGGTCGTAGCCGCGCGGGGTGCGGTCGCTGCCGCCGACGCCGCGCAGGTCCATGGCGACCGCGCGGAAGCCGGCGTCGGCCAGCGCCGGGAGCTGGTGCCGCCAGGCCCACCAGAACTGCGGGAAGCCGTGCAGCAGCAGCACCAGCGGGCCGTCGCCCATCTCGGCGATGTGGAAGCGCGCGCCGTTGGCCGCGACGTCCCGGTGCGTTACCTCGCGCCCGCCGGGGACGTCGAGCTGGACGACCGAGGCGGTGCTGTCAGGGGCTGTCATGACTACGAGCGTGTCACAGACTCCAGGACCTGGTGGTCCGGGAGCTCTTCGCGCGGGTGCGGCTTGGCCTTCTGGAGGACGGCCGCGGTCTCCTTGGCGGAGGCGATCGACTTCTCCGGCTTCTTGATCTTCTTGAGCTTCGCCAGCGCGATGAGGATCAGCAGGGCGGCGACGACCAGGAAGGCGCCGCCCACGATCAGGAACGACCAGGCGAGCCCGAGCCCGAGGTTGTGGACGCCGTACGCCGCCGCGAAACTCAGCACCGGCAGCGCGAACAGCGCCAGTGCGCCCGCCACGATGAACGCGGCACTGCCGATGCCCGCCCGCTTGGCGTCCTGCCGCAGCTCGGCCTTGGCCAGTGCGATCTCGTCGTGCACCAGCGCGGACATCTCGGCGGTCGCCGTGGCCACCAGCTGCCCGAGGCTGCGGTCCCCACCGTCGTCGGCTGCGCTCATCGCCGTCTCCCTCTTCTCTTCACCTGGATGCAAAGCCTCTCAGATCATGCCGGACCATCGTCCCCGGCGCGGGCGCCGGAGGCCACTTCGGCCAGGCGGCGGTGCTCCGCGGCCTTCGCTTCGAGGATCGCAGCCATCCGCAGGTGGTACTCGGGCTTGTCGAGTTCGTAGATGTCGGGGATGCCGTCCTGGTCCTCGTCGCGCTCCTCCTCGTCGCAGAGGCGGCGGTACTTGTTGTTGCGGATCTTGAGGAGGATGCCGGCGAGGAGGGCCGCGAGCAGCGAGCCGATCAGGACCGATGCCTTGATCTCGTCGGCCAGTGCCGGGTCCTTGGCGAACGCCAGCTCGCCGATGAGCAGGGAGACGGTGAAGCCGATGCCGGCCAGGGAGGCGACGGCGAAGACGTCCGGCCACCTGAGGTCGGGATTGAGTTCGGCCTTGGTGAAGCGGGCGGTGAACCACGTACCGCCGAATATCCCGCACGCCTTGCCCACTATCAGGCCGAGCACCACGCCCAGCGTCTCGGGCCGGGTGAAGACGTCGTGGACCGCGCCGCCGGTTATGGACACACCGGCGGAGAACAGCGCGAAGAGCGGTACCGCGAGACCGGCCGACAGCGGGCGGACCAGGTGCTCGATGTGCTCGCCGGGCGACTGCGTCTCGCCGTCGCGGCGGTGGCAGCGCAGCATCAGGCCCATGGTGACGCCGGCGATGGTGGCGTGCACCCCGCTGTTCTCCATGAGGGCCCAGATCACCACGGCGAGCGGGACGTAGACGTACCAGCCGCGGACGCCCTTGCGCAGCAGCAGGTAGAAGATCGCCAGGCCGACGACGGCGAAGCCGAGCGCCAGGAAATCGATCTTCGAGGTGAAGAAGATCGCGATGATCAGTATCGCGAAGAGGTCGTCGACGACGGCGAGGGTGAGCAGGAAGGCGCGCAGCGCGGACGGCAGGGATGTGCCGATGACCGCGAGGACGGCGAGCGCGAAGGCGATGTCGGTGGCGGTGGGGACCGCCCAGCCCTTGAGGGAGCCGCCGCCGACGGCGTTGACGGTGAAGTAGACGACGGCGGGCGTGGCCATTCCGCAGAGGGCGGCGATGACGGGGAGGGCGGCGGCCTTGCGGTCGCGCAGCTCGCCGGCGACCAGTTCGCGCTTGAGCTCGATGCCGGCGACGAAGAAGAAGACCGCGAGCAGGCCGTTGGCGGCCCAGTGCTGGAGCGAGAGGTCCAGGCCGAGCCGGGCCGGGCCGATGTGCAGGCCGCGGACCGCCTCGTAGCTGCCGCCGAGGGTGTTGGCCCAGATGAGCGCCGCCACGGCGGCGACCAGGAGCAGGACGCCGCCCACGGTCTCGGCGCGCAGCGCATCGGCGATGAAGTTCCGCTCCGGCAGCGGCATCCGGCCGAGGAATATGGAGCGGCGGTTGCTGGGCGCAGTCACGCGGTTGACCTCCGGCAGCTGTGAACGGCAGTAGCAGTTGCCGACCAGACTTCCCGGCGCACCCAGAGTTTCTTAGCGCGTCATTGACGCGGTTCCCCACTTTACCGGGCGGGTGCAAGGGGTTGAGGCGTGGGGTTAACTTTACGGGCATTCCGGGCTTACGGCCGCCGGGAGCGGCACCCCGGAAACGCCGGAGGGGGCACCGGCCGCGACGGCCGGTGCCCCCTCCGTGAGCCCTGCGGCTCCGTGTGCCGAGCAGCTCAGGCGGCTCAGTCTTCGGCTGCCGCGCTCGGCAGCTTCGCCTGGATCAGGTCCATGACGGAGGAGTCGGTGAGCGTGGTGACGTCGCCGAGGTCGCGGTTCTCGGCGACATCGCGCAGCAGCCGCCGCATGATCTTGCCGGAGCGGGTCTTGGGCAGTTCCGCGACCGGCAGGATCCGCTTGGGCTTGGCGATCGGCCCGAGCTGCCGGCCGACGTGCGTGCGCAACTCGTCGACCAGGCCCTCGTCCTCCGCCGCGCCGCCGCGCAGGATGACGAAGGCGCAGATGGCCTGGGTGGTCTGCGGGTCCGTGGCGCCGACCACCGCGGCCTCGGCCACCTTCGGGTGCGCGACCAGCGCGGACTCCACCTCGGTGGTGGAGATGTTGTGGCCGGACACCAGCATCACGTCGTCGACCCGGCCGAGCAGCCAGATGTCGCCGTCCTCGTCCTTCTTCGCACCGTCCCCGGCGAAGTACTTGCCGGCGAATCGGGACCAGTACGTGTCCAGGTAGCGCTGGTCGTCGCCCCAGATGGTGCGCAGCATCGCCGGCCACGGCTCGGTCAGCACGAGATAGCCGCCGGAGCCGTCCGGGACCTCGTTGGCGTCGTCGTCGACCACGGTCGCGGCGATACCGGGCAGCGGCAGCTGCGCCGAGCCGGGCTTGGTGTCCGTCACGCCCGGCAGCGGGCTGAGCATCATCGCGCCGGTCTCGGTCTGCCACCAGGTGTCCACGATCGGTGCCGCGTCCGCCCCGATGTGCTTGCGGTACCACATCCAGGCCTCGGGGTTGATCGGCTCGCCGACCGACCCCAGGACGCGCAGCGAGGACAGATCGAACTTCGCCGGGATGTCGTCGCCCCACTTCATGCAGGCGCGGATCGCGGTCGGCGCGGTGTACAGGATCGTCACGCCGTACTTCTGGACGATCTCCCACCAGCGGCCCTGGTGCGGGCTGTCCGGGGTGCCCTCGTAGAGCACCTCGGTCGCGCCGTTGGAGAGCGGGCCGTAGGTGATGTACGAGTGGCCGGTCACCCAGCCGACGTCGGCGGTGCACCAATAGACGTCGGTCTCCGGCTTGAGGTCGAAGACCGCGTGGTGGGTGTACGAGACCTGGGTGAGGTAGCCGCCGGTGGTGTGCAGGATGCCCTTGGGCTTACCCGTCGTCCCGGAGGTGTAGAGGATGAACAGCGGGTGCTCGGCGTCGAACGCCTCGGGGGTGTGCCGGTCGCTCTGCCGGTCGACGAACTCGTGCCACCACACGTCCCGGCCGTCGGTCCAGCCGATGTCCTGCTGGCCGGTACGGCGCACGACCAGGACGCTGCGGACGTCCTCGGTGCCGGGACGGGTCAGCGCCTCGTCGACGGCCGGCTTGAGGGCGGACGGCTTGCCGCGGCGGTAGCCGCCGTCGGCGGTGATCACCACACGGGCGTCGGCGTCGTGGATACGGGTCGCCAGCGCGTCCGCGGAGAAGCCGCCGAAGACGACGGAGTGCGGGGCGCCCAGCCGGGCGCAGGCCAGCATGGCGATGACCGCTTCGGGGATCATCGGCAGGTAGATGGCGACCCGGTCGCCGCTGCGCACCCCCAGGGCGGTCAGGGCGTTGGCGGCCTTGCACACCTCGCTCTGGAGCTCGGCGTAGGTGATCGTGCGGGTGTCGCCCGGCTCGCCCTCGAAGTGGATCGCGACCCGGTCGCCCAGGCCGTTCTCCACGTGGCGGTCCACGCAGTTGTAGGCGACGTTGAGCTTGCCGTCGGCGAACCACTTCGCGAACGGCGGGTTGGACCAGTCAAGGGTCTCGGTGGGCTCGGTCGCCCAGGTCAGGCGCTTGGCCTGCGCGGCCCAGAAGCCCGGCCGGTCCGCCGCGGCCTCTTCGTACGCGGCGGCCGTGACGTTGGCGTGCGCGGCCAGGTCGGCGGGCGGCGCGAACCGCCGCTCCTCCTTGAGCATGTTGGAGATGGAAGGACGCTTGTCCATGTCGACGGCTCCCGAGGACGCTGTGGTGTAGACCAATAGGCCAATGGGCCAAATGCTCAATGATCAAGCGGAGGTTGGTCAACCCCCATCGATCCTGGCACTAACGACGCTTCGGGTACAGCGTCACTCGGCGGCGCCGTGTGTCTCCCGCCGGAGCGGGGCGCCCGGGGCGCGCGCCGCCCGCTCCGGAGGCGGCGCCGCGGCCCGTCCCCCGGCCGCGGCAGGCCGCCCGCGGGGCCGTCCTACGGGTCAGATCCGGGCCACCTGAACATCGGCGTGGACGGGGCGGAACCACCCGCTGGGCTCGTCGAGCACGTACGCCTGGGCCTCGGCGACATGGAAATACATGCCGTGCAGCGTGAGCGAGCCCTCCGCCGTCCGGCGGGCGACGGACGGATGCGTCCTCAGGTGGTCGAGCTGCTGGCGGACGTTGACCAGCGCCAGCCGCTCCTGGTCGTCGCCCACCGGCCGCTCGCCGAGCGCGACTTCACCCCTGCCCAGCCGCCCGATGCGCTCCATGCGGGCCAGGCTCGGGCGGCCGTGCCGCAGCCAGCGGGCGAGCGGCGTCGCCTCGGCCGGCTCGGCCGGGGACGCGGCCGAGCCGAGCAGTGCCGCCATGGCGCCGCACCCCGAATGCCCGCAGACGGTGATCGAGCCGACCCGCAGCACCTCGACGGCGTATTCGATCGCCGCGCCCACCGAGTCGCAGGAGGCGTCCGAGCCGGGCGGTGGCACCAGATTGCCGATGTTGCGGACGGTGAACAGGTCGCCCGGACCGCTCGATGTGATCATGCTCGTCACCAGCCGGGAGTCGGCGCAGGTCAGGAAGAGCTGGGTGGGCCGCTGCCCCTCCCGGGCCAGCCGGGCCAGCTCCTCGCGCACCAGCGGGGCGGTGTGCCGCTGGAACGCGCTGATCCCGCCCAGCAGTTGGCTGCCGCTGCTCTCATGGGCCGCCGTACGGTCCGGGGCGGGTCGGGTGCAGTGGTGATTGCGCCAGGGCGTCCACGGGCGGCAGGCGTGCGCACTGGCCGGCTCGGCGATCGGGCGGCCCGAGCGGCCCCCGAGACGCACCCAGCCGCCGCTCGCCCGGTGGGCGGCCGACCAGGACTGCAACGCCTCGTAGGCGGCGTGGTCCATGAACGAGCCGCACAGTTCGACGACGACGCCGGCGCCCGGCGGCACCAGGGCCAGTGCCCGGGTCAGCCGCGGCACCGCCAGGAACGTCAACTGCCCGCTGATGCGCACCCGGTGGCCGTCGGACTCCTCCGTCACCGCGACCCGGGTGTGCGTCAGCCGGCGCAGCGCCAGGAAGACCCCGACCGCGATCCCGGTCAGTACGCCCTGGAGCACGCCGAGGAGCACCACCGCGCCCAACGTGGCCGCGTACACCGGGAATTCGCGGTGCCGCTGCACATGCCGGATGTGCGCAAAGCTCACCATCCGTACGCCGACGGCCATCACCAGCGCGGCGAGCGCGGCCAGCGGGATCAGCTCCAGCACCCCGGCCAGCAGGCCCGCGCACAACAGCACCCACACGCCGTGCAGCACGGTCGCCCGGCGGGTGGCCGCACCGGCCTGCACATTGGCCGAGCCGCGGATCGCGCCCCCGGAGACGGGCAGCCCGCCCGCGAGCCCGGAGACGATGTTGGCCACGCCCTGGGCGGCCAGCTCGCGGTTGAGCCGTGGCCGTTCCGTGGCGGCCCCGGGCCGCTCTGCGGCGAGCCGGTCCACGGCCACCGCGGACAGCAGCGACTCCGTACTGGCGACGAGGGTGACGGTCAGCACCGCCGCGGCGAGGGCCGCCACGGACGCGTCCGGCAGCACCGGTGGCTGGGGCAGCCGCCAGGACGGCAGCTGGACGCGGGGCACCGCCGCCCCCGCGCCGACCGCGGTCGCGGCCAGCACCGCGGCCAGCGGGGCGGGCAGCAGCCGCGCCCAGCGCCCCGCGCGGCCCGGCAGCCGCGGCCAGCCGGCGAGGACGGCGACCGTGACGGCCCCGATGGCCGCCGCGACGGCATGCGGATGCGCCAACTGGCCGGGCAGCGCCACGGCGTTGTCGACGGCCGAGCTGTCCGGGCTGCCGCCGAGTACCACATGGAGCTGCCCGACGGCGATGGTGACACCGATACCGGCGAGCATGCCGTGCACGATCGCCGGGCTGATCGCCAGGGCGGCGCGGGCCACCCGCACTGCCCCCAGGGCGAGTTGGGCGAGGCCGGCCAGGACCGTGATCGCGCAGGTGGCGCGCCAGCCGTAGCGCTGGACGAGGTCGGCGGTGACCACCAGGAGGCCGGTGGCCGCGCCGGTCACCTGGAGCGGGGCGCCGCCGAGCAGGCCCGCGACGATCCCGCCGGCCGCCGCGGCGACCAGGCCGGCCTGGAGCGGGGCGCCGGTGGCCAGGGCGATGCCGAGCGACAGCGGGACGGCGAGCAGGAAGACGACGGCAGAGGCGGAGAGGTCGCCGCGCCAGGTGGCGTACCGGTCCCCTTTCCGGCGGGGGCCGGGCCCGGCGGGCGTACCGGGCTCGGGAGGGATCTCGGTCCGCGGTGGCTGCGGCGGCTTCTGGATCTGCGACATTCCCGTCTCCTCCGGGGCGGCGCGGTCGCGCGGGGGCGCGATCGTGGGGCGGCGGTGTACTGCGGCGGGACGCGAGCCGGCCGGCGGTCGTCGCGGTGGGTGACGTTCCGGTGACTCTCAAGCATCGGTAAATGAATCGTAATGGAGCGTAAAGCCCCCGAGGGGTCATTTCGGGCATACGAGTCAGCCGTTCCATCTATCGAGTGAATAACGCGACTGCCGCCTTGCTGCTTTGCTCGCTTGTTCAGGCATATATGGATTTAGAAGTGGTTTTTCTTATAAATCGCTCAGAAGGTGTGCCCGGCACCAGGAATGAGGCGGCTGATGGCAGGCATATCGAAGACGACGGCACGCATCGCGGTCACGGTGGTGCCGGCGGCGATGGCCGGCTGCTCCGGGGCGCAGCCGTACCAGCCGCGGCCCCAGGGCCTCAAGCCGGGCGGGAAACCACCGCAGTTCGTGGTCTTCTCCTGGGACGGGGCGGGGGAGGACGGGTAGCGGCTCTTCTCGCACTTCCGGGCCGTCGGCAAGAAGTACGGCGCGACGATGACGTACTTCCTCAGCGGCGTCCACCTGCTCCCCGGCGACAGGGCGGAGCTCTGCGAACCGCCCCGGCACGAGCCCGGCGCCTCGGCGATCGGCTTCAACGACATCCAGGGATCAGGGACACCGTGGCCCAGATACGCGGTGCCTGGGAGGACGGCAACGAGACAGGCACCCACTTCAACGGCCACTTCTGCGGCTCCCACGGGGGCGTCGGCAGCTGGACGCCGGAGGAGTGGCAGAGCGAGATCGAGCAGGCCGTGTCGTTCGTCCGGAACTGGAAGACCAACTCCGGCCCCAGGGACGAGCAGCCGCTCCCGTTCGACTACGCCAGGGAACTGGTGGGAGGCCGCGCGCCCTGTCTGGAAGGGCAGTGCAATCCGATACCCGCAGCCAAGGAGATGGGCTTCCGCTACGACGCCAGCTCGGCGGGCGGCCGGCAGACCTGGCCGCGGCGGATCGACGGCATCTGGGACTTCCCGCTACAGGAGATACCGTTCCCCGGCCGCGACTTCGAGACGCTCTCGATGGACTACAACTTCCTCGCCAACCAGTCGGGTACCACCATGGCGACCGCGCCATGCACGCCCTCTGGGGCCGGCGGATGCGCGGCGGCCTCCTCGACGCCTTCGACCGCGCCTTCCACGGAAACCGCGCCCCGCTGTTCGTCGGCGACCACTTCGAGTCCTGGAACGACGGCATCTACATGGAGGCCGTCGAAGAGGCGATCAAGGACATCTGCCCACGCAGGGGCGTGCACCGCGTCAGCTTCAAGCAGCTGAGCGACTGGCTGGACGTGCAGGATCCGGAGGTGCTGGCCCGGCTCCAGGAGCTGCCGGTGGGCCGGGCGCCGAAGGAGGGCTGGGCGCCGAAGGAGGGCTGGGCGGCGTACCTCTCCGATTCCCGCGAGGCGCCCGGCCCGGAGCAGGCGGCGCGGGTCAGGCCGGTTGCGGGGTAGCCGTCCCCTCGAAGAGCACGAAGGCGGGGTCGACCTGGGCGGCCAGGTCGGCGCCCATTCTGGCGTTGCCCCAGCTCTCCGCGTTCTTCAGGTGGAAGTGCACCATCTGGCGCGTGTAGCGCTCCCAGTCACGGCCCTCGTAGGACGCGTCGGCGGCGTCGTGCAGCGCCTCCAGGGCGCGGCGGTTGGCCTCCTCCAGCAGCGCGAAGGGGGCCGGGCGGCCCTTCTCCACGGCGCGCACCCAGTCGGAGTGCCCGACGCACACCAGTAGGTCGTCGCCCACCTCGGCACGCAGGAACGCCAGGTCGTCGGGGCCCTGGACCTTGTTGCCCACCACCCTCAACGGGACGCCGAAGTCCTGGGCGTACTCCTTGTACTGGCGGTAGACGGCGATGCCCTTACGGGTCGGTTCGGCGACCAGGAACGTCATGTCGAAGCGGGTGAACATCCCGGAGGCGAAGGAGTCGGATCCGGCGGTCATGTCGACCACGACATACTCCGCGCGGCCGTCCACGAGGTGGTTCAGGCACAGCTCGATCGCGCCGACCTTGGAGTGGTAGCAGGCCACGCCCAGATCGGACTCGGTGAACGGGCCGGTGGCCATCAGCCGCACCGCCCCGTCGTCGAGGGGCACGGTGCGGGCGCAGGCGTCGTAGACCGGGTTGTCCTCGCAGATCCGCAGCAGCCGCGAGCCCTCGCCGGGCGGCGTCGTCTTGATCATCGTCTCGGTGGACGGGATCCGGGGGTTGGCACCGCGCAAGTAGTCCTTGATCAGCGGGAGATGGGCGCCCATCGCGGGCAGCTCGGCGGCCTCCGCCTCGTCCAGGCCGAGCGCGACGCCCAGGTGCTGATTGATGTCGGCGTCCACCGCGATGACGGGGAGCCGGGCCGCGGCCAGCTGCCGGATGAACAGCGAGGACAGGGTGGTCTTGCCACTGCCGCCCTTGCCTACGAAAGCGATCTTCATGTTCACCAAGCGTAGGCGTGAGATAGCTCTCCGCGAGAGGTTTACGTGAAGAAGACCACTCCTTCGAGGGGTCTGGCCTCATGGTGCGTAGGGTCGTCCTCATGGCTGGAATCTCCGGGGGGACGACCCCCGAACCCCCGAAGGCGAGCGCCGATCCGCTCGCGGCGCTGGCGACGCTGCCCGGCGTCACCGACGCCGTGGACTCCGTACGCAAGGCCGTCGACCGGGTCTACGGGCACCGGATCATGCGGCGCCGCAGCACCGAGATCACCGCCGAGGCGGCGCTGCGCGGAGCCCGTGGTTCCGCGGCGCTCTCGGGGGCCGACTGGGCGCTCGAAGAGGTCCGGCGGCGCACCGACTTCGGTGTGCCGGGCGAGCCGTGGACGGTCGGCGCGGCGCTGCGGCTGACCGCCGAGGCGGGCCAGCTGCTGAGCGTGTGGCGGCAGTCGCCGCTGCGGGTGCTGGCGCGGCTCCATCTGGTCGCGGCCGGCGGTGGCGCGGCGGACGAGACGGTGGGCCGGCCGCGGCTGGGCACCGAGCCGGTGGACGAGCCGCTGGTCGAGCTGGCGCTGCCGGACGCCGAGGAGGTCGCCGGGCGGCTGGACGGGCTGGCGCGGCTGCTGCTGGCGGGCACCGAGGCGCCGGCCCTGGTGACCGCCGCGGTGGTGCACGGCGAGCTGCTGGCGTTGCGGCCCTTCGGCTCGTACAACGGGCTGGTCGCGCGGGCCGCGCAGCGCATCGTCCTGGTCGGCAGCGGACTGGACCCGAAGGCCATCTGCTCGGCGGAGGTCGGCCACGCAGAACAGGGGAGCGCGGCCTACACGGCGGCCCTCCGGGGATACGCCTCGGGCACGCCCGAGGGCGTCGCGGAGTGGATCGCGCACTGCGGGCGCGCGGTCGAGCTGGGCGTACGGGAGAGCACCGCCGTCTGCGAGGCGCTCCAGCGCGGCGCGGCGTGAGCGGAACTCAGCGCCCCTGACACGGGTTGCGGCGGTACCAACCCTGAGGTACCGCCGCTGGCACGTCTGCCGGGTTACCAAGCGTGCACGATATTTGCCCATCAGGTCGGAATCGTTGTCCGGTTACCTGGTGCGGCTGGCCCGTAATCGACGGGTCGGCGTCGCGTGGGTGCTCGACATTCATGCATCGGTCCGTGGGCCTTGATGCGGTTAAAGGTGTTCCTCTCGGATGTCCTTGGTCTCGCGGGCCGTTACTTCCTTTGTACTACTCATGCGGAGTAAGCGGAACCCCAGCCCCCAGATCTTTACGTTTGGCGACAAATACGGGCATTACGGCAAGGCGTTTCTTTCCGCTATTACGCCGGTTCGTGTACCAGACCAGGGTCGCGGTCGCGGCCGCCGCGCCCACCGCTGCGACGACGGCGAGCACCGGCCGCGAGGGCATCGACAGCGTCGGCAGCCGCTGCTTGAGCGGGACGGGGCGGCTGAAGGTGCGCACCGGCCAGCCGCGGGCGACCGCCTCGCGGCGCAGCGCCCGGTCCGGGTTGACCGCGCAGGGGTGGCCGACCGTCTCCAGCATCGGCACGTCGGTCACCGAGTCGCTGTACGCGTAGCAGCGCCGCAGGTCGTATCCCTCGGAGGCGGCCAGTTCCCGGACGGCCTCCGCTTTCGTGGGGCCGTAGGCGTAGTACTCCACCTCTCCGGTGAAGCGGCCGTCCTCGCCGACGACCATCCTGGTGGCCACCACCCGGTCCGCGCCCAGGAGTTCGCCGATCGGCTCGACGACCTCGGCGCCGGACGTCGAGACGATCACGACGTCCCTTCCGGCCGCGTGGTGTTCCTCGATGAGTGAGGCCGCTTCGTCATAAATGATCGGGTCGATGAGATCGTGCAGCGTTTCGGCGACGATCTCCCGGACCTGTGCCACATCCCAACCGCGGCACAGTGAGGAGAGATATTCGCGCATCCGCTCCATCTGGTCGTGATCCGCGCCGCCTGCGAGGAACACGAACTGGGCGTACGCGGTGCGCAGTACGGCCCGCCGATTGATCAGGCCGCCTTGGTAGAACGGCTTGCTGAAGGTCAGCGTGCTCGACTTTGCAATGACGGTCTTGTCCAAGTCGAAGAACGCGGCAGTACGGGGAGTCGAGTGAGGCACGGAGTGGTTTTCCACGGGGTGAGCATAGGCGCCCACCATTCGGCGTAAGGTGTGGCGCGTGGGTTTGCCTGAGAAGGCTCTCGGGTACACCATGGAAGTCACGGATCGTTCGCGACCGTGCTAACCCGGTCCGGCTCCTCCCCCCCCGAGTCGGCCGTGGGGACGACCCCCGCTCTCCCCCCCGGCGGGGGTCGTCGCATGTCCGGACGCTTTTTCCGCCGTGAACCCCCGATCCGCCGCCTGTGCGGGCATAGCCCCCCGGCATCGCTTGTCATGCATACGCCATCACTCACCGTAGTCGTCGGACTGCTCTGCGGAGGCTTCTCTCGCGCCTCAGAAGTCGCCGTTCGTCGCTGGAATAGGTGACGGGGATATTCACAACCGCGGAGTTGTCCACAGTTTTGGGTCAAGATCCACGGAGATTTCCCGATCGCTGCACCGTAAAAGTCCGCGGAGTTCGCGGAGGTGTGAGTTGTGTAGCGATAGGGGGACAGAACGTGTCCGGATCATCTACTTCCGACCAGCCGGTGCGAAGCGGTGAAGAGCGGGACGGGCCGTTGCTGATCACCGAGGACGAAGAGCTCCTCGACGACCTTCTGCGGCTGTGTGCGGCGGCCGGTGCGCTGCCCGAAGTGGGGCACGGCCCTCCGGCCGGTAAAGAGCGGGGGGAATCCGCATCGCTGGTGATCGTGGGCGCGGACTGCGCCGCCCGGTTATCCGGCGGCGGGCGCCGCGCGGGCGTCATCCTCGTCGGCCGGGACGCGGACGACACCGCCCTGCTGCGCCAGGCCGTGGCCATCGGGGCGGAGCGGGTGCTGGCGCTCCCCGAGGGCGAGCGCTGGCTGGTGGACCGGATCGCCGACGCGGTCGAGGGGGTGGGGCCGCCCGCACTGACGGTCGGCGTCATCGGCGGGCGCGGCGGCGCCGGTGCGAGCACGCTGGCCGGCGCGCTGGCGGTCACGGCCGCCCGTACGGGGGAGCGGACCCTGCTCGTGGACGGCGACCCCCTGGGCGGCGGGATCGACGTCCTGCTGGGCGGCGAGAAGGAGAAGGGGCTGCGATGGCCCGCGTTCGCCGAGTCGCGCGGCCGGGTGGCGGGCGGCGCCCTGGCGGAGTCGCTGCCGCGCCTGCACTCCTTGCGGGTCCTCAGCTGGGACCGGGGCACCGAGGTCGCCATCCCGCCCGCGGCCATGCGCGCGGTGCTGGCCGCCGCCAGGCGGCGGGGCGGCGTGGTGGTCGTGGATCTGCCCCGTCGGGTCGACGAGACGGCGGCGGAGGCGCTGGCGCAGGTGGACCTGGGGCTGCTGCTCGTCCCCGCGGAGCTGCGCGCGGTGGCGGCGGCGCGGCGGGTGGCCGACGGGGTGCGGATGGTGCTCCGCGATGTGCGGGTGGTGGCCTGCGGGGCTCCGGGGCTCCAGCGCGGCGGCGGGCTGCCGGCGGCGGAGGTCGCGCGGCTGTTGAGGCTGCCGCTGGCGGGTGAACTGCCCTATGAGGACGGGGTGGTGGAGGACCTGGCGCGCGGCGCGGTGCCGGGGGCGGATGCGCGGGGGCCGCTGGCGCGGTTCTGTGCGGGGTTCTGGAGTCGGGTGCGGGGCGGCGGCGTCGGGGATCCCGGGGCGGCGGCTCGCGGGGACGCGGGTTCCGGTGGAGAGCAGGGGGGTGTGCCGGTATGAGGCGGCGGGTGTGCGGTGCGGCCCGGTGGCGGTGGCGGCCGGCGGGTGCCGGCGGGGCCGCGGCCGGGTGCCGGTTCGGGAGCTGGTGGCGGGACGGGCTCCGGTGCGGTGCGGGGTGGTGGCCCCGTAGGAGCCGGGGTGCCGGCGGTGCTTTGGGCGCCGGATGGCTCGGGGTCGCCGGCGGGGGCGGTGTCCGGGTATGAGCCAGGAACTGCTGGAGGTGGTGCGCCGGCGGCTCGCCGAGGACGGCGCGGAGGCGACACCGGCCCGGGTGGCGGTGGCGCTGCGCGAGGCGGGTCGGCTCCTCGGGGACGCCGAAGTGCTGGGCGTGGTGGGCGCGTTGCGGTCCGAGATGGTGGGCAGCGGCCCGCTGGAGCCGCTGCTGGCCGCCCCAGATGTGACGGATGTGCTGGTGACCGCGCCGGACGCGGTGTGGGTGGACCGGGGCGGCGGACTGGAGCGTACGGACGTCCGGTTCCGGGACGCGGCCGAGGTGCGCCGACTGGCCCAGCGGCTGGCGGCGGTCGCCGGGCGGCGGCTGGATGACGCCCGGCCGTGGGTGGACGCCCGGCTCCCGGACGGCACCCGGCTGCACGCCGTGCTGCCCCCGGTGGCGGTCGCCGGGACCTGTCTGTCCCTGCGGGTGCTGCGGCCCCGGGCCTTCGCCCTGCCGGAGCTGGTGGCGGCCGGGACGGTCCCGCCCGGCGGCGAGCGGCTGCTGGGCGCGCTGCTGGCGGCCCGGCTGTCGTTCCTGATCAGCGGGGGTACGGGCTCCGGCAAGACCACGTTGCTCAGCACGCTGCTCGGGCTGGTCGGCCCGGCCGAGCGGATCGTGCTGGCCGAGGATTCGGCGGAGCTGCGGCCGGACCACCCCCATGTGGTGCGGCTGGAGACCCGGCCTGCCAATCAGGAGGGCGTCGGCCGGGTCACCCTGCGGGATCTCGTACGGCAGGCGCTGCGGATGCGCCCGGACCGGCTGGTGGTCGGCGAGGTGCGCGGCCCCGAGGTGACCGATCTGCTGGCGGCGCTGAATACGGGGCACGAGGGGGGCTGCGGGACGGTCCATGCCAATGCCGCGTGCGACGTCCCGGCCCGGCTGGAGGCGCTGGGGTCGACCGCGGGTCTGGACCGGGCGGCGCTGCACAGCCAGCTGGCGGCTGCGCTGTCCGTCGTGCTGCATCTCGTACGGGACCGGGCCGGCCGGCGGCGGATCGCCGAGGTCCATGTCCTGGAGCGGGATCGGGACGGCTTCGTGGTGACCGTGCCGGCCGCGGTCTGGAGTCCGGACGGGTTCCAAGAGGCGCGCGGATGGGGGCGGTTGACGCGGTTGTGCGAGAGGGGTGGTGAGGGGTGCTGACGTCCGGGGTGGTGCCGGCGGTGGTCGCCGTGCTGGGTGCCGGGGGCGCGGTCCGTATGGCTGCGGACTTCCGGCGGGACGGGGTGCTGCGGCGGCGGGCGGCTGCGGTGCTCGGCGGTGGAGCGGCGGGTGGCCCCGCAGCGGTGCGGTGGTGGGACCGGTGGCGCGGGTGGTGCGCGGCGCGGGTGGTCGACGGGGAAGCGGGGCGGCGGTTGCGGCTCGGTCGGCGGGGCGGGATCGGTGCGGAGCTGTGGTGCCTGCCGGCGGGTATCGGGCTGGGGCTGCTGGGGCGGTCGGTGCTGCCGGTGGTGGCGGCGCCGGCGGGCATGGTCGTCGTACGGCGGTGGCTGGCCGCGCGGGGGACCCGGCGGCAGGCGGACCGGCGGGCGGCGGCGGTGATCGCGCTGTGCACGGCGGTGGCGGGGGAACTGCGGGCCGGGCAGCAGCCGGACCGGGCCCTCGCCGCGGCCGGAGCGGCGGGGCCGGGGGAGCCGGGGCTGGGGGAGGCGGGCGCGGGGGTGCTGGCGGCGGCGCGCTACGGGGGCGACGTCCCCGGGGCGCTGCGGGCGGCGGCGCGGCTGCCCGGTGCCGAGGGGCTGACCGGTATGGCGGCGTGCTGGCAGGTGGCGGTGGAGGGCGGCGCCGGACTGGCCCGCGGGCTGGAGCGGATCGCGGCCGGACTCGGAGCGCAGCGGGAGCAACGCGAGGAGCTGCGGGCCCAGTTGGCGGGGCCGCGGGCCACCGCTCTGATGCTCGCGCTGTTGCCGGCGGGCGGGCTCCTGATGGGTGGCGCCCTCGGTGCCGATCCGCTCGGGGTGCTGCTGCACACCCCGGCCGGCTGGGGGTGCCTGGCCGTCGGCGGGCTTCTGGAGTGGGGCGGGGTGGCCTGGACGGCCCGGATCGTCGCGGATGCGGCGGAGGTACGGAAATGAGCGGGGTGGGGGCGGTGGGCCAGGAAGTTGTCCACAGGGTGGGGATCGCGGTGGCGGTGGCGACGGCCGTGATGGTCGCGCTGCGCTCGGTGCCACTGGTGCGGGAGGCGCACCGCGGGCGCTCCGTACGGCGGCGGGTGCCGGCCGTGCTGGGCGCTGCGGGAGGCGGCCCGTACGGGAGCGAGGCGGGTGTTCGCGGGTGGTGGGCGGCCGTCCGCGGCCGGTGGAGCGGACGGGCGGCGGCGCAGCAGGGCGGTCGGCGGGACGGTCGGCTGAGGGAGTGGGGCGGGGCTCTGGGGACGGCCGGGCTCGTGGCCGTCCTCGTGGGCGGGGTGGCCGGTCTCGTGGCGGGACTCGCCGTCGGGTGGGGAGCGTACCGCTGGTCGGCCCGGCAGCGCGCCGCGGCGGCCGGCCGGACGGCGGCAGCCAGGGTGGGCGCCGAACTGGCCCCGGCCGGCGACCTGCTGGCGGCCTGTCTGGCGGCCGGCGCCGGGCCGCGGGAGGCGGCCGAGGCGGTGGGCCGGTCGCTGGACGGGACCGTGGCCGAGCGGCTGCGCCACATCGCGGCGGAACTGCGCCTGGGCGGCGAACCGGCCGCCGTATGGCCCCGCCTGGCCGCCCTCCCCGGAGCCGCGGGACTGGCGCGCTGCATGGAGCGCGCCGGGATATCCGGGGCCCCGGCCGTCGAGTCGGCGTCCCGTATCGCGGCCGGGCTCCGCGCCGAGTGGGGCAGGGCGGCGACCGCACGGGCCCGGCGGGCGGGGGTGCTGGTCACCCTCCCGCTGTCGGGGTGCTTCCTGCCGGCGTTCCTGGTGCTCGGTGTGGCGCCGGTGCTGATCGGGCTGGCGGGCGGGCTGCTGGGGCGCGGCTGAACGGTGCGGGAGTGCCGGGACTCCGCGTCCGGCAATCCAACGGATCGAGTTCATGTTCAGGCTGTTTCAAGGGGGTTGAGATGTTTCGACGATGGTGGGCGCGGGTGCGTGCGGCCGGGCGGGACCGCGGGATGAGTACCGCGGAATACGCCGTGGGGACGCTCGCGGCGTGCGCGTTCGCGGCGGTGCTCTACAAGATCCTGACGAGTGGTCAGGTGATGTCGATGCTGCGGTCCGTGATCCAGAGGGCGCTCGATGCGCCGTTCTGAGAGGCGGAGTTCCGGGCCGGCCCGCGGTCCCCGTGGGGGCCCGGGCCGGGCCGGCGGGCGGACCGCGCCGGACGCCGGGTTCGTGACGGCGGAGACGGCCGTGGTGCTGCCGGTGCTGGTGGTGGTCGCGGCGGCGCTGATCTGGGGGCTGATGGCCGCCTGTGCCCGTATCGCCTGCGTGGATGCCGCACGGGCCGGGGCGCGGGCGGCGGCGCGGTCGGAGCCGCCGGCGCGGGTCCTCACGGCGGCGCGCGGTGCGGCGCCCAAGGGGGCGCGGATCGCGGTGGCGCGGGAGGGCGACCTGGTCCGCGTACGGGTAGAGGCCGACCTGCCGGGCGTGGGCCGGATGACGGTGCGGGTCGGTGGGGAGGCGGTGGCTCTTGCGGAGGAGACGGTGCGGTGATGAAGGGTCCGCGACGGTGTGGACGGTCGTCGCGGCGGCGGCGCTGTGCGCGGTCTTCGCGGGCCTGATGGCCGTCGGCCAGGCCGTCACGGCCCGGCACCGGGCGGGCGCCGCCGCGGATCTGGCGGCGCTGGCCGCTGCCGACCGGGCGCTCCGGGGCCCGGCGGCGGCCTGCGCGGCGGCCCGCCGGGTGGCGGCCGGGCAGCACACCCGCCTGGTGCGGTGCTCGGTGGCCGCGCCGATCGCCGATGTCACGGCCGAGGCCGGCAGCCGCCCGTTCACCTCGCGGGTACGGGCGCGGGCGGGCCCCGCCGGGACCGTCCCGGGGGCCGCGAGCGGCCGGGGCCCGGAGACCGGATTCCGTACGCCGAGCGGCCGGGCCCGCCCCGCGCCGCGCCCACCCGCCGGGCTACGCCTCCGGTACACCCCGCAGCAGCTCCCCCAGGAGCCGGATGGCGCCCCGTTTGTGGAGCGGGTCGTTGCCGTTGCCGCACTTGGGGGACTGGATGCAGGACGGGCAGCCGGCCTCGCATTCGCAGGCGGCGATGGCGCCGCGGGTGGCGGTGAGCCAGGCGGCGGCCGTGTGGAAGGCGCGTTCGGCGAAGCCGGCGCCGCCGGGGTGGCCGTCGTAGACGAAGACCGTCGGCAGCAGGGTGTCCGGGTGGAGGGGGACGGAGACGCCGCCGATGTCCCAGCGGTCGCAGGTCGCGAAGAGCGGCAGCATGCCGATGGAGGCGTGTTCGGCGGCGTGCAGGGCGCCGCCCAGCTGCTCGGGATTGATCCGGGCGGCGTCGAGCTGGTCCTCGGTGACCGTCCACCACACCGCACGGGTGCGCAGCGTACGGGGCGGCAGGTCGAGCTTGGTCTCGCCCAGGACCTCCCCGGTGATCAGTTTGCGGCGCAGGAAGGAGACCACCTGATTGGTGACCTCGACGGAGCCGAAGCACAGCCGGGCGTCGCCCCAGGGGACCTCCGTGTCGGTTTCCAGGACGGAGATCGCGGTGGTGTCCCGGGCGGTCGTGGAATAGGGCGGGTTGGCCTCCTCGACGAGGGCGACGTTGTCCTCAAGGTCGAGGCGCCGGACGAGATAGCTGCGGCCCTGGTGGAGGTGGACCGCGCCGTCGTGGACGGCGGTGTGCGCGGCGGCGGCGTCGACGGTGCCCAGCAGCCGCCCGGTGCCGGCCTCGACGACCTGGACGGGCGAGCCGCCCTGGCCGCGGATGTCGGTGAGGTCGGCGGCCCGCTCGCGGCGCGTCCAGTGCCAGGCCGCGGTGCGCCGGCGCAGCAGGCTCGCCGCCTCCAGCTGCGGCAGCAGCCCGGCGGTCTCCGGGCCGAAGAGCGGGAAGTCGGCCTCGGTGAGCGGGAGTTCGGAGGCGGCGGCGCAGAGGTGCGGGGCGAGTACGTACGGGTTGTCGGGGTCCAGCACCGTCGATTCGACGGGCTGGTCGAAGAGCGCCTCGGGGTGGTGGACGAGATAGGTGTCCAGCGGGTCGTCGCGGGCCACCAGGACGGCCAGCGCGCCCTGCCCGGAGCGGCCCGCCCGCCCGGCCTGCTGCCACAGCGACGCCCGGGTGCCCGGATAGCCCGCGATGACCACGGCGTCGAGGCCGGAGACGTCCACGCCCAGTTCGAGCGCGGTGGTGGCGGCCAGACCGAGGAGTTCGCCGCTGTGCAGGGCTCGTTCGAGGGCCCGGCGCTCCTCGGGCAGATAGCCGCCCCGGTAGGCGGCGACCCGCGCGGGCAGCGAGCGGTCCACCTCCGCGAGCCGCTCCTGCGCGATCAGGGCGATCAGCTCGGCGCCGCGCCGGGAGCGTACGAAGGCGACGGTGCGCACGCCCTGGACGGTGAGGTCGGTGAGCAGATCGGCGGTCTCGGCGGTGGCGGTGCGGCGGACGGGAGCACCCTGCTCGCCGTGCAGTTCGGTCAGTGGCGGCTCCCAGAGCGCGAAGACCAACTCGCCGCGCGGCGAGGTGTCCTGGGTGATTTCCGCCACGGGCAGACCGGTGAGCCGGGAGGCGGCCTCGGCCGGTTCCGCGGCGGTGGCGGAGGCCAGCAGGAAGACCGGCTCGGAGCCGTAGCGGGCGCAGATCCGGCGCAGCCGGCGGATGACCTGGGCGACGTGGGAGCCGAAGACGCCGCGGTACGTGTGGCATTCGTCGATGACGACATAGCGCAGCGCGCGCAGGAAGGAGGACCAGCGGGGGTGGGCCGGGAGGATTCCGCGGTGCAGCATGTCCGGGTTGGTCAGGACGTAGTTGGCGTACTGGCGGACCCACTCGCGCTCCTCGACCGGGGTGTCGCCGTCGTAGACGGCGGGCCTGATCGCGGTGCCCAGCGGGGCGGCCAGCTCGCGTACGGCGCGCCGCTGATCGGCCGCCAGGGCCTTGGTGGGCGCCAGGTACAGGCCCGTGGTCCCCCGGCCGTTCGGCGCCTCGGAGCCGTCCAGGAGCGTGGAGAGGACCGGCGCGAGGTACGCCAGGGACTTGCCGGAGGCGGTGCCGGTGGCGACGACGACGGATTCGCCGCGGAGCGCGTGTTCGGACGTCCTTGCCTGGTGGGCCCAGGGGCGATCGATTCCGGCCGAACGGATGGCGTCGATCACTTCCGGCCGGATCTGTGCCGGCCAGTCGGCATGGCTGCCGATGCGCGGGGGCAAGTGCTCCGTATGAGTGATGCGCGCAGCGCGGGTCGCGCCCCGGGCGAGACGGTCGAGAATCATGCCTGGGGGAGTGCGCGTGCCCGGATCCGGCGGGAGTCGATTGGAGGCCATCGGCACCGAGTGTGTCACCGGAGTGACGGACAATGCTCACAAGGCGTCGTGCACGCCTGCTGGTAAGTGATTGAATGCCATCGCGGCTGCCGATCCGCCCCTACCTTCGGTGGGGAGGCCCCAGGGGGGCGACCGCTCGATAGCAAGGTGCTGGAGGATCCGTGGACCTGTCCCTGTCGACCCGGACCGTTGGCGACCGTACGGTCGTCGAGGTCGGTGGCGAGATTGATGTATACACCGCGCCCAAGCTGCGGGAGCAGCTGGTCGAGCTTGTGAACGACGGAAGCTACCACCTCGTGGTGGACATGGAACGTGTCGACTTCCTCGACTCCACAGGGCTCGGCGTCCTGGTGGGCGGGCTGAAGCGCGTGCGTGCCCATGAGGGCTCGCTGCGCCTGGTCTGCAATCAGGAGCGCATTCTCAAGATCTTCCGTATCACCGGTCTGACCAAGGTGTTTCCGATTCACACCTCGGTCGATGAAGCCGTCGCAGCTACTGACTGACGGTTTGCCGGT
The DNA here is from genome assembly GCF_014648695.1 of Streptomyces albospinus. Lineage (GTDB taxonomy): Bacteria > Actinomycetota > Actinomycetes > Streptomycetales > Streptomycetaceae > Streptomyces > Streptomyces albospinus. The sequence goes on from NZ_BMRP01000014.1 coordinate 111,839, forward strand.
CCCCCGCGCCCTCGGCGCGGGGGTGGAAGGAGTGGGGGGTTCCGGACACACCAGTCCGGCCCCCCGCATCGCACGCCCGCATCACTAGGGGGATGGCATGGCCACCGTCGAACTTCGCTTCAGCGCCCTTCCCGAGCACGTCCGGACCGCGCGTCTGGTCGCGGCTGCCGTGGCACGGCGGGCGGGGGTGGACGAGGCCGTGCTGGACGAGGTGCGGCTCGCCGTGGGCGAGGCGTGCAGCCGGGCCGTGGGGCTGCACGAAAGCCATGGCATCGCGGCTCCGGTGCGGGTCGTGCTGATCGAGGACGAGAAGAAGTTCTCGATCGAGGTGGGCGACGGCGTGTCCGGCCCCGGCGGGGCGGGCGGCACCGAGGCCGAGGGCGCCGCGGAAGCCGACGCCGAGGGCGAGGACGAGATGGGCCTCGCGGTGATCAGCGGGCTGGTCGACGACGTGGAGGTCACCTCTGGCGAGGACGGCGGGCTGATCCGTATGAGCTGGCCCGCGAACCCGGCTCCGGTCCTGCCGTAGGGGTAGGGCGGCCGGGCAGAGCCAGCGGAGCACCGGGCGGACTGCTCCGGGGACCAGCGGGTCTTCGTGCGCGGCCGAGGGAGCGCGCACCCCTCCGCGTACAGCACCGAGAACCCGGTCGGGCGCGCGCCGATCGTGAGCGTGCCGGTCCGCACGATCGTGGCGCTGCCGGCCATGTGCTCCCGCAGTCGAGCGCGGCAGCTTTTCCCGCCCCCGTGAGGCCGTTGTCGGCCGTCGGGGAGCTCCGTGTCGGCCAGGGGCGATGCGATCCGGACGCGATCTGACGGCTCATCATCATGCTCCCACGGGTGGCGGAGGTGCCGGGCGCCGGCCGTGCGGCGGCGGGGCGGCGGCTCAATTCCCTCCGGTTTCACGTCGGTCGCAGTCGACTCACGCGGCAGCGTGGTGTCTTTGAGCAGCGGCGATCAGTAGGAAAACGAGATCATCGGCCAGGGGTCAGCGAATTCGGGAGTTTCCCTCGTGCGGGCGAATTCGGCGAACCGCCAACCTTTTGATCTTCCCAGGAGCAGGCGAATTCCCTTTGAGGCGCCCTGTTTTGATCAACCGTGGCTCCCTACAATCCGTCCACATCTTGCTCAGGACGCCTGAGCGTGCTTCCGCGCGCCCATGTGCCATAACGTCAAGGAGGACGAATGGCGGGGCCTCACACCCCTCAGTTGCTGGACACCCCCTCACTTCTGGCCGGACCGTCACTTACGGCGGGAAATCGCGACATCGTGCTGGTGATCGCCGTCGTCGCGCTGGCCGCGCTGGCCGTCGCCGCGGTGCTGGTCCGCCAAGTACTCGCGGCCGGCGAGGGAACCGAGAGCATGAAGAAGATCGCGGCGGCCGTGCAGGAAGGCGCAAATGCCTACCTGGCCCGGCAGTTGCGGACCCTCGGCGTATTCGCCGTCGTGGTGTTCTTCCTGCTCATGTTGCTGCCTGCGGACAATTGGACGCAGCGCGCCGGACGCAGCGCCTTCTTCTTGATCGGCGCCGGATTCTCGGCGGCCACCGGCTATATCGGCATGTGGCTCGCGGTGCGCAGTAATGTGCGTGTGGCGGCTGCGGCCAGGGAGGCGACGCCGGGCGACGGCGATTCCCGGGAAAAGGATCTTACGGCCGTCTCCCACAAGGCCATGAAGATCGCTTTCCGCACGGGCGGCGTCGTCGGCATGTTCACCGTGGGACTCGGCCTGCTCGGCGCGTCCTGCGTGGTGCTGGTGTACGCGGTGGACGCGCCCAAGGTGCTGGAGGGCTTCGGTCTCGGCGCCGCGCTGATCGCGATGTTCATGAGGGTCGGCGGCGGCATCTTCACCAAGGCCGCGGACGTCGGCGCCGACCTCGTCGGCAAGGTCGAGCAGGGCATCCCCGAGGACGACCCGCGCAACGCCGCCACCATCGCGGACAACGTCGGCGACAACGTCGGCGACTGCGCCGGTATGGCCGCCGACCTCTTCGAGTCGTACGCCGTGACCCTGGTCGCCGCGCTCATCCTGGGCACCGCGGCCTTCGGCGACGCCGGGCTCGCGTTCCCGCTGCTGGTGCCCGCCATCGGCGTGCTGACCGCGATGGTCGGGATCTTCGTCGTCGCGCCCCGGCGCCGGGACCGCAGCGGTATGACGGCCATCAACCGCGGCTTCTTCGTCTCCGCGGGCATCTCGCTGGTCCTGGTGGCCGCCGCGGTGTTCACGTACCTGCCGTCCAGCTACAAGGACCTCGGCGGCGTCAGCGACCCGGAGATCCTGGGCCGCAGCGGCGATCCGCGGATGCTCGCGATGGTCGCGGTCGCTATCGGGATCGTGCTGGCCGCGCTGATCCAGCAGCTGACCGGCTACTTCACCGAGACCAACCGGCGGCCCGTCCAGGACATCGGGAAGACCTCCCTGACCGGCCCGGCCACCGTCGTGCTCTCCGGTATCTCGCTCGGCCTGGAGTCGGCGGTCTACTCGGCGGTGCTGATCGCGCTGGCCGTCTACGGGGCGTTCCTGCTGGGCGGCGCCTCCATCACGCTGGCGCTGTTCGCGGTGGCGCTGGCCGGGACCGGCCTGCTGACCACGGTCGGCGTGATCGTCGCGATGGACACCTTCGGCCCGGTCTCCGACAACGCGCAGGGCATCGCCGAGATGTCCGGTGACGTCACCGGCGACGGCGCGCAGGTGCTGACCGACCTGGACGCGGTGGGCAACACCACCAAGGCCATCACCAAGGGGATCGCCATCGCGACGGCGGTGCTGGCGGCGTCCGCGCTGTTCGGCTCGTACCGGGACGCGATCGCCAACGCCGTACGGGACATCGGCCGGGCGGCCGGCGGGATGGGGCTGAGCCTGGACATCTCGCAGCCCAACAACCTGGTGGGGCTGATCCTGGGGGCCTCGGTCGTCTTCCTGTTCTCCGGGCTGGCGATCAACGCGGTGTCGCGGTCCGCGGGGGCGGTGGTCTTCGAGGTGCGCCGGCAGTTCCGCGAGCACCCCGGGATCATGGACTACACCGAGAAGCCCGAGTACGGGCGGGTCGTCGACATCTGCACCAAGGACGCGTTGCGCGAACTGGCCACGCCAGGGCTGCTGGCGGTGCTGACGCCCATCGCGGTCGGCTTCTCGCTCGGCGTCGGGGCGCTCGGCTCGTTCCTGGCGGGCGCGATCGGCACCGGCACGTTGATGGCGGTCTTCCTCGCCAACTCCGGTGGTGCGTGGGACAACGCCAAGAAGCTGGTCGAGGACGGCCACTACGGCGGCAAGGGGAGCGAGGCGCATGCCGCGACGGTCATCGGGGACACCGTCGGCGACCCGTTCAAGGACACCGCGGGTCCGGCGATCAACCCGCTGCTGAAGGTCATGAACCTGGTGGCGCTGCTGATCGCGCCGGCCGTGGTGAAGTTCTCGTACGGCCATGACAAGAGTCTCGGCATCCGGGCCGCGGCTGCCGCAGTGGCCCTCACGGTCATCGTCGGCGCGGTCTACGTCTCCAAGCGGCGCGGTATCGCCGTAGGTGATGAAGACAACAACTCGGAGGATTCCGGAAGCGTCGCGAAGTCGACCGAAACGGCCGTGGCGTCCTAGGAGGCGCGGCCGGCGGAACGGCCTGAGGACCGCTCAACGGGCGGGTGGACGGCGCTTTTTGTGCGCGCCGGACACCCGCCCGCGGTGTGTCCGGCCGACCCCGCCGTCCTTGGTGCAAATGGCTGCAATGCGGGCCGGAGAGGATGCCCGTCCCATCGACCAGGCCGTTTGGCCGTGTATGTTCCGGGGCCGAGAGCCATGGAAGGGACCAATCCGGTGAACAAGAAGCTTGTGGCTGCACTGTCCGGCGGTGCGGCACTCCTGCTCGCGCTGACCGGTTGCAGCAGCGACAACAACAGCAAGAAGCTCGACAGCTGGGCGAAGTCGTTCTGCGACCCCGCGCAGGCTCCGTTCAAGCAGATCCAGGACGCCAACGCGGCCATGCAGACGGCCGACACCGGCAACGCGGACTCCAAGAAGGTCCAGCAGACCGACTCGACGGCGTTCGGGCAGATCTCGCAGGCGTACGGCGAGCTGTCCAAGTCCCTCGACAAGGCGGGGGCGCCGCCGAGCGACGGCGGCGCGGACGCGCAGAAGAACGCGGTCAAGGAACTCAACTCCCTCTCCACGGGATACGCCGCCCTCAAGAAGCAGGTCGACGGCCTGGACACCTCGGACAAGCTGAAGTTCGCGGACGGGCTGCGCAATCTCTCCAACGGGATCAACAAGCTCAACACGCAGAGCGAGCAGGCGTTCAAGAAGCTGGAGGCCGGCGACGTGGGCAAGGCGATGGCCAAGCAGAAGGGCTGTCAGAACCAGGGCGCGTCCGGTTCACCGTCCGCCGCGCCGTCCAAGAGCGCGTAGCGCGGGATACGCGTAACGCGCGATAGCTGAGCGGGCTCGAACGGCGGCCCGGCGACGCGCCCGAGGCGGGCGTGGCGCCGGGCCGTCGCCGATTGTCGGTGGCAGGGCCGACAATGGACGGGTGACGACGCACCTCCCCACCGCAGATGCCCAGGACCCCGACAGCAGCGCCCGTACGAGCCGGCTGCGCGAGGCGCTGCTGGCCGCCGCCTTCACCGCCGACGGGCTGCTGGACCTGCTCGGCGCGCCCGCGTATGCCGCGCTGGCCCGCAGCGAGACCGTCCCCGCGCTGCGGGCGACCCGCGGCGACGGCCCGCTGGAGACCCTGGTGCGGCTGTTCCTGTTGCAGCGTCCGGTGCCGGAGGCGCGGGTCCGGTCGGCGCTGCCGGTGGCCGACTGCCTCGCCGACGGCTGGCTGGTGCGGGACGGCGGCGAGTTGCGCGCCACGGTGGATGTGCGGCCGTACGGCGGTCCCGAGGGGCAGGACTGGTGGATCGTCTCCGACCTGGGCTGCGCGGTCGGCGGTGCGGGCGGCATCCGGGGCGTCGGGGAAGGCGATCGCGCCCAGCTGGTGCTCGGCGTCGGCGGTGCGTCCACGACCCTCGCCGGGATCACCGCGCGCCGCCCCGTCGCCAAGGCGCTCGACCTCGGTACGGGCTCCGGCATCCAGGCGCTGCACGCCGCCCAGCACGCCACACGGGTCACCGCCACCGACCTCAACCCCCGGGCGCTGCGGATCGCCGCGCTGACGCTGGCGCTCTCCGGGGCGCGGCCGGCCGACCTGCGGGAGGGGTCGCTCTTCGAGCCGGTCGGCGAGGAGACCTTCGATCTCATCGTGTCCAACCCGCCGTTCGTGATCTCCCCCGTCCGTCCCGAGGGGGCCCGGCTCACCTACCGGGACGGCGGCATGGGCGGCGACGACCTGTGCCGCACGCTCGTCCAGCAGGCCGCCGCGCACCTCAACGACGGCGGGTACTGCCAGCTGCTGGCCAATTGGGAGCATGTGGCGGGCGAGGAGTGGCAGGACCGGCTGCGCGCCTGGGTGCCCCGGGGCTGCGACGCCTGGATCGTGCAGCGCGAGGTGCAGGACATCACGCAGTACGCCGAGCTGTGGCTGCGGGACGCCGGCGACCACCGCACCGGCGCGGACGCGTACGCCGCGCGGTACGACGCCTGGCTGGACGAGTTCGAGGCGCGCAAGACCAAGGCCGTCGGCTTCGGCTGGATCACGCTGCGCAAGTCCGGTGCCCAGGACCCGTCCGTCACGGTCGAGGAATGGCCGCATCCGGTGGAACAGCCGCTGGGGGACGCGGTGCTGCGGCATTTCGACCGGCAGGACTATCTGCGGGCGACGGACGATGCGGCGCTGCTGGCGGGGCACTTCCGGCTCGCCGCCGAGGTGGTGCAGGAGCAGGTCGGGCTGCCCGGTGCGGAGGACCCGGAGCATGTGGTGCTCCGTCAGAACCGCGGTATGCGGCGGGCGACGAAGGTGGACACGGTGGGCGCGGGCTTCGCCGGGGTGTGCGACGGCTCGCTTCCGGCCGGCCGGATCCTGGACGCCATCGCCCAGCTCGTCGGTGAGGACCCGGTGCTGCTGCGGGACCGGACGCCGAGTTCGATCCGGATGCTGATCGAGCAGGGGTTCCTGGAGCCGGTGGGCTGAGCCGGGGGGCGAGGCGCGGGGCCGGGCGCGGCGAACGCGGCGCCGTTCAGACGGAGTTCGCACGGTGCCGTACGAGGGCGCCGGGCTGCGGGTGCCGGAGGCCGGGCGCACTTGGCGACGGGACGGTGCTTCCGGCTGCGGGGCGGGGACGGGCGGCCGGGTGTGGGGCGGCCGGGGCGACTGCGCCTCCGGGGGCGGACGTTCGGATTCGGCCAGATCCGGCTAAGTGGACCGATTATGGAGCGGAACGGGAACCTCCGCCCGAGGTTCGTCGTATTCCTGAAGGAAGGTCACCAACAGGCCCATTGGCCCATTAGTGAGGAATCCGACATGAACCGCACGCTTCGCTACACCGGAGTCGCCCTGGCCACCGTCGCCCTGCTCGCCGGAGGTTCGGCCGTCGCCATGGCCGCGCCGCAGGCCGTCCACGCGTCGGCGCCGGTCGTCGCCACGGCGCCCGCGGCGGCGACGCTGACGGCCAAGGCCAGCGCGACGACGGTCAAGGCGTGGCAGGAGTTCCGGATCAGCGGTGCCGCCAAGGGCATCAAGGCGGGCACCAAGGTCACGGTCCAGCAGAAGCAGGGCAAGAAGTGGGTGTCGCTGCCGGCCCAGGCACCGGTCAACAGCAAGGGCAGCTACGCGATACGTGTGAAGCTCGGCATCAAGGGCGTCAACCAGCTGCGTATCGCGGCCGGGAGCACCGTCTCGCCGGTGGTGAAGGTCACCGTCCGCTGACCGCGGCGGGCTCCGCGGTCAGCCGATGAGGTTGCGGGCGACCATCCACACCGCGGCGATGCCCATGACCACGGCATTGCCGCGGGCCGTCAGCCGCAGCGGGTGGCGCTGCCCGCGGAGCCCGGCGGCCAGCCAGCGCACCAGGACGTACGCGACGGCCGGCACGCCCAGCGTGAGAAGTGCGGCGTTGTCGTGGAAGGCCCCCGGGACGTCGCCGTGCATCAGGTCGTACGCCATCCGCGTGCCGCCGCAGAACGGACACAGCAGCCCGGTGGCCCAGCGGAACGGACAGGGGAGCAGCAGCTGCCCGGAGTGGTGCGGGTTGGTGTTCCAGAGGTAGCCGGCGCCCAGCGCGCCGATGCCGAGCGCGAGGGACGCCTGGCGGACGGTGCGCCGGCGGACGGACACGGCGACGGGGCCGCCGGGCGCGTCCGGCGGGACGGGCCCGCCCGGCGGCAGCGGCTCGGAGGCCCCCCGGGACTCGTGGCGGCTCACACGCTCAGCGACCGGGCGTAGTTGACCTGGTTCATGACGAACATGACCTGCTCGCGCGACTGCACCGGGATCATCGTGGAGTGGTGGCGGCCCCCGCTGTTCACCGTGACCTGCACGAAGCCGGTCGTGGTGCGCTCCTTCATCAGGAGGAAGAGCAGGCCGAGGAGACAGAAGAGGAAGAAGACGATGGCGAGGACGATCGCGTGCGCGGGGATCTTCTCCTCCGTGCGGGACATGTCGGTGACCGTCCAGACGGCGCCCCGGAGCGGCATCGAGCCGGCCGGCGTCATGATCGTGTCGCCGCTGACCGCGATATCGCCGAGCGAGAGCGCCGCGCCGCCGACCGGAGGCGGCTGCTGGGCCGGGAAACCGACGGGTGCGGGCGGCGGCGGGAAGCCGGGCGCGGGCGGCGGCGGAGCGGCCTGCGGGTAGCCGTAACCGGGCTCGCCGGGGCGGCCACCCTGCGGGTAGCCGTATCCGGCGTCGGCGGGCCGGCCGGGCTCCGGGGCGGCGTACGGGTTCTGTCCGGGCGGGCCCGGCGGCTGCTCCGGTGGCGGTCCGGGGTACTGGTTCGCCATGGGTGATCTTCCCCCCGAGGATGCGTGACGACGGCAGTACACGGCTCGAACGGTGAGCCGTGCCGCGTCCATCCTGCCAGTCCGCTTACCTGACGTATCAAGGTGATGACGGCATCCGCTGTCACCTTGTGACAGTAGCGGTCCCGCCGCGGACACGCCGACGGGGCGGGATGCCGTCCGCCGGACGGTTACTCTGCGAGATCACCGGCGGTAGCGGTGCGGTGGCGCGCCGAGGACGGCCGGGAGGCGTGCGGTCCCGTGCCGCGGGCCCGCCATGATCCATCCGAGCCGCCGCAGGGCGGCCGGAGAGCGGCTGAGACGGTCGGGGCGGCGCGAAGGCATGTAGTCGGGTTACCGTTCGAGTGGCGTTGCGGGGTTTTTCCGTTTGACACGGGGGCGGGAGGTACCGTCACACTCCGCAGCGTCAAGCGTCACCGCAGTGTGCCCCGGGCGTCCGGCCCGGGAGCCTTTCCAGCGTCGACCGGAGAGAAGAGCGAAGTTGTCCCCGACCAGCGAGACCGCAGAGGGCGGCGGCCGCCGACTCGTCATCGTCGAGTCGCCTGCCAAGGCGAAGACGATCAAGGGCTACCTCGGCCCCGGCTATGTGGTCGAGGCCAGCGTCGGGCACATCCGCGACCTCCCCAACGGCGCGGCCGAGGTCCCGGCGAAGTACAAGGGCGAGTCCTGGGCCCGTCTCGGCGTGAACGTCGACGCCGACTTCCAGCCGATCTACGTGGTCAACAGCGACAAGAAGGACCAGGTCAAGAAGCTCAAGGAGCTGCTGGCCGAGTCCGACGAACTCTTCCTCGCCACCGATGAGGACCGCGAGGGCGAGGCCATCGCGTGGCATCTCCAGGAGATCCTCAAGCCGAAGGTCCCGGTCCACCGGATGGTCTTCCACGAGATCACCAAGGACGCGATCCGCGAGGCCGTCGCCAACCCCCGCGATCTGAACAAGAAGCTGGTCGACGCCCAGGAGACCCGCCGGATCCTCGACCGCCTCTACGGCTACGAGGTCTCGCCGGTCCTGTGGAAGAAGGTCATGCCCCGGCTGTCCGCCGGCCGGGTGCAATCCGTGGCGACCCGGCTCGTCGTCGAGCGGGAGCGCGAGCGGATCGCGTTCCGCTCCGCCGAGTACTGGGACCTGACCGGCACCTTCGCCACCGGCCGTGCGGGTGACGCGAGCGACCCGTCGACCCTGACCGCCCGGCTGACCACCGTCGACGGCCGCCGGGTCGCCCAGGGCCGGGACTTCGGCCCCAACGGTCAGCTCAAGAGCGACGTGCTCCACCTGGACGAGGCGAACGCCCGCGCGCTCGCCGCCGCCCTGGCGAACACCGACTTCGCGGTCCGCTCGGTCGAGTCCAAGCCGTACCGCCGCTCCCCGTACGCGCCGTTCCGGACGACCACCCTCCAGCAGGAGGCCAGCCGCAAGCTCGGCTTCGGAGCCAAGGCCACCATGCAGGTCGCGCAGAAGCTGTACGAGAACGGCTTCATCACCTATATGCGTACGGACTCCACCACGCTCTCGGACACCGCGGTCGCCGCGGCCCGGGCGCAGGTGACGCAGCTGTACGGCGCCGGGTATCTGCCGGACAAGCCGCGGACGTACGCCGGCAAGGTCAAGAACGCGCAGGAGGCGCACGAGGCGATCCGCCCCTCCGGCGACCGCTTCCGCACGCCCGCCGAGACCGGGCTGACCGGCGACCAGTTCCGGCTCTACGAGCTGATCTGGAAGCGGACCGTCGCCTCCCAGATGAAGGACGCGACCGGGAACTCCGTCACGGTCAAGATCGGTGGCCGGGCCGCCGACGGGCGGGACGCCGAGTTCAGCGCGTCCGGCAAGACCATCACCTTCCACGGCTTCCTCAAGGCTTACGTGGAGGGCGCCGACGACCCGAACGCCGAGCTGGACGACCGCGAGCGGCGGCTGCCGCAGGTCGCCGAGGGCGATGCGCTCGCCGCGCGGGAGATCACCGCCGACGGCCACGCCACCAAGCCGCCCGCCCGCTACACCGAGGCCACGCTGGTCAAGGAGCTGGAAGAGCGCGAGATCGGCCGCCCGTCGACGTACGCGTCGATCATCGGCACGATCCTGGACCGCGGCTATGTCTTCAAGAAGGGGACGGCGCTGGTGCCGTCGTTCCTCTCCTTCGCGGTGGTCAACCTCCTGGAGAAGCACTTCGGCCGGCTGGTCGACTACGACTTCACCGCCAAGATGGAGGACGACCTCGACCGGATCGCGCGCGGTGAGGCGCAGGCCGTGCCGTGGCTGCGGCGCTTCTACTTCGGCGAGACCGGGCCTGACAGCGGCTCCGCCGCGGGCGGCGTGGGCGGTGCAGCGGATGCCGGAAACGGCGACGGCGACCACCTCGGCGGCCTCAAGGAGCTGGTCACGGACCTGGGCGCGATCGACGCCCGGGAGATCTCGTCCTTCCCGGTCGGCGCGGGCATCACCCTGCGGGTCGGCCGCTACGGCCCGTACGTGGAGCGCGGCGAGAAGGACGAGGAGGGCCACCAGCGCGCCGACGTCCCCGACGACCTGGCGCCCGACGAGCTGACGGTGGAGTACGCCGAGGAGCTGCTGGCCAAGCCGAGCGGCGACTTCGAGCTGGGCATGGACCCGGTCTCCGGCCACCAGATCGTGGCGAAGGACGGCCGCTACGGCCCGTACGTCACCGAGGTGCTGCCCGAGGGCACCCCGAAGACCGGCAAGAACGCGGTCAAGCCGCGCACCGCCTCGCTCTTCAAGTCGATGTCCCTGGACACCGTGACCCTGGAGGACGCGCTCCAGCTGATGTCGCTGCCGCGCGTCGTCGGCACGGACGCCGAGGGCGTGGAGATCACCGCGCAGAACGGCCGCTACGGCCCGTACCTGAAGAAGGGCACCGACTCGCGCTCCCTGGAGAGGGAGGAGCAGCTCTTCACGATCACCCTCGACGAGGCGCTGGCGATCTACGCCCAGCCCAAGCAGCGCGGGCGGGCCGCCGCCAAGCCGCCGCTCAAGGAGCTGGGCACGGACCCGGTGAGCGGCAAGCCGGTGGTGGTCAAGGACGGCCGGTTCGGCGCGTACGTCACCGACGGCGAGACCAACGCGACGCTGCGCCGGGACGACGACGTCGAGACGATCACCGCCGAGCGCGGCTACGAGCTGCTGGCGGAGAAGCGCGCCAAGGGGCCGGCGAAGAAGACCGCCAAGAAGGCGGCCAAGAAGGCGCCGGCCAAGAAGACCGCCGCGAAGAAGACGGCTGCCAAGAAGACGGCTGCCAAGAAGACCGCGGCGAAGAAGACGACGACCGCGAAGAAGGCCACGGCCAAGACGGCGGCGAAGAAGACGGCCGCTCCGGCCGAGGACTGAGCCGTCCCGGTCGGCGCGTAACGGCGCGGTACGAGGGCGGGCAAGGCGGACGCGTTCGCCTTGCCCGCCCCTTCGCATCCGGCAGTGCCCGCCCATTTGTTCGGGCGGGCGCCCGGTAGTGTGCCCTGTCCCGATAGGCTGGCGGGATGACGCGTGCCGAGCAGCCACCGGTCGTGCCCCCCACTTCAGACGCGCTCGCAGCGGACTCCCGCGAGCGAGCGGTGCGAGCCCTGCTCCGCTTCCCTCCTTTGAAGCGGCTGTGGAGTGCCCAGTTCGTCGGGGGTATCGGCGATGCCCTGTCCTTGCTTGTCCTGGTATTGCTCGCCCTTCAGGCGGCGCTGTACATACCGCTGGGCGGCCATGCCGTGTTCGGCGGCGGCTATAGGGGCGCCGCCTTCGCGGTCACCGTGGTATTCGGCGTCCGGCTGCTGGCGACACTGCTCTTCGGGGCCGTCCTCCTCGGGCCGCTGTCCGCGCTCACCGCGCCCGACGGGCCGCTGGACCGCCGTTGGACGATGATCGGCGCGGACGTGCTGCGGCTCGCGCTGCTGGTCGTCGCCCCCCTCTGGATCGACTGGACGCCGGCCGACGCGCTCGCCTGGCTGCTGGTGACGGTCTTCGTCTCCGGCGTCGCCGAGCGCTTCTGGACCGTCGCCCGGGAGAGCGCGGCGCCCGCGCTGCTGCCCGCGCCGCCCCCGGAGGGCGCCGCCGTCCGGCCGCTGCCCGACAACATGGACGCGCTGCGCCGGCTGTCGCTGCGCACCAGCTTCGTCTCGCTGCCGATCGCCGCCGCCGCGCTGGTGGTCTTCACGCTGATCGGGAAGCTGCTGGGCGCCGGCGTCGAGTGGTTCCACCTCCACCAGGCCGCGCTGGGCTCGTACGTCGCCGCCGGGCTGTTCGCCGCGTCCGTGTCGATCCTGTACTTCATCGAGCTTCCCGGTGGCCACACGCCCCGGCCGCGCTCCCCGCTGGAGGGCCTGCGCCGCCCGAAGTCCGGCGCCAAGCCGGGCGCGGGGCCCGACAAGGGCCGTACGGGCGCGATCCCGCTGCTGGTGACGGCCTGTGCGGCGGTGGCCGGCGCGATCGCCGCGGCCGTCGCGCTCTCCGTACTGCACGCCTTCGACCTGGCCACCGGTCCCGCCACGTACGCGCTGCTGGTGCTCGCGCTGACCGGCGGCACGGTCATCGGCATCCGCAGCGCCCGCAAGGTGCTGCCCGCGCTCTCCCGGCGCCGGCTGCTGGCCATGGCCGTCGCCGCCACCGGCCTCTCGCTGCTGGCCATGGGGCTGGTCCCGGACCCGACGACGGTGCTGCTGCTCGCGCTGCTGGCAGGTGTCTGCGCCGGTATCACCGCCAATACGGGCCATGTGCTGCTGGACCAGGAGTCCGAGGCGTTCCGCAGCGCCCGTACGACCGAGCACCTGCACGCCGTCGTCCGGCTCGCGGTCGCGCTGGCCGCCATCGCCGCGCCCCTGCTGGCCGGTGTCATCGGCCCGCACCACGTCGGCAGCGGCGCCTTCGTCTTCGCGCACGGCGGCGCCGCGTACACCCTGATGCTGGTCGGCGCGCTGCTGCTGCCGGTCGCCGCCTGGGTGCTGGGCAAGACCGACGACCGGCAGGGCGTACCGCTGCGGCGCGATCTGAGCGAGGCGCTGCGCGGCGGCGACCCGGCCCAGGCGCCCGCCGCCGCCGGCTTCTTCATCGCCCTGGAGGGCGGTGACGGCGCCGGGAAGTCGACCCAGGTCGAGGCGCTGGCGGAGTGGATCCGCAGCAAGGGCCACGAGGTCGTGGTGACCCGCGAGCCGGGTGCCACCGCCATCGGCAAGCGGCTGCGGGCGATCATCCTGGACGTGTCCACGTCCGGACTGTCGGACCGGGCCGAGGCGCTGATGTTCGCCGCGGACCGCGCCGAGCACGTCGACAGCGTCATCCGGCCCGCTCTGGAGCGCGGCGCGATCGTCATCACCGACCGCTACATCGACTCCTCGGTGGCCTACCAGGGCGCCGGCCGCAACCTGGCGCCCACGGAGATCGCCCGGATCAGCCGCTGGGCGACGGACGGCCTCATCCCGCATCTGACGGTGCTGCTGGACGTCTCCCCGGAGACCGCCCGCGAGCGCTTCACCGAGGCGCCGGACCGGATGGAGTCCGAGCCCGCCGAATTCCACGAGCGGGTCCGCGCCGGATTCCTGGCGCTGGCCGCCGCCGACCCGGCCCGCTACCTGGTCGTCGACGCCGGCCAGGAGCCGGAGGCCGTCACGATCGCCGTACGCCACCGCCTCGACCAGGTCCTGCCGCTGTCCGAGACGGAGCTAAGGGCGCAGGCCGAGGCCCGTAAGGCGGCCGAGGAGGAAGCCCGCCGCAAGGCCGAGGAGGAGGCCGCGCGCAAGGCGGAGGAGGCGCGCCTGGAGCGCGAGCGCCAGGAGCAGCTGGCCAAGCTGCGCGCCGAGGAAGAGGAGCGCAAGCGCCGCGAGGCCGAGGAGGCCAAGGCCCGGGAGGCCGCCCGCCAGGCGGAGGAGGCGCGGCAGCGCGCCGAGGAGGCCCGTGCGGCGGCGGAGGCGGAGCGGCAGCGCCGCGAGGCGGAGGAGAAGGCCCGCCAGGCCGAGCGGGAGCGGCTGCGCAGGCAGCACGAGGAGGAGGCGCGGCTGCGCCGGGAGGCCGAGGAGCGCCGCCTGGAGAAGCAGCGCAAGGCCGAGGAGGCGCTGCTGCGCGCCGAGCAGGCCCGCGTCGAGGCGGCGGAGGCGGCTGCGGCTGCGGAGGCGAAGGCGGCCGAGGCGCCGACCACGGAGACGGACGTCACGCAGCTGCGGAAGCGGGTGGCCAACGAGAGCGGCGCCCGGCCCGCTTCCGGGAGCGGGGCCTCCGGTTCCGGTACGGGCGCCGACAGCGAGCGGACGGCGGCGCTGCCGCGGCCCGAGGCGCGGGAGGCGGACGAGACGGCGGTGCTGCCGCCGGTCCGGGACGCCGGCCAGGGAGGCGGCGCGGACTCCGAGGAGACGACCGTGCTGCCGCCCGTACGGGACGACGACCCGGCGGACCGGGTGCCGCCGGGGATGTTCCACGAGGGCGGCAAGGGCGCCCACGGCGAGCCGGCCGACGGCGGCCCGGAGCGGACCCGCGAACTCCCGCAGGTCGACCCGGCCACCGGCCGCCCCGCCGAGAACGGGCGGCACAGTCGCCCGCGCCCGGAGTGGGCGGAGGAGACCCCGCTGGACGATCTGCCGACGCTGGCCGATGAACTCCTCGGCCCGCGCGCGGACGACGACGCGGACAACGGCGCGGGCGGCAAGGACCGTCGGGGCCGGGACCGGCGCGGCTGACCGGAGCGCTCCGACCGAACGGCCGT
>NZ_BMRP01000014.1:126452-200907 GCF_014648695.1 Streptomyces albospinus
CGGCGGCGCCGACCGCTGCCGGGATTCGGTTGTCAGTGGGTTGGACCACAATGGGATCTGCGCGGGTGAGGCGTCCGGCGTTCGCGCCCGGACGTGCGACCGCGCCGGCAAGGCACGCAGAACGGACAGGACGGCGGCAGCGATGGCGGTATGGGACGACGTGGTCGGCCAGGACCGGGTGACGGCGCAGCTCGCCGCGGCTGCGCGCGACGCGGACGCCATAGTGGCCGCCGAGAGCGCGGCGCGGGCGGCCGGCGGGCAGCCGCCGGCGGAGCGGAGCGGCGCCTCCCAGATGACCCACGCCTGGCTGTTCACGGGCCCGCCCGGCGCCGGCCGGGACACCGCAGCGCGCGCCTTCGCGGCGGCCCTCCAGTGCGTCAGCCCGGACGGCGCCGGATTCGGCCCCTCCGGTCCCACCCCCGGCTGCGGCTTCTGCGACGGCTGCCACACCACCCTCGTCGGCACCCACGCCGACGTCGAGATCGTCCGTACGGACCTGCTGTCCATCGGCGTCAAGGAGACCCGCGACCTGGTCCGTAGGGCCTCGCTCTCCCCGGCCGGCGGGCGCTGGCAGGTGATCGTCCTGGAGGACGCCGACCGCCTCACCGAAGGCGCCGGCAATGTCCTCCTCAAGGCGGTGGAGGAGCCCGCTCCGCGTACGGTCTGGCTCCTGTGCGCGCCCTCCATCGAGGACGTGCTCCCCACGATCCGCTCCCGCTGCCGCCACCTCACCCTCCGTACGCCCCCGGTCGGCGCGGTCGCCGACGTCCTCGTGCGGCGCGACGGCATCGATCCGGAGACCGCCGACCGGGCCGCCCGCGCCACCCAGGGGCACATCGACCGGGCCCGCCGGCTCGCCACCGACGAGCGCGCCCGGGCCCGCCGGGCGGCCGTCCTGAAGCTCCCGCTCCGGATCGACGACATCGGCGGCTGCCTCAAGGCCGCCCAGGAGCTGATCGACGCGGCGGGCGAGGACGCCAAGCAGGTCGCCGAGGAGGTCGACGCCAAGGAGACCGAGGAGCTGCGCGCCGCCCTCGGCGCCGCCGCGGGCACCGGCGGCCGGCTGCCCCGCGGCACCGCCGGCGCCATGAAGGAGCTCCAGGACCGGCAGAAGCGCCGCTCCACCCGCACCCAGCGGGACAGCCTCGACCTGGCCCTCGTCGACCTCACCGGCTTCTACCGCGACGTCCTGGCCCTCCAGATGGGCGCCGCGGTCCCGCTCGCCAACGACGAGGTGCGCGACAGCATCCAGCGCATCGCCACGACGTCCACGCCGGAGCGCACCCTGCGCCGCATAGAAGCGGTCATCGCCTGCCGGGAGGCCCTGGACCGCAACGTCGCCCCCTTGCTCGCGGTCGAGGCGATGACGGCCGCGCTGCGCGAAGGCTGAATCACGTCCCCCATCCTCCCCAGGAGTGCACACTCACCGTCCCCGTGTCGATACGCTCCGTAAAGCAACCCGCGATTGAAGGATGCCCGCCCCGCCCCAGGAACACCGGCCAACCACCCCCAGGGACCGCCCATGCAGCCGAGCCGCCTGCTCCGCACCCCCGCCGCCGCAGCCGCCGCTGCCGCCACGGCCCTCGCCCTGCTGATCTCCGGCTGCTCCTCCGGGAGTTCGTCGCCCGGTGGCGCGGCGGCCCCGGGGCATACGAAAGAGGCCGGCACCGATCGCCAGGCGCCCAACGGCTCGCTCCTCGCGCCGCTCCCCACCGCTGTCCCGGCCAACCTCCGCCCGTACTACGACCAGAAGCTGAGCTGGCACGACTGCGGGGTGGCGGGCTTCCAGTGCGCGACGATGAAGGCCCCCCTGGACTACGCCAAGCCCAGCGCGGCCACCGACCTGAAGCTCGCCGTGGCCCGTAAGCAGGCCGCCGGCCCGGGGGCGCGGCTCGGCTCCCTGATGGTCAACCCCGGCGGCCCCGGCGGCTCCGCGATCAAGTACCTGGAGCAGTACGCGCCCCAGCCGGCCGCCGTCCGCGCGCGCTACGACATGGTGGCGATGGACCCGCGCGGCGTGGCCCGCAGCGAGCCCGTCGAATGCCTCACCAACCAGCAGATGGACCGCTACACCCAGACCGATACGACCCCCGACACCCCCGCCGAGGTCAATCAGCTGGTCACCGCCTACCGCGACTTCGCCAAGGGCTGCGAGACCCACTCCGGCAAGCTGCTGCCGCACGTCTCCACCATCGAGGCGGCCCGCGACATGGACGTCCTGCGCGCCGTCCTGGGCGACAAGAAGCTGACATACGTCGGCGCCTCCTACGGCACCTTCCTCGGCGCGACCTACGCGGGCCTCTTCCCCTCCCACTCCGGCCGCATGGTCCTCGACGGCGCCATGAACCCGTCACTGAACTCGCGCACCATCAACCTCGACCAGACCGCCGGCTTCAACACCGCCTTCCTGGCCTTCGCCGCGGACTGCATCAAGAAGAAGAACTGCCCGCTCGGCACCACGAGCCCCGAAGACGCCGGCAAGCGGCTCTCCGCCTTCTTCAAGAAGCTGGACGCGCACCCGGTGGACACCGGCCAGGACCGCAAGCTCACCGAGTCCCTCGCCACGACCGGCGTCATCGCCGCCATGTACGACCAGGGCGCCTGGGCCGAACTGCGCGAATACCTCGCCCAGGCCGAGGCCGGCAACGGCCGCGGACTGCTCGCCCTCTCGGACAGCTACTACGAGCGCGACGCCGACGGTCACTACGCCAACCAGATGTTCGCCAACCCCGCCGTCAACTGCCTCGACCTCGCCCCCGCCTTCACCGGCCCCGACCAGGTCCGCGCCGCCCTGCCCGCCTTCCGCAAGGCATCCCCGGTCTTCGGCGACAACTTCGCCTGGTCCGCCCTGAACTGCGCGTACTGGCCGGTCAAGTACACCGGCGCGACCCACCGCATCCAGGCCAAGGGCGCCGACCCGATCGTCGTCGTCGGCACCACCCGCGACCCGGCCACCCCGTACACCTGGGCCAAGGGCCTCGCCGCCCAGCTCTCCAGCGCCACCCTCCTCACGTACGTGGGCGACGGCCACACCGCCTACGGCCGCGGCAGCGACTGCATCGACACCGCCATCAACACCTACCTCCTCGAAGGCACCCCACCCGCCAAGAACAAGCGCTGCACGTGACCCATCCCACACGCCCCTGACCAGCCCCCGAACCGATTACAAAGCACCCCCCGCTCCTGTGTAGACTGGGCCGCGCACCACGCCGCCTTAGCTCAGTTGGCCAGAGCAACGCACTCGTAATGCGTAGGTCTCGGGTTCGAATCCCGAAGGCGGCTCTTGCGAAGACCCAGGTCAGGAATTTCTGACCTGGGTTTTTTCTTGGTTGGGGCGGGTGCGCCGCCGTTCGGACGGCGGCGTACCCGAGGCAGGCCGGTAGGGGGCGGCCGGGCCGGTCAGGGGCGTCGGGAGCAATTCGCCGACCGCGTGGCGGCGTTGGGGGGCGTTGGGGGAGTGCCGGTGGGTCGGGCGATCACCGGTGCGGGTACGGGCGCAGGGGGTTTTGCGCTTGCGCGCTGCCGGGCCTCAGTGCCGACCGTAAAGCCATCCGCTGCCCTGGCTCGCGTTGATGGGCACGGTGAGGAGCCAGGTGAGGGCGCCGGTGGTGAGGGTGAAGGCGTCGGCGCGGACGTAGGCGGCGCCCCAGGCGAGGACGCCTCCGGAGCGGCCACGGGCCGTGCGGAAGTCGCGCAGGCGGCGGATGTCGCCGGAGGAGCAGGCCCAGCAGAAGCCGCCGACCGCCCAGAGGAGGACCGAGACGCCGAGGCTCACGATGGTGAGGGTGCCGAGGAACGTGGTGCGGTGTTCATGCCATGTGTAGGCCCGGCGGTCACCGAGGCGACCGCGGGTATCAGGGTGGCCGCCGCCCCGTAGAGGGCACCGTGCGGGACGACGTCCCTGAAGCGGAGCCTGGGCATGATCACGCCCTCTTCCTCGGCGGCTGCGGCCATGCGGGTCTGCTTGCCGTTGCCGCCGGCGGCTCAGGGGGCTCCGGTCCGCAGGCTTGATCTATTCGGTTGGCCATGCACGCAAACGATAGGGACGGGTGGGCAAGGGGGCGGGGCGGGGACGCGAAATTCTGGGTCTGGTGCCGAGGGGCGGGGCGGGACGGGTGCGGGGAGGATTCGCACGAATGGCCGGATGGGTCCTGGATGGCCGAGGTGGGGGCCGGCCTGCGGAAAGGCGGTGGGCCGGGGTGCTGGGGACGGAGCGGAGGGGGAGCGTTCCCGTGGCGGGGATGCGGGGACGGGGGCAGAGTCGGGAGGCAGGGCGTATCCGCCTTCGTGGAGAGCGGAGGGGCCCTAGGGGGCGTACCTGACGCAGATGGCACCGTCTGCGCCGAGCGACCTGGAGGCCCCCGCATGCTGCGGAGATCGATGCGGATCGCGGCCGGCGGAGTCGCGTTCCTGGTGACGGCGGCCATGGCGTCGGTGGCGCTGGCGTCCGGCCCCGAGGGGCATCCCGAACTGGCCACCAGGGGCGGGACGCTCGTGGGTATCAGGGCCGGCCATCAGGCGCCTTTTGTGATCGCGCACCGTGGCGCGTCCCGTTACGCGCCGGAGAACACCCTCGCCGCCGTCGATGCGGCGCACCGCCGCGGGCTCGTATGGGTCGAGAACGATGTGCAGCGGACCAAGGACGGCCGGCTGGTGGTGATACATGACACCACGCTCAATCGGACCACCAATGCCGCGAAGGTGTTTCCGGGGCGGGCGCCGTGGCGGGTGGGGGATTTCACCGCGTCCGAGATCGCGCGGCTGGACGCCGGGAGCTGGTTCGGAAAGCAGTTCGCGGGGGAGCGGGTGCCGACGCTCGCCGACTATCTGCGCAGGCTGGACCGTAACGGGCAGGGCCTGCTGCTGGAACTCAAGGTGCCCGAGGAATACCCGGGAATCGAGGCGCAGGCGCTGCGCGAACTGCGGGAACTGGGGTGGCTGGATCGTGCGCACATCCGCCATCGCCTGGTGGTGCAGAGTTTCTGCGTACGCTGCGTGAAGCGGGTGCACCGGCTGATGCCCAAAGTACGTACGGGGATCCTGGGGGCACCGCCGGTGAGCAAACTGCGGCGTTACGCGCGGTTCGCCGATCAGATCAATCCCCGTATGGCCGAGGTCAGTTCGCAGTGGGCCAGAGCCGTGCACCGGCTGCGCGGGCCGCACGGGCGGCGGCTGGAGATCTATGCGTGGGACGTCGGGGCGAAGGCGAGTGCGCGGTCGGTACAGGGTCGGGGAGTGGAAGGGGTTATCGACTAGGACGGGCGCTATCGGCCGGGTTCAGGCCGGGGGCTTACCTGACCTGGCCTGATCCGACATCCGACCTGTTCGGTTCGCTTCGATTGGCACGTGTTCGGTAAATCGGCGGTCCGTCGGTGAACCGGCGGGCAGAATCGCGGCCATGAAGAGTGCGAATGCCGCCGAGAGCCACTATTCGGTCGCCTGGCCGGGGTATGCCGCCGCCGTATGGGGCTTTGTCTTCGCCATACCGAGCTTCTACTGGGCGCTGGGCGGACTGCTCGGGGCGGAATCCATGGTTTCGCCGTCGCTGGTCCACCTGGCGGAGGAGCGGGACCCCGATTTCCTCGTCGTGTTGTGGCTCACCGGCATTCTCAAAGTCGTCGGCGGGCTCGTGGGGTTGGCGCTGGTTCGCCGGCGCGCATGGGGGCGTGGGATGAGCCGCCTGCTCCAGTTGCTGGCGTGGGGCGCGGGGGTGCTCTTGGTCTGGCACGGGGCGTTGTTCGTCGGGCAGGGGTTGCTCGTAGAGGCGCACGCCATCGAACTCGCGCCGGAATTGCGGGGGATGAGCCGCTGGTACACGTATCTGTGGGGACCGTGGTTCGTGGCCGGCGGAATCGCCTTTCTGCTTGCCGCCTGGACCCATTTGGGCGGCTTGACCGAGCAGCGGAGCGCCCGGATTGCCGGGATGGTGGGCGGTGCCGGGGCGCTGCTGCTGTCCGTCATGGCGCTTGTCGCCGGAATCGGTTGATCTTCGCGGGGGTGCGCGGCGCGTACGGGCGTAGGGCGCGCAGGGTGCGCACGGTGTGTGGGGCGCGTGGGGTGCGCACGGTGCGTACATGAGTCGGGACTTCGGCGCGTCCGATGGTGAAGTCCGGTGCAGTGCAGGCGCGTTCGGGATCGGCAGGTGCGCGTCGGGGATTTACGAGCGTGTGTTCGGTGTACGTGTCGCCTTTCCATCCACCCATATTTTGCAGCATTTTTCCCGTGTTGAGTGGAGGAGTCGCGTAGGGCGGGGCATGGTGGGCGGGCATGGCAGGGCGGGATTTACGGGATTCCGGTGGCGAGGCTAAGGTGCCTGGGATGTTCGGCACCACGTCATCCCCCGTAAAAGAACTAAGACGCAGGATTTGGCTTTGGGGTCCCCTTTTGGGGACAGGTCCGTGTCCGTGTCCGGCTCGTCCTCTGGGTGCGTACGAGGAGGGCTCTTGACGAACGATTTTCCGGCGCCCGGCGAGCGGCGGGTGCCGCTTCCGGCGCCACGGCAGTTGCCGGACGACGCGCTGGACTCGGAAGGCACGGCGGACAGCACAGGTGTTTCGACGGCCACGCTCTCCTCGGCGGTAACTGCGGGGGAGGATGACGCGGACGCCAAATCGCTGACGGGGGGCGAAAGTCGAGATGGCGGGGAGACGGGAGGCGGCCAGCCGTACGGCGCCCTTACGGACCAAGACCGTGAGGGCCACGACCGCGAGGATCACGAGCGTAAGAACCAGGGCTGTGAGGGCCAAGACCGTAAGGGCCGGGCCGGCGCAGTCATCGTTCGTAAGGGCCAAGCCGGTACGGTCAACGGCCGTACAGAGAAAGCCCGTACGGACACCGGGCGGGCGGCGGCCGGTGGTGCTCAGGGGAAAACCCGCGACGCGTTTTTCGACAACGCTAAATATTTGGCCATCGTGCTGGTTGCTATGGGGCACGCCTGGGAGCCGCTGGGCTCCGGGAGTCGGACGGCGGCGGCGCTCTATATCGCCGTCTACGCGTTCCACATGCCGGCGTTCATCATTATCTCAGGTTATTTCTCGCGCAGTTTCGATATGCGCAGGGACCGGTTGCAGCGGCTGATCACCGGTGTCGCGGTCCCCTACCTCATCTTCGAGATCGCCTATACCTTCTTCAAACGCTGGGCGGGCAACGACCCCAGCTACCCCATCAACCTCCTGGACCCCTGGTATTTGACCTGGTTCCTGGTGGCGCTGTTCATCTGGCGGCTGACCGCACCGCTGTGGAAGATCGTGCGCCGGCCGCTGCTGCTGGCCCTGATCATCGCCATGATGGCGTCCGTCACGCCGGAGATCGGCGACGATCTCAACCTCCAACGGGTGCTGCAATTCCTGCCGTTCTTCGTGCTGGGGCTGAACCTGCGGCCGGAGCACTTCGCGCTCGTACGCGGTCGGTGGGCGCGGATCGCGGCCGTACCGGTCCTCGGCGTCGCGCTGCTCGTCGCGTACTGGGCCGCACCCCGGATGAACGCCGACTGGTTCTACCACTGCGACAGTGCACAGGAATTGGGCGCCCCGTGGTGGAGCGGTGTGGTGATGACGCTGGCGATGTTCGGCTGCTCGCTGGTGCTGGTGGCCTGCTTCTTCGCCTGGGTGCCGGGCCGCACGATGTGGTGTACGGCGCTGGGCGCGGGCACCCTCTACGGCTACCTCCTGCACGGGTTCCTCGCCAAGGGGTCGCGTTTCTGGGGCTGGTACCACCAGGCATGGCTGCACACCGCTTGGGGCGAGGTGCTGCTGACCCTGTTCGCGGGCACGGTGGTCACGCTGCTGTGCACGCCGCCGGTGCAGCGGATCTTCCGGTTCGCGGTGGAGCCGAAGATGGCGTGGGCGTTCAGGAAGGATCCGCGGGAGGCGGCGCGCGGGCTGGGGTGAGGGGCGGGGGACCCGGCCGGGGACCCGGCCGGGGAGCCGGCCGGGGTGGCGGCCGTGGTTCCGGACGGGGGATGACCGGGGAAGAGGGGAGGGGGTGGGCGTCTGGATGTTGGTGCCCGTGGTGGGCGATGTTGGTGCCTGTTGCGGGTGGGGCGTTGGATGTAGGGCCCGTCGCTGTAGGTCGTAAGCCCGGGCTCGCCCGGTCGTGAGCCGAACTCGCCCGGTGGTACGCCCGGTCGGCCCCGGTCGCCGGTCGAGGAGTCGATCGCCTCCCGAATGCGGCGTCTCCTAAGCTCCCTCCTGGCGCCGACAGGAGCACGCCACGACGAGGGGGGCACAGCACCATGACCGAATCCCACTGGGGCGGCGACCAGCTCGATCTGGACGCGTATCTGGCGCGCATCGGCTACGAGGGCGACCGCCGGCCGACCCTGGAGACGCTGCGGAAGCTGCATGCCGGGCACAGCGCGTCGATCGGCTTCGAGAACATCGAGATCGTGCTCGGCCGCCCGATCCTGCTCGACCTGGAGGCGTTGCAGGCGAAGATGGTCCGGCAGCGGCGCGGCGGCTACTGCTACGAGCAGAACCTCCTCTACGCCGCCGCCCTGGAGCGCCTGGGCTTCCGCGTCACCGGGCTCGGCGCGCGTATCCGGATGGGCGAGCGCAAGGTGCGTCCGGTCACGCACGCGCTGCTGAGGGTCGACCTGGACGGTACGGACTGGATCACCGACGTCGGCTTCGGCGGTGAGGCGCTGCTCGCACCGATCCCGTTGCGGGACGGTGTCGAGGCGCAGCAGGGCGACTGGACCTTTGGCCTGGCGTACGAGAAGGAGGCCGAGGCGTGGGTGCTGCGCTCGCTGCACGATGACGGCTGGTTCGACCTGTACGCCTTCGGGGCCGAGCGGCGCTTCCCGGTCGACTACAGCGTCTTCAACCACTACATATCGACCCATTCGCGGTCGCCGTTCACCGGCAAGGTCGTGGTGCAGCTGCCGCTGGCCGATGTGCGCCGCACGCTCGTCGCGCGGGAATTCGTCCGGACCCGGCCGGACTGGTCGCGGGAGGTGCGGGAGGTCGCACCTGAGGAGATCCCGGGGCTGCTGGACTCGGAGTTCGGGATCACGCTGTCGCCGGCGGACGCCGAGGCGCTGGTGGCGACGTACGGGGAGTGAGCGGACGTACGGGGAGTGAGCGTACGTACGGGAGTGAGCGGACGTACGGGAAGTCGGCGGACGCACGGGAAGTCGGCGGGCGTACGGGGGGAGTGGACGTACGGGGAGTGAGTAGAGGTACGGGGAGAGGGTTGGTGTACGGGTAGTGGGCGGGGGAGCTGGGGCCGGGAGGGCAGCGTGAGTGCTCCGGCTCCTTGGCGCCGGGGGCTTGCGGCTACAGCGGATGCGCGGTCAGTGTCGGGTCGTTGAACGCTGCCGGACGACGGGGTCAGTGGTGGACGACAGGGTCAGTGCCGGATGACGGCGATACCCTCGATTTCGACCAGGGCTGTTTCGTCCCACAGGCGGGTGGCGCCGATGACGGCCATGGCCGGGAAATCGCTGCCCACCAGGCGTTTCCACACCCGTCCGATCTCCCGGGCGTGCAGGCGGTAGTCGGCGATATCGACGGCGAAGACGGTGAGCTTGGCCAGGTCGGACGGACCGGCGCCGGAGGCGGCTGCGACCTCCAGGAGGTTGGTCAGAGCCCGCTCGAACTGCTCGACGATGCCGTTCCCGACGATTCGGCCCGCACCGTCGAGGGCGGTCTGCCCGGCCAGGAAGACCAGGGTGCCGGGGGCGGTGGCACGGACGGCGTGGCTGAATCCGGTCGGTGGCGCGAGGTGGGGTGGATTGATGCGCTCCAGGTCGCGGCTGCCGACGGCACCGGTGACAGGGGTACCGCTGTCCTTGACGGCGCCGGCGGCCCGGACGTCATCGCTGCCGGGGGCGGTGCCGACGGACGGGACGGAATCGCTTCCGGGGGCGGTGCCGTTCTCCGCGTCGCACCCGCCGGTCTGGCCGTGCTGCCCCGTCTGGTCGGCCTGTTCGTGCTGCCCGGCCTGTTCGTGCTGTCCGGTCTGCCCGCGTAGGCCGTGCGGGCCGTGCGGGTCGGCCGCGCTCAGCTTGTCCGTCTCCCCACGGTCAACGCTCATCCCCGCCGGCTCCCCTCTGCTGCCAACTCGTATCGCACTCCCAGGGATTGAAGCGCGTCCTGCTCCTCCTGGGGAAGGAGTTCATCGGAGATGACGAGATCGAAGTCGGTCGGCGGCGCCGGCTCGTTGATGGCCTGGAGCAGCCTGCCCTGATGCTCCGGGGTGTCCAGATCGCGGTGCACCGTCATCTGGCTGACGCCGAGCTCCTGGGCCAGGTCCTCGATGGTCACCTGGTCCTCGGCCGGCACCCGGTCGCTGATCCGCCTGCGGCGGCCCTTGGGGCTCGGCTTCGTGACCGGCGCGGCGGTCGCGACCGGGGCGTCGACTGCCCCTTCGGTGTCGGTCAACGCTGGTCCCTTCGCGGATCGGATGTCGGCCGTCCGTCTGCTGTCAGCCCCCTACCCGGCGAGTTTAGGACGGGGCGGGGCTGCGGCAGCCGTGGTTATCGGCTCGGCGCCGTCCAGCGTGCCCTGGGCGCCGTAGGGGTGGCAGCGGAGAAACGCGGCTTCGTGATGGAACGGTGCCGCCCGGTGCTCCTGGACCGCCGCCTTGTGCTGAGGCTGCGCGGAGCCGTACGCGTAGCGGCTCATCGCGGAGACGCTCTGCCATATGGAGAACGTACCGACGAAGCGCGGCGGTCTGGCCAGAGCGGTGGACGCGAGCAGTGCGGGATCGGCCGCGGCCCGGCTGGAGGCGGAGGAATTGGCGCGCAGGAAGGGGACCGCGCGTCGCAGCCGCAGCTTTCCCAGGGTGAGGACGGCGACCGGACCGTCCTCGTCCGCCATCGCGGTGCCCGGGTCCGTCTCGACCGGCATCGGACTCCACGCGCCCGAGATCCGGACCGGCCGCAGCCGCACATGCCAGCCGCCGGACATCCGGCGGGCCAGCGGGTCTTCGGCGAGGAAGCGGTCCAGGGCGACGTCGTCCTCCCATGAGGCGATCAGGGCGGCCCGGCCGGGGTGCAGCTTGGGCAGGCCGGAGGCGATGGCGCCGGTGAGCGTGGTCTCGGCGTAGCGCAGGCCGGGGGTCGCTCCGTGGCGTGGGCACTGGCTGAGGACGGTCCGCACGGAGCGGACGCCGATGTCGGCGATGTGCACGGAAACGATCATGGTGACCCCCGTCGCCTGCTCCATGAAGTTACTGATGCGTATACCATTTGGTACACGACTGAGTATGCTTCATCGCAGAGACAATTGCGAGCGGAATTCCGCGGCCGAAATGAGCCAGATCCCATCACCCGCACCGACACCGCACGAGGACGTCGCATGAGCGAGATCGACCGGAACCGCGCCGCCCGGGCCGAGGCCAGGACGCGCATCGAGGACGTGGCCGCCCGGCTGTTCGCGGAGCGCGGCTTCGCGGGCACGACCATCGGGGAGATCGCCGCCGAAGCCGGTCTGAGCAAGCCGATGCTCTACCGCCACTTCGACTCCAAGCAGGAGCTCCACCTCGCCCTGCTGGAACGGCACCGAGACGAGCTGGCCGCCGCTCCCATCCGTGAACTTCTGCACGGCGAGGGCGACTTGGGTCGGCGCATGGAGGCGATGTACGACGCCTGGTTCGGGTATGTGCAGTCCCACCCGTACACCTGGCGGATGATGTTCCGCGACACCACGGGCGACGCGGAGGTACAAGACTTCCACCGCGAACTCCAGCGCAGGCAGCGCGAAACGGACATGGCCCTGCTGCGCGAGTTCGTCCCCGGCGTCCCCGAGGCCGAGCTGGAACCCCTCGGCGAGGCCATCCGCAGCTCGCTCTACGGGCTCGCCCTGTGGTGGCTGGACCGCCCGGAACAACCACGCGAGATCCTGGTGGCGACCATGACCCGGATCACGCGTGGCTTGATATCAACGGTTGAGGGGGCGAGGGAGGGGCGTTCGGACGGCTGAGAGGCCGCACGGCACGGGCAGGAGCTGCTCCATGCCGGCTCGGCGCACTGGTTCTGTGTGGCCAGTCCAGTCTCTGCGCGGCGAGTTCTGCACGGAGGGTCCTGTGCGGCGGTTCTGTGCGCGGTTCTGTGCGGTGGCCTCGGTGCAGCGGTTTCGGCGCGCCGGCCCTTGCGCCATGGCCACTGCACTCCAGCGCGTCGTACCGGTGCCGTGCCGAAATGGTGCTGTGCCGAAACGTTGCCACACGGCACCGGTGCCGCGCCGCTCCGGTGCCGTGTGGCAACGCAGCCGCGCTGTACGGCAACGCACCTGCGCTGTACGGGACGCACCCGCGACCTACGGGAACGCACCCGCGGCGTAGGGCATTGAGCCGCCTCGGTATCGCATCGTGCTGCCGTAAGGCAACGCGCCGCCGCCGAACGAATCGGACTGGCGCCGAACCGCATCGTTCGGTCCCGCTCCCCTCCGCTCCGCGGCGTATCGCGGCGTATCGCGGCGTATCGCGGCGTATCGCTCGGCAATGCTCGTCGACGCTCGGCTCCGCGTACGCTCCACACCCGCCCACCCCCCGAAGGGGGGTGGGCGGAGGGGAAAAAATATGTAGGAAGCGCAAGCGGGGCAGGCGTAGCGAAAACTGGAGCGGCGGAAAATCCGGAGGCGCTGGGAAGGGAACCTCGCCAGGGCGAACCCCCGAGCCCCAGCGCTGCCTTGGGCCCGTCGCCCCGACCGGTACCCGGCGTCGTCACCCACGGCTCGCTACCCCGGCCCCGGCCCGCCGCCGCGGCTTGGGCCCTCCCCGCACGCCCCCACCCCACACCCCCACCCTGAGCCCTCGGCCCAGGCCCCTAAGCCACCGTCCCCGGATACAGTGCCGCCCGCAGGTGCCCCGTCCAGTGGGCCGTCGACTCCTTCGCCACACGGGTTTCGGGTGCGTACAGCTCGAAGCCGTGCCAGGCGCCGGGCACATTGCGGACGGTGACCGGCACACCGGCGTCCATCAGGCGCCGCGCGTATGCCAGGCCCGCGTCACGCAGGGGATCGAGGTCGCAGACCTGGATGTAGGCGGGCGGCAGGCCAGAGAGGTCGGAGGCGCGGGCCGGGGAGGAGTAGGGATCCGGTGTCGTTCCCTCCGGCGGATAACCCTCCGGGAGGTAGTGGCGCCACGCCGCGCGGACCGAACGCCAGGTGTTCACCATGGGGTTCGGGGAGGTGTCGGCTGTGTCCGCCGGGATGGGCCCGTCGGCGACGCGGTCGTCCAGGTCCGGGATGCACATCGACTGGTAGGTGATCGCCGGGCCGCCGCGGTCGCGTGCCATCAGGGCGACCGCCGCGCTCAGCCCGCCGCCCGCCGACTTGCCGGTGACGGCGATCCGTTCGGGGTCGACGCCCAGTTCGACCGCCTGCGCCGCCGTCCATTCCAGGGCGAGATAGCAGTCCTCCACACCGGCCGGATAGCGGTGCTCGGGCGCGAGACGGTATTCCACGGCGATGGTGACGGCGCGCAGGCTGCGGCAGAGTTCGAGCGCGGTGCGGTCCTGCCCGGGCAGCGAACGGCCGATGGCATAGCCGCCACCGTGGAAGTGCAGTACGGCAGGCAACGGCGCCGCGGAGGAGGCGTCACCGGTGTCCTCCGGCCAGTAGACCTCGACGGTCAGCGCGCTGCCGTCCGGCCGCGGAACGTCATAGCGCTTGCTGCGCACGCCCGAGCGATCGGCCGCACGCATCTTCAGCAGCGCGTGGAACCTCTCGCGGGTGGCCGCGATGTCCTCGTACGGATCGGAATACGGGGGCAACTTCTCCAGGAACGGTACGAGTTCAGGATGGACCCGTATTTCGGGCGGCACGGCCATAGGGGCGTTCTCCTCTGGTCACGACAGGCGTACGCAGAGCGCGTACGCACCCACCCCACTCTGCACCGCGGCACTGACAGCCCGGTGGAAGAACGGCAAAACCCCTGCCCGTCAGGTCGGGGGGCGGCCCGGTAGCGGCACATCCGATTTCTGCGGGAGTGCCGACCGACAGCGGCAGGCAACAGACAAGTGAGGCCGCCCCATTGGCAGAGTGCCGCAGTGCCGCAGTGCCGCAGTGCCGCAGTGCCGCAGCGTCACCCGGCGCTACGGCGCTACGGCGCCCGCGCCCCCGCCCCCGCGCCCCGGCGCGTCCGCGCACCCGGATTGCCGGCTCACTTCGCCTCCGCGTAGCACTCCACCACTGCCGTCGTGAAAGGGAACCGCACCGGCGTCGGCCCGAAGGCGATCCGTCCCGCCGAGTCCGCCGCCGTCGCGATCGCCTCGGACACCGTCCCGGCCTCCTCCGCCGGACAGTGCACGATCACCTCGTCATGCTGGAAGAAGACCAGTTCGGCGCGGAGCCGGGCCCGCGCCATGGACTGACGCAGTGCGGCCAGCATCAGGAGTGCCCAGTCGGCGGCGCTGCCCTGCACGACGAAGTTACGGGTGAAACGGCCGCGGGCGCGGGCCGCCGAGCTGCTGCCGTATCCGGTGGGCGCTTCGTCCTCCTGGGGCAGGCCTGCTTCGTCGGGCGTGGTCATGGACGCGGGCGGGCAGGTGCGGCCCATCCACGTACGCACCAGGCGGCCCTCCTCGCCGGCGCGGGCGGCGTCGTCCACATACGCCACCGCGGCCGGATAGCGGCGGCGCAGATCGGCCATGTGCTTGAGGGCATCGCCCGAGGTCTGGCCGTAAATGGCGCCCAGCAGCGCGAGTTTGGCCTGGTCGCGGTCGCCGCCGAAAGCGCGCGCGGCCAGATCCGCGTACAGGTCCCTGCCGCTGCCGGCCACCTCCATCAGACCCCGGTCGCGGGAGACGGCGGCCAGCACCCGCGGCTCCATCTGGTCGGCGTCGGCGACCACCAGACGCCAGCCCGGGTCGGCGCGCACGGCCTGCCGGATCACCTTGGGGATCTGGAGGGCGCCCCCGCCGTTGGTGGTCCAGCGGCCGGAGACCGTGCTGCCGGGCAGATACTCGGCGCGGAAGCGGCCCTCGTGCACCCACTGCTGGAGCCAGGACCAGCCATGGGCGGTGTACAGGCGGTAGAGGGACTTGTACGCGAGCAACGGCGCCACCGCGGGGTGGTCGATCTGCTGGAGCTCCCATTTGCGCGTCGAGGTCAGGGCGATGCCGGCACGGGCGAAGGCCCTGATGATGTCGTGGGGCAGGTCGGGGCGGACCCGTATGCCCTCCCCGAAGGCCCGCGACACCTCGTCGGCCAGCTCCGCCATACGACGCGGCTCCAGCCCGCCCGGATAGCGCTCGCCCAGCAGCTCGTCCAGCACCTCCCGGTGCACATCCGCCCGCCAGGGCACTCCGGTCCGTGCCATCTCCGCGGCGACCAGCATGCCCGCCGACTCGGACGCCAGCAGCAGGCGCATCCGCTCCGGATGCTCGGCCTTCGCCGTACGCGCCACCTGGCCGGCATAGACCTCCAGCAGCGCGGTGAACTCGTCCGTGCCGGGCGGCAGCGGCACCGGGCCCGGCTCGAACAGGGACGGCTGGGTCTCGGCGGCGCGCGCGGGGGCGTCCTGCGGGACGGGCAGGCCGTGCAGCCGCGCCCAGGCGGCGGCCAGCGAACGCGGCTGGCCCGACTGGCCCTCCTCGTGGCCGATCAGCAGCGCCTCCGCGGCCTCGACGTCGTAGCAGCGCTCGACCCGCACCCCGGCGGCCAGCAGGCGCCGGTAGATCTCGGCCGTGGACCGCCACACCCAGCGCGCGACCTCGGGGCGCGACCGCACCGCCTCGGTGAGCGAGGGCTCGCACACCACGGGACCCGCGGGCCGTCCGTCCTGAGTGAGCGGGCAGAGACGAACACCCCCGTCGCCCGTCTCCGCCACCGCCCATCTCATGCCTCCGAGTCTTGCACCAGGGTCTGACAATGCCGCCGAGGCCGCCCCTGCCGAGGCTCCGGTGGCGTCGGCGACGGTGTCTCTCCCGGCACCCCCCGCCACAATCCGCGGCGGCGGCCCGGCGGCCCGGCAGCGCCGTAGGGCAGAGCCCCGGGCAGCGCCGCTCGCGAGGATGCCTCCGCCCTGCGGATATGGCTCCCCCTGTCCGACCTACCGCGGCGCGGACAGCCCGCCCGGGGACAGCTCCCTGGGGCCCGCCCGCCACCCCATGGAGCTGTCCCCATCGGGCGGGCTATCCCGTACGCACCTCCAGCACACGCTCGCGCCCTGTGCAGCGGGACAGATGCGCGGCCTCCGCCTCCAGGGCCGCCCGGGGTATGCCGCCGTGCTCCGCGAAGAGCGTCACCGCCACCGCCCCCTCGGTGAACTCCCACACCCCGGCCACCCGGCCCTCGTGCACCACCACCGGTGAGATCCAGCCCCCGGCCCGGCTCACCTCCTTGCGCCGGGCGGGCGCGATCAGCCGGGTGTCGCTGCTGCCGGGCCCGAGGACGTACTGGTCGAAGCCCGCCAGCAGCCGCACCTCGTGCGACGGCTCGGTCCGCGCCAGCGCGTCGGCGTCCTCGGCCCGTACGAAGGCGCCCTCCTGGCCATCGACCTGAACCTCCGTCAGCCGGTCGCCGAGCGCCGCGAACCAGCCGCGGAGCACGGCCTTACGGGTCGCCCCGCGCAGCAGCCAGGCATCGAACGCGGCGGGCGTCGCCGGGCCGTGCGCCGCCAGATAGGCCGGAATCACCGCCGCGGCGGCTTCCTCGGGGTCCGGCAGGCCGCGCCATCCGGGCACCCAGGATCGCGGAGCGGTGAAGGTCACGTTCTGCCCCCGGGGCGGCCCCTGGCACAGCCGTCCGGTCCAGGCGAGCGGTTTGAGGACGGTGCCCCAGCCCGAGGAGAGCTGCTCGCCCAGCCCTTCCAGCCCCGGGCGCTCCAACAGGGCCGCGGTCAGCTCCTGACGGGTCAGCGGCCGGCCGTCCAGGAGGTCGTCGACGGCCTCGCCGAGCACCGCCATCTGCTGCGGGTCCACACCGAAGGCCCGCTGCCAGGACGGCTTTTCCCATGTCCGTGCGGCCCCCAGCAGCGAGAGGTACCCGGCCGACCCGCCGGCCGGCAGCAGATGCAGGGTGCCGCGCATCGCCCAGGTCCTTATCACGGTGCGCGCGGACAGGGCCCGCCGCACGGCGGCGTCCGGGGCCGTCTGCCGTGTCGTCACGGCAAGTTCGGCGGCCGAGGCGACCTGCGCCTGGACACCGGCCAGCCGCGCCACCAGTTCCTCGGCCGGGGCGGCGGTGCGCGGCGTCAGACTCTGCTGCCGCAACCGCCAGGCCAGCACCTGCGCGTGGGATACCTTCATGGCGCCATTGCACACGACGCCACTGACAATCGACGGTGAGTGACGGCCGACGTGCGACGATGGCGCGGACGGCGGGCATCGGAAGCGGTTGAGTGCGCGTCGTATGGGCGTCACTGCTGTCCCATACGACACTTTCGTCCATTATCACCCGATTGGTCGCGCTACTTTTGACCGGTTTGTTGCGTTGAACTGCTTGTCGCTCCAGGCGGCGCGTACAGAATCCTGAATTCTGCTCAGTGAATGAGGTTCATCGTGAAGTTTGTCTCCAAGGCCGTCGCCCTGTCCGCCGCCGCGGGCATCGCCGTCGTCGGTGGGGCCGGTGTGGCCAGCGCCGGCGGCCACCACCGTCACCACCACCACAAGGGCGCCCTCGCCGTGGGCAAGGCCGTGGGCTCGCCCGGCGTGCTCTCCGGCAACCTCATCCAGGTGCCGATCGACATGCCGATCAACGTCTGCGGCAACACCGTCAACCCCTTCGTCGGGGTGCTCAACCCGGCGTTCGGCAACCTCTGCATCAACGAGTAATCCCCGCCGAGCGGTGGAGGCCCGCCCCCCTCCTGGGGCGGGCCTTCCCGTGTCCCGGGCCAGTGGGCTTCCCGTATCGGCGTTCGGTGCGGCCTGGCGAAGATCACGCAGCGCTGACGCCCGGGTGCGGTGATATCTGTCCATGGCTGCGTGGCAACCGGGTGAATCGCCGAAACCACACCCGTGAAGGGGAGTTGAGCCAGTGCGCTGTGGATTCGGGCACTCCGATTCGAGAAGGGGGAAACGTGATCAAGAAGGTTCTGGCCACGACGGCGGTAGCCGCACCCCTGGTCGGTATCTCGGCGACGGTCGCCCCCCAGGCGTTGGCGATCGGTGATCACCACGGCACTTCGACCCTCAACGGGATCGGTGCCAAGAGCGTATTCGGCAACTCCACGAGGCACGGCAGGGTGAGCCCGCAGCGGGAGCTGATCCAGGGCTCGTTGAACAAGCCCTGCATCGGTTTCCTTGGCAAGGCCGACAGCGGTTCGCCGGCGGGGTTCGTCCCGGTCACGGTTCGGGACGACGTCAACGTGCTGTCCTCGCCGCAGATCCCGCAGTGCACCAGGAACTCGACGCAGGCCATGGGTGGCGAGGCGCTGTCGCGCATCGCGGACGACATCCCGATCTTCTCGGGCAACGGCGTGCACTACCGCTGAGTCGGCCATCGGTCGCCGGCCCGGATCTCTGCGGCCCGCTCTCCGCGCGGCCCTGAGCCTGCGGAATCGCGTGACGAGCAATGGGGACGGAATTCTCCACTCCCTATCTGCGGGAATCAATATTCGGTAGCCGCCTCGCCTGTTCGAATTGCGGTGTTTTTTCCGCATCGTATGTGCGGGGGTTTCCTGGAATGGCCTTGCGACATTCGGGCGATTCCTCCGAAAACTTCTCCACAAGAGTTTCGCTGACGAGGAGAAATCGTTACCAATATCGACAGCGGAGTTACGGGCGAGCAGATCCGCGCCCGTGCGACACGACGGTCGTGTGTGCTACGGACCCGCTGCAGGAAGGGCACAAAGTGAAGTACGCAAAGGTTGCAGCAGTCACTGCCGGCACGCTCATCGCAGTGGGCGCCGCTGCGCCGGCGTTCGCCGACGCGGGTGCCAAGGGTGCCGCCAAGGGATCCCCGGGGGTGCTCTCGGGAAACGTCTTCCAGATGCCGATCCACATTCCGATCAACATCTGCGGCAACACCGTCAACATCATCGGGGTGCTCAACCCGGCATTCGGCAACAAGTGCATCAACCGCTGACTCGACGGAAATCGAGCCGTGTCGTGTTGACCGGCCCCGGCTCGCCCTCGCTGCGTGTCGGGGCCGGTGGCATTCGTTCCGTCGGGGGCGTATCGGAACGGCCGGCAGCTTTCGAGTGGCGCCGCCAAGAAGGCGGAAATACATAGTTTCTCCGGGGGGCGGCACTCGTTAGTCAGGGGGAAAAGCGGTGTTCCGAGCAGCGAAGTGATTGCTCACGCGGCGCTGATGTCGCGATCTCAACAAGCACCGCCCCAGAAGGGACAGTTGAAAGTGAAGTACGCGAAGTCTGCCGCGGTTGTGGCCGGTTCTGTCATGGCGCTGGGCGCGGTTGTCCCCGCTTTCGCTGCCAATCCCGGCTCGTCGCACACGAGCCACAAGGGCGGAGTGGCCGACGCGATGCACAACAAGCACCTGGAAAGTCACCAGATCACGCCGCTGGTCGAAACCGTCAAGAATACGGCGGAAACCGTCAAGTACGGCCCGAAGAGGATTCTCGGTGGCGCCACGGGGGCCACCAAGAAGGGTTCGCTGCTCGGCGGTCTGCCGGTCAAGTAACGCATCCGGCGACGCGGAATCTCACTTTCCTGTGTGTTCGCCCGGTGAAATCGACGCGGCTGTGAGACGCCTCAGCCGCCGGACCAACAACGTGTGTGCCGGCCGTAACCGGGCGGTCGGCGCTATGGTCCGGATGGCGAATCGCAGCCGCGTTGTTCCATGCGGGATTCCAGGCGGCGAGCACAAAGAAATGGGATACATGAGCCCGCAGATCGGTCTCATTCAAAGCTCGCTCAACAAGTCCTGCACGGGCTGCCCGCGAAGCTGAGCGCGCAGTCGCTGGTCGGCGTCACCGACTTCGGGATTGAGGACCTCGACGTCCTGTCCTCGCCGTAGAATCAGTAGAATCGGCAGTGCGCCGAGAATTCCACCCAGGCTAGGGGTGGCTTGCTGCTGTCGCGCATCATCGACGACCTTCAGATCCTCTCCGCGAACGGCAAGTGCAAAAACGGCAGGCACAGCCGCTGACCGGAGGCGCCATTCACGGGTTGCGCAGAGTTCCTTCTCTGGGCAACCCGATTTTGCGTTATTCCGGCCGTACTGGTGCGTGGAATTGTTATGCGCTCGTGACCGCGGATCGGCGCGGCCGGATCGTTATGGATGGCGTATGGAGGGGCGCATGTCAACGCCATCGTGAGATTGATGGGGTTGCCGGGGCATTGGCATGGTGGCCGGAAGTGAGAAAGTGGTCTGAGATGCCGTTGTGCGGGTTTATCAGGCCCTGTTGTGTGGCGTTATTCGTGCTTCGGTGAAGGTGCTGGTCGGGGCCGGGGAAATAGCGGGCTCCTTTTCGGGAGATGCAGCACCATCGGTTCGGGTGAGGGGGTGGAACTCGCGCCTTTATGGCGTGTTGTTGGAACAGGGAACCCGTGCCGGGAATTCCTTCTCCTGGAGGGTTGCGCGCGATGAAGGAGATGACGGGTGCCGGGGCGATTGCGACGTCGTCCGTCGGAGTTTCGGCCGCGGCTGCTCCCCATGCCCTGGCGATCGGTGACCAGGACGGCTCCCGCACCGTCGACGGCAACGGTTCGAAGAGCGTGTACGGCAACTCCACGACGCACGGCGAGCGCCGCACGCAGCCGGGGATCCTCCAGGGCGGCCTGAACTGCTTCTGTGTCGGTATCCCCGCCAAGGGGAGTGTGCAGTCGCTGGTCGGTGTCACCGGCATCGGGGTTCAGGACATCGATGTCCTGTCCTCGTCGCAGGTGCAGCCGCAGATGCGGCAGTGCGCCAGGAACCTGACGCAGGCCACGGGCGAC
Source organism: Streptomyces albospinus (assembly GCF_014648695.1). Taxonomy (GTDB): domain Bacteria; phylum Actinomycetota; class Actinomycetes; order Streptomycetales; family Streptomycetaceae; genus Streptomyces; species Streptomyces albospinus. The sequence continues at coordinate 147,238 of NZ_BMRP01000014.1, forward strand.
GAGGCGCCGGCGTAGATCGTTGACGACATACCGATCTTCTCGGGCAACGGCGTGCGGAACCGCTGGCGGTGATCGGCCCCTCCGAACCGCCGTGTGCGGCTGTCGGTCGTGCCGGACCCATCCGTGAGGGTGGGTTCGCTCCGGTCAGCGGATGTTTTTTCTGGCAAAATCGGAGAAAGGTTATAAAAGCCATTAAGGGTAATTGATCGAGGGGGAGTGGGCATGCTCATCGCGCTGGCGCAGACGGACTGTGCGCTGGGGGATGTGCCGGAGAACCTCCGGATCGCACGGGAGCAGATCGAGCAGGCGGCGGCCCAAGGGGCCGACCTCGTAGTGTTCCCCGAACTCAGCCTGCACGGCTACCACTTGGGGGCGCTCAAGCGGGACGAGTCCCTCGATGTGGGCGATCCGCGGCTGCGGGAGCTCAGCACGCTGGGGCCGGATGTGCTGGTCGGCTTCCACGAGCACACCAGCCTGCGGGCGTACAACACCTCGGCGCATTATGCGGACGGGGCGCTGGTGCATGCGCACCGGAAGCTCTATCTCCCGAATTACCTGGCGTGGGAGGAGCGCAAGCACGTCAGCCCGGGGCAGTCGCTGCGCGCGTACGAGCTGACGAAGTCGAAGAGCGGCGGGCGGGGGGCGACGCTGGTGTGCAACGACGCCTGGCAGCCCGTACTGCCGTGGCTGGCGGTGCAGGACGGGGCCGAGGTGCTGTTCGTGCCGACCAACAGTGCGGCGACCCTGGATCCGGAGGCGATGGACACCGGGCTGTACTGGGACACGCTGCTGGCCTATACGGCGAAGATGCTCCAGTGCTGGGTGGTGTTCGTCAACCGGGTCGGCAATGAGCACGGTGCGGCGTTCTGGGGCGGCTCGCGGGTGGTGGACCCGCGGGGCGCGGTGGTGGCGCAGGCGCCCAAGTGGGAGCCCGCGCTGGTCACCGTGGACATCGATCTCACCGAGGCGCGCCGGCAGCGCCGGGCGGTGCCGCTGGTCGCGGAGGCCCGGCTGGGGCTGATCGACCGCGAGGTGCGGCGGCTGATCGAGGAGGGCGGCGACAGCTGAGTGCGGTGGCCGCCGGCCGGGTCAGTGGCCGGGGGCCTGCTCCGGGTGGGGGGCCTGCTCCGTGCGGGGGGCGTCGGCCGGGCGCTCGTCCTTGAGGGCCTTGGCCTCCGACTTGAGGATGCGCATCGAGCGACCGAGGCCGCGCGCCATGTCGGGGAGCTTCTTGGAACCGAAGAGCAGCACGAGCACGGCGACGACCAGGATCAGGTGCCAGGGCTCCAGGGCGTTGCGGAACATGGACGCTCTCGCTTTCGTCGGGGGGTCCTGCGGAGTCTGTCCAGTATTACCCGAACGGCCCGGCTGCCGACCCCCAGGGGGCGTTCCCGGGGGCGGCAGCCGGCCGGCCGGCTACCAGCTGGACTTGCGTACGCCCGGAAGGTAGCCCTGGTGGGCCTGCTCGCGCAGCCGGACGCGGGAGAGCCCGAAGGCGCGGAAGTAGCCGCGCGGGCGGCCGTCGACGCCGTCGCGGTTGCGGACGCGGGTGGCGCTGGCGTCCCGGGGCTGGCGGGAGAGCTCGCGCCGGGCGGCGGTGCGCTCCTCTTCGGGGGTGTGCGGGCTGCGGATGACGGCCTTGAGGACGGCCCGCCGGGCGGCGTAGCGGGCGACGGTGGCGCGGCGCTGCTCGTTCTTGGCGATCTTGCTCTTCTTGGCCATCAGGCCTTCTCCCCCCGGGCGCGGATGCGGGCGACGGCCGCTTCGATGCCGATCGCGTCGATGGTCTTGACGCCCTTGGCGCTGAGCGTCAGCCGGATGTGCCGGCCCTCGCTCTCCAGCCAGTAGCGCTTGCGCTGGATGTTGGGGTCGAAGCGGCGCGGGGTGCGGCGGTGCGAGTGCGAGACGGTCTTGCCGAAGCCCGGCTTGCGGCCGGTCAGCTGGCAGTGGGCGGACATGGTGCGGTCCCTTCGGTGGTCGGGCCCTCTGAGGGCTTATTGAAAATGGAAACCATTTGCGTATACTACCTGGCATGGCCCGCAACGAAATACGCCCGGTCGTCAAGCTCCGGTCCACCGCCGGCACCGGCTACACCTACGTGACCCGCAAGAACCGCCGTAACGACCCCGACCGCCTGGAACTGCGCAAGTACGACCCGGTCGCCGGCCGGCACGTCACCTTCCGAGAGGAGCGCTGAGGTCCGATGAAGCCTGGAATCCACCCCGCCTACGAGCCCGTCGTCTTCCGCGACCGGGCCGGCGGCTTCGCCTTCCTGACCCGCTCGACGGCGACGAGCGACAAGACCGTCGAGTGGGAGGACGGGAACACCTATCCCGTCATCGACGTCGAGATCTCCTCGGCGAGCCACCCCTTCTACACGGGCACCGCCCGGGTGCTGGACACCGCGGGCCGCGTCGAGCGGTTCGAGCGCCGGTACGGCACGCGCGGGGCCCGCTGATGGAGCGGCTGAGCGTCGTGCTGGTGGGCGGGCTGCACGCGGATGCCCGGCGGGCCGCGGTCGAGCGGCTGCTGGGCGCCGTGCCCGGCAGCGTCGCCCTCCACCACGACCTGGCCTCGGCCGCGGACGGCACCGTACGGCGCACCGTCCGCGACGCCGGCGGCACGCTGGACACCGGTGCGGCGCCGCTGGTCAACGACTGCGCCTGCTGTGCGCTGCGCGAGGACCTGGTGCCCGAGCTGGAGCGACTGGCCGCCGGGCGGACCTGCCGGCTGGCGGTCGTGGAGCTGTGGGACTCGGTCGAGCCGAAGGCGATGGCCGAGGTGATCACCTCGTGCGGCAGCGAGAACCTGGCGCTGACCGGGGTGATCACCGCCGTCGACCCGGCGCTGCTGCTGCCGTATCTCGCCTGCGGCGACGATCTGTCGGAGGCGGGGCTGGCGGCTGCGGCCTCCGATCAGCGCACGGTCGCCGACACCTGGGCGCGGCAGCTGGAGTACGCGCCGGTGCTGGCGCTGGCCGCGGGGGAGGAGGCCGCGGACGAGGCCGATCTCGCGCTGCTGGCGCAGCTGCACCCGACGGCGCGCCAAGTGGACGTGGCGTCCGTCGAGTTGGCCGCCGCGGCGCTGGCCGGCTTCGATGTGGAGGCGGCTGCCGCCCGGCAGCATCCGGCGTGTGCGCTGCTGCCCCAGGAGGCCGATGCGGCCGGGGTCGGCACGCTCGTCTGGCGGCGCACCCGGCCCTTCCATCCCGAGCGGCTCTACGCGGCCCTGGAGGACCTGGCCTGTGCGGCGGCGCGCAGCCGGGGCCGGTTCTGGCTCGCCGACCGGCCGGATGCACTGCTGTCCTGGGACGCGGCGGGCGGTGCGCTGTGCGTGGAGAGCGCCGGGCCGTGGCTGGCCTCACTGCCGGACGCCGCCTGGGAGCTGGTGTCGCCGACGCGCCGGGCCGCCGCCGCGCTGGACTGGCACCCCGAGCACGGCGACCGGGCGCAGCACCTGGTCTTCACCTCGCCCGGCCTGGACCGCGAGGGGCTCCGGTCCCTGCTGGAGTCCTGTCTGCTCACCGACGCCGAGTACGCCGGCGGGCCGCCCGCCTGGAAGAGCCTGCCGCCCGCCTTCGACGCGCTCCTCGACCCCGTGTCGTGAGGCGCCGTTCCGTAAGCACCCGTTCCGCCTGTGACCGAACCGGCCGTTTTCCGGTGGGGAACCGGCCGCATCCGCCCGCACGAGAAAGCTCCGCCCATGCCCCGTCGGCACGACCCGCGCCGTAGGACCGCGACCCGCCCCAACCCGCTGGACGCGGCCGGGATCACGTATATCGACTACAAGGACACCGACCTGCTGCGGAAGTTCCTCTCGGACCGCGGCAAGATCCGGAGCCGCCGGGTCACCCGGATCACGGCCCGGCAGCAGCGGCAGCTGGCCCGCGCGGTCAAGAACGCCCGGGAGATGGCGCTGCTGCCGTACGCCTCGCGGTGACGCGTAGGAGATTCCCTATGTTTGACGCGTAGGGAATCTCCTACGTATCGTCGGGGTGTGAACGCCACTCCTGTACCGCCGCGCGCCGTCCTGTCCGAACCGGCTCAGGACCGCGTCTTCGCGGCGCTCGCCAACGGCACCCGGCGCGAGGTGCTCTGCCTGCTGCGCGACGGCGGGCCGCAGCCCGTCCAGCGGCTGGCCGAGCACTTCGCGATGAGCCGGCCGAGTCTGTCCGAGCATCTGAAGGTGCTGCGCCAGGCCGGGCTGGTGAGCGAGCAGCGGGCCGGCCGGCAGCGGATCTACCGCCTGGAGGCCGCGCCGCTCGGCGAGGTGCAGGACTGGCTCGGCCCCTACGAGCGGTTCTGGCGCGCGAAGCTCGCGAGCCTCGGCGAGCTGCTCGACCGCCTTCCCGACGATCCCGACGCACCCGATGATGAGGCGCAATGACCGTGCGCGCTTCTTTCGCGGTTCCGGACGGCGATCCGACCACGATCCGTATCGCGCACTTCCTCGCGCACCCTCCCGCCAAGCAAAGGTCTGGCGGGCGCTGACCGAGCCGGAGCCGATCGCCCAGTGGCTGATGCCCGGCGACTTCCGGCTGGAGGTCGGCCACCTCCCCCCTGCCCCTTCGAAGCTCGGGGGAGGATGCTGCGGCTGCGCCGGCGGGGCGCGGACGAGGGGCAGGGCAACCCCGCCGGCTGGACGATCACCTGGACCCTGGAACCCGAAGGGTGCGGCACGCGTCTCTTCCTCGTCCACGAGGGCTTCGACCCGGACGACCCGTTCCAGGTGCAGGCGTACAAGGTCATGGGCGGCGGATGGCGGTCGATTGTGACGGAGGGTTTGGGGAAGGTGCTCCAGGAGCTGTGAGCGCTCCACGGGCGGTGACGGTGTCGGTACCGGCTGTCGTGCACGTGCATCTGCGCATGCATCCGCATGTGAACGCAGCTATGATCCCGGGCAGTTGACACCGTTTATCACCGCGTTCACCACCGGGAGAGCCCTGTGCCCCACGCATACAACGGCATGGCCGCAACGGATCTCCGCGATGTGTCATGGCAGAAGAGCCGGCACAGCAACTCCCAGGGGTCCTGCGTGGAGTTCGCGAAGCTGCCCGGCGGTGACATCGCGGTCCGCAACTCCCGCTTCCCGGACGGCCCGGCGCTGGTCTACACGCCGGCCGAGGTCGAGGCGATGCTGCTGGGCATCAAGGACGGGGAGTTCGACCACCTCGTACGGGACTGACACCCCGTAGGCGACTGATACCTCGTACGCGACTGACGCCTCGTACGCGACGGAGCCGGCCCTGTGCGGCCGGGTGGCGCGGCGCGGACAGGCGAACGGGCGCCCGTGGAAACGGGCGCCCGTTCGTCGTGTGCGCGGGCCGCGGGCGCCGTGGCGGCGGGCCCGCGGCGGCCGGCGCTCACGGCAGCCGGAAGAGGGCCCACACGATCTTTCCGTGCTGCGCCCCGGACAGCCGGTGCCAGCCCCAGCTGTCGCTGAAGGAGTCGACCAGGTAGAGCCCGCGCCCCGACTCGGCGGCGGAGTCCGCCTCGCCGGCCTCCGGGGAGGCGTCGCTGGGGTCCCGTACGGCGCAGACGAGCCGGGAGGACCAGCGCATCAGGTGGAGCCGGGCGGGGGGCGCCGAGTCCGGGTACTCCGGGTGCTCCGCGTATTCCGGGCCGAATTCGCAGGACCGGCCGGGAGCGGCGAGGACCGCGTGGCGCAGGGCGTTGGTGACGAGCTCGGAGACCACGAGGGCGACCCCGTCGAAGAGGTCGTCCAGGCCCCAGCCGCAGAGCGTTTCGCGGGTGAACTTCCGTGCCCCGCCGACCGATTCGTAGCGCGGCGGGAGCGAGCAGGACGCGGATCCGGAGACGGCCAAGGGGTCGACGGGAGGAAAGCCCTGCCATAACGGCTCGAAATCGAGCATGGTCATAACCTTGGTCCCCATGCGAGGCACTCCTGGCGTTCGCGGACGTCATGACCCTGGCCGGTCAGCCGGATCTGGCGGATCTTTCACGAGCGAGCATGCGTGCGACGCCTATGGTTCCCAATGCGTAGGACAGATGCAAGGGCAGATGCACGTGCAGCTGACGTGATTGCGTAGGGCTGGCCGTATAAGCGCCGTATTCTTCCTGTGATTTCTTGTGGAGGGCTTGCGGGGGCGGCACATATCAGTAACCGGATGAGCACTCAACGAAGCCTGAACATGGCAGACTGCGGCCCACTGTTGGACGGGGTGGGGTCACAGGAGGGTCAGAGAGGTGTCCGCAAGTGAGTCGAGCGGGTCGGTGGTGCGGCGGATCCTGCTCGGGTCGCAGCTCCGTCGGCTGCGTGAATCGCGCGGGATAACCCGTGAAGCGGCCGGCTACTCGATCCGTGCGTCCGAGTCGAAGATCAGCCGCATGGAGTTGGGCAGAGTGAGCTTCAAAGCACGCGATGTCGCCGATCTCCTCACGCTGTACGGCGTGGGCGACGAGCAGGAGCGCGAGGCGCTGCTCGCACTGGCCCGCGAGGCCAACGTCGCGGGCTGGTGGCACAGTTACGGCGATGTGCTGCCCGGGTGGTTCCAGACGTATGTGGGGCTGGAAGGGGCGGCGTCGCTGATCCGCGTCTACGAAGTCCAGTTCGTCCACGGGCTGTTGCAGACCGAGGAGTACGCGCACGCCGTCGTCTCGCGGGGCATGCCGGGCGCGCCGGCGGCCGACGTCCAGCGCCGGGTGGCGCTGCGCCAGGAGCGGCAGAAGCTGCTGATATCCGAGCGGGCGCCGCAGCTGCACTGCGTGCTGGACGAGGCGGCGCTGAGGCGCCCGTACGGCGGACGGGCCGTGATGCGGGGCCAGTTGAAGCATCTGATCGACATCTCCGAGCGGCCCAATGTGCAGCTTCAGGTCATGCCGTTCAACTTCGGCGGGCATGCGGGCGAGAGCGGTGCGTTCACCATGCTGCGGTTCCCGGAGTCCGATCTGTCCGACGTGATCTATCTCGAACAGCTCACCAGCGCCCTCTACTTGGACAAGGCGGAGGAGGTCGCCCAGTACGAGCGGGCGATGACGCGGCTCCAGGAGGACAGTCCGAATCCCTCCCAGACCAGGGACCTCTTGCGCGGTCTACTCCAACTCATTTGACGCGGCAGTAGGATGACGCCGGATCAGCCCCCCCGCAGAGCAGAGCCGCACAGAGTAGGGATGCCATGTCCTTCTTCGCAGACCTGGCCTACCAGTTCATCGACGGTGAGTGGCGGGCCGGCAGCGGCTCGTGGGACATCATCGATTTCAACCCCTACGACCAGGAAAAGCTGGCGTCGATCACGGTCGCCGGCGTGGACCAGGTCGACGAGGCGTACCGCGCCGCCGAACGGGCGCAGCGCGACTGGGCCCGGAAGAATCCCTACGAGCGGCGAGAGGTCACCGAGCGGCTGCTGCGGCTGATCGAGGAACGCGAAGAGGAGATCATCGAGGCGCTCGTCCTCGAACTGGGCGGCACCCGCAGCAAGGCCGTCTACGAGATCCGGCTCGCCAAGGAGTTCGTGCGCGAGGCGATACAGCTCTCCCTGCGGCCCCAGGGGCGGATACTGCCCTCGCCGGTGGACGGCAAGGAGAACCGTGTCTACGGCGTGCCGGTCGGCGTCATCGGGGTGATCAGCCCGTTCAACTTCCCGTTCCTGATCTCCATGAAGTCGGTGGCCCCGGCGCTGGCGCTCGGCAACGCCGTCGTGATCAAGCCCAACCAGAACACCCCGATCACCGGTGGCGGGCTGATCGCCAAGCTCTTCCAGGACGCCGGACTGCCGGACGGGCTGCTCAACGTCCTGATCACCGACATCGCGGAGATCGGTGATGCGCTGATCGAGCACCCGGTGCCGCGGGTGATCTCGTTCGCCGGGTCGGACAAGGTCGGCCGGCATGTCGCGGCGGTCAGCGCCGGGCACTTCAAGCGGGTGGTCCTCGAACTCAGCGGCAACAGCGCGCTGATCGTCATGGACGACGCCGATATCGACTACGCCGTGGACGCCGCCGTCTTCAGCCGGTTCGTCTACCAGGGGCAGGTCTGCATGGCGGCCAACAGGGTGCTGCTGGACCGCGCCGTGGAGGCCGAGTTCACCAAGAAGTTCGTGGCCAGGGTGGCGGCGCTGCGCACCGGCGATCCGCGCGATCCGCAGACCCAGATAGGCCCGCTGATCAACGGGTTCCAGGCGGAGGCGCTGACCTCGCTGGTCGACCGGGCGGTCGCCGAGGGGGCCACGGCGCTGCTGCGCGGCCGTACGGACGGCAACCTCGTCGAGCCGAGCGTGCTGGCCGGGCTGCCGGCGGACTCCGGGCTGCACAGCCAGGAGATCTTCGGGCCGGTCGTCCTGCTGGTCTCGTTCGACGGGGAGGAGGAGGCGGTGCGGATCGCCAACGACTCGCCCTACGGACTCAGCGGGGCGGTGCACACCGCCAATGTGGAGCGCGGGGTGCGGATCGCCCAGCGGATAGAGACCGGGATGATCCACGTCAATGACGGGACGGTCCACGACGAGCCGCAGGTGGCGTTCGGCGGGGAGAAGTTCTCGGGGGTCGGGCGGCTGAACGGGGAGTCCACGGTCGAGGCGTTCACGACGCAGAAGTGGGTGTCCATTCAGCACGGGCGGTCCCGGTTCCCGATCTGAGGCGGCACCGCAATCCGGCCCGGGCCGCGGCAGGTTGAGGACACTTGAGGACGCAAGCTGACCGCAAGGGCTCGTAGTGTGCGGGGTGCCGGAAGGCGGCCGGATACCCCGGTCGCCGGTTACCTGTCACGAAAGGCGGCTGCCATGCCCACTCACGTCCCTGCCGAGGACCACGGTGACGAGCGCGGTGCCCTGCTGGCGTTCCTGGAGGCGCAGCGCGGCGGACTGCGCCGGGCGGTCCTCGGGCTGACCGACGAGCAGGCGTGGCAGGCGCCGAGCGCCAGCGAGCTGTCGCCGGCCGGGCTGGTCAAGCATGCCGCGGAGGTCGAGCTCCGCTGGCTGGAGACCGCGCAGCAGCGGGAGCACTCCATTCCGCGGGACCGGGACAACTGGCATCTGTCCTTCCAGCTGGAGGACGGCCAGACGGTGGCCGGGCTGCTGGCGTTCTGGGACGAGGTCGCGGAGAAGACCGAGAAGTTCCTCCGCTCCGTGCCGAGCCTGGACGACACCTTCCCGCTGCCGAAGGCGCCCTGGTTCCCGGACGGGGGCCGGCACTCGATGCGCTGGCTGATGCTGCACCTGATCGAGGAGACCGCGCGGCACGCGGGCCATGCCGACATCATCCGGGAGTCCCTGGACGGCAGGACCGCCTTCGCGCTGGTGGCCGAGGAGCGGGCGGCCCGGGAGGGGTGACCGCCGGTCCCGGTGCGCGGCGTCCTAGGCTGACGGCAGGGACGTGCGGACGCGCGAGGGATTGAGGAGACGATGTCGGCGATCCGGCTGCTGGTGCTGGGGGCCGTGCGGCAGCACGGCAGGGCGCACGGCTATCAGGTGCGCAACGACCTGGAGTACTGGGGCGCCCACGAGTGGTCCAGCGCCAAGCCGGGGTCGATCTACCACGCGCTGAAGCAGATGGCGAAGCAGGGACTGCTGCACGCCCATGACATCGCGCCCAGCACCGCCGGCGGCCCGCCGCGTACGGAGTACGAGCTGACCGCGGCGGGTGAGGCGGAGTACTTCACGCTGCTGCGGGCGGCGCTGGCGCAGCGGGATCCGAAGACCGATGTGCTGAGCGCCGGCCTCGGCTTCGTGGTGGACCTGCCGCGGGACGAGGCGGTGGCGCTGCTCAAGGAGCGGGTGCGGGCGCTGGACGAGTGGCGGTCCACGGTGACCTCGTACTACACGCCCGAGGGCGGGACCGGGCAGCTCGGCCATATCGGCGAGATCATGAACATGTGGGTGCACTCGGCGGACAGCGGTGCGGAGTGGACGCGGGGGCTGATCGCGCGGATCGAGGGCGGCGCCTATGTCTTCGCGGGCGAGGGGGAGCCGTTCAAGGGGGTGCTCGCGGAGGGGGAGGAGAACCCGTACGCGACGGGTGGCGCCGACGACGGGCGTGCGGGCCTGTCCGATGGGTCGGGGCCGGACAGGCCCTAGTGGTGGAACGCGGTGGCGACGTTCTCCGGGCGGTCCAACGGGCAGGGCTGCTGCCGGAGTTCGGGCAGCAGGCTCTCCAGGTCCGTGAGGAAGAGGTCGGCGAGGTCCTCGGAGAAGCCGTTGCGGCAGACGATCCGGAGGACGGAGAGGTCCTCGCGGTGGGGCGGGAAGGTGTAGGCGGGGAGCAGCCAGCCGCGCTCCTTCATCCGGCGGGACACGTCGAAGACGTCGAAGGCGGTGACGCCGTCCGCGGTCGTGAAGGCGAAGACCGGCAGCTGGTCGCCGTGGGTGAGCAGCCGGAAGTCGCCCAGCGCGCCGATCTGTTCGGCCAGCGAGCGGGCCACGTCGCGGGTGGCCTGCTGTACGGCGCGGTAGCCCTCCCTGCCCAGCCGCAGGAAGGTGTAGTACTGGGCGGCGACCTGGGCGCCCGGCCGTGAGAAGTTGAGGGCGAAGGTCGGCATGTCGCCGCCGAGGTAGTTGACGCGGAAGACCAGCTCCTCGGGGAGCGCGTCCTGGTCGCGCCACAGCGCCCAGCCGACACCCGGGTAGACCAGGCCGTACTTGTGGCCGGAGGTGTTGATGGAGGCGACCCGGGGGAGCCGGAAGTCCCAGACCAGGTCGGGGTCGAGGAACGGGGCGATCATGGCGCCGGACGCGCCGTCCACGTGGACCGGGACGTCCAGGCCGGTGCGTTCCTGGAGGGCGTCGAGCGCCGCGCAGATCTCCGCCACCGGCTCGTACGACCCGTCGAAGGTCGAGCCGAGGACGGCCACCACGCCGATGGTGTTCTCGTCGCAGAGCGCGGCGGCACAGGCCGCGTCGAGGTGGAAGCGGTCGCCCTCCATGGGGACCTGGCGGGTCTCGACCTCCCAGAAGGTGCAGAACTTCTCCCAGCAGACCTGGACGTTGGCGCCCATGACGAGGTTGGGGCGGGCGGTGGCGGGATAACGGTCCGCGTTGCGCCGGGACCAGCGCCGTTTGAGGGCCATCCCGGCGAGCATGCAGGCTTCGCTGGAACCGGTCGTCGAGCAGCCGATGGTGGCGGACGGGTCGGGCGCGTGCCAGAGGTCGGCGAGCATGGCCACGCAGCGCCGCTCCAGTTCGGCGGTGCGCGGGTACTCGTCCTTGTCGATCATGTTCTTGTCCTGGCACTCCGACATCAGGACGCCGGCCTGCGGTTCCATCCACGTGGTGACGAACGTGGCCAGATTCAGCCGGGAGTTGCCGTCCAGCATCAGCTCGTCGTGCACGAACTGGTAGGCGGTGTGCGGGGAGACCGGGCCCTCGGGCAGGGTGTCGCGCGGCGGAGAGGTTTCCATGCCGGCGACCGGGTCGGCCTCGCCGTAGAAGGGGTTGACCGGGCGCGGCTGGCGCGAGCGGTCGCGGTCGGAGGCGCCTTTGTGGAGAGTCATCTGATGGGGATACCCGTCAACTCGCAGAGGAAAGACCGGCTTTGATGGCTTTGGTGAACTTCACGACACGTTCCGCCTGGATGCGGGCGGCGGTACGGGCGTCCGCGTCGACCGGGGTGTCCGGGCCGCCGACGTGCGAGGTGCCGTAGGGGTTGCCGTCGGTGAACTTCGCCGGGTCCGTATAGCCGGGGGCGATGAGGATGCCGCCGAAGTGGTGGACGGAGTGGTAGAGGGCGAGGAGGGTGGACTCCTGGCCGCCGTGCGGGGTGGCGGAGGCGGTGAAGCCGCTGTAGACCTTGTCGGCCAGCCTGCCCTGCCGCCAGAGGCCGCCCAGGGTGTCGAGGAACTGCTTGAGCTGGGACGTGACGTTGCCGAAGCGGGTGGGGGTGCCGAGGATCACCGCGTCCGCCCAGAGCATGTCCTCGTGGGTCGCCTCCAGGATGTCGGCGGTGGCGGTGACGTTCGCGGCCCAGGCCGGGTTGGCGTCGATGGCGGCCTGCGGGGCGAGTTCGGTGGTCCGGCGCAGGCGCACGTCGGCGCCGGCGTGCTCGGCGGCGTCCGCGATCAGGCGGGCCAGCTCGGCGACGGTGCCGGTCGCGGAGTAGTAGATGACCGCGACGTTCACGTCGTGCGTGGGCATGGGCGCACCTCCTGGAACCCGACAATAGGGGCATAAGGGGTACGCGGCCTCCAGGGTTCGCCCAGTGGAAGCGCCGGGGACCGTGCGACCGGGCCGCGGAGGCGCGGCCCGGTGCGGTGGGGACGTGGCCCGGTGTGCCGGCTCGGCTCCCGGTCGCTCAGCTCGCGCTGGCCAGCGACAGCTTCGCCGCGAAACCGAGGAAGGCGGCGCCGGCGCCCGCGGACAGCCCGGCCGTCAGCCGCTTGCGGCGCCGGAAGGTCGCCGCCAGGAACGTCCCGCTGAAGATCAGGACCGAGAGGTAGGTGAAGCTGAACAGCTGCGCCCACGCGCCGAGGGCCAGGAACGACAGCACCGGGTGCGCATAGGACGGGTCCACGAACTGCACGAAGAAGGAGATGAAGAACAAGATCGCCTTCGGGTTGAGCAGGCTGACCACCAGCGCCCGGCGGAACGGCCGTTCGGCGGCCTCCTTGGGGCCCGGGGCCGCCGCCGTGGCGCCGGCGTCCTCGGCGTCCCGTACGGCCGCGCCGTCCCGTACGGCCTTGCCGGCCCGGCCGCCGCGCCACAGGGACCAGGCGCCGCGCAGCATCCCGACGGCCAGCCACGTGAGGTAGCCCGCACCGGCGAACTTCACGATGCCGAAGAGCAGCGGGCTGGCCTTCAGCAGCGAGGCCACCCCGCCCGCGGACAGCGTCATCAGCACCGTGTCGCCGCACAGCACGCCCGCCGCGGCGCGGTACGCCACCCGCCGGCCGCGCCGGGCGGCCACCGAGACGACATAGAGCGAATTGGGGCCCGGCAGCAGAATGATCAGTGCCAGGCCCGCCAGATACGTGGACAGATCCGTTATTCCGAGCATGGCCGGAAGGATGCCACCGGGCGTCCGGTGCCCCACCGGCCGTTCACCATCCGGACCGCCGCAGCCGGCCGCCCGTATCCGTATCCGCACGGCTGCGGGCTTGCACCTCACGCGGCGTGAGGACCCATCGTGAAGCGCGTACCGATGACCGACGAGGGAGCGGAAGTGAGCTATTCGGTAGGGCAGGTCGCCGGTTTCGCCGGGATCACGGTGCGCACCCTGCACCACTACGACGAGATCGGGCTGCTGGCGCCCGGCGAGCGCAGCCACGCAGGTCACCGCCGCTACGGCGACCACGACCTGGACCGGCTCCAGCAGATCCTGTTCTACCGCGAACTCGGCTTTCCGCTCGACGAGGTGGCGGTCCTCCTGGACGATCCGGACGCGCACCCGCAGGAGCACCTGCGGCGCCAGCACGACCTGCTGACCGCGCGGATCGGCAAGCTCCAGGACATGGCCGCCGCCGTGGAACACGCGATGGAGGCACGCAGAATGAACGTACGGCTCACCCCGGAGGAGAAGTTCGAGGTCTTCGGGGACTTCGACCCGGACCGGTACGCCGCCGAGGTGGAGGAGCGCTGGGGCGGCACCGACGCCTACAAGGAGTCGCAGCGGCGGACGGTCGCGTACACCAAGGACGACTGGAAGCGGCTGGGGGCGGAGTTCGACGCCATCCACCGCAAGATGGCCGACCTGCTGGAACAGGGTGTCCCGGCGGACTCCGAGGCGGCGATGGACGTCGCGGAGGAGCACCGCCGCTTCATCGGGGGCGCCTACTACGACTGCACCTACGAGATCCACACCGGGCTCGGCGAGATGTACGTCGCGGACGAGCGGTTCACCGCCACGTACGAGGCGATCCGGCCCGGTCTGGCCGTCTACCTGCGGGACGCGATGCTGGCGAACGCGGTCCGGCATCTGTGAGGTGAGGACGGGGGCGCCTCTTGCGCGTGCGGGGGTCTCTTCCTGCGCGGGCGGGGGCGCCTCCCGGCGGATGCGTGGGGGCCGGGGGGCCCGCACGGCCGCGGGCGCTGCGGCCCGCTGCGGCCCGCCTGCTCAGCTCAGGGGGGCCAGGACCACGGCCGTGCCGTAGGCGCACACCTCGGTGCCGACGTCGGCGGCCTCGGTGACGTCGAAGCGGAACATGAGCACCGCGTTCGCACCGCGGGCGCGGGCCTGCTCCACCAGCCGCTCCATGGCCTGGTTGCGGGTCTCGACGAGGGTCTTGGTCAGCCCGCGCAGCTCGCCGCCGATCATCGACTTCAGGCCGGCGCCGATCTGGCTGCCGAGGTGCCGCGAGCGGACGGTCAGGCCGAAGACCTCGCCGATCACCCGGTCCACGTGGAAGCCCGGGACGTCGTTCGTGGTGACCACCAGGACGTCCGCCGCCTGCTGTCCGCCGCCGTACTCCTCGATGCCCATGATCCGCACCTCCTTGCGGCCAGCATCACCCGGCCCGGCGGGGGCGGCCACCGGTCGGGGAGCGGTCGGGTGGCAGGCGCGGAGCCGCGCCTGCCACCCGGCGCGGATCCGCGGCGGCACGGAGCCGGGGGTTCCGGGGGCTGCCCCGGAACCCCCGGCTCCGCAGGCCCCCGGTCCTCCGGCTGGAACCACGGGGCGGCATAGTCCGTTGATAGCTTTGGGCCGCACACTGCGCCTGCACCCCCGCTTTTGCTCGTCGCATCGCGCGACCCGGCGCCCTCGACCCAGGAGCCTTCACCCCGTGAATACCCTCGCGCTCGGCCCCCAGTGGCTGGACCCGGACTATCTCCTCCAGACCTTCGGTCTGGTCGGCCTCCTGTTCATCGTCTTCGCCGAGTCCGGCCTGCTGATCGGCTTCTTCCTGCCGGGTGACTCGCTGCTGTTCACGACCGGGCTGCTGGTGACGGCGAACAAGCTGCACACCCCGCTGTGGGCGGTGTGCCTGCTGGTGGTGCTGGCCGCCGTCCTCGGCGACCAGGCCGGCTACCTCTTCGGGCGCAAGGTCGGCCCGTCCCTCTTCAAGCGGCCCGACTCGCGGCTCTTCAAGCAGGAGAACGTCGAGAAGGCGAATCTCTTCTTCGAGAAGCACGGCCCGAAGTCGCTGATCCTGGCCCGTTTCGTGCCGATCGTGCGGACGTTCACGCCGATCATCGCCGGTGTGAGCCGGATGAACTACCGCTCCTTCATCACCTTCAACCTCATCGGCGGTGCGATGTGGGGCGCCGGGGTGACGCTGCTGGGCGCCGCGCTGGGCAACGTCGCGTTCGTGCACAAGAACATCGAGCTGATGCTCGTGGCGATCGTGCTGATCTCCGTGGTCCCGATCGTCATCGAGTACCTCCGGGCGCGCGGCAAGGCGGCGAAGGAGCCGGCGGGCGCGGCCGGCCGCTCGGCGACGGGCTCGGACCGGCCCCTGGGCGCCCCGGCCGACGGCCGGCGCGGGCGGCACGCCAAGCGCTGACGCCCCGCCGCCAGCACCCGGCCCCGCTCCCGCACTGCCGCATCCCACAACACGCGCTCCCGAAAAACGTGGCACCCGGGCAAGCGCCACGACTCCGTATACGGCATCGTGTCCATGACCGGTCGGCAGGAGGCGTAAGAGGAGCGGAGAGACGTGGTGTCGGACCCACCGCGCGGGCAGCGCGGCAGCAGCGGCAACGGCGCGGGCAAGAGCAGCGGCGGCAGCAGCGCCGACGGGACTTCGGAGCGGGCCGGTCTACCCGAGGAGCGCAAACCGCAGTCGGACGAGGCGCACAGCGCCTTCACACCGCCACTGGGTGTGCCGCTGCCGCCGCTCCCCGAGGAGGAGCACCCCACCTCCGAGTTCGCGCTCCCCGACGGCCTGCGTCCGGAGACGCCGGCCGAGCACGAGGGGTCGGCGTTCGCGCCGCCCGGGAGCACCACCGGGCAGACGCCGCTGCCGGGGACCGTCGCCGGCGGTCTGGCGTTCACCCCGCCGCACGGCATACCCGTCCTCAGCCTCACCAAGGAGGCTCCGTGGCAGGACCGGATGCGCACGATGCTCCGGATGCCGATCCACGAGCGGCCGGTGCCCGAGCGCGTGGAGCGCGCCGAGGACGAGACCGGCGGCCCCGCCGTCCCCCGCGTGCTCGACCTGACGCTGCGCATCGGCGAGATCCTGCTGGCCGGCGGCGAGGGCGCCGAGGACGTCGAGGCGGCGATGTTCGGCGTGGCGCACGCGTACGGGCTGGAGCGGGTCGAGCCGACCGTCACGTTCACGCTGCTGTCGATCTCGTACCAGCCTTCGCTGGTCGACGACCCGGTCACCGCGAGCCGGACGGTGCGGCGGCGCGGTGTCGACTACAACCGGCTGTCCGCGGTCTTCCGGCTGGTCGACGACATCACCTCCGAGGGCATCACCCTTGAGGAGGCGTACCGCGGTCTGGCCGAGATCCGGCGGAACCGCCACCCGTACCCGAGCTGGGCGCTGACGCTCGCCTCCGGGCTGCTCTCCGGCGCGGCGAGCATGCTGGTCGGTGGCGGGGCGCTGGTGTTCGCGGCGGCGGCGGTGGGCTCGATGCTCGGCGACCGGCTGGCGTGGCTGGCGTCCGGGCGCGGGCTGCCGGAGTTCTACCAGTTCGTGTGCGCGGCGATGCCACCGGCCGCGATAGGGCTCGCGTTCGGCCTGGCGCACTCCAACGTGCAGGCGTCCGCGGTGATCACCGGTGGGCTGTTCGCGCTGATCCCGGGGCGGGCGCTGGTCGCCGGTGTGCAGGACGGGCTGACGGGTTACTACATCACCGCCGCCGCGCGTCTGCTGGAGGTCGGCTACCTGATCGTCGGCATCGTCGTCGGCGTGCTGTCGGTGCTCTATATCGGGCTCCAGATCGATCCCGGCCTCAAGCGGCTCAACCCGGAACAGGCGTTGCAGCTCTACAACGCGCCGCTGGTGCAGACCGGCGCGTCCATGCTGCTGGCGCTGGCGTTCTGCGTGCTGCTCCAACAGGAGCGGCACACGGTCGCGTTCGCGACCCTGAACGGCGGGGTCGCCTGGGTCGTGTACGGGGCGCTGAACGTCACCGCCGGCTTCAACGCCGTACCGTCCACGGCCATCGCCGCCGGACTCGTCGGCCTCTTCGGCCAGTTGCTCTCCCGGTACCGCTACGCCTCGGCGCTGCCGTACGTCACCGCGGCGATCGGCCCGCTGCTGCCCGGTAGCGCGACGTACTTCGGGCTGCTCAACTTCGCCCAGGGCAATCTGCTGGAGGGCATCTCGTCGCTGATCCGGGCCGCCTCGCTGGCGCTCGCGATCGCTGTCGGGGTCAACCTGGGAAGCGAGGTCGCCCGGCTGTTCCTGCGGGCGCCGGGCATCACGGAGGCGGGCGCGGGCCGCCGGGCGGCCAAGCGGACCCGCGGCTTCTAGGGCCTGTCCGACGGGCCGGGGCCGGAAGGCCGGGGCCGGAAGGCCGGGGCCGTGGGCAGAATTCCCCTCTCCGGTTCCCGGTAAAACCCCGGGTGATATCGGCTGTGGTTTTACATGCGAGCAGTCGGGAATTCGGCGGGCCGCCGGCGATTTCCGTCCGGATTTTCGCTGTCGCATCGGAACGGTCTTGTCAGCCGATGTGGCGGACGCTACGTTCATGGCGTTCGGCGCCGAGCGGCGCCAGGGCCGGACCCCTGCGCTCCTCCTGGCAGCCGGCCGGGAGGAGCGCAGGGGCCCGCCGCGGCCCGGCTCCTCGAAAGGCCTCCTGAACATGCGCCAAGTAAAGAAGAGATGAGTTAACTTACGCGGCCGTATATTCCCGCCACGGAATCGCGGGGCTGTGTGCCGGTGGCTCAACTTACCCATAACTTTACGCCGGGCGCGCCATGTTAGCTTCGAACATCTTGACGACGAGTCCCTATAAGACAGGGCTGTTCTCTTGGTCGCGCACGCGCCGTGACCGTCGTCAAAACGGGGGGAGCACTCATGGCGAGTCATGCCGACAAATCGAGCCTGAGTAGCAAGACCGGACGCGGCGCCGGATCGGTCTCGCGGGTCGTCAGACAACACACCACGCTGCTCGCCACGGGCGTGCTGCTGGGTCTGCTGGGCGTGGGCGCCTCGCTCACCCAGCCGTGGTCCATCGGAAAACTGATCGAGGCGGCGGGCAAGGGCGAATCGCTGGCCTTCCCGATCGTCCGGCTCGTCGCTCTCTTCTGCGTGGGCGCGGTCTTCTCCTCGCTCCAGGCATACGTCATCGGGCGAGCCGGCGAGAACATCGTCCACGACGTCCGCCACCTGCTGACCGGGCGGCTGCTCCGCGCCGACCTCACCGAGTTCGGGAAGCGGCCCCAGGGCGACATCCTCACCCGCACGGTCACCGACACCTCGCTGGTGAAGATCGCCCTCTCGCAGAGCCTCGCCCAGCTGATCGTCAGCGGCGCCACCGTGATCGGCGGCGTCGTGCTGATGTTCCTCATCGACGTGCGGCTGATGCTCATCACCATCGCCTGCCTCGGAGCCGCCAGCCTCATCTCCCTCTCCATCGCACGCAAGTTGCGCAGGGTGGCGCTGCAAAACCGGGACGACACCGGTGAGTTCGGCGTCGCTGTACAGCGCGT
Source organism: Streptomyces albospinus (assembly GCF_014648695.1). Classification (GTDB taxonomy): domain Bacteria; phylum Actinomycetota; class Actinomycetes; order Streptomycetales; family Streptomycetaceae; genus Streptomyces; species Streptomyces albospinus. Next base: position 165,726 of record NZ_BMRP01000014.1, read on the forward strand.
GCTCGCCGCGCTGCCCACGGTCAAGGCGTCCCGCGCCGAGCCGCGGGAGGCCGCCCGCATCGGCAAGCTGGCCGAGCGGGCGCGGCGTTCGGGCATCCGGGTCAACGCCTACAACGCCCTGTTCACGCCGTCCATGAACGTCGGTACGCAGGGCGCGCTGGCCGTCGTCGTCGGTGCCGGCATGGCCTGGGTGGCCCGCGGCGAGATGAAGATGGCCGACCTGACCACGTTCATCATGTACCTGTTCCAGCTGGTGTCGCCGCTGGTGATGTTCTTCATGGGGATAGGCCAGTTCATCCAGGGCCGGGCCGCCATCCAGCGCGTCGACGAGCTCGCCCGAATGCCCCAGGAAGGCAACGGGAACGAGGACGCACAGGGGCCCGTGCCCATCGCGCCGCTCGCCCTGCACCTGCCGGCGGTCGAGTTCCACGACGTGCGGTTCGGGTACCGACGGGGCGAGGAGGGGGACCGGACGCAGGTCCTCCACGGCGTCTCGCTCACCGTGCCGGCGCGTGGGCTGACGGCGGTGGTCGGGCCCTCGGGCGCGGGCAAGACCAGCATGTTCCAGCTCATCGAGCGCTTCTACGCGGTGGACGGCGGCGTCATCCTGCTCGGCGGGCAGAACATCGAGACGCTGCCGCTCGACACCGTCCGCGGGCTGGTCGGCTACGTCCAGCAGGACAGCGCGACCATGCGCGGCACGGTCCGGGAGAACCTGACCTACGCCCATCCGCACGCGAGCGAGGACGACATCTGGGAGGCGGTGGAGATGGCCGGCCTCACCTCGGTGGTCGCCACTCTCCCGAAGGGGCTCGACACCGAACTCGGCGACCAGGGAAGCGGGTTGTCCGGCGGGCAGCGCCAGCGCCTGTGCATCGCCCGTACCCTGCTCCAGAAGCCCGCGGTCATGCTGCTGGACGAGGCCACCTCCAACCTGGACTCCGACTCGGAGCGGGATTTCCGCGACGTGCTGCGCCGGGTCTCCCAGCAGTGCGCGGTCATCGCCATCGCCCACCGCATCTCCACGGTGGTCGACGCCGAGAAGATCGTGGTGCTGGAGGGCGGCCGGGTCCGCGCCACCGGAGTGCACCAGGACCTGATGGAGCACGACGAGCTGTACCGGCGGCTGGCGGGCTCCCAACTGCACGCCGGGACGGCTCCCGTCGCCGCGGCGACCTACTGGGTCCGCGGCGAACCGGGGGCGGGTCCGCTCTCGTCCGCGCTCGGCTGGCCCCAGTGGGGCAGCCTCAACGAGCAGACGGTGCGGCTTCGGCCCATCAGGATCGAGGAGCAGTGGTGAGCAGCACCGACGTGGCCATCGTCGGCACCGGACCCAACGGCCTGGCGGCCGGCGTGGTCCTGGCCCGGGCCGGCCTGAGAGTCGAGCTCCACGAAGCGGCCGAGACCATCGGCGGAGGGCTGCGCAGCGCGCCGCTCTTCGACAGCGGCGTCGTGCACGACATCTGCTCCGCCGTCCACCCCATGGCCGCCGCCTCCCCATTCTTCCGCGCGTTCGACCTCGCGGCCCGCGGGGTCGAGCTGCTGCATCCCGAGATCAGCTACGCCCATCCGCTGGACGGGGGCCGGGCCGCCCTGGCCTACCGCTCGCTGGCGGACACCTGCGCGCACCTGGGCCCCGACGGCCCGCGCTGGCAGCGGCTGATGGGCCCGCTGCTGGAGCACAGCGAAGCCGTCGTCGACCTGATCCTCGGCGGGCAGCGCAGTCTGCCGCGCGACCCCGCCGCCGCCCTGCTGCTGGCCGGCCGGGTGGCCGTCCACGGCACCGGGCTCGGCGCGGCACGCTTCCAGGGCGAGGAGGCGGCGGCCCTGCTCACCGGCGTCGCCGCGCACGCGGTCGGCAGGCTGCCGAGTTTCGCGGCCGGCGCGGTGGCCATGCTGCTCGGCCACCTGGCGCACGGGACGGGATGGCCGCTGCCGCGCGGCGGCAGCGCCCGTATCGCGGAGGCGATGGCCCAGGACATCAGCGCGCACGGCGGCGTCTTCCACACCGGGCACACGGTGGAGGACCTGGCACAACTGAGCGGCGCGCGGGCGGTGTTGCTCGACACCAGCCCCAAGGGCTTCCTGGCCCTCGCGGGCGGCCGGCTGCCCCGTTCCTACGCGCGCGGCCTCTCGCGCTTCCGCTACGGTCCGGGCGCCGCCAAGGTCGACTTCCTGGTCTCCGAGCCGATCCCCTGGGCCGACCCCGCCGTGGGTCGCGCCGGAACGGTGCATCTGGGCGGCACCCATGCCGAGATGGTCCGCCAGGAGACCAGGAACGCACGCCGGGTGCGGACCAGGGAGCCGTTCGTCCTGCTGGTGGACCCCGCGGTGACCGATCCGGGACGTGCGCTGCCCGGGAAGCGGCCCGTGTGGGCGTACGCGCATGTGCCGAACGGCGATCCCACCGACCCCTACGACCTGGTGCGCGCCCGCATCGAGCGCTACGCCCCGGGGTTCGGGGACACGATCCTCGCCCACCGCTCCGTGCCCGCCGCCGCGTACGAGACCTACAACCCCAACTACGTGGGCGGGGACATCGGTTCGGGCGCGATGACGCTGTACCAGAGCATCGCGCGGCCCGTGCCCCGCGTCGACCCCTACCGCACACCGCTGCCCGGAGTCTTCCTGTGCTCCTCGGCCACCCCTCCGGGGCCCAGCGTGCACGGCATGTCCGGCTATCTGGCCGCAATTTCCGCGCTGCGGCACCGTTTCGATATACGTAACGTGCCCGAGCTGTCACCGAAGGCTGCCGCTATTTAAATGCGGACTTTCCCGCTAAAGCGGCTGTGCCATTCTTTGTTGCCGTCGGTCCGAGTCGGTGCCGGAGGCCTGACCTTCTTGGCTGGGCCATCGGTAGTCCTGTCGCCAAAAGTAGGCAAAGGACTGGGCGACACCGGAGGGTCTGGTGTGGGATGGAGTCCAGGTCGAGTAAGGGGAACGCGATACGGAAAGCTGATGTGGCCCGGGAGTGATCGGCGCAAAGGGGCCGCAGTCAGTCAATTCGGACACGCGTCGGCCGGCCGGTGCGTGGCAGCGGCGCCTGGGTGTCTTCGTGGCTCTGTGTACTATTCACTGGTATCCGTGCCGGCGTATATGATGGGCTGACACGGCATAAACGTGAAACCCCCCACATCTCGTCGAGGCGATACCACTGGATCGATAGGACTGCTGGTCTGACCCACCATGCAGGCGGCTGTGGTTCTACTGCGCAGCCGTGTTGGCGTATGACGTCATTTCTGGCAACGGCGTCTTGCCTCGTTCCGGCTCTTCCGCCTCACGACGTTCCCGTCGGGATCGACAGTGGGGACAAAACGAGGGAGCACGTGTGGAAAACGGGGGAGAAGAAAATGGCTGTGGGTGGCAGTTCGAAGGCCGACGCGATCGCCTCTTTCATGGCGGCAGACGTACCACGGAGACCGTGAAGGGTCTGCCGGCCGTCCATCCCGCACCCGAGGCGGTGGCCATTGAATTCGGCCTCGGGGGCACACGTAACCACACCTCGGAATTCCGCTGCGGGCTGATGCCCCGCGCCTCTGCGACCTCGTCGCTCCGGCACATTCGCGAGGAACAACCACCGGGTCGTCCGGCGAGTGGCCGGCTTCTCGTCCCCGGCGGCAGCCTGGTGATCGAGCTGCGCAACAACCAGCCGATCCTGGAACTTTAACCACTGGCAGCATCCGGCTGGGAACCGAATTCACCCGGCTGACCACCCCGGATGACGCCCACGATCATGCCCGCGCGGCCGGGCTGGAGCGCGCAGCCCACGAACTGGGACGGCGCTCACCACAGCCGATCGGTCGCCCTGTTCATCAGTTGCTACGTCAAACCCTGAGTGCGGCATACCCGAACGCGGATCGTAGAAGGGGGTTCCACATGGGACGTCCACCGATTTTGCCCGCAGACAAGAAACTCGGTCTCCTGGTCAGAGTCATGAGTGGCCAACTGACCGCGGCAGAAGCCGCGCGTGAAGCCGGCGTCTCCGAGCAGTCAGTATCAAACTGGCGCCGACAGTTTATTGAGGGGGCTCGCAACGGCCTGTCCGGCGAGAGCGGAAGGGACTCCGAGGAGGCGTCCCGGATAGCTGAGTTGACCCAGGAAAACGCCATGCTGAAGGCCACGATAGGCGAGTTGTACATGGAACTCCGGAAGTATGGCCGGAGTGCTCCAGGCCGTGTTCCGCAGCCTCGCGGGAAGACGCACCCGGTCCGGAGAGTCAACTAACTCATTACTTTACCCCGGCACTCGGTGTTAGTGTTCTGGGTATCAGCCACTTGAAATCACGGGGGAGGAATTGTGGCGTCACTGGAACGCCAATTCGCCGTGGGTATCGCTGGGTTGGCCGGCGCGAGCCTGCTGGCCGGCGCAGCAACGCGATTCACGGGGAAACGTGAACGTGCGCGTCGCTACATGACGCACGAGAGGCCGGACGGCAGCTTCGTAGAGGTTGACGTCAATATTCCTCCGAATGCCCGGCGCATGGTCCTGCTCGACAGCGGGCTGGGCATGGCCCACGAATACTGGGACTGGGTCTGCGAAGCACTTCCCGCAGACATGGGGTACGTACGGTTCAACCGGCCCGGCTACGGGCTCAGCACACCGTCGAAGCAGTACGGCCTGGACCGGCATTTCGAGTTGGTGCAGGAACTGCGCGAAACGTACGTCGGCGATCTTCCGCTGGTGCTGGCCGGGCACTCCCTCGGCGGGTACCTCATTGCCGCCTATGCGTCGCTCCATCCGGACGCGGTGAAGGGCGTCACCGCAGTGGTGATGATCGACGCCACTGAAGTGGTCAGCCTGCGTCACTCCCGCCGTACCGAAGTCGACCGGTGGTCCCGCCGGTCGATGGTGATGGAGCAGGTGTATTCGGGGACGGGCCTTTCGGTCTTCCGCCCCGCCCTGAACGTGAACAAGCAATACCGCCCCGAAATCAACCGGAGCTACACGGCGTTCCTGGCGCAGCCGAGTACGTGGGCCACCGCCGGCCGGGAGTACCGGGACGCGATGACCTATCCGGAACTGACGGAACTGGCCTGCCCGTTGACCGTCATCACGGCGGAGAACAACGTCGGTGACAACGCCATACACCACGGGATCCAGGCCAGGCTGCCCCTCATCTCGGCGAGGTCCCGGCACCACTTCGTCGACGGCTCCGATCACGAGTCCCTTCTCTCCGTGCCGGAGCACGCCGGTGAGGTGGCGGAGTTGATCGCCGGCGAACCGCCCGCCGAGCGGACCGGCTCGAAGCAGTCGCGGCCCGGCAAGAGCCGCCAGGTTGCAGACAGCGCTGCGGAGCGGGAAAAGGAACTGACGTGAGGGTGAGCGTGAACACGGAACGGGTGAAGACGGCCGCTGTCACGGCGACACTCGCCGGCTGGCTGGTGGCGACGGCCGTGGCGCAAATCCCCGAGCAGCGCTTCGACGGTCTCCTGCGCCGCGGGAAGTGGTGGCGGATACCCACCCCCAACTGGCGCTTCTTCGGGCCCAACCCCGGAGTCAAGGACAGTCATCTCCTCTACCGGGACATCACGGACGGCAAGCCCGGTGAGTGGATGGAAGTTCCGGTCACCCGTGACCGGCCGTGGTACGCACTGGCGTGGAACGCGCGCAACCGGTGCCCGAAGGCCCTGTTCGACGCGAGCCAGCACGTCATCGCCCAGTCGATCGCCTTCGGATCGGAAGTGCGCCCCGTAACGATGGGGACCGGGTACAAGCTGCTTGCCGGCTATATCCAGCGCCATCTGCCTCATGCCGAGGGCGCCTCGCACAGCCAGTTCCTGCTGATGTATTCGCACCCCACCAATCCGGAAGACCGGCACATCGAACCCGTCTTCGTCTCCATGGAATTCCCGCTGGAGGAAGACGGCGCCCCCAGTACGGCCGAAATTCCGGTAGCCGCATAGCGAGCCGACCAACCCTCTCGACTGGAAGTCGCGAACTCACTCGATAACCCTTGCCGCGTGAGTCCGCGCCCTCCCGCCGAACGGCTGGAGAACTTGCTGAGAATTCTGAGAGAAAGGAACGCAAATGTCTGTTGTGGCTGAATTCGCTAACACCGAGCTGTCCGACGCGACGCCGGGCCGTATCGGTTCTGACGCGACCCCGACCATGACCACTCCGCTGACCGTCCTCGCGACCCCCGAGGGCGTCGCGGTGACCGCGGCGACCGCCGCGACGGTGAACATGGCCACCCACGAGGTCCTGCGCCACTAAGAGAACCAGTCGGTAGCGATGCTGACCGGCATCGTTAGTCCCGGCTGATGAAGGCGGACGGCGGCACGGTACGTCCGATACACATACCGTGCCGCCGTCCTCTTATACCCACCGTACTCGTATCAATTCATCAGGAGCACTCACTCATGTTTCTCAGCGCTCCGCCCGAGGTCACGGCCCGCCGAGTGGCTTCCGTGGGGACGCTGGTCTCCGCCCTGGAAATGCTGAGCCAGCACCGTAAGCTCGCGGACGGCGACTTGCTGAGTGCCCAGCTGGAGAACACCCACCCCGGGCTCGCCAAGCGCTTTCCCCGGCTGACCCGCGCCCTCAGCTCCAAGAAGGCCGGGGTCGCTCTTTACGGGATCCAGGCGGGAGCCTCTGCCGCCACGCTGATCTGGGGTCACAAGCGCGGAGTGCGCGCGGCGGGCAGCGCCGTTCTGGCGGTGACGGGCGCCGCCTCACGCGTGCGCACCCCCTACGGCGGGGACGGAGCGGACCAGCTCCAGCAGGTGATCAACGTCGTCCTCGCCTCGACCGGCACCTTCAAGGACAGCGAGAAGGCCCGCGACGTGGCCATGCGCGCGCTGGCCCTGGAGACGACCCTCTCCTACGTCGCGTCCGGCGTGGTCAAGCTCGTGTCCCCGGTGTGGCTCAGCGGAGAGGCGTTCAGCGGCGTCATCCGCACGCACAACTACGGGGATCCGAACATCTACAAGCTCGTGCACAAGTACCCGATGCTGGGGAAGCTCATCACCTGGACGACGGTCGCCGCGGAGGTCGGCTTCCCGCTGGTCTTCGTCCTGCCGAAGCCGGCGGCGCGGGCGTACCTCGGCTCGATGACGCTGTTCCACCTGGGAATCGGGCAGTTCATGGGGCTCAACCGCTTCGTGCTGGCCTTCGGCGCCACCCACCCGGCGCTCCTCTATGTCTTCGCGCAGAGCGACAAGCGCCCGGCGGTGGCCGGCAAGGCGGCGGCGGCCCTCGCGCCCGCCGCTGCGTAACACCGCGGCCCGCGCCCCGGGCCGCCGCGGTCGGCAAACCCCGGCCGCGACCCCTGACTTCCGCCCCCCCCGCGGACCCACGACACGAACGACGGGCGGCACCCCGACTGGGTGCCGCCCGTTCGCGTACGAAAATCAGAGCGCGGCGGAGGGCGCGGCGGGGCCGGAGAGCCCCGCACGGCGCCGTGTCCGATCCGTCAGGTCAGTGCGCGCCGCCCTGCGCCTCGAGGCGCTTGTAGGACGCCTCGATCTCGGCCTCGGCCTCGGCGCGGCCGACCCAGTTGGCACCCTCGACGGACTTGCCGGGCTCCAGGTCCTTGTAGACCTCGAAGAAGTGCTGGATCTCCAGGCGGTCGAACTCCGAGACGTGGTGGATGTCGCGGAGGTGCTCCACCCGCGGGTCGGAGGCGGGCACGCACAGCAGCTTGTCGTCGCCGCCGGCCTCGTCCGTCATCCGGAACATGCCGATGGCGCGGCACTTGATGAGGCAGCCGGGGAAGGTCGGCTCGTCCAGGATGACGAGGGCGTCCAGCGGGTCGCCGTCCTCGCCCAGGGTGTTCTCGACAAAACCGTAGTCGGCCGGGTAGCTGGTCGAGGTGAAGAGTCGACGGTCCAGGCGGATCCGACCGGTCTCGTGGTCCACCTCGTACTTGTTCCGCGAACCCTTCGGGATCTCGATGGTGACGTCGAACTCCACGGGTGGCTCCTCCATGATCAACACATACGTCTGGTGATTAAGTGTCCCCCACGCAGGTGTGTGGTGGCGAAAGGGGCTGGTCCGAGGTGCCCGAGACCCGAACATGGCAGGTCAGATGGCAGTCGGCGCAGCGCTCCGCACGGGTGGCGGCGCGCCGGGCACAGCGTTCCGCCCGCACCGCGGGACGGACCGCGCACCGCGCTGCGTTCGCGGCGTCGGACGCCGCCCGGCAGGCGTGGCGGGCCGCACCGCGGCATACGCGGCAGACCTGGCGGCTGACGGCGCTGTCCGCCGCTACCGGACTGGCGGTCGCGGTCGTCGCGGTGGCGGCGGCCGGGCCGTGGGACTCCGGTCAGCGTACGGCCGAGCGGGCCGCGGCGGCGGGCGTACCGGACACAGGTGGCGAGCATCACGATGACGGCCGGGCGCCCCGCCCGGTGCCCAGCGCGCCGCCCGTGCTGGCGGCGCTCAGCGGGCCCGCGCACGGCGCCGCGGGGCCCGGCACGGCACCCGCGCCGACCGGCGCCGGGCTGGCCGACGCGCTCGCGCCGCTACTGGCGGATCCGGCGCTCGGCCCGCTGCGTACGGCGTCCGTCCTGGACATCGCGGCCGGCCGGCAGGTGTTCGGCGCCGAACAGGACGAGGCCGCCACCCCCGCCTCCACGGTGAAGCTCGCCACCGCCGTCGCCGCGCTGTCCAAGCTCGGCGCCGACCACCGCATCGACACATCCGTCGTCATGGGCGGCAAGGACCGGATCGTGCTGGTCGGCGGCGGCGATCCGACCCTCACCGCGCGGGCGCCCGTACCGGGTGCCGGGGAACAGCCCGCCGGCCTGCGCGCCCTCGCCGACGACACCGCCCGCGTCCTCAAACGGCGCGGGATCACCAAGGTCGGCCTCGGCTACGACACCTCCGCCTACACGGGACCCGTCGAGCACCCCATCGGCCCCAACGAGAACCTCGCCCCCGTCACCGCCCTGATGACCGACGAGGCCCGCCTCGACGGCAGCGACCACGGTCCCGCGCCGCGCGCCACCGACCCGGCGGGCGACGCGGCGGGCGTCTTCGCCGGTCTGCTCCGGCAGCGCGGGATCACCGTGGACGGCGACTCCGGCGAGGCCACCGCCCCGCAGCGGCCCGACCGGATCGCCACCGTCCACTCCCTCCCGCTCTCCGCTCTCGTCGAGCGGATGCTGACCAACAGCGACAACGACATCGCCGAGGCGCTGGCCCGCCAGACCGCCCGCGCGTCCGGGCAGCCCGCCAGCTTCGACGGTGCCGCCACGGCCGTACGCGACGCCCTGGCCGCCCAGCACCTCCCGCTGGCCGGCGCCGTCTTCGAGGACGGCAGCGGCCTGGACCGCGGCGACAAGGTCTCCGCGAACCTGCTCTCGCACCTCCTGCTGGCCGCCGCCGCTCCCGACAAGCCCGACCTGCGCCCGGTCGTCACCGGCCTCCCGGTGGCCGCGTTCACCGGCACCCTGAGCGGGCGCTACGTGGGCGACACCGCCGGCGCCGGCGCCGTACGGGCCAAGACCGGCACCCTCACCGGGGTCAACACCCTGGCCGGCACCGTCGTGGACGCGGACGGCCGACTGCTGGCCTTCGCCTTCATGACCACCGGCACCACCGACGCCCAGGCCGCGCAGAAGGCCCTCGACCGCATGGCCTCCACGGTGGCCAACTGCGGCTGCCGGTGACCTGATCGGCCCGCCCCCGCCCACCATTCCTCCCCACCACCCACGGGAGGGGACGGGCCGGAGGGGCAGGGGATGTCCGGGCTCTGCTTCCGAAGGCTCGAACAAGAGCAGAGGCGAGGCGCAGCGAACCGTAAAGCGACGCAGTCCGGACATCCCCTGCCCCGGAGGACCGTCACCGCACCCCGAAAGCCCCGCGCAGCGGATCAACTCCTCTCACGGCGGGAAAGCCGCCACCGCGAGAAGCCGTGCCCCGCGCCGCAGGCGGAACACGGCCAAACCCCCCACGGTGGGAGAGTCGCAAACCTGGGAAGCCGGAGAAGCGCAGCGAAACGACGGGAAAGTCGCCAACGTAGGAAGCCGGCCAGGCGCAGCGGAACGTGGGAAGCGAGCTAAGCGCAGCGGATCGGCTACCAGCAAGCGCAGCGCCCCCGTACCGTGAACCCATGACGAGCATCGGTGGTGTGGAGATGGTCGACTGGAATCTCGCGGTTTCGACCGCGACGCGATTCGTCCGGCCAGGTCCAGAGGTGAGCCGGGACGAGGCGCGGAAGATCGTCGCGGAGTTGCGGAGGCATGCCAAGTCCTCCGAGGAGCACGTCCGGGCGTTCACCCGGATGGCGCAGCCGGGTGCGGAGGGCGAGGCGTCGCCGCCTGACACGCCGGTGCTGGTCGTGGACCGGCCTGGCTGGATCCGGGCCAATGTGGCCGGCTTCCGGGCCGTCCTCAAGCCCCTGCTGGCCAAGATGGAGGACCGGCGCTCGAACGTTCCCGGTGGCGCGGTGCTCGGCGCGGTCGGCGGCAAGGTGACCGGCGTGGAGCTGGGGATGCTGCTGTCGTTCCTGGCGTCGCGGGTCCTGGGCCAGTACGAGACGTTCGCGCCGCCCACGCGCGATCTGCCGGCCGCGGCGCAGGGCGGCCGGCTGCTGCTCGTGGCGCCGAACATCGTCCACGTGGAGCGCGAACTGGACGTCGCGCCGCACGACTTCCGGCTGTGGGTGTGCCTCCATGAGGAGACGCACCGGACCCAGTTCACCGCCGTGCCCTGGCTGCGGGACCACATCGAGGGCGAGATCCAGTCGTTCCTGGGGGAGACCGACATCGACCCGGGGACGCTGCTGGAGCGGTTGCGGGAGGCGGCCCAGTCACTGGCCGGCGCCAAGCCGGAGGGCGAGCAGGGTGACGACGGCAGCCGGTCGATCGTCGATCTCGTGCAGACGCCCGCCCAGCGGGAGATCCTCGGGCGGCTGACGGCGGTGATGTCGCTGCTGGAGGGGCACGCCGACTTCGTCATGGACGGGGTGGGGCCCGAGGTGGTGCCGTCGGTCGCGGAGATCCGGGAGAAGTTCCAGCAGCGCCGGGCCAGCGGCGCGGGCCGGCTGGACCTGGCGCTGCGCAAGCTGCTGGGGCTGGATGCGAAGCTGCGGCAGTACCGTGACGGGGAGCGGTTCGTGCGGTCCGTCGTCGAGGAGGTCGGCATGGACGGCTTCAACCGGATCTGGACGTCGCCGAACACCCTCCCCACGAAACTGGAGATCGCCAAACCGGCGGACTGGGTCGCGCGGGTGCATCGGAAGGCCGACGGGGCACCGTAAGCGCACGGCGTGAGCTGGGCACGCCGTGCGGCAGTAGCGCGCCCCTCCAATCACCCGTCTGAGGGACCGTGACCGATGGATAGGCGTGCAATGCTCGGGGAACTGCTCGTCTCTGTCACCATCTAGGCACTCTGTGTGACGAAGTGCCGTCCACGTCCCGAGGCTCGCCCCCCAGCTGAACGATTGGAAACGGACATGGGTCCCCATCCAGCGGTCGCCGCGATACGCCTGGCGGTCCGCCGCGTACTCCACGACGTCCTCAACCACCACTGCGCGCAGGACCGGCACGAGGCCCCGCTCGTGCTTGCCGCCTGCTCCGGCGGCGCCGATTCCATGGCGCTCGCCTCCGCCCTCGCCTTCGAAGCGCCCAAGCTGGGTGTCCGCGCCGGTGGCGTGACCATCGACCACGGCCTCCAGGAAGGTTCCGACCTCCGCGCCGCCGAGGTCGCCGTACGGCTGCGGGCCCTGCGGCTCGACCCCGTCGACGTCGTCAGCATCCACGTCGGGCGCGAGGGCGGCCCGGAAGCCGCCGCCCGCGACGCCCGCTACGCCGCCTTGGACGCCGCCGCCGACCGCCACGGCGCCAGCGCGATCCTGCTCGGCCACACCCGCGACGACCAGGCGGAGACCGTGCTCCTCGGCCTCGCCCGCGGGTCCGGCACCCGCTCGCTCTCCGGGATGGCCGCGACCACCGGGACGGACGGCCGCTACCGCCGCCCCTTCCTGGACCTCGACCGGCAGACCGCCCGCAAGGCGTGCCTCGTCCAGGCGCTGCCCGTCTGGGACGACCCCCACAACACCGACCCCGCCTACACCCGCTCACGACTGCGGCACGAGGGGCTGCCCGCCCTGGAGAAGTGCCTCGGCAAGGGCGTCGTCGAGGCGCTGGCGCGCACCGCCCAGCTCTCGCGGGACGACGCCGACGCGCTGGACGCCTGGGCCGCCGAGGCCGAGGGCACGGTGCTGGACGAATCCGGCACCCTCGACGTCGCCGCCCTCTTCGCGCTGCCGCCCGCGGTACGCCGCCGGGTGCTGCGCCGGGCCGTCATCGCGGCCGGCTCACCTGCCGGTTCGCTCTTCGCCCGGCATATCGAAGAAGTGGACCGATTGATCACGGCCTGGCGCGGGCAGGGCGCCATCAACCTCCCCGGGCGCGTGGGTGTGCGACGGCAGGGTGGCAGACTGGTCGTTCGGCAGGGCTGAGCCGCAGAAGACCGCCCTGCCCCGTGATCTTGCGACCGGGTACCGCTTCGTGAGGTTCACGGCTGATCTGCACACCGAAGCGAGCGAGAGTGGCACGGGTGGACGACAAGGACATGGGCGCCGACCTTCAGTCGGTGCTCATCAGCAAAGAAGAGATCGAAGCGAAGCTGGCCGAGCTGGCCGCGAAGATCGACGCGGAGTACGCGGGCAAGGACCTGCTCATCGTCGGTGTCCTCAAGGGCGCGGTGATGGTGATGGCGGACCTGGCGCGCGCGCTGTCCACCCCCGTCACGATGGACTGGATGGCCGTGTCCTCCTACGGCGCGGGCACCCAGTCCTCCGGTGTGGTCCGCATCCTCAAGGACCTGGACACCGACATCAAGGGCAAGCACGTCCTGATCGTCGAGGACATCATCGACTCCGGCCTGACGCTGTCGTGGCTGCTGTCGAACCTCGGCTCGCGGGAGCCCGCCTCGCTGGAGGTGTGCACGCTGCTGCGCAAGCCGGAGGCGGCCAAGGTGGCGATCGACGTGAAGTGGATCGGCTTCGACATTCCCAACGAATTCGTCGTCGGCTACGGCCTGGACTTCGCGGAGAAGTACCGCAATCTGCCGTTCGTCGGTACCCTCTCGCCCCACGTCTACGGCGGCTGAGAGCGCACCGTCCGCTCGCCGGCTGCCGTGGCCGGAGAGGGCCCGGACCAGCCTGCTTCGCCCGGCGGGAACCGTTCGCGGTTTCCCGCCGTTGGAGCAGGAAGAGGGGATTCCTCGGCTTCATTGTTCACTGTCGGCGCAGGCGCCGGGTGACAATGCTGGGGTACCGTCCGAAGGCAGTCTGTTTTCGGGCCAGTAAAACACCGTACGCACGACCAGCCCTCCCGAGGGCGTTGTGCCTCACTGTGGCAGGAGGGACGGGGCCTCAAGCGGCTCCGTATGGATGGACGTGAAGCGATACTTCCGTGGGCCGGTCATGTGGATCGTGCTGGCCGTCCTCGCCGTGGTCGTGTTGATGCAGGTCGTCGGCTCGTCCGGCGGTTACAAGACGGTGGACACCGGTCAGGTCGTCAAGGCGATCGCTGACAACAAGGTGAAATCCGCCGAGCTGACCACCGGCGACGAGAACAAGATCAAGATCGAGCTGTCGGGCAACAACAAGATCGACGGCTCCAACAAGATCCAGGCGAGCTACATCGGCGACCAGGGCGTCGACATCGCCAAGAATTTGCAGGCCAAGTACCAGACCGGCGAGATCAAGGACGGGTACACCGTCTCCCCGTCGAAGCAGAACCCGTTCGTCGGCGTGCTGATCTCGCTGCTGCCCTTCATCCTCCTGCCCATCGGCATCCTGATCGTGATGAACCAGGTGCAGGGCGGCGGCTCCCGGGTGATGAACTTCGGCAAGTCGAAGGCGAAGCTGATCACCAAGGACACCCCCAAGACGACCTTCGCGGACGTCGCGGGATCCGACGAGGCCGTCGAGGAACTCCACGAGATCAAGGAATTCCTCCAGGACCCGGCGAAGTTCCAGGCCGTCGGCGCCAAGATCCCCAAGGGTGTGCTGCTGTACGGTCCGCCCGGTACGGGCAAGACGCTGCTCGCGCGCGCCGTCGCGGGCGAGGCCGGCGTCCCGTTCTACTCGATCTCCGGCTCCGACTTCGTCGAGATGTTCGTCGGTGTCGGTGCCTCCCGGGTCCGCGACCTCTTCGAGCAGGCCAAGGCGAACGCCCCGGCGATCGTCTTCGTCGACGAGATCGACGCCGTCGGCCGGCACCGCGGTGCGGGCCTCGGCGGCGGCCACGACGAGCGCGAGCAGACCCTGAACCAGCTCCTCGTCGAGATGGACGGCTTCGACGTGAAGGGCGGCGTGATCCTGATCGCCGCCACGAACCGCCCGGACATCCTCGACCCGGCGCTGCTGCGCCCGGGCCGGTTCGACCGGCAGATCGCCGTCGACCGCCCGGACCTCCAGGGCCGTCTGGAGATCCTCAAGGTCCACCAGAAGGGCAAGCCGGTCGCGCCGGACGTCGACCTCTCGGCCGTCGCCAAGCGCACCCCCGGCTTCACCGGTGCCGATCTGTCCAACGTCCTCAACGAGGCCGCGCTGCTGACGGCCCGGAGCGACGAGAAGCTGATCAACAACCACTTCCTGGACGAGGCGATCGACCGCGTCGTGGCCGGACCGCAGAAGCGGACCCGGATCATGTCCGAGAAGGAGAAGAAGATCACCGCGTACCACGAGGGCGGACACGCCCTGGTCGCGGCGGCTTCGCCGAACTCCGACCCGGTCCACAAGATCACGATCCTGTCCCGCGGCCGGGCCCTGGGCTACACCATGGTCCTGCCCGACGAGGACAAGTACTCCACCACCCGCAACGAGATGCTCGACCAGCTGGCGTACATGCTGGGTGGCCGAGCGGCGGAGGAGCTGGTCTTCCACGACCCGACCACGGGCGCCGCGAACGACATCGAGAAGGCGACCGCGACGGCCCGCGCGATGGTCACGCAGTACGGCATGACCGAGCGGCTCGGCGCGATCAAGTTCGGCACGGACAACTCCGAGCCGTTCCTGGGCCGTGAGATGGGTCACCAGCGCGACTACTCGGAAGAGGTCGCCGCGCTGGTCGACGAGGAAGTCAAGAAGCTGATCGAGACCGCGCACAACGAGGCGTGGGAGATCCTGGTCGAGAACCGCGATGTGCTCGACAACCTCGTGCTGACGCTCCTGGAGAAGGAGACGCTCAACAAGGAGGAGATCGCCGAACTCTTCAAGCACATCGTCAAGCGCCCGGCCCGCCCGGCGTGGACCGGCTCCTCGCGCCGTACGCCCTCGACCCGCCCGCCGGTGCTGTCGCCGAAGGAGCTGGCCCCGGCCAACGGCTCCGTGGCGGCGGCGTCCGGCACCGTTTCGACGGAAAAGGCGGAGGCCCCCGAGGACCGGCGTCCCGAGAGCTGAGCCCGGCGGCCCGCCCGGGCCCTGGAATACGTGCCGCGCCCACCAGGTTTAGCCTGGGGGCGCGGCACTCCGCGTTTTCGAGCGGGCGCAGAAGGAACGAGGCACCAATGACGGACCCTGTGACGCTGGACGTCGACAGCAAGATCGGCACGTTTGACGAGAAGCGCGCCGAGAACGCCGTCCGCGAGCTGCTCATCGCGGTGGGCGAGGACCCGGACCGCGAGGGCCTGCTGGAGACGCCGGCGCGCGTGGCACGGGCGTACAAGGAGCTGTTCGCCGGTCTGTGGCAGAAGCCCGAGGATGTGCTGACCACCACCTTCGACATCGGCCATGACGAGATGGTGCTGGTCAAGGGCATCGAGGTGGTCTCGAACTGCGAGCACCACCTCGTCCCGTTCGTCGGAGTGGCCCACGTCGGCTACATCCCGTCCACCGACGGGAAGATCACCGGGCTGTCCAAGCTGGCCCGGCTGGTCGATGTGTTCGCCCGGCGCCCGCAGGTCCAGGAGCGGCTGACGACGCAGATCGCGGACTCGCTGATGGAGATCCTGGAGCCGCGCGGGGTGATCGTGGTCATCGAGTGCGAGCACATGTGCATGACCATGCGCGGGGTGCGGAAGCCGGGTGCCAAGACGACGACCTCCGCGGTGCGCGGCCAGCTCCGCGATCCGGCGACGCGCGCCGAGGCGATGAGCCTGATACTGGCGCGCTAGCGTCCCGAGGCCCCGCGACCCGCGCCCTGGTCGCGCCGGGGCCCGTACGGCGAACGAGAAGCGGCCCGGTCCCGCAGCGTGTGCTGCGGGACCGGGCCGCTTTCGGCTGTCGGGTCAGACCGAGAGGCGGTTGCCCATCCACTGGAGGGCGGCGGGGATCTCCCGGCGCCAGGTGTTGAAGTTGTGGCCGCCGCTGTCGAGGATGATCGACGAGACGCGGGACGGCGACTTGGTGCCCTCGATGAACTTGAGCGTGTTCTTGTAGTTGCCCTCGCCGTGCCTGCTGCTGGTAACCAGCAGGTTCACCGGGGGGCCGGGCAGGTGCTTCTGCCGCCACAGGAGGTCGTTCTCCCGCTTCAGCTGGGCGCTGCCGCCGAAGAGGTCGCCGGTGGTGGTGTCGATGGGCGCCTTGTAGTCACCGGAGAGGGCGACCGCCGTGGAGAACGCGTTGGGGTGGCGCATGGTCATCTTCAGGGCGCAGTAGCCGCCGGTGGAGTCGCCCATGATGCCCCAGCTCTTGGCGTCCTTGCCGATGCGGTACTCGCTGGAGAGGCTGTGGCGCAGGTCCTGGGTGAAGAACGTCTCGGTCTGCGGGCCGCGCGGTATGTCCACGCACTCGGTGTCCCGGGGCGGGGCGACGGTGGGCCGCATCATCACGAGGACGGTCGGCTGCATGCCCTGCTGCCGCAGCAGGTCGAACTGGGTCTGCGGGTAGTGCAGCTTCTTGTAGAGCGCCTCGGCGGTGCCCGGGTAGCCGGTGAGGATCACCGCCGCGGGGAACTTCTTCCTCGCGTAGCGCTCCTGGAAGTACTGCGGCGGCAGGTAGACGTACGCCGGGCTGGCGATCTTGGACTTGTGGCCGCGGATCAGCACCTTGTCGAGCCGGCCGGCGGTGGTCGGCATCGAGGCGCCCTGGATGCTGAGGCGCTCGTTGCCCAGCAGCTTCAGGTTGGTGCCGTTCGGGCCGGACTTGTAGTTGGTGACCACGCCGGGCTGCTGCTCCTGGCCGAAGAGGTCGGCCCAGGAGGCGTAGAAACCGAACATGTTGTTCGCGAACAGGCCGATCGCCGCGAAGAGCGAGATCTGTGTGGCGAAGAGCAGCCCGATCCGGCCGAGCACCGCGCGCCAGTTCCCCTTGGACAGCCGCGGCCACAGCCAGACCGTGAGGGCGAACAGTGCCACCGCGAAGAGGATGGCAAGAAGCAGCACTTTCTTGCTGGTGAGACCCATGTGGTGCTTTCTTCCGGGCGGCCGGGCCATCCGTACCGCAAGTGGAACCCCGAGCCCTGAGACGCCGTCATAGAGGGCGCAAAAGTCCAGATGCTGCGACTAGGCTCGCACGTTCTCTCGACCGGGGCGACGGGAAAGTGATGTCTGACAGGCTAGATGGCGAAAAGTCGGAGAAGGTTGCGTGGCGTGCGCCACGCTGGCTCCGCGGCCCGCGGCCCGAGACAGTACCAGGACTCGTCGGGACGGCCGGCGTGGTGGTCGGGCTGCTGAATCTGGTGGCCGGTATCTTCCCACGCTTCCGGTACAGCCGGGTGCACGCGGTGGCCGAGGTGCTGCCGGGCGCGGTGAGCCCGCTGGCGGTGTCCGCTTCTCTTGTCGTCGGCATTCTCCTGCTCCTTCTGGCCCACGGGCTCAAGCGCCGCAAGCGGCGGGCGTGGGGCGCGGCGGTGGCGCTGCTCCCCTTCGGGATCGCCGCTCAGCTGGTGTATCGCCACTCCGTTTTCGGAGCGGTGCTCTCGCTGGCGCTGCTGGTGTTCCTGCTGTGGCACCGCCGGGAATTCGCGGCCCTGCCCGACCCGCGCAGCCGCTGGAAGGCGGTGGCCAACCTCGTCGTCCTCGGCAGCGCCGGTTTCGGCATCGGCATGGTGATCGTCAGCTCCCACCCGCACAAGATCGTCGGCTCGCCCTCCTTCTGGGAGCGCGCCGAACACGTTCTCTGGGGCCTCGTCGGCTTCGAGGGCCCCGTCAGCTACACCAACGGCGTTGACTACACCGTCGGTTACTCCCTCGGCGCACTCGGTCTGCTGACCGCCGCCACCACCGCGTACCTCGCCTTCCGCCCCGAGCACCCCGCGGCCCGGCTGACGGACGAGGACGAGCAGCGGCTGCGGGAGCTGCTGGCCAGGCACGGCGGCCGGGACTCGCTCGGCTACTTCGCGCTGCGCCGGGACAAGGGCGCGGTCTTCTCCCCGTCCGGCAAGGCCGCGGTCTGCTACCGGGTGATCTCCGGCGTGATGCTCGCCAGCGGCGACCCGATCGGGGACGTCGAGGCGTGGCCGGGCGCCATCGAGCGCTTCATGGAGGAGGCGCGGGCGCACTCCTGGACCCCGGCGGTCACCGGGTGCAGCGAGACCGGCGGCCAGGTGTGGACCCGGGAGACCGGCATGGACGCGCTGGAGCTGGGCGACGAGGCGATCGTGGACGTCGCCGACTTCACCCTCTCCGGGCGCGCGATGCGCAACGTCCGGCAGATGGTCAAGCGCATCGAGCGCAACGGCTACGAGACCCGGGTACGGCGGGTGCGCGATCTGGAGCCCGAGGAGCTGGAGCGGATCCAGAAGGCCGCGAACGCCTGGCGGGACACCGACACCGAGCGCGGCTTCTCCATGGCGCTGGGCCGGATCGACGCGGAGGCCGACGGCGACGCGGTGATCGCCACCGCGCACCTGGCACCCGCCGAGGGCGAGGACGCCGGGCCGTACGGGGACCTGAAGGCCATGCAGCACTTCGTGCCGTGGGGCCGGGACGGGATCTCCCTGGAGCTGATGCGGCGGGACCGCGGCGCGGACCCCGGGATGAACGAGCTGCTGATCGTCGCGGCGCTCCAGGCGGCGCCGGACCTCGGGATCAAGCAGGTGTCGCTGAACTTCGCGGTCTTCCGCTCCTCCCTGGAGCGCGGCGAGAAGCTGGGCGCGGGGCCCGTCCTCCGAGGCTGGCGGGCGATGCTGATCTTCCTGTCCCGCTGGTACCAGATCGAGTCGCTCTACAAGTTCAACGACAAGTTCCAGCCACGCTGGGAGCCGCGTTTCGTGGTCTTCCGCAACAGCCGGGACATCCCGCGGATCGGCCTCGCGGCGCTCCAGGCCGAGGGCTATCTGGAGCTGGGCCTGCCGCGCGCGCTGCGCCGCAGGAACGCTCCCGAGCCGCGGCCGTGCGCCCATGAGGAGCAGAGCGTGCCGGCGGCCGGCGCGCTGGAGAAGGTCGCGTAGCGGCATCCCGTGCGGTGGATCGTGTGGCGGACCGGGCGGGATCGCGCGACGGGCCCGCCCCACGGGAGATCCGCCCAGTCGGCGGCGCCAATCCGGCCGGTCGGCACACGGCCTACGCTGGTGCCATGAGTACCTTGCGTGGCCGGGTGGCCGGACTGCCGGACTGGGACCGCTGCGCGGTGATGGGCGTCGTGAATGTGACGCCCGATTCGTTCTCCGACGGCGGTCTGTGGTTCGACACCGAACTCGCCGTCAAACACGGTCTGGACCTGGTGGCGCAGGGCGCCGACATGGTGGACGTCGGCGGCGAGTCGACCCGCCCCGGCGCGGCCCGGGTGGACGAGGGCGAGGAGCTGCGCCGGGTCGTCCCGGTGGTCCGGGAGCTGGCCGCGGCCGGCGTCGTGGTCTCCGTCGACACGATGCGCGCCTCGGTCGCCGAGGAGGCCGTGGAGGCCGGGGCGTGTCTGGTCAACGACGTGAGCGGGGGCGCCGCGGACCCGGACATGGTGCCGGTGGTCGCCTCCCACCACGTCCCGTTCGTGGTGATGCACTGGCGCGGCCAGTCCATCGACATGAACAACCGCGCGGTCTACGCGGACGTCGTCGGCGAGGTCGTCGACGAGCTGGCGCGGAGCATGGAGCGCGCGGTCGCCGGCGGCATCGACCCGGAGCGGATCATCATCGACCCGGGCCTGGGCTTCGCCAAGGACGCCGGGCACGACCTTGCGCTGGTGGCCGACCTGCCGCGGCTGCGGGCCCTTGGCCGGCCGCTGCTGGTGGCCGCTTCGAGAAAACGGTTCCTGGGCAGGGTGCTGGCAGGCGGCGAGGGTGCCGCTCCACCGCCGGCCCGGGAGCGCGATGCCGCGACCGCGGCGGTGTCGGCGATCGTGGCGCGAGAGGGGGCCTGGGCGGTGCGGGTGCACGAGGTCAGGGCGAGCGCGGACGCGGTGCGGGTGGCCCGCGCCGTTGAGGGCGCGGCGGAAGCGGCGGAGGCGGCGGAGGCGGCCGGGGCCGCCGGGAGCACCGGTGCGTCCGGTGCGGGTGTGGCGAGCGGTACGACGGCGAACACGACGGGGACGAAGTGAGCGGCTTGGGCCCACGGACGGACATCGAGCTGGTCGAGCAGGCGAACACCACGCTGTACGAGACCATCGAGCGCGGAGATCACGAGGCGCTGTCCGAGCTGTGGCTGGACGGTCAGGTGAGCGTGGTCCACCCGGGGTGGCCGGTGCTGCGCGGGCGCGGGGAGGTGCTCCGCTCGTACGCGCTGATCATGGCGAACACCGAGTACATCCAGTTCTTCCTGACGGATGTGGAGATCGACGTCATCGGTGACACCGCCCTGGTGACGTGCACGGAGAACATCCTCAGCGGCGGCCCGGCCGAGGACGACGGCTCGGTGGGCCCGCTGATCGGCCAGTTGGTCGTGGCGACCAACGTGTTCAAGCGCACGGAGGACGGCTGGCGGGTCTGGTCGCACCACGGGTCGCCGGTGCTGGCGGACCGCGAGGACGACGAGGACGAGGACGACGACGAGAGCGAGGAGAACGGCCCCTCGGGCGCCATGTGAGCGGATGCACAGGCGCGGGCGCCCGGCACCCGGCCGAACGCCGGTATCCGGCGTCAGCGCACGGTCTGGGCGCACCCGTTCGAGCCAAGTGCCGTACGGGTAGGGGTGGGGCAGGAGATCGCGGGTAAGAGGCGCGCGGACGATCTCCCGCTCTCACGCCGGGCCGCCTGCGCGACACGGCCTAGCAGTAGGACGGGGCCTTGTCCATAGCCCCCATGGGCGAGCAATGTCGGTGCTCGCAGGTAGATTCGAACAGGGCAGCGCTGCCGGACGAATCTGGTGGCTGCCCGGAATCCGACGAACAGTGGCGCCAGAGGTGCCGCCGGACCAGTGGGAGTGATTCGCGTGGATCGTGTCGCGCTGCGTGGGCTGAAGGCCCGAGGGCACCACGGGGTGTTCCCCCGGGAACGCGAGGAAGGCCAGACCTTCATCGTGGACCTGGTCCTCGGCCTGGACACCCGCCCGGCTGCGGCATCCGACGATCTCGGGAAGACCGTCCACTACGGCATCGTCGCCGAGGAGGTGGTGGCCGTCGTCGAAGGCGAGCCCGTCGACCTCATCGAGACCCTGGCGGAGCGCATCGCCGACCAGTGCCTGAAGCACGAGGGGGTGCACGAGGTGGAGGTGGTGGTCCACAAGCCGGACGCACCGATCACCGTCCCCTTCGATGACGTGACCATCACCATCACTCGGAGTCGAGTATGAAACCCACCCGCCACCCCACTCCCACGCCCGGCGGCGCCACCGCGTCCCGCCCCGCCGACCACCTCGGCGACCCGACCGTCCAGCCGGTGCCCGCCTCCGTGGTGGAGCAGGTGGACGCGGCCGATGTGACGCTCTCCAACCCCAAGCGCGCCGTGATCTCGCTGGGCAGCAATCTCGGCAACCGCCTGGAGACCCTCCAGGGTGCCGTGGACGCGCTGGAGGACACCCCCGGACTGCGGGTCAAGGCCGTCTCGCCGGTGTACGAGACCGAGCCGTGGGGCGTCGACCCCGGTTCGCAGCCGTCGTATTTCAACGCGGTGGTCCTGATCAAGACGACGCTGCCGCCGGAGTCCCTTCTGGAGCGCGGGCACGCCATCGAGGAAGCCTTCGAGCGAGTGCGGGACGAGCGCTGGGGGCCGCGCACGATCGACGTGGACATCCTCGCCTACCAGGACGTGGTCTCCCAGGACCCCCGGCTGACGCTGCCGCACCCGCGCGCCCATGAGCGGGCGTTCGTCCTGGTGCCGTGGCACGACATCGACCCGGCGGCGGAGGTTCCGGGGCGCGGTGCGGTGGCCGCGCTGCTGTCGGCCGTCGGCAGCGACGGCGTGACCCGTCGGACGGACCTGGAACTGCGGCTGCCGGAGTAGTCGTTAGGGTTGCGGGTCGGTCGCGTACGGCGACGACGCGGCAGGATGCCGGGGTGCGCTGATCTACTGATGCGTGCGCCCGGTGCGGTGCCGCGTCGATGCGCGCGGACGGGACGGATTCGGCGGCCATACCGGCAGGTGTGGCCCAGGACGGCAGACGGGGCCATCGCGGCAGGGATGGCCGGAACGGTACGAGGGGCGATCGCTCGGTGAAGCAGCTACGGATCAAGGTGCTGGTCGTGCTGTTCTTGGTGGCCGGGATCCTGGCCTGGGCGGGCGCCCGGCTGTGGGACTCCTTCGGGTCGCTGCCCGGTGTGCCGGTGGCGGCGCCGATCGTGCTGGCGCTGATCGCCGTCGTGCTGGCCGCCATGGCGTTCTCGATCCGGTCGGGGCTGCGGGCCCAGCGGGAGCGGCGGCCGGGCGCGAAGGGCATCGATCCGCTGATGGCCGCCCGTGCGGTGATCTGCGGTCAGGCGAGCGCGCTGGTGGCGTCCCTGGTCGCCGGGCTGTACGGCGGGGTCGGGGTCTTCCTGCTGCTCTCCGGGACGGACATCGGTCCGCGCCGCGCCCAGGCGATCTACGCCGGGCTGTCGGTGCTGGCCGGCGCGGCGGTGGTCGCCGCGGCGATGTTCCTGGAGCGGGTCTGCAAGCTGCCGGAGGGCGGCGACGGCGACGACGACGGCCCGGGGGCGGCGCGGGCGTAACCGCCGGCGTATCGGCGCGGATCGCCTCGGCGCCGCCCCGGAGCCCAGGGCGCTTCTGATGGTTCTTGGTCTGCTGCCGGTTAATCGATCGGCTTGGCGCGGGGCGCCTCATGAGGCGCCGGTTGCCTCGCCAGGCGCATCCGTTTCTGGGCGGGATACGGCTTCAAGAGCCGTCAGAAGCGCCCTAGTCAGGTCGGGCCCCGGGGCCGTATCCGTTCCCCGGATCGGGCCCCTGGGACCGCGTCGGCCTACGGGGTCGCGTCGGCCTACAGGGGCGCGCCGGCTCCCGGGACCGTGTCGAGGGCGATCTCGCCGCGCGAGGTCCCGGAGGCGTCCGCGGTGGTGGCGCGGCGCAGCGCGGAGTGCAGCCGGGCAGGGGTGAGGACGCCCAGGTGACGGTCGCCGTCGCGGACCGCGATCCACCCGGCGTCGTGCTGGAGCATCGTGCTGAGAGCCTGCCGCAGCGGCGCCCCGAGCGGCAGCCAGGCGTCCATCCGGCGGGCGTGCGTGCGGACGGTGGCGTCCTGCGGGGCGGGTTCTTCGCCGGTGCCCGTGAGGGCGGTGGCCGGGACCCAGCCGTAGGGGGATCCGTCGGCGCCCAGGACGACCGCCCAGGGGGCGCCGGCGGCGGCGAGCCGGTCGGCGGCCCGTCCGGCAGGGTCGTCCACGCGGACCACCGGCGGTTCTTCGAGGTCGGCGGCTTCGACGGGGGTGACCGAGAGGCGCTTGAGACCGCGGTCGGCGCCGACGAACTCCGCGGTGTACGGGGTGGCCGGGGCGCCCAGGACGGTCGCCGGGGTGTCCAGCTGCTCGATGCGTCCGGCACCGTAGACGGCGATGCGGTCGCCGAGCCGGACCGCCTCCTCGATGTCGTGGGTGACGAACAGCACCGTCTTGTGGAGCGTCGACTGGAGCCGCAGGAACTCGTTCTGGAGGTGCTCGCGGACCACCGGGTCGACCGCGCCGAAGGGCTCGTCCATCAGCAGCACGGGCGGGTCGGCGGCGAGCGCGCGGGCGACGCCGACGCGCTGGCGCTGGCCGCCGGAGAGCTGGTCCGGATACCGGTCGCCGTACACCGACGGGTCCAGGCCGACCAGGTCGAGGAGTTCGGCGGCGCGGGCGCGGGCCTTCTTGCGGGGGTGCCCGAGGAGGTGCGGGACGGTGGCGGTGTTGTCCAGGACGGTCTTGTGGGGGAAGAGCCCGACCTGCTGGATGACATAGCCGATGCGGCGGCGCAGTTCGACGGGGTCGGCGGCGGCGATGTCCTCGCCGTCGACGAGGATACGGCCGCCGGTGGGCTCGATGAGCCGGTTCACCATCTTCATGGTCGTGGTCTTGCCGCAGCCCGACGGGCCTACGAGGGTGATGAGTTCGCCCTCGGCGACCTCGAAGGAGAGGTCGTCGACGGCCGTGGTGCCGTCGGCGTAGCGCTTGGTGACGTGCTCGAAGCGGATCAAGGTTCCCCCCTGTGTCGACGGCCCATTGTGTACAGATCGCACGGGGCCGGGCGTGAACGGGGTGTTGCGAGTGGGCACCGGGCCGGGCCGATTGTCAGTGGCGGGGGATAGGGTCGCAGACAGTCACCAAAAATGTGAGCGAGCGGGGCGGGGGAGGTGACGACGGGTGGACGTGGCGTCGAGTGCGACGGCTGCGGCGAGCGTGCTGACAGGTGCCCGGAGCATGGCGTCGGGCCGCGGGCCGAGCTGCCTGGAGGCGAACGACTGGATCTGCGGTGAGTATCTGCGCACCCGGAGCCAGGAGTTGGTGGACGCCACGGTCCAGCATGTCGGTATCACGGTCGTGTCCGTGCTCATCGGGCTGCTGGTCGCCTTTCCGCTGGCGCTGCTGGCCCGGCGCCGGAGGGGTGCCGCGGGCCCGGTGCTGGGGCTGACGACGGTGCTGTACACGGTGCCGTCGCTGGCGATGTTCGCGCTGCTGACCCCGGTGTTCGGCGTCTCGCCCGCCGTGGTCGTCACGGGTCTGGTGATGTATTCGCTGACGATCCTGGTGCGCAACATCCTCGCCGGCCTGGAGGCGGTCCCCGCCGAGGTGCGGGAGGCGGCGCGCGGGATGGGGTACGGCTCCGCGCGGCTGCTGTTCGAAGTGGAACTCCCGCTCGCACTGCCCGCGTTGGTGGCCGGCCTGCGGATCGCCACGGTCTCGACGGTGGCGATGACGACCATCGGCTCGGTCGTCGGGTACGGCGGGCTGGGCAATCTCATAGCCAGCGGTATGGAGGGCTTCTTCAAGGCCGAAGTGCTGACGGCGTCGGTGCTGTGCGTGCTGCTCGCGCTCGTGGCCGATCTGCTGCTGATGGGCCTTCAGCGGCTGCTGACGCCGTGGACGCGGGGGCGGGCGCGGGCCGGGGGCCGGTTGCGGCGCACGGCGGGCGCGGCGAAGGCGGTGGGGTGAGCGGTGGACGCGATCACGGGTGCCTGGCAGTGGCTGACGACGGCCGCCAACTGGGCCGGGGAGAAAGGGGTGTGGCACCGCCTCGGCGAGCACCTCTACCTCAGCGGGCTGTGCCTGCTGATCTCCTGCCTGATAGCCCTGCCGGTGGCGCTCTGGCTGGGGCACCTCGGCAAGGGCGGGGCGCTGGCGGTCAATCTCTCCAACGTGGGGCGCGCGGTGCCGACGTTCGCGGTGCTGGTGCTGCTGACGCTGAGTCCTCTGGGGACGCACGGCGACTGGCCGACGATCATCGCGCTGGTGCTGTTCGCGGTGCCGCCGCTGCTGACCAACGCCTATCTGGGCATGCGGGAGGCGGATCGCGATGTGGTCGAGGCGGCGCGCGGGATGGGCATGTCGGGGCCGCAGCTCCTGCTGCGGGTCGAGATACCGCTCGCCTACCCGCTGATCATGACGGGGCTGCGCTCGGCCGCGGTCCAGGTGGTCGCCACGGCGACCCTGGCCGCCCTGGCCGGCGGCGGGGGTCTGGGCCGCATCATCACCGCGGGGTTCGGCAACTACGACACCGCGCAGGTGGTCGCCGGGGCGGTGCTGGTGGCAGTGCTCGCGCTGACGGTGGAGGGGGCGCTGGTGCTGGTGGACCGGGGCTGCGATCCGATGCGGGGACGGCGGCGCGGGGCGAAGGGCCCGCGCACCGGAGGCGAGGGTCCAACCAGCCGTGGTGCAGGGCGTCTTGACGGTGCCGAGGAGGCCCGTACCGACGGTGGCGCAGGCGGGGATGGGCAGACCGGCGGCGAGGAGGTGGCCGCGGTGCGGAAACCTGCCTGACGGGAGCGGCCGGTGTGCCGTGCTGCGCCGGCGGCCCCGCCGCAGCGCACCCGTACCGCACCCGTACCGCACCCGTACCGCACCCGTACCGCACCCGTACCGCACCCGTACCGCACCCGTACCGCACCCGTGCCGCACCGTACGGCGGCCACCGTACGACCCGAGTCCGCCGCCGCACACGAGCCCGGCAGCGATCCCGGCACCGACCCGACATGTATCGACCGACTGGATCCGAACGAACGGAATGGTGAATTCCATGAACAGCACGTCGCGCGTGGCGCGCACCGCGGTTGTCGCGGGAACGGTGATGGCGCTGGCGGCCGGTCTGGCCGCGTGCGGCAAGAGCCTGGAGGAGAAGGGCGGCGGCAAGGGCAACGGCGGCGGGAAGGGGGAGATCGTCGTCGGCTCGGCCGGTTTCACCGAGTCAAAGGTGCTCGCCGAGATCTATTCCAGGATCCTCGACGATGCCGGTTACCACGCACGCGTGCAGACGCTGGCCAATCGCGAGCTGTATGAGCCGGCCCTGGAGAAGGGCCAGATCGATGTCGTGCCGGAATATGCCTCCACCCTCGCGGAATTCCTCAACGCCAAGAAGAACGGCCCCAAGGCGAAGCCCGTCGCGTCCGGCGACATCGACAAGTCGGTGGCGGCGCTCAAGGCACTCGCCGAGCCGCGCGGTCTGAAGGTGCTGGCGGTGGGCAGGGCCACGGACCAGAACGCGTTCGCGGTCACCAAGGAATTCGCCGCCCAGTACAAGCTCAAGACCCTCTCCGACCTCGGCAGATCCCAGCAGAAGATCAAACTCGCGTCGGGTGAGGAGTGCGAGACGCGGGTGTTCTGCAAGCCGGGCCTGGAGAAGACCTACGGCATCGACATCGCGGCCCTCGACCCCAAGGGCGTAGGGACCCCGCAGGCCAAGCAGGCGGTCAAGGACGGCACCGACCAACTGGTGCTCACCACGACCACGGACGCCACCCTCGACAACTTCGGGCTGGTGCTTCTGGAGGACGACAAGAAGCTCCAGAACGCCGACAATGTGCTGCCGGTGGTGAATGCCAAGAGAGCCGGTGACAAGGAGATCGAGACCGCTCTCGGCAAGCTCACGAGTGTGCTGACGACCGAGGACTTGATCAACTTGAACCGCAAGGTCGATGCCGAGCGTCTCAAGCCCGCGGATGTAGCGCAGGCATATTTGGAGTCCAAGGGGCTGGTCAAGAAGTAACCAGCGGGAAACGGATTGGCATGCAGGGCCCCATAGGTCCCGCACGCACGGTAAGTTTCTGGCCATGTCACGAGGACGCCACCGCCATTCACCACCCCTCCACCGGCTGCTTCCTCCATCGACGGTCGCCGGTGCGTCAATTGCCTGCGCCGCGGGCGCGTGGTTCGTCGGCGACGACCTCGTGCAACGGGTGCTCGCCGCCGGGGCCGCGGCGGCCGCGGTCACCGGGGCCGTACTCCTGCGGACCTGGGACCGCAAGGCCGGCAAGCGGGTCGCCGACCTCACCCGTGCCCGGGCGCGCGACGAGTGGCGCACCGAGGAGCGGATAGCCGAGCTCGAAACGGATGTCGAGGAGTCGCGCGAGATCCGCGCCGCCCTGGACACCAAACTCCGCGCCAAGCGCGCCGAATTGGCCCGGCTGCGCAGCGAACACGCCGAGCTGCTGCGCCGTTACGCCACCGCCGAGACCGAGCGCGCCAGCGCCCTGGAGGGCCGCCGGCTGCTCGCCATCGAGGCCGGCACCCCGGACACCGCGGACGGGACCAACGCCAACGGCAACGCCGACGGCGCGGAGGCGGTCAACGCCGACGGCGCCGACGGGGCCAAGGCCCGGGCCAAGGCGGCGGGCACGGTCAAGGAGCCGGTGTCCGGAGGGAATCTGATTCCGGCCCGGCGCGAGCCGTCGGACGGTGCGGACCGGGCTCCGGCCCGGAGAACCGCCACGTTCGCGGAGGCGGACCGCGCGCTGTGCCGGCTGGCCGGCAACGCGGCCCGGCAGCGCGAGGACGTCAGGAACCGGCAGTCGCCGTCCCGGCCGCAGCGCCGGGCCCAGGCTCCGGTCCAGGCGCCGGCGAAGGCACCGGGCGGCCGGCACGCCAAGGCCGGGCAGGACGGCGAGTCGGGTCAGGGGAAGCCCGAGGCGGCCGGCCAGGGGAAGCCCGAGGCGGCGGTCGCGCAGCGTACGGGCGGTGACGCGCGCGTCACCCGTAGGACCACCACTCCCGGTGGCCTGGCGCTCCGCCCGGTACCGGCCGCCGCCGCTGCCATCGCACCGCCCCGCCCGACCGTCTCCCGCACGCTGGGCGGCTTCGACTTCTTCGGCAACGCGACCGTCTCGCCCCGGCAGCTGACCGCGCCGCTGGAGGACGACCTGGCGGACGTCGTCGGCGACGAGGCCGTGGCGGAGCAGTCGGCCCGCGCCGAGGCCCGTGCGGCCCGTGCGGAGGCTGCTGAGGAGGCTCGTACGGCGCGTACCGCCGATGCGACCGATGGGGCCGATGCGACCGATGGGGCCGAGGCGGCCCGTCCGGCGGAGGACGCCGACGGGGCCGCGGCGGACGGCGCAGCGGCGGACGCCCCGGCCGCCGACGGGGAGACGACCCACGGCGCCGGTGAGGTCATCGACCTCACCGCACACGACGAGACCGAGCAGCTCGATCTCGCCGAACTGCGCAGCGCGATCTCCTGACGGCGGCGGACACGAGCACACCGTCACACGCTTCGGGGCCGTCCACAGCTTGTGGACGGCCCCGAAGCGTTCGCCTGCCGTGGCCTGGTGCGTCTGCCGTGCCGGCCGCGCCTGACGTAACTGACGTATCTGACGCGGCTGATGTGTCTTACGCATCCGACGTGCCCGGCGTCTTCACGTCTACACGACGTGCCGCGCGCACTGTTCACGATCCGCCGCACGGGCCCGCCGCGCCAACCGCGCCCGCCTACTTACCGCGTCCGCCGACCGCCTACTTACCGCGCCCGCCTACTTGTCGATGTCCCCGACCACGAAGAACAGCGACCCCAGGATGGCCACCATGTCGGCGACCAGGGTGCCCGGCAGCAGCTCCGTCAGCGCCTGGATGTTGTTGTACGACGCGGAGCGGAGCTTGAGGCGGTACGGGGTCTTCTCGCCCTTGGAGACGAGGTAGTAGCCGTTGATGCCGAGCGGGTTCTCGGTCCAGGCGTAGGTCGTGCCCTCGGGGGCCTTGAGGACCTTGGGGAGCCGCTGGTTGATCGGGCCGGGCGGCAGCTCCGCGATGCGGTCCAGGCAGGCGTCGGCGAGGTCGAGGGAGTTGTGGGCCTGCTCCAGCAGACACTCGAAGCGGGCCAGGCAGTCGCCCTCCTCCCTGGTGACGACCTTGAGCGTGGACCTCAGATCCCCGTACGCGAGATACGGCTCGTCGCGCCGCAGGTCGAAGTCGACGCCGGACGCGCGGGCGATCGGCCCGGAGACGCCGTACGCGTGCACCGTCTCGCGGGCGAGCACGCCGATGCCGCGGGTACGGCCGCGGAAGATCTCGTTGCCCAGGACCAGGTTGTCGAAGACGTCCATACGGGAGCGGACGTCGGCGACGGCCTGCCGGGCGCGGCCGAGCCAGCCGGCCGGCAGGTCCTCCTTGAGGCCGCCGACGCGGTTGAACATGTAGTGCATCCGGCCGCCGGAGATCTCCTCCATGACGGTCTGGAGCTCCTCGCGCTCCCGGAAGGCGTAGAACACCGGGGTGATGCCGCCCAGCTCCAGGGGATAGGAGCCGAGGAACATCAGGTGGTTCAGGACGCGGTTCAGCTCGGCGAGCAGCGTGCGCGTCCAGACGGCGCGCTCGGGCACCTCCATGCCGAGCATCCGCTCGACGCCGAGGACCACGCCCAGCTCATTGGAGAACGCCGACAGCCAGTCGTGGCGGTTGGCGAGCATGATGATCTGGCGGTAGTCGCGTGCCTCGAAGAGCTTCTCGGCACCGCGGTGCATATAGCCGATCACCGGCTCGGCGTGCTGGATGCGCTCGCCGTCCAGCACGAGGCGCAGCCGCAGCACGCCGTGCGTGGAGGGGTGCTGCGGGCCGATGTTCAGCACCATGTCGGTGCTCTCCGCCGCGCCGCCGATGCCGACCGTCGTCTCCGTCATGGGGACAGTGTCGCAGGGCCGGGGCGCGGTGCGGCGGCTGAGGGGTGCCGGGACCGGCCGCCCCCTGGGGGCGCGCGGCCTCAGGCAACGCCCCTGGTGAGCAGCCCGGCGCAGGCCGCGCCGACCGGCTCCAGGAGCCAGCCGAAGCCGCCCAGCCCCGCCGGATCGGTCAGTTCCGCGGCGGCGCCGGCCGAGCTGAGGGCCCGTACGTACCCGGTGGGGTCGGCGGTGGCCAGGGACAGCGGCGGGCGCCGGCCGGACACGCCCAGGGCGTGCAGCGCGGCCCGCTGGGTCAGCTGCTCGGCCCCCGGTCCGGCGCAGGCGTCCAGGGCGACATGCGCGGTGATGTCGCAGCCTCCGTCCGGGACCGGGCGCACCTCGCGGCCCTCGCGGAAGCCGGCGAGGGTGCCGAACAGCGGCCGGTCGGCGCGCCGGTGCGCATAGTCGGCGGCGACGGCGAGCCCGGCGCGGAGCGTACGGACGGCGCGCGCCCAAGCGGCGTCCCGGGGGCGGCCGATCTCGGCGCGCAGCCCGGGGGAGGGGGCGGTGGCGGCAGCCTCCGGCGCGGCCTCCGGCCACCAGCGGGCGAGCCATTCCGCGTCCGGGCCGGCGACCGGTTCGCCCAGCCGCTCGGTGCCGTCGGCCCGTACGAGGACCCGGCGCGGGACGCCGTCCGCATCGGTCTCGACGACGTCGACCGGCACGTTGTCGAGCCATTCGTTGGCGAACAGCAGGCCGGTGAGCGAGCCCGGCGCGGGCAGCTCGGCGCGCCAGGTGATCCGCGGATCCAGGCCCGGGGGGCGGTCGGCGCGCTCGACGGCGTACGGGCGCAGCCGCGCGCCCACCTCCTGGGGCAGTGCGTCCAGCACCCCGCTCAGCAGCTCACCGCGGCCCGCGCCCACATCGATCAACGCCAGCTCGTCCGGCTGCCCGAGCGCGGCGTCGACACGGCGGAGGAGGGTGGCGACGGCGCCGGCGTACAGCGGGGAGGCATGGACGGAGGTACGGAAATGGCCCGCGGGGCCGGGGCCGCCGGGCCGGGTGTAGAAGCCGCCGGGGCCGTACAGCGCCTGCTCGGTCGCCTCCCGCCAGCCGCGCCAGTCGCCGGCCGCCTGGTGACCGGCCGCCTGGTGCTGACCGCCCGCTGCCGCTTGTCGACCGGCCGCCTGGTGCTGATCGCCCGCTGCCGCCCGCCGCGCACCGGGGCGGTCGTCGCCGATCGCCCCGTCCGGCCGGCCGTGCCGTTCCGCTTTCGCCACGTCCTCACATTCCTCGTTCTGCACACGCCACCCGTGCGTCGACTGCACAACGGTACGGGCTGTCAACCCACGGTATGCGCGGTCATCTCACCGTCGGGGCGGCGCGGGTGGAGAAACGCCTGGTGGCGGGCCTGCCGGGGCAGCCGGCGCGGCCTTCGGCTCCACGGCGTCGCCACGGACCGACCCCGAGGCCGACACAATGGCGCATACGGCCTCCACCTTGGGGAGTAGGGCTCACGGAAAAGGATCGCCCCTCCGGTTGACTCCTGCACCTATCCACGCTGCCTACGCTGGGTTACGTGCAGCGCCTCTATGACTTCTTCCGCAGGCACCCGACGGGAGTGGACACCTTCTGGTCCGTCCTCCTCTTCGGGTTCACCAGCATGTGGGTCGTCTCCCTGCGCGGCCCCCGGGAGCAGATCCCCGCCGCGGCCTTCACCATCGGCCTCTGCCTGGTCATCGCGCTGCGCCGCAAGTACCCGGTCAAGATGCTGCTGCTGACCGCCGCCATAGGCGTCGGCCAACTCCTCGCGGACGTCACGCCCAACCCGGGCGACTTCGCGATGCTCGTGATCATCTACACCGTTGCCTCCGAGACGTCCGCCCGCCGCTGGGCCTCCCGCTTCGCCCTCGCCGGCGCGTTCGTCGCCCCCGTCCTCTCTCAGCTGCGCTACCGGGAAAGCCCCGCCAAACTGCCGCTGTGGGCGACGCTGTTCTTCCTGGTGCTGCTCACCGTGCCCTTCGTCCTGGCATGGGTGCTCGGCGACTCCGTACGCACCCGCCGCGCCTACTGGGCACAACTGGAGGAGAAGGCCGCCCGCCTGGAGAAGGAGCGCGAGGCCCAGTCCCGGATCGCGGTCGCCGCCGAGCGCGCCCGGATCGCCCGCGAACTGCACGACGTCGTCGCGCACAACGTCTCGGTGATGGTCGTCCAGGCCGACGGCGCCGCATACGTCCTCGACGCCGCGCCCGACCAGGCCCGGCAGGCACTGGAGACGATCTCCGGCACCGGACGCCAGGCGCTGGCCGAGATGCGCCGGCTGCTGGGCGTGCTCCGCACCGGCGAGCAGACCGAGGGCGGCGAGTACGTACCCCAGCCAGGGGTGGAGCAGCTCGCCGACCTCATCGACCAGGTGCGCGGCGCCGGACTGCCGGTCGACTTCCGGGTGGTCGGCGAGCCGCGCTCCCTGCCCAGCAGCGTCGAGCTGACCGCGTACCGCATCGTCCAGGAAGCGCTCACGAACGCCCGCAAGCACGGCGGCCCCGGCGTCAACGCCACCGTCCGCCTCGCCTACCAGGACGACGACGTGGACCTGCTGGTCGAGGACGACGGCCGGGGCGCGCAGCACGAGCTCTACGAGGAGGGCGGCGCGGACGGCCTCGGGCACGGGCTCATCGGCATGCGCGAGCGGGTCGGCATGGTCGGTGGCATCCTCGACGCGGGCCCGCGGCCGGGCGGCGGCTTCCGGGTCAGCGCCCTGCTGCCCCTCAAAGCCGGGCGGTGATCACGCCCCGCCGCCCAGTCCCCGTACCCCGCCTGACCTCGCCCCCCACGCCACACCCCCGCTACGCCCCAGCCGACCGACCCGTGAAGGGATCCCCCTGCCATGACCATCCGCGTGATGCTCGTCGACGACCAGGTGCTGCTGCGCACCGGCTTCCGGATGGTGCTGGCCGCGCAGCCCGACATGGAGGTCGTCGCCGAGGCGGGGAACGGGGCGCAGGCGCTGGAGGTGCTGCGCGGGACCGAGGTCGACGTGATCCTCATGGACGTCCGGATGCCGCAGCTCGACGGGGTGGAGGCCACCCGCCGGATCTGCGCTGGCGGTCAGCAGGAAGGTGCTCCGAAGGTCCTCATCCTGACCACCTTCGACCTCGACGAGTACGCCTTCTCCGCGCTGAAGGCCGGAGCCAGCGGATTCATGCTCAAGGACGTGCCGCCGAGCGAGCTGCTCGCCGCGATCCGGTCGGTGCACAGCGGCGACGCGGTGGTCGCGCCGTCCACCACCCGCCGCCTCCTCGACCGCTTCACGCCGATGCTGCCCGCCACCTCCGCCGAGCCGGTGCGCCCCGAACTGGAGCGGCTGACGGACCGTGAGCGGGAGGTGCTGCTGCTGGTCGCGCAGGGACTGTCGAACGGCGAGATCGCAGCGCGGCTGGTGCTGTCCGAGGCGACGGTGAAGACCCACGTGGGCCGGATCCTCACCAAGCTGAGCCTGCGGGACCGGGTCCAGGCAGTGGTGCTCGCGTACGAGACGGGCCTGGTGCGGGCCGGGGGCGCGGGGGCGTAGGAGGGCACGAGACGGGCGGTGACGAGAACGGAGGGGGTGGCCGCGGCTCCTTCCCCCAACTCCCCCCGACTTCCCTCGACTCCCCCCGATTTCCCTCAGCTTCCCTCGATGCGCCATGGCGCCAACGCATGAGGGCCGCGATGCATCATGTGCGTTCACGCATCATGTGCGTCCATGCGTTGTGTGCGTCCACGCATGACATGCGTCCATGTGCTGTGGCCTCAGCGCAGCACGCCCTCAAGGAAATCGCTGCCCAGCCGGGCCACCATCTGCAGGTCCAGCTGGTGCAGCACATAACGCCCGCGGCGCCGCGTCTGGAGCAGCCCGGCCTTCTTCAGTACCGCGACATGCCGCGACACCTCGGGCGCCGTAATGCCGAATGCGGTCGCCAGCTCCCCGGTCGTATGCGGCCCCCGTGACAGCGACCGACAGAGCCGCATCCGCATCGGATGGCTGAGTGCCTCCAGCCGCTGCTGGACGAGCTCCAACGTGGCGGCTGCGGGCAACTCCGGGCTGGCAACCGGATATTGAAGCACCGGACGCCAGCCGGCGGCGTGGCTGAACAGCAGATGAGGCCAGCCGAACGACGTCGGCAGGAAGGTGACCCCGGGATCCCCGGGGCTGGCGAACGCCGTCGTCCGCCCGATGGCGAGCTTGTCGACCAGGATCCGGGTGCCGCCGCTGCCGTCCTGCGCCTCATCCAGCGAAAGCGCCCGCGAGGTCGCGTGGAGCGTTTCGGCCAGGCCCTTGCGCCGCAGCAATTCGGTCTTGTGCCGGGCGTCCGCAGCCAGCTGGATACCCACCCGCCGCCAGATGTCCCCGAAGAACGCGTCCTCGCAGTCCTCGAACAGCCGCCGCAACCACACCCGCAGCCTGTCCGGGTCGGTCAGCATCCGGTCCGTGAACCCCGCCTGCCGTGGGCCGCGCGCCGCCGCCATCTCCCGTACGCGGGCCCGTTCACCCTCGTCGACCAGGGGCGACGGCGTGAGGCGGGTGTATGCCGGCGAACAGGTGATCTCGAAGACGGCGGCCACGAACGGCTCGTCGTCGATCTTGTCGAGCTCGTCGAGATCCTCGGCCAGCGTCGCCCCCGGGCGGGCGGGCAGCAGGATGTCCGAACGGGCGGACCGCCACAGGAAGTCCGCCTCGCACAACCGGTCGGCGAGGTCGGTCTTCAGCCCCGCGTTGGTCGCGGTGACCCAGCCGTGCAGCCCGGGGTGGTGCGCCGGCTCGGACAGCGCGTGCAGCGCCGCGCCCAGCTCCGCCAACGGGGAGGGTGCGAAGACGATGCGCTCCGGCGGCAGCCCGGTGATGTCGATGACGTTGGCCATGTACCCATCATGCGTGAGGCCGCGA